>NZ_JAPKFL010000001.1 GCF_026262575.1 Streptomyces marinisediminis
CTGTACCCCTTCTCTCGCCAGACTTCACGGGCAGTCAACGTGCGGAAGGGTGGTAGCGAGTCTGAATCCGCAAACAGGGCGATCGTGCATAAATCACCTGCACGAATGTGCGCCTGTCCTCCCTTACCCGTTGCCGCGGACTATGCGCGGACAGAGTACCGACCAATCTCGATCTCTCGTGGTGGTCCGTCGGTTTCTCCGGCGCCCGTTCCGGGGTGTTCGTGTAGTGACCCAGGCCGTCGCGTCGAGTGGGTGCCGGATCCCACGGCTCCGGCCATTGGTGCTGTCGGCATAGACGGGAAGGTGCTGGTCAGCCGGGGTTCGGGAGAGTCGCGAGCCGTGCCTGGGCGTCGGTGATCACGCCCGTCCAAGGCCAGGAGGGTGCGTACCCAACCGTCGGCGACGGGTGGTGGCGAGGGTTCAGGTGCGGAGAACAGGCGGAGCCGCAGGTGGCAGGCCCCCGCCCGCGGGCTTCGCCGGGTGGAGCGCGCACGGGCACGCATATGAGGAGGTCGAGGGGCGAGCTGGACGATCTCCAGCCGGACCTGGTTCCGTGCGGTGTCGTGTGCAGGGGCGGGTCGTGGGGGCCGGTGGCGCGGGCGGCACGGACCGGTGCTCGGTGCGTGCCCCGCTGTCGGGGCCGCAGGCGCGAGCGCGGCGATCGGAACGTTCTTGCCGTCGTGCTGTGGAACGCCCGCTACTTGGACGCTGCTGTTGCCCAACTCCGCGTCGAGGGCCACGACAACATGGACGAGGACGTCGCCCAGTTTTCCCGCTCAAGGACAGGCGCATCGACTTCCCGGGCCGCTAGCTGTTCGACAGCGAGGGGAGCGGCCCCGGCCAGGGGCTTCGCTCCTCCCGGGGTCCGGACGCCGTCGACGAGGACGAAGGCTGACGGCCGACGCGCCAGCTCTTCCGGGCGCGAGGCCAGGCGGGCGGTGTGACTGGGGGGGACCGCGCGCGCGTGCACGTACCCGACACATGCGGTGCGGAGAATGTCGGGTGGTCGGGGCCGGTGTCGTCGCACGATGGGGGCATGGACGACACGACCCTGGTATCCCGATTCCTGCGCGACGGCTTCGTGAAGGTGGCGGGCGCCGTCGCGCCGCGCGTGGCCGCGGACTGCGCGCGGCTGCTGTGGCGGGAGACGGGCTGCGACCCGGACGACCCGTCGACATGGGCTCAACCTGTGCACTGGGTGGGCGGCATGGCGCAGGGGCCGTTCGCCGCCGCGCCCAACTCCCCGTTCCTGCACCACGCGTACGACCTGCTCGTCGGCCCGGGGCGCTGGGAGCCACGCTACTCGCTGGGCACGTTCCCGCTGCGCTTCCCGCACGAGGAGGAGCCGGACGATGCGGGCTGGCACATCGAGGGGAGCTATCTGCCGGAGGGCGAGAGCTGGTACTTCACGAATCTGCGCTCCCAGGGTCGGGCACTGCTGATGCTGTTCCTGTTCAGCGAGGTCGGTGCGGAGGACGCCCCGACCCGGATCCGGGTCGGCTCACACCTGGACGTGCCGAAGGTGCTGGAGAAGTACGGGGAGGACGGGGCGAGCGGGCTGACCCTCGCACCCGATCTGGTGGCGGCGTCCGACCACCGGCCACTCGCCCTCGCCACCGGGTCCCCGGGCGACGTCTTCCTGTGCCATCCGTTCCTGGTCCACGCCGCGCAGCCGCACCACGGGGTGCGGCCGCGCTTCATGGCCCAGCCCCCGCTGATGCCGGCCGCGCCGTACGAACTGGAGCGGGCCGACGGCGCGTACTCGCCCGTGGAAATCGCGATCCGCCGGGGCCTGGGGCTGGGAACGCCCGGCCCGGACGGGGACGGCACCGACCACGGCGCTGCGTAGACGTGCTCGACGACCATCGTCGGCACGGTGGCCGGGAAGAGGGACGATGGACGAGGGGACGAGAGGGACGAGGAAGGAGGCCGGGCGTGCTGGAGCGGCTGAACCAGGCCATGGAGCACATCGAGTGCCATCTCGACCAGGCCGTCGACGGGGCGGAGCTGGCGCGCGTCGCGGCCACCTCGGAGCACCACCTGCGCCGGATGTTCTCCGCGCTCGCGGGCATGCCGCTGTCGGAGTACGTCCGGCGCCGTCGGCTCACCCTCGCGGGCGCCGAGGTCCTCGCGGGGCGGGAGACGCTGCTGGAGATCGCGGTGCGCTATGGCTACGGCTCCGGCGAGGCGTTCGCGCGGGCGTTCCGTGCCATGCACGGCATCGGGCCGGGCGAGGCCCGGCGTACCGGCGCCGCGCTCAACTCCCAGCCCCGGATGGCCTTCCGCCTCACCATCGAGGGGAGCAGCAGCATGCGGTACCGCATCGTGGACAGGGCGGACTTCACCGTCGTCGGGTTCACGACCCGGGTACCGCTGGTGCACGCGGGCCCGAACCAGGCGATCATGGACTTCGTACGGGGGATCGGGCCACGGGCTCTGGAGCGCCTGGAGAAGCTGTCGGACCAGGAGCCGCACGGCATCGTCGCGGTCTGCGACGGCATGGACCCCAGCCGCGCCGAGGGCACCGACCTCGACTACCACCATGGCGTGATCACCTCCGCGGTCGCTCCGGAGGGCACGACCACGTTGGCCGTCCCGGCCGGCACCTGGGCGGTCTTCACCACCTCCGGGCCTGCGCCACGGGCCATCCAGGAGCTGTGGCGGGACGTGTTCACCGAGTGGTTCCCGTCGAACCCGTACCGCACCCGCACCGGCCCCGAGATCCTGCGCGCCCACCTGTCGCCGGAGAACAACGAGGCCGACGCCGAACTGTGGCTCCCGGTGGAGCCCGAGCACGGCTGACGGCCGGGGAGCGGTGACCACGCGCGGACCCGGCCCGAGAGCCGCGACCGCCACCCGGCCGACCGGCCGGAGACGAGCGAGGCGATCGAGTGCCGCCCGGTCGGTGACCCGCCGTGGCCGCGCCTACCGGGCGGAGGTCGACGCGCGGTCGGCCGGACTCGACCGGCCGACGCACACCGCGGAGGCGCCCGGGGTCTCCGGAGCGGTGCGCGGTGGGCTCGCCGCCCGGTCCGGCCCGGCCTGGCCCTTCGCGTGACGGCGGGGCGCGTAGGGGCCGCCCTCCGGGCCGCCGCCAGATCGAGTAGGGCAGGAGAGCGTAGGGCCGCACCCGCGACGCCACCGTGTACCCCACCGGCGAACCCGGCACGCGCGCGCGGGCGGCGATGACCAGTCGGCGGCTCACCGGCCGGCCACCCGCACGCCCGCGGCGGCGACGTGTACGCGGTCGTCGGCGCACGCGTGTTCCAGGTAGGCGTCGACCTCGGGCTGCGCAGCCCGGGCGGGCAGCGGGTCCAGGCCGACGACCAGGAGAGCCCGGCCCAGTGCGGCGAGCGCCGTCCCCCACCGGGCCGGCTTCGCCACGCGCAGCACGAACGGCGTCCCGTCGAACCGCACCAGCAGCCCGCCCCGGCGGACGATGACGCGCGGCCCGACGTCGGGGACGTGCGCGCCCGCTGGCCGGGCACCCAGCGCCCGGGCCACCGTGCGCATGCGCGGCTCGACGACGCCGGGCAGGTCCCCGGCGTTGGCGGGGTGGGTGATCAGCACGGGCGCGAACGCCCGCCCGTCGACGGTGTGGTCCAGCCAGGCCCGCACCCGCAGCGACGCGATCAGCCCCGGGGACGGCGGAGCGGGCGCGGCAGGAGCAAAGGGCCCGGCTCCGGAGGCCGTCACGGCGTCACCGCCCGGCCGTGCGGAGTGGGCGCACAGGCCGTGCACGCCCACGCGTCGGCGTCCGGGCCGGGCATCGCGGGGACGAGGGCTCCCGCCGCGGTCTGCCGTCCGCACCCCGGGCACGGCGCCGTCACCGGTCGGCGGGGTCCGACCGTGGTGGCGAGGCCGACGGTGAGGGCCTGCCCCAGCGCGTCCGGGTCCGTCCAGGGACCGTCCGGTTCGGGGAGGACGAGCCAGCGCAGGGCACCCCAGCGCTGCCCGGCCGGGGGCACGAGGACCGCGGTGCTGCCCCGGGACAGCACCGCGACGCCGTGCAGCGGCGGCCACGGGGCGGCGGCCCCGGGCGGGACGAACCACGTGTACAGCCGGTCCACGGTGTCTTCGACGACGGCGCCGGAACGTCCGGCGAGGGCGTCGAGGACGGCGGGGGCGAGGGGTGCGGGGACGCGCACGGCGTCCCACCACAGCCCCGCACGCTGATGTTCTGGCGCCGGGCCGGACGGCGGCGCCCAGGTCGGACACGGGTGCATGGCGGCTCCCAGATCGGTGATCGCAGTGTCACCGACCGTAGGACTCCTGAAGTGACGGAAGGGCTACAAGGTGTGACCCCTACAGTGCTCCCACCCGAAGGCCCAGCTCCAGCAGGCGCCCTCGTCGCTGGGTGCGGATCATCGTGCGCACCGTCTCCCGCACGCCTGCGTTCATCCGTGTCGCGGACGGCGCGATCGCCTCCGCCGTCAAGAACGCCGTCAGCGCCTCGTCCCGCTGGCCGTTGTACCAGTACCCCCGGCCCACATCGATGAAGTGGTGGCTGCGGCGCTCCGGCGCGTAGTCCTCCGGCAGATCGGCGGTCACTCGCTCGGCCGCGCGCACCGCCTCCCGCCCCCGGCCCATCTCCACCGGGAGCGACACCGACCAGATCGCCGCGTTCGTCGGCCCGAACTGCAACTCGAAGTCGTTGCGGTCCTCACCCAGCTCCGTCGCCGCCGCGCGGGCCCGCACCAGGTGCTGCTGCGCGGCCGTGTGGTCACCGGCCCTGGCCGTGTTGAGTGCCGCCTTCAGGTGGAACGCGCCCGTCAGGGACACAGCTTCCGGGTGGCGCGGCCGGCCGAGGTCGGTGAGAGCGCGATCGATGATGTCGGCGGCGTCGTCGTGCTCGCCGATCGACAGGTACTCCCCGGCCTCGTACCAGCGGGCCGCCACGAGCCGCAGCGGGTCCCCGGTGTGCTTCGCCGCCCACACCACCCGCTCGGTGGCCAGCGTCGCGTCCGAGGAGTGGCCGAGCTTGTGCAGGTACTGCATGGCGCACTCGTACCCGGAGGCGAGCAGCCCGTAGGCGGCTCGCCGCTCCGCCCCGGTGCACACCTCCACCGCGACCTGGAGGTCGCGGAGCAGCGGTGGCAGCAGTGCGGCGGTGCGGCTGAGCGCGGCGCTTTGCCGCGCCTGGTTCGCCCCGGCCACGCGGTGGCGCAGCTCGGTCAGGTCGACGGCGGCGGCCTCGGCGTCGTCGGGGCGGGCGGGGCGGCCGTGACGCAGCAGGGCCCGGCGCACGGGGGCGACGGACGCGGCGGCGTCCTGGGCGGCCCGGTCGGCGGGCGCGAAGGGCTGGCCGGTGATCTCCGTGGGATGCGCGTCGAGGGCGCGTGTGAAAGCGAGGATGACGGATCCCCGGTCGAGACTGCGGCGCCCCTGCTCGAACGCCTTCACGGCGGAGAGGGAGTAGCCGGACTCGCGGGCGAGCTTGTCCTGCGTCCATCGCCGCCGCTTGCGCAGTGCGGCGAGGCGTTGACCGTTGCTTTCGTGGTCCTGCGGGGCATCGGTGCGGTACGGCATACTGACTGCCTCCGATCGTGACCTGGCACTCACGACGGTACCCGCGCAGCGCCGCGGGAGACAGCGAACGGCTCCCACCTCACGCTGACGCAGGGGCCGTTCCCGCCGGCCGCCTCAACGGCCCGACGGACCACTCCTGTTCGTGCGGGAGCGCAGCGCACCGTCCGAGATTCCGCGTCATCCGGGTTCCGGACCACTCCCGCTCGGGGGGGGAGGAGGAAGCGCGGGCCCGGTGGCGGTCGTGGTGTTGGACGTGTTCACAAGTCGTGCGGTCAGTCGTTCAGTGGTTCGGAGGCACCCAGCCCCGCGAACGGGCGGTGTTCACGCTATGCGGCGGCAGGGGGGCACTTGCTTGCCTTGTGCGCCACGACAACATCGCAGAGTTCTCGCGGTATGAGCCTGGCCATGCCCCGGCGCCGAAGGCCGCGCCGCGCCGGGCCGGTACGGGGCGTTTCCGCCCTGCTCACCTCCGGCAGCCGGCCACGGGCCTGGCGTGCGGTACGGCGGCGCTTGCGTGACCGCCTGAGCGCCCGCGCCCGGTCTCCGCAAGCGCCAACCGCCTGGAGCCCTCAGCTTCCGACGCGCGTGTAGGTGAGGAACACCGCGCCGCTCTTCAGGACGGTGTGGTCCGCGAGCGTCCAGGTGCGCGGGTCGAAGGCGGCCTTGCGGGAGAACAGCGGGATCCCGTCGCCGATGGTCAGCGGGCCGACTTTGAGGATGAGCGTGTCGATCTCGGCGTACAGGGAGCCCGCGAGCTCGGCACCGCCCAGCAGCCAGATGTCCTTGCCGTCCTGCCGCTTGAGTTCGCGCACGGTCGCCACCGGGTCGTCGGTGACCAACTCGACGGCCGGGTCCGGGCTTTCGGCCAGGGTCCGGGAGAACACCAGGTGGCGCAGGTGGGGGTAGGCGTCGGTGATGCCGGCCGCAAGGCCGATCTCGTAGCTGCGCCGCCCCTCCAGCACGGTGTCGAAGTGCGTGCCCTCCGCCGTGACGGACAGGGCCTGCCGGGCCTGGACAGGCAGCGTCTCCGGGTACTCGGCCACGAGGTGCCGCAGGTAGTCCTCCGGTATGGGCCAGAAGCCGTTGGGACCGGTGGGGTCGCCGCCGTCCGGGCCGGCGATGAAACCGTCGAGAGTGGTGGCGATGTAGTGGACGAGTCTGCGCATGCCGGGTCCCTTCCGTTGGTCACGCTGTCGTGCCGCGGCCCGAGCACTGCCCGACGCCATGCCGAGGTGCGAGGCCGCTGAGTGATCATGACACCCGTCCCACCAGCGCGAACACCGTGGTGGCAAACCTGGTGAGCGTTCGCCCACGTGGCCAGGGCCCAGCCGCTGCCGGCACGGGCCGACTGGCGCGGCCACCGAAGCGGACAGATCCATGGTGCCGAGCTGGCGGACCACGCCGCTCGCGCCGGGAGCACGGAGTTGGAGGCGGCGGCTGGGCCGGCTGTCCGTGCTCCCAGCCCGCGCGGGGAACACCGCTGCCGGCTCCCCGTCAGGCGGGGGGTGCACGGCGGCTCGCGGGGCACCTCACCGCCCGGGTGGTGGGGCGCGCCGGTCTCCACCGCACAGCCGGGGCTGCCCCGGGCCCGGGGCGGCCCCGGGCTCCGCAGGTGTGCGGCACGGGCGTGCGAGGGGTCGCCGTCCGGGCGGTGCGGTGCGACGGTGGAGGGGAAGAGGGGAAGAGGCGAAGAGGCGAAGAGGCCGGGATGCGACCGGGCGGTGGCCCGGCGGTGACGAGAGCACGGAGGTGCGTGATGGGACAAGGGGCACGGAGCTTAGGGGTCGCGGGCGCGCGGGCGGTGGTGGACGTGCTGCGGTCCGAGGGTGCCAAGTGGGTGTTCGGCAATCCGGGGACGACGGAGCTCGCGTTGCTGGAGTCCCTGGCGGAGCAGGGTGACGTGGGGTACGCGCTGGCGCTGCAGGAGGCGTCCGCCGTGGCGATGGCGGACGGGTACGCCCGGGTCACCGGTGCGCCCGCGTTCGTGAACCTGCACGCGGCCGGCGGCCTGGGGAACGGGATCGGTGCGCTGACCAACGCGGCCGCGGCCCAGGTGCCGCTGGTGGTCACCGCGGGACAGCAGGACCAGCGGCACCTCGTGCACGAGCCCGTACTCGCCGGGGACCTGGCGGGGCTGGCGGCGCCCACCGTGAAGGAGGCGTTCGAGGTGGGCACGCGCGAGGAGCTGGGCGAGGCGCTGCGGCGGGCGTTCCGGCTGGCCCGGACACCGCCGACGGGGCCGGTCTTCCTGGCGCTGCCGATGAACCTCCTGGACGAGCACGGGCCGGGCGCGCCGGAGGCGACGCCGGTGGCGGCGGACGCCGCCGCCCCGGTCGCGGAGTTGCGGGAGCTGCTGGAACGGACACCGGCGGCGCGGACGGCGCTTGTCTACGGGGACGAGGTGGCCCGCGGCGCGGCGCGGGAGGGGGTACGCCTCGCGGAGCGGCTGGGCGTGCCCGTGTGGGGCGGGAGCTGGCCGGCCGCCAACCCCTTCCCGACCGGGCACCCGCTGTGGGCCGGGTACCTGCCGCCCCGTGCCGACGCGATGCGCGAGACGCTGGCGGCGTACCGGCTGGTGGTCGTGTTCGGCGGCAGCCGCTCGCTGGCCCGCCTGTACCCGTACGAGCCCGGTCCGCTGCTGCCGTCCGGTTCCCGTCTGGTGCAGGTCAGCCAGGACCCGGCGGCGCCCGGCACCGCGACCGCCGCGCACCTGGGGCTGTGGGGCGGGCTGCGCGCGACGATGCGCTCCCTGCTCGACGCGCTCCCGCCGGCCGGACGGGACGGGCCCGGGGCCGCGGCGGGGGACGAGGGCGCCGCCGGGGACGCGGCTTTCGACCACGCGGCGGTCTCCGCGGTGCTCGCCGAGCGGGTGCACGCGGGCACGCGGGTGTTCGACGAGGCCCCGCGCACCAGCCCCCACCTGCGGGGGGCGTTGCGGCTGGCCGAGGCCAACCAGTACCAGTGGACGGCGGGCGGGCTGGGCTGGGCGATGCCCGCCGCGGTGGGGGCCACGCTGGCCGAGCCCCGGCGCGAGACGCTGTGCGTGGTGGGCGACGGCTCGGCGCTGTACTCGCCGCAGGCGCTGTGGAGCGCGGCGCACCTGCGCCTGCCCGTGACCTTCGTCGTCGTCAACGACCGGCAGTACGGCATCCTCAAGGACAACTGGCGGGTCCGGCCGCAGGCGGGCGACACCGAGCTGGGCATGAACCTGAGCAGCCCCGGCCTGGACTTCGCCGCGCTGGCCGCAGCGCACGGCGTGCCCGCCCGCCGGGCCGTGGACGCGGACTCGCTGCGGGCGGCGCTCGACGCGCGCCCGCAGGAGGGCCCCCTGCTCGTCGAGGCGCGCCTCGCCCGGGGGTGAGCGCCCGCTGTGCGCGCCCGGCGCCGACGCCTCGCCCGCGGCGCCGGGCGCCGCCGCGCACGGGTGGCCCCCGTCGCTGCAGGCGCCCGTCGTCCGCGTGTGTGCCGGTGGTGGGCGGCCGTGGGCGGTGCTCAGGGCTGCCGGGGGACGGCGTCCGCGTACAGGCGGAAGAGGCGGGGCAGGCCCCGGGGCCCGGGGTGCGCGGCGGGGTGCGCGAGGAGGGCGGCCCAGCAGGCGGCGGCCAGCTGGCGGGCGTGGGCGCCGGCCCAGGGCCGGGGGAGGAGTTCGGGGGGCAGGAGCGGGTCGGGCTCCATCGCCTCGGTGAAGGCCGTGGCCACCTCCAGTGCGCGCGCGGCCAGCGTGGCCGGGGAGAGGGCCGCGGCGCCGGCGAGGCGGTCCAGGTGGGCCTGGGCGAGCGCGGCGAGCCGGTCGTAGCGGGCGGCGACGGCGTCCAGGGGCCACAGCCGCGCGGCCAGCTCCCGGGGCGCGTCCACGTCGGCGACGCGCAGGTCGCGGGTGGTGCAGTGGGTCAGCGTCCCCTCGGCGCCGTGCGCGCGGGCGTGGGCCCGTACGCGGTCCGCGATGGCGTTGGCGCTCACGTACAGCCCCCCGTGCAGCCCGGCCGCCCCCAGGTACAGCAGGGACTGGCGCAGGCGGTCGCGGGCCTGGCGGGCGGACTCGGGGACGGCGAAGGCGAACAGGTGCCAGCCGCCGTCCCAGGGCGCCTCGCCGGCGTCCTGGCGGTAGGCGTGGCGGACGAACTCGACCTCGGGGGTGTGCCATCCCGCCGCGTCGCGGGCGGCGGTCAGCAGTCCCCTGCGACCGCGGCCCTGGTGGGTGAAGCGTCCCTCGGCCACCAGGCGTTTGACGCACAGTCGCACCTGCTGGTCCGTCATGGCGAGGGCGGCGGCGGTGTCGTAGAGCTCGCCGGTGTCCACGGTGCCGTCCTCGCGGACGAGGGCGTGGACGAGCGTGCGGGTGGGCACCCGCGGTGCCACGGGACGGTCGTCGGCGGGGGGCGGCAAGGTCACCGGGCACCCCCGGTGTCCGGGACGACGGGCCGCTCCATGGTGGTGACGGCCGAGAAGCCCAGCAGCCCGCGCGGCAGCGGCGTCCGCTCCGTGCGGACGGCGACGAAGCCGCGCCGTTCGTAGAGGGCGCGGGCGCGGGGGTTGGTGTCGACCACGTCGAGCCGCACGCGGGTGCAGTGGCGCTCCGCGGCGACGCGCGCCACCTCCTCCAGCAGCAGGCCGCCGATGCCGTGGCCGCGGTGTCCGGAGGCGACGGCGATGCCGTCCATGACGAGCTGCGCGGTGGCCGGTCGCCGTTCCAGCAGCACGAGCAGCGCGAGGCGACCGAGGCCGCGCCCCCACCCGTAGGTGTTCAGCACGTCGGTGGCGCCGCCGCCGACGAGCCCGCGGCCGTCCGCCTGGTAGCCCGCGACGCCGACGACCTCTCCCGCGCGGAGCGCCACGACCGCGCGGTCGTGGCGCAGGTGGGCGGCGAGGAAGCGGCGGCCCGTCTCCGGCGGGTTCAGGGCGGGCCCCAGCTTGCGGTCGAACGCCTCCCAGTACAGCTCGGCGACCCGCGTCTCCGCGCCCGCCGGCACGCCGCGCCGCACCGTGACCACCGTCCTCGCCCCGTCCATCGGCTCTCCTCTCCGCAGCGGCCTCCCGGGAGGCCCGTCCGACACAAGCAGCATACTATCGACTGACCAACGATCGTTCTCTTCACGATAGACAGATGGGTGTGCTGTATGCGGTGTGAGGTACCGAGGCGGCGGTGGCGCAGCGGCCTGGTGTGGACGGTGGTGGCCGCGCTGTCGGCCACCGGGGCGGGGTTCGGCGTCGTGGTGGTGCGGCACAGCTACGACCTCCGGGAACGCGCGGTGACGTTTCAGCACGCCGGGGAGACGAGGGAGGGCGTCCTCGCCCTGCCCGCCGAGGGCGACGGACCCCACGGGCTGGTCGTGTTCGTGCACGGCGACGGGCCGGTGGACGCCACCCACGACTCCTTCTACCGGCCGCTGTGGGAGTCCTTCGCCCGTGCCGGGTACGCGTCCCTGTCCTGGCACAAGCCGGGCGTGGCGGGCACGGAGGGCGACTGGCTGGCGCAGAGCATGGCGGACCGGGCGGACGAGGCGCGCGCCGCCATCGCCTGGGCCCGGGGGCGTCCCGAGGTGGACCCCGGCCGCATCGGGCTGTGGGGGGCCAGCCAGGCCGGGTGGGTTCTGCCCAGGGTCGCCGCCCAGGAGCCCGCCGTGCGCTTCGTGGTGGCCGTCTCCCCGGCGGTGAACTGGCACCGCCAGGGCCGTCACCACCTGCTCGCCGAGCTGCGCCACACGGGCGCGTCGGACGCCGAGCGGGCCGCCGCGCTCCAGCGCCGCGCACGCACCCTGAAGCTGCTGCGGCGCGGCGCCTCCTACGACGTCTACCGGGCGGCCTTCCCCGACGACCCCGAGCGCATGTCGGCGCGGCGCTGGCGCTTCGTCAGCCGCAACCACACCGCCGACGCCACGGCCGACCTCGCCGCCCTTCCGGCCGGCGTGGCGGTGCTGCTCGTGCTGGCCGGGCACGACCGCAACGTCGACACCGCCGAAACCGAGGCCGTCTACCGCGCACACCTGCCGGACGGCCGGCTGACGGTGGCCCACTACCCCGGTGCCACGCACTCCCTGGTCCGCGAGGACCTGGACTCCTCCCCGACGCGGCTGACGCTGACCGCGCTGTTCGCCCCGCGTGCGCTGTTCGCCCCCGGCTTCCTGGAGGACCAGCGCCGCTTCGTGCGGCGGGTCGCCCCGGTCGCGGACGGCGCGGGCGTCACCGGGTGAGCAGCCCGGAGCCGAGCCAGTCGGTTTCGTCCCGCACGCCGGGCAGCACGAAGAAGTAGCCGCCGCCGACGGGCGTGACGAAGCGGGCCAGGGGCTCGTCGGCCAGCCGGTGCTGCATCGCGGTGAACTGCCGTACCGGGTCGCGCTGGTAGCAGCAGAACAGCAGCCCCAGGCGCATGCGTCCATCGGGGTGGAAGCCACCGTCGTAGCTGTAGCTGCGCCGCAGGAGCTGGGAGTCCCGCGTCTCCGGCGTGCGCGGGTTGGCGAGCCGGATGTGCGCGTCGAGTGGGATCGTGCGGCCGAGCGGGTCGCGGGAGTAGTCCGGCACGTCCGACTCCAGGCGGCCCCCCAGCGGTGCGCCGGACGCCTTGTGCCGGCCGATCATCTTCTCCTGGGCGGGGGTCGGAACCCGGTCCCAGGACTCCACACGGAACTCGATGTCGCGCAGCACCTGGTAGCAGCCACCGGCCGTCCACTCCGGCTCCCCGCCAGAGGGACCGGTCCACACCAGACGCTCCATCTCCTCGTGCGAACCGGTGTCCGGGTTGACGATGCCGTCCTTGAAGCCGATGAACGTGCGGGAGGCGCCGCTCGGCCGCGGCGGGTTGTGGAAGCCGTCGACGCGCCAGCGCGGGGCCAGCAGGCCCCCCGTCTCGCGCGCGAGGTCGCGCAGGACGTGCACCACCGCGTCGGGGTGCCTGGCGCAGACCTGGAGGGAGAGGTCGCCGTGGCACCGCTTCGGGTCGAGCGCGTCGTCGGGGAAGGCGGGCATCGCGGTGAGCCGCCGGGGGCGGCGGGCGGCGAGGCCGAACCGGTCGTCGAAGAGGGACGCGCCCACGCCGAGGGTGATGGTCAGCTCGTCCGGGGTCCGCGGCTGCGCGGCAACCTCCTCGTCCTCGGGCCGTACCCCGCGCACGAGGGTGCGGGCGCGGTCGGTGACGATCCGGAACAACTCGGCCAGGTCGGTGCGGCCCGCGGCCAGGACGTCGTAGGCGACGAAGGCGGCGCACCGCTGCTGCGGGGTGAGCACCCCGGCCTGGTGGGTGCCGTGGAAGGGGTGGTGCGGGACCGGATCTGCCGGTCCCGGGGCGGGTGCGGCCGCCGCCCGCGCGGGGGCGAGCGCCCCCAGGGCACCGAAGCCCGTGACGGCGGCGCACGTCGTGCCGGCGGTGCGCTGGAGGAACGCCCGCCGGTCGCTGTGCCGGCCGCCACCGCCACCGCCACGGCCACCGTCGGCGTCGGCCGGGCCCGGGGCGGCCGTGCCCTCGCCGGTCACGTCCGTGGTGTCGGCCGGGTCGTCCTCGCCTGCTCCGACTCTCATCGCTCATCCCTGTCCGTTCGGCTGGACCGGCGCCCGCCACCGTGCCGCGGCACGCTGGGGGAACCAGCCGGGTACGCGGGCATGCTCACCCGCGGCGGCCGGTTGGCCGGGCACGGTGCCGCGCAACACGCTCACGTCACACCACCGGGGCGTTCGCCCTCGCCCGGACGGACGGCTGGTGCGCCCCTGCGCGGTGTGTGCGGGGCGTTGAGGCCGGGGTGGCACGACCCTTGCCGCCGCCGGGTGGTCTGGACCAAGCTCGGGGGATGGAGTTGGAGTTGCGGCATCTGCGGGTGGTGCGGGCCGTGGCCGAGGCCGGGAGTCTGACCAAGGCCGCGTCCGTGCTCGGTGTCGCTCAGCCCGCGCTGAGCGCGCAGCTCAAGCGGGTCGAGCGCATGCTCGGCGGGCGGTTGTTCGAACGCTCCCGGCAGGGTGTACGTCCCACGGCGCTGGGGGAGTTGGTGCTGCACCGCACGCGGGTGGTGCTGCCCGCGGTGGCCGCGTTGCAGGACGAGGCCGTGCGGTTCGCGCGCGGTGGCGAGCAGGTGCCGGGGTTCCGGCTGGGCGGTACGCACGGCCCGCTGCTGGGCGGGCTGGTGGACCGGCTGGCGTCGGCGTACCCGGGTGTCTCCGTGACGACGCAGGCGTCCTGGTCGGAGCGGGAGATCGCCGAGGGCGTGCGGGGCGGGCGGCTGGACTTCGCGCTCGTCGGGGCCTGCGGCGACAGCTCCCCGCCCGGTGTGGAGGGGCTGGTGTGGCGCGAGGTGGCGGTGGACCCGGTGTTCATCATGCTCCCCGACGACCACCCGCTCGCGGACCGGACGCGGATCGCGCTCGCCGAGCTGTCCGACGCCGCCTGGGCCGACGTGCCCGGCGACGGCTGCTTCGCCGACTGCTTCGCCGCCGCCTGCGCCCGGGCCGGCTTCACTCCGGCCGGGGTGTTCGAGACGGACACGGCGTCCTGCGTCCATCTGGTGCAGGTGGGGCGCGCGGTGGGGCTGTGCCGGGCGACGTTCCCGCCCACGCCGGGGGTGGTCACCCGGCCGCTCGCCGGGTCGCCGCTGTCGTGGCGGCACCTGCTGGGCTGGCATCCGGAGGCCCCCGCGGCGGCCGTCGCCCCGGCCGTGCTCGGGCACGTCCGCGCCGCGCACGCCGACGCCGCCGCCCGCAGCACCAGCTACTCCGCCTGGCTCGCCCACCACCCCCACGGCGTCCAGTGCGCCACCGTGGCACCGCCCTCCGCCCCGGCGGAGACGGCGGCCGGGGCGCCGGAGCAGGCGCCGGTCATAACGCCGGGGTAGGGGCTAGCTGAACTCTCCTTTGTTTGACGTGACCACGGCTAGCGTCTCCGGCACCCCCCGAAAACCGAGGAGAGACACACTCATGCTCCACAGATCCTTCAAGGGCGCGTGTGCGGCCGTCGTGGCGGCCGGAGCCCTGGCCGCCGGCGCGCTCCAGGCCAGCGCGGCGGAACCCGCCCCGGCCGCCGCACCGGCGGCGGTCGCCGCCGACCCGCAGCTTCTGGACGCGCTCCAGCGCGACCTGGGACTCAGCCAGGCCGAGGCCGAGCGTCGACTGGCCGCCGAGAGCCGGGCGACGGCCGACGCGAACGCCCTGCGCGCCGCGCTCGGGGACAGCTTCGCCGGTGCCTGGGTCAGCGGCGACAGCGCGCGTCTGACCGTCGCCACCAGCAAGGCCGCCGACGCCGCGCGGATCACCGCCGAGGGCGTCCGCGCCAAGGTCGTCCCGCACGGGCTGTCCGACCTGGAGGCCGCCAAGGCCGCGCTGGACGAGGCCGCCGAGGGCCAGGCCCCGGACGCCGCCCGCGTCTGGTACGTCGACGTTCCCAGCAACAGCGTCGTCGTCCACTCCCCGCGCCCGGCCGACGCCCGTGAGTTCGTCGCCGACAGCGGTGCCGACGCCGACCTGGTCCGCGTCGTCGCCTCCGACGAGTCCCCGCGCCCGCTGTACGACCTGCGCGGCGGTGACGCGTACTACATGGGCAGCGGCGGCCGCTGCTCGGTCGGCTTCTCCGTGACCCGCGGCAGCCAGCAGGGCTTCGCCACCGCCGGCCACTGCGGCCGGACCGGCACCACCACCTCCGGCTACAACCAGGTCTCCCAGGGCACCTTCCAGGGCTCCTCCTTCCCCGGGAACGACTACGCCTGGGTGGCCACGAACAGCAGCTGGACGGCCACGCCGTACGTCAAGGGCTCGGGCGGCCAGAACATCCAGGTCGCCGGCTCGACGCAGGCCCCGGTGGGCGCCTCCATCTGCCGGTCCGGCTCCACCACCGGCTGGCACTGCGGCACCATCCAGCAGCACAACACCTCGGTCACCTACCCCGAGGGCACCATCACCGGCGTGACCCGCACCAGCGTGTGCGCCGAGCCCGGTGACTCCGGCGGTGCGTACATCTCCGGCAGCCAGGCGCAGGGCGTCACCTCCGGCGGCTCGGGCAACTGCCGCACCGGCGGGACGACGTACCACCAGCCGATCAACGAGATCCTCCAGGCCTACGGCCTGACGCTGAAGACCACCACGGACCCGGGTGACCCCGGCGACCCGGGCGACCCCGGTGACCCGGGCGACCCGGGCGGCACCTGGGCGGCCGGCACCACCTACAAGGCGGGCGACACGGTCACCTACGGCAGCGCCACCTACCGCTGCCTGCAGGGCCACCAGGCGCAGAAGGGCTGGGAGCCGCCCAACGTGCCCGCCCTGTGGCAGCGCGTCTGAGACCCGTCAGTACGGGGCACGGTCGGCCGGGACCATGTGGGGATGCGTCCCGGTCGCCGCGCCCTGGCACCGTGCCAGGACACCGGAGCCCGGCCGACCGCACCCGCGGTCGGCCGGGCTCCGGCGCGTGGCGTGCGGCTGGGGTGCGGTGCGTCGGGGGCGTCGCGGGCGGGGCGTCGCGGGGAGGTGGGGCCTCGACGTGTGGGTGGGGGCACCGGCTCGTGCGGCTGCGGTGGCGGATGGCGTTCTGGACGCCGGGCTGGTTCCGTCAACGGCGAGCTGTTGCGTGCCTCCGCGTCTCGGCGTCCCGGCGATGCTCCCCGCGTCCCCGCGTCGTCCCCGCGATGCTGCGCGCGTC
This sequence comes from Streptomyces marinisediminis, assembly GCF_026262575.1. Taxonomy (GTDB): domain Bacteria; phylum Actinomycetota; class Actinomycetes; order Streptomycetales; family Streptomycetaceae; genus Streptomyces; species Streptomyces marinisediminis. The sequence goes on from NZ_JAPKFL010000001.1 coordinate 16,139, forward strand.
CCCGCGTTCCCGCGACGCCTCCCCGTGACGCGGTCCGGGCCCGTGTCCGGACGGCGGCAGGGGGCGCGACGCCGGACGGGGGCCGGGTGCGGGGGCGGGTGGGAGCGGAACGGTGGGCATCGTCCGAGCTGGTCGGTTGATGCCCGGTGCTCACCCCTCCGGCCCGCGTCCGCACGGGTGTCGCGGGCGCGGGCGGGTGGCCGGGCGGGCCGGTGTCCGGCGGGCGCGGCGGGCGCGGGCGCGGGCGGGCGCCGTGCTCGCCCGCCCGCGGACGCCCGCTAGCCGCGCCGGTGCCGGCCGCCGCCGGTCTGCGCGGGCCGGGCGAACAGGCGGCGGGCGATGAAGACGAGCACGCCCAGCGCGACGACCCCGAGGACCACCTTGGAGAATACGCCGACGTACTGCTCGACCACGTGCCACTGTTCGCCCAGCCAGTAGCCCGCCATCACCAGCACGGTGTTCCAGATCAGGCTGCCCAGCGTCGTCAGCGCGATGAACAGCGGCAGCGACATGCGCTCCACGCCGGCCGGCACCGAGATCAGGCTGCGGAAGATCGGCACCATGCGGCCGAAGAAGACGGCCTTGCGCCCGTGCTTGTAGAACCAGGCCTCCGTCTTCTCCAGGTCGGAGACCTTCACCAGCGGCAGCCGCCCCCAGATGACGTACATCCGGTCCCGGCCCAGCAGCGCGCCCACCCAGTACAGGGCGACGGCGCCCACGACCGAGCCGAGCGTGGTCCAGAACAGCGCCGAGGCGAGGCTGAGCGAGCCCCGTCCGGCGGCGAACCCGGTCAGCGGCAGGATGATCTCGCTGGGCAGCGGCGGGAAGAGGTTCTCCAGCGCGATGGCGAGGCCCGCACCGGGACCGCCCATGGTCTCGACCAAGCCGGTCGCCCAACCCGCGATGCCGCCTGAGGGTTCGCCCTCAAGGGCCAGAGTGACGGAATGCATGCAGTGCCTTTACGCCTCGGAAGTTCCGGCTTGCCCACCGCAGAACCTAAGGTGCGGGGACGGCACGCCGCGCGGCGGGGTGCCTCGGTGGGCGGTCAGGGGTCCTCACCCCCAACGCCTTGCCGGTAACGGTAGTTCCCCGCGGGAGCAGGAGGGACGCGCATGGGCGGCGGTGCGCTGGTGCTGGGTGGCGGCGGGTTGACCGGTATCGGTTGGGAGGTCGGCCTGCTGGCCGGGCTGGCCGAGGCGGGCGTCGCGGTGACGGCGGCCGACACGGTGATCGGCACCTCGGCCGGGTCCGTGGTGGGCGCGCAGCTCACCTCCGGCGGCTGCTCGCTCCCGGAGCTCTACGAGCGCCAACTCAGGCCGCCCGAGGGCGAGATCGCCGCGCGCATGGGCAAGCGCGTGCTCGGTGCGTGGGCCTACGCGGCACTGCGTGCCAAGGACACCCGCGACCTGGGCGCCCGGCTCGGCCGCCTGGCGCTGCGCGCCGGGAGCGTCGGGGAGGCCGAGCGCCGGGCCGTGCTGGCGCGCCGCCTGCCCTCGCACACCTGGCCGGAGCGGCGCCTGCTGGTCACCGCCGTCGACGCCGCCAGCGGTGAGCTGCGGTGCTTCGGCGCCGACGACGGCGCCGACCTGGTCGACGCGGTCGCCGCGAGCTGTGCCGTGCCGGGGGTGTGGCCGCCGATGACGATCGACGGGCGCCGCTGGATCGACGGCGGCGCGCGCTCCTACGCCAACGCCGACCTCGCCGAAGGGCACGACCGGGTCGTCGTCCTGGCTCCGATCTCCCGTGGTCTGGGCCCCGCGCCGTCGGTGCGCGCCCAGGCCGAGCGGCTGTCCGCCTCCGGCGCTCGGGTCGCGGTCGTCACCCCCGACGCGGCGGCCCGCGCCGCGTTCGGCCGCAACATGCTCGACCCGGCGCGCCGGGCCGCCGCCGCCCGCGCGGGCCGCGTGCAGGCCGCCGCGCACGCCGCGGCCGTCGCCGCCGTCTGGGACGCCTGACCCGGCCGCTTTGCCGCCCCGCGCCGGAACCGCCGCCGCCCACCGCCCGCGCCGTGCCCACCCGCGCCAGGCGCGCCGCGCGCCCGCGTCCACGCGGCGGGTTGCCGGTCGGCGTGGGGGAGGTGCGGTGCCAGGGGCGTGCCAGGGGCGTGCCGGGCGCGCCTGGCCGGGATCCGGGCACGGCGGGGGCCGCGCGCCGCCGGGTCCGTGCTCCGTGGCGCGCCGCGGCGGCCGGGCCGTCGCCCGTGCTCCGGAAACGGGGAAACGCCGGACGGCGTGGTGGGGGGCGACCTACGCTGGGGGCGTGGCAGGTGCGTCCGGCCGGGTGCTCGTCGCCGACGACAGCGCGGTCATCCGGGAGCTGATCACGGTCAACCTGGAGCTGGAGGGCTTCGAGGTGCTGACCGCCGCCGACGGTGCCGTCTGCCTCGACCTCGCCCACCGCCTGCGCCCGGACGTGATCACCCTCGACGTGGCCATGCCGCGCCTGGACGGCCTGCGCACCGCCGAGCGCCTGCGCGCGGACCCGCGGACGCGGCACATCCCCGTCGCGGTGGTCAGCGCATGTACCCAGCTCGGCGCGGCGTGCGGCGTGGACGCCTTCCTGGCCAAGCCGTTCGACCCGGGCGAGCTGGTGCACCTGGTGCGCCGCCTGCGCCGCGCCGGGGCGGCGGCGCCGTGCCGCCCCCGCCCGTCACCCTCCGTGCCCGGGGGTGCGGGACGGGTGGCCCGGCGTCCCTGAGGGCGGAACGGATTCGCCTGCCGCGCCCCGGCCTCCTTACGCTGGTCCCCGTGACCCCCGCCCAGCTCTCGCGCACCCTGCGGCTCGCCCTGGACCGTGCCGTGGCCGCGGGCGCCCTGCCCCCGCCCGCCGGGCCGCCGCACCGGGTCACCCTGCGCCGTCCGCCGCACGGCGCCGCCGACTACGCCTCCAACCTGGCGCTGCGCCTGGCGCCCGGCACCGCCCGCCCGGCCCGCGAGGTGGCCGCAGTGCTGCGCGCCCACCTCGCCGGAGCGCCCGGCATCGCCGCCGTCGACGTCGCCGGGCCCGGCTTCCTGAACATCACCCTCGCCCCGGACGCCCGCCCCGGACCGGTGCGCGAGCTGCTCGCGCGCCCGGAGCCGGCCCGGCTGCCCGAGGACCCGGCCCGGGACGCCGCCCGGTGGGCGCGGGTCACCGGGGCGCCGCCCACCCACGAGCGCCGCGCCACGAACCCGCTGTTCCGGGTGCAGTACGCCCACGCCCGCACCCGGGCCCTGGGCGCCGGCGCGCGGGCCCTGGGCTTCCGCGCCGAACCCGGCGCGTGCGGCGGCGCCCCGTGCCCCGCCGAGCGGGAGCTGACCGCCCTGCTGGCCGACGCCGACCGGGTGGCCGGGGCCGGTGACGACGCCGCGCTCGCCCGCCACCTGGTCCGCACCGCCGACACCTTCTTCGACCTCCACGACGCCCGCCCCGTCCTGCCCAGCGGCGACGAGAAACCCGGGGCCGCCCACCGCGCCCGGCTGGCCTTCGCCGAGGCCACCGGGACGGTGCTGGCCGGCGGCCTGACCCAGCTCGGCATCAGCGCACCCGAACACCTCTGAGGAACCGAAGACCATGAGCCGTTCCGCCCACCCCGCCGGGCCCCGCCACGCCGACGTCCTGCCCGAAGGGCACCACGCCCCGCCGCCCGAGGACGTGAACGCCCTCGACCCCCGTGTCTGGCCCCGTACCGCCGCCCGCGACGAGCACGGCGTGCTCACCGTCGGCGGGCTGCGCGTCACCGATCTGGCCGAGGAGTTCGGCACCCCGGCCTACTTCCTGGACGAAGCCGACTTCCGCGCCCGCTGCCGCGCCTGGCGCGAGGCGTTCGGCGCGGACGCCGACGTCTTCTACGCGGGCAAGGCGTTCCTGTCCCGCGCGGTGGTGCGCTGGCTGCGCGAGGAGGGGCTGAACCTGGACGTGTGCTCCGGCGGCGAGCTGGCCACCGCGCTGACGGCCGGGATGCCGCCCGAGCGCCTCGCGCTGCACGGCAACAACAAGTCCACCGCCGAGCTGCGCCGCGCGATCGAGGCGGGCGTCGGGCGGATCGTGCTCGACTCCTTCCAGGAGATGGTCCGCGTCGCCCACCTCGCCGACGAGCTCGGGGTGCGCCAGAAGGTGCAGATCCGGGTGACCGTGGGCGTCGAGGCGCACACCCACGAGTTCATCGCCACCGCGCACGAGGACCAGAAGTTCGGCATCCCGCTCGGCGGGGGCGGCTCCCCGGCGGAGCCCGGGGGAGGGCAGGCCGCCGAGGCGGTGCGCCGGGCGCTGAAGCTGGACGGCCTGGAGCTGGTCGGCATCCACTCCCACATCGGTTCGCAGATCTTCGACACCTCCGGCTTCGAGGTCGCCGCCCACCGCGTCGTCGGCCTGCTGCGGGAGGTGCGCGACGAGCACGGCGTCGAGCTGCCGGAGATCGACCTGGGCGGGGGGCTGGGCATCGCCTACACCGCCGAGGACGACCCGCGCGAGCCGGCGGACATCGCCGCCTCACTCAGCCGCATCGTGCGCCGCGAGTGCGAGCTGGCCGGGCTGGCGGTGCCGCGTCTGTCGGTGGAGCCGGGCCGGGCCATCGCCGGGCCGACGACGTTCACCCTCTACGAGGTGGGCACCGTCAAGCCGCTGCCGCACCTGCGCACGTACGTGAGCGTCGACGGCGGCATGTCGGACAACATCCGCACCGCGCTCTACGACGCCGTGTACTCGGTGGCGCTGGCCTCGCGCACCTCCACGGCCCCCCCGATGCTGAGCCGGGTGGTGGGCAAGCACTGCGAGAGCGGCGATATCGTCGTCCGCGACGCCTTCCTGCCCGCCGACACCGCCCCCGGCGACCTGCTCGCCGTCCCGGCGACCGGCGCGTACTGCCGCTCCATGGCCAGCAACTACAACCACATCGCCCGCCCGCCCGTCGTGGCCGTCGCCGACGGCGCGGCCCGGGTGATCGTCCGCCGCGAGACGGAGGAGGACCTGCTGCGGCTGGACGTGGGGTGAGCGCCGCCCCGGGCCGGGGGTGCGCGGGGTGGGGGTGCACACAGGGTGAGAGGCACATTTCACATGCTGGACCCGGTGCGGAAGTGGGGGCCCGGTGCGTGAGACTTGTGGCACCGAGATTGCGGCAGGGCCGAACAGGCCGGAGAGACCGAAGAGGCGAGGTCGGATGATGCGTACGCGTCCGCTGAAGGTGGCGCTGCTGGGCTGCGGAGTGGTCGGCTCCGAGGTGGCGCGCCTGATGACGACGCACGCGGACGACCTCGCCGCCCGCATCGGCGCGCCCGTGGAGCTGGCCGGGATCGCCGTGCGGCGCCCCGGCCGGGTGCGCGAGGGCGTGCCCGCGCACCTGGTCACCACGGACGCCGGCGCGCTGGTGGCCCGCGCGGACGTGGACGTCGTCGTCGAGGTCATCGGCGGCCTGGAGCCCGCCCGCTCGCTGATCACCACCGCCTTCGAGCACGGGGCCAGCGTGGTCTCGGCCAACAAGGCGCTGCTGGCCGAGGACGGCGCCACGCTGCACAGGGCGGCCGAGAAGCACGGCGTGGACCTGTACTACGAGGCCGCCGTCGCGGGGGCGATCCCGCTGGTGCGGCCGCTGCGCGAGTCGCTGGCCGGGGACAAGGTCAACCGGGTGCTGGGCATCGTCAACGGCACGACCAACTTCATCCTCGACCGCATGGACACCTCCGGCGCGGGGTATGCCGAGGCGCTGGAGGAGGCCACCGCGCTGGGCTACGCCGAGGCCGACCCGACCGCCGACGTCGAGGGCTTCGACGCCGCCGCCAAGGCCGCCATCCTCGCCAAGATCGCCTTCCACACCCGGGTCGGCCTGGACGACGTGCACCGCGAGGGCATCACCGAGATCACCGCCGCCGACATCGCCGCCGCGCGCCGCATGGGCTGCACCGTCAAGCTGCTGGCGATCTGCGAGCGAGCCGCCGACGGGCGCTCGGTCACCGCCCGCGTGCACCCCGCGATGATCCCGCTCAGCCACCCGCTGGCGTCCGTGCACGAGGCCTACAACGCCGTCTTCGTCGAGGCCGAGGCCGCCGGGCAGCTCATGTTCTACGGTCCCGGGGCCGGCGGGTCGCCCACCGCGTCCGCCGTGCTCGGCGACCTGGTGGCCGCCTGCCGCAACAAGGTCGGCGGGGCGCGCGGCCCCGGCGAGTCGGCCTACGCCCAGCTCCCGGTGAGCCCGATGGGCGAGGCCGTCACGCGGTACCACATCAGCCTGGATGTGGCGGACAAGTCCGGCGTGCTGGCCCAGTGCGCGCTGGTCTTCGCCGAGCACGGGGTGTCCATCGACACCGTCCGCCAGCAGGGCAAGGAGGGCGTCGAGGGCGACGCCTCCCTGGTCGTCGTCACCCACCACGCCTCCGACGCCGCGCTCGCCGCCACCGTCGAGGCGCTGCGTCGTCTGGACACCGTCCACGGCGTCGCGAGCATCATGCGGGTCGAAGGGGAATGAGGAAGATGTCCGCAAGCGCCAACGCCGCCCCGGTCCGTCCGGCCACCCACCAGTGGCGCGGCATCATCGAGGAGTACCGCGACCGGCTCCCGGTCGACGACGCGACGCCGGTGGTCACGCTCGGCGAGGGCGGCACCCCGCTGGTGCCCGCGCAGGTGCTCTCCGAGCGCACCGGCTGCGAGGTCTACCTGAAGGTCGAGGGCGCCAACCCGACGGGGTCGTTCAAGGACCGCGGCATGACGATGGCGATCTCCCGGGCGAAGGAGGAGGGCGCCAAGGCGGTCATCTGCGCCTCCACCGGCAACACCTCCGCCTCGGCCGCCGCCTACGCGGTGCGCGCGCGGATGGTGTGCGCGGTGCTCGTCCCGCAGGGCAAGATCGCGCTGGGGAAGATGGGCCAGGCCCTCGTCCACGGCGCCAAGATCCTCCAGGTCGACGGCAACTTCGACGACTGCCTCGCCCTGGCCCGCGGGTTGTCGGACAACTACCCGGTGGCGCTGGTCAATTCGGTGAACCCGGTGCGCATCGAGGGGCAGAAGACGGCCGCCTTCGAGGTCGTCGACCGCCTCGGTGACGCCCCCGACCTGCACCTCCTGCCCGTCGGCAACGCCGGGAACATCACCGCCTACTGGAAGGGCTACCAGGAGTACGCCGCCGACGGCCTGGCCTCCCGCACCCCGCGCATGTGGGGGTTCCAGGCCTCCGGCTCGGCCCCGATCGTGCGCGGCGAGCCGGTCAAGGACCCCCAGACGATCGCCACCGCCATCCGCATCGGCAACCCCGCCTCGTGGTCGCTGGCCGAGGCCGCGCGCGACGCCTCGGGGGGGCGCATCGACGAGGTGACGGACCGCCAGATCCTCTCCGCCTACCGCCTGCTCTCCGCGCAGGAGGGCGTGTTCGTCGAGCCCGCGTCGGCCGCCTCGGTGGCCGGGCTGCTCAAGGCGGCCGAGCAGGGCCTGCTCGACCGGGGTCAGCGCATTGTCTGCACGGTGACGGGGAATGGTCTCAAGGACCCCGACTGGGCCGTCGCCGGCGCCCCGCAGCCGGTGACCGTACCGGTGGACGCCGCGGCCGCGGCCGCGCGCCTGGGGCTGGCCTGAGGTGTGCCGCGGGCCGCGCCGGTCGCGGCCCGCGGCGCGGCGGCTGACCCGGCCCGCGCGCGGCGGTCGGCCCGCCCCGCCGGGCCGCCACAACGGCGGCCCGGGAGCACGGAAAGGAGGACGACACGCACCGTGCGCCCGCCGTGCGCCCTGTGTCGCCACTGAACCTTCCTTCGATACGCTGTCACCAGCCCCCGCCCCGCACGCAGGCATGTGCCACGGGCCAGTACCGCGCGTCCCCACACAGCGCGCGGCGCCGCTTCCCCACGGCGGCGACGCCGGGGCTTCGCTCCAACCACCGACCAAGGAGAGTCACCGCCAGATGGCCGGTCCCGCGTTCCGCGCCGCCGCCGTCCGGGTACGGGTGCCCGCCACCAGCGCCAACCTCGGGCCCGGTTTCGACACACTCGGTCTGTCCCTCGGCCTGTACGACGACGTCGTGGTGCGGGTCGCCGAGTCCGGGCTGCACCTCGACATCGCCGGCGAGGGCGCGGACACGCTGCCGCGCGACGAGCGCCACCTGCTCGTGCGCTCCCTGCGCACCGCCTTCGACCTGCTCGGCGGGCAGCCGCGCGGGCTGGAGATCGTCTGCGCCAACCGCATCCCGCACGGGCGTGGCCTGGGCTCGTCCTCGGCGGCCATCTGCGCCGGCATCGTCGCCGCCCGCGCGGTGACCACCGGCGGGCCGGAGAAGCTGGACGACACCGCGCTGCTGGAGCTGGCCACGGAGATCGAGGGCCACCCGGACAACGTCGCCGCCTGCCTGCTCGGCGGCTTCACCCTCGCCTGGACGGAGGGCGCCGCCGCCCGGGCCATCCGGATGGACCCGGCCGCCGGCATCGTCCCCGTCGTCTTCGTGCCGGGCAAGCCGGTGCTGACGGAGACGGCCCGCGGCCTGCTGCCGCGCACCGTGCCGCACGTCGACGCCGCGGCCAACGCCGGACGCGCGGCCCTGCTGGTGGAGGCGCTCACCCGGCGCCCGGAGCTGCTCCTGCCCGCCACCGAGGACCGGCTCCACCAGGAGTACCGGGCGCCCGCGATGGCGCGGAGCGTGGAACTCGTCGGCCGCCTGCGCGCGGACGGCGTCCCCGCGGTGATCTCCGGCGCCGGTCCCACGGTGCTGGCGCTCGCGGAGGAGGGATCGGTCGACAAGGCCGAGGAGATCGCCAGGGCGGCGGGCGCGGGCTGGACCGCGAACCGGCTGGCCCTGGACCTGGGGGGTGCGACGGTGCTGCCGCTGAGGGACGCGGCCGTCGCCGCGGGGCACGGCGACGAGCGGCCTGCCCGCACCGACCAGGAACAGTGACACGATTGCCTGTTCCGGACAGGGGGAATGTTTGAAAGAGCCGGTAGTGTTAACCTCAAGTCTGCACCCACAGCCGTACCGGTGCGGTGCACAGCGCCCCCTTTCGGGGCCACCCCTTCTTCCGGGAGCCATCCACACTGTCCGAGCATCATGCCGAGCAGTGCCGAGTCTGCCCCGGAGCCGGCGCGAAACACGCAGGTCACCCTGCCGCGCCAAGCGCCACACACCTTTGTGACGAGTTCTATTTTCCGCCGTACGCACAGGCGGGACCACCGCCCCGGCACGGTTCGGGTATCCGCAGCCGCAGCCGGACAGCACGACCGGTCGCCGAGCCAGACAGGCCGACGTCCGCTCCAGGGAAGGACCCTTCGTGAGCGACACCACCGATCTGATGGGCGCAGGTGCCGACGCGCCTGCCACGGACGCATCTGCCGCGCCTGCCTCCGGTGCTCCCTCCGGCACCGCCGGACGGCGGCGCCGCTCCGGCACGGGGCTTGAGGGCATGGTCCTGGCGGAGCTGCAGCAGGTCGCTTCCGCCCTCGGCATCAGGGGCACCGCGCGCATGCGCAAGAGCCAGCTGATCGAGGTCATCAAGGAGAAGCAGGCCGAGAGCGGCGGCGGGCAGCCCACCTCCGGCGGCGAGGGCGAGAGCGCCGCGCCCGCCGAGACCAAGCCGAAGCGCCGCACGACGTCCAAGGCCCGCACCGGCGACGCCGACGCCACGGCGCGGGACGAGGACCAGGAGCGGTCCCAGCAGCAGATCGACATCCCCGGCCAGCCGGCCAGCGACGAGCCGCAGGCCGCCCAGCGCCGCGGCCGCGCCCGCGCCGAGCAGTCCGCCGACGCGGGGGCGCAGCAGTCCGCCGACGCCGCCGAGGGCAAGAGCGCGCCGACGGGCGACGCCGACGGCGGCGCGAAGTCCGACGGCCAGAAGGCCGACCAGGCCAAGGGCGAGCCCGGCAGGGGCGACGCGAAGTCCGACGGCGGCAAGTCCGATGCCAAGAACCAGCAGGGCCAGCAGAACCAGCAGGGCGGCGGCCAGCAGGGCCAGGGCGGCGGCCAGGGCCAGCAGGACCGCCAGTCCAAGCGCGAGCGCCAGCGGGGCCGCAAGGGCGGCGACGGCGGCGGCAAGGGCGACGGCGGCCAGGGCCAGCAGCAGGGCGGCGGCCGTCAGGGCAGCCGCGACGACGACGACTTCGACGGCGGCCGCCGCGGCCGCCGGGGCCGCTACCGCGACCGCCGGGGCCGCCGCAACCGCGACGAGCAGTTCGAGCCGCAGATCGCCGAGGACGACGTGCTCATCCCGGTCGCCGGCATCCTCGACATCCTCGACAACTACGCCTTCGTGCGGACCTCCGGCTACCTGCCGGGCCCCAACGACGTCTACGTCTCGCTCGCGCAGGTCCGCAAGAACGGGCTGCGCAAGGGCGACCACGTCACCGGCGCGGTCCGCCAGCCCCGCGAGGGCGAGCGCCGGGAGAAGTTCAACGCGCTGGTGCGGCTGGACTCGGTCAACGGCATGTCGCCGGACAACGGCCGCCAGCGCCCGGACTTCACCAAGCTCACCCCGCTCTACCCGCAGGAGCGGCTGCGGCTGGAGAACGACCCCGGCGCGCTGACCACCCGCATCATCGACATGGTCTCGCCCATCGGCAAGGGGCAGCGCGGTCTGATCGTGGCCCCGCCGAAGACCGGCAAGACCATGATCATGCAGGCGGTGGCGAACGCCATCACCCGCAACAACCCCGAGTGCCACCTGATGGTCGTCCTCGTCGACGAGCGTCCGGAAGAGGTCACCGACATGCAGCGGTCGGTCAAGGGCGAGGTCATCTCCTCGACCTTCGACCGCCCCGCCGAGGACCACACCACGGTCGCGGAGCTGGCCATCGAGCGGGCCAAGCGGCTCGTCGAGCTCGGCCACGACGTGGTCGTCCTGCTGGACTCCATCACCCGCCTGGGCCGCGCCTACAACCTGGCCGCCCCGGCCTCCGGGCGCATCCTCTCCGGCGGTGTGGACTCCACGGCCCTCTACCCGCCGAAGAAGTTCTTCGGCGCCGCCCGCAACATCGAGGACGGCGGCTCCCTGACGATCCTGGCCACCGCGCTGGTCGAGACCGGCTCCCGGATGGACGAGGTGATCTTCGAGGAGTTCAAGGGCACCGGCAACATGGAGCTCAAGCTCGACCGCAAGCTCTCCGACAAGCGGATCTTCCCCGCGGTGGACGTGGACGCGTCCGGCACCCGCAAGGAGGAGATCCTCATGGGCAGCGACGAGCTGGCCGTCGTCTGGAAGCTGCGCCGGGTCCTGCACGCGCTGGACCAGCAGCAGGCGATCGAACTGCTGCTGGACAAGATGAAGCAGACCAAGTCCAACGGCGAGTTCCTCATGCAGATCCAGAAGAACACGCCGACGCCGGGCAACGGCGACTGAGCGGGGCCACCGCCGCTGTCGTCCGCCGACGCCGGACGGGCCCGGGAACGGGTCCGTCCGGCGTCGGCGTGCCGGGACGGCCCCCGCGACCGGAAGCGGGGGCGCGCGGCCGGAGCCGCCTCCGCCCCCGGGCGGCGCCCGCTCCCGGTGCGGCGCCGCCGCGGCCGTCCGCGCCGCCCACCGGAATAGCGGACCGCACCACCGCGTTTTGAAGGTGCGGCCCGAGTAATGGCAGACTGGACCGTCGGCCCCGGTTCACGCCCCGCACCCGCGAGGCGACCCGGCGCCCTCCCGAACCCTAGGAGAAACCGTGAAGCGCGACATCCACCCGGAGTACGTCGAGACCCAGGTGAGCTGCACCTGCGGTGCGTCGTTCACCACCCGCAGCACCGTCAAGGACGGCGCGATCCGCACCGACGTGTGCTCCGAGTGCCACCCCTTCTACACCGGCAAGCAGAAGATCCTCGACACCGGTGGCCGCGTGGCCCGCTTCGAGGCCCGCTTCGGCAAGAAGGCCGCGGCCAAGTAGCGACGTTCAGCGCCGGTTCCCGGCCCGCTCTGCGGCGGGCGCGGGACCGGCGCTTTGTCGTCGCCACTCTTAGCCCACCCTTCTCGCAGTTTTCCCGCAGTTTCCCGCAGTGAGGAACCTCCGATGTTCGAGGCGGTCGAGGAACTGATCGGCGAGCACGCCGACCTCGAAGAGCAGCTCGCCGACCCGTCCGTCCACGCCGACCAGGCCCGGGCCCGCAGGCTCAACAAGCGCTACGCCGAGCTGACGCCCGTCGTCGCCGCCTACCGCGCCTGGAAGCGGACCGGTGAGGACATCGAGACCGCCCGCGAGCTGATCGCCGAGGAGCCGGAGTTCGCGGGTGAGGTCAAGGAGCTGGAGGCCCACCGCGAGGAGCTCACCGAGCGGCTGCGCCTCCTGCTGGTCCCGCGCGACCCGAGCGACGACAAGGACGTGATCCTGGAGGTCAAGGCGGGGGAGGGCGGCGACGAGTCCGCGCTGTTCGCCGGCGACCTGCTGCGCATGTACCTGCGCTACGCCGAGCGCCGGGGCTGGAAGGCGGAGATCATCGAGGCCACCGAGTCCGACCTCGGCGGCTACAAGGACGTGCAGGTCGCCGTGAAGGCCCGGGCCGGGGCCGAGCCGGGCCAGGGCGTGTGGGCGCGGCTGAAGTACGAGGGCGGCGTGCACCGCGTGCAGCGGGTGCCGGCCACCGAGTCCCAGGGCCGCATCCACACCTCGGCGGCGGGCGTGCTCGTGCTGCCCGAGGCCGAGGACGTCGACGTCGAGATCGGCCCGAACGACCTGCGCATCGACGTGTACCGCTCCTCGGGCCCCGGCGGCCAGTCCGTCAACACCACCGACTCTGCGGTGCGCATCACCCACCTGCCCACCGGCATCGTCGTCTCCTGCCAGAACGAGAAGAGCCAGCTCCAGAACAAGGAGCAGGCGCTGCGCATCCTGCGGGCCCGGCTGCTGGCCGCCGCCCAGGAGGAGGCCGAGCGGGAGGCGTCGGACGCGCGCCGCAGCCAGGTGCGGACGGTGGACCGCTCCGAGCGCGTGCGCACCTACAACTTCCCCGAGAACCGGATCTCCGACCACCGCGTGGGATTCAAGGCGTACAACCTGGACCACGTGCTCGACGGGGACCTCGACGCGGTCATCCAGGCCTGCGTCGACGCCGACTCCGCGGCCAAGCTGGCCGCGGCGAGCTGAGCGGCACACTTCGGGACGGGTGAGGAACAGCGATGCAGCAGTCTCCCGGGGGCCGCGCCCCCTCTCCGCGCAGCGTGCTGCTGGCGGAGGTCGCGCAGGCCACGCAGCGGCTGGCGGACGCGGGCGTGCCCTCGCCCCGCTTCGACGCGGAGGAGCTGGCCTCCTTCGTGCACGGCGTCAAGCGCGGTGAGCTGCACCTCGTCCGCGACGCCGACTTCGACGCCCGCTACTGGGAGGCCGTCGCGCGGCGCGAGGCCCGCGAGCCGCTCCAGCACATCACCGGCCGGGCGTTCTTCCGCTACCTGGAGCTGGAGGTGGGGCGCGGGGTGTTCGTGCCCCGCCCGGAGACGGAGTCCGTCGTGGGCTGGGCGATAGACGCCGTGCGCGCGATGGACGTCGCCGAGCCGCTCATCGTCGACCTGTGCACCGGCTCCGGCGCCATCGCGCTGGCGCTCGCCCAGGAGGTGCCGCGCTCGCGGGTGCACGCCGTGGAGCTGGACGAGGGCGCGCTGCACTGGGCCCGCAGGAACACCGAGGGCTCCCGGGTGCGGCTGCACCACGCCGACGCCCGCACCGCGCTGCCGGAGCTGGACGGCCAGGTCGACCTCGTCATCTCCAACCCGCCCTACATCCCGCTCACCGAGTGGGAGTACGTCGCCCCCGAGGCCCGCGACCACGACCCGGAGCTGGCGCTCTTCTCCGGCGAGGACGGCCTGGACCTCATCCGGGGCCTGGAGCGCACCGCGCACCGCCTGCTGCGGCCCGGGGGGCTCGTCGTGGTCGAGCACGCCGACACCCAGGGCGGCCAGGTGCCGTGGATCTTCACCGAGGACCGGGGCTGGGCCGACGCCGCCGACCACCCCGACCTGAACAACCGCCCCCGATTCGCCACCGCTCGCAGGGAGGTGCCGTAATGGCACGGCGCTACGACTGCACCGACACCACCGACCGCCGGACCGGACTGCGCGAGGCCGCCGCCGCCGTCCGCCGCGGCGAACTGGTCGTGCTGCCCACCGACACGGTCTACGGCATCGGCGCCGACGCCTTCGGGCCCGAGGCCGTCGCCGACCTCCTGGAAGCCAAGGGGCGCGGCCGGGGCATGCCCTCGCCGGTGCTGGTCGGCTCGCCCAACACCCTGCACGGCCTGGTCACCGACTTCTCCGAGGCCGCCTGGGAACTCGTGGACGCCTTCTGGCCCGGCGCGCTGACCCTCGTCGCCCGGCACCAGCCCTCGCTGACCTGGGACCTGGGGGAGACGCGCGGCACCGTGGCCGTGCGCATGCCGCTGCACCCCGTGGCGATCGAGCTGCTCACCGAGGTGGGCCCGATGGCCGTCTCCTCGGCCAACCGCACCGGCCACCCGGCCCCGCAGGACTGCGACGCCGCGCAGGAGATGCTGGGCGACTCCGTCGCCGTCTACCTCGACGGCGGGCCCACCCCGGACACCGTGCCGTCCTCCATCGTCGACGTCACCGGCCGGGAGCCGGTGCTGCTGCGTGCGGGTGCCATCAGCGCGGACGAGCTGCGCACGGTGGTTCCCGACCTCAAGGAGGCCAGTTGACCGCGCCCGAAGGGCGTGGCATAGCGACCTCCACTCCGCCCGGAACGCCCTTCCGCATCCTGCACGTCTCCACCGGCAACGTCTGCCGTTCGCCCATCACCGAGCGGCTCACCCGGCACGCCCTGGCGGCGCGGCTGGACGGCGACCGGGCCGGCGGCCTGCTGGTGGAGAGCGCCGGGACGTGGGGGCACGAGGGTGCCGCGATGGAGGAGCACGCCGCCACCGTCCTGGCCGACTACGGCGCCGACCCCACCGGCTTCACCGGCCGCGAGCTGCTGGACGAGCACGTCATCCGCGCCGACCTCGTGCTGACCGCCACCCGCGACCACCGGGCCCAGGTCATCTCCATGGGCCACTCCGCGGGGCTGCGCACGTTCACCCTCAAGGAGTTCACCCGGCTGGTGCGGGCCATCGACGCCGGCAGCCTGCCGGACGCGGGCTCGCCCGGCGGCGTGGCCGAGCGGGCCCGGGCGCTCGTCCAGGCCGCCGCCGCGCTGCGCGGCTGGCTGCAGGCCCCCAGCGCGGAGGCGGACGAGGTCTACGACCCCTACGGCGCGCCCATCACCTACTTCCGCAGCGTGGGCGAGGAGATCTGCCTCGCCCTGGACCCGGTCGTCACCGCCCTCACCGGAGTGCGGGCGCCCGCGTAGGGTCGCCGAGGTGCGGAACCAGCCAGCAGCGCCGGCGTGTCCTACGCTGTAGGGCCCAGGCGCCGAAGAACCCCAGGGGAGCCCGTGCGGGAGTATCTGCTGACGTTGTGCGTCACGGCCGCGGTCACCTACCTGCTGACCGGGCCGGTGCGGAAGTTCGCCATCGCCGCCGGTGCCATGCCCCAGATCCGCGCCCGCGACGTGCACCGCGAGCCCACCCCGCGGCTGGGCGGCATCGCGATGTTCGGCGGGCTGTGCGCGGGGCTGCTGGTGGCCTCGCAGCTCACCAACATCGGCGACGTCTTCACGCTGTCCGACGAACCGCGCGCGCTGCTGGCCGGGGCCGGGATCATCTGGCTGCTGGGCGTGCTGGACGACAAGTGGGGCGTGGACGCGCTGGTCAAGCTCGGTGGCCAGATGATCGCCGCCGGGGCGATGGTGTGGCAGGGGCTGACCATCCTGTGGCTCCCCATCCCGGGCGTCGGAATAGTGGCGCTCACCGCCCTCCAGGGCACGCTGCTCACCGTGGCCCTCGTCGTCGTCACCATCAACGCCGTGAACTTCGTCGACGGCCTGGACGGTCTGGCCGCGGGCGTGGTCGGCATCGCGGCGGCCGCGTTCTTCATGTACGCGTACCGCATCTGGTACAGCTACGGCATCGAGGCCGCGTCCCCGGCGACGCTCTTCGCGGCCGTGCTCATGGGCATGTGCCTCGGCTTCCTCCCGCACAACATGCACCCCGCGCGCATCTTCATGGGGGACTCGGGGTCCATGCTGATCGGCCTCGTCCTGGCCGCCGCCGCCGTCTCGGTCACCGGCCAGGTGGACCCCGACGCGATGCGGCTCTTCGCCGGCTCGGAGCGCTCCGCCGTCCAGGCCATGGTGCCGGTCTACATGCCGCTGCTGCTGCCGCTGACGATCCTGGCCATCCCGATCGCCGACCTGGCGCTGTCGATCGTCCGCCGCACGTGGAAGGGCCAGTCGCCCTTCGCCGCCGACCGGGGCCACCTGCACCACCGGCTGCTGGAGATCGGCCACTCGCACAGCCGCGCCGTGCTCACGATGTACTTCTGGTCGGCGCTGATCGCCTTCGGCGCGGTCGCCTTCTCGGTGAAGTCCAGCAGCCTGGTGATCGTTTTGACCGTCGTCGCGCTGTGCGCACTCGGGCTCGTCGTCCTGCTGCTGCCGCGCTTCACCCCGCGGGTTCCCGGGTGGGCCCAGCGCCTGGTGCCGCCGCGCTACCGCCGGGCGCCGGAGCCGGGGCCGTCGGCAGCGGCCCCGGGGCCGGCGGACGAGCGCGCGGACGCCCGGCGCGAACCGGAGACCGTCGGCGCTCCCGCCCGGCCGCACGCTCCCGCCCCGAGCGGCGCCACCGCCCTGTCCGACCGGCACCACAACCCCCGCCGCCGCACCCAGGACTCCCACTCCTGACGCGCCTCCCGGGCCACCGGCGGGGGCGGTCACCGGGCCCGGCGCGCGTCAGTGCACGGATGACGAGGTGCACCCTCAAGTGTGACGCCTGGCACACGGACTTGGTAAAGACCTCATCAAATAGTTTGTGATACCGTTCACGAGACCGGCGAGGAGAACCGGTGGGCCGCCTTCCCAGGCCCCCGTCCCACGCGTCCGCGCCGCCGGGCTACGCTCACCACCGACGGTCCCGTCGCCCCCCGCAGTCCCCTTGCTGGAGCAGCACTTATGCAGTCGAACGACGCCCGGATCCTCCGCGGCGCCGCGATTCCCTCGGCGTGCGCCGGGCTGGTCGGCGTCCTCGTCGGCACGCTGGTGTCCGGTGGCCAGGGCGCCCTCGGCGCAGGGCTCGGCACCGTGCTGGTCATCGCCTTCTTCGGAGCCGGCCTGCTCGCGCTCAGCCGCATCGGCCAGGCCTGGCCCGAGTTCCTGCTGGGCGCCGGGTTCCTCGTCTACACGACGCAGGTCGGGGTCATGCTCGTGCTGCTCATGCTGCTGCGGGACGCCACGTGGCTGGACGGGCGGGTGTTCGGGCTGACCGTTCTCGCCTGCCTGCTGACGTGGCTCGCCGCGCAGGCGTGGATGCACACGCGGGTGAAAACCTTGTACGTGGAGCCCGCCGGTGACAGGAAAGCCGCGGACGCGGGGCCCCGCGCATGAGCGCCGTCCGTGGGAGTGCCGAAGGTAGGGGCGACATAAAGACCCCCTCGGGTGGCTGCTATGGTCCGACGCCGAGAGGGTGGCGAGCGACGGAGCGTGCGCTGTGCGGGACAGCGTCGCGTGCTCCCCACCCTTCTGCGGGCCGTCACGCCCTCGCGTCGGTCGGCCCCTTCTCCCGCGATACCCAGTCCAGTGCCGCTCCGTGGCCCTGTGCCGCGCCGACACATCGAGGTAGCCGTACCTATGCGTCCGACCGAAGGAGCTCGCGGTGAGTAGTGATCAGTTGCTCGCCTTCGAGGTTGACTGCCATCTGTTCAAGGACTGTGGCTTCGAGGCCCCGAGCGTGTGGTCGTTCATCTTCGAGCCGATGTTCACGGTCGGAGGGTTCGAGTTCAACAAGCCGATGCTGCTGGCGCTCATCGGTACCGGCATCATCCTCACCTTCTTCTGGATGGCGTTCTCGAACCCGAAGGTCGTCCCCGGCAAGCTGCAGATGGTCGCCGAGGCCGGATACGAGTTCGTGCGCAAGGGCATCGCTCGCGAGGTGATCGGGAAGAAGGGCGAGCCCTTCGTCCCCCTGCTCGTCTCGTTGTTCTTCTTCGTCTGGATGATGAACCTGTGGGCGCTCATCCCGATCGCCCAGTTCCCGGTCACCTCGGTCATCGCCTACCCAGCGGGGTTGGCGGTCGTCGTCTGGCTGACCTACATGACGGTGACGTTCCGTACCAACGGCTTCGTCGGCGGCATCCGGAACCTGTGCGTGCCCTCGGGACTGCCGAAACCGATCTACGTCATCCTGACCCCGATCGAGTTCATCTCGAACATCTTCGTGCGGCCCTTCACCCTGGCCGTCCGACTTTTCGCCAACATGTTCGCGGGCCACGTGCTGATCCTGATCTTCACGATCGCCACCTGGTACATGCTCGGCACGGTCCTCGGCACCGTCTACGCCACCGCCTCGTTCGCCATGACGATCGTCCTGACGGTCTTCGAGCTGTTCATCCAGGCGCTCCAGGCGTACGTGTTCACGGTGCTGACCGCCACCTACCTCGCCCAGGCGCTCGAAGAGCCGCACTGACGCCGAGGCACACGCCACATCCCGCACCACCCCAAGACGTCCGGTGGACCAACCACCCACCGGCCCACCAAGAGAAGGAACCAAGGGAATGTCTGCTCTCGAGACCCTCGCGCAGGTTGAAGGCAACGTCGGCACCATCGGTTACGGCCTCGCCGCGATCGGCCCCGGTGTCGGCGTCGGCATCATCTTCGGTAACGGTGTGCAGGCCATCGCCCGCCAGCCCGAGGCCGCCGGTCTGATCCGTCAGAACATGCTGCTCGGCTTCGCGGTTGTCGAGGCCCTCGCCCTCATCGGTTTCGTCGTTCCGTTCATCCTTCAGTAAGGACCGGAACGCAAGCCGCTTTCGACGAAAGGTCCCCCATGATGTACCTGGCAGCCGAAGAACCGCAGAACCCACTGCTTCCGGTCTGGCCTGAGGTCGTCATCGGCCTGCTCGCCTTCGGCATCGTCTTCTTCGTCTTCGCCAAGAAGCTCCTCCCGGCCATCAACAAGGCCCTGGACGAGCGCCGTGAGGCGATCGAGGGGGGCATGGAGAAGGCCGAGGCCGCCCAGGCCGAGGCGCAGCAGACGCTGGAGGAGTACCGGGCCCAGCTCGCCGAGGCCCGGCACGAGGCCGCGCGTCTGCGCCAGGAGGCGCAGGAGCAGGGTGCCGCGCTCATCGCCGAGATGCGCGCGGAGGGCCAGCGGCAGCGTGAGGAGATCATCGCCGCCGGCCACACCCAGCTCGAGGCCGACCGCAAGCAGGCCGCGCAGTCGCTGCGCCAGGACGTGGGCGCGCTCGCGACCACCCTGGCGGGGAAGCTGGTCGGCGAGTCCCTTGAGGACCAGGCCCGGCAGAGCCGCACGATCGACCGGTTCCTGGACGAGCTGGAAACCAAGGCCGGCGCTGCCGACGCCGCCGACGCCGCCGGGGCCGCCCGATGAACGGAGCGAGCCGCGAGGCACTGGCCGCCGCCCGGGAGCGGCTCGACGCGCTGACGGACAGCACCGCCGTCGACGCGCGGGCGCTCGCGGACGAACTGGCCTCCGTCACCGCGCTGCTCGACCGCGAGGTGCGCCTGCGCCGGACCCTGACCGACCCGGCGCGGTCCGGCGAGGCCAAGGCCGAGCTGGCCGGCGGCCTGCTGGGCGGCCGGGTCGGCGGGGAGGTCGTCGACCTCGTCTCCGGCATGGTCCGCTCGCGCTGGTCCCGCTCGCGTGACCTGGTGGACGCCGTCGAGCAGCTCGCCGACAGCGCCGACCTGATCGCCGCCGACCGGGACGGTTCGCTCGGTGAGGTGGAGGACGAGCTTTTCCGGTTCGGCCGGATCGTCGCGTCCTCCACGGAGCTGCGGGCCGTGCTCGGCGGCCAGATCCTCGACGAGCGCGCGCGCACCGCGAAGGCGGAGCTGCTGCACCGCCTGCTGGGCGGCCGGGCCAAGCCGGCCACCGAGCGGCTGGTGGTCCGCCTGGTGAGCGCGCCGCGGGGCCGTAGCCTGGAGAGCGGCCTGGAGGCCCTGTCCAGGCTGGCCGCGGAGCGCCGCGACCGCTCCGTCGCCGTCGTCACCTCCGCGGTGCCGCTCGGGGACGGGCAGAAGCGGCGCCTGGGCGCCGCGCTGACCCGCCTGTACGGGCGCGAGGTGCACCTGAACCTGGACGTGGACCCGGCGGTCCTCGGCGGGATCTCGGTGCGCGTCGGCGACGACGTCATCGACGGCACCGTCGCCTCGCGGCTCGACGAGGTCGAACGGCGGATGGCCGGGTAACCCCCGGCCCCCAACCAACTCAACAAGCAGTACGTAGCGGCCCGAGTTGGGCCGTAGCAGATACATACGGGCCCAACAAGGAGAGCAGGGAACCCAGATGGCGGAGCTCACGATCCGGCCGGATGAGATCCGGGACGCGCTGGAGAACTTTGTCCAGTCGTACACGCCGGACGCGGCCTCGCGCGAAGAGGTCGGGACGGTCAGCGTTGCCGGCGACGGCATCGCGAAGGTCGAGGGGCTGCCCTCGGCCATGGCGAACGAGTTGCTGAAGTTCGAGGACGGCACGCTCGGCCTCGCCCTCAACCTCGAAGAGCGCGAGGTCGGCGCGGTCGTCCTCGGTGAGTTCAGCGGCATCGAGGAGGGCCAGACGGTGCGCCGCACCGGCGAGGTCCTCTCCGTGGCGGTCGGCGAGGGCTACCTCGGCCGGGTCGTCGACCCGCTGGGCAACCCGATCGACGGTCTCGGCGACATCGAGACCGACGGCCGCCGCGCGCTGGAGCTGCAGGCCCCCACGGTCATGCAGCGCAAGTCGGTGCACGAGCCGATGGAGACCGGGTACAAGGCCGTCGACGCCATGACGCCGATCGGCCGCGGTCAGCGCCAGCTCGTGATCGGCGACCGGCAGACCGGCAAGACGGCCCTGGCGGTCGACACGATCATCAACCAGAAGGCCAACTGGGCCACCGGCGACCCGAGCAAGCAGGTCCGCTGCATCTACGTCGCCATCGGCCAGAAGGGCTCCACCATCGCCGGCGTGCGCGCCGCGCTGGAGGAGGCCGGCGCGCTGGAGTACACCACCATCGTCGCCGCCCCGGCGTCCGACCCGGCGGGCTTCAAGTACCTGGCGCCCTACACCGGCTCGGCCATCGGCCAGCACTGGATGTACCAGGGCAAGCACGTCCTGATCGTCTTCGACGACCTGTCCAAGCAGGCCGACGCCTACCGCGCCGTGTCCCTGCTGCTGCGCCGCCCGCCGGGCCGTGAGGCCTACCCGGGTGACGTCTTCTACCTGCACTCCCGGCTGCTGGAGCGCTGCGCCAAGCTCTCGGACGAGATGGGCGCGGGCTCGATGACCGGTCTGCCGATCGTCGAGACGAAGGCCAACGACGTCTCGGCGTTCATCCCGACCAACGTCATCTCCATCACCGACGGCCAGTGCTTCCTGGAGTCGGACCTGTTCAACGCGGGCCAGCGCCCGGCGCTGAACGTCGGTATCTCGGTCTCCCGTGTCGGTGGCTCCGCGCAGCACAAGGCGATGCGCCAGGTGTCGGGCCGGCTGCGCGTGGACCTGGCCCAGTTCCGTGAGCTGGAGGCGTTCGCGGCCTTCGGCTCCGACCTGGACGCCGCGTCGAAGTCGGCGCTGGAGCGCGGTCAGCGCATGGTCGAGCTGCTCAAGCAGAGCCAGTACGCGCCGTACCCCACGGAGAACCAGATCGTCTCCATCTGGGCCGGCACCAACGGCCTGATGGACGAGGTCCCGGTCGCGGACGTCCGCCGCTTCGAGAAGGAGCTGCTGGACTACCTGCACCGCGAGCACAAGGACCTGCTGACGTCGATCCGCGAGGGCGGGAAGATGTCGGACGACACCCTCGGCAAGATGCGCGAGGTCGTCGACTCCTTCAAGCGCCAGTTCGAGACCTCGGACGGCAAGCTGCTGGGCGAGGGCTGAGCATGGGTGCCCAGCTCCGCGTCTACAAACGACGGATCAAGTCCGTCAAGGCGACGAAGAAGATCACCAAGGCGATGGAGATGATCGCCGCCTCGCGCATCGTCAAGGCGCAGCGCCAGGTGGCGGCCTCCACTCCGTACGCAGAGGAGCTCACCGCCGCGGTCACCGCGGTGGCCGACGGGGCGAACGTCAAGCACCCGCTGACCACCGAGGCGGAGGCGCCGAAGCGGGCCGCGGTCCTGCTCGTCACGAGCGACCGCGGGCTGGCCGGCGGCTACTCCTCCAACGCCATCAAGGCCGCGGAGGAGCTGACCCGGCGGCTCGACGGCGAGGGCAAGGACGTCACGACCTACGTGGTCGGCCGCAAGGGCGTGGCGTACTACAACTTCCGCGAGCGCCCGGTCTCCGACTCCTGGACCGGCTTCACCGACTCGCCGTCCTACGCGGACGCCAAGACGGTGGCGGCCCCGCTGATCGAGTCGATCGGCCGGGAGGCGGCCGAGGGCGGCGTGGACGAGCTGCACATCGTCTTCACCGAGTTCGTCTCGATGATGACGCAGACGCCCGTCCAGCGCCGGATGCTCCCGCTGTCGTTCGCCGCCGAGGCGGGCGCCGGCGAGACGGACGCGGGCGCGGCGAGCCGGGCCCGGATCCAGCCGCTGTACGACTTCGAGCCGTCGGCCGAGGAAGTCCTCGACGCCCTGCTGCCGCGCTACGTCGAAAGCCGGGTCTACAACGCCCTGCTGCAAGCCGCCGCCTCCGAGCACGCGGCCCGCCGCCGGGCGATGAAGTCGGCGACGGACAACGCGGAAGAGCTCATCAAGTCGCTCACGCGGCTTGCCAACGCGGCCCGCCAGGCCGACATCACCCAGGAAATCAGCGAGATCGTCGGTGGTGCCAGCGCGCTGGCCGACGCTTCTGCGGGGAGTGACCGATAACTATGACCACCACTGCTCAGACGGCCGCCGCGACGGGCCGCGTCGCGCGGGTCATCGGCCCGGTCGTCGACGTGGAGTTCCCCGTCGACGCGATGCCGGAGAT
Organism: Streptomyces marinisediminis; assembly: GCF_026262575.1. Lineage (GTDB taxonomy): Bacteria > Actinomycetota > Actinomycetes > Streptomycetales > Streptomycetaceae > Streptomyces > Streptomyces marinisediminis. Next base: position 39,012 of record NZ_JAPKFL010000001.1, read on the forward strand.
GTACAACGCCCTGACCGTCGAGGTCGTCGACCCGGCGGCCGAGGGCGCCACCAAGACGCTGACCCTGGAGGTCGCGCAGCACCTCGGCGAGGGCCTGGTGCGCGCCATCTCCATGCAGCCCACCGACGGCCTGGTCCGCCAGGCCCCGGTGACCGACACCGGCGACGGCATCACCGTGCCCGTCGGCGACGTCACCAAGGGCCGTGTGTTCAACACCCTCGGCGAGATCCTCAACGAGCCGGAGGCCGCCTCCGAGGTCACCGAGCGCTGGGCGATCCACCGCAAGGCTCCGGCCTTCGACCAGCTCGAGTCCAAGACCGAGATGTTCGAGACCGGCCTGAAGGTCGTCGACCTGCTGACCCCGTACGTCAAGGGCGGCAAGATCGGCCTGTTCGGCGGCGCGGGCGTCGGCAAGACCGTGCTCATCCAGGAAATGATCATGCGTGTGGCCAAGCTGCACGAGGGCGTTTCCGTGTTCGCCGGCGTGGGCGAGCGCACCCGTGAGGGCAACGACCTGATCGAGGAGATGGCCGAGTCGGGCGTGCTCCCGCAGACCGCCCTCGTCTTCGGCCAGATGGACGAGCCGCCGGGCACGCGTCTGCGCGTGGCGCTGGCCGGTCTGACCATGGCGGAGTACTTCCGCGATGTGCAGAAGCAGGACGTGCTGTTCTTCATCGACAACATCTTCCGCTTCACCCAGGCCGGCTCCGAGGTCTCCACGCTGCTGGGCCGCATGCCCTCCGCGGTGGGCTACCAGCCCAACCTCGCCGACGAGATGGGCACCCTCCAGGAGCGCATCACCTCCACGCGCGGTCACTCGATCACCTCGATGCAGGCGATCTACGTCCCCGCGGACGACCTGACCGACCCGGCTCCGGCGACCACCTTCGCCCACCTGGACGCCACCACGGTGCTCTCGCGTCCGATCTCGGAGAAGGGCATCTACCCGGCGGTGGACCCGCTGGACTCCACCTCGCGCATCCTGGACCCGCGCTACATCTCGCAGGAGCACTACGAGTGCGCCTCGCGCGTCAAGGGCATCCTGCAGAAGTACAAGGACCTCCAGGACATCATCGCCATTCTCGGCATCGACGAGCTCGGCGAGGAGGACAAGCTCACCGTCCACCGCGCCCGCCGCATCGAGCGCTTCCTGTCGCAGAACACCCACGCGGCGAAGCAGTTCACCGGTCTCGACGGATCGGACGTGCCGCTGGACGAGTCGATCGCCGCGTTCAACGCGATCGCCGACGGTGACTACGACCACTTCCCCGAGCAGGCGTTCTTCATGTGCGGTGGCCTGGACGACCTCAAGGCCAAGGCCAAGGAGCTCGGCGTCTCCTGAGCGCCGCGGCCCACCGGAGGTGAGGACGGGCCCCGGGTCCGTCCTCACCGTCCGCACCCCGTATCCTTGTGAAAATCCCAGTCTGAGGAGCCACAGTGGCTGAGCTGCACGTCGAGTTGGTCGCCGCCGACCGCAGGGTCTGGTCGGGCGAGGCCAGCCTGGTCGTCGCGCGCACCTCGTCGGGTGAGATCGGCATCATGCCCGGCCACCAGCCGCTGCTCGGTGTGCTGGTGTCGGGCCCGGTCACCATCCGCACCACCGGCGAGGACGGCACCGTCGTCGCCGCCGTGCACGAGGGGTTCATCTCGTTCGCGGACGACAAGCTCTCGCTCCTGGCCGAGATCGCGGAGCTGAGCTACGAGATCGACGTCGAGCGGGCCGAGCGCGCGCTGGAGAAGGCCAAGGCGGAACAGGACGCGGCGGCCGAGCGGCGCGCCGACGTCCGGCTGCGGGCAGTGGCGGTCGCACGCTGAGCCCGCACGCCCCTCATCGCCCCAGCCGCGGACGGCTCCGGAGCCTCGCTCCGGAACGGTCCGCGGCTGCGTCGATAATGGGCGGGGACATCATGGCAGGCGCACCGCGCACCCGGCGCGGTCCGCACGACACGCGGGGAGGTCGGTGACACATGGCCCTCGCGCTGGTGCTGTGCGGAACGTTCGTGGGATTGGTGGTGCTCGCGCTGTTCGTCTTCGGTCTGCGCCGGCGGCTGATCCAGCGCTCGGGCGGCACCTTCGACTGCAGCCTGCGGTGGGAGGTCCTCGCGCCGCGGGACGCCGAGCCGACGGGCAAGGGCTGGAGCTACGGCATCGCCCGCTACCGGGGGGACCGGGTGGAGTGGTTCCGCGTCTTCTCCTACGCGCCCCGGCCCCGGAGGCTGCTGGAGCGCGAGGCCGTCGAGGTGCTGCACCGGCGCGTGCCGGAGGGTGAGGAGGAGCTCGCCCTGCTCTCCGACGCGGTGGTGCTGGCGTGCCGTCACCGGGGCACGCACGTGGAGCTGGCGATGAGCGAGGACGCGCTGACCGGCTTCCTGGCGTGGCTGGAGGCCGCGCCCCCGGGCCAGCGCGTCAACGTGGCGTGAGCCCTTCCCCCGGCCGTGGGTGCCGGGGTTTTCGTCTTTCCTGGGTTCCCTGGGTTCCCTGGGTTCCCCGGGTTCCCCGGGTTCCCCGGGTTCCCAGGGTTCCCAGGGTTTCCCGCGCCTGCGCGGCGCGCGGTCGGGCCGGGCGGGTGGCCACGGCGGTGTGAGGGGCCAAGCCGCCCGCCGGGTCGGGGCCGCCCGGGCGCCTTACGGAAGCCCGGCGGGTGCGGGCCGGAACGCAGGGTCGACGAGGGCAGCCCGCGCCCCGGAATGCAACTTGTTGCAGAATCCTCCGCGCCGACGCTACCGTTCGGTAACCGCGCCTGCCGAGGAGGAGCCGTGCCCGCCTACCCCCGTCTGCTGGAGCCCCTGGACCTGGGCTTCACCACCCTGCCCAACCGTGTGCTGATGGGCTCCATGCACGTCGGTCTCGAGGAGGCCCCCGACGGCTTCGCGCGCATGGCCGCCTTCTACGCGGAGCGGGCGCGAGGCGGCGTCGGCCTCATCGTCACCGGCGGCATCGCCCCCAACGCCGCGGGCAGGGTCACCGCGGGGGCGGCGGCGCTGACCACGCCGGCGGAGGCCGACCGGCACCGGGTGATCACCGACGCCGTCCACCGCGCGGGCGGCCGGATCGCGGTGCAGTTGCTGCACGCCGGCCGGTACGCCGACCACCCCGACCTCGTCGCGCCGAGCCCCCTGCGGGCCCCGATCAGCCGGTACACCCCGCGGGAGCTGACCGGCGACGAGGTCGAGCAGACCATCGAGGACTACGCCCACGCCGCCGCCCTCGCCCAGCGCGCCGGGTACGACGGGGTGGAGATCATGGGTTCCGAGGGCTACCTGATCAACGAGTTCACCGCCGCCCCCACCAACCGGCGCACCGACCGCTGGGGCGGCTCCTTCACGCACCGCACGCGCTTCCCCGTGGAGGTCGTGCGCCGGGTGCGCGAGCGGGTCGGCGCGGAGTTCGTCCTCGTCTACCGCCTGTCCATGCTCGACCTCGTCCCCGGCGGCGCCACGCTGGAGGAGGTGGTCGCCCTGGCCCGCGCGGTCGAGGCGGCCGGTGCGACGATCATCAACACCGGCATCGGCTGGCACGAGGCGCGCGTGCCCACCATCGCCACCTCCGTGCCGCGCGGCGCCTTCACCCGGGTGACGCGGAAGCTGATGGGCGCGGTCGGCGTCCCGCTGGTGGCCGCGGGCCGCCTCAACACCCCGGAGGTCGCCGAGCGGGTGCTCGCCGAGGGGGACGCCGACCTGGTGTCGCTGGCCCGCCCGCTGCTGGCCGACCCCGCCTTCGTGGCCAAGGCGCGCGCCGGGCGGCCGGAGGCCGTCAACACCTGCATCGGCTGCAACCAGGCGTGCCTGGACCACACCTTCAGCGGCCGGATCACCTCCTGCCTGGTCAACCCGCGCGCCTGCCACGAGACCGAGCTCGTGCTCGCCCCGGTGCGGCGCGCGCGGCGCGTCGGCGTCGTCGGCGCGGGTCCGGCGGGGCTGGCCTGCGCGGTGTCGGCGGCCGAGCGCGGCCACGACGTCACGCTCTACGACGCGGCCGACGGGATCGGCGGCCAGCTCGACGTCGCCCGGCGCGTCCCGGGCAAGCGGGAGTTCGAGGAGACCCTGCGCTACTTCCGCCACCAGCTACAGGCGCACGGCGTCACCGTGCGGCTCGGGACGACCGTCACCGCCGAGCACCTGGCCGGCGCCGGGTTCGACGAGGTCGTCCTGGCCACCGGCGTCACCCCGCGCGTGCCGGACCTGGACGGCGTCGACCACCCCAGCGTGCTGGGCTACCTGGACGTGCTGCGCGGCACCGCCGAGGCGGGCGAGCGGGTGGCGGTACTCGGGGCCGGCGGGATCGGCTTCGACGTCGCCGCCTACCTCACCGACCCCGGGGACGGCGCCGGCGAGCGCCCGGAGGCCTTCTTCGCGCGGTGGGGGGTGGACGCCGAGCTGCGCGCCCCCGGCGGCCTGTGCGCGCCCGAGCGCCCGGCGGTGTCCCGCACCGTCCACCTGCTCCAGCGCAAGACCAGCAAGGTGGGGGCGGGCCTGGGCCGGACGACGGGGTGGATCCACCGCAGCGAGCTGCGCCACCGCGGCGTGGTGATGACGCCGGGCGTGACCTACCGCCGCGTCGACGACGCCGGGCTGCACCTCACCGTCGACGGCGAGGACCGGCTGCTGGAGGTGGACACCGTGGTGCTGTGCACGGGACAGGAGCCGCGTCGCGACCTGTACGGGGCGCTGGCGGCCGCCGGGCTGCGCGCCCACCTGATCGGGGGCGCGGACGTCGCCGCCGAGCTGGACGCCAAGCGCGCCATCGACCAGGGCACCCGGCTGGCCGCGGCGCTGTGAGGCGGCGCGCCTAGGATGGTGCGACGATGTCGCTGCCGCACGCCCTGCTGACCGCCCTGCTGGAGAAGCCGTCCTCGGGGCTGGAGCTGACGCGCCGGTTCGACCGGTCGATCGGCTTCTTCTGGTCGGCCACGCACCAGCAGATCTACCGCGAGCTGGGGAAGCTGGAGCGCGCCGGGTGGGTGCGCTCGGCGGTGGAGCCGGGCAGCCGCGGCCGGCGCAGGGAGTACGCCGTGCTGCCGGACGGGCGCGCGGAGCTGGTGCGCTGGGTCGGCGCCCGCCAGGACCCCCGGCCGCTGCGGGACGCCACGATCCTGCGGCTGCGCGCCGCGGCGGTCGTCGGCGCGGCGGGACTGGCGCCGGAGCTGGCCCGCCACCTCGCGCTGCACGAGCGGCAGCTCGCGGAGTACCGGGAGATCGAGCGCCGGGACTTCCCGCCGGGCCGCGGGGACGAGGTCGGGCGCATGCAGCACCTGGTCCTGCGGGCGGGCATCGAGCTGGAGACGTTCTGGACCCGCTGGCTGACGGAGGCCCTGGCGACGCTGCGGCCGGAGCCGGAGCCGGAGCCGGAGCCGGAGCCGGAGCCGGAGCCGGAGCCGGAGCCGGAGCCGCGGGCGGCCCGGGGGCCGAAGGCCGGAGCGTGAACGCCCGCGGTCGGGGAGCCGGCGGCGGGTGTAGCGACGTGAAAGAGCCGGGGAGACGGCGGGCGGGCCGTCTCCCCGGCGGTCTGCGGGGAACTCAGGTGGCGCGGATCAGCCGTTGAGCCCCTGGTGGATGGCGGTGATCAGCTCACCGTCAGTGGTGTCGCCACTGGTCTCCCAGAAGAAGGCACCGCCCAGGCCCTGCTGCTTGGCCCAGGACATCTTGCCCTTGATGGTGGAGGGGGTGTCGTAGCTCCACCACTGGTCACCGCACTTGGCGTAGGCGGTGCCGGCGATGGTGCCGGTGGCCGGGCAGCGCTGCTTGAGCACCTTGTAGTCCTCGATGCCCGCCTCGTAGGTGCCCGGAGCCGCGCCGGTGGCGCTGCCGCCCGGTGCGGCCTGCGTGACACCGGTCCAGCCACGGCCGTAGAAGCCGATGCCCACGAGCAGCTTCTTGGCCGGGACGCCCTTGGCCTTCAGCTTGGCGATGGCGTCAGCGGTGTTGAAGCCCTGCTGCGGGATGCCGTCGTACGCGTTCAGCGGGGAGTGCGGGGCGGTCGGACCGCTCTTGTCCCAGGCGCCGAAGAAGTCGTACGTCATGACGTTGTACCAGTCGGTGTACTGTGCGGCACCGGCGTAGTCCGCCTTGTCGATCTTGCCGCCGGCGGAGGCGTCGGCGGTGATGGCGGCGGTGACGAGCTGGTCCTGGCCGAACTTGGCGCGGAAGGCCTGCATCATCTTGCGCATCACGTCCGGGCCGCTGCTGTCACAGCTCAGGCCACAGGCGTTGGGGTACTCCCAGTCCAGGTCGATGCCGTCGAACAGGCCCGCCCAGCGCTTGTCGTAGACCAGGTCGTGGCAGGAGGACGCGAAGGCGGCCGGGTTCTTCATGGCGTCACCGAAGCCGCCGGACCAGGTCCAGCCGCCGAAGGACCACAGGATCTTGATGTGCGGGTACATCTTCTTCAGCTTCAGGAGCTGGTTGAAGTTGCCGCGCAGGGGCTGGTCCCAGGTGTCGGCCTTGCCGTCGACGGACTCGGCGGCGGTGTAGGCCTTGTCGGTCGCCGCGTAGGCGTCGCCCATGGTGCACTTGCCACCCTGGACGTTGCCGAACGAGTAGTTGATGTGCGTCAGCTTCTCGGCGGAGCCGGAGGTGACCAGGTCCTTGACGTGGTAGTCGCGGCCGTAGACGCCCCACTCGGTGAAGTAGCCGAGGTTGATGTGGTCGCCCGGCGGCTGCGGCTCGGGCTCGGGCTCCGGTTCGGGCTCGGGCTCCGGGTCCGGCGGGGGGCCGCCGGAGCCGTCGCACGCGGCGCCGTTGATGGTGCACTTGGCGGGGTCGCCGGAACCGGCGCCGTTGAAGCCGAAGCTGACGCTGGCGCCCGGCGCGAGCGTGCCGTTCCAGCCCTTGTCAACGGCGGTGTAGCTGTTGCCGTTCTTCGTGACGGTGGCGTCCCAGTGGCTGTTGACGGTGGTGCCGGAGGGGAAGTCCCACTTCAGCTCCCAGCCGTTCAGCGTGGTGTCACCGGTGTTCTTGATCGTCCACTTGCCCTCGAAGCCGGTGCCCCAGTCCGAGGACCGGACGAACGTGGCCGTCGCCGATTCCGCGGCCTGCGCGGTCGGTGCGAGGGCGACCATGCCGCCGACGGGGATCAGCAGAGCCGCCGCTGCCGCGAGGGCCCGCCGACGTATGCGATGCGGAGTGATGCGGTCTGTTTTCAAGAGCGCTCCTGAGCCGGGGCCGGTGGGGGCCGGTCCGATGGGGTCGCTGCGCCGCCCGTGGAGCGGGCCTTACCTGTGCCCGCTCACCGCAGTTGTCCGTGGACATTAGAGAGGTCTGGACCACTGGTCAATAGGTCTGGACCACAGTCCTCGTAATCGGCGCGTCCGCCAACCGTCCCCGCCGCGCCGCCCGTTGTTCGCATGTGCGAGGGCGCGGTGCCGTTCCGCGCCGTGCGGACGGCGGCGCCGGCGACCGGGCCTGGCGGCGTCGGGACGCCGGGGCGGCGGCGGGCCCCCGCTCCTGGTGGCCGCCGGACAAGGGCCCGCCCCGGCCGCCGACACGGTGCCGCGGCACCCCCGGAGCCGTGCCGGGCGAGGACGCAAGGACCCCCTGGGTGAAGACGAGTGCGGCTGCGAATGTCCGCGACGGTGCTCCCACTGGCCGCCGGACTCACGGCCTGCGGCGGGATCGCCGAGAATCCGGCGGCGCCCCCAGCCGCCAGCCCGCTGACGGCCGCGGAGGCGACGGCCGCGCCCCGCGCCGCCCTGGACGAATCCGGCGGTGAGCGCAGGACGGACCTCGACCCCGCGAGTCACCCCGGGCGCGAGCTCCACGAGGTGGTGCCGAGGGAGGTGCCGGGAGCCGCGGAGGTTGGCGGAGCGCATGGTGCGAGGCAAGCCGCACGCTGCCCGGTGACGCCCCACTGGCGGGCGGGCACCCGCGGCCTGGGAAGGAAGCACGGGCTGGCGGCCGTCTACATCGGCTTCACCGCCACCCACGGGCGCTACCTGGTCCGCTGGGCGGACGCGCGCTTCGCGCACCGCTTCGCGGGCGGGCCGCCGCCGGTCAGGCCGCCGCGCTACGGCCTGGCCCGGGCCCGGCACGAGTGGAGGATGTCCGCCCGCGCCGTCGCCGGGGCCGCGATCGCCGCCGCGCTGCTCCAGGCGGCGATCTGGTACGTCGGGGACGTCGGCCAGGTGGAGTCGCTGCGCGCCTGGCAGAGCAAGATGGGCCTCGTCAGCCTCGTCAGCCTCGTCGCGGTGGTCGTCGCGGTCAGCTACACCGTGTGGCCGAAGCGACCGCCCGCCGGCGCGCCGGAGCGCGGACGGGCGGGCGGGCCGCGCTGACCCGACAGGGTGCCGTCCGCCCCCGGGTGGCCCCGGCGGACGGTGTGCCGGGTGGCGCGCGGGCGGCACCCTGCCGATGGTGGTGGTCCAGCCGCCATCTCCAGGGAGTGTCCGCGTGCCCGAGCTCTACATCGACGGTCAGTGGGTCGCCGCGGCGGCCGGAGGGCGCCACCAGGTCGTCAACCCCTTCGACGCCTCGGTGATCACCGAGGTGGACGACGGCGACGAGACCGACGTGGACCACGCCGTCCGGGCCGCCCGCCGCGCCTTCGACTCCGGCCAGTGGTCAGGACTGCCCACCCGCGAGCGCGCCGACGTCCTCCACCGCGTCTCCCGGTTCCTGCTGCGCGACCAGGAGGAGATCGCGCGCACCGAGACGCTGGACACCGGCAAGACGCTCACCGAGGCCCGGGTGGACGTCGAGGACGTGGCCGACTGCTTCCGCTACTTCGCCGAGCTCGCGGGCAAGGACGCCGGGCGGGTGGTGGACGTCGGCCCCGGCGTCCTGAGCCGGGTGGTCTACCACCCGGTGGGCGTCTGCGCCCTCATCGCGCCGTGGAACTACCCGCTGCTCCAGGCGTCCTGGAAGGTGGCGCCCGCGCTCGCGGCGGGCAACACCTTCGTCCTCAAGCCCAGCGAGACCACGCCGCTGTCCACGCTGCACATGATCCGGCTCATCGCGGAGGCCGGAGCACCGCCCGGCGTCGCCAACCTCGTGCTCGGGCAGGGCTCGACCGTCGGCGCGGCGATGACCGCCCACCCGGAGGTGGACCTCGTCTCCTTCACCGGCGGCCTGGACACCGGGCGCCGGATCATGGCGGCCGCGGCCGACGGGGTGAAGAAGATCGCCCTCGAACTCGGCGGCAAGAACCCGAACGTCGTCTTCGACGACGCCGACTTCGACGCCGCGCTCGACTACGCACTGGACGCCGCCTTCCTCCACTCCGGCCAGGTCTGCTCGGCCGGCTCCCGGCTCATCGTGCAGGACGGCGTCCACGACCGCTTCGTCGAGGCGCTGGCCGACCGCGCCGCCCGTATCCGGCTCGGCGACGGCATGGCCGAGGCCACCGAGTCCGGGCCGCTCAGCTCCGCCGAGCACCGGGAGAAGGTCGAGGGCTACCTGGAGATCGGCCGCGCGGAGGGCGCCCGCGTCGCCTGCGGCGGCCGCCGCCCCGACGACCCGGAGCTCCAGCGGGGGTTCTTCCTGCTGCCGACCGTGCTGGCCGACTGCGACCGCTCCATGCGCGTCGTCCAGGAGGAGATCTTCGGCCCCGTGGTCACCGTCGAGCGCTTCGGCACCGAGGAGGAGGCGCTGCGCCTGGCCAACGACACGCGCTACGGCCTCGCCGGCGGGGTGTGGACCTCCGACGCCGGCCGCGCCCAGCGCTTCGCCGACGGGCTGCGGCACGGCACCGTGTGGATCAACGACTTCCACCCCTACGTGCCGCAGGCCGAGTGGGGCGGCTTCGGCCGCTCCGGCATCGGCCGCGAACTGGGCCCGTCCGGGCTGCACGAGTACCAGGAGAGCAAGCACATCTACCAGAACCTCACGCCGGCCCCGTCCGGCTGGTTCAAGGGCTGAGGGGCCGCGCGACGATGGCGACGAACACCGGTGGCGAAGAGACCTACGACTACGTGATCGTCGGCGGCGGCACGGCCGGGTCCGTGCTCGCCGCCCGGCTGACCGAGGACCGCGGCACCCGCGTCGCCGTCATCGAGGGCGGCCCCAGCGACGTCGGCGACGAGCGCATCCTGAAGCTGCGCAACTGGATCAACCTGCTGGACTCCGAGTTCGACTACGGCTACACCACCGTCGAGCAGCCGCGCGGCAACTCCCACATCCTGCACTCGCGCGCCCGCGTGCTGGGCGGCTGCTCCTCCCACAACACCCTCATCAGCTTCCTGCCGCTGCCCCAGGACCTCCAGGAGTGGACGGCGATGGGGTGCGCCGGCTGGGGACCGGAGGTGCTGCTGCCCTACCGCGACCGGCTGCAGAACACCATCGTCCCCGTGGCGGAGGCCGACCGTAACCCGATCGCGGTCGACTTCGTCGCCGCCGCCGCGGCCGCGCTGGACGTCCCGGTCGTCGACGACTTCAACGCGCGCCCCTTCCCCGAGGGCGCGGGCTTCTTCTCCCTCGCCTACGACCCGGCCACCGGCAACCGCTCCTCCGCCTCCGTGGCCTACCTGCACCCCGTGCTGGACCGGCCCAACCTGACCCTGCTGCTGGAGACGTGGGCCTACCGGCTGCTTACCGACGGCGACGGCCGCCACACCCGCGTGCGCGTCCGCCGCGCCGACGGCTCCACCGCCGTGATCCGCGCCGAGCGGGAGCTGATTCTGTGCGCGGGCGCCATCGACACGCCGCGGCTGCTCATGCTCTCGGGCATCGGCCCCGCCCAGGAGCTGCGGCGGCACGGCATCGACGTCGTCGCCGACCTGCCCGGCGTCGGCGAGAACCTGCTCGACCACCCGGAGTCCGTCATCGTCTGGGAGACGCGCGAACCGCTCGCGCCCAACTCGGCGATGGACTCCGACGCGGGCCTGTTCCTGCGCCGCGACCGCGACCAGCCCCGCCCCGACCTGATGTTCCACTTCTACCAGGTGCCCTTCACCGTCAACACCGAGCGCCTGGGCTACCCCACGCCCGAGCACGGGGTGTGCATGACGCCCAACGTGCCGCGCGCCCGCTCCGTCGGCCGGATGTGGCTGCGCAGCGCCGACCCGGCGGAGAAGCCCGCCCTGGACTTCCGGTACTTCACCGACCCCGAGGGCCACGACGAGCGCACCATCGTCGACGGGCTGCGCGTCGCCCGGGAGGTGGCAAGGCGGGAGCCGCTGCGCTCCTGGCTGGTGCGCGAGGTCGCCCCGGGGCCGGACCTGGTGAGCGACGAGGAGCTCTCCGAGTACGGCCGCCGCGTCGCCCACACCGTGTACCACCCGGCCGGCACCTGCCGCATGGGCGCGAACGACGACCCCCAGGCGGTGCTCGACTCCGAGCTGCGCCTGCGCGGCGTCGACGGCGTCCGCGTGGTCGACGCCTCCGTCTTTCCCACCATGCCGACGATCAACCCCATGGTGACCGTCCTGCTGGTCGCCGAGCGCGCCGCCGACCTCCTCACGGGCCGGCCGGGCCCCGGGTAGCGCTTCCGTCGCCCCGGCCGCAGGGCACGCACGGGCGGCGCGCGCCGGTCACCGGGCGTGCGCCGCCGTGTCCGCAGCGCGCACGCCGCCCGCCCCGGGATGCGGAGGCCCGGGAAGTGTGGTGATGCTTGACGAGGACCGTGCACGACGGCGGAAGGGAGTGCCATGTCCATGATGGATAAGCTCAAGGGCATGCTCAAGGGCCACGAGGACAAGGTCCACAAGGGCGTGGAGAAGGGCGGCGACTACGTCGACCGCCGCACCGGCGGCAAGTACAGCCAGCATGTCGACACCGCCCAGGAGAAGCTCGACCAGGAGTTCGGCGGCGACCAGCCGCGCGGGCGCGGCGAGGACCGCCCGCCCCGGTCCTGACGCCGCTCCGCCCGCGCCCCCGGCGGCCGCACGGCCGCCGGGGGCGCGGGGGCGCGGGGGCGGTGGGCTGCGGCCCGACGCCGGGCCGCAGCCCACCGCGTGCGTCGCGGCCCGGGGGCCGTGGGAGGATGCCCGCGCAGCCAGGGGGAGCGGGGAGGCACCGGGTGTTCGCGGTATCGCTGGGGAAGGACGGGGCGGAGCTGCGGCCGTTGGAGCCGTGGCACGCCGAGGAGTTCTTCGCGCACATCGACCGGGGGCGGGAGTTCATCGGGCGCTACGTCGGCCTGGCGGACGCCGTCGGCGACCTGGAGGCGGGCCGGGCGTTCCTGCGCGAGTACGCGGACAAGGCCGCCGCGGACACCGGGCGGCTCTACGGCATCTGGGCGGACGGCGCGCTGGTCGGCGGCGTGCTGTTCCGGACGATGGACGTCGCCCAGGGCACCGCCGAGGCGGGGTGCTGGCTGGAGCCGTCGGCGGTGGGCCGGGGGCTGGTGACCCGGGCCGCGCGCACCATCATCGACTGGGCGGTCGAGCGGCGCGGCGTTCACCGGATCGAGTGGCACGCCTCGGCGCGCAACGTGCCGAGCGTCGCCGTGGCCCGGCGGCTGGGGATGACGCGGGACGGCGTGCTGCGGGAGAGCTACCTGCGGCGCGGGGAGCGGCACGACATGGAGGTCTGGTCCGTGCTCGCCCCCGAGTGGCGCGCGGCCCGGGCGGCGCGGTCCGGCCCGCGCCCGTGACGGGTCGGCCGGGGCGCGCGGGTACCGCCCCGCGCGGTGTGGTGCACGTCACCCACTCCGAGCGATGAGTGCGCGCGGCGGCGCCGGTCCGACCGGGTGACACCAGCGCCGCAGGAGAGGACCACGCGCCATGCCGACACCGGCCAAGGGACCCGCGAGCTACTTCCCGTCGATCGAGAAGACGTACGGGCGGCCCATCGCCCAGTGGCAGGAACTCATCCGCAGCGCGCCGGTGAGCCGGCACGGGGAGCTGGTGACCTGGCTCAAGGAGGAACACGGGCTCGGCCACGGGCACGCCAACGCGCTCGTCGCCCACACGCTGGCCGGCGGGCGGGCCTGACGCTCAGCGGCGCAGCACGAAGCGGGCCAGGGTGAGGCCGGGCTCGGGGCGCACGTCGGCCTGGCGGGTGAAGCCGAGGCGGCTGTAGAGCGCGAGCGCCGGGGCGTTCGCCGCCCCCGTGGTGACACGGACGTCGCCGGCGGGCGCGAGCGCGTCCAGCAGGTGCCGCAGCAGGCGGGTGGCGAGCCCGTGGCGGAACCAGGCGGGGCAGACGCAGACGCGCTCGACGGTGACGCCCTCCGGCGCCGTGCTCCAGGCGACGAACGCGGCGAGCGCGGGGCCGCCGGCGCGCGCGCCCTCACGGACAGGCGCGCCGTCGGCGGTGCACGTGCCGTGGCCCGCGGGCGCTCCGGGGCCGGTGGGCGTTCCCTCGCCCGGGAGCGCGCCGAGCCAGCGGCACGGCTGGGCGCGAAGCTGCGCGAGCGTCTCGGAGAGCGCGGGGATGCCGGGGAAGCCGATCAGCTCGGCCTCCACCGCGTAGGCCGCCCGCCCGACCCGGTGGACGGCCCGGGCCGTCGCCTCGTCGGCCAGGTTCAGCTCGCGCAGCGCATGCATCCGTCCAGTGTGCCCGGCGCCCCGCCCCGCTCCGGCGCGGGGCGGGGCGGACGGCACCGCCCGGCCCGGACCGGAAGCGGGCCGGGCCGCGCGGGGGCGCGGTGGCCCGATGACGCGGTGGCCCGGTGCCCGCGCCGGGTGGCTTCCCGCGCGGCCGGAGCTCCGGTGCGGAGGTCGGCCCGCGCCGCGGTGCGGGCCGTGGCGGTGGCGCTCGCGGCGGGCCCTGGGCAGGCGGGGCAGCCGGGCTTCGCCCGTTCCCCCAGCGCCGGGAGCCCGGCGCACGGAGGCGGGCCCGCACCGCGCCGTGGGACGCCCGGCGGCCGAGCGCGGCGCCGGTCAGGTGCGCAGGTACGACGCCCCGTTGACGTCCAGCACGGTGCCCGAGCTCCACTGGGCCTGCGGCGACGCCAGCCACAGCACGGCGGCCGCCACCTCCTCGGGGGTGGCGACGCGGCCGAACGGGCTCTGGGCGCGCACGGCGTCGGTCAGCCGGTGGGCGACGCGCTCGGTGTCGACGAAGCCCGGCGCCACCGAGGCCACCGCGATCCCGTGCGGGGCCAGGGCCACCGCGAGGGACTGGCCGAGCGCGTGCAGGCCCGCCTTGGTCGCCCCGTAGGCGGGGTGGTCCGGCTCGCCCCGGAAGGCGCCGCGCGATCCGACGTTGACGATGCGTCCGCCGCCGCCCTGGTCGATCATCCGGCGGGCGGCGGCGTGGGAGAGGTGGGCCGGGGCGATGAGGTTGACGGCCACGTGCTGCCGCCAGGCCGCGTCCCACTGCGCGAACGGGGTGTCGGCCGGGGGATGCGCGGTGTTGACGGCGGCGTTGTTGACCAGCACGTCCACGCCGCCCAGCGCCTCGGCCGCCGCGTCGACCAGGCCGACGGCGTGCTCCGGCTCGGCCAGGTCCGCGCCGAGCACCGCGTGTCCGGAGCCGGGCAGCGCCGCCGCGGTGGCCTCCGCGTCCCGGCGGCGGGTGCCGTAGTGCACGGCCACCCGGTCGCCGTGCGCCGCGAAGGCGTGCGCCACCGCGCGCCCCAGCCCCCGCGCCGCTCCGGTGACCAGCACCCGCCGTCCGCTCGGCGGGATGCCGGGCACGGTCTGCGTCTGCTCCACGGATGCTCCTCCCACAGCGGTTCGGGCCGCGCCCACCCTACGGGTCCCGAAGCGCCCGAACCGGCCGACGGGCTATCGTTTCCGGCATGCCCGCGCCCGAGCTGATCCGCATCGTCTCCCGCTCCTCGCCCATGGCGCTCGCGCAAGTCGAGCGCGTCCGCGCGGAGTTGGCCGCGCTCCATCCGGGGGTGCGCACCGAGGTGGTGCCCGTCACCACGGCCGGGGACCGCTGGATGGGGGACCTGGCAGCGCTCGGTGGCAAGGGCGCGTTCACCAAGGAGGTCGACGCCGCCCTGCTGGCCGGGAAGGCCGACCTCGCGGTGCACTGCGTCAAGGACATCCCGGCCGACCGGCCCCTGCCCGCCGGCACCACGTTCGCCGCCTTCCTCGAACGCGACGACGTGCGCGACGCGTTGATCCACCCCGGCGGGCTGACGCTGGCGGAGCTGCCGCCCGGCACCCGCGTCGGCACCTCCTCCGTGCGCCGGATCGCGCAGCTCGCCGCCGCACACCCGCACCTGGAGTGCGTGCCGATGCGCGGCAACGCGGGCCGCCGCATGGAGAAGATGCGCGCCGGGGAGGCCGACGCGCTGCTGCTGGCCGTCTCGGGCCTGGAGCGCATCGGCCGCACGGACGTGATCACCGAGGTGCTCTCCGTGGAGGACATGTGCCCGCCCATCGGCGCGGGCATCCTCGCCCTCCAGTGCCGGGAGGACGACGCCGACCTCATCGACGCCGTCAGCGGCCTCGGACACCCCGACACGCACCGCGAGGCGGCCGCCGAGCGCATGTTCCTGCACGTGCTCCAGGGCCACTGCAACAGCCCGATCGCCGGGTACGCCAAGGCCGCCAGGGGCGACCTGTCCCTGCGCGCCTGCGTCTTCACGCCCGACGGCAAGACGATGCTCAACGCGCACGAGTGGGCCGGGCCGCTCGACCCGGCCACCCTGGGGACCTCGGTCGCCGTCGCGCTGCTGCGCCAGGGCGCGCGCCAGCTCATCGACGGCATCGCCCACTGACACCACCCCGGCCCCGGGCGCCGGGACCGGCACCGCGCGGGCCCCCCGCCCCCGGGCCCGGCCCCTCGTCGCGCCGCCGCCGCGCATCCGCCGCGCGGCACGCCCTCCCGCCCCGACGGCTGGGGCGGCACCGCGCCGGGACTCGCGGGACTCCGGGCGCCCCGGTGACGGCCGTCCACGCTGGGCGGAGGACGGGCGCCCCCTGACGGGCGGGCCGGACCCGAGCGCGGCGGGGCGCGGGCTCCGCACGCTCGCGGGCGTCGCCGTCCGCGCCGGGGACGCGCGTCCCACGCCGCCGGGGCGAGCGGGACCGTCACGTGCACACGCCGACCCGCCGCGCGGGGCGCCCTCGCGGGGTGAGCGGGGCCGCGCGGTGACGGTCGGCCCCGGTGCCCGGGGCACCGGGCCCGCGCGGCGTGCGGTCGGCGCCGGGCGGGTGGGGCGGCGGCGTGCGCGGCCCGGCGCGGCCCGTCCCGCGGGTCGCCGTCCGCGCCGGGCGGGACGCGGGGAGCCGGGTCCGTCGGCGCGGGACTCCGGGTGTTTTCTTGCCGTATACCGGTGGGCCGCGGTGAAACCCGGGGAAAGCGCGGACGGTCGAATGCGGCGACGCCTTTCTCGGATATGTCACTCACTGGGCGATGAAGAGCGGGCGGCGGGTACTCAGCTCGTGCGCACCCACCGGGCCTTTTCGCCACTCCCGCAACCGCTCAGGTCAACGGCCTTGACCGCGTTGGCTACTCGTCCGTAATTTACCGATCCACCAACCACCCGTATCGATCTCAGGTGCCGAGTGCGTGCGGCCCGGCGCGTCCAGGAAATCACGTGAAAGCCGCCGGAAAATCGGCCGCCCGGGATCGCTCCGGGCTGCGGTGACGCGTTTTCCCAGGGCGCCGCGCGCCGTTCGCTCACGGGCCTGACCAGGAATTCGGAGAGGTATTCCATGGGAGCACACGCACGGATGTCCAGAGCGAAGGCCGCGCTGGGCGCGGTGTCCGCGGTGGGGATGACGGCAGGGCTGCTCGGCTTCGCGGCCGCGGCCCCGGCGACGGCCGAACCGGTGTCCCTGACGCAGACCTACAGCTGCACCTTCCCGCTGATCGGCGACGACCCGATCAACGTCGCCATCACCTCCGAGATGCCCGCCGAGATCGAGGCCGGGCAGCCCACGGAGGCGTTCGCCATCGAGGCGGTCACCCAGGTGAGCCAGAAGGCCGCCCAGGGCATGGGCCTGGTCGGCGGCGCGACCGTCGAGGGCGTGGCCGCGGCCTCCGTCACCGTGGAGACGCCGGCCGGTCCGCTGGACGTCGTGGTGGACAACGTGGTGGAGCGCACGCCGGTCCCCAGCCCGCCGTCGGCCTTCGAGGTGTACGCCTCAGGCGAGGCGCCGTCGCTGACCTTCGTCGAGCCCGGGACGGCGACGATCCACGTCACCGGCCTGCTGCTGACCATGACGCCGCGCACGGTCGACGGCGGGGAGACCGGCCTGGGCACGTTCGAGGCGCCGTGCGTGCTCGCCCCCGCGGACCAGGACACGGTGCTGCACACCTTCGAGATCACCGAGCCCGCCGAGGAACCGGAGGAGCCCGAGGAGCCCGAGGAGCCGGAGGAGCCCGGTGAGCCGGGCGCGACGGGCAGCCAGGAGCTGCACACCTCGGTGCACGGCGGCCTGCTGTCGATGTCGCAGGCCGGTGACAGCGTGCGGATGACCCCCGTCGACTACGGCGCGGGCGGCACCTCCACCGGCGACCTGCACACCGTCACCGTGGAGGACTTCCGCGGCGGTTCGGCCGGGTGGTCGCTCACCGGCAAGGTCACCGACTTCACCGGCGAGGGCGGCACCATCGAGGCCGAGAACCTGAGCTGGTCGCCGCGGTGCGTGGCCGCCGAGGGCTCCCGGAGCGCGTGCGTCGCGGGCTCGCCCGGCGTCGTCGGCACCGAGGGCGCGACGCTGGCGAGCGCGCCCGACGGCGCGGTCACCGGGGGCGAGTTCGCCGTCGACGCCGGCCTCTCCCTGGCGGTGCCCGAGCTGGCCGCGCCCGGCGCCTACTCCAGTGTCCTGACGCTGACCCTCACCTGACCCGACGGCTCAGGTTCCTCCCCGACCGGTGGGCCGACCGCGGCGGCGGCCGGCCCACCGTCCCACGCCCCCGGGGGTGCCACCCATGCGCAGCAGCAGCAGCAGCACCAGCACCAGCCCGCGCGGCGACGCCGCCGTGCGCCGCCGGCCCGGCGCCGCCCTCCTCCTGGCCCTCCTGGCCTTCCTGGCCGCCGTGTGCGCGGCCACCGGGCTCCTGGCGCCGCCCGTCGCGCACGCCGCCGACAACGGGCAGTGGTCCGTCTTCCCCGCCACCGGGGAGGACGCCCCCGCCCGGGCGCACTTCGAGCACACCGCCGAGGCCGGCACCACCGTGCGCGACCGGGTCACCATCGCCAACCTCGCCGACACCGAGCGCACCTTCGCGCTCCACGGCGCCGACGCCTACAACACCCCGCGCGACGGCGGGTTCGCCGTGCGCGCCGCCGACGAGGAGCAGCGGGCCGTCGGCGCGTGGCTGCGGCTCGACCGCGAGGAGGTGACCGTCCCGGCGGGCGAGCGGGTCACCGTCCCGTTCACCCTGACGATCCCGCGCAACGCCGAACCCGGCGACCACCCCGGCGCCGTCGTCGCCCTCGACCAGCGGGTGCTGGAGGCGCGGGGCCGGGTGGGCATGGGAGTGCGGCAGGCGGTCGGCGCCCGGGTGTACCTGGAGGTCACCGGCGAGCGCGCGCCCTCCCTCCGGGTCGAGGACGTGCGCTGGGTCTACGACGCGCCGCTGGTGCCCGGCATCGGCGAGCGGCCCGCCACCATCGAGTACACCCTCGTCAACGACGGCAACGTGACGCTCAGCCCCCGCGTGGCGCTCACCGCCGACGGCCTGTTCGGCGACGCCCCGGTGGCGCACGGGACGCGGCGGGCCCCGGCCGAGCTGCTGCCGGGGGAGCGCGTCGCGCTGAGCGAGGAGTGGGCGGGGCCGCCCGTCCTGGACCGGGGCGACGTGCGCGTCGAGGTCACCGACCCGCGCACCGGTGTGCACGCCACCGGGTCCGCGCCGTTCCTGCTGGTGCCGTGGCTCCTGCTGGCCGTCTTCGCCCTGGCGCTGGCCGCCCTCGCCGCCCACCTGGTGCGCCGCCGCCGCGCCGCCCGCGCCGCGCACCCCGCGTAGCCGCGCCCGCTCGCGCGGGGTCCGCGCCGCGCGGCGGCCGGGCGGGCCGTGCGCCGGGGTCCGCGGCGGCGCTCAGCGGTTCTCGCCCGGCACCCACAGCACGTCGCCCCGCTCCTTGTTCGCCGAGCGGGCGAGGATGAACAGCAGGTCGGACAGGCGGTTGAGGTAGGTCGCGGTCAGCGGGTTCATCGTGTCCCCGTGCTCGCCGAGCGCGGCCCAGGTGGACCGCTCGGCGCGGCGCACTACCGTGCACGCCTGGTGCAGCAGCGCGGCACCCGGCGTGCCGCCGGGCAGGATGAAGCTGCGCAGCTTCTCCAGCTCGGCCAGGAAGCGGTCGCAGTCGGCCTCCAGCCGGTCGACGTAGACCTGCTCGACGCGCAGCGGCGGGAACTTCGGGTGCTCGACGACGGGCGTGGACAGGTCGGCGCCCACGTCGAAGAGGTCGTTCTGCACGCGGGTGAGGACGGCGACCACCTCGTCGGGCAGGCCGCCGAGCGCGACGGCGACGCCGATGGCCGCGTTCGCCTCGTTCGCGTCGGCATACGCGGCGATGCGGGTGTCCGTCTTCGGGGTGCGGCTCATGTCGCCCAGCGCCGTCGTGCCGTCGTCACCGGTGCGGGTGTAGATGCGCGTCAGGTTGACCATGGGGCGAGCGTAGCCCGCCCCGCGCCCGCCGGTCCCGGCCGCGCCCGCCCGGGGTGGCACGGGCCAACTCGGCCCCGGCGTCGGCCGGATAACGATCCGATGTGATGTCCATCTGATGAGACGTGACGCGCATCTCTTCGCCACCCACGGGTCGGCCGTGGACGCTAAGGTCCGCCCTGAGAGCAGAGCACACATCGGTGATCGGTATGAGGGGATCAGCACGTTGAATGCCGCCAGGAAGCTCACCGTCGTCGGAGCCGGACTGATGGGGTCCGGCATCGCCCAGGTCTCCGCCCAGGCCGGCTGGGACGTGGTGCTCCGGGACGTCACCGACGAGGCGCTGGCCCGGGGCCGCGGCGGCATCGAGAAGTCGTACGCGAAGTTCGTGGAGAAGGGCAAGCTGGCCGCCGAGGACGCCGAGGCCGCGCTCGCCCGCATCACCACCACGACCGACCTGGACGCCGCCGCCGACTCCGACCTCGTGGTCGAGGCCGTCTTCGAGAAGCTCGACGTCAAGCAGGAGATCTTCCGCACCCTGGACAAGCTGGTGAAGGACGAGGCGGTGCTCGCGTCCAACACCTCCGCCATCCCGATCACCAAGATCGCCGCCGCCACCGAGCGCCCCGAGCGCGTGGTGGGCACCCACTTCTTCTCGCCGGTGCCCATGATGAAGCTGTGCGAGCTGGTGCGCGGCCTGAAGACCAGCGACGCGACGCTCGCCACCGCCCGGGAGTTCGCCGAGGGCGTGGGCAAGACCTGCGTCGTCGTCAACCGCGACGTCGCCGGGTTCGTCACCACCCGGCTGATCACCGCGCTGGTGGTGGAGGCGGCCCGGCTGGAGGAGTCCGGCGTCGCGACGGCCGAGGACATCGACACCGCCTGCAAGCTCGGCTTCGGCCACGCGATGGGCCCGCTGGCCACCGCCGACCTCACCGGCATCGACATCCTGCTCAACGCGGCGAACAACATCTACACCGAGTCGCAGGACGAGAAGTTCGCCGCGCCGGAGCGGATGCGGCGCATGGTCGACGCGGGCGACCTCGGCCGCAAGAGCGGCGAGGGCTTCTACCGCTACTGAGCGGGTAGACGCCCACCACGGCACCGGGCCCCGCCCGTCCGCCACCCCCGGCCGCGACCGCCGCGCCGAGGTGGACGGCACGGTGGGGCGGGCCCGACCCGGCGACGCGGCGGCGGCCCGCCGCCGGGGTGTCCGCGGCGTGCGCCGCGGGCGCCGGGCACCCACGCGAGGCGCGCCGCACACGGCGGCGCGAGCACGGCACAGCGGCACCGGCCGCCGGCACCGGCGGCGGCCCGGGCCGCGCGCGGATCGGCGCGGAGAGCGCCCGGCCTCACCCGGTCGGGTGGATTCCGTGTCGGTTCGGGTACGGTCAGCTACTTCACTGCCCACCCGAGGGTCAGGTGGGGTGAGACATTCGGATACGCGGGTGCGGCGGTGTCAGCGGCGGCCCACCCGCACGTCGGACACGCAGGGCACGTCACAGACACGCAGGGCACCGGGAGCGCGTTATGCACATCAAGGGCGACCACGCCGAGCTGACCGTCGGGGGCCGCCTCGACGTGCGCAACGCGGCGGACGCCCGCACAGCCCTGCACACCGCCCTGGACGGCGGGGACGGCGACCTCGTGCTGAGCCTGGCCCACCTGGACTCCTGGGACGCCACCGGCCTCGGCGTCATCATGGGCGCGCACCGGCGCGCCGGCCGCTGCGGCCGGCGCCTGGTCCTGCGGGACGTGCCCCCGCAGATGCAGCGCCTCCTGGTGGCCACCCGGCTGCACCGCATCCTGGCGATCGAGGGCGAGACGCTCACAAAGCCATGACGATTACGCCCCCGCGCCCCGAGCGGCCTTCGCCGCACCCCGACCGGCGTCTAAGGTTCCCTTCACTGCCGGGAAGGGCCCAGGGAGTACCGAACGCACCGCCAATGGGGGGCTTCACCCATGCACCCGACGCACCGCGGTCCTGACGACGGCGGCGGCCGCGAGAGCCACGACAGTGGCGCGCTGGCCCGCACCGTCCAGGTGGTCGCGGGGGAGTACCTGCTGACCGTCAACCCCGTCGACGGCAGCGAGATCGAGCCCTGCCCGCCCGACCGCCGCCCCGCCTCGCCCGAGCGCCGCACCGCGGCGGCCCGGGCCGAGCGGCGGCGCGCCGAGACGCCGCCGCAGCCCGTCGGCGACGCGGCCCTGGACCTGCCGCTGCTGGAGCGCGCGGAGGAGCGCCGGCGGCTGACCCGGCTGCTGGCCCGCGGCCGCTCCGTGCGGCTCACCGGCCCCTCCGGCGCGGGCCGCACCGCGCTGCTCGACGCCGTCGAGGAGGACTGCGCCGGCCTCGCCCCGGACGGCGTGGTCCGGCTCAGCGGTTACCGGCGCGGCGTCGAGGAGCTGCTCTGGGAGCTGTACGCCACCGTCTTCGAGACGTCCCGCTACCGCCCCGGGCGCGCCGAGCTGCTCGACGCGCTCGCGGGCGTCGGCGCGGTCGTCCTCGTCGACGACCTGGAGTTCGGCGGGGCCGCGCTGGACGAGCTGCTGACGGCCACGCCCGAGTGCGCGCTCCTGCTCACCGCCACGCCGCAGGCCCCCGCCCCGCCCGCCCACGCGGAGCTGGAGGAGGTCGCCCTGCCCGGCATCAGCCGGACCGCGTGCGTGGAGCTGCTGGAACGCGCCGGTGGCCGCGCGCCGAGCGAGCAGGAGGCCGACTGGGCGGGCGACCTGTGGTTCGAGTCCGAAGGGCTTCCGCTGCGCTTCGTGCAGGCCGGCGCGCTGCTGCGGCACCGCGACGCGGCATCGGCCGCCGACGGCGCGTCCGACGGTGCCGAGCCCGACGGCGGGGCCGGGAGCGAGCCCGGCGCCGGGGCCGAAGCCGTCACCGGGGCCGAAGCCGCCGACACCGACGGTGACGGTGACGGTGACACCGACGGTGACGGCGGCACGGGGCCGAGCACGCTTCCGCCGCTGACCGTGGCCTCCGTCAGCGCTGTCCGGCTCGCCGAGACGCTGTCCGCGGCGGGCCGCCGGGTGCTGCGGTTCGCCGTCGCGCTCGGCGGCGAGGTGCCGCAGGCCGCGCACCTGCCCGCGCTCCTGGACGACCAGCGCGCCGACGCCGCGCTGGCCGAGCTGACCTCCGCCGGGCTCGCCACGTCCGCCGGACCCCACTACCGCCTGGCCGCCGGGGTCACCGAACAGCTCGCGGACGCGGGGTACGGCGAGGGCGCCGAGGCGCTCGTGCGCACCGCCGCCCAGCACTACGCCTGGTGGGGCGGGCACCCGTCCGTCACGCCGAAGCGGGTGGCCGCCGAGTCCGAGGCCGTGCTCGCCGCCGTCACCGCCGCCCGGGCCGCGGGGGCCACCAGCGCGGCCGTGCTGCTCGCCCGCACCGCGGCGCCGGTCTTCGCCGCCGCCGGGCGCTGGGCGGCCTGGGAGCGGGTGCTGACCGAGGGGTGGCAGGCCGCCGAACAGGCCGGGGAGGTGGCCGAAGAGGCCTACTTCCACCACGAGCTGGGGGTCCACGCGCTGTGCGAGGGCGACCTGGGGCACGCCCGCGCCGAGCTGGAGCGGGCGATGGAGCTGCGCGGCCGACTGGCCGACCGGCGCGGCCAGTTCGCCGGACGCCGGGCCCTGGCCCTGGTCGCCGACGCCGCCGGGGAACCGCTCGCGCCCGACCTGGACGACGAGGAGCTCGCCGCCGCCGAGGCCGCGACGACCGTCCAGCCCGTGGTCGCCCCGGGCGCCGTGGCGCAGGACACCGCGCCCCTCCCCGGACCCGGCCCGGTCGTCCCCGGCGGCACGGACCGCCGCCCCCTGCTCACCGGGACCCGCCGCAACCTGGTGGCCGCCGCCGCCGGCGCCCTGCTGGCCGTCCTGCTCGGCACGGTGGTGACGCTCAGCAGCGTCTCCTCCGGCGGGGAGGACCGTGACCGTGTGCAGCCGGATCGTTCCTCCACCCAGCCGGAGACGGACGACAGCTTCGAGGAGGTCGCGCCGTCCCCCTCCGACGAGGAGGGCGACGACACGGGCAGGCCGGGCCCCTCCGGCTCCCCGGAGAGCCCCGAGGAGTCCGCCGGCACGCCCTCCGGTTCCGCCTCCCCCGAGGAGTCCTCGGGCGACCCGTCCCCCACCGACGACGGCGAGCCGAACGACCCGAGCCCCAGCGACAGCCCCGACGACACCACCGGCGGCCCCGGCACCGACGGCGGCACGGGGGACGCGGGCGGCACCGACGGCGGGGGCGACAACGGGGGCGGCGACGACGGTGGCGGTGACGACGGCGCTGACGGCGGCGGCGATGCCCAGGGCGGATGGCAGGGCGGCTCGGAAGGCGGCGGCAGCTCCGGCGCCGATCAGGGTGGTTCCAACACCGGGGGCGGTGACACCGACGGCGGCTCCGAAGGCGGTGAGACCACCGGCGGGTCCGAGGGCGGCGGCACGGACGGCGGCGCGGACGAGGGCGGCGACAACTCCGGTGCGGACGGCGGCTCCACCGGCTCGCCGTCCGCGACGGGCCCGGCGCCCTCCTCCTCCCGGAGCAACGGCACATCCGCCTCGCCGACCGGCACCGCCCCGCTGCTCCTCTGACGCCGCACCCGCCCCGCCCCGGCCCGGTGGGCCAGCGGGCGGGACGGCGGCGCCCCGCGGGCGTCAGCGGTCCGCGGGCGGCCCGTCGCGCGTCGCCTACCCCGGGGGCCCCGCCTTCAGAACAGCTTGAGCTTGTCGTCGGGGATGCCGCGCAGCTCGTCGTAGTCGACGACGACGCAGCGGAAGCCGCGGTCTTCGGCGAGGGTCCGGGCCTGGGGCGCGATGCTCTGCGCCGCGAGGCAGCCGCCCACGGGGGCCAGCAGGGGGTCGCGGTTCAGCAGTTCCACGTAGCGGCTGAGCTGCTCCACGGCGTCGATCGTGGCGCGCCGCTTGATCTCCACCGCCCAGTGCCGGGGCCGCTCCGGCTCCGCGGCGGGCTCCGCGGGACCGGCCTCGTCGGCCTCTCCGTGCCCGGCCCCGACGGCCCCGACAGCCCCGACAGCCACGCTCGCGCCGTTCGCGTCCCGGCCCAGGATGTCCACGGGCCCGATCGCCGTGGGGTACTCGCGCCGGACCAGCGTCCAGCCCGCGCCCAGCGTCTCCATGCGGTCGGCCAGCAGCTCCTGGAGGTGCGCCTCGACGCCGTCCTTGATCAGCCCCGGGTCCGTACCCAGTTCGTGGCTGGAGTCGTGCAGTATTTCTGCCATCGTGATGATCAGTTTCTCGCCCGCCTTGTTGACCACCGTCCACACCCCGTCGTCGGCCTCCTTGAGCGTGCACGGGGGCGACATCCAGTTGAGGGGTTTGTAGGCCCGGTCGTCGGCGTGGATGGACACCGATCCGTCGGCTTTCACCAGGATCAGCCGGGGTGCCATGGGCAGGTGGGCGGTGAGCCGGCCGGCGTAGTCCACGGAGCAGCGGGCGATGACGAGACGCATGGGCGGCACGCTACTCGACCCCGGACGCCCGTAGCGATTCGCCCCTGCTTCTCCCCGTTCATGCGTGGCCTGTTGTGTGCGCCACCCTATGGCCGGGCCGTCGCCAAGCCCTTACGGTAGGTGAGGGGGGCGTCGCCGAACGGAATTCCTGGCACGGGCGGGGCCTCTTGTTTCGTCCGTAGGGCCCCGCGCGCGTGGGGCCGCGAGAGGAGAACCCCATGTCGCTCGACGTCTCACCGGCCCTTCTGGCACAGGCCGAGCGAGGCGAGGTCGACGAAGCCGCCTTCGTCGACTGCGTCAAGAACTCCCTTCCCTACGCCTGGGAGATGGTCAGCTCCCTCGTCGCCCGACTCCAGGTCGACGGCGGGGACTTCGCCGACAACCAGACGCCGCCGCCGAGCGAGCACGCGCGCGGTGAGCTGCTGCGCGCGCTGGCCAGCGACGCCATCCGGGGCGCGCTGGAGCGGCACTTCGGGGTGCGGCTCGCCTTCCAGAACTGCCACCGGGTCGCGGTGTTCCCCGTCGAGTCGGCGGTGGACGAGCGGCTGGAGCGCTTCACCTCGGTGCGGGCCCAGCTCCTCAACCAGTCGCCGGAGCTGCGGGACTGCTGACGGCCCGTCCGTTCCCGGGTCACCGCTGCCGCTCCTCGGTGTCGAGGAGCGGCAGCACCTGGGCGCCGATGCGGTGGACGTTCGCCTCGGTCGCCGCCAGGTCCCCGGAGCCCTCGGTGAGCAGCGCGAAGCGCCGGATGCCGGTGCGCTCGGCCGTCGTCGCCAGGCGCCGCGCGCACAACTCCGGCGGGCCGACGGGGTGCAGGGAGCACAGCAGCTCGGTGTAGGCGGCCGGGTCCCGCATGGCGCGCTGCCGTCCGTCGACGGTGACGTGGGCGTCCAGGCCCTGCCGCAGCCAGCCGGGCATCGCCTTCGCCAGCGTCTCGGCGGCCTCGCGCCGGGTGTCGGCGACCTGCGCGACGCCCGCCGAGACGTGGCCTTCGGCGAGGGTGTCCGCGTCGTGCCCGGCGGCCAGCGCCTCGTGCCGCCACAGCGCCGTCAGCCGGGCCTTCTCCTCGTCCCCGCAGTGCATGCCGAGCAGCATCGGCAGGCCGCGCCGGGCCGCCAGGCGCACGGAGCCCTCCGAGGTGCAGGCGACGACCACCGGCGGGCCGGCCGACTCCGAGAGCGCCTCGGCGGGGCGCGGCACGACGGCCACCTCGCGGAACCGGTACCGGGGTCCGTCCGCGCCCACGCGCGGCTCGCGCAGCCAGCGCAGCAGCAGGTCCAGCGCCTCGGGGAAGCCCTCCTCGAACGCCGCGAGACCGGCGCCGAAGACCTCCAGGTCCACCCACGGGCCGCCCCGGCCCACGCCGAGCGTGAACCGGCCGCCGGTGGTCAGGTGCAGCAGCGCGGCCTGCTCGCCCAGCGCCACCGGGTGCGTGGTCGGCAGCACGCTGACCGCCGTGCCCACCCCGATCCGGCGCGTCCGCCCCAGCAGCAGCGCCGCCAGCGTGATCGCCGACGGGCAGGTGCCGTACGGCACGAAGTGGTGCTCGCCCAGCCACACGGCGTCGAGCCCGGCCTCCTCGGCGGCCTCGGCCGACCGCACCGCCCGGTGCAGTGCCTCGCCCGGCCCCTGCCCCGGGAACTGGGCGGCCAGTACGAAAGTCCCCACACGCATCGCCATTCGCCTCCTCGTTCGGCCGACGCGGGTCCCCCCGACGCCGTCTAACGCATGACATGTGCCAAGGGCACGGCCGTGCCACTCCTCGGTGCGATGATCAGTCCATCGGGTGACGGTGGACGTCCTGCGAGGTGTGCGTACGCTGAGGGGTGTCGGGTCCCGTGTTGAGTGAGGTGTTCGTGTCCCCGCGTCGTCATCGTCCGCGTGGCGGGTCCGCAGCCGCCAGGTCGGCGGCCTTCGATGCCGGGCGCGGCATCGGGCTGGAGAGTACGGAGGACTGGCGCGGCGAGGAGTGGGTCGTGCGCCGCCTCAGCGGCGGCGCGGCCGCCAAGCACTACCGCTGCCCCGGCTGCGAGCAGATGATCCCGCCGGGCCTGCCGCACGTCGTGGCGTGGCCCCGGTACGGCGACGTGGACGACCGGCGGCACTGGCACGCGCCGTGCTGGGCCGCCCGCGACCGCCGGAGCCCCCGCACACGGCGCTCCCGGGACGCCCCCCGCTACTGAGGGCCGCACGGGCGCCGCTCGCGGACGCGTGGTGCGCGTGGGCGCGGGCGGAGAAACCCCGGAGCCCCCGCCGGGGGCGGGGGCTCCGGGGCCGGGTCCCGAAGGCCGGGCGTGGCCCGGGGGCGGCGGGGTGGCGGGCGGGGTCAGGCGTCGCGGGTGCGCAGGGTGGCGTAGCCGGCGATCAGCGCGGCCACGACCCAGGCGACCATGATCAGCAGGCCGCCCCACGGGCCGTACGGGCGGTCCGGCGCCACGACGGTCATGATCATCGTCCCGGCCTGGTCGGGCAGCCACTGGGCGGCGTCCTGCGTGGCGGGGATGGCGCCCAGGATGGGCGTGACCATGAAGAACAGCGGGATCAGGATGCTGAACGAGAGGATCGCGCTGCGCAGCATCCAGGTGATGCCCATCGCGAACAGCGCGATCAGGGTCATGTACAGACCCCCGCCGACGACGGCCCGCAGCACGTTGGGCTCGCCGATCGACGTCGCGAGGTCGCCGAGCACGGCCTGCCCGAGAAAGAAGGACAGGAAGCTGGTGGCCATGCCGACGACGAAGACGAGCACCGTGCCCACCAGCAGTTTGGCGCCCATGAACAGCCCGCGCTGCGGCACCGCGGCGAGCGAGGCGCGGATCATGCCGCTGCTGTACTCGTTGGACACCAGCAGCACGCCGAAGGCGATCATCGCGAGCTGGCCGAGCGACATTCCGGCGAAGCTGGTGAACACCGGGTCGAAGGTGGCCTGGTCGGTGGGGGCCAGGTCGTCGTAGGTGCTCTTGAACAGCAGGCTGAGCCCCATGCCGACGAGGACGGTGATCAGCAGGGCGAGCCCCAGCGTCCACACCGTCGAACGCACGGTGGTGGCCTTCGTCCACTCCGAGCGGAGCACCCGCGTCGCGTGGGCCATGGTCACTGCTCCTTCCGGGACGGCTCGGGGCCCCCGGCGGCGCCGGTCGGCGCGTTGTGGGACTGGTACTGCACCGCACCGGCGGTGAGGCGCATGAACGCTTCTTCCAGGGACGCCTGCTGCGGGCTCAGCTCGTGCAGCACGACGCCGTGTGCCGCGGCCAGTTCGCCGACCCGTGCGGCGTCCACGTCGTCCGCCTCCAGCGTGCCGTCACCGCCCGGGGCGACGGTGACGCCCGCTTCGCCGAGCGCGTCGCGCAGGCGCTCCGGCTCGGGGGTGCGAACCCGCACGTAGCTGCGGGAGTTCTCCCTAATGAACTGCGCCATGGAGGTGTCGGCCAGCAGTCTGCCCTGCCCGATGACGATGAGGTGGTCGGCGGTGAGCGCCATCTCGCTCATCAGGTGGCTGGAGACGAACACCGTCTTGCCCTCGGTGGCCAGGTGCCTCATCAGGTCGCGGATCCAGCGGATGCCCTCGGGGTCGAGGCCGTTGACCGGCTCGTCGAACATGAGGATCTTGGGGTCGCCCAGCAGTGCGGCGGCGATGCCCAGCCGCTGGCCCATGCCGAGGGAGAACCCCTTGGGCCGCTTGTTCGCGACCGAGCCCAGCCCCACGAGGTCGAGCACCTCGGGCACCCGGCGTTCGGGGATGCCGTTGGACTGGGCCAGC
Source organism: Streptomyces marinisediminis (assembly GCF_026262575.1). Classification (GTDB taxonomy): domain Bacteria; phylum Actinomycetota; class Actinomycetes; order Streptomycetales; family Streptomycetaceae; genus Streptomyces; species Streptomyces marinisediminis. The sequence goes on from NZ_JAPKFL010000001.1 coordinate 67,643, forward strand.
ACGCGCAGGTGGTTGCGGGCCGTCCGCCCGCCGTGCACCGACTTGGCCTCCAGCAGCGCCCCGATGTGGTGCAGCGGGGAGCGCAGGTCCTCGTAGTGCTTGCCGTCGATGCGGACGTCACCGGCCGTCGGCCGGTCCAGGCCGAGCATCATCCGCATGGTGGTGGATTTCCCTGCCCCGTTGGGACCCAGGAAGCCCGTGACAACACCGGGCTGGACCGTGCAGGTGAGCCGGTCCACCGCCGTCGTGCTGCCGTAGCGCTTCGTGAGCCCGTCAAGCTCAATCATGGGCACGACGCTAGACGGTCCGCGTGCCCCCCGCCACACCGGGGGTACGCGGACCGTCCGGCCGCCACGGGACCGGCCGCCGACGGCGTGGCCGGCCACCCGCGCCGGGGCTCAGCGGGACTGCTGCGCCGGGACGTTCTTGCCCGTGCCCTCGTCCTCGTCGGCGGCCTGACCGCCGGAGGCGGCGACGGCCGCGCCGGTGAGCGTGGCCAGCATCTCGCGCACGTTGGTGAGCTGGGCGTTGATGCTGTCGCGGCGGTTGGTGAGGGCGGCCAGCTCGCGCTCGGACTCGCTGCGCACCCGGTCCGCCTTGGCGTTGGCGTCGGCGACGATGTCCTCGGCCTGGCGCTGCGCCGTCTCCACCGTCTGGCGCGCGCGGCGCTCGGCGTCCGTGCGCAGCTTCTCGGCCTCCAGCCGGAGCTGCTCGGCGCGGTGCTCGATCTCGGCCAGCCGCTTCTCGGCCTTCGCCTGCCGCGAGGCGAGGTCGCGCTCGGACTGCTCGCGGCGCTTGGCGAGGTTCGTCTCGAAGTCGGCGGCGGCCTGCGCGGCCTTGGCCCGGGTGTCCTCGAAGAGCGCGTCCGCCTCTTCCCGCTTGGACTGCGCGTCCCGCTCGGCGTCGGAGCGGAGCTGCGCGGCCTCACCCTTGGCCTTGTCGACGATGCGGACGCCCTCGTCCTCCGCCTTGGACTTGCGGTCGGCCGCGAACGCCTCGGCGTCGTCACGCACCTGCTGGGCCGCGCTCTCGGCCAGCTCCCGGTGCTGCTCGGCCGCCCGCCGGGCCTCTTCCCGCAGGTCCTTCGCCTCTTCTTCGGCAAGGCGGAGGATCTTCTCGACGCGGGCGCCGAGACCGGCGTAGGAGGGCTCCGCGTCGTTGACCTGGGCCTGGGCGTGCTGCGTTTCGAGGTGCAGTTCCTCGATCCGCTTTTCCAGCGAGGTGATGCGGGCCAGCGCGCTGTCACGGTCGGCGACGAGCTTGGAGATGCGGTCGTCCACCTGCCCGCGGTCGTAGCCGCGCCGCACGAGCTCGAAGCCGAAGGGGGAGGAAGTGTCGCTCATGGGGTTCCTGTCGAAGAGACCGGTCTGAGGTGAGGTGTCAGACGGAATCCTAGGGGTCAACTCGGCGTGTCATCGAGCGGATGGGCTAATCATGCGATTTGCTGGGAACAATGTGCGCTCTTTCGGGTGGCTTTCGGGGGAAGCCGCGCGGCCTAAGCGGAAGCTAGCCGCGGGACGGCTTTCCGCCCGAACGAGTGCTTCCGGCCCCGGCCCCGGCCTTGACCCCCGCCCGGCCGCCGGCGTCCTTCCCGCCGCCCTTGCCCTTGGCCTCGCCGTCCTTCCCGCCGCCCTTGCCGCCCGCGCCACCGGGTGACTCGAAGGACTCCAGCGCCTCCAGCACGTCCTGGACGCGCGAGATCTCGGCGTTGATGTTCTCCTGACGGCGCACCAGCGTCTGCAGCTCGCGCCGGCCCTCGGCCACGATCCGCTCGGCCTCGGCCCGGGCCTCCGCGCGCAGCCGCTCGGCCTCCCGGTCCGCCGACGCCTTCTTCTGCTCGGCCTCCTTCAGCAGCCCCTCGGCCTTGCGCACCGCGGAGACGCGCACCTTGCTCGCCTCGGACTCCGCGTCCGAGACCAGCTTCGCGGCCTCCTCGCGGGCCTCGGCCAACTGCTCCTCGGCCGCCTTCACCAGCTTGTCGGTGCGCTCGCCCGCCGACTTCATCGCCTCGGCCGCCTCCCGGCGCGCCCGCTCGTGCAGCTCCTCGACCTCGCTCTCCACCCGGGTGCGCAGCTCCTCGGTGCGCTCGCGGATGGCCCCCGCGTCCCGGCGCGCCTCCTCCAGCATGGTGTCGGAGTCCGCCCGGGCCCGCTCCACCAGCTCGCCGCTCTCCGCGCGGGCCTCGGTGACCAGCCGATCGGCCTCCCGGCGGGCGGCGCCGACCAGCGTGTCGGCCTGCTCCTCGGCCTCCGCCGCCGTGCGGACGGACTCCTGGCGCGCCTCGGCCACCAACTGGTCGGCCTGCTCGGCCGCCTCCGTCAGCTTGCGGGAGGACTCCTGGCGGGCCTCGTCGCGCACCCGGTCCGCGTCCGCGCGGGCCTGCTCGTAGTCCGCCTGCGCCGACGTGCGCAGCCGGTCGGCCTCCGCGATCGCGTCGCCCACGGTCCGCTCGGCCAGCGCCTTGGCGGCGTCCGTCTCCTCGCGCGCGTCGCGGCGCACCGCCTCGGCGTCCCGGGCGGCGTCCCGGCGCACCGTGGCGGCCTCCTCGTCGGCCTCCTCGCGCACCGTGCGCGCGGCGTGCTCGGCCGCCGACCGCAGTCCCGCGATCTCCTCCTCGGCCCGCTCCCGCAGCCCCGCGACGGTCTCGCGCACCTGCCGGGCCTTCTCCTCGGCCGCCGCCACGAGTTCGCCGGCGCGCTGCTCGGCCTCCGTCACCAGGCGCTCGGCCTCGGCGTCCGCCTCCTCCGCCCGGCGTCGCGCGGAGGCGAGCAACTCCTCGCCCTGCTCGCGCGCCTGGGTCCGCTCGCGGTGCGCCTCCTCGCGCGCGTCCGCCAGCAGCTCCTCGGCCTCCCGGCGGCGCCGCGTGGCCTCGTCCCGCGCGGCGGCCAGCGCCTCGGCCGCCTCCGCGCCCAGCCGCTCGGCCGCCGCGTCGGCGTCCGCGCGCACCCGGTCGGCCTTCTCCCGCGCCTCCGCGCTCAGGCGCTCGGCCTCCGCCGCGGCCTCGCTGCGCAGCCGCACCGCCAGCTCCTCGGCCTCGACGCGGGAGCGCGCGGCGTCGGACGCCGCCTCCGCGCGGAGTCGTTCGGCCTCCTCCTCGGCCTGCTGCCGGAGCGCGCGGGCGCGTTCGGCGGCCTCGGCGCGCAGCCGCTCCGCCTCCGCGCGGGCCTCCTCGCGCGACTCCGCCGCCTCGGCGCGCGCCCGGGTCAACTCCTCCTCGGCGGCGGCCAGCTTCTCCTCGGCCTCCGCCGTGCGCCGACGCGCCTCCTCGGCCGCTTCGGCCGTCTGCTGCGCCGCCTGCTCCTCGGCCTCCTCGCGCACCCGGCGCCCGGCCCGCTCCGCCTCCGCGCGCGTCTGCCCGGCCTGCTCCTCGGCGTGCGCGCGCAGCTCCTCGGCGTCGGCGCGGGCGCGCTCCAGCAGCTCGTCGGCCTGCCGGCGCAGGGCGGTGGCCCGCTCGATGGCCTCGGTGCGGACCCGCTCGCCCTCGGCCACCGCCGCGCCGCGCGTCTCCTCCGCGTCCGACTTCGCCTGGCTGAGCAGCTCCTCCACCTTGGACGCCGCCTGCTCGATCTGCTGGACGGCGTCCTTGCGGGCCTCGGCGCGCAGCCGCTCGCCCTCCTCGACGGCCTCGGCGCGCAGGTGCTCCGCCTCGTCGCGCAGCCGCCGCGCCTCCTCCTGGAGTTCGACCGTCTTGGCCCGGTACTCCTTGGTGTCGGCCTGCGCGGAGCCCTTCAACTGCTCGGCGGTGTCGTGCGCCTCCGCGCGCAGCCGGTCGGCCTCCTCCTCGGCCTGCCGGCGCAGCCGGTCGGCCTCCTCGGCCGCCGCCTTCGTGGTCGACTGCGCCTCCGCCGAGGCCTTGCCGAGAATCTCCTCGGCGCTGCGCGCCGCCTCCGCGAGCTGCGCGGCCGACTCCTCGGCGGCCGACGCCCGCGCCGTCTCCTTCGCCTCCGCCAGCGCGCGTTCGGCCTCCGCCCGCGCGTCCTCGCGGAGCTGCTCGGCCTCCGCCTTGACCGCCTCCGCCTCCGCGGTGGCCTCACTCACCAGCCGGGCGATCTGCGCCTTCGCCGTCCGGGTGCGCTGCTCGTTCTGCGCCTCGGCGTCCGTGAGCTGCCTGGCCGCCTGCTCCCGGGCGCCCTCCAGCAGCTTGTCCGCCTCGGCGCGGGCGCTGCGCAGGGCCTCGTCGGCCTCCCGCACGCGCTCCTGCGCCCGGCGCGCCGCCTCCGCCGCCTCCCGGCGCGCGGCCTCGCTCTCGGCGGCCGTGGCGCTGCGCAGCCGGTCGGCGTGCTCGGTGGCCTCCTCCGCCTGGGCGGAGGCCGCCGACAGCAGCCGCTCGGCGTCCGCCCGGGCGCGGCGCACGAGCGCCTCCGCCTCGGCGCGGGCGCTCTGGGCCTCCTCCGTGAGCCGGTGCCGGGACTGCTCGGCCAGCCGCTGCGCCTCCGCGCGGGCGGCGTTCAGCGTCTGCTCGGCCTCCGCGCGGCTCTCCTCGGCCAGCCGCCGCGCCTGCGCCTCGCTGCGGGCCCGCAGTTGCTCCGCCCACGCCACGTTCTCGTTGACGTGCGACTCGACGGTGGCCCGGCGCTCGGCCAGCTCCTGGTCGAGCTGCTGGCGGCGCCGCACCGCCTCCGCGTGCAGGTCGGCCTCCAGCCGGGACTGGGCCTCCGCCTGCTCCTGGTGCAACCGCTGCGCCTGGGCCCGCGCCTCCCGCAGCTCCCGGTCCGCGTCCGCGCGCAACTGCTCGGCCTGGAGCTGGGCGTTGCGCAGGAGCTGCTCCGCCTGCCCGGCGAGGTTGTCGTATCCGGCCGGGCGCGTGGCGAGGGTGCGGCGCGCCTCGTGGAGCTTGGCGCGCAGCACTTCGACCTGGTAGCCGAGGTCGTCGGCGTGGTCGACCGCCTTGTCCCGTTCCTTCCGCAGCCGTTCCATCTCGGCCTCGAAACGCGACAGGTGGTCCTCAGGCTCGTCGTAGCGGTCGTAGCCCCGCACTGCGCGGTCCCATCCGTCCCCTGGTCGGTAAGGTGAGCTGGCTGTTCCGTAGGGAACCTCCGAAGAAATGGTGTCAGATCATCCGGGGGACGCGGAACGGGCCGCCCGCCACTCTACCGACTCGCGCCGGTTCTCCGGCGCCGTCCCGCGAGCGCTCGCACGGCGTGGCCCCGCGCGCCGTGACCGGGCCGGTCCGCGGGCGGGGGCGTGCGGGGCGGTCCGGCTCACGGCGCGCGGGGCCGGCGGTGCGGCTACCGGGCGGCCGCGGAGGTCACCAGCTCGGTGAGCACGCCGTGGCAGTCCTTGGGGTGTAGGAAGGTGATGCGCGAGCCCATGGAGCCGGTGCGGGGCTCGTCGTACAGGACGCGCACGCCCTTGTCCCGGATGGCGGCCGCGTCGCCGTCGACGTCGGCGGTGCCGAAGGCGATGTGGTGGACCCCCTGGCCGTTCTTCGCCAGCCACTTGCCGACCGCGGAGTCCTCCCGGGTCGGCTCCAGGAGCTGGAGGTAGGACGACCCGCCGTCGTCCGTCCCGTTGATCCTCAGCATGGCCTCGCGGACGCCCTGCTCCTCGTTGACCTCCGTGTGGAAGACCTCGAAGCCGTACGTGGCCCGGTAGAACTCCACCGTCTTGTCCAGGTCGAAGCAGGCGATCCCGATGTGGTCGATACGCGTCAGCATGGAAACAGGACACCGCCTCGCAGGTGGTTACGCAACGTGCGCACGGTCACACCGACGGACCGGTGACCCGGCCGCATACCGCTCAGTACATTGTCGATTAACCCTCGTTCACTTCCTTCTCCGAAGGGGCCGCAGCATGACTGGCACGACCGGCACCACCTCAGTGATCGTCGCGGGCGCCCGTACGCCCATGGGACGCCTGCTCGGCTCGCTGAAGTCCTTCTCCGGGGCCGACCTGGGCGGCTTCGCGATCAAGGCGGCCCTCGACCGTGCGGGGATCGGCGGCGACCAGGTCCAGTACGTGATCATGGGCCAGGTGCTCCAGGCGGGCGCCGGCCAGATCCCGGCCCGGCAGGCCGCCGTCAAGGCCGGCGTCCCGATGAACGTCCCGGCGCTGACGATCAACAAGGTCTGCCTCTCCGGCCTGGACGCCATCGCACTGGCCGACCAGCTCGTGCGCGCCGGCGAGTTCGACGTCGTCGTGGCCGGCGGCCAGGAGTCGATGACCAACGCGCCGCACCTGCTGCCCAAGTCCCGCGAGGGCTACAAGTACGGGGCCGTGGAGATGCTGGACGCCATGGCCCACGACGGCCTGACCGACTCCTTCGAGAACGTCGCCATGGGCGAGTCCACCGAGAAGCACAACACCCGGCTGGGCATCGACCGCGCGGTGCAGGACGAGATCGCGGCCGCCTCGCACCAGCGGGCCGCCGCCGCCCAGAAGAACGGTCTCTTCGAGGCCGAGATCACCCCGGTGGAGATCCCGCAGCGCAAGGGCGAGCCCGTGGTCTTCAGCCAGGACGAGGGCATCCGCGGCGAGACCACGGCCGAGTCGCTGGGCAAGCTGCGTCCGGCGTTCGCCAAGGACGGGACGATCACCGCGGGCTCCGCCTCCCAGATCTCCGACGGCGCGGCGGCCGTCGTGGTGATGTCCAAGGCCAAGGCCGAGGAGCTGGGCCTGGAGTGGATCGCGGAGATCGGCGCCCACGGCAACGTGGCGGGCCCCGACAACTCCCTGCAGTCCCAGCCCGCCAACGCGATCACGCACGCGCTGGGCAAGCAGGGCCTGGACGTCGCCGACCTGGACCTCATCGAGATCAACGAGGCCTTCGCCGCCGTCGCCCACCAGTCGATGAAGGACCTCCAGGTCGGCCCGGAGAAGGTCAACGTCAACGGCGGCGCCATCGCGCTGGGCCACCCCATCGGCATGTCCGGGGCCCGTATCGTGCTGCACCTGGCCCTGGAGCTGAAGCGGCGCGGTGGCGGCACCGGCGCCGCGGCCCTGTGCGGCGGCGGCGGGCAGGGCGACGCGCTGATCATCAAGGTGCCGGGCAAGTAACCGGACGGTAGGAAACGACCGGCCGACGGAGCGAGGAGCGCGAGGCGCATGGCGGTGGACGTCCCCCAGCTCGTGGAGCAGGCCCGCGCGGGCCGGCCACGGGCGGTGGCCCGGTTGATCTCACTGGTGGAGGGGGCGTCCCCGCAGCTTCGCGAGGTGATGGCCGCGCTCGCACCGCTCACCGGCGGCGCCTACGTCGTCGGGCTCACCGGCGCGCCCGGCGTGGGCAAGTCCACCTCCACCTCGGCGCTGGTCAGCGCCTACCGCAAGACGGGCAAGCGGGTCGGCGTCCTGGCCGTCGACCCGTCCTCGCCCTTCTCCGGCGGCGCGCTGCTCGGCGACCGGGTGCGGATGTCCGACCACGCCTCCGACCCGGGCGTCTACATCCGCTCCATGGCCACCCGCGGCCACCTCGGCGGGCTGGCGTGGGCCGCACCGCAGGCCATCCGCGTCCTGGACGCGGCCGGGTGCGAGGTCATCCTGGTCGAGACGGTCGGCGTCGGGCAGTCCGAGGTGGACATCGCCGGGCAGGCCGACACCTCCGTGGTGCTGCTGGCTCCCGGCATGGGCGACGGCATCCAGGCGGCCAAGGCCGGCATCCTGGAGATCGGCGACCTCTACGTCGTCAACAAGGCCGACCGGGACGGGGCCGACGCCACCGCGCGGGAGCTCAACCACATGCTGGGCCTGGGCGAAGCGCGCGGCCCCGGGGACTGGCGCCCGCCGATCGTCCGGACCGTCGCGGCCCGGGGCGAGGGCGTGGACGAGGTCGTCGAGGCCCTGGAGAAGCACCGCGCCTGGATGGAGGAGCGCGGCGTGCTCGCGGAGCGGCGGCGCCGCAGGGCGGCCCGGGAGGTCGAGACCATCGCCGTGACCGCCCTGCGGGAGCGGATCGCCGACCTGCGCGGTGACCGGCGGCTCGGCGCGCTGGCCGAGCGCATCGTCACCGGCTCCCTCGACCCCTACGCCGCCGCCGACGAGCTGGTCACCGGGGTCACCGAGGGCGCCTGAGCGGCCCCGGCCCGGGACGGCGCCGGGCGTTCCCGCCGCTCCGGGCGGGGTGCCCGGGCGTCCCCGGCGCGGGGCGTGCCTTCGAGGGCACCTGGTGTCGCTGGTTCCGGGGGCCTGTGCTGGGCGGCCCGTTTCCGGCGCTCCGGTCGCGGGTGTCGACGCCGGTGGGGGCGTGCACCGGGCGACCGCTCCCGGCACCGGCTGCGGCACGGGCACCGGTCCGGGCGCGGGGCGGCTGCCCCGGGAGCCGGCGCCGGCCCGGGCGGCCCCGCTCGGGGGTGACGCCGGGCCGGGTGTGCCGCCGCGGGCCGGGGCGGGTGTGCGATCAGTCGTCGTCGCGGTCGTCCCGGTCGTCGTCCGTGGAGTCGTCGTGGTCGTCGTCCGCGTCGTCGCGCCGGTCGTCGTCCGCGTCGTCGTCCCGGGCCCCCTCGTCGTCCCGGTCCGCGTCGTCGTCGCGGTCGTCCGCGTCGTCGCGGTCGTCGGTGTGGTCGGGGGAGACCGTGCCGTCGGTTCGGTCGATGCGGATATCGCCGTCGCCGTCGCCGCCGTCGTCGTCGCCGTCGAGGTCGACCGACCAGAAGGCGCCCGCCAGCTCGATCTCCTCGATCGGGCCCCGGTCCAGCTCGGCCGCGATGCGGGCCGCGCTCGCGAGGTCGACCTCCGCGCCGCGCAGGGCCTGCCGCACCTCTGCGGGGTCGCGGCCGTCGCCGTCGTCGTCGCGGTCGTCGTCCCGGTCGACACCGAGGACGCGGCCGTCGGCGCGGGCCACGTCGACCTCGTGCCAGGTGTCCTCGTCCGCCCCGAGGACGCGGACCTGCCACACCCGGTCGTCCTCCTCCAGCTCCAGGCCGGTGGCCAGGCCCGGTGCCTCGCCCAGGGCCCGTTCGACGGCCTGCCGGGCGTCGGTATCGCCCTGGGCGGCCGCCGGGGCTCCGCCCTCGGCCGGTGCCTGGCCGGCGGCGCTCCGCAGCGGGCGGGAACCGTCCCGGTCGTCGTCGGCCAGGGCCGTGCCCGTGACGACGCCGCCCGCGACGACCCCGGCCGCCGCGAGGGTCGCGATGATCTGGTTGCGCTTCATGGAGTCCTCCCCTGTCGTGGTCGCCGGCCGCGGTACCGTCTCCCCGGCCCGACGACCACGACAGTGCCCCGGTCATGCTGAAGCCGCGCTGAAGGAACCTGAAAACCTCTTCAGGAAGCATCTGCCAGGCTTGCCGCATGCGCGTGCTGATCGTGGAGGACGAGCGTCGGCTCGCCCGCTCACTCGCCCGGGGCCTGACGGCCGAGGGCTTCGCCGTCGACGTGGCGCACGACGGCCGCGAGGGGCTGCACCTGGCCACCGAGCGCGGCTACGACCTGCTGGTGCTGGACATCATGCTGCCCGGTATGAACGGCTACCGCGTCTGCGCGGCCCTGCGCGCCGCCGGGCACGAGACGCCGATCCTCATGCTCACCGCGAAGGACGGCGAGTACGACGAGGCGGAGGGTCTGGACACCGGCGCCGACGACTACCTCACCAAGCCGTTCTCCTACGTCGTCCTGCTCGCCCGCATCCGCGCCCTGCTGCGCCGCCGGGGCACCGGCGCCGCCCCGGTGCTCCGGCTGGGTGACCTCACCGTGGACCGGGCCGCGCGCCGGGTGGCGCGCGGCGGTGCGGAGGTCGCGCTGACGGCGAAGGAGTACGCCGTGCTGGAGCACCTGGCGGTGCGCGCCGGGGAGGTCGCGTCCAAGGCGGAGATCCTGGAGCACGTGTGGGACTTCGCCTACGACGGCGACCCGAACATCGTGGAGGTGTACGTGAGCGCGCTGCGCCGCAAGCTCGGCCCCGGGCTCATCACCACCGTGCGCGGTGCCGGATACCGGCTGGTGCCCGGTGGGGCGTGACGCCCGGGCCGCGGCGCCGCGCCGCCTGCTGGCCTCCGTGCGGGCGAAGGCGACCCTGGGCGCGACCGCCGTCGTCGCCCTGGCCCTCGCCGTGGCGGGCGCGGCCGTGCTGTGGCTGCTGGAGGACAACCTGATCGGCGAGGTCGAGCTGCGGGCCGAGGTGCACGCCCTGGACGTCGCGGGGCAGCTCGCCACCGGGGTCTCGCCAAAGGACGTGGAGTCCTCCGACGGCCCGGTGCAGGTGCTGGACGGGGAGGATCGGGTGCGGGCGGTGAGCGAGGGCCTGGAGGCGGTCGGCGGCACGCCCAGCGCGTCCGTCGACCCCGTCGCCGTCCCGCCGCCCCGGACCGAGCCGACGCGCCCCCCGCCCACGACGGGCGACGACGGCGACGACAGCGACGACGACGGCGACGACGACGCCGACGACGACGCGGACGACGACGCGGGCGACGGGGACGGCGACGGGAACTCGCTGGGCCCCGGCCAGGTGGACGGCGAGGTCGAGTTCACCGGGGGCACCGCGACGGTGGACGGCCAGACGGGTGACTACCGCTTCGCCGTGGCCGAGGTCGAGACGCCGCGCGGCGAACCGCTCACCGTCTACGCGGGCGCGCCCCTGGCGCTCGAACAGGAGGCGGTGGCCACCGTGCGCACCGCGCTGCTGATCGGCGCGCCGCTGCTGCTGCTCGTCGTCGCCGCGACGACCTCGGGCGTCACCGCGCGGGCCCTGCGCCCGGTGGAGGGCATCCGGCGGGGCATGGACGAGATCACCCGCTCCGCCGACCTGAGCCGCCGGGTGCCCGAGCCGCCGGTGCTGGACGAGGTCGGCCGCCTGGCCCGTACGACGAACGGGACGCTGGCCGCGCTGGAGAGCGCGGTGGAGCGGCAGCGCCGGTTCGTGGCCGACGCCTCCCACGAGCTGCGCAGCCCGATCGCCTCGCTGCGCACCCAGTTGGAGGTCGGCGAGGCGCACCCGGAGCTGCTGGACGTCGCCGGCGCCGTGCAGGACACCGTCCGCCTCCAGGCGCTCGCCGCCGACCTGCTGCTCCTCGCCCGCCTCGACGCCGGGGAGCACCCCCAGCGCACGCGCGTCGCGCTGCCCGCGCTGGTGCACGAGGAGCTGGCGCGCCGTCCCGCGGGCCGGGTGCCCGTCACCCGCGGGGAGCTGGCGGACGTGGAGGTCACCGGCTCGCGGGGCCAGCTCGGGCGGGTGCTGGGCAACCTGCTCGACAACGCCCAGCGGCACGCGTCCCGCGTGGTGCGGGTGTCGGTGCGCACGGTGGGCGACGCGGCGGGCCTCGTTGAGCTGGAGGTCGCCGACGACGGCGCCGGGGTGCCGCCGGACCAGCGCGAGCGGGTCTTCGAGCGGTTCGTGCGCCTGGACGACGCGCGCACCCGCGACGAGGGCGGGGCGGGGCTGGGGCTGGCCATCGCCCGCGAGGTGGCCGCCCGCCACGGCGGCACGCTCACCGTCACCGAGGCGGACCTCGGCGGCGCGGCGTTCGTCTGCCGCCTGCCCGCCGCCCGCGAGGCCGCCCGCGAGGCCGCCCGCGACGACGCCCGCGACGACGCCCGCGACGGCTGAGCCCCGGGCGTCCGGGAGCGCGCCGCGCGGGGCGGCCTACGGGCGCCCGTGCCGGGAGCGGAGGTGGGCCGCGACGGGGTCGAGCGCGCGCTGGAGCGCGGCGAGCGCCTCGGGCCCCAGCAGGTCGATGAAGTGCCGCCGCACGGACTCGACGTGGTGCGGGGCGACGTCGAGCATGGTGCGCCAGCCGTGGTCGGTGAGCACCGCGTACAGGCCGCGCTTGTCCGTGTCGCAGTGCTCGCGCCGCACCAGGCCCGCGCTCTCCATCCGGGTGATCTGGTGCGAGAGCCTGCTCTTGGACTGCAGCGTCGCCCCGGCGAGGTCGCTCATGCGCATGCGCCGGTCCGCCGACTCCGAGAGGTTGACGAGGATCTCGTAGTCGTTGATCGTCAGCCCGAACGGCTGGAGGTCCCGCTCCAGCCGGTGCGTCAGGAGCCGGCTGACGTCGAGGTGAGTGCGCCAGGCCCGCTGCTCCTCCTCGGTGAGCCACTGCGGACCGTTGTCGGTGTCCATGGCAGCGACTTTACCGAGCCCCTCCGGCCCGCTTCCGGGCACTCCCGGCATTCCGGCCGCCACCCGGCCGGTCGCGGTGTCGTCCCGGCCCGCGCGGCACCGCTCAGCGCGCTGCCCGGCGGCCGGTGGGGAGCGCGCGGCGCCCCGGCGCACGGGACGGCCGGGGCCCGCCCGGCCGGGGCGTTTGGGGGTGGCGCCGCGTGCCGGACCCACCCCGGGGCCGCGGCGGGGCGGGGGAGTGCCACAATGGACCTCGCTTGTGCATCGCTTCACAAGCTCCCCGTCTCCCGGAAGAGGTCCCGACCCGTGGATGCCAAGACCGCCCAGGCCATGCACCGGCTGCGCCTGGTGTCCCTGCCCGAAGCCCTGTCCTTCCCCGCGCTGCTGATCTTCGGCTCGCTGCTGAGCCGGATCTCCGACGTCGACTTCCTGATGATGCCGCTCGGCATGCTGCACGGTGTGCTGTTCGTGCTCTACGCCGTGTTCCTGCTCGACGTGTGGAACCGGGCGAAGTGGCCGGTGGGGCGCGTCGCCTTCTTCTTCGTCCTCGCGGTGCTGCCCTTCGGCGGCCTCTACGGCGAGCGGGTGCTCAGGCGCGAGGAGCGCGAGCGCGCGACCGCCCCCGACGCCCGGCGCGAAGGTGAGGTCAGCGCGTGATCGTGGCCTTCTCCGTCACCCCCCTCGGCGTCGGCGAGGAGGTGGGGGAGTACGTCGCCGACGCCGTACGGGTGGTGCGCGCCTCGGGCCTGCCCCACCGCACCGACGCCATGTTCACCTCCATCGAGGGCGAGTGGGAGGAGTGCATGGACGTCGTGCGCCGCGCCGTGGCCGCCGTGGAGGCGCGGGCGCCGCGGGTCTCGCTCGTCCTGAAGGCCGACATCCGTGAGGGGGTCACGGATGGACTAGCCCGGAAGGTGGAAAGCGTCGAGCGCCACCTGAGCTGACCGGCCCCGGGCGGCGGTCGCAAAGCCGCTGTCCGCGGCCCCGGAGGACCCGCCCCGCGCGCCAAACCTCGCGGCCGCACCCTCTCCGCCCCGTTCGACACGGCACCGGGTGTCCCTTCTGCTGGGACATGTCGGTGCCGTCGAACGTGCAGTGGAGGGACCCGTGCGGCCGCAGGGCTATGACTACGAGGCCTACAGCCGTCTGGCCGGACCGCTCACCGAGCCGGAGCAGGGCCCCTACCGGGTGCGCTACCGGAGCCTGCTGTCGACCGAACCGCACCGCGTGCGCGCCCTGTTGCTGATGACGGCGGCGCCCGCCCTCTCGGCGGTGCTGCTGCTGTGGCTGGTGTGGCCCACGCACTGGACCGAGCGCACCGGCGCCCCCGGCTACCTGGTGGCCGCCGACTGGGCGATGCTCGGCTGCATCGCGCTGATCGAGCTGTTCCGGCTCGTCAACGTCCTCTCCGTCGCGCACGCGACGATGGTCGCGCGCGACCCCGTGCCGGTGCGGCCCGAACCCGGCACCCGCGTCGCCTTCCTGACCACGTACGTGCCGGGCAAGGAACCGCTGGAGATGGTCCGCGCCACGCTCCGGGCCGCGGTGGCGCTGCGCCACGACGGCCCGCTGGACGTGTGGCTGCTGGACGAGGGCGACGACGCCGCGGCCCGCGCGCTCTGCGCCGAGCTGGGGGTGCGCCACTTCACCCGCCACGGCGTCCCCCAGTGGAACCGGGACACCGGCGTCCACCGCGCCCGGACCAAGCACGGCAACTACAACGCCTGGCTGGCCCGGCACGGGCGCGACTACGACGTCTTCGCCTCCGTGGACACCGACCACGTGCCGCTGCCGAACTACCTGGAGCGCATGCTGGGCTTCTTCCGCGACCCCGACGTCGCCTTCGTCGTCGGGCCGCAGGTGTACGGCAACTACCGCAAGACCGTCACCAAGTTCGCCGAGAGCCAGCAGTTCCTCTTCCACGCCCTCATCCAGCGCGCCGGGAACCGCTACGGCGGGCCCATGTTCGTGGGCACCAACAACGCGGTGCGGGTCAGCGCCGTGCTGCAGATCGGCGGCCTGCGCGACTCCATCACCGAGGACATGGCCACCGGGTTCGAGCTGCACCGCACCCGCAACCCCGGCACCGGGCGGCTGTGGCGCTCGGTCTACACCCCCGACGTGCTCGCGGTGGGGGAGGGCCCGGAGTGCTGGACGGACTTCTTCAGCCAGCAGACGCGCTGGTCCCGCGGCACGTACGAGACGATCCTGCGGCAGTACTGGCGCGGCCCGCACCGCTTCTCGCCGGGCAAGCTCCTCAACTACTCGCTCATGCTCGCCTACTACCCGATGAGCGCCGTCACCTGGCTGCTCGGCGCGCTGAGCTGCACTCTCTTCCTGTGGCTCGGCGCCTCCGGCACGCAGGTGAGCGCCGCGGTGTGGATGATGCTCTACAGCGACGTCGCCGCGCTCCAGATCGGCCTGTACCTGTGGAACCGGCGGCACAACGTCTCCCCGCACGAGCCCGAGGGCTCCGGTGGCCTGGCGGGCATGGCGATGTCGGCCATCTGCGCCCCGATCTACGCCCGCTCGGTGGTCGCCGCCGTCCTGCGCCGCGGCTGCGGCTTCGTCGTCACCCCCAAGGGCGCCACCGCGAGCCCCGACCGGCTCAGCACCTTCCGCGTCCACCTCCTGTGGTGCGGGGTGCTGGGCAGCGGGTTCCTGGCCTCCTTCGCCCTGGGCCACACCCACGTCGCCATGCGCACCTGGACGGTGCTGGCGCTGCTGATCGCGCTCGCGCCGGTGGCGATGTGGAGCCTGTCCGAGTACCGCACCAAGCGCCCGCGTCCGAAACCGCGCGAGGAGCGTGAACCCGCGCTCGTCGCCACGTCCAGCGCCAGTGGGAGCTGACCATGCCCTACCGTCCCAGCAAGCAGTTCAAGAAGACCCTGATAGGCACCGGCGTGACCTGCGTGCTCGCCGGCCTCAACGCCCCGGCCGCCCTCACCTTCGCCCAGGACCGGCTGCACGACTACCGCACGTCCCGGCCGGCCTACATGGCCCGCCACGGCTCCTGGGAGATCATGGACGTCCCCTCCCAGTTCCAGACCAACGCCATCCACGCCGCGCTGCTGCGCACCGGCAAGGTGCTGCTGATCGCCGGCTCGGGCAACAAGCAGGAGCAGTTCGACGCCGGGACGTTCAGCACCATCCTGTGGGACCCGGCCGACAACACCTTCCAGCGCGTGCCCACCCCCGAGGACCTCTTCTGCGCCGGCCACGCCCAGCTCGCCGACGGAAGGCTGCTGGTGGCCGGCGGCACCGGCCGCTACGAGGTGCTGGACGGGGACGTCACGAAGGCCGGCGGCGCCATGCGGGTCAGGAACGAGGACCCGGACCGGCCGCGCACGCTGCCCGAGGGCACCCGCTTCCGCTCCCCGGACGGCCAGGAGTACCGCTCCACCGCCGCCGTGCTCGTCCCGCGCGCGCAGAAGACCGAGGACCCGGAGACGGGCGAGGTCACCGTCACCGCCAGCGAGGCCCAGGTGTTCGTGGAGGCCGAGCGCGAGGGCCCGGAGTACGTCACCGACAAGCCCGCCCAGTACCGGGTCGTCGGCCTGAAGGGCAAGGACGCCGACAACGTCTACGGGCTCGCCGAGAAGATCAACCTCGACAAGCAGGACTTCCAGGGCATCCGCGACTCCTTCGAGTTCGACCCGGTCGCGGAGAAGTACGTCCGCGTCGACCCCATGGCGGAGGCCCGCTGGTACCCGACCCTGGTGACGCTCCCGGACGGCCGCGTGCTGTCGGTCTCCGGGCTGGACGAGGTGGGCGAGATACTCCCGGGCGACAACGAGGTCTACGACCCGGAGGCGAAGTCCTGGTCCACCGCGCCCCACCGCTACTTCCCCACCTACCCCGCCCTCTTCCTCCTCCAGGGCGGCAAGCTGTTCTACTCCGGCTCCAACGCCGGCTACGGACCGGCCGACGAGGGGCGCGTGCCCGGCATCTGGGACCTGTCCGCCAACACCTTCCAGGAGGTCGGCGGCATCAAGGACCCCGACCAACTGGAGACCTCCAGCTCGCTGCTGCTGCCGCCCGCGCAGGACCAGGAGGTCATGGTGCTCGGCGGCGGCGGCGTGGGGGAGTCCGCGAAGTCCACCGCGCGCACCGCGATCGTCGATCTCACCGAGGACAACCCGGCCTACCGCGACGGCCCCGACCTGCCCGAGCCGACGCGCTACCTCAACAGCGTCATCCTCCCCGACGACACCGTCTTCACCACCGGCGGCTCGCGCGACTACCGCGGCCGCGGCGACAGCGACATCCTCGCGGCCCAGATCTACGACCCGGCCGCCGAGGAGTTCACCGAGGCCGCCGCGCCCGAGGTGGGCCGCAACTACCACGCCGAGGCGCTGCTCCTGCCCGACGGCCGGGTGGCCACCTTCGGCTCCGACCCCCTGTTCGCCGACAAGGACAACACCCAGCTCGGCGTCTTCGAAAAGCGCATCGAGGTCTACACGCCCCCCTACCTGCACGGCGGCCGCGCGGAGAACCGGCCGGAGGTCGGCGAGGGGCCACAGCGCCTGGAGCGCGGCGCGGCGGCCACCTTCCGCACCCCGGACGCCTCGCGCATCGCCACGGCGCGGCTGATGCGGCCCAGCGCGGTCACGCACGTCACCGACGTCGAGCAGCGCTCGGTGGCGCTGGGCGTGGAGCGCGGGTCGGGCGAGGTGACGCTGTCCGTGCCGGAGGACCGCTCCCTGACCCCGCCGGGCTGGTACATGCTGTTCGTCACCGACGAGGAGGGCACGCCGTCGGTCGCGAAGTGGGTGCACCTGCCCTGACGCCCCGGCCCCGCGGCGCGCGCCGTCGCGGCCCGGCCCGGCCCGTGCGCCGGGCCGCCGCCGGCGCGCGCCGCGGGGCCCGGCCGCCCGGCCCGGGGGCACACACCCGGTGGCGCGCGCCCGGCGAGCCCGGGGGCACACACCCGGCGAATCCGGCACACCGGGCGGCCGTCCGCCGGTGCGCCCGGGCGGGGACGGACCGGTTCGTGAGACGTGGCTGACCAGCATGTGACTGCCGGGTAGGGTCGACGGCGTGTCCAAGCCGCTGAGCCTGTCCTTCGACCCGATCGCCCGAGCAGACGAGCTGTGGAAGCAGCGCTGGGGCTCGGTACCCGCGATGGCCGCGATCACCTCGATCATGCGCGCGCACCAGATCCTGCTCGCCGAGGTGGACGCGGTCGTCAAGCCCTACGGGCTGACCTTCGCCCGGTACGAGGCCCTGGTGCTGCTGACCTTCTCGCAGCGCGGCGAGCTGCCGATGTCGAAGATCGGCGAGCGGCTCATGGTGCACCCCACGTCCGTCACCAACACCATCGACCGGCTCCAGCGCGCCGGACTCGTCGCCCGCCGACCCAACCCCAACGACGGGCGCGGCACCCTCGCCTCCATCACCGACAAGGGCCGCGAGACCTGCGACGCCGCCACCCGCGACCTGATGGCCATGGACTTCGGCCTGAGCGCCTACGACGCCGAGGAGTGCACCGAGATCTTCGCCCTCCTGCGTCCGCTGCGGCTGGCCGCGCGGGACTTCCGGGAGTAGTCCGGCGGCGGCGCGCCCGGCGCGGAGGGGCACCGTCGGGCACCGCCCCTGCTCCGGTTACGCTCGATGGACGACGCCGCAGTCCGCCCGGGGCCACCCCCGCACCCCGGCCGGCGGGCTGCCCGATGCCCCGATTCGAGGAATGGCCCCGTGAAGCAGAAGGTGCTGACCCGCTACCGGGTGACGGCCTACGTCACCGCGGTGTGGCTGCTGGTGTTCACCGGTTTCATCGTCGCCAAGTACGGCTTCGACACCGGCGACACGATGCTGGTCTCCCAGATCCACGGCGTGCTCTTCATCGTCTACGTGATCTTCGCCTTCGACCTGGGGTCCAAGGCGCGCTGGCCCTTCGGCAAGCTGCTGTGGGTGCTGGTGGCCGGGTGCGTCCCGTTCGCCGCGTTCTTCGTCGAGCGGCAGGTCGCCCGCGAGGTCGCCCCGCTGGTGGAGCCCGAGGACAGCGACGAGCCCCGGGCCCCGGTCGACGCCTGAACCGGCCCTGCCGGAGCCGGACGGGGGCCGCGCCGCGCCGCGCGGCTCCCGGGTCACCCGCCCGCTGACCTGCGCCGCGGGGAACCGGTGCCAGTTCGGGGCGTCCAGCACTGGCCAAATAGTAGGACGTCCTAGTAAATTCGTGGGTATGGACGCTGACGCCATCGCAGAGGGCCGCCTTCGGTGGCAGGCCCGGTACGACGCCGCTCGCAAGCGCGACGCGGACTTCACCACGCTCAGCGGAGACGAGGTCGATCCCGTCTACGGCCCCCGCCCGGGCGACTCCTACGAGGGGTTCGAGCGCATCGGCTGGCCGGGGGAGTACCCCTACACCCGGGGGCTGCACCCCACCGGCTACCGGGGCCGCACCTGGACGATCCGCCAGTTCGCCGGCTTCGGCAACGCCCAGCAGACGAACGAGCGCTACAAGATGATCCTGGAGGCGGGCGGCGGCGGCCTCTCCGTGGCCTTCGACATGCCCACGCTCATGGGCCGCGACTCCGACGACCCGCGCTCGCTCGGCGAGGTCGGCCACTGCGGCGTGGCGATCGACTCGGCGGCCGACATGGAGGTCCTCTTCGGGGGCATCCCGCTGGGCGACGTGACGACGTCCATGACCATCAGCGGTCCGGCCGTGCCCGTCTTCTGCATGTACCTGGTCGCCGCGGAGCGCCAGGGCGTGGACCCGGCGGTGCTCAACGGCACGCTCCAGACGGACATCTTCAAGGAGTACATCGCCCAGAAGGAGTGGCTGTTCCCGCCGGAGCCGCACCTGCGCCTCATCGGTGACCTGATGGAGCACTGCGCGCAGGGCATCCCGGCCTACAAGCCGCTGTCGGTCTCCGGCTACCACATCCGCGAGGCCGGGTCGACGGCCGCCCAGGAGCTGGCCTACACCCTCGCCGACGGCTTCGGCTACGTCGAGCTCGGCCTCTCCCGGGGGCTGGACGTCAACCGGTTCGCACCCGGCCTGTCCTTCTTCTTCGACGCGCACCTGGACTTCTTCGAGGAGATCGCCAAGTTCCGCGCGGCCCGCCGCATCTGGGCGCGCTGGATGCGGGACGTGTACGGGGCCACCAGCGAGAAGGCGCAGTGGCTGCGCTTCCACACGCAGACGGCCGGCGTCTCGCTGACCGCCCAGCAGCCGTACAACAACGTCGTGCGCACGGCGCTGGAGGCCCTGTCCGCGGTGCTCGGCGGCACGAACTCGCTGCACACGAACGCGCTGGACGAGACGCTCGCGCTGCCCTCGGAGCAGGCCGCGGAGATCGCCCTGCGCACGCAGCAGGTGATCATGGAGGAGACCGGGGTCACCAACGTCGCGGACCCGCTCGGCGGCTCCTGGTACGTCGAGCAGCTCACCGACCGCATCGAGGCGGACGCCGAGAAGATCTTCGACCAGATCAAGGAGCGCGGCCTGCGCGCCCACCCCGACGGGCAGCACCCCATCGGCCCGATGACCTCCGGCATCCTGCGCGGCATCGAGGACGGCTGGTTCACCGGCGAGATCGCCGAGGCCGCCTTCCAGTACCAGCGCGCGCTGGAGAAGGACGACAAGAAGGTCGTCGGCGTCAACTGTCACACCGGGTCGGTCACCGGTGACCTGGAGATCCTGCGGGTCAGCCACGAGGTGGAGCGCGACCAGGTGCGGGTGCTGGCCGACCGCAAGGCCGGGCGCGACGACGCCCGGGTGCGCGCGTCGCTGGACGCCATGCTGGCCGCCGCCCGCTCCGACGCCAACATGATCGAGCCGATGCTGGAGGCGGTGCGCGCCGAGGCCACGCTCGGCGAGATCTGCGACGCCCTGCGCGACGAGTGGGGCGTCTACACCGAGCCCGCGGGCTTCTGAGCCGCGCGGGAGCACACCGGGCGCCGGCGGCCGCGACGGGCACCGTCGCGGCCGCCGCCGCGTGCGCGGGCCGCGTGTGGGGGCCGCGTGCACGGGCCGCGGGGCTCACCACGCCGGGGGCAGGTCCGGCCACTCCCAGAGGATGCCGTGCACGCCGATGTGGCACTTGGCCGGCAGCAGGTGCGCGCAGTGCGAGGCGTCCAGCGGGACGGGTCGGGTCTCCCGCGTGTCGGTGTGGAAGTTCTCGCGGTAGGAGCGGTAGCTGCGCGCGGGCAGCGCCGCGGGGTCGAAGTGCACGTGCAGCAGGTACTCGCGCAGGTTGACCCGGGTGCCGCGCTCGTAGCAGTGCTCGACCCCGGCGTCCTCGCCGCCGTCCAGCGTGTAGGAGACGATCGCCGTCTCGTTGCGGACCAGCGGGCGGCCGAAGCGGATCTCGGCGATCAGGTACTGCCGCTCGCCGTCGAACCGGACGTCGCCGAGTTCGCCGCAGCTCACGTGGAGCGCGGGCGGCACGCTCTGCCCGACGGAGTGCGCCACGGTCAGCCGGTCGGCCCCGTCGCGCACCGCGCGCACCACCTGCGTCACGCTCGTCCGGCACAGCCTGCGGTGGGCGTCGAGGTGGATGCTGTCGTGGATGAACAGCGCGTGCAGGTCCGCGTTGAAGCGCTGGAAGGCGTCGCCGAGCAACTGCTCGACCGGGGAGTCGGCACCGTACAGCCGCCGGGAGGCGCGCAGGTCCTGGGTGGTGCCGGGGGCCCGTACGCGCGGGCGCTGGGCCCCCACCAGGGAGGTCAGCGCGCCGGCGGGCTGCCCGAGTATGCCCTCCAGCTCCCGCAGCGCCCGCAGCGACTGGGGCCGCTCGGGCAGGCTGCGGCCGCGCTGCCAGTGGCTGAGCGTCGCCGGGCTGACGCTGATGCCGCGCAGCGCCAGGTGGTCGCAGACCCGCTCCAGGGTCAGGCCGCGCCCCCGCAGCGCGCCGCGGAAGGCGTCCGCGAACGTCGTCGGACGGGGGGCGTCCCCCTGTCGGTCGTGGGGCTCGGACGTCATGGGCTCCTCCGTGACGTGCGGTCCGGCCGCGGAACGCGCCGCGGGGGGCGGCCCGCGCCGTGCGCGGACCGCCCCCTTGTCGCCGGAGGTGTTGATCAGTTGGTGTTGAGGGTGAGGCCGTAGTACCGCAGGGTGTCGTCCAGCGGCTGGAAGTACGAGGAGCCAGAAGCGTAGACGCTACCGCTGCACCGCTGGTTGAGGGGGCCGCCCGAGGTCATGCCCTGGGCCTGGTTGCCGGAGATGTAGGCACCGCCGCTGTCCCCGCCCTCGGTGCACACCGAGGAGGAGCCGAGCCCGGTCACCACGGTGTCGGGGCCGCCCGAGCGGTCGACGTAGGTGACGGTCTTGTTGTAGGAGCTGATCTTGCCGCAGGTCCAGCCGGTGGTGGCGCCGGACTTGCAGACGGTCGAGCCCACGCTCGCGCGCTGGCCGCCGCGCACCGCGACGGGCTGGCTGTTGCCCCAGGTGCCGACCGCGGTGGCGATGGAGTCGCCGCGGTCCACGCGCGCCACGCCCATGTCCACGCTGCGGGTGCCGAGCCTGAAGCGGGTGTGGTCACCGACGGCGAACCGGCTGCCGTCGAAGTACAGCCCGGTGCCCGGGTCGATGCAGTGCCCGGCGCTGACCAGGTACTGGTTGCCGCTGCGGTCGCGGGCGCCGAAGCCCACCGAGCAGTAGCCGGGGTTGTTGTTCGGGTTCATCTTGCTGCCCGGGTAGACCGTCGTCTGCGGGGCGAGCTGCTCGTCGGTCCGCACGGTGCGCACGGCGTCGCCGAACTTCTCGGCCTTCTTCAAGAACGCCTGGGTGGCCGGGTCGCTGGTGTCGCGGACCTCGACGGTGACGGCGTCGTGGGCGAGGTCCACGCCGAAGGAGGTGACGCCCGAGGGCACCCGGTCGGTCGCCGCCTTGTTTAGCGTGTTCATGACACGTTCGAGCACGTCGTCGCCGTGCTCGGGTATCTGGCCGTCGAGCCCGGCCTTCTCGACCTGCGCCTTCGCGGCCGCGTCGGCCACGTTGACGACCAGGTCGCCCTGCTCGTCGAAGAAGGCGCCCGCGGTGTCCAGACCCTTCTTCTCCAGCGTCGCCAGCGTGTCCTGCTGCTGTGCCTGGTCGTCCAGCAGGGCGATGGCGTCCTTCTCCTCGACGTCGAGCGACGTCGCGAGGGCCGTGACCATCTCCGGCTGGTAGCGCGGGGTCTCGGCGGACGGCGTGGCCTGGGCCGTGACCGGACCGGTCACCGACAGCACCGCTGCCGCCGCGACGCAGGCGAGGACATGCTTCTTGGAGAGTCTCAACGCATACTCCTTCAGGTGGCAGACCGGGGCCCTCTGGGGGGTTGAACGCATGCTGAAAGAGGGGGGCATGCGGGGGTTGGCCACGGTCTGGCGGAAACCAGTGCGAATGGCTTCCGCGGCTGAGACTCTGCTCGTTCGCACATTCGCGCCGCGAGGTTCCGGCACGCTCCGGTTTTTTACAAAGAACCGGCAACCTGTTGACGTCCGAGGGCAGCGCGGGGGGACGCGGGAGCGGCGACCGGCCGCAGGGCCCGGCGGGACATCGTCCGCTGACGTGCTCTCAGCACGCGCGGAACCTTCTCCTCCGGGTGGGTTCGCCGGAAGGCTTGTGGTGGAGCGGCGCCGTCGGTGGGGCACGGACGACGCCCGCGGCCGCCGGGGCCCACCGGCCCCGCGGGCCCGTCCCGCCTCCGCCCGCCGGCCCCCGCGCGCCCCGGTGTTCGCCATTGCACGGCCTTTCGCTCCGGCTCCGGGCGGCCGGCGCGGCCGTTCGGCGCCGGGCTCGGGGCGGGGCGGGGGCCGCGCGGGACCGCCGCGTGCCCGGACGCCTGCCCGGGCGCCCGCCGCCGGACCGTGTGCGGGGCGGGCGCGGGGGCCGCGTGGGGCGGCGGTCGCGTGCGGGCGGGGCGGGCGGGGCGGGCGCCCGGTGACGCGCGGCGCGGCTACGCGAGGTCGGGCAGGCCGCGCAGGAGGAGGGTGGTGAAGCGGGCGGCCCAGGCGGGGTCCACCGGTTCGGCGCTCACCAGGCTGCGGTGGAGCACGGCGCCGGCGATGACGTCGAAGGCGAGGTCGACGACGCGGGCGCTCTCGGCCGCGTCGAGGCCGTCGGGCGGCAGTTCTCCGCGCGCCTGTGCCCGGGCCCGGCCCTCCCGCACCAGGCGCTTCTGCCGGTCGACGATCGCCCCGCGGACGCGGTCGCGCAGCCGGGGGTCGGTGGTGGACTCGGCGACGAGCGCCATGAGCGAGGTCTTCGTCTCCGGCCGGGCCAGCAGGGCGGCGAAGGAGAGCACGACGCCCTCGACGTCGGCGGCGAGGCTGCCGCGGTCCGGCAGCTCCAGCTCGTCGAAGAGCACGGCGACGGCGTCCACGACCAGGTCGCTCTTGCTGCCCCAGCGCCGGTACAGCGTGGTCTTCGCCACACCGGCGCGGGCCGCGACCTCGGCCATCGTCAGCCCCGACCAGCCCGTCTCCACCAGCGCGGCGCGGGTGGCGAGGAGGATCGCCGCGTCGGCGGCGGTGCTGCGGGGGCGGGCCATGGCGTGACCCTACCGCCGTCCCGAGTTACGCTACGAGCCGTAGCGTAATCCGGAGGCGGATCACGCTCCGCGCGACAACCACACGCCGGGTGGGGACCCGGCACACAACACCGCGGGAAAGGGGGAGACTGTTCTCATGCAGCCACGCAACATGTCCATGAGCGGTGTGGTCGACCTCGCCGCGGTGAAGTCGGCCGGTGAGGCCAAGCAGAAGGCGGAGGAGGCCCGCGCCCAGCGGGCGGCGTCCGCAGGTCAGCCGGGGGGCGCGCCCGCCGGCACGGGACAGGTGATCGTCGACGTCGACGAGGCCACCTTCGAGACCGAGGTGCTCCAGCGTTCCGCTGAGGCCCCGGTGGTGATCCAGTTCTGGGCCGAGTGGTGCGGCCCGTGCAAGCAGCTCATCCCCGTCCTGGAGAAGCTGGCCCGGGAGTTCGCGGGCCGGTTCGTGTTCGCCAAGATCGACGTCGACCAGAACCAGGCGCTCGCCCAGCAGTTCGGCGTGCAGGGCGTTCCGGCGGTCTTCGCGGTGATCGCGGGGCAGGCGCTGCCGCTGTTCCAGGGTGCGGCGCCGGAGGCGCAGGTCCGCCAGGTGATGGACCAGCTCGTCGACGCGGCCAAGCAGCAGTTCGGCATCGAGGGCGCACCCGTGGACCCCGGTGCCGAGGGCGAGGCGGTCGAGGAGCGCCCCGCGCCCGAGCCCCCGGTCGACCCGGCGCTGGCCGCCGCCCACTCCGCCCTGGACGCGGGCGACCTGGGCGGCGCGGTGCAGGCGTACAAGAACGTGCTCTCCGACAACCCGGGGAACGCGGAGGCGAAGCTGGGGCTGGCCCAGGCCGAACTCCTCGGCCGCGTGCAGGGGCTGGACGCCACCGAGGTGCGCCGGGACGCCGCGGACCGCCCGGACGACGTCCCGGCGCAGTTGCGCGCCGCCGACCTCGACCTGGTCGGCGGCCACGTCGAGGACGCGTTCGGGCGCCTGGTGGAGACGGTGCGCCGCACCGCCGGGGACGACCGCGAGGCCGCCCGCGTCCGCCTGCTGGAGCTGTTCGAGGTGATCGGGGTGGAGGACCCGCGGGTGATCGCCGCCCGCGGTGCCCTGGCCCGGGTCCTGTTCTGACGGCTCCCGTCGGCTGACCGCTCCCGCGCGGTTCCGCGCCGCCCCGGCGGCCGGAACCCGCCGATCTGGCCGGAACGACACTACCTATTGACATAGCGACAAACAGCGGCCGCGCTTTGCCAAAACTTGGCAATCGCGGCCGCTGTTACTTGCGGTAAATCGATCAACGCCGATCGTTCGGAACCCGCCCGGCAAATCCCCCCGAAGCACCGCGAATCGCCGAGTGCGGTACGTCACCGCCGGTACCCGCCGGGGGCGCGGCCGTCACGTAGCCGTTACTCGTAAGTAACGAGCCCCTTGTGCCGTAGGCCACCCATGCACCACGATCGGCCACGCTCGGTTCGTCTCCGCAGCCCGGCAGCCATCCGGGTCCCCGGCGGGTGCGAAGTCCCCACCGAGCAGCCGGGGAGTCCCCAACGCCCCGGTGAAGTGTGGACAGGGGGGTCTCCGTCCGGTGACGGAGCCTGTCCCGCGGCTGTGCGCCTGCGTGCGGCCGGTGGTTGTCGCTCGGGGGTGAACGCCGCCGGGCGGCGCGGTTCTCCGCGCCGCGCGGACCGGCGCTTCTTCCCGAGGACGTAGCACTTCTCCCATCCCCGCCCGGCCGTGGGCCGGCGGAGATGTACGTCCGAGAAGGAGGAATTGCATGGAGTCCCACGTTCAGGGCGGGACCAGATGGAAGCGGTTCGCGGTGGTCATGGTGCCGAGCCTGGCCGCGACGGCCGCGGTCGGCCTCGGCCTGGCACAAGGCGCCCTCGCCGCGTCCTTCAGCGTCTCCGGCCAGTCGTTCAAGGTGAAGGCCGAACGGCTGGAGGGTAACGGTTTCGTCCAGTACGGAGCCTACGCCGACGGATACACCATGGAGGGCAGGGAAACGGCCCACCCGGTGGCGGTCTCGGGCTTCAAGTCCGCCACGATCGAGAACATGTGCCAGTCCGTCGTCACGCCGGACGTTCCGCTCGTCGGCACCGTCACCATGCGGCTGACGGCGGGCACCGGCGACGACCCGGTGAAGGCCAAGAACCTCTACCTGGACGTCGCCGACCTCGACGCCGACGCCACGTTCAAGAACATCGACATCGGCGTCGCCGCCAAGGACGCCGGCAAGGGCCCGGGCATGCAGCCGGGCACCGAAGGCAAGGCCAACCCGTTCGGCTTCGCGCAGCAGGCCGACACGGCCGTGCTGACCAACGTGGAGCAGCGCGCCTGGGCCACGACCGCGGGCACGTTCACGCTCAGCGACCTGAGCCTGCGCCTGCACCGGGGCACCGACAAGGAGTGCTACTAAGCACGCCCCGGGCGGACGGGGCCCCGCGGCCCCGTCCGCCCCTCCCCTCGATCCACTTTCCGCACGGCACTGCCGGTTCCAGGGAGCTGTTTTCCATGAGCGCCGAGTCTCCGGGCCCCCGCGGCCGATTCGCACACGGGCGGCTGCGCTTCCGCGGCTGGCGGCGTAGCCGGCCGTTCTGGGCGGGTCTGCTGACCCTCATGGGCGGACTGCCCATCGCCTACTTCCCCTACGCCAACCTCAAGCTGGGGCACCTGACGCTGACCATGGCCACCACGGCCGGCGCGGGCTCGCTCATCATCGGCGTGCTGCTGGTCACCCTGGGGCTGACGATGTGGTTCCAGCCGGTCGTGCGCGTCTTCGCGGGCGTCGCCGCCATCCTGCTGGCGCTGATCTCCCTGCCGGTGTCCAACCTCGGCGGCTTCTTCCTGGGCTTCGTGTGCGCCCTCGTCGGCGGTGCGCTGTCCATAGCGTGGGCGCCCGGGCGACCGGGCGAGGCCGTGGACGTCGAGGCCGACGCCGGGCCGCTGGACGCCGCCCCGCAGGAGACCCCCGGCCCCCTGCCCGCCGACCTCCCCGGCGGCGCCGGCGCCCCCGCCGACGCCCCCGCGCCGCGGGACCCGGACGCGCCCGGCGGGCCCCGGGCCACCGCCCTCGAAGCGAGCGGGGGGACGACCAGTGCCGTCTGAGGACGCGTGCGGCCGGGGTGGGGCCGCGGGACCGCGCCACGCCGCCCCGAGGAAGCCCCTGATCGCGCGGGTGCACCTCCCCGCCGGGCGGGCGATCGCGCTCGCCGCGATGCCCAGCGCCCTGCTCGTCGGCATGGGCCTGACCCCCAACCCGGCCCAGGCCGACGACCCCGCCATCCCCTTCGCCCCCGGCCCCTGCGTGACGCAGCCCGAGGAGTCCGAGGAGGAGCGCGCGGAGTCCGGGGAGTCCGGGGAGACCGGGGAGCCCGGGGAGCCCGGGGAGAAGGCCGGCGGTGCGCCGGAGGAGGCGACCGACGCGCCGGAGCCGCCGGGGAAGACCGGCGGACCCGAGCCGGAGACCGGCCCGGGCGAGCCCCCGGCGCCCGGCCCGACGCCCCCGGCCGACGGCGGCGGCACGGACCCGCGCCCCGAGCCCGAGCGGCCCGGCGGCGACCCCGAGGAGCCGGAGGCCCCGGCCGACCCCAGGCCCGAGCCGGAACCGGAGCGGCCCGCCGAGGAGGAGCGCGACCTGTGGGACCCGCTGGGCCTCGGCGACGCGCTGCGGGACCTGCTCGACGGCCCGGGCGAGCGCGCGAGCGAGGAGCGGCGACGGGCGTCCGGGTCGGCCGACCCGGGGCCCGCGACGAGCCCGTCCGGGGAGCCGCGGGCCCCCGCCGCCGGAGAGCCGGCGGACGACCCCGCGCGGGAGGCGGCCCGGGACACCGAGCGCGCCATCCGGGAGGTGGCCAAGGAGGTCGGCGCCGAGGTCGAGGAGCTCGACGAGGCGACCCGGGACACGGCCGGGGACGGGAGCGGCGACGCCCCCGAGGACGCCGCCCGGCCGGACGCCGACGCGGCCGGGGACGCGGCCGGAGGCGGCGGCGCGGGGGACGGCGGTGCGGAGGAGGACGGCGCGGCCGGGGACGCCGTCGAGTCGCCCGCGCCGGACGGCAGGCAGCCCTACCCCTGCCCCACGCCCGACCCGGAGGCGCTGGCCGCCGCCGAACTGGAGCCGGGCCTGCCCCTGCTGGCCGACGAGCCCTGGCGGCTGGAGGCCACCCGGCTGACGCTGACGGGGCTGGACTACCACGGCATCGTGGAGGTCAGGACGGCCGGCGGCAAGGTCAAGAAGGTGCTGAAGTTCACCTCGGACCGGCTGGACATCAAGGACCTGCACCAGATCGTGCGCGAGCCCGGCGGACCCACCACCCACGTGCGGTCCACCCCCGGGTCGACCTCGGTCATCACCGGCGGCACGACGCTCTACACCGAGGAGCTGAAGGGCAACCTCTTCGGCCTGATCCCCATCACCTTCAGCCCCCGGACGCCGCCGCCGCTCAACGTGCCGTTCGCGTTCTTCACCGAGGTCAGCGTCGTCCAGGCCGCGCAGTTCGGCGGCACGCTGACGATCCCGGGCATGAGCCTGTCCAGCGAAACGGAGTGAGCCCCGCCGCCCCGCGCCCCGGCGCCCCGCCCCACGGAGCGCCGGGCCGCGGGGCGGCGCTGGCCACAGACCCCCGCCCCGCCGGCGCCCGGCCCGGCGCACGGCCCGCCCGGGGGACGGCTGGCCTGTGCGGTACGACTCCGCTCCGCTCTGCCGCCCGCTACCGAGCGGTACCGCCGCGGTGCCTGGCCCACGTCCCGGCCGCTGCTTCCACGCGCTGGGTCCATGGGTCCGGGTCCGCGCCCGCGATCTCCCGCCACAGGCGCGCGCTCGCCCGCGCGAAGGCGTTCACGGCCGCACGGGGAGCGTCCTCCCAGGCCGGGAGTGCGCCAGCCCAGAGTTCGGCCTGGTCGGCGGTGTGCCCCCCGGCGATGAGCCAGATCACCCACAGGGCCGGGTCGATCCACCCGGCGCCCCGGGACGCCCATGCCCAGTCCACCAGCAGCGCGCGGCCGTCGTGGACGAGGACGTTGGTGTTGTTCCAGTCGGTGTGCAGCAGCCGGTCGCCGGCGAACAGCTCCGGGGTGTCGGTGTAGGCGGCCATACGGTCCGGCATGCCCTTGAGCGGTACGTCCGGGCACGGCACCCCGCCGAGGCGGCGCAACGCGGCGGCCACCAGGGGCACGTCCGAGGAGTCGGGCGCGTAGTCGGCGTGGTGGCCGTCCACGGCCTCGAACCCCAGCAGGTCCCACCCGGCCGTCTCAAGGCGCCACAGCATGCGCGGAGCGACGCCCTGGACGTAGGGGTTGATCTCCGCTTCCCGCTGCTGGGTCCATACGCGGGGGTGGTCGGTGCGCAGGCCCTTGACGAAGACCGTTGCGGTGTCGGTGTGGACGCGGGCGGCGATCTCGCTGTTGAATCCGGAGCCCAGCGGCTCGGCCTGCACCACGGGGCCGGTGGCTTCCGCGATGGCGGCCAGCACCTCGGCGGGTACGTCGGTCAGGCGGTCAGTCGGCATGGCGGGAGCCTCCCATGGAACGGCGCGGGGCCGTGGCGTGCGCCACGGCCCCGGCCTTGCTCGTCACCTGGTACGGGTGTTCGGTCAGCGGTACGGGTTGTCGTCGTTGCACCCCGGCTGGGATGCGGCGGTGTGCGCCTCCACGTCCTCGATGACGCTCACCTCGTCGGGGTCCTCGGTGGTGCGGGTGGGTGCCAGTTCGATCATGACCGTCATGACGCGGCCTCCTTCGTTCCGTGTTGGCAGTAGCTGTGCAGTGGTGCCTTCGCCTCCTGGAAGACCTTGGCCATCGGCCGACAGACCCGGCAGGTGCCGGAGAGCTGGCAGCCGCTGCATCCTCCGGTGCGAAGCATGAGGGAATCCGCGATGGAGCCCAGCCGGGCCAGCCCGGCCACGCCCTCGGTGGGAAGGTCGATGTTCGGTTCGCGGCCCACCTTGCAGATGGAGGCCCGTCCGAAGGGATCGGCGTGGAAGAACGTGTGACCGGCCGGGCAGCCGGTGAACGGTGCCCGGTGGGTCAGGTGCTCGGGTGACTGGGAGGGCAGGGACTCGGCGCCGCCGTGGATGGTCGGGGAGATGTTGGCGTACTCCCGGTGCGGCAGGCCCAGCCGGCCCGCCCAGGCGCGCATGGCGTCGGCCTCGTGGGCGTTGCGGTTGGTGATGATCAGGCTGAGGTCGATGTTCAGCCCGGCGGCCACGGCGGCGTCCAGACCCCGGGCGAACCGCTTGAAGGCACCGCGCCGCCTGGTGAGCCCGTCGTACGTCTTGTCGCTCGCCCCGTACACGCTCAGGGACATCTTGGTGGGCGGCAGTGCGGTCAGCAGTTCGATGAGCCGGGGCTTGGCGAGCTGGGAGCCGTTGGACAGCAGTTCCACCTGCATGCCCAGTTCGTGGGCGAGCTGGTAGGCGGCGGGGAACTGCGGGTCGATCAGCGGTTCCCCGCCGGTGATCTGGAGCCACACCACCCCGGCGTCCCGCATCACCGTCAGCAGACGCTCCTTCCCATTCCAGTCCAGGCCCTCGAACCGCTTTTCGCCCAGGTAGCAGTGCTCACAGTCGAAGTCGCAGCCCAGGTTGATCTCCCATGTGGCGCGGCTGAACTCGTAGGGGCCGGGCTCACGGACGAGTACGGCGGCGTTGGCCGGGCGATCGGAGGTGTCCACGCCCCAGGCGCGGCGCGCCACGTCCCCGAGCCATGCCGGTACGGGCTGGCCGGTGGACACGGCGCTGGTGAGGTCGGCGAACCTCGCGCTGCCGATCTTGACCGCACGCGGGCTGCCTGGTCGGAGGATGAGGTGCTGGCCTTGGAACGGTGTGGCGATCAGGTCGTGCATGGGTGTGCCTCCCTGGGGTCGGTGGAGAACAGACGGCCAGCCCGGTTCCCCGGGGTCACGTGCTGCTTCCGGCTTTCAGTTCGGCCCAGACGCATTTGCCCCAGCGCTTCAGATCGGTCCCCCACCGGGTGGTCAGGGCGTCCACGAGGGTCAGCCCGCGCCCGTGCACCTCGGTGTCGGTTGGGTGCTGGAGCCGGGGCATAGAACGGGACTTGTCCGCCACGCCGACGCGCACCAGGTCATCACCGGCCCGCGCGACTATGACGCGGATGCAGGCGCCCCCGGTGTGGTTGACGGCGTTGGCTACCAGCTCGGTGACGACCAAGGCGCCGTCCTCTGCTACGTGCTCCAGGCCCCATGCGGCCAGTGCCGTCCGTACCAGGCGGCGGGCGGTCTCGGCGCTCTCTGCTGCACAGGGCAGCGTCTCGGAGTAGCCGGGGTGGCCGGTGGGTCGGGCTGTTGCGCTCACGGTCATCAGGACCTCTGCGTGGTGGAACCGGCGGGGTGTAGCCCGCCCCCGTCGAGGGCCGGGGGCGGGCGTCCTCCTTCTGACCGCCGAAGCTGTCCGGGGTACGGCGGCCGTGTCCAGTCAACGACTGGCGGGCACAGGACGTGAGGAAAAAACAGCGGCGCGTGCAACGGCCACAACCGGAAATTTCCGGGGCACGCGGTTCTTCCCTGTCCGGTCGCGTGGCTACCTTGGCCAGGTGGAGGGCAACCAGATCCTCAAGGCGCGCATGGCGGAATTGAGCTTCACGCAGGCTGAATTGGCGGAGGCGGTGAACGCCGACCTGCGGGCCGCCGGGTACGAAGGGACCGTCAGCGACCGGACTGTGCGCAACTGGCTGACCGGAAAAACCTGCTGGCCTCACCACCGGCAGCGGGCCGCATTAGAGGCAGTATTCAAGTGCCCGGTGACCGAACTGGGCTTCGCACCCCGAGGGGGAAACTCCTCACGCACGGCACCACCGGAGGACCCAGTGCACCGCCGCCGCTTCGTCAGCGCCTCCGCCGGAGTAGCGCTGACCGCCACCGCCCCCGCGTACGGGGCACAGCCACGCGTCGGCGCCAGCGACGTCCAGCGGCTCCTGGCCAAGTTCGCGCTCGTCATCGCCAGCGACCACCGGTACGGCGGGAAGCTCACCATCGAGACCCAAGCCTCCGGCCTCGCCGGAGAGGCCATGGCGCTCCAAGCCCGAGGGACCGCGAGCCAGCGTGTACGCGGCGCCCTGTACGGCTGCGCGGCCTCGTTCACCTCCAGCGCGATGTGGGCCGCCATCGACGGCCGCCGCTTCGACGCCGCGCAACGCCACTTCGACCGGGCATCCAGCCTCGCGGCCATGTCCGGTGACACAACGATCCAGTTCCGCATCTGGTCCCACGCCGGAAGCCTGTACCGCCACATGGCCCGCCCGGCGGACGCCCTGGCCGCCAACGACGTGGCACGACGGCTCCCCATCGCCCGCCGCGACCCGCTGTTCGCCTCCCTCGGCCACGCCAGACACGCGGCCATCCACGGCCTGACCGGGGACGCGCGAGCGGTCCGCCAGGCCATCGGCCACGCCCAGGACGCCATGCACCAGGCCGACCCCGGCGCACAGCGCCCGCTGTGGATGACCGCCTTCTACGACCAGGCCGAGTTGGAGAACCTGGCGCTGGCCGCGTGCCTCTCCCTGGGCGATTACGAGAGCGCCGAGGCGTACGCGCACCGCAGCCTGGCCCTGCTCCGTCCCGAGATGCAGCGCACGCGCGCCATCACCACCGCCCGCATGGCACAGGCACAGCTAGGCCAGGGCGACCTGGAGCCCGCCGTGGCCACCGCCATGTCCATCCCCGCCGAGCCCACCGGCCAGCACCCCCGCGTGACCGGCATGCTGCACGACTTCGGCAGCACTCTGCGCCTGACCGCCGCGTCCAGCCCCCACACCCACACCTGGGAAGAGTTCACCCACGACACCCGGAGGAACGCGCTGTGACGAGCGGACGCATTGAGCTGCGCCACGCCACCGACCTCGACACCGTGTGGAACACGCTGATCGAGGTGTACGCGGAGGTACGCGCGGACCAGCTCCACCAGCCGCACTATTCGGTGGAGCGGTACGGGGAACGCCTGGCGCGCCACGGCGCCGAACCCGGCTGGGAGACCGTCATCGGCTACGACGGGGACGAACCGGTGGGCTACGCCTACGTCAACACCGTCGAGCCCGATGACCGCTGGTGGCGCCGGATGACCAGGCCACTGCCCGAAGGCACCACCGTGCGGGCCACCGTCGCGCTGAAAGAGATCATGCTCCGGGTGCCGTGGCGCGGTACTGGCGCCGCCCGTCGCATTCATGACGAACTCCTTGCCCACCGGCCGGAGGAGCAGGTTTCCCTCCTGGTGAACGCGCAGAACGGGGACGGCAAGGTCAAAGCCCTGTACGAACGCTGGGGCTACCGGGAGGTCAGCGCGCAGCAGCCTTCGGCGGACGGTCCCGTTCTCACCGCCATGCTGCGCGCCATCCGAGAGCCTGCGTCCGCGCCAGGCTCGGCGGAGTAGTACCACGGCGCCCACCCGGCCGGACGAGGCCGCCGCAGCGGCCCGGTGCGTAGGCGCCGACCTGACAGGCGAAGCCGCAACACCCGGGCTGCTGCGTTCCGGTCATCGGGTCATCGGTGCTCGTGGGTTCGGGTGGGTCGTCGGCTGAGGCGCGGGGGAGGCGGATCGGGCCGTTGCTTCCGGGCCGGACGTCGAAGGACGGTGGCCGGTGGTGGGACCACCGCGAGGTGATCGACGCGGGCGCCTGGAAGGCCCGGGCTGGATCGCGGTGGGTTCAGCCGACCGAGCGGTACACGTGACCGGGAGAGCGTCCGCAGCCGGCTTCGCACGTGGGCCGTCGGCGGCGCCCGGGGGCGGGCGTGCACCGCGCCCGTGGCCCGAGCGGGCGCCGACGAGGACCTGGACCGGGCTGTTTCGGCGGACGCCACGCACGTGCTCGGCTCGTCGGCCACCGGCCGGGGCCCGCCCCGAGGGGCCCCGGCCGGTGAGCACGGCTTCGCCACCCGCTGGGAGAGGTACCCCCGGCCACCTGGCAGGACTGCACGTCGCGGGCGTCTTCCCGTGGTCCGCCCGCACCTGTGGACGAGTCCGTCTAGCTGTCCGCGCCCAGGTGGAGGACGCGCACCATGTTGGTGGTGCCGGGGACGCCGGGCGGGGAGCCAGCGGTCATGATCATGACGTCGCCCTCGTTGTACCGCTTGAGCTTGAGCAGCTCGCCGTCGACGAGTCCGACCATCGCGTCGGTGTTCTCCGCGTGCGGCACGACGAACGTCTCCACGCCCCAGCTCAGCGTGAGCTGGTTGCGGGTGTAGGGGTCCTCGGTGAAGGCCAGGATCGGCTGCTCGGCGCGGTAGCGCGACAGGCGGCGCGCGGTGTCGCCGGACTTGGTGAAGGCCACCAGCGCCTTCGCGCCGAGGAAGTCGGCCATCTCGGCGGCCGCGCGGGCCACCGAACCGCCCTGCGTGCGCGGCTTCTTGCCGGGCACCAGCGGTTGCAGCCCCTTGGAGAGCAGCTCCCGCTCCGCCGCGATGACGATCTTCGACATGGTCTTGACCGTCTCGATCGGGTACTGGCCCACCGAGGACTCCGCCGACAGCATCACCGCGTCGGCGCCGTCCAGGATCGCGTTGGCGACGTCGGACGCCTCCGCGCGCGTCGGCCGCGAGTTGGTGATCATGGACTCCATCATCTGGGTGGCCACGATGACGGGCTTGGCGTTGCGGCGGCACAGCTCCACCAGGCGCTTCTGCACCATCGGGACCTTCTCCAGCGGGTACTCCACCGCGAGGTCGCCGCGGGCCACCATCACGCCGTCGAACGCGAGGACGACCTCCTCCATGTTCTCCACGGCCTGCGGCTTCTCCACCTTGGCGATGACCGGCACGCGGCGGCCGACCTCGTCCATCACCCGGTGCACGTCGCGCACGTCCTTGGCGTCGCGGACGAAGGACAGCGCGACCATGTCGGCGCCCATGCGCAGTGCGAACCGCAGGTCGTCGACGTCCTTCTCGCTCAGCGCGGGCACGTTGACGGCCGCGCCGGGCAGGTTGATGCCCTTGTGGTCGGAGACGACGCCGCCCTCGATGACGATGGTGTGGACGCGCGGCCCGTCGACCTCGGTCACCTGGAGGGCCACGTTGCCGTCGTTGACGAGGATCGGGTCGCCCTTGGAGACGTCCCCGGCCAGCCCCTTGTACGTCGTGCCGCAGATGGTCTTGTCGCCGGGCACGTCCTCGACGGTGATGGTGAACTCCTCACCGCGCACCAGCTCGACGGGGCCCTCGGCGAACGTGCCGAGCCGGATCTTGGGGCCCTGGAGGTCGGCGAGCACGCCGATGGCGCGCCCGGTCTCCTCGCTGGCCTGGCGCAGCCGGGCGTACCGCTCTTCGTGCTCGCGCTGGCTGCCGTGGCTCATGTTGAAGCGGGCCACGTTCATGCCGGCCTCGATCAGCGTCTTGAGCTGGTCGAAGGAGTCGACGGCGGGACCCAGGGTGCAGACGATTTTGGAACGGCGCATGGGAGCGATCCTATCGTTTTGTTTAGACGCCAAACGTAGTGGGGGTGATCTGGCTCACCCGTCCGCGGTGACCAGGGCGTACGCCTGGGTGGCGATCTCCAGCTCCTCGTCCGTGGGGACCACGGCGACGGCCACCGGCGCGTCCGGCGGCGAGATGACGCGCGGCGCCCGCGAGGGGTCGGTGTTGCGGGCCTCGTCGACCGCCAGCCCCAGCCCCGCCAGGCCCTCGACGGCCGCCCGCCGCACCGGCGCCGAGTTCTCCCCGACCCCCGCGGTGAACACCACCGCGTCCACCCGGCCCAGCACCGCGGTGTAGGCGCCGATGTACTTCTTCAGCCGGTGCACGTAGACGTCGAACGCCAGCCGGGCCCGGGGGTCGCCGGCGTCCCGGCGGCGCACGATCTCGCGCATGTCGTTGTCGCCGCACAGCCCGAGCAGGCCGCTGCGCCGGTTCAGCAGCTCGTCGGTCTCGTCCACCGACAGCCCCGCCACCCGGGCCAGATGGAAGATCACCGCCGGGTCGACGTCGCCCGAGCGGGTGCCCATGACCAGGCCCTCCAGCGGCGTCAGCCCCATCGAGGTCTCCACGCAGCGGCCACCGGCGACGGCCGAGGCGGAGGCTCCGTTGCCCAGGTGCAGCACGATGACGTTGACGTCCTGCGGGGCCCGGCCCAGCAGCCGCGCCGCGCGCCGCGAGACGTAGGCGTGCGAGGTGCCGTGGAAGCCGTAGCGGCGGATGCGGTGCGCGTCGGCGGTGGCGGTGTCGATGGCGTACCGGGCGGCGTGTTCGGGCATGGTGGTGTGGAACGCGGTGTCGAACACCGCGACGTGCGGCACCCGGGGGTTGAGCGCCCGCGCGGTGCGGATGCCGGTGATGTTGGCCGGGTTGTGCAGCGGCGCCACCGGCACCAGGCGCTCGATCTCGGCCAGCACCGCGTCGTCCACCACCGTCGGCTCGGTGAACTCCCGCCCGCCGTGCACCACCCGGTGGCCGACGGCGGCCAGGCCGGGGTCGCGCAGCCCGTACCCGTCGGCCGCCAGCTCCTCGGCGAACGCGTTGAGCGCCGCGTCGTGGTCCGGCACCGGATCGGTGCGCTCGCGCTCGGGGCCGTCGTGCGGGGTGTGCGCCAGGCGGGAGGTGCGCTCCCCGATCCGCTCCACCAGGCCGCGCGCGAGCCGGGAGCGGTCGGCCATGTCCAGGAGCTGGTACTTCACCGAGGACGAACCGCAGTTCAGCACGAGCACGCGGGACGCGCCGGGGGCGGCGGCGGGGCCGTCGGGGGCATCGGTGGCTGGGGTGGCGCCGGTGTAGCCGGTGTGTTCGGCGTCGTCGGGGTCGGCGGCGCGCGCAGCGCACATCAGGAGTGGTTCCCTTCCTCGGCGGGTGACGGCACGGACGTGGTCGACGTGGGTTCCTGGGGCGGCGCGGCGGGCGTCGGCGTGCCGCGCACGGCCTGCGCCTGGACGGCGGTGATGGCCACCGTGTTGACGATGTCGCTCACCAGGGCGCCGCGCGAGAGGTCGTTCACCGGCTTGCGCAGCCCCTGGAGCACCGGGCCCACCGCGACCGCGCCGGCCGAGCGCTGCACCGCCTTGTAGGTGTTGTTGCCGGTGTTCAGGTCGGGGAAGATCAGCACCGTCGCCTGCCCGGCCACCTCCGAGCCCGGCAGCTTCGTCGCCGCGACGGAGGGCTCCACCGCGGCGTCGTACTGGATCGGCCCCTCCACCAGCAGGTCGGGACGGCGCCGGCGCACCAGCTCGGTGGCCCGCCGCACCTTGTCCACGTCCGCGCCCGAGCCGGAGGAGCCGGTGGAGTACGACAGCATCGCCACGCGCGGCTCGACCCCGAATTGGGCGGCGGTGGCCGCCGACTGGATGGCGATGTCCGCGAGCTGCTCGGCGCCCGGGTCCGGGTTGACGGCGCAGTCGCCGTAGACGAGCACCCGGTCGGCCAGGCACATGAAGAACACCGAGGAGACGATCGAGGCGTCCGGCGTGGTCTTGATGATCTCGAACGCGGGCCGGATGGTGGCCGCGGTGGAGTGCGCCGCGCCCGACACCATCCCGTCGACCAGGCCCTCGCGCACCATCAGCGTGCCGAAGTAGGAGACGTCGGCCACCACGTCGTAGGCCAGCTCGTAACTCACGCCGCGGTGGGCGCGCAGCGCGGCGTACACCTCGGCGAACCGCTCGCGCAGCGGGGAGGTGGCCGGGTCGACGACGCGGGCGGTGGCCGAAGCGCCCTCGCCGCCCCACTCGGCCTCGTCCGCGCCGAGGAAGCGCAGCTCCACCCCCAGCTCGGCGGCGCGCCTGCGCACGGCCGCCTCCTCACCCAGCAGCGTCAGGTCGCAGATGTTGCGGCGCAGCAGCACCTCGGCGGCGCGCAGCACCCGCTCCTCGGTGCCCTCCGGCAGCACCACGTGGCGGCGGGCGGTGCGGGAGCGCTCGATGAGCTCGTGCTCGAACATCATCGGCGTGACGCGGTCGCTGCGGGCCATCGACAGCCGCTCGGTCAGCTCCCGGGTGTCCACGTGGCTCTCGAACAGGCCGAGCGCGACCTCCACCTTGCGTGGGGACGCCGCGTTCAGCCGTCCCTCCAGCGTGGCCAGCTCGGTGGCGGTGGGGAAGGAGCCCTCGGCCACCGCCAGCACCGGCGTTCCCGGCGCCAGGCGCTCGGCCAGCGCGAGCGTCTCCTCGCCCGGGTGCTGGTCCAGGGTGAGCAGGACTCCGGCGATCGGCGGGGCCCCGGCCGAGTGCGCGGCGAGCGCGCCGACGAGCAGGTCCGCCCGGTCGCCGGGGGTGATCACCATGCACCCGTCGGTGAGCGCGGGCAGGAACGCCGGCAGCATCGCGCCGCCGAAGACGAAGTCCCGGCAGTCGCGGGCCAGCCCCGCCGGATCGCCCAGCAGCACCTTCGCGTCGAGGGCGGCCACGACCTGCCCCACGGTCGGCGCGGACAGCGCGGGCTCCTCCGGGATGACGTAGACGGGCTCGGGCAGGTGGCGCCCCAGCCAGCGGGCGGCCTCGGCGGCGTGCCCGTCCCGCACCCGGTTGGCGATCATGGCCAGCACCTCGCAGCCGAGGGAGGTGAACGCGTGGTGGGCGTTGCGCACCTCGGCGGCCACGGAGTCCGCGCCGCGGTCCAGCCCCGCGACGACGACCAGCACCCCGGCGCCCAGCTCGTTGGCCAGCCGCGCGTTCAGGGACAGCTCGGCGGGCAGGTTGGTGTCGGCGTAGTCGGTGCCGAGCACGAGCACCGCCTCGAAGCCGCGGGCGATCTCGTGGTAGCGGTCCACCAGGCGGGATATCAGTGCGTCGGTGCCCTGCTCGGCCTGGAGCGCGGCGGCCTCGTCGTAGCCGAGGCCGGTCATCGTGCCCTGCGGCTGGGACAGCCGGTAGCGGCTGCGGAGCAGGTCGAGCAGCGGGTCGGGGCCGTCGTGGGCCAGCGGGCGGAACACGCCCACCTTGCCGACCTGCCGGGTGAGCAGCTCCATGACCCCCAGGTCGACCACCTGGCGGCCGTCGCTGCGGCCGATGCCGGATACGTACACGCTGCGCGTCACGCGGTGCCTCTCCTCGGTCGTCGGGTCGCGTCACGAAGTACCCGGTTTGACCCGGCTATGCTCCCGACCCTACCGGCGCGCTCGCCCCCGCGCCGGGGCCGGGCGGGCTCCCCGCGGCCGGTCCCGACGGCTCCGCCGCCCCGCCCCGGGCCGGGCGCCATTGAGGAGCCGGGGGCCGGTGGGAGAGGGTG
The DNA here is from genome assembly GCF_026262575.1 of Streptomyces marinisediminis. Lineage (GTDB taxonomy): Bacteria > Actinomycetota > Actinomycetes > Streptomycetales > Streptomycetaceae > Streptomyces > Streptomyces marinisediminis. Next base: position 106,249 of record NZ_JAPKFL010000001.1, read on the forward strand.
GGCGGGGCGTGGGAGTGCGGGCCGGTCCGGGCGGGGATCGGCATGCGGACAGGCACGGCGTCGTGCGTTCAAGACGTGAAACAATCCCACCGCCCCATCGGACCGTCCCCGATCAGGAAGAGCGAAAGCATGCGTATCGGAGTCCTCACCGCCGGCGGCGACTGTCCCGGCCTGAACGCCGTCATCCGGTCCGTCGTGCACCGGGCCGTGGCCGACCGGGGGGACGAGGTTATCGGCTTCGAGGACGGCTACAAGGGCCTGCTCGACGGCCGCTACCGGGAGCTGGACCTCAACTCCGTGGGCGGCATCCTCGCCCGCGGCGGGACGATCCTGGGGTCGGCCCGGCTGGAGCGCGACCGCCTGACGGAAGCGTGCGCGAACGGCGAGGAGCTGCTCGCCCGCCTGGGCATCGACGCGCTGGTCCCCATCGGCGGCGAGGGCACGCTGACCGCCGCCAGCATGCTCTCCGACGCCGGTCTGCCCGTCGTCGGCGTGCCGAAGACCATCGACAACGACATCTCCGCCACCGACCGCACGTTCGGCTTCGACACCGCCGTCGGCGTGGCCACCGAGGCGATGGACCGGCTGAAGACCACCGCCGAGTCCCACCAGCGCGTCATGGTCGTCGAGGTCATGGGGCGGCACGCGGGGTGGATCGCGCTCGAGGCGGGCATGGCCGGCGGCGCCCACGGCATCTGCCTGCCCGAGCGGCCCTTCCAGGTCGACGCGCTGACGAAGATGGTCCAGGAGCGGTTCGCGCGCGGCAAGAAGTTCGCCGTCATCTGCGTCGCCGAGGGCGCCCGTCCGGCCGAGGGGACGATGTCCTACGAGAAGGGCGTCATCGACCAGTACGGGCACGAGCGCTTCACCGGGATCGGCAACCGCCTCGCGCGCGAGCTGGAGGGCCGCCTGGGCACCGAGGCCCGCCCGGTCATCCTCGGCCACGTCCAGCGCGGCGGCACCCCGACGGCGTACGACCGCGTGCTGGCCACCCGGTTCGGCTGGCACGCGGTCGAGGCCGCGCACCGGGGGGACTTCGGCATGATGACGGCGCTGCGCGGCACGGACATCGTCATGGCCCCGCTGGCCGACGCGACGCGCGAGCTGAAGACGGTGCCGCAGGAGCGCATGGACGAGACGGAAGCGGTCTTCTGACGCCCCGCGCCGGGTCGGGCGCCCCGCGCCGGGTCGGGCGCCCCGCGCCGGGTCGGGCGCCCCGCGCCGGGTCGGGCGCCCCGCGCCGGGTCGGGCGCCCCGCGCCGGGTCGGGCGCCCCGCACCGGGTCGGGCGCCCCGCACCGGGCCGGGCGCCCCGCACCGGCCCGGGCGTCCCCCGCGCCGGGTCGTCCGGTCTCAGCCGTCGTGCCGGACGGCCTCCAGGTGGGCCCAGAAGTGCTCGGTCACCCGGTCCAGGTACCGCCGCCCGGCGTCCACGGAGCTGCTGCCGGTCTCGGTGCCGGTGTCGATCCAGCTCAGCGAGGAGAAGCTGCGCTGGTGGAACTCGTCGTGCAGGCGCTCCAGGACGCGTTCGACCGTGGCCGTCTCCACCTGCGGCAGCAGCCTGCACACCGGCTTGACGTACGCCTGCCAGCGCGAGCCGGCCGCGCTGCGGAGCTGGTCGGCCAGCTTGCCGTCCCTGCCGACCAGTTCGACGTGCGTCCGCGTCGACAGGCCCAGCACCGCCGCGAGGGTGGCGGCCTGCTGGTCCGTCCCCGTCCACCGCCCGGTCCGCTCCACCTCGGCGTACTGGGCCGCCGGCATGCCGATCCGCAGCGCCACGTCGGTGAGCGCCGTACCGCGCACCAGCCGGTACTCGTGCAGGGTGCGCGGCCGCCCCAGCAGGTCACCGGGCGAGCACCACAGCGCACCGGCCAGCGCGGCGAGCTGCTTCTCGTCGGGGGAGTCCTCCGAGAGCTCCCAGGCGGCGATCGTCTCGGGGGTGACGCGGAGCCCGAAGGCGGCCCACATGCCGTAGGCGACGTGGGCGGGGGTCATACCGAGCGACTCCCGCAGGCGACGGGCCGCGGCGGCGTCGAAGGGCGGTCGTGCGTGCATCAGGCAACGCTAGAGGCGACGACGTGCCGGGACCCACCGTGCGTTCACCCGAATCAACAAACTGTAGATTGCTCCAGCGCCCCCCGCGACACCGTGCGGACCAGCGTAACCCCTGTTCCTACCTGACGGTAGCCCTTGGCCTGGACCAGCGGCCCCCCAGGCCCCGCTCCCGGCGCCACGGCGGGCGCCGCACCGGCCCGCGAACGCCCCCCGGCAGGCGAGGAGTCGGCGGTCGAGCGCGGCCGGATGGCCCCACCGGCCCCGCACACCCCTCCCGTTACGATCAGTGCGGGCTCGGCACGCACGACGTAGCGGGCGCGCGCCGCCACCGGCACCCGCCCGCCCGCACGCCAGCGCCGAGCCCGGGGGTAAGGACAAGGGGAGGGGAACCCATGGCCCTGGACGACGACCGGCCGACGACGACGCGGAACGGCACCGCACCCGAACCGGGCATCTTCGGACCGCCACCCGGCTCGGACATGGCGCACTCCGAGGCCGAGAAGAAGAAGGCCGCGCGGTACATCGAGGAGCACCTGGGCCCGGACACGCACAAGGCCGGAGCCCTCGCGGACGGGGACACCACGGCCGTGGTCGGCAGCAGGACCGCCCCCAGCACGGTCAGCGCGGGCTCCCTGCGGGGCTGGGAGGTACGGACCGGGCTCGACGGCCGGCTGGAGGAGTGGCACCGCAACTGCAAACGGCTCACCGCCCGGCTCGAAGGCGAACTCAACGGCCTGCGGCGGACGAACGTGCTCTTCCAGGGCACGGAGCTGGACACCGGCGCCACGTTCACCGGCATCAATCACCAGTTCGTCAGCCCGATCGCCGACCTGGCGCCGGGCGGTCCGCACCCCCCGTACGCGTCGCCGTACCGGCCGTCCTCCGCGCCCAGCCCGATAACGGAGCTCTGAGGAACCACCGTGGCCGTCGACTACGCGACCATCATCAGCGCCGACCTCTCCGGCCTGAGCACCGCGGCCTCCGCCTGGCGGCGCATGGGGGACCGGTTCGACACCCTGCACGGCGACTACGGCGACCACGTCAGGGCCGCCGCCGAGTCGGAGAACTGGCTGGGGCAGTCGGTCAGCGCCTTCAAGAGCCAGGCCCAGATGACGCAGGAGGAGTACGCCGCCGCGCGCGACGAGGCGTGGGCGGTGGCCGACCTGCTGGACGAGGCCCACGGCACGCTCACCCGGCTCAGGAACAGGGTGACCGGTGCCAGGGACGACGCCGAGCAGGCCGGTATGGAGGTCAACCCCTACGGGCGGTGTTCGCTCGACCTGAGCAGGCTCGACGAGGACGAGGCGGAGATCTACCGGCGCAACCAGATGGCCCGCCAGGAGCTGGAGGACTCGTGGACGGGGAAGATCAGCGACGCGGTCGTAGCCGTCCAGCAGGCCGACGAGAACATCAAGCTCGCCCTCATGGCCAACCCCTCGGACGGCACGGGCCTGGTGGACGGCTTCGACGCCTCCCTGCACGGCGACGTCGGTGCGGTGAACGCCGGACGCGCCAGCGAACTGTACGCGAAGCTCGAAAGCGGCGAGCAGCTCACCGCGGAGGAGCTCGCCGAGCTGGAGTTCCTCGTGCGGCAGAACGAGGGGGACACCGAGTTCAGCCGCACCCTGCTGAACGCCCTCGACGCCGAAGGCACCATCGGCGCGGCCAACGAGCTGCACGCCCGCACCTACTCCGCGGACGCCGCCGAGAAGCGGCAGTACCTCTCGGTCCAGGAAGGGCTGGCGAACACCATCGCCACGGCCACCACGGTCGACGGCAAGGGCACCGCGGCGGACAAGGACTTCCTGCGCGCCTGGCGTGACGGCATGCGCGAAGCCGGGGTGGCGGAGTACGGCGTCCAGGTGGGCGAGCACAACGAGGACGCGGGGCAGCGAGCCCGGGGCTATCAGAGCCTGCTCACCCTCATGCAGCACGGCAGCGGCTACGACGAGGAGGTCCTGCACGGCCTGGCCGACGACATACGGGCGGCGGAGGACCCGGCACAGGGCGGCGACCCCGATCTCTGGGACCTGGACACCTCGTTCTCCGGCGAGGACGGCGACTCGTTCGCCAGGGACCCGCTGGACGCGACCCTGGGTCTCATGAGCAGGAGTCCGGACACCGCGACGAACTACCTCGACCCGGCGAAGGACAACGACACGCTCACGTACCTGCTCGACGAGCGGGACTGGAACTTCCGGGACACCGTCGAGATGGGTTCGAACGCCCAGCACACCGGGCCTGACGCCCGGTTCTCCGACAGCCACACCGGACTGGGCAAGGTACTCGAAGCCGCCGCCACCGGAGCACCCCCACTGGGCGAGAACGAGCCACCCCGCCTCAACGCCCCCCACACGGAGGCCCAGGCCCGAGTCATGCAGGAGACGGTGACGCTCCTGGACCCCGCCACGGAAAAATCGATTCCCAGTAGTTTCGAGTTCCCGGAGAATATTCGCCGGCCCGTCGCCAACGCCCTTGCTGAGTATGGCCAGGATACCCACATTGTCCTGGGCAGTGTGGATGACGAACGTTTGGTGGATAACTCGACGTGGCGTGATGATTCTGGGGATTGGCGCATTGCTCCGGAAGTTGATAAACTCGTTCGCGTCATGCGTGGACTTTCGGAGGATCCCGAAGCTTACAGCGTCCTACACGAGATGGAGCGTATGCGGTTCAGGGAAGCGATGGCGGAATTTTCCGAAGACAGAACTGCGCAGGACGATGAGGTGCGGAACGAAGCGGTCTTGGGGGCGAAGGCCATGGGGGTGTTTGACGGTATCCGGCAGGACATCGCTGCTGATCTCACTGATAAGCGTGTATCTGAGGCTCAGTGGAGTTCGAAAGTTGCCTATCACGTCCTAGGTGGAATGGTGACTCCATTCCCCGGTGGCGACGGGGCGCAACGCATTATCGACACATTGGCTAGCGTCTGGGCGGGTGAGGTCGAGGCTGATGCCACAGGAGAGAAGAACGCAGAGATTGCCAAGGAGTACCTCACTACAGAGAAAGTGGTAACTCTTGGCATTGGCGACTGGGCCGAAGAGCGGGGCATGGACCGTGACGGCAGTGCTGTGGACCTTTTGCAAGCTGAGGCGCTGCTGTACGCAGAAAATGGGCGAACGGCTGCCAGTACATATCTCGGAAGTGACTAGGAGAGGCAGATGAAGAAGAAGATCGCTGCCTTGGTGTGTGGTGTTCTCCTGGTCGCCGGGGGCGGGTTGTATGCCACGGGTACGGTGGATGAGTGGCAGGCGAAGCGTTCTCTGGATGACGCGTGCGACGGCATCGTCTCCCTGGCGAGTGCGCGGACCCTGCTGGGGGAGCGGGGGGTCAGGGCTCGTCAACTGCCCTTGGAGGGGGACGTTCCGTCCGAGACGTTGACGAACTGTCGCGTCAGGTCGGCGGACCGCTTTCCCGGATTCAGGCTCCGGGTGAGCAAGGGGGAAAGAAACCTGTGGATCTTGAGGGAGATCCGGCACTATCTGCTGCAAGCCAGTTCCGCTTCTTCGGCGCCTATCGGTGAAGGCTGGCCGGGCGTCGTGACGGAGGGAGGGGACCTGCTCACCCACGTCACCCTCGCGCTTTCCTGCGGCGACGGCCGTGCGGAGTACCTGTGGGTGCAGGGCGAGGGTTACGCGGTCATGTCTCCGGGGTTCCGTGAGGAGGACAGGCGCCTGGCTCTGTCGCGCATCGTCACCGCCGCCGCCAAGGAGGCGGGGCGGAAGTGGGGCTGTGACGTGCCGGCGGGCACTCCGCCCGCGGAGTGGGTGCCCAGTGCGAACTACGCCGATCCGGTCGGTCTCGCCGCGGCTTCGGGTACGTGCTCCGGGGCGGGGGCCGTGGCCGAGGTCGCGGCGCAGGCGGGTCTTCGCCGGGTCCTCGAAGCGCCGACCAGTCCGGACACGCCCGTGGAGGACTGCTTCCTGCTGAACGAGTCGGGGGAGAAGGTTCTGCGGTTCTCTTCCTTCTTCGGTGCCTTCACGGACACCTACCGCGTCGGCGGGCTACAGCGGTCGCAACCCGAGGGATCGGACGACGGTCTGCGGTGGAAGAGTTCCGAGTGCCGGTCTGGTCATGAGGGCCTGCACGTCCTGGCCACGCTGGAGGCCGAGAGCGGTGAGGCGGGCCCGGAGCTTCAGGAGGCGCTTCTCACGGCCCTGGCGGCCGACGCGGCCGAGCGCAAGAACTGCACCGTGACGTCGGCTCCATGAGTCTTGCGCGCCTCGTGCACACCTGCATGGATATTCTGCGGCGTCGTCCGCCCGTTTGGTTGATTCCGTTCCTGTGGACCCTCGCCCTCGGGGTGTGGGGGCTGTCCCGGCGGCACAGCGTCTGGCGGGACGAGGCGGCGACCTGGCAGGTGGCCGCGCGGTCGACCGGCGAGATCTGGCACATGCTGGAGCAGGTCGACGCTGTTCACGGGCTCTACTACCTGCTGATGCACGGCCTCTTCGAGTGCTTCGGAGCCGGTACCACGACGTTGCGGCTGCCCTCCGTCCTGGCCATGGCGGTGGCGGCGTCGTGTGTGACGGTCATCGGCCGCCACCTGGGCGGCGTCCGGGCGGGCCTGGGGGGAGGGCTGGCGTTCGGGTTACTTCCGGCCGTGCAGTTCCACCTGCAAGAAGGCCGACCGTATGCGATCGTCACGGCCGGAGCCGCGGTCTCGACACTGCTGTTGGTGACCGCGCTCAGAGGACGGCGTCGTCAGCCGCTGCTTTGGGCGGCGTACGGTGGCGTGACGCTGCTGTGCGGGTGGTTGAACTGGTTGTCGCTGCTGATGCTGCCCGCCCACCTGGCGACCTTGCTGTGGACGCGGCCCCGGCGCGGGATGTGGACGCGCTGGGCGGCGGCCTCCGCATGCGCCACAGCGTGTGCCATGCCGCTGATCCTGTTCACTCGGGGGCAGGCGCAACAGATATCCTGGATACCGCCGCTGTCCTGGCACATGATGATCGGCCCAGCGGTCCTCTTGGCCATCGGCGGTGTCGGGGCCCTGGTGGACCGGCCGCGGGTGGGCCGGCTGTCGGTGGCGGCCGTCGGGTTGCCCCTGCTGGCGGTGCCGCAGATATCCCTGATCGGTATGTCCCTGGTCAAGCCGATGTTCTTGGAACGGTACGTCCTGTTCAGCCTGCTGGGCCTGGCCTTGCTGATCGGGGCGACGCTTGATGCTGTGGCGCGGGCGGTGACGCCGCGGTTTCCCAGGGCGTCGGCGTGGACCGTCCCCGTGGTGGTCGCCGTGGCGGTGCTGGCCCTGCTGCCGCAGTCGCTGGCCAAGCGCTCCCCGGCGAGTCGGGTGGACGACGTTCTGGCGGTGGCGGCGGACGTGCGGCGGCTCAAGGGGCCGGGGAGCGCGGTGGTCTTCGTGCCGGCAGCGCGGCGCGACACCAGGTTGGTCTCTCCCGACGCCTTCGCCGGTCTGCGCGACATCGCCCTGGCGGAGAGTCCGGAGGCGTCGGGGACGCTCAAGGGGGTGGAGGCGAGCCCGGCTCGGATAGAGGCCGGGATGCTCGCCGAGCGGGAGATAGTCCTCGTCACAGACGCGGCCGAGGTGGCCAGGCCCGCCGCGACCAAGCGGGACAAGGTGAAGCTGTCCGTCCTGGACGAGTACTTCACGGTGGTGGCCGACGAGCAAACCCGCGGTCGGCGGGTGGCGGTGTTCCGGTGGAACGGAGCGGGGCCGGTGGTCTCGGAGGCTGGCCGGGGGGCGGGGCGGGGTCAGGTGATCCGCTCGGCCAGTTCGACGATGATGCCTTCCGGGCCGCGGACGTAGCACAGGCGGTAGCTGTCCTCGTAGCGCTCCAGGTCGCCGACGAGTTCCGTGCCGCGGGCCCGCAGGCGGGAGACGACGGCGTCGATGTCCTCGACGGCGAACGCGACGTGGCGGAGGCCCAGGGCGTTCGGCGCCCCGTCGCGGCTGCCGCCGTGGTCCGCCGGGGTGTGGAACTTCGTCAGCTCCAGCCGTCCGTGGCCGTCCGGCGTCTGCACGACCGCGACCTCCGCCCTGACCCCTTCGAGCCCCACGACGCGGTCCACCCAGCGGCCCTCGACCGGGGCCCGGCCCTGGAGTTCGAGGCCCAGGTCGACGAAGAACGCCGTGGCGGACTCCAGGTCGTCGACGACGACGCCCACGTGCTCCATCCGGCGGACCGCGCCGCGCGGGGCACCGGGAGCCCTCGGCGGGGAGGGCTCGGCCAGGTTCTCGGCGAGGCTGTCGAGCGTGGAGGTCCAGCCGTCGTGCATGAACCCGTCGCCCGCGTGCCCCGGAGCCCCCTGGAGGCGGAAGGTCATCTCCGTCCTGCCGCCGAGGTCGGCGAAGGCCAGTGTGACGACGGGGGAGTCCTCGACCGCGGCGTCCGGGTAGCCCCAGGTGAAGACCAGGCGCTCGGGCTCGGTGATCTCCAGGTAGGCCCCGCCGGTCGAGACGCGTTCGCCGGTCTCGTCCGAGACCATCACGTAGCCGTAGCGGCCGCCGACCCGCAGATCGACGTGCACCTCCTCGCGCGGCGTGGTGGCGCCCCGGGGGTGGAGCCACCGCGCCATCTCGTCGGGCTCGGTCCACGCCCGCCACACGAGGTCGCGCGGGGCGTCGAGCACCCTGGTGATGGTGAAGCCCTGCGACATGTCGATCGGCTTCGCGTTCTCGGTCATCGTTCGTTCGTCCCTTCCTGGTGGTGGCCCCCGGCCGCTTCCGGGTTCCGCTCGCGCTTCATCTCCCGGAGCCGGTCCTCCAGCGCGTCGAAGCTCTCCTGCCACGCGGCGCGCTGCCGGTCGAGCCAGGCGGACGCCTCGTCGAGCGGGTCGGTGCGCAGCGTGCAGGTACGCCACTGCGCCTGCCGGGTGCGGACCACGAGCCCCGCCGCCTCCAGGACCTTCAGGTGCTGCGAGACGGCCGGCTTGCTGATCTCCAGCGGCCGGGCCAGCTCCCCGGCGGTGGCCGGGCCCCGGCTGAGCCGTGCCAGCATCGCGCGCCGGTTCGGCTCGGCCAGGGCGCCGAAGACGAGGTCGAGGGTCGTGGACGCGTCCTGCACTTCGGCACCTTCTTAATTAAGCAACTACTTAAACGTAGGGCCGTGCGGGCTGCGGGGTCAAGCGTGTGGGCGAGTGCGTACGCCGTCGGCGCCGCACCGGTCGGCGTCGCGCCGCCCCCGCTCACCTCTCGCCGTCCGGTTCGCCGGGGACTTCCGGACGCGGTCCACGCGCGGCGGGCGACGACCCGGCCGAGGGCTGGGCGGACGTATCGGCCGACGGGGCTTGACGTGGCCGCCGGAGCGGAGAGGGGGCCGCCGCGACGGCGGGAACAGGCCGTCCGTGACGGGGAGCCGTCGGCGGCCGTGCGCGGTGTGGACAACCGGCCCCGCCAGGCGCGCACGTCGCGGTGCGCCTGGCGGGCCCCGGGGTGGCGCTCTCGGGGACGCCTCCCGGGTGCCGCACTCGTGGACGCCTCCGGGGTGGCGCTTCCGCCGGCACGGTCAGCCGCGTGGGCGGTGTCCCGCGCGCGCTGCCGTGCCGACGGGGCCGGGGCGGGCCGCTGCGTCAGCGCGCGGTGTGGGCCAGGAAGGCCGTCCACGCGGTGGGGGTGAAGGCGAGTGAGCCGCGTGCGGTGTCCTTGGAGTCCCGCACGTGCACCACCGACTCCGCACACCCACACGCGGCCACCTCCACGCAGTCGCCTCCGCTTCCATCGCTGTACGTGGACTTGTGCCACTGGAGGTTGAACTGCTTCTCCATAACGCTCATGTGAACTCCTCGGCTTTCCGCAGGATCAGGTCACGCGACTCGTAAGGGCCCAGAGCCTGTGCGCGGATCATGGCATATCGCTGCGTCAGCTCGGACACTTCTTCCGGTTGCGTGATCAACAGACCGCGCCGTTGTGCTTCCAGGTACACCACACGGCTGTGGTCAGGACGCTCGAACAGTTTCATGGGGCCTTCCGTGCCTGCGTGCTCGCCTCTTGAACCGCAGTTCAACGGCAGTACCTGCACGGTGATGTTGGGTCGCTTGGAAAGCTCCACGAGGTGCCACAGTTGCTCGCGCATGGTCGCAGGTGTGCCGAACTGACGCAGCAAAGAGGACTCTTCCTGCACCAGTTCCAAGTGGGGCATGGGATGCGTGCGCTCGAAGAGCGCCTGCCTGGCGACTCGCGCCTGCACGAACTGTTCGGCCGCGTCCGTTGTCACCGCGGGGTAGGCGCCCTTGATCACGGCCGTGGCGTACGCCTCGGTCTGGAAGGGACCGTCCACGACCATGGTCTGGTAGCCGCAGACGCTGATCGCGTCGCGTTCGAGCAGCGCGTAGTCCCGGAAGTGAGGCGGAAAGCGGTCGACGTCCACGTATGGCAGCAGTTTGGTGAGAATCCTGCGGCCGTCGAACAACTCGCGGTCCAGTAGGGAGAGCATCTTGATCGTGACGCCGTCCTTGCACGTCTCCAGTTTGCTGACGGCGGCACCTGAGTAGTTGATCAACCGTCCCAGTTCCTCCTGGGAGAGACCTCGTTCCTCCCGCGCCGAGCGAGCGAGGTCGGCGATTGCCTGACGGGTCGCGGACGCCATTCGGCGGTTCTCTTCCTCTGCCACGAGCTTCCCCTCTCGACATGGCTCGACATGCCGCAACTCGCGTTCGATCAACGCGCGACTCGGTCACCTATCGAGTCCACGGCATTACATACGGTAGGCCGCGCGTCCGACACTCGACCCATGAACAGTGAAAGTCGTGATCCGCGCATCCCCTGGGTGCCGTTGCTCGGGTGCCACCTGCGGGTGGCCGGGGTGTACTTCGACGCCGTGCGGGTGGCCGGGCCGCACGGGCGGGACGTCGCGGAGCAGTTCGGGGAGCTGACCGGCGGGGACCCGGGTCCGGTGGTCCTGGAGCGGGACGGCCGACGGGCGGCGTACTTCCTCGTGGCGCCCGGCAGCACGGGCAACCGGCGCTGGCCGAGGGGTGTGGAACTGCTCACGGGGCAGGCCGGGCAGAACCGGCGCTGCTACGTCGGCGTGCCCGCGCTCGGCGGGGACACGTGGCCGCTGAGCTGGTACAGCAGGCCGGCGCCGGACGGTCGGCTGGTGCACACCGCGCTGCTGCACGCGGTGCTGTGCGCGATGGCGGGCCAGCGGTCGCCGTGGGTGGCCCGGTGCTGATTTTGCACCGACTGCATTTTTGCATACCCTGCAAAGCGTGACGGAGAGAGAGGCGCTCGGGCTGCGCGAGCGCAAGAAGCGGGCGACGCGCGCGGCGCTGGCGGAGGCCGCGGTGCGGCTGGCGGTCGAGCACGGGGCGGAGAACGTCACCGTGGAGGCGATCAGCCAGGCCGCCGGGGTCTCTCCGCGCACGTTCTTCAACTACTTCGACAGCCACGACGACGCCTTCGTCATGCTCGACGCCGAGGTGGGGGCGCGCGTCCGGCGGGCCGTGCTGGACGCGCCCGAGGACCACCCGCCGCTCGTCGCCGTACGGGACGCGCTCGCCGCCGAGCTGGTCGACGTCGAGCAGCGGCACGAGGTGTGGGAGCTGCGCGCGCAGGTGCTCCAGCGCTCGCCGCACCTGCTCGCCCGCAGCCTGGGCGCCCACATGGCGGACGAGGAGGGCCTGGCCCTGGCCGTCGCCCAGCGCATGGGGAACGCGCCCCGGGACGCCGAGCCCCAGGGCGCCGCCTCCCAGGGCGCCGAGCCCCGGGACGCCGCGCCCCGGGACGCCGCGGCGCTGGAGCTGTACCCGAGGCTGCTGGCGGCCATGTCGGCCACCGCCGTGCGCGTCGCCGTGCAGCACTGGTGCGCCCGTCGCCGTCCGGAACGGGCGTTCTCCGAGGTGTTCCGGCGCGTCTTCGACCAGCTCGCCGCGGGCCTGACCGAGCCCGTCGCCGACTCCCACCGAAAGCAGGACCCGTGACCGCAGTCGACACCCCGGTGGACCGGGCGCCCACCGACATGACCAACCGCCAGATACTCCAGGCCATGTCCGGCCTCATGGCCGGGATGTTCGTCGCCATCCTGGCCGGCACGGTCGTGGCCAACGCGCTGCCGCGCATCATCGCGGACCTGGGCGCCAGCCAGTCCGCCTACACCTGGGTCGTCACCGCCGAGCTGCTGGCGATGACCGCCACCGTCCCGCTGTGGGGCAAGCTCTCCGACCTCTACAACAAGAAGCTGCTGCTCCAGCTCTCGCTGGGCGTGTTCGTGGCGGGGTCGCTGCTGGCCGGGTTCTCCCAGGAGGCCGGCCTGCTGATCTTCAGCCGCGTCGTGCAGGGCGTGGGCGCCGGCGGCCTGACCGCGCTCGCGCAGGTGGTGATGGCCGCGATCATCCCGCCCCGCAGGCTGGGCAGGTACGCGGGCGTCTTCGGCGCCGTCTTCGCCGTGGGCACGGTGATCGGGCCGCTGGTCGGCGGCGTGCTGGTGGACACCTCGTGGCTCGGCTGGCGCTGGTGCTTCTTCATCGGCGTCCCCTTCGCGCTCCTGGCGATCGTGCTGCTCCAGCGCACGCTGTCCCTGCCCACCGTGCGGCGGGCGGCGAAGGTGGACTACCTGGGCGCGTTCCTGCTCGTCGGGGGCGTCTGCGCGCTGCTGGTCTGGACGACGCTGGCGGGCAGCCGGTTCGCCTGGGCCTCCTGGCAGACGGCGGCGCTGACCGGTGGCGGCGTGCTGCTGCTGGCGCTCGCGGTGTGGGTCGAGACGCGGGTGCCCGAGCCGATCATCCCGCTCGCCCTCTTCCGCAACCGCACCGTGACGCTGACGACCGTGGCCAGCCTGCTCGTCGGCGTGGCGATGTTCGGCGGCACGGTGTTCCTCTCGCAGTACTTCCAACTGGCGCTCGGCAAGTCACCGACGGTCGCGGGCCTGATGAGCCTGCCGATGATCGGCGGCCTGCTGGTGTCGTCCACCGTGGCCGGGCAGGTCATCAGCGCCACCGGCCGGTGGAAGGTGTACCTGGTCTCCGGCGCGGTGATCATGACGGTCGGGCTCGGGCTGCTCTCCACGATCGACGCCGACACCGGGTTCGGCGTGCTGAGCCTGTACATGGCGCTGCTGGGCGTCGGCGTCGGCATGCTGATGCAGAACCTCGTGCTCGCCGCGCAGAACGACGTTCCGGCGGCCGACCTGGGCGCGGCCACCTCCGTGCTGTCGTTCTTCCGCAGCATGGGCGGCACCATCGGCACCAGCGTGCTGGGCGCGGTGCTCGCGCACCGGGTCGCGGACGAGATGCGCAGCGGGCTCGGACAGGCGGGCGTCGCGGCCCCCGAGGGCGGCGGGGCGCACGGCGCGGTGCCGGACGTGGGCGCGCTGCCCGCGCCGGTGCGGGAGGTCGTGGAGCGGGCCTACGCGGCCGGTACCGCCGACCTGTTCCTCGTCGCGGCCCCCTTCGCCGCCCTGGCGTTCGTCGCGGTGCTGCTGCTGAAGGAGAAGCCGCTGAAGACGACGAGCGGCATGCAGCGCCTGGCCGAAGAGACCGCGGCCCCGGACGCCCCGCACGACCGCGGCGCCCCGGCCCGGGCCGGTACTCCGGACGCGGGTGCCGCGCCGGACACGGGCGCCGCGCCGGAGACGGGTGCCGCCTCGGGCGCCGACGACGCGCCGGACGCCGGCGGCCGGGCGGCCCCGGAGCCGGTCGGCTGAGGCGTGGGGCGGGCGCGCGGCCGACCGTCCGGGGCGCGGGCCGGTCGGCGCGCGGTCGCCGGGGTCACCCGGCGGTGTCGTCCAGCCGGAAGCCGACCTTCAGGCCGACCTGGTAGTGCGCCACCCGGCCGTCCTCGATGTGGCCGCGCACCTGGGTGACCTCGAACCAGTCCAGGCCGTGCAGCGTCCGCGCGGCGCGGCCGATGCCGTTGCGGATGGCCGCGTCCAGTCCTTCGTGCGAGGTGCCGACGATCTCGGTCACCCGGTAGGTGTGCTCGCTCATGGGCCGTCCTCCTGCGTGGGGCTCCTCCCACCGTGCCCCAGCGCGGGACGGCCCGCGAGCTGAGCGCGTCAGGCCGGGCGGAGCCAGAGGGTGGCCAGCGGCGGCAGGGTCAGCGCGAGGCTGGCGGGGCGGCCCTGCGCGGGGACGGGCCACGGCCGCACCGGGTCGGGCGGCGTCACCCCCGAGCCGCCGTACCGGGTGGCGTCGGTGTTCAGCACGGTCCGCCACGCCGCGACGCCCTCGGGCACCCCGATCCGGTAGTCGTGCCGCACGACGGGGGAGAAGTTGGTGACCGACAGCAGCGGCGAGCCGTCGGCCGCCAGGCGCAGGAAGGCGAAGACGTTGTCCTCGGCGGCGTCGGCCTCCACCCAGGCGAAGCCGGCCGGGTCGGTGTCCCGCTCCCACAGCGCGGGCGTCTCGGCGTACCGGGCGTTCAGGTCGCGCACCAGGTCGCGGACGCCGGCGTGGTCGCCGTGGGCGGGGTAGGCCGGGTCCAGCAGCCACCAGTCCGGGCCGTGCCCCTCGGACCACTCCGCGCCCTGGGCGAACTCCTGTCCCATGAACAGCAGTTGCTTGCCCGGGTGGGCCCACATGTAGCCCAGGTAGGCGCGGTGGTTGGCGCGCCGCTGCCACCAGTCGCCCGGCATCTTCGACACCAGCGAGCCCTTGCCGTGCACCACCTCGTCGTGCGAGATGGGCAGCACGTAGTTCTCGCTGTAGGCGTACACCATCGAGAACGTCATCTCGTGGTGGTGGTACCTGCGGTGCACCGGCTCCTTGGCGACGTACTCCAGCGAGTCGTGCATCCAGCCCATGTTCCACTTCAGACCGAAGCCGAGCCCGCCCCGGCCCTGCGGCCCCGCCTGGTGGGTGGGCCGGGTGACGCCGTCCCAGGCGGTGGACTCCTCCGCGACCGTCACCACGCCCGGGCAGCGCCGGTAGACGGTGGCGTTCATCTCCTGGAGGAAGCGCACCGCGTCCAGGTTCTCCCGGCCGCCGAACTCGTTGGGCGACCACTGGCCGTACTCGCGCGAGTAGTCCAGGTAGAGCATCGAGGCCACGGCGTCCACCCGCAGCCCGTCGATGTGGAACTCCTCGCACCAGTACACGGCGTTGGCGACGAGGAAGTTGCGCACCTCGGCGCGGCCGTAGTCGAACTCCAGCGTGCCCCAGTCCGGGTGCTCGGCGCGCTGGGGGTCGGGGTGCTCGTAGAGCGCGGTGCCGTCGAAGCGCGCCAGCGCCCAGTCGTCCTTGGGGAAGTGGGCGGGCACCCAGTCCATCAGCACGCCGATGCCCGCCTGGTGCAGCGCGTCCACCAGGTGCCGGAAGTCGTCCGGGGTGCCCAGCCGGGCCGTCGGCGCGTAGTAGCCGGTGACCTGGTAGCCCCACGAGCCGCCGAACGGGTGCTCGCACACCGGCATCAGCTCCACGTGCGTGAAGCCGAGGTCCTTCACGTACGCCGGGAGGTGCTCGGCCAGCTCGCGGTAGCCCGACCCCGGGCGCCAGGAGGGCAGGTGCACCTCGTAGACGGAGAACGGCGCCTGGTGCACCGGCCGCTCCGCGCGCCGCGCCAGCCACTGGGCGTCGCCCCAGCGGTAGGCGGACGCCGTCACGACGGACGCGGTGTCCGGCGGGCACTCGGTGCGGCGCGCCATCGGGTCCGCGCGCAGCCCGTGGGAGCCGTCGGGGCGGCAGACGTCGAACTTGTAGCGGGTGCCCTCGCCGACGCCGGGCAGGAACAGCTCCCACACGCCGCTGGAGCCCAGCGAGCGCATCGGCTGGGCGGTGCCGTCCCAGTAGGTGGCGTCGGTCGCCACCCGCACGCCCCGCGCGTTGGGCGCCCACACGGTGAAGCGCGTGCCCGCCACGCCGTCGACGGTCATGGGGTGGGCGCCGAGCGCCGTCCACAGCTCCTCGTGCCGGCCCTCGGCGATCAGGTGCAGGTCGAGCTCGCCCAGGGTGGGCAGGAAGCGGTAGGGGTCGGCGGTCTCGATCACCGTGTCGCCGTCGTAGGCGACGCGCAGCCGGTAGTCCGGCACCTCGGCGGGCCCGGGCAGGACGCCGGCGAAGAGGCCGCCGCCCTCGCTGTGCAGCGCCACCCGCCCGCGCGGCGTCAGCACGCTCACCGAGCGGGCGAACGGGCGCAGCGCGCGGACGAGGACGCCGCCCTCGCGCGGGTGCGCGCCCAGCACGGCGTGCGGGTCGTGGTGCGCCCCGGCCAGCAGCCGCTCCCGCTCGGCGGCGTCCAGCGGCGGGGCGGGCGCGGCCGTCGGCACGTCGGCGGACGGGGGTTCGCCGGACGGCGCTTCGGCGGACGGGGCCTGCGGGGACGGCGGGGCGGGGTCCGCCGCGGCGGGGTGCGCGGCCGGGCGGCGCGGGGCGGGCGTCGCGGCCGGGGGAGCCGCGCGGAAGGTTTCGGGCACCTCGGGGCGGGGAGTCACGGGGAAGTCCTCCTGGGGGATGGCGGGGCCTGCGCGAGACGGCGGATCGCGGCAAGCGGGATGGGCAGCCAGTCGGGGCGGTGGTGGGCTTCGTAGAGCACCTCGTAGACGGCCTTGTCCGTCTCGTAGGCGCGCAGCAGCGCGGCGTGCTCGCGCGGGTCGGTGCCGCCCGCCTCGGCGTAGCCCGCGCAGTAGGCGTCGCGGGTGGCCTCGGCCCAGCGGCGGGAGAACTCCGACGCGCCGCGCTGGCAGGCCGCGTAGTCGAACGAGCGCAGCATTCCGGCGACGTCCTGGAGCACCGGCCGCGGGCGCCGCCGCTCGGCCAGCTCCTTGGCCGGCTCGCCCTCGAAGTCGATGACCGACCAGCCGCCGTCCGCGCCGTCGCGGGCGGCCGTGCGCAGCACCTGGCCCAGATGCAGGTCGCCGTGGACGCGCTGGACCAGGCAGCCCTGCCCGGCCTCCGCCAGCTCGCGCACGGCCGCGAACGCCTCGCGCAGTCCGACGCGGTAGGGGCGCAACTGGGGCACGGCGTCGCAGGCGGCCTTCAGCCGCGCGGTCATCTCCTCGGCCACGGCGGCCAGCGACGGGCCGCGCAGCACGGCGGTGGGCAGCGCCGCGGCCAGCGCCGTGTGCACCTCGGCGGTGGCCCGGCCCAGCGAGCGGGCCGCACCGGTGAAGTCCGCCTCGCGGTGCAGGGCGTGCAGGGCGAGCCGCCAGCCGTCGCTGGAGCCGGGCAGGTATGGCTGGAGCACGCCGAGGGTGACCGGGTCCGCGGCGTCCGCCTCGAACCAGGCGACCGGGGCGGGGACCCGCGCACACCCGGTGCGGGCCAGCGCGAGCGGCAGCTCCAGGTCCGGGTTGACGCCCCGGCTCACCCGGCGGAACAGCTTCAGGATGTACGTGTCCCCGTAGACGATCGAGGAGTTGGACTGCTCCGCCCGCAGCGGCCGGGCCGGCAGCCCCGGCGGCAGGTGAGCGCCCGCCTCCCGGGCGAACCGCAGCGCGCCGACGCGGCCGGGGGTGCGCAGCCGCTCCAGCAGGACGCCGGTGAGCCGCTGGTCGGGGACGGCGTCGTAGACGGCGAGCCCCTTCAGCGGGCCCCACGCGGGCCGCCCGATGAGCGCGGGCGCGAGCGCGGGCGGCAGCACGGGACGGACGCCGAGCAGCAGTTGGTAGCAGTCGGCGTGGTCGCCCTGGTGCGCTCCCAGCAGCAGGTGCAGCAGCCCCGGCAGGCCCGGTGCGGCTCCGGTGCCCGGGCGGGGCAGCAGCTCGGTGGCGGCGGAGAGGGTCAGGCCGTCCAGCGCGCGGCCCTTCCCGGCGAACCACCGCTGTCTGGGCAGCCACTGGGTCAGCATCGGCCGCAGCGACCGCAGCAGCTCGGCGGCGGCCGGGCCGCCGGAGGCGTGCGGGGCGAGACGGGGCGAGGAGCTGTCCGGCTTGGCGGTCATGGCGTCCTTCCCCCGGGCACACGAGATGTACGCGAAGTGTCCCGGAATGCGGCATTGGCTGTCCGGCTGTGCGGGACGTGTTTCGGGGTAATCGACCGTGCGGCGGCTTGCGCACTGGGCCACACGGGTGGTTCTCCGGTTACTACGTGTGCCCTCGCTCCGCGCGTCCTAACCGACCGCCCCACCCGAGGCGTGCACCCGCCGGACGCGCCCGGCGGCCGGACGCGCGCGGGGTCCGGAGGCGGCCGGGGCCCGGAGGCGGTGGCCTCCGGGCCCCGGCCGCGCGTCCGCTACGGCCCGGGGGGTGTCGGGCGGATCGGCGGTTCGGGGGAGACCGGTTCGCCCGGCGGCACGGGCGCGGCGGGCGAGAGCGGGCCCTGCGCGGCGGGCACCGCCTGGGTGGCCGCCGCGGGCTGCTTGCGCAGGCGGAACCAGTAGAACCCGTGCCCGGCCAGCGTCAGCAGGTAGGGCAGGTCACCGATGGCCGGGAAGCGGACGCCGCCGATCAGCTCGACCGGGTGCAGCCCCTTCCACGTGCCCAGCTCCAGCTCCGTCGGCTGCGGGAACCGGGAGAAGTTGTTGACGCACATGACGAGGTCGTCCTCGCCGCTGGGCAGCCGCACTTCGCGCAGGAACGCCAGCACCGCCGGGTTGCTGGACGACAGCTCGGTGTACGCGCCCAGTCCGAACGCCGGGTTCTGCTTGCGGATCTCCACCATGCGCCGGGTCCAGTGCAGCAGCGACGAGGGCGAGCTCATGGACGCCTCGACGTTGGTCACCTGGTAGCCGTAGACCGGGTCCATGATCGCCGGGAGGAAGAGCCGCCCCGGGTCGCAGGAGGAGAACCCGGCGTTGCGGTCCGGCGTCCACTGCATCGGGGTGCGCACCGCGTCGCGGTCGCCGAGCCAGATGTTGTCGCCCATCCCGATCTCGTCGCCGTAGTACAGGATGGGCGAGCCGGGCAGCGACAGCAGCAGCGCGGTGAACAGCTCGATCTGGTTGCGGTCGTTGTCCAGCAGGGGCGCCAGGCGGCGCCGGATGCCGATGTTGGCCCGCATGCGCGGGTCCTTGGCGTACTCGGCGTACATGTAGTCGCGCTCTTCGTCCGTCACCATTTCGAGGGTCAGCTCGTCGTGGTTGCGCAGGAAGACGCCCCACTGGCAGCCGGAGGGGATCGCCGGGGTCTTGGCGAGGACCTCCGAGACCGGGTAGCGCGACTCGCGCCGCACGGCCATGAAGATGCGCGGCATGACGGGGAAGTGGAACGCCATGTGGCACTCGTCCCCGCCCTTGGCGTAGTCGCCGAAGTAGTCGACGACGTCCTCCGGCCACTGGTTGGCCTCGGCCAGCAGCACCGTGTCCGGGTAGTGCGCGTCGATCTCCGCCCGCACCCGTTTGAGGAAGGCGTGCGAGGCCGGCAGGTTCTCGCAGTTGGTGCCCTCCTGGGCGTACAGGTAGGGCACGGCGTCCAGGCGGAAGCCGTCGATGCCCAGGTCCAGCCAGAACCGCAGGGCGGAGATCATCTCCTCCTGCACCATCGGGTTCTCGTAGTTGAGGTCCGGCTGGTGGGAGAAGAACCGGTGGAAGTAGTACTGCTTGCGCACCGGGTCGAACGTCCAGTTGGACTGCTCGGTGTCGACGAAGATGATGCGGGCGTCGGCGTACCCGCTGTCGTCGTCGGCCCAGACGTAGTAGTCGCCGTAGGGGCCGTCGGGGTCCTTGCGGGACTGCTGGAACCACTCGTGCTGGTCGCTGGTGTGGTTCATCACCATGTCGATGATGACGCGGATGCCGCGCTGGTGGGCGGCGTCGACGAACTCCACGAAGTCGGCGAGATCGCCGAACTCGGGAAGGACGGAGGTGTAGTCCGAGACGTCGTATCCGCCGTCCCGCAGGGGCGACTTGAAGAAGGGCGGCAGCCACAGGCAGTCGACGCCCAGCCATTGCAGGTAGTCGAGCTTGGCGGTCAGGCCCTTCAGGTCGCCGACGCCGTCGCCGTTGCTGTCCTGGAACGAGCGCACCAGGACCTCGTAGAAGACGGCACGCTTGAACCACTGCGGATCGCGGTCCTTGGCGGGTGTGTCCTCGAACGTGTCGGGGACTGGCTCATTGACGCTCATCGTTGGGTGACCCTCCGGTCGGTGAGGACGGTCGCAGGGTCAGGATGTGCGCCGGGGCCGGCGAACCGGGTCGCCCCGGCTCCAGTCGCACATAGTTGTCCCTGCCCCAGTGGTAGGTCTCGCCGGTGAGCTCGTCGCGCACCGGGAAGAGCTCGGCACCGCTTTCCTGAGCCGGTGTCAGGCCGAGCTTCTCCCTGTCCAACGACACGGTCGCTTCCTGGGTGTGGTACGGATCGAGGTTCACCACCACCAGCACTGAGTCGGCGTAGGGCTCGCTGCTGCGCTTGGAGTAGGCGATGATCTGGTCGTTGTCCGTGTGGTGGAAGTGCAGGGAGCGCAGCGTCTGGAGCGCCGGGTGGCGGCGCCGCAGCCGGTTCAGCGTGGTGATCAGCGGGGTGATCGTGCGGCCCTCGCGCTCGGCGGCCGCCCAGTCCCGTGGTCGCAGCTCGTACTTCTCCGAGTGCAGGTACTCCTCGCTGCCCTCGCGCACCGCCGTGCCCTCGCACAGCTCGAAGCCCGCGTACATCCCCCAGGTGGGGGAGAGCGTGGCGGCCAGCACCGCGCGGATCTCGAACGCCGGGCGCCCGCCGTGCTGGAGGTAGGCGTGCAGGATGTCGGGGGTGTTGACGAAGAAGTTGGGCCGCATGTACGCGGCCGCCTCCCCCGACAGCTCGGTCAGGTACTCCGTCAGCTCCTGCTTGCCGTTGCGCCAGGTGAAGTAGGTGTAGGACTGCTGGAAGCCCACCTGCGCGAGCGCGCGCATCATCGCCGGGCGGGTGAACGCTTCGGCCAGGAAGATCACGTCCGGGTCCGTGCGGTTGATCTCGGTGATCACCTTCTCCCAGAAGCGGACGGGCTTGGTGTGCGGGTTGTCCACCCGGAAGATGCGCACGCCCTGCTCCATCCAGAAGCGCAGCACCCGCAGCGTCTCGCCCACCAGCCCCCGGTACGCCGTGAGGCCGTTGTCGAAGTGGAGGGGGTAGATGTCCTGGTACTTCTTCGGCGGGTTCTCCGCGAACGCGATCGACCCGTCGGCCCGCCTGCGGAACCACTCGGGGTGCTCGGTGACCCAGGGGTGGTCCGGGGAGCACTGGAGCGCGAAGTCCAGGGCGACCTCCATGCGCAGGTCGCGGGCGGTGTCCACGAAGTGCGCGAAGTCCGCGAAGGTGCCCAGGTCCGGGTGGATGGCGTCGTGCCCGCCGTCGGCCGAACCGATGGCCCACGGGACGCCGACGTCGTGCGGGCCCGCCTCCAGGGCGTTGTCGCGGCCCTTGCGGAAGGCGGTGCCGATGGGGTGGATCGGCGGCAGGTAGACGACGTCGAACCCGGCCGCGGCGACGGCGGGCAGGCGCTCGGCCGCGGTGCGCAGCGTGCCCGGCACCGGCGCCCCGCCGTCCGCCGGGACGACGGCGCCCTCGCTGCGCGGGAACAGCTCGTACCAGGAGCCGAACAGCGCGCGCCGGCGCTCCACCTGCACCGGCAGGGACCGGGAGGGGGTGACCAGCTCGCGCAGCGGATGCCGCGTCAGGGCCTCCGTCAGCTCGGCCCCGAGCGCGGCGGCGAGCCGGTCCCGTTCGTCCAGCGCGGTGTTGCGCAGCGCGTCCACCGCCTCCAGCACGACGGCCCGGCCCGCGTCCTTGGGCACCTCGGCCGCGGCCCGCTCCAGGAGCTGCGCCCCCTCGGCGAACGTCAGCTCCACGTCCACGCCCGCGGGGACCTTCAGCGCGGCGTGGTGCCGCCAGGTGGACACCGGGTCGCTCCACGCCTCGACGACGAACGTCCAGCGCCCCGCCGCGTCCGGTGTCACCAGCGCCTCCCACCGGTCGGTGCCGGGGGCGGCCTCGCGCATCGGCGTCCAGGGCCCCGCGTGCCCGGCCGGGTCGCGCAGGACGACGTTGGCGGCCACCGCGTCGTGCCCCTCGCGGAACACGGTGGCGGACACCTGGAACGACTCGCCCACCACCGCCTTGGCGGGCCGGCGCCCGCAGTCGACGAGCGGCTGGACGTCCAGGACGGGGATGCGACCGATCATGGGGTTCCACCTGGGGTCGATAATGGGTGTTTCGTACTTTGTATCCGCTTCACGAGGGCGGGAGGCCGTGCGGGCATGACCGCTCCCGTCCGCGTTCACTCGGCTGGGGGCCTCACCGCGCAGGGGATCTTTCTGCCCACGGGCCCGCCGCGCGATGCGCCGGTGAAGTGAACTACCGGTAGGTAGTCGCTCACCGCGTGTACCCGGCGCGGGCGCGGCGGACCGTCGGGTTTCGGCCAGGTGTGCGGCGTGGGTGCCGCCGGGCGGACCCGCCCGGCGCCGCCGCCCCGTTCGCGCGCCGGGCGTGCGCCTGCGGGCCCCGGCGCGGGGCGTGCCTCCGGGGGCGTGGGCGGGGGTCCGTACCGGCAGGGGGCGTGCGCGCGGGGGTGCGGCGCGCCCGGCCGCCGCGTCACCGGCCCCGGGCGCGTCCGGGCCGCACGGCGGCCCCGGGCGGCGCGTGGGGCGCGCCGGGACGGGGCGGGGGCGGGGCGTGGGCGGGACGCGCCGGGCGCAACCCGCAGGGGTGTAATCCGCACCCGAAAGCACCGCAAACCACGGCGGGCGGCGGGGCGCCGCCGCTACGGTCGCACCGTGAAGGCCATCCGTCGTTTCTCCGTACGTCCCGTCCTTCCCGACTCCCTTCGACCGCTCGGCGACCTGGCGCGCAACCTGCGCTGGTCCTGGCACACCGACACCCGCGAGCTCTTCCGGTACGCCGACCCGGAGGGGTGGCGGGCCACCGGCGGGGACCCGCTGCGGCTCCTGGGGGCCGTCCCGGCGGCCCGGCTGGCGGAGCTGGCGCAGGACCGGCGCTTCCAGCGACGGCTGAAACTGGGCGCAGGCGACCTGAACGACTACCTGACCGAGCCGCGCTGGTACCAGCACGCCGCCGACGACCTGCCCGCCGCGATCGCCTACTTCTCCCCGGAGTTCGGCATCACCGCCGCGCTGCCGCAGTACTCCGGCGGCCTGGGCATCCTCGCCGGCGACCACCTGAAGGCCGCCAGCGACCTGGGCGTGCCCCTGATCGGCGTCGGCCTGCTCTACCGGCACGGCTACTTCCGCCAGTCGCTGTCCCGGGACGGCTGGCAGCAGGAGAGCTACCCGGTGCTCGACCCGGACGAGCTGCCCCTGGAGCTGCTGCGCGGCGGCGAGGGCGCGCCCGTCACCGTCTCACTGGCGCTGCCGGGCGGACGCACGCTGCACGCCTACGTGTGGCGGGCCCGCGTCGGCCGGGTGCCGCTGCTGCTGCTCGACTCCGACGTGGAGGAGAACGCGCCCCGCGAGCGCGACGTCACCGACCGGCTCTACGGCGGCGGACGCGAGCAGCGGCTGCTCCAGGAGATGCTGCTGGGCATCGGCGGCGTGCGCGCGGTGCGCGCGTACTGCGCGCTCACCGGCCACCCCGAGCCGGAGGTGTTCCACACCAACGAGGGGCACGCCGGCTTCCTCGGCCTGGAGCGCATCCGCGAACTGAGCGCCCGGGGCGCTCAGTTCGACGCGGCGCTGGAGGCCGTGCGGGCCGGCACGGTGTTCACCACCCACACCCCGGTCCCGGCCGGGATCGACCGCTTCGACCGGGAGCTGGTCGCCCGCTACTTCGGCGACGACGGCGAGCTGCCCGGCGTCGACGCCGAGCGGGTCCTCGCGCTCGGGATGGAGACGCCGCGCGACGGCGAGCCGGGGCTGTTCAACATGGCGGTGATGGGCCTGCGGCTGGCCCAGCGGGCCAACGGCGTCTCCACACTCCACGGGGACGTGAGCCGGGAGATGTTCCGCGACCTGTGGCCCGGGTTCGACGCCGACGAGGTGCCGATCGCCTCCGTCACCAACGGCGTCCACGCGCCGACGTGGGTCGCGCCCGAGATCACCGAGCGCGCCCCCCGGCTGCCCGACCAGGAGCTGTGGGAGCTGCGCCGCGCCCTGCGCGAGCGGCTCGTGCAGGAGGTGCGGCAGCGGCTGTACGACGCCTGGCGCGAGCGCGGCGCGGCCCACGCGGAACTGGGCTGGATCGACCACGTGCTCGACCCGGACGTGCTGACCGTCGGCTTCGCCCGCCGCGTGCCGTCCTACAAGCGGCTCACGCTCATGCTGCACGACCGGGACCGGCTGCGCGCGCTGCTGCTCCACCCCGAGCGGCCGGTGCAGCTCGTCGTCGCGGGCAAGGCGCACCCGGCCGACGACGGGGGCAAGCGGCTGGTGCAGGAGCTGGTGCGCTTCGCCGACGACCCGCGGGTGCGCCACCGCATCGTCTTCCTGCCCGACTACGGCATGGGCATGGCGCAGAGGCTCTACCCCGGCTGCGACGTGTGGCTGAACAACCCGCTGCGCCCGCTGGAGGCGTGCGGCACCAGCGGCATGAAGTCGGCGCTCAACGGCGGGCTCAACCTCTCGGTGCTCGACGGCTGGTGGGACGAGTGGTACGAGCCCGACTTCGGCTGGGCCATCCCCACCGCCGACGGCCCCGGCGCCGACCCCGAGCGGCGGGACGCGATCGAGGCCGCGGCGCTGTACGCGGTGCTGGAGGACCAGGTCGCCCCCTGCTTCTACGACCGCCCCGAGCGCTGGCTGGAGATGGTCCGCCAGACGCTGACCCGGCTCGGCCCCAAGGTGCCGGCCGACCGCATGGTCCGCGACTACGTGCGGCGCCTGTACGCGCCCGCCGCGCTCGCCCACCGCGCGCTGGACGGCGCCGACGGGCACCGCGCGGCGGGCGAACTGGCCGCCTGGAAGGCCCGGGTGCGCGCACAGTGGCCGCACGTCGCCGTCGACCACGTGGAGGCCGCGGGCCCGGCCTCCGAGACCCTGGAGCTGGGCGGCTCGCTGCGCCTGCGGGTGCGGGTGACGCTGGGCGCGCTGGAGCCCGGCGAGGTGGAGGTGCAGGCCGTCGCGGGCCGGGTGGACCGCACCGACACCCTCGTCGACCCGGAGACGGTGGTGCTCAAACCGGCCGGACGCCCGGACCTGACGGGCCGCCGGCTGTACGAGGGCGAGCTCGCACTCGACCGCACGGGCCCGTTCGGGTACACCATCCGCGTCCTGCCCGCGCACCCGCTGCTGGCCGACCCGGCCGAGCTGGGCCTGCTCGCGGTGCCCGGGGAGGGCGCGGTCGGCGGCGAGCCCGCGGGCGTCCTCCTGCGGTGACGCCCGCGGCGGCGCGTTAGGTCAGGCTGTCCTGCCAGGCCCGGTGGAGCTGGGCGAAGCGGCCCGTCCCGGCGAGGAGTTCGCCGGGCGGGCCGTCCTCGACGAGACGGCCGTCGGCCATGACCAGCACGCGGTCGGCGATCTCCACCGTGGACAGGCGGTGCGCGATGACGACCGCCGTGCGGTCGCCGAGCACGGTGTGCATGGCCCGTTGCACCGCCTGCTCGCCGGGCACGTCCAGCGAGGACGTCGCTTCGTCCAGGATCAGCACGGCCGGGTCGGCCAGCAGGGCCCGGGCGAAGGCCACGAGCTGCCGCTGACCGGCGGAGATGCGGCCACCGCGCTTGCGCACGTCGGTGTCGTAGCCGTCGGGCAGGGCGGTGATGAAGTCGTGCGCCCCGATGGCCCTGGCCGCCTCCTCCACCTCCGCCCGGGTGGCGTCCGGCCGGCCGATGGCGATGTTCTCGGCCACCGTGCCGGAGAACAGGAACGCCTCCTGCGTCACCATCACCACACCGCGCCGCAGCTCCGGCGTCGACAGCTCCCGCAGGTCGACGCCGTCGAGCAGCACGCGGCCGTGCGAGGCGTCGTAGAAGCGGGCCAGCAGCTTGGCCAGGGTCGACTTGCCCGCGCCCGTCGCGCCGACCACCGCCACCGTCTGCCCGGCGGGAATGGCCAGGTCGAAGCGCGGCAGCACCTCGCCGCCGGTGCGGTAGCCGAAGCTGACGCCCTCGAACCGCACCGCGCGGCCCGGGCGGCCGTCCCGCACGGGCGGCAGCTCGCGCGGCCGCCGCGGCTCGGGGACGCCGGGCACCTGGGCCAGCAGCCCGGCGATCTTCTCCAGCGAGGCGGCGGCCGACTGGTAGGAGTTGAGGAACATCCCCAGCCGGTCGATCGGGTCGTACAGGCGCCGCACGTACAGCGCGGCCGCCGCCAGGGCGCCCAGCGCCAGCGTGCCGTCGGCGACGCGGTAGGCGCCCCACAGCACGATCGCGGCGACGGCGACGTTGGCCGTCAGCCGGGAGGCGACGACGTAGCGGGCCATCTCCAGGATGGAGTCGCCGTTGACCTTCCAGTGGTCGGCGTTCAGCGCCCGGAACCGCTCGTCGTTCGCCCGCTCCTGCCGGAAGGACTGCACCGGGCGGATGCCGTTCAGCGTCTCGGCGAACTTCACGATCACCGAGGCGATCGCCGTCGACCGCTTGCGGTACACCCGCATCGAGCGCCGCTGGAAGTCGCGCACCAGCAGCCCCAGCGGCACGAACGAGGCCAGCGCCGCGCCGCCCAGGCCGAGGTCCAGGTAGAGCAGCAGCGCGGCGATGTAGGCGACCGAGACGACGACGCCCAGCAGCTCCTGGAGGCCCTCGTCCAGCAGCTCGCGCAGCGACTCGACGTCCGTGGTGGAGCGGGAGATGAGCCGCCCGGAGGTGTAGCGGTCGTGGAAGTCGACGCTCAGCGCCTGCGCGTGCCGGTAGATGCGCCCGCGCAGCTCCACCAGCACGCTCTGGTTGACGCGCGCGGCGGCCCGGGTGAAGGCGTACTGCAGCCCGCCCGAGGCGCCCGCGCACACCGCGTAGCCGACGGCGAGCCAGAACAGCGGCGGGTACCGGCCCTCGCGCAGCGCGGGCACCACGTGGTCGATGGCGAACGCCACCAGCAGCGGGCCGCCCTGCACGGCCGCCTGCTGGCCGAGCAGGAGCAGGACGGCGACGGACACCCGCAGCCGGTGCGGGCGCAGCAGCGAGCCCAGCAGGCGGCGGGCGGCGTCGGGCGGGGCGGGCAGCACGTCCCGGTCGAACGGGTCGACGGGGGCCTGGGCGGTGTGCGCGCCGGGTTCCGGCGGTCCGGGCGTGGCCGGTGTCGCCGTCGAGATCGTGGTCACCGTTCTCCCTCGCGGTCGCCGGACATCAGGTGGCGGTACTCGGCGCTGTCGCGCAGCAGCTCCTGGTGCGTGCCGACGGCGGTGATCCGCCCGCCGGACAGCAGCGCAGCGCGGTCGGCCAGCAGCACGGTGGACGGGCGGTGCGCGACGACCAGCGCCGTCGTGGACGCCAGCACCTCGCGCAGCGCGGCCTCCACCTTCGCCTCGGTGTGCACGTCCAGCGCCGAGAGCGGGTCGTCCAGCACCAGGAAGGGCGGGCGGCCGATGACGGCGCGGGCCAGGGCCAGGCGCTGGCGCTGGCCGCCCGACAGGCTCAGGCCCTGCTCGCCGACCTGCGTGCGCTCCCCCTGCGGCAGCGCCCGCACGAACCCGGCCGCCTGCGCCACCTCCAGCGCCCGCCACAGCTCCTCGTCGTCCGCGTCCGGGGCGCCCATGCGCACGTTCTCCGCGACGCTCGCGGAGAACAGCGTCGGCTCCTCGAAGGCGACGGCGACCATGCCGCGCAGCCGGTGGCGCGGCACCCGCTGGATGTCGACGCCGTCCAGGGTGATGCGGCCGCCGGTCAGCTCGTGCAGCCGGGGCACGAGCGCGGTGAGGGTGGTCTTGCCGGAGCCGGTCGTGCCCACCAGGGCGACCGTCTCGCCGGAGCGCACGTGCAGGTCGACGCCGTCCAGGACGGGCGGCGCGCCGGGGTCGGCGTCGGGGAAGCGGAACGTCACGCCCGACAGGCGCAGGCCGGAGCCGTCGCCCGCTGGAGCGGCGCCCGCGGAGGTCGCGCCCGCGGAGGTTGCGCCCGCGGAGGTCCCCGGCTCGGCCGGGTCCTTCGGGAGCGGGGTGTCGACGACCTCGAAGTAGCGGTCGGCGGCCGTGGCGGCCTCGTTGCTCATCGCCAGCAGGAAGCCGAGCGACTCCACCGGCCAGCGCAGCGCCAGCGCCGTGGACAGGAACGCCACCAGCGTGCCCGCCGACATGTCCCCGTCGGCCACCCGCATCGTGCCCAGCACCAGCGCCGCGCCGAGCGCCAGCTCGGGCAGGGTGAGGATGAGCCCCCAGATCGTCGCCAGCAGCCGCGCCTTGTGCAGCTCGGTGCCCTTCAGCCGCTCGTTCAGCGCCCGGAAGGCGCGGGCCTGGCTGCGGTGCCGCCCGAACCCCTTGATGATCCGGATGCCCAGCACGGCCTCCTCGACGACGGTCGCGAGGTCACCGACCTGGTCCTGCGCCCTGCGGGCGGCCACCGAGTAGCGCGCCTCGAACATCGAGCACAGCACCACCAGCGGCAGCACCGGCGCGAGCAGCACCAGCCCCAGCGTCCACTCCTGGGCGAGCAGCACGATGCAGCCGACGACGATGGTGACGCCGTTGACCAGCAGGAACGTCAGCGGGAAGACCAGGAACATGCGCAGCAGTTGCAGGTCGGTGGTGCCGCGCGACAGGAGCTGGCCGCTGGCCCAGCGGTCGTGGAAGGCCACCGGCAACCGCTGGAGGTGCCCGTACAGGTCCGCCCGCATGGCGGCCTCCACCCCGGCCAGCGGGCGCGCCACGAGCCACCGGCGCAGCCCGAACAGCGCCGCCTCGGCCACGCCCACGGCCAGCAGCAGGACGCCGCCCCACCACACCCCCGTGGTGTCACCGGCGGCCACCGGGCCGTCGATGATCCACTTGAGCACCAGCGGGATGGCCAGGCCCACCACGGAGGCGACCGTCCCCACCACGGCGGCGGTTCCCCACCGCGCGCGCACCGGCCGCAGGTACGGCCACAACCTCAGCAACGACCGCACCGCCGACCGCGGTGCCTCCCGCGCCGGGGCGGGAGCGGTTTCATCCAGGAGACTCATCAGGACCGAGAGTAGAGATGACTGCTGACAGCCGCATCGGTATTTCCGACCCCGGGCGCCTCGGACCCCGGACGTAGGCCGCGCGGCCCCCCTCCGGCGTAGGGCCTGGGGCGCGGCCCTCCGCGCGGCGTCGGCGGCGCGGCCTCCGCGCGGCGCCCCGGCGGTGCGGCCTCCGCGCGGCCCCCGTGGTGCGCGGGGGTGCGGCCGGGAGGGTCACGGCTCGCGCAGGGCGCGGTAGAGGCGGACGGAGCGGGCCGGGACCGGCACGCGGCCGCCCGCCGGGTGGCGCACGCCCGGCGCGCCGGGGTCCTCGGCGGCGGTGTCCACCAGCAGCTCGTACGCCCCGGCCCACGGCGGACCGGGGAGGCGGAACGCCACCGGGTCGGGCGCCGCGTGCAGGACGGCGAGGAAGCTGTCGTCGGTGACCGGCTCCCCGGTCCCGTCGCGGCCGGGGAGGTCGTCACCGGAGAGGTAGAGGGCGAGGGTCTGCCCCGGGGCGTACCAGTCGGCCTCGCTCATCTCGGTGCCGCGGGCGGAGAACCACGCGAGGTCGCGCAGCCCGTCGGGGCCGTGCGGGCGGCCGGTGAAGAAGGCGCGGCGGCGCAGCACCGGGTGCTCGCGGCGCAGGTGCACCAGGCGGGCGGTGAGCGCGCACAGGGAGCGCCAGGCCGGGTCGTCCAGCAGGCTCCAGTCGACCCAGCCGGTCTCGTTGTCCTGGCAGTAGGCGTTGTTGTTGCCCCGCTGGGTGCGGCCGAACTCGTCCCCGGCGACGAGCATCGGCACCCCGGCGGACAGCAGCAGCGTCGTCAGCAGGTTGCGCAGTTGGCGGCGGCGCAGGGCGGTGACCCGCGCGTCCTCCGTCTCCCCCTCGGCGCCGCAGTTCCAGGAGCGGTTGTCGTCCGTGCCGTCCCGGTCGTCCTCGCCGTTGGCGCCGTTGCGCTTGTGGTGGTAGCTCACCAGGTCGCGCAGGGTGAAGCCGTCGTGGGCGGTGACGTAGTTGACGGACGCGTACGGGCGGCGGCCGCCCCAGGCGTACAGGTCGCTGGAGCCGGACAGGCGGTAGCCCAGGTCGCGGACGTCGGGCAGCGCGCCGCGCCAGAAGTCGCGCACGGCGTCCCGGTAGCGGTCGTTCCACTCCGTCCACAGCGGTGGGAACGCCCCGACCTGGTAGCCGCCCGCGCCCACGTCCCAGGGCTCGGCGATGAGCTTGACGCGGCGCAGCACCGGGTCCTGGGCGATGACCGCGAGGAAGGGCGAGAGCATGTCGACGTCGTGCAGCGAGCGGGCGAGCGCGGCCGCCAGGTCGAAGCGGAAACCGTCCACGCCCATCTCCTGGACCCAGTACCGCAGCGAGTCGGTGATCAGCCGCAGCACCTGCGGCTGGACGACGTGCAGGGTGTTGCCGCAGCCGGTGTAGTCGGCGTAGCGGCGCGGGTCGGCGGCCAGCCGGTAGTAGCCGCGGTTGTCGATGCCGCGCAGGCTCAGCGTGGGGCCCAGCTCACCCGCCTCGGCGGTGTGGTTGTAGACGACGTCGAGGATCACCTCGATGCCCGCCGCGTGCAGCGCCCGCACCATGCGCTTGAACTCGCCCACCTGCTGCCCGCGCGTGCCGGAGGCGGCGTACGCGGCGTGCGGGGCGAAGTAGCCGATCGAGTTGTACCCCCAGTAGTTGCGCAGGCCCCGGCGCAGCAGGTGGTCCTCGTGCGCGAACTGGTGCACGGGCAGCAGCTCGACGGCCGTCACCCCCAGCCGGGTGAGGTGCTCGACGGCGGCGGGGTGCGCCAGCCCCGCGTACGTGCCGCGCAGCCGCTCGGGCACGCCCGGGTGGCGCATGGTGAACCCGCGCACGTGCAGCTCGTACAGCACGGTGTCGGCCCACGGCGTCTTCGGGCGGCGGTCGTCGCGCCAGTCGTCGTCCGGCGGGCCCCCGGGCGGGCCGGCGGGGGCCCCGTCGTGCACGACGACGCCCTTGGGGACGAACGGCGCCGAGTCGCGCTCGTCGCGCACGGTGTCGGCCAGGTGCTGCTGCGGCCAGTCGCGCACGTGGCCGTAGACCTCCGGGGGCAGCGCGAAGTCGCCGTCCACCGCGCGGGCGTAGGGGTCCAGCAGCAGCTTGGCCGGGTTCCAGCGGGCGCCGGACCACGGGTCCCAGCGCCCGTGCACCCGGTAGCCGTACCGCTGGCCGGGGTGGACGCCCGGCACGAAGCCGTGCCACACCTCATGCGTCAGCTCGGTGAGCGCGCACCGCGTCTCGCGCCCCGCGTCGTCGAAGAGGCACACCTCCACGCGCTCGGCGCCGCCCGCCCACAGGGCGAAGTTGGTGCCCGGCGTGCCGCCCGGGCCGCGGTGGTAGCGGGCGCCCAGCGGCTGGGGGCTGCCCGGCCACACCGCGTGCCCGGGGCCCGGCCGGGCGCGGTGGCCGTCCGCCGGGGCGGCGGCGGTGGGTGCGGCGGGTGCCGGAGCGGCGGTCGGCGGGGTGGACGCCGGTGTGGTGGACGCCGGTGAGGTGGTCGTCGGGGAGGTGGCGGCCTGGTGGTCCCGGTCGGGGTCGCGCTCGTCGAGGGCGGCGGGCGGGCGGCGCACGGGCGGCCTCCTGCGGCTCACGCGGGCGGGACCGCGCGCGGGCCACGGTGCCGCGGGCGCAGTGGCCACCGGTGCGCCCGGCGTCCCGTGCCGCGCGCTCGCGCTCCCGCCTCCTGCCGGAAGTCTTCCCGGCCGGAGCGCTCCGTTCACCCCGGGGCCCGTTCGATTCCGCCAACCGGTGGGCCCACCCGCGTTAACGGGCGTTACCCTGCCGCCATGACTGTGAACCTCGAAGTGGCCGACGGCGTCGGCACCCTCCGGCTGGACCGCCCGCCGATGAACGCCCTCGACATCGCCACCCAGGACCGGCTGCGCGAGCTGGCCGCGGAGGTGACGCGGCGGGACGACGTGCGGGCCGTGGTCGTCTACGGCGGCGAGAAGGTGTTCGCGGCGGGCGCGGACATCAAGGAGATGCGGGACATGGACCACGCCGCGATGGTCGCCCGCGCGGGCGATCTCCAGGCGGCGTTCACCGCCGTCGCCCGCATCCCCAAGCCCGTGGTCGCCGCCGTCACCGGCTACGCCCTCGGCGGCGGCTGCGAGCTGGCCCTCTGCGCCGACGTGCGCATCGCCGCCGGGGACGCCAAGCTCGGGCAGCCCGAGATCCTGCTCGGCCTCATCCCCGGCGCGGGCGGCACCCAGCGGCTGTCCCGCCTGGTGGGCCCGTCCCGGGCGAAGGACCTCATCTTCACCGGACGGCAGGTGAAGGCCGAGGAGGCGCTGGCCATCGGGCTCGTCGACCGGGTCGTCCCGGCCGCCGAGGTCTACCAGGCCGCGCACGCGTGGGCCGCCCGGCTCGCCCGGGGCCCGGCGATCGCGCTGCGCGCGGCCAAGGAGGCCGTCGACCTCGGCCTGGAGGCCGACCTCGACACCGGGCTCGCCATCGAGCGCAACTGGTTCGCCGGGCTCTTCGCCACCGAGGACCGCGAGACCGGCATGCGCAGCTTCATGGAGGACGGTCCGGGCAAGGCCGTCTTCCGCTGACCCCGCGCCCCGGCAGGCCCGCACCCGGGGCCCGGGCGGCCGGGGCGCCGTGCGCGCCGGGGCCGTCGGCGCGCGGCTCACCGGCGCCGGGGTCCGGCGTGCCCCGCGCGCCGGGGCGGGGCCAGCGCGCGTCGGTGGCACGGGTGCCCCGCCGGGGCGGGGGCGGGCGTTTCGCCGGGGGAGGGGTGGGGCACCCGGGGCGCATGCGTATCGGGATCATCGGAGCCGGGCGCATCGGCTCCACGTTGGCCGGACACCTCGACCGCATCGGGCACGAGGTGGTCATCAGCAACTCCCGGGGCCCGGAGACGCTCTCCGGCCTCGTCGCGGAACTGGGCGGCTCCGTCCGCGCGGTGACGGCGCGGGAGGCGGCGGAGTTCGGCGAGCCGGTCGTCGTCGCCGTCCCCTACGGCGCGTACCGCGAACTGCCCGCCGAGGAGCTGCGGGACAAGGTCGTCATCGACACCTGCAACTACTACCCCGAGCGCGACGGCCACGACCCCGACCTGGACGCGGACCGCACGACGTCCAGCGAGAAGATCCAGGCGTACACGGGCAGCAATCTGGTGAAGGCGTTCAACGCCATCCACTGGGAGGCCCTGCGCGACCGCGCCCGTCCCCCCGGCGATCCGGAGCGGGTGGCGATCCCGCTGTCCGGCAGCGACTCCCAGGCGAAGGCCGTCGTCTCCGGGGTGATCAACGAGATCGGCTTCGCCCCCGTGATCGCCGGGGACCTCGGCGGCGGCGGGCGCCGGCACCAGCCGGGCACCAGCGTCTACGGCGCCCTGCTGCCGGCCGACGAGACGAGCGCGCTGCTGCGGGCCCACTGAGACCCGCCCGCCGGCCACCCCCGGGACCCGTCCCCGACGACGCCCCCGGGATCGCACACGAGAACGCCCACGGGATCACCCAACAACCAGACCCACGAGAACGCCCACGACAACGCCCACGAAAACCAGGAGGCACAACGGTGACGGACGCCTCGGACATCGACCCGATCGAGCGGGAAGCGCTGTGGGGCGAGTTCCACCGCGTGGTCAACATGACGTCGCAGGAGCTCAGCGACTGGCTGCGCACCGACTCCGCGCGGGAGGAGGGCGAGGAGCTGCCCGACCAGGCGGGCACGGTCAAGGGCCAGCACGTGCTGGCCATCCTGCGCAAGCGCCAGGTGGACCTGACCGGCGACGACCTGCGGGTCATGCGCAAGGTCGTGGACACGGTCGAGGCCGAGCGCCGCGAGGACCTGGAGCCCGTCGCGGGCGAGGACCACTGGCGCTTCCGCCTGATG
The DNA here is from genome assembly GCF_026262575.1 of Streptomyces marinisediminis. Lineage (GTDB taxonomy): Bacteria > Actinomycetota > Actinomycetes > Streptomycetales > Streptomycetaceae > Streptomyces > Streptomyces marinisediminis. Next base: position 139,946 of record NZ_JAPKFL010000001.1, read on the forward strand.
CGCCTGGGCCACGACCCGCTCAAGCCGCCGGCCCCGTGAGAGACGGGAGCCCGCCATGAGCAAGGACGACGCGGCCCGCGACACGGTGCGGGCCCTGCTGGACGCGCACGGGCGGACGTACGCCGAGGAGGCCGGCATCCGGCTGAAGGACACCCCGCAGCCGCTGTACCAGCTCCTGGTGCTGACGGACCTGCTCAGCGCGCGCATCCAGGCCCCCGTCGCGGTCGCCGCCGCCCGCGCGCTGTTCGACGCGGGTTTGCGCGACGCGCGCCGCATGGCCGAGGCCACCTGGCAGCAGCGGGTCGACGCGCTCGGCGAAGGGGGCTACCGGCGCTACGACGAGCGCACCGCCACCCAGTTGGGCGAGTCCGCCGCGCTGCTGCGCGACGAGTACGGCGGCGACCCGCGCCGCATGCGCGACGCCGCGGGCGACGACGTGGAGGCGCTGCGCGCGGCGGTGCGGCGGCTGCCCGGCATCGGCCCCGCGGGCGCGGACATCTTCCTGCGCGAAGTCCAGGCCGTCTGGCCGCACCTGCGGCCGTACCTGGACGCGAAGGCGCTCGACGGCGCGCGTCGGCTCGGCCTGCCCGACGACGCCGGAGCGCTGGCCGCGCTGGCGCCCCGGGAGGACGCCGCGCGGCTCGCCGCCGCCCTCGTGCGCGCCGCGCTGGACGCTTCCGTGGCCGAGGACGTGCGCGCCCGGGCCGGAGCCGACGGCTGATCAGATTCTGAGTGCCCGTCAGCCCGGCAATTCCCCGACTTGGCCCACGCGAAGCGCGAATTCCCGCCATGATGGGGGCCATGGCGGGACTGGAGGAGACGGCGCTCCCGCGGGTGCCGTCCGGCGAGGACATGGCCGAGGGCGGCGCACTCGAACTCCTCGGTGATCCCTCGCAGGCCGAGGTCCGGTTCCGCAACCGGCCGGAGTCCGCCGGCCTGGCCAGGCGGCTGACCGCCGACGTGCTGCGCGGGAGCTGGCGGCTGCCGGGCACCGTCGTCGACGACGGCGTGCTGCTCGTCTCCGAACTCGTCGGCAACGCCGTCCGGCACACCGGTGCCACCCACTTCGGTCTGCGCATGTTCCGGCGGGGAAGCTGGGTCCGGATCGAGGTGCGCGACCCCTCGCGCGGGCTGCCGTGCCTCATGCCGACCCGGGGTCTCGACACCACCGGGCGCGGCCTGCGGCACGTGGACGAGCTCGCCGACCGCTGGGGCGTGGACCTGCTGCCGCGCGGGAAGACCACCTGGTTCGAGTTCCGCCTCACCGACCGCTGACGCCGCCCGCCGCGTCCCGCCGCCACGGCCGCCGTCGAGCCATCGCCCCGGTGCGCGCCGCCTGCCGCGTCCGGAGGCCCGGCCCGGCCCCGCGCGGGGCGCGTCCCCGGCGTCGTCGTGCCGCCACGGGCGGGGCGTGAGCCGGTCGCCCGGGCAGGGGGAGGCGCGTACACAATGGGCGGGTGGACTACGAAGCGTTGCTGGGGCACGCCATGGCGGCGGCCCGACCCGTGCTCGACCGCGCGGCACCGGCCGACTACATCCCCGCGCTGGCCTGCGCCGACCCACGGGACTTCGGCATGGCGCTGGCCACCGTGGACGGGGAGGTGCACGGTGTGGGGGAGTGGCGCAAGCCGTTCTCCGTACAGAGCGTGTCCAAGCTCTTCGCCCTCGCCCTGGCGCTCGCGCACGGCGGGACGGCGCTGTGGCGGCGGGTGGGCCGGGAGCCGTCGGGCAACCCGTTCAACTCGCTGATCCAACTGGAGTCCGAGCAGGGCATCCCCCGCAACCCGTTCATCAACGCCGGCGCACTGGTCGTCACCGACGCCCTGCTCAGCCTCACCGGGGACGCGCGCGGGGCGGTGGTGGACTTCCTGCGCGACGAGTCCGGCAACCCGGGTATCGCCATCGACCCGGCCGTGGCGGCCTCGGAGGCCGGACACGGCCACCGCAACGCCGCGCTCGCGCACTTCATGGCGTCCTTCGGCAACCTGCGCAACCCGGTCGACGAGGTGCTCGAACACTACTTCGCGCACTGCTCGGTGACCGCCGACTGCCGTGACCTGGCGCTCGCGGGCGGCTTCCTGGCCCGGCACGGCCTGCGGGCGGACGGCACCCGGCTGCTCAGCCGCAGCGACGCCAAGCGCGTCAACGCCGTCCTGCTGACCTGCGGCACCTACGACGCCGCCGGGGAGTTCGCCTACCGCGTCGGGCTGCCGGGCAAGAGCGGGGTGGGCGGCGGCATCCTGGCCATCGTCCCCGGCCGCGGGGCGGTGTGCGCGTGGAGCCCCGGCCTGGACGCGACCGGCAACTCGGTCGGCGCGATGGCCGCCCTGGAGGACTTCACCGAACGCTCCGACTGGTCGGTGTTCTGACCCGGCCCGCGTGCGCGGGCCCTGTCGCGCCGCCGCCCACGGGAGCCGGGGCCGTCGCCCGCCCGGACCGGCCCCATGCCACCGCACGCCCGGCGCCGACGACCCCGAACGGCGCAGACGTCGGCCAAGGGGAGGGGGCCCCGTAGCGACGCGAGCCGGTGGTCGTGCACCGCCCCCGGCCGGAGCCCAGCACATTCCGGCGCGCTCCTCGAAGGCGCGGACGGGGTGTGCCGTGGCCCCTCGCACGGCGCTCCGCGGGCGCCCGGCCGACGCGTCTCGCGGGCACGGGGACACCGGCACGCAACGCGGCGGGTGCTCGCGGCGGGGGCGCCGCACGGGGGCCGCCGCCGCGACTCCGGTCAGCCGCCCGGACCAGTGGCCGCCGCCGCGTCGGCGACCGCGGGGGCGGGCGGCTTCGCGGAAGCGGGCGGGGTGCGGTAGGCGCGGAGGGGGGCGTTGACCGCGGACACGGCGGCGATCGCCAGGACGGCGGACAGCCCGCCGAAGACCAGGGAGAAGGAGGCGGAGGTGGCCGACGCCAGCAGGCCACCACGGAGGTTCCCGAGCTCGGGGCCCGCGACACCGATGACGTGTTCCACCGAGGAGACCCGCCCCCGGTAGGCGTCCGGGGTCTCCCGTTGGACCAGGGCACCGCGGGTGACGACGGACACGGTGTCGGCGGCGCCCGCCACGGCCAGGCAGGCGAGCGCCAGCCACAGCGGCCCCGCCAGGCCGAAGCAGGCCAGCGCCAGGCCCCAGACACCGGCCGCGGAGAGCTGTACCAGGCCGGCACGGCGCCGGCGCGTCACCGTGCCGGAGAGCAGACCGGCCGTGATCCCCCCGACCGCGACGGCCGAGAGGAACAGGCCGAGGGTCTGCGGGCTCCCCCCGAAGCGGGCCTCGTTGACCAGCGGGAAGAGGGCGATGGGCATGGCGAGCAGCGTCGCGGACAGGTCGGTGGCCATCGAGCCCCACAGCGTCGGGCGGCGCAGGACGATCCCCCAGCCGCCGCGCTTGAGCCGGCGCCTGCCGCCGGCCGCGCCGGTGCCTTCGGGGCGCATGGCAGGCAGGCGGACCACCGCGAGCAGCGCGACCGCCGTGGCCACGGCCTGGGTCGCGTACGCGGCGGAAAAGCCCCAGTGGGCGATGACCAGCCCGGCCACCGCGGGACCGGCCAGCATGGCCGCCTGGAAGGAGACGTTGGTCAGCGCGAGACCGGCCGCGACCTGGTCGCCCGGCAGCAGCCGGACCGGGAAGGTCCGCCGGGCCGGAGCTCCCAGAGCGCCGCAGCTCGTCCCCACGGCCACCAGGGCGAGCAGCAACAGCACGTTGCGGTTGCCCGCCAGGGCCTGGGCGCACAGCCCCGCGGCGGCCAGCAGGTGGCCCGCGGTGGTGGCCCGCACCACCGCACGGCGGTCGACGGCATCGGCCAACGTGCCGCCGAGCAGCCCGAACAGGATCATCGGCAGGCCGGTGGCGAGCCCGATGGCGCCGGTGCCCACCGGACTGCCGGTGAGGTCCCAGACCTGGGCCAGCACCGCCACGTTGGCCATCTGCCCGCCGAACTGAGAGACCGAGGTACCGATCCACAGGTCCCGGAACGACCGACTGCCACGCAGCGGGCGGGCGTCGAGGAACCGGACACGGACCTGCGCCCTCATCGCGGTGGCCCGACGAGCCCGACGAGCCCGACGAGCCCGACGAGCCCGACGGGCCCGGCCTGCCCGACCAGCCCGACCAGGTGGTGGAGGGCCCGCTGCCGCGCCGACCGGTGCTCCAGCGCCCGCCGCACCTCCTCGGCGACGGCGGTCATCGCGTGCGGGACCTCGCCGTCCGGCTCGGCGACCGCCGCGTGGGCAGCGCGCCACCGCGCCTCCGCCGCCCCCGGCCCGCCCACGGCGAGCACGGTGTCAGCGGGCGGCGCCGCGGCGGGTGGTGGCGCGGCGGCGGCGGTCGTTGCACAGCAGGCACTTGCCCCAGCCGGGCGGCAGGGGGTCCTCCTTGTCGCCGTGGAGCGGGTCCACCGCGCCCATCGGGTGCTCGCGGCAGCCGGTGGTGCCGCCGTGCGCCGCCTCCAGGAAGCGCACCGCGCCCAGGGCGCGCTGGAGCGCGTCGGCCACCTCGGCGAGCTGGTCCGCCGGCGGGGCGCTCTCGAAGCCGAAGGCGATGTCGGACGCCGTGCTCAGGGCGTTCTGCAGCTCACGGACCTCTGCGTAGCTCATGCCCCGAAGGCTAGCCTCCGCCGCCGACAGCGCCCGGCGCGGGCACCAGCACCCGCACGGCGCCCGGCACCGCCTCGGCGCGCACGGGGAGCGCGCCCAGCGGCTCGCCGTCGGCGTAGGCCCGCATGCGCGGGGTGTGCACGAGCACGCTGCGCGCGTGGAAGGTCCGTACCAGGGGGTGGGTGGCGTGGGTGCCCCGGTACAGGCGAGGGAAGGCGCGCACGAGGCGCCCGCGCCCGGCCGGGCCGACGACGGTGACCGACAGCCGCCCGTCGTCCGGCGCGGCGTGCGGGCAGACGCGCATGCCGCCGCCGTAGGTGGTGGTGTTGCCGACGGCGACGAGGACGGCCTCGAACTCCTCGGGCGCGCCGCCGTCGACCTCCAGGGTGAACGGCAGCGGGCGCAGCACGGCCAGCTCCAGCAGCGTCGCCAGGTTGTAGCGCGCGCGGCCGCGCGGCCACCGCATCCGGTTGGCGCGGTCGGTGACCAGCGAGTCCAGGCCGCTGGTGAGCACGGTGCCGAACCAGTGGCCGCGGCCGCCCGCGGCCAGGGACGTGGCGCGCCCGAGGTCCAGGGTGCGGCGGACGCCGCCCAGCACGACGTCGGCCGCGGCGGCCGGGTCCCGGGTGGGCACGCCCAGGACGCGGGCGAAGTCGTTGCCGGTGCCGGTGGGCAGCACGGCCAGCGCCGTGTCCGTCCCGGCGACCTCCTGGAGCGCGAGGTGCACCATGCCGTCGCCGCCCGCGACCGCGAGCACGTCCGTGCCCGCGGCCACGCAGGCGCGCGCCCCCTCCCGCGCCTCGCCGGCGTCGCGCCCGGCCACCACGTCCACCCGGGCGCCCGCCGCCAGCAGCCGCCGCGCGGCGCGGGCGGCGACCTCCGCGCCGCGGCGGCCGCCCGCCGCGGGGTTCACCAGCAGCGCGACCGTGCGCGGCGCGGCGCCGCCCGGTGCGCTCACGCCCCGTCCCCGGGGATGAGCTTGCCGGGGTTGAGGACGCCCACCGGGTCGAGCACGTCCTTGACGGCGCGGAGCACCTCCACGCCCAGCGGGCCGACCTCGGCGGCCATCCACGGCCGGTGGTCGGTGCCCACGGCGTGGTGGTGGGTGATGGTGCCCCCGCGGGCGGCGATGGCGTCGCCCGCGGCCTGCTTGGCCGCCAGCCAGCGGGCCAGCGGGTCCGCGCCGGCGGCGGCGACGACGGTGAAGTACAGCGACGCCCCCTCGGGGTAGACGTGCGAGACGTGGCACAGCACCACCGGCGGCCCGCCCCCGGCGCCGCCCAGGGCGCCGGTGAGCGCGTCGGTCACGGCCTGCCGCAGCGCGGGCAGCGCCGACCAGGTGGTGGCCGTCTCCAGGGTCTCGGCCAGCACGCCCGCGTCCAGCAGGGCGTCGCGCAGGTACGGCCCGGAGTACCTGCTGTGCCGCCACCGCGCGACGGGCTCCGGTCCCAGCTCGGTGCCGCCCGCCTCCCGCAGCGTGCGTGCCGACAGCTCCCGCACGGCCGCCACGTGCGCGGCCGTGCCCTCGTGGGCGACGACGGCCAGGCAGCCGGGGGTGGCCTCCCGGCCGGAGAGCGCGGCGTTCACGAACGTCTCCGTCTCGTCGGACAACCGCACTAGGGTGGGGCGCGCGTCGCTCTGCGCGAGCGCCCGCAGCGCGGCCGTACCCGTGGCGAAGTCGGGGAAGGACCAGGCCTCGTCCCGGTCGGCCGCGGGCAGCGGACGCACCCGCAGCGTGACCTCGGTGATGACGCCGAGCGTGCCCTCCGAGCCGAGCAGGAGCTGGCGCAGGTCGGGCCCGGCGGCCGACCCCGGGGCGCGGCCCAGCTCCAGCGTGCCGCGCGGGGTGGCCACGCGCAGGGCGAGCACCATGCCGTCGAACCGCCCGTGCCCGGTGGAGGACTGGCCGGCCGAACGGGTGGCCGCGTAGCCGCCGATCGTGGCGTACTCGTAGCTCTGCGGCTGGTGGCCGAGCGTCAGCCCGTGCGCGGCCAGCAGCTCCTCGGCCCGCGGGGTGCGCAGGCCCGCCTGGAGCGTCGCGGTGCGGGCGACGGCGTCGACGGAGACGAGCCGGTCCAGCCGCCGCAGGTCGAGCGCGACGACGGCGGCGAAGGGCCCGCGCAGCGGCTCCACCCCGCCGACGACACTCGTGCCGCCGCCGAACGGGACGACGGCCACCCGGTGCCGCGCGCAGGCGGCCAGCACGGCGGCCACCTCCTCGTGGCCGCCGGGCAGCACCACGGCGTCCGGGGCGGCGGCCACGTCCCCGGCGCGGCGGCGCAGCAGGTCCGGGGTGGACTTGCCGCCGGTGTGCCGCAGGCGCGCGGCGGCCTCCTCCACCACGTGCCCCGGCCCCACCGCGTCGACGAGCGCCGCCCGGGCGGTGTCCGGCAGCGCGGGGGGCGGCAGCCGCAGGTCCTCCTCGGCCGTGCGCGGCGCGTCGGCCAGGGGCGCGCCGAGCACCTGCGCGAGCAGGTCGCGGACGGAGTCGGGCAGGGCGGTGGCGTGCGCGGCGTCGCCCCAGGCGTCCCAGGGCATGTCGGCGGCGCGGCGGCGCGGAGCTGTCATGCGTTACAGTCTTGCATATGGTGTCAATCAGTAACGAGGGTGAGGACCGAACTCCGCCGGAGGAGTCCGCCACCGACCCGATCGCGCAGAACCTCCTCGACGCGGCCCACGCGTGCATCGCCACCTTCGGCCTGCGCCGCCTCACCCTCACCGACGTCGCCCGCCGGGCCGGGGTGAGCCGCCCGACGATCTACCGGCGCTGGCGCGACATCGACACGCTCCTGGGCGACCTGCTCACCCGGGAACTGCGCACCGTCCTGCTCGCGGCCGCGCCCCGGGCCGCCGCCGAAGGCCACGACGGCCGCACCCGGCTCGTCGCCGGGGCCGCCCGCGTCCTGACGGACCTGCGCGCCCACCCGCTCATGGCGCGCATCCTGGACACCGAGCCGGAGACGCTGGTCACCTACACCTTCCAGCGGCTCGGCTCCAGCCAGCGCCACGCCCTGGCCTTCACCGAGGAGCAGATCCGCGCCGGGCAGGCCGACGGCTCCGTCCGCCCCGGCGAACCCGCCGAGCTGGCCCGCATGGTGCTGCTGCTGGTCCAGACGGCCGCCCAGTCCTGGCGCCTGGTCGACGACGTGCTGCCGCTGCCCCGGCTCACCGCCGAGCTGCGCCACATGCTCGACGCCTACCTGCGCCCCACGCCCGGACAGGAGGCCCCGTGAACCCCGCCGCCTCACTCAACGCCGCCCGCCGCGCCCGCGACCTGGCCCGCCTGGGCGACCGGCCCGACGTGGACCTGCTCGTCGTCGGCGGCGGCGTCACCGGCACCGGCATCGCGCTGGACGCCGCCACCCGCGGGCTGTCCGTCGTCCTGGCCGAGAAGCACGACCTCGCCTTCGGCACCAGCCGCTGGAGCTCCAAACTCGTCCACGGCGGCCTGCGCTACCTGGCCACCGGGCAGCTCGGCATCGCCCACGAGAGCGCGCGCGAACGGCACATCCTGCTCGCCCGCACCGCCCCGCACCTGATCCGCCCCCTGCCGATGCTGCTGCCGCTGCACGACGACGTGAGCCACGCCCAGGCCGCGCTCACCCGGACCGGTTTCCTCCTCGGCGACGCGCTGCGGCTGTCCGCCGGGACGCGCGGCACCCTGCTGCCCGCCGCGCGCGGCGTCTCCCGGCACCGCGCGCTCGCCCTCGCCCCCGGGCTGCGCCCCACCGGACTGCGCGGCGGACAGCTCGCCTACGACGGCCAACTCGTCGACGACGCCCGCCTGGTGATCGCCCTCGCGCGCACCGCCGCCGCCCACGGCGCCACGGTTCTCACCCGGCTCGGCGCCACCGAACTGCGCGGCGACGGCGCCGTGCTGCGCGACGAACTCACCGGCGAACGGCTCCCCATACGCGCGCGGGCCGTCGTCAACGCCACCGGCGTCTGGGCCGACCGACTCGTGCCCGACGTGCGGCTGCGCCCCAGCCGGGGCACCCACCTGGTGCTCCCCGGCCACCTGTTCGGCGGCCTGCGCAGCGCGCTGACCATCCCGGTGCCCGGCGACCGCACCCGCTTCGCCCTCCTCCTGCCCCAGCCCGACGGCCGGGTGTACGCCGGCCTCACCGACGAGCCGCTCGACGGCCCCGCGCCCGACGTGCCCACCGCCCCGGAGAGCGACATCGCCCACCTCCTGGACGTCGTCGGCCGCGTCCTCGCCGTCCCGCCGCGCCGCGAGGACGTCGTCGGCGCCTTCGCGGGCCTGCGCCCCCTGCTCGACGCGGGCGCCCCCGGCGGGCGCAGCGCCGACCTCTCGCGCCGCCACGCCGTGCTCACCTCGCCCGACGGCGTCCTCACCGTTGTGGGCGGCAAGCTGACGACCTACCGGCGCATGGCCGAGGACGCCGTGGACGCCGCCGCCGCGGGCGCCGGCCTGCGCGTCGGCCCCTGCCGCACCAAGCGCCTGCCGCTGCTGGGCGCCGCCCCCCGCGCCGAGCTGGCCCGCGTCGCGGCCCCCGCCCGCCTGGTCGCCCGCTACGGCACCGAGGCCCCGGCCGTCCTCGCCGAAGCCGACGGCCGCCCCGACCTGCTCGCGCCGCTGGTCACCGGCGTCACCGGCGCCGAACTGCGCTGGGCGGTCCGGCACGAGGGCGCCCTGGACGACGACGACCTCCTCCACCGCCGCACCCGCGTCGGCCTCGTCCCCGCGGACGCCGCCACCCTCCGCACCGCCGCCCGCACCGCCCTGCTGGGCTGACGCCGGAACACCCCCGGGGGCCGCGGCGCGGGCGCGGGCGCCGCGGGACGGGAAGGCGAGGAACCGGCCGTGCGGACGGAACCGAGCCGCCGCCCCCCGCGCGCCACCACGAGCAGCGCGACCCCCGGCACCCAGCGCACCGGCGGAGGCAGGCGAAGGCCGACGCGCCCCCCCCCGTGGACCGCGCGCCACACGCCCACGAGACGCCGCGCCGCCCCGCCCCGCCCCGTCAGCCCGTCCGCGTGTTCGGGAACCCGGAAGCCCCGCGCCACCGTGTAGACAAACAACTGCCGACCGGTGCCGACCGGCGCCGAAGGCGCCGCGCCTGGGGGAGAGGAGTCGAGCCGTGGGGTACGTCTTACCTGATGGCGCGGACGCGATGCTGGACCTCATCGGCGTCGGCTGGCCGAACGTCGACGAGGACGACTACCGGGACATGGCGAACGACCTGCGGGACTTCGCCGAAGACGTGGAGGACGACGCGCACGCGGCGCGTTTGACGATCACACGGCTGGTCTCCTCCGGCGACTCCGAGGCGCTCACCGCGTTGCAGGGGTACTGGGACAAGCTCGACACCCGGCACATGGCCGATCTCGCCTCGGCCGCCCGCCTCTTCGCCACCGCCCTGGACGGGGCGGCCGACGTCATCGCCGGGCGGAAGGCGGCGGCCGTGGGGGAGCTGGTCGCTCTGGCGGCCTCGATCGGGATCGGTCTGGCCGCCGCCCCGTTCACCGCCGGTCTGTCGACCCTGTTCAGCGCCGGAGCGATCGCGGCGACGCGGGAAGTGGTTCGGCGGCTGCTGCGGGAGGCCATGGAGCTGGCCGTGGCGGAACTGGTCACGGCGCTGTCCGAACCCGCGGTGCAGGCCCTGGAGAGTATGGCCACCGAGCTGGTGGTGGAGATCGCCGCGACGGGGCTGGGCCTGCAGGACGAGATCGACGTCGGGGAGGTCGCCCAGGCCGGGCGGGACGGCTTCCAGGAGGGCGCCCAGTCGCTGAACCTGGCCTCCGCCGACGGTGCCCCACCCAGCCTCGGCCGCGCCATCGGCAAGCTGAAGATCGATGACGGCGAGCACGACACGGCCGCCACCAGCCTCACCGGGGTCAGCACCTCCGTCAACGGGCGCACCACCGGAAAGTTGACCAACGCCCGCACCAAGCAGGGCAAGACCCGAGGCAAGGACGAACTCGCCGACGCCGTCAACGAGTTCGTCGACCGAGGGATGAGCTCTCTGGAGAAGGCGACCAAGACCGTCGGCGACCACTTCGGCGGCGCCCTGCCCCGCGGTGTGCGCAGCATCAACACCCTGCACGGAAACAACGAGCGTGACACCAAGCGCCGCTTCGACGCCTTCCGGATCGACGAGGGCCGCGACGGTGACGGGACCCGCCGAGGCACCGACCCCGCCGGTCCTCGCCCCGCCCCGCGCGCCGACCGTCCGGTACCCACCCGTCCCGACTCGCTGCGGACGGTCAAGACGGACGCGCGGACCAACGGCGTGGCACGGGAGGACTCCGCCCAGTGCGGCGATCCGATCGACATCGCCACCGGTGCGATGACGCTGACGCAAACCGACATCACGCTGCCCGGCGTGCTCACCCTCGCCCTGCACCGCACCCACATCGGCACCTACCGCTACGGGCGGCACTTCGGCCGCTCCTGGGCCTCCACCCTGGACGAGCGCCTGCACATCGACCCCGACGGCTCCGTCGTCTGGGCCCGGGAGGACGCCTCCTCACTCCTCTACCCGCGCACCCCGCAGGAAGGCGACGACCCCCTCCTGCCGGTCGAGGGCCACCGGCTGCCGCTGCGCCGCGTCACCGGCGTCCCCGGCGTCGCCTTCGCCGTCACCGATCCCCGTACCGGCATCACCCGGTCCTTCGCCGAGCCCGCCGCACCCCTCCCGCAATCGCTCTTCGACGCCCCGGCCCTGTGCTGGCTGCTCTCCCTCACCGACGCCCACGGCAACGAGGTCGAGATCGTGCGCGACGACCGGCTAGCGCCCACGGCGGTCGTGCACTCCGGCGGCTACCACGTCGAGATCGGCACCGCGCCCCTCCACGGCGACGGCCCCCTGCGCGTGACCGGCATCGCCCTGCGCACCCCCGAGGGCGCCACCCCGGTCACGGCCTACGGCTACGACGACCACGGCGACCTCACCACAGTGACCAACTCCAGCGGTCTTCCGCTGCGTTTCACCTACGACGCCGACTCCCGCGTCACCTCCTGGACCGACCGCAACGACTCCACGTTCCGCTACGTCTACGACGCCTCCGGCCGGGTCGTGGAGACCGTCGGCCCCGACGGCTCCCTCTCGGCCACCCTCACCTACGACACCGAGGCCCGCACCACCGCGTACACCGACTCACTCGGGCACACCACGACCTACCACCTCAACCGACTCGGCCAGGTCACCACCGAGACCGATCCCGCAGGGCACACCACCCACCAGGAGTGGGACCGCTACGACCGCCTGCTGTCCCGCACCGACCCCCTCGGCCACACCACCACCTTCACCTACGACGACGCGGGCAACCTGACGACGGTGCTGCGGGCCGACGGCACCACCTCCACCGCCGCCTACAACGCGGACAACCTCCCCGTCGAGATCACCGCCCCCGACGGCACGGTGTGGCGCCACACCTACGACGCGCACCGCAACCGCACCTCCGTCACCGCCCCTGACGGCGCCACCACCCACTTCACCCACGACCCCACCGGCGCCCCGACCACCGTCACCGACGCCCTAGGCCACACCCAGCACGCGGTGAACAACGCCGCGGGCCTGCCGCTGACGCTCACGGACGCCGCCGGCCACACCACCACCATCACCCGCGACGCCTTCGGCCGCCCCGCGACCGTGACCGACCCCCTGGGCGCCGCCACACGCACGGAGTGGACCGTGGAGGGCAGGCCCGCCCGCCGCATCGCTCCCGACGGCACCACCGAGACCTGGTCCTGGGACGGCGAGGGCAACTGCACCTCCCACACCGACCCCGCCGGCGGAACGACCTCCATGGAGTACGGGCACTTCGACAAGCTGCGCGCCCGCACCGGCCCCGACGGCGCCCGCTACGAGTTCCAGTACGACACCGAGCTGCGTCTCACCCAGGTCGTCAACCCGAACGGGCTGACGTGGGACTACGCCTACGACGCTACCGGTCGGCTCACCTCGGAGACCGACTTCGACTCCCGCACCCACACCTACACCTGTGACCCCGCGGGACGCCCGGCCACCCTCGTCACGCCCCTGGGCCAGCGTTACACCTACACCCACGACCGTCTCGGCCGTCTGCTCGCCCGGAACGTCGACGGTGTCGTCACCGAGTACGCCTACGACACCGCCGGCCGGCTCATCCGTGCCACGACCCCCACCTCCGCACTGCTACGCGAACACGACGTACGGGGTCGGTTGCTGGCCGAGAGCGTGGACGGACGCACCATCCGCTACACCTACGACCTCCTCGGCCGCCGTACGTCCCGCACCACCCCCACCGGCGCCACCACGCGCTACGACCACGGCCCGGCAGGCCATCGCACCCGCCTCGACGTGCACGGGCACCTCCTCACCTTCCAGCACGACCCCCGGGGCCGCGAACTCGCCCGCACCTTCGGCCCCACCGACCAACCCGTCACCCTCACCACCGCCTTCGACCTCCTCGGTCGCCCCGTCGAACACACCCTTTCCTCCCCAGCCCGCGTCGTCCGCTCCCGCGGATACGACTACCGCGCCGATCACCACCTCGTCTCCACCACCGACCACCTGGCCGGTACCACCGAGCACTACACCCTCGACCCCGTCGGCCGCCCCCTGAGCGTCACCGCCGACGACTGGTCCGAGACCTACGCCTACGACCAGGCCGGCAACCAGACGCACGCGCACTGGCCCGACCAGGCCCCCCACCGCGAAGCCCGCGGCGAACGGACCTACGTCGGCACCCGCATCACCACCGCCGGAGCCGTGCGCTACGAACACGACGCCGCCGGACGCACCACCCTCCGCCAGAAGCCCCGGCCGTCCCGCAAACCCGCCACCTGGCACTACACCTGGGACGCCGAAGACCGCCTCACCACGTGCACCACTCCCGAAGGCGCCACCTGGCGCTACACCTACGACCCCCTCGGTCGCCGCACTGGCAAACAACGCCTCGCCCCCAGCGGTGACATCACCGAAGAGGTCCTGTTCACCTGGGACGGCTCCCGCCTGGCTGAGCAACTCGACACCACCACCAACACCGCGCTCACCTGGGAGCACGAGGGCCATCGACCGCTCACCCAGATCGAGCGTCGTCTCGAACAGGCGACCCGAGAAGAGATCGACGCCCGCTTCTTCGCCATCGTCACCGACCTCGTCGGCGCCCCCACCGAGCTTGTCGACGAAAGCGGCCACGTCCACTGGCACACCCGCGCCACCCTGTGGGGCACCACCACCTGGAACCGGGACGCCACCGCTTACACCCCGCTCCGCTTCCCCGGCCAGTACGCCGACCCCGAGACCGGCCTTCACTACAACCACTTCCGCCATTACGATCCCGACACCGCCCGCTACACCACCCCCGACCCCCTCGGCCTCACCCCAGCCCCGAACCCCGCCACGTACGTCCACAACCCCCACACGTGGATCGACCCCCTGGGCCTGGCACCCGAGTGCGGAGGCGACCGGGTGCCGGCCTCCCGGGTGCTGCCGAGCCGGAATGCGGCCTTCAGGTCGGCGAAGAGGGACCTTGGAATCCCGAACGGTCGGCAACCTGATGAGTTGATGATGACGTCGATGACCGACAGATCGGGGCGGCAGATTATGAATCCAGACGGAACTCCCGTGTTGACCAGAGAGTACGTGTTCACGCGTGAAGAGGGCGATCGAGTGATCATCCAGGACCACTCGGCCGGCCACTACTATGGCGAAGGCGGCGTGGGCGATCAAGGCCCTCACCTGAATGTTCGCCCATTCGAGAACCCGAGGACCGGTAAGGTTCCTGGTACGGCCCAGCATTACGAGTACTAAAGGAGTTCCGATGTTGGACTGGATCGCGTCTCTCAGTAATCCGCAGCCGGTACTGGCTGTCTATGGGGACACGGTGCCGACCCTGGACGAGGTGCGCATCGAGGAACTCTGCCTAAGCGTGAATGGTCCTACGCTGCGCCTTCGCTTCGATCTCGCGGAATTCCCGGCCAATCCTCCTGTGAAGTGGCGGCGCGACCGTCTGGACGTAGTACAGGTCGAGCTCGCCTTCGGGGGCCTGCGTGCGATCTCGGTTGATGAGTTCTCCGTGGAGTCGGTCTGTGATCTGAAAATCCAGAAGGATGGACTGGTCAGCTTTTCCAGCGAATCCGACTCGGTGAAGTTCCAGGGCACGGCGGAGACGGCGACGATCCTGCGCGTTTCTGCGTATGCGATGGGTTGCGCCTGATGCGGCACCAGGTTCGGCGTGTACGGCGGTGATCGTTCGGCTGGTGCGGTTGGTTCCGCGGTGGGGATTCGCTGAGGGAGTGCCTTGCCCGCGGCGGGCGGCCGCCTCTCAGGCGATCCAGGCCCGGAGGCGTTCGCTGAGGACGACGTCATGCGGCAGCCGCGGGAGCTCCTGCGCGTCCACCCGTCCACCCTGGCGCCTGATGACGGCGGCCAGGGCGTTCCAGTGGCCGACCGCCGCCTGCTCGTGCGTCTCGCCGTCTCCCGGCTCGTCCGGCCCGACCACCGTCCGGGCCGTCGCCTCGACGTCCTCCGCCGTGGTCGACGCCCGGAGGTCCACCGGGCCCGAGGAGGTCCAGCCACGGTCGTCGAGCACGACCAGGCCGCGGCCGTCCGCGAGTACGGCCTCAAGCCGTGCCGACACCGACATCTGGCGAGCGTCAGAGGCAGCGCCGTCCAGATCCGTGTACGTGACCAAGCGGACCACGTCGCTCATGCCACCCTCCCCTCGGTCCGTCCGCGCCCGGTGGGGGCCGGCGCGGACGGACCGCCACGATGATCGCCCCCAGGCCCCACCCCACCGGCACGTCGGCACCCTCGCGTGCGGGTGGGTCGGGTCAGCACTCGATGATGTTGACCGCGAGGCCGCCGCGGGCGGTTTCCTTGTACTTGACGCTCATGTCGGCGCCGGTGTCCTTCATCGTCTTGATCGCCTTGTCCAGCGACACGTGGTGGCGGCCGTCGCCGCGCAGGGACATCTTGGCCGCCGTCACCGCCTTGACCGCCGCCATGCCGTTGCGCTCGATGCACGGGATCTGGACGAGGCCGCCGACCGGGTCGCAGGTCAGGCCCAGGTTGTGTTCGATGCCGATCTCCGCGGCGTTCTCCATCTGCTCGGCGCTGCCGCCCAGCACCTCGGCCAGCGCGCCGGCGGCCATGGAGCAGGCGGAGCCGACCTCGCCCTGGCAGCCGACCTCGGCGCCGGAGATGGAGGCGTTCTCCTTGAACAGCATGCCGATGGCTCCGGCGGCCAGCAGGAAGCGGACGACCCCGTCCTCGTCGGCGCCGGGGACGAAGCGCGTGTAGTAGTGCAGCACGGCCGGGATGATGCCGGCGGCGCCGTTGGTGGGAGCGGTGACGACGCGCCCGCCGGCGGCGTTCTCCTCGTTGACGGCCATCGCGTAGAGCGTGACCCACTCCATCGCGTGGGCCTCGGGGTTGCCCTCGGTGCGCAGCATGCGCGCGGTCTTCGCCGCCCGTCGGCGCACTTTCAGCCCGCCGGGCAGGATGCCCTCCTGGCTGCTGCCGCGGGCCACGCACTCCTGCATGACCTGCCAGATCTCCAGCAGTCCGGCGCGGATCTCCTCCTCGGTGCGCCAGGCCTTCTCGTTCTCCAGCATCAGCGCGGAGACCGACAGCCCGGTCTCCCGGGTCAGCCGCAGCAGCTCGTCGCCGGTGCGGAAGGGGTAGCGCAGCGGGGTGTCGTCGAGCTTGATGCGGTCCTCGCCGACGGCGTCCTCGTCCACGACGAAGCCGCCGCCGACGGAGTAGTACGTCTTCTCCAGCAGCGGGCGGCCGTCCGCGTCGTAGGCGAACAGGGTCATGCCGTTGGCGTGGTAGGGCAGGGAGCGGCGCCGGTGCAGGATGAGGTCGGTGTCGGCGTCGAAGGCGATCTCGTGGGCGTCGCCGATCTCGGTGGCGAGCAGCTTCAGGCGCCGCTCGGTGCGGATGCGCTCGACCCAGCCGTCGGCCCGCGCGACGTCGACGCTGCGCGGGGAGTGGCCCTCAAGGCCCAGCAGGACGGCCTTGGGCGTGCCGTGGCCGTGCCCGGTGGCGCCGAGGGAGCCGAACAGTTCGGCGCGCACGGAGGCCGTCTGGGCCAGGACGCCGTCGTTCTTCAGGCGGACGGCGAACATGCGCGCGGCGCGCATGGGGCCGACGGTGTGCGAACTGGACGGGCCGATGCCGATGGAGAAGAGGTCGAAGACGGAGATGGCCACGGTGCGGACTCCCTGTCAGCTCGGGTGTGGAGCCGGTCGGTGGTCGGTGCGGGGGGTGTGTGGTGGGGGGCCGGGCCGCTCGCGCGGGGTGGGCGCGGGCGGCCCGGCCACCGTCGGACTACTTCGTCAGGCCCGGGTAGAGCGGGTGCTTCTCGGCGAGCGCGGTGACCCGCCCGGCGAGCGCCTTGGCCCTGGCCTCGTCGAAGCCGGGGAGCAGTGCCTCGGCGATGATGTCGGCGACCTCGCGGAAGTCGTCCTCGCCGAAGCCGCGGGTGGCCAGCGCCGGGGTGCCGACGCGCAGGCCGGAGGTGACCATCGGCGGACGCGGGTCGTTCGGCACCGCGTTGCGGTTGACGGTGATGCCGATCTCGTGGAGCCGGTCCTCGGCCTGCTGGCCGTCCAGCGCGCTCTCGCGCAGGTCGACGAGGACCAGGTGGACGTCGGTGCCCCCGGAGAGCACCGAGACGCCCGCGGCGCGCGCGTCCGGCTGGGTGAGCCGTTCGGCGAGCAGCCGCGCCCCGGTCAGGGTGCGCTGCTGGCGCTCCGCGAACTCCTCGGAGGCGGCGATCTTGAACGAGACCGCCTTCGCCGCGATGACGTGCTCCAGCGGCCCGCCCTGCTGGCCGGGGAAGACCGCCGAGTTGATCTTCTTGGCGTGCTCGGCCCTGGAGAGGATGACGCCGCCGCGCGGCCCACCGAGCGTCTTGTGCGTGGTGGTGGTGACGACGTCGGCGTACGGCACCGGGTTGGGGTGCAGCCCGGCGGCGACGAGGCCGGCGAAGTGCGCCATGTCCACCATCAGCAGCGCGTCCACGGCGTCCGCGACGCGGCGGAAGGCGGCGAAGTCGAGCTGACGCGGGTAGGCCGACCAGCCCGCGATGATCAGCTTCGGCCGGTGCTCGCGCGCCAGCCGCTCGACCTCGGCCATGTCGACGAGCCCGGTCTCGGCGTCCACGTGGTAGGCGACGACGTTGTAGAGCTTGCCGGAGAAGTTGATCCGCATGCCGTGGGTGAGGTGACCGCCGTGGGCCAGGTCCAGACCCATGATGGTGTCGCCCGGCTTGAGCAGCGCGAACATCGCGGCGGCGTTCGCGGAGGCGCCGGAGTGCGGCTGCACGTTGGCGGCCTCGGCGCCGAAGAGCGCCTTGATCCGCTCGCGCGCGATGTCCTCGATCACGTCGACGTGCTCGCAGCCGCCGTAGTAGCGGCGGCCGGGGTAGCCCTCGGCGTACTTGTTGGTCAGCACCGACCCCTGGGCCTCCAGCGCCGCGACCGGCGCGAAGTTCTCGGAGGCGATCATCTCCAGGGTGGACTGCTGGCGGTGGAGCTCGGCGTCGACGGCGGCGGCGACGTCCGGGTCCACCTCGTGGAGGGAACTGTTCAGAAGCGACATGGTGTCCTCGGTGAGAGTCCGCGGGGAATCCGGAAGGCGGTGGCTCAGGCGCCGGTGAACTCGGTGTAGCCCGCCGCGTCGAGCAGGTCGTCCGGCTCCTCGGTGACGCGCACCTTGAACAGCCAGCCGCCCTCGAACGGGGCGCTGTTGACCAGGCCCGGGTCGTCCACGACGTCCTGGTTGGCCTCGGTGACCTCACCGCTCACGGGCGAGTACAGGTCGCTGACCGACTTCGTGGACTCCAGCTCGCCGCAGGTCTCGCCCGCGGTCACGGTGGCGCCCACTTCGGGCAGGTCCACGTAGACGACGTCACCGAGCGCGTTGGCGGCGTGCTCGGTGATGCCGATGGTCGAGACGCCGTCCTCGGCGACCGACAGCCACTCGTGCTCCTTGCTGTAACGCAGGTTCTGGGGGTTGCTCATGGTGCGGATTCTCCCGGATGAGGGGTGGTGACGTGGGGAACGGGGTGCCCGATGGGCGTGCGGCTCAGTTCTCGCGCCGGTAGAAGGGCAGCGCCACGACCTCGTACGGCTCGTGCTTGCCCCGGATGTCGACGGACACGCCCGGCGTGCCGGGGGCGGCGTGCGCGGCGTCCACGTAGGCCATCGCGATCGGCTTGCCGAGGGTGGGGGAGGGGGCACCGGAGGTCACCTCACCGATCGTCCGGCCCTCGCCGTCGACCACCGGGAACCCGGCGCGCGGCACCCGGCGGCCCTCGGCGACCAGGCCCACCCGCGTGCGCGGCGCCTGCTCGCGGGTGCGCTCGGCGGCGGCCGCCAGCGCCTCGCGGCCCACGAAGCGGCCCTCGTTCGCGGTCTTCTCGAACTTCACCACCCGGCCGAGCCCGGCGTCGAACGGCGTCGTGTTCCGGGTCAGCTCGTGCCCGTACAGCGGCATCCCGGCCTCCAGGCGCAGGGTGTCGCGGCAGGACAGGCCGCACGGCACCAGCCCGGCGTCCGCGCCCGCGGCGAGCAGCGCCCGCCAGAGCCGCTCGGCGTCGGACGGGTCGACGAACAGCTCGAAGCCGTCCTCGCCGGTGTAGCCGGTGCGGGCGATCAGCGCTTTCGCGCCGGCGACGGTGCCGGGCAGCCCGGCGTAGTACTTCAGCCCGCCGAGGTCCGCGTCGGTCAGGCCCGAAAGGATGCCGGCGGCCTCGGGGCCCTGCACGGCCAGCAGCGCGTACGCGTCGCGGTCGTCGCGCACGGCGGCGTCGAACCCGGCGCTCCGCTCGGTCAGCGCGTCCAGCACCACCTGGGCGTTGGAGGCGTTGGCGACGACCATGTACTCCCGGTGCCCCTCGTGCTCCCGGTCGGCGAGCCGGTAGACGATCAGGTCGTCCAGGATGCCGCCGGAGGCGTCGCAGATCATGGTGTAGCGGGCGCGGCCGGGCTTGAGCGCGCCCAGGTTGCCCACCAGCGCGTAGTCCAGCAGTTCGCCGGCCTGCGGGCCGGTGACGGCGATCTCGCCCATGTGGGAGAGGTCGAAGAGGCCGGCGCGGGTGCGCACGGCCTGGTGCTCGTCGCGCTCGCTGGCGTAGCGCAGCGGCATGTCCCAGCCGGCGAAGTCGGTCATCGTCGCGCCGAGGGCGCGGTGGACGGCGTCCAGCGCGGTGCGGCGGGGCGGGGCGTTCTCGGACAGGGCGTCAGACATTCAGGGGCTCCCAGGCAGGGCGGACACGTCCTCCCCATCTGTCATCGGAACCTGAGAGGTTCGCCACAGGCCCGTACGGGCCACGGCTTGCACCTTGGGTGGGGCGGACCCCCGGCCGGGGGCCGTCCGCTTTTCAGATCTGCCTCGCGCGCACGGTATCGGGGCCTGAGAGATTCAAGGGAGGACTTGCTCCTTCGGCGCCCCCGCGCCCTGGACGACCAGGGGTGCTGGGACTCTCCCGTGCGGGCTCGAACGGCCGGTATGAAGTTCGCGCGCTCATCATTGCACGGGAACCGGCCACCGGGGCACCCCGGACCGCGTGGGGTTCGCCGCGCCGGGGCCGGAGGGTAGTGGGAGGGAACCGGAGCGTATCGAACGGACATCATAGGAGTGGCCGCGCACAGTACGGTGGACGGCCCCGGGGAGGGAGACACGGCATGACGCGGCACGGAACCCAGGTCCCGCCAGCCCCCGACACGCTCACGGCGCCCGACACGCCCCCACCGCCCGGGGCCGCGTCCGCACCGCCCGGCCCGCCGCCCGCCGCACCGCCCGGCCCGCCGCCGCCCGCCGCCACGCCTGCGCTGCCGGGGGCGCCGGCGCCGTCAGACGCCCCGCCTCCCGGCGCCGCGTCCGTGCCTCCCGGCACCGGGTCCGCGCTGCCCGGCGGCGCGTCCGCGCAGCCGGGGACGCCCGCGCCGACTCCGCCCGTGCCCGGCCCGTCCGGCGTGGACGCGGCTTCGCCCGCGGCGGGCGAGCCCTCGCCCGCCGGGGCGCGGGGCGCGCAGGTGCCGTGCGCGCCGGGTGCCGCCGGGTCCGTGCCCGGTGGGCGGGCGGGGCTCCCCGGTGCCCGGACCGCCGCGCCGGCGGCCGCCGGGGCGCGGCCGGGGGTGCCGGAGCCGCGCGGCGGGGCCGCCGACCGGCCGGGCCCGGACCGCGGGCGCATCCGCGACCTGCGCGGTGAGCCCGGCCCCCCGGCCCTCACCTTCCCGCCGGGCGACCGGGTGGTGGTCTCCGGCCTGCCCGGCAGCGGCAAGTCCACGCTGATCCGCGCGCTCACCGCCCAGACGGCGGCCGAGGCGCTGCGGGCGGACTCGCAGGAGGTGCGCGAGCGCTGGGAGCGACGGCTGCCGCGCTGGCTCCCGTACGGCGTCTACCGCCCCGTGGTGCGCGTGGACCACTACCGGCGCCTGCTGCGCGCGCTGCGCACCGGCTCCAGCGTCGTCGTCCACGACTGCGGGAACCTGCCGTGGGTCAGGCGCTGGCTGGCCCGTGACGCCCGGCGCCGGGGCCGCATGCTGCACCTGGTGGTGCTGGACGTCCCGGCCGCCGTGGCGCTCGCCGGGCAGGCCGAGCGCGGGCGCGCCGTCTCGGCCCCCGCGTTCGCCGCGCACCGGCGCGCCATGGCCCGGCTGCTGGGCGACCTCGCGGCCGGGCGCCTGCCCGCGGACTGCGACACGGCCACCCTGCTCACCCGGCCGGCGCCGACCGGGCCCGCTGAGCCGACCGCGTCCACCGGGCCGACCCCGCCGCCCGTGCCCCGGTGACCGGCGTCAGCGGCCCGACCGCGCGCCCCCGTCGGCCAGGGCGGTCATGACCGCGTCCAGGCGCCGCAGGACGGTGTCGGCCGCCCGCCCGGTCCGCTCCGCCTCGCGCGCGGCCGACGCGTCCAGCAGCGCGTCGACGGCCTCCCGCAGCTCGTCCAGGGCGGCGTGCGCCGACGTGGGGGCCGCGGGGGCCTGCCGCTCCGGCTCCTGCGCGGTCACCGGAGCGCCGGTGGGCAGGCCGGTGGGCACGCCGGTCGGGACGGCCGTCGGCGTGCCGGTGGGCGTGGTGGGCGGGTCGCACGGGGGGAACGGCAGCGTCGGGTAGGTGATGCCGACGTCCGGGAGCTGCACGGGCAGGCAGCTCGGGAAGGGGGCGGCGGCCGAGGGGCGGCCGGTGGGCTCGGTCGAGCCCACCGACCACTCGTCGAAGTCCACCCGCCACTGGTCCCGGGCGTCGTCCCACTCGACCCGCACGCCCTCCCGCCCGCCGACCTCCACGCTCTGCCGCTCCGGCCGCTCCCGCGCGTCCGGCGCGTCCTCGGCCCGGTCGCCGCGCGCCGGGGCCGCGTCCAGGGTGCGCCGCAGCCGGCGCAGGTCGCGGCCGACGTCGCGGCGGTTCTCGGTCATCTCGGCGGCGGAGAGCCGGCCGCGGGGCGCCTCCAGCACGTCGTCGACGAGTTCGGAGACGGAGGACATCAGCTCGCCCAGGTGGTCGAGCTGCCGGGCCCGGTCGGCCAGCGCCTCGGTGCCGGGCAGGGGCGCGGCCGCGGGACGGTCGGCGGGGCCGGCACCGGCGACGCCGACGAGGGTGAGGGTCACGGTTCCGGCGAGTGCGGCGGAGGCCGCACCGAAGGCGGCCTTGCGAGCGCTGAGCATGGTTACGGCTCCTGACGGACGGTCCGATGCGACCTCTCCACCCTCCGTCCGCCCCTTACCGCACGCAACCGTACGCTCACCACAGGTGTTCATCCGGGTGAGCGGACGGGCCCGGGCCGCCCGCGCGGTCCGCACCCGGGGCCCGGCGTTATCGTGCCCGGCATGACAGCGCCCCGGCAGCACCCGCACCCCCCGCACCCGCAGCCCCCGCCCGGCGGCGACGGCTGGCCCGGCAACGAGCTGGAGCAGACCCTGGCCGCGTCGGTGGACGTGCCCGGCGCGGGCGGGCGGATCATGGAGGCGCTGGGCCGCAGCAGCGTCTACGTGCCGCTGCCGGAGGGCGGCGGCCCCGACAGCCGGGACCTCGACCTGCCGACGGTGGAGCTGGAGGGCGCCGCATACGTGCCCGTCTACAGCTCGCCGGAGCAGTTGCGGCGGTGCGTGCGGATGGCGATGCCGTTCGCCGCCGTCCCGGCGCGCGAGTTCGCGCGCGGACTGCCGCCGCACGTCGGCGTCGTGGTGAACCTGGAGGGCGTCGTCACCGTGCCGCTGCCCCCGCAGGCCGTGGCGGAGCTGGCCCGGGAGCCGGAGGGCGGGCCCGGCGTGCCGCGCGGCGCGCGGGTGCGGCTGTTCGAGCCGGACTGGCAGGAGGACCCGGTGGACTTCCTCACCGCGGCCGCCGGGGAGTTCGCCGGGCTGGCCCCGGTGCGGACGGCGCGGCGCGGCCTGGCCAGCGCCGAGGGCGACCCGCCCGCGCTCTTCGTCGGCGTCGAGCTGGACCTGCTGGAGCCGGACGCCCGGCAGGCCGCCCACGACGCGCTCGCGCGGGCGCTGGCCGGCCGCTCGGTGCGCTGGCCGGTGCAACTGGTGTTCATGGACGCCGCGCCGCAGGACCCGGTGGTGGGCTGGCTGCGGGAGTGCGTCCGCCCCTTCTACACGCGCCCGGACTGAGTACAGTGGCCGGTTGGCCTGAGTACCGTGACGGCGGTGGCTGAGCAGCCGCGGCGGTACTCCGGCCGGGGCGGGTTCGTAAGCTGGTTGGATGTCGGGGGAGCACGTGGCGTGCCCGGAGCGGGACCGAAGCGGAGAAGGGCGGCGGACGTGAGCGCGGGTGGAAGCGTCGAGGAGCTGCTGCGCCAGGTGGCCCCGGGCCGGAGCGACCGGTTCGCCGCGTACGAGGCGCTGCTGCGGGCGCTCACCGACGCGCCGCTGTGGCTCCTGCTGTGGCAGGGCCACCCCGGCGACCCGCGGGCCCGGTACGCGGGCCTGGGGGTGGCCGGGCACGGCTACGTCCCGTGCGTGACGTCGGCCCGGGAGCTGGCCGTCTCCGGCTGGACGCGCGGGCACGAGGTGGTCCAGGGGCGGGAGGCCGCCGGCGGCCTCTTCCCGGCCCACCACGGGCTGTGGCTCAACCCACACGGCCCGGGCGGGGGCCTGGGTGTGCCGTGGCCGGACCTGCGCCGGGTCTTCGCGGGCCTGGACCGCCTGCCGGCCGGGCCGCTGCGGCTGAGCGACCCCGTCGTGCAGGCGCCGCAGTTCTACGCCCAGCTCACCCACCAGGCGCAGCACACCCCGGCGGTGCGCAGCCTGCGCCGCGCCTGGGTGCAGCCCGCGCACGGCACCGCGTTCCTGGCCGTGGGCGTGGACCTGTACGAGCCCGGCGGGCCCGCGCTGCACGCCGCGACCACGATGGTGCGGCAGGCCGCGAGCGCCGTGCCCGACGGGCTGCCGGTGGCCGTGGTCCCCCTGGGCGACCCGCACGACCCGGTGGCGATGTGGCTGCGCGCCCACGGCCGCCCGTTCTTCGACCGCGACGTCCAGCCCACCGCGCACGTCGCCGCCCCCGCCCCGGGGCCCCGGCACGGCTACGGCTACCCCCGGGCGTACTGACGCCGGCGCCCACCGCCGCGCCCGCGCGCGTGCGGCACGCCTCCCGCGCCGCTCACCGGGGCGGCACACCGCGTGGCACGGCGGTCGGACGCCGCCCGCGCGTCGCGCCGCTTCCGCGCGGTGCCGCTTCCGCGCGGTGCCGCTTCCGCGCGCGGTGGCGCTTCCCCGCGTCGCGCGGCTTCCGTGCGCCGTGCCGCTTCCCCGCGCCGTGCCGCTCGCGTGCCGTCGCCGCCGGGGGCCGGGGAGGCGGAAGCGGCCCGGCGGGCGCCGCCCGCCCCGGCCCGCCCCGGAGGCCGCGGCGGGCCGGGGCGCGCGCTCGCGGGGGAAAAGGCGCACGTCACCAAGGTGGAGGCGGTGGACGCCGGACGTGCCGCGGTCCGGTTGCGCCTTATCGCCCGGTACGCCGTCCGGGGCGCCGATCAAGGCTGGTCTCAGCTCGGTATCACCGGCATGCGGACGGTTCACACCTCTATGGATGCACAGTAATGTGCGGGCGACCAGAATCTGTTGCACCACCATGACCCCTGAGGTGGACCATGCGTAGAACCAGATCCAGGGTCGTCCAGGCGATATCGGCCACCCTTGCGGTCGGACTCATCACCGCCGGCTGTGCCAGCGAGCGCGACGGCGAGGCGGGCGGAGGCGACACCTTCATCTTCGGCGCCGCGGCCGACCCGGGCTCCCTGGACCCGGCCCTGGCCAGCGACGGCGAGACGTTCCGCGTCACCCGGCAGGCCTTCGAGGCCCTCATCGAGCACGAACCGGGCGGCACCGAACTCGTCGGCGGCCTCGCGGAGTCGTGGGAGAGCAGCGAGGACGGCACCCAGTGGACGTTCCACCTCCGCGACGGGGTCACGTTCCACGACGGCGAGAAGCTGACCGCGGAGGCCGTCTGCGCCAACTACGACCACTGGTTCAACTGGAAGGGCACCTACCAGCAGAAGGCGGTCTCCTACTACTGGCAGACCATCTTCGGCGGTTTCGCGGAGAACGAGAGCGAGAACACGGCGGAGCCCAACTACAAGGGCTGCACCGCCAAGGACGAGCTGACCCCCGTCATCGAGGTCCACGAGGCGTCCGCCAACCTGCCGGGCGGCTTCTCGCTCCAGGCGCTGGCCATCCACTCGCCGAAGTCCCTGGAGGCCTACCAGCAGGAGGAGGCCACCGGCGAGGGCGACGCGATCAACTACCCGAAGTACAGCCAGGAGGCCGGGACGGTCGCCGGCACGGGCCCGTTCGAGATCACCGAGTGGGACAAGGGCAACGACGAGGTCACCCTCAAGCGCTTCGACGACTACTGGGGTGAGAAGGCGGGCGTGGAGACGCTGGTCTTCCGCACGATCTCCGAGGAGAACGCCCGGCGCCAGGCGCTGGAGGGCGGGGACATCCACGGCTACGACCTGGTCGCGCCCTCCGACGTGAAGACGCTGGAGGACAAGAACTTCCAGGTCCCCGTCCGCGGCGTGTTCAACATCTTCTACCTGGGCTTCTCGCAGGAGGCGAACGCCGCCCTGGAGAAGAAGGAGGTCCGCCAGGCCCTCACCCACGCCATCGACCGGCAGAACATCGTCGACACCCAGCTCCCCGAGGGCGGGGTCGCGGCCACGCAGTTCATGCCGGACACCGTGGACGGCTACTCCAAGGACGTGGCCACCTACGCGTACGACACCGACAAGGCCACGTCGCTGCTGGCCGACGCCGGTGAGGAGAACCTCGCCGTCGACTTCTGCTACCCGACCGAGGTCACCCGCCCCTACATGCCGGCCCCGGCCGACATGTTCGAGCTGATGAAGGCCGACCTGGAGCGGGCCGGGGTCACGGTCACCCCCAAGCCGATGAAGTGGGCGCCGGACTACCTGGACGCCACCGAGAGCGGCTCCTGCGACCTGCACCTGCTGGGCTGGACCGGTGACTTCAACGACGGCTACAACTTCATCGGCACCTGGTTCAGCGGCTACGACGAGCAGTGGGGCTTCCGCAACGACGAGATCTTCGACGCCATGAAGGCGGCGGAGTCCGAGCCGGACGTCGCCCAGCGCACCGCCCTGTACCAGAAGGCGAACGAGCTGATCATGGACTACGTCCCGGGCGTGCCGATCTCCTCCTCGCCCCCGTCCATCGCGTTCTCCGCCGACGTGAACCCGCCCGAGGTCTCCCCGCTGACGCAGGAGAACTTCGCCGAGGTCACCTTCAAGTAACCGCGCGCTGCGCGTGAGGTCCGCCCGGCCACGACACCCTGGTGGCCGGGCGGACCTGTATCAGCCAGCCCGGTAAGACCCCAAGAAAGGGGGCGTCGCGGGGTGTTGCGACTCGTCGTCCGCAGACTGCTCCAGCTCATACCCACCCTGCTCGGCCTGTCGGTACTGCTCTTCGCGTGGCTCAACCGGCTGCCCGGCGGGCCGGCCGCGGCCATCCTGGGCGAGAAGGCCACCCCGGCCGACGTCGCCGCCATCGAGGAGGCACTCGGGCTCGACCAGCCCGTGTGGGTGCAGTACCTGCGGTTCCTCCAGCGCCTGGGACGACTGGACCTGGGCACCTCCACCATGACCGGCCAGCCGGTGTGGGAGGAGTTCACCCGGGCCTTCCCGGCCACCGTCGAACTGGGCGTCAGCGCCATGGTCATCGCCGTCGTCGTCGGCGTCCCGCTGGGCTACTTCGCCGCCCGGCGCCGCGGCGGCTGGCTGGACGTCACCGCCGTCTCCGGCTCCCTGCTGGGCATCTGCATCCCGGTGTTCTTCCTGGCCTTCATCCTCAAGGCCCTCTTCGCCGTGCAGCTCGGCTGGTTCCCCAGCTTCGGGCGCCAGACCACCGGCATCGACGCCACCGAGATCACCGGGTTCTACGTGCTCGACGGCCTGCTCACCGGCGAGTTCGACGCCGCCTGGGACGCGGTCACCCACCTGGTGCTGCCCGCCCTGGCGCTGGCGTCCATCCCGCTGGCCATCATCGTGCGCATGACGCGCGCGAGCGTGCTGGAGGTGCTCGGCGAGGACTACGTGCGCACCGCGGAGTCCAAGGGGCTGCGCAAGAGCACCGTGCGCGGCCGGCACGTGCTGCGCAACGCGCTGCTGCCGGTGGTCACCGCGATCGGCCTGCTCACCGGCGGGCTGCTGTCCGGCGCGGTGCTCACCGAGTCCGTCTTCGCCTTCGGCGGCATCGGCTCCTTCATCAAGGAGGCCATCGACGCCCGCGACTACCCGGTGCTCGTCGGCTTCATCATGTTCATCGCGCTGGCCTACGTCGTCATCAACCTGCTGGTCGACCTGGCGTACGGCCTCATCGATCCGAGAGTGCGGGTGCACTGATGAGCACCAAGACAGACAAGATCGACCGCCTCGCGGAGCTGACGGCGAGCACCGAGACCGCCACCGGCGGCAGCCTGTGGGTCGAGGCGTGGCGGCGGCTGAAGCAGAGCAAGATGGCGATCATCGGCGCCGTCGTCATCGGCGCCTTCGTGATCCTGGCGGTCATCGGCCCGTGGGTCGCGCCCTACGACCCGACGGCCCAGCTCTGGCGCGGCGAGGTCTTCACCAACCGCAACATCTTCGTCGGCCCCCGCGCGGAGAACTGGTTCGGCCTGGACCACCTGGCCCGCGACGAGTTCTCGCGACTGCTGGTCGGCGCGCGGCAGACGCTGCTCGTCGGCATCGTCGCCACCCTGCTCGGCTTCACGATCGGCGCGCTCGTCGGCGGCTCGGCGGGCGCCGCGCTCACCCTCGGCGGCAAGCTCGGGCAGCGCTACGACACCGTCGTCATGCGCGTGATCGACATGATGCTCGCGCTGCCGTCGCTGCTGCTGGCGGTCACCATCGCCGCCGTCATGGGGCAGTCGCTGACGACCGTCATGGTCGCCGTGGGCGTGGTGCAGATCCCGATCTTCGCGCGGCTGCTGCGCGGCGCGATGCTCGCCCAGGGCGGCAAGGACTACGTCGTCGCCGCCCAGGCGCTCGGCGTGCGCAAGCGGCGCGTCGCGCTCGGCCACGTGCTGCCGAACTCGCTGAGCCCGGTGATCGTGCAGGCGACGCTGAGCCTGGCCACCGCCATCATCGAGGCCGCCGCCCTGTCCTACCTGGGCCTGGGCAACCCGGACGCGGCCGAGCCCGAGTGGGGCGTCATGCTGGCGCAGGCGCAGAAGTACTTCGACGCCGCGCCGATGCTCGCGGTCTACCCCGCGCTGGGCATCATCATCACCGCCCTCGGCTTCACCCTGCTGGGCGAGGCGATGCGCGAAGCCCTCGACCCGAAACTGCGGAGCTGATGACATGCCGTTGCTTTCCGTGGACGAACTGACCATCACCTTCGCCGGGCGCGGCCAGCGCGACGCGCGGGCCGTGGACGGGGTGTCCTTCGACGTCGACCAGGGCCAGGTGGTGGGCCTGGTCGGCGAGTCGGGCTGCGGCAAGTCCGTCACCTCGCTGGCCCTGATGGGCCTGCTGCCCGGCCGCGGGGTGCGCCTGGGCGGCCGCGCCGAGTTCGACGGCACCGACCTGCTGACGCTCCCCGCGGCCCGCATGCGCGACCTGCGCGGCACCCAGCTCGCGATGATCTTCCAGGACCCGCTGTCCTCGTTGAACCCGGTCGTCCCCATCGGCGTCCAGGTCACCGAGATCCTGGCCCGGCACCGGGGCATGCGGGGCGAGGCCGCCCGCAAGGAGGCCGCGCACCTGCTGGACCGGGTCGGCATCCCCGACCCCACGCGGCGCCTGAAGGAGTACCCGCACCAGCTCTCGGGCGGCATGCGCCAGCGCGCGCTGATCGCCATGGCGGTGGCCTGCGCCCCGCGCCTGCTCATCGCCGACGAGCCGACCACCGCGCTGGACGTCACCATCCAGGCCCAGATCCTGGAGCTGCTCAAGGAACTGGTCGACCAGGAGGGCACCGCCCTGCTGATGATCACCCACGACCTGGGTGTGGTGGCCGGGCTGTGCGAGCAGGTCAACGTCCTCTACGCGGGCAAGGTGGTCGAGTCCGCCGGGCGTCGCGCGCTGTTCGACGCGCCCACCCACCCCTACGCGCACGGCCTGCTGGGCTCCATCCCACGCCTGGACGCCCCGCGCGGCGAGGCGCTGCGGCCCATCCGCGGCTCCATCAACGACCGCATCGACTGGGCCGACGGCTGCGCCTTCGCCCCGCGCTGCGACCGCTACACCATGGAGTGCCTGACCGGCACCCCCGCCCTGACCGAACCGCACACCCCGGGGCACCAGGCCCGGTGCGTCAACCCGGTGCTGCCCGAGGGCGCCACCAGCCCGCAGAGGACGGAGGCCACCGGATGAGCCTGCTCGAACTGGACGACGTGAAGGTCCACTTCCCGGTCAAGAAGGGCCTGGTCTTCGACCGCACGGTCGGCCACGTCTACGCCGTGGACGGGGTGTCGCTGTCGGTGCGGGCGGGCCAGACCTACGGCCTGGTCGGCGAGTCCGGCTGCGGCAAGACGACGCTCGGGCGGGCCATCCTGCGCCTGGTGGACATCACCGAGGGCGCGGTGGTCTTCGACGGCACCGACCTGGCGAAGCTGCCCGACGAGGAGATGCGCCGCCACCGGCAGCGGCTCCAGATGGTCTTCCAGGACCCGCTGGGCAGCCTCAACCCGCGGCAGAACATCGAGTCCATCCTCGCCGAAGGCATGGCCGCGCACGGCATCGGCGCCGACGCCGGTGAGCGGCGCGCCCGGATCACACAGATCCTGGCCCGGGTCGGCCTGCCGGCCAACGCGCTCTCGCGCTACCCGCACGAGTTCTCCGGCGGCCAGCGGCAGCGCATCGGCATCGCGCGGGCGCTGGTGCTGGAGCCCGACCTCGTCATCTGCGACGAGCCGGTCTCCGCGCTGGACGTCTCCATCCAGGCCCAGGTGCTCAACCTGCTGGAGGAACTCCAGGAGTCGATGGGCCTGACCTACCTGGTCATCGCCCACGACCTCGCCGTCGTGCGGCACATCTCGGACGTCATCGGGGTGATGTACCTCGGCTCGCTGGTGGAGGAGGCGCCCAGCGACCTGCTGTACGCCGAGCCCCGGCACCCCTACACCCGGGCGCTGATGTCCGCGGTGCCGGTGCCCGACCCGGCGGTGGAGGACGCCCGCGAGCGCATCCTGCTCACCGGCGACCTGCCCTCCCCGGCGGCGCCGCCCCCCGGGTGCCGCTTCCACACCCGGTGCCCGTGGAAGCAGGAGACCCGGTGCGCCACCGAGCGCCCCGCGCTGCGGGAACTGGCCGACGGGCACCGCGTCGCCTGCCACTGGGCCGAGGAGATCGCCGACGGCACCATCACCCTGACCGCGCGGGAGAAGGCACCGGCCCAGCTCTCCGGCTGAGTCCGCGCGAGGCGCGGGGGGCCTATCCAACCTCCTGCGCCTCGTGCGAGCGGGAGCGGGGCAGCGACACGCCCCAGTACATCGCGGCCAGGCGCAGGGCGAAGACCACCGCGGCCGAGGACACCGCCGCGGGGCCCGGGCCGACGTCCAGCCAGTGCAGCGCCAGGTAGCACAGGGCGCCGGCGAACGCGGCCGTGGCGTACACCTCCTCGCGCAGCAGCAGGGGCGGCAGCTCGCCGCAGAGCACGTCGCGCACCACCTCGCCGGTGACGCCGGTCAGCACGGCCAGGATCAGCACGGCCAGCGGCGTCACGCCGGACTCGATGGCCGCGCGGGCCCCGATGACCGTGACGACGGAGAGCCCGACGGCGTCGACGAGCAGCAGCGCGCGGTGCGGCAGCTTCCAGAAGCGCAGGTAGACCATGGTGACCACGCCCACGGTGGCGATGAGGGTCAGCAGCACCCAGTCCTGCGTCCAGTACAGCGGGTTGCGGTCCAGGATGAGGTCGCGCAGGGTGCCGCCGGACACCCCCGCGGCGAAGGCCAGCACGAGACCGCCGAAGGGGTCCATGTTGGCGCGGTGCGCGGCCAGCACGCCGCTCGCGGCGAAGGCGGCGACGCCCACCAGGTAGAGCACGTGGAGCATGACCCGATGATCCCACCACCAGAACCTACCCGTGGGTAATAGAAAGCTGTACGGTACCGCCATGGTTCAGGCACAGCCCGGGGCGGACGCCGGCGCGCGCATCGGAGACAGCGAGTTCGACCGCGACACCGGGGTCCACCGCGTGGCGGACGGTGTCTACACCGCCGAGCTGCCCCCCGGGTGGGCGGCCGTCGGCGACGCGCTCAACGGCGGCTACCTCCTCGCCGTCCTCGCCCGCGCGCTGCGCGACGCCCTCGCCCACCCCGACCCGTTCAGCATCACCGCGCACTACCTCACCGCGACCCGCCCCGGGCCCGCCGTCATCCGCACCCGGGCCGCCGCGCCCGGCCGGACCCTGGCGGCCGGCTCCGCCGCGCTGTTCCAGACAGACGAGGACGGCGGCGAGGTCGAGCGGGTCCGCGTGCTGGCCACCTACGGGGACCTCGGCGCGCTCCCCGACGAGGTCCGCACCACGGCGCCGCCCCCCGCCCTGCCGCCGCCGGACGCCTGCCCGGGCACGCGCGACGACCCGGGCGGCGCCGCCGGGCGACCGCCCATCGCCGGACGGCTGGACCTGCGGCTGGACCCGGCCACCGCGGGCTGGGCCGTGGGAGCGCCCAGCGGACGCGGCGAGATGCGCGCCTGGTTCGCCCTGGCCGACGGCCGCGACCTGGACCCCCTCGCGCTGCTCCTGGCCGTGGACGCCCTCCCGCCGACCGCCTTCGAGCTGGGCCTGCGGGGCTGGGTGCCCACCGTGGAGCTCACCGCCCACGTGCGCTGCCGCCCGGCCCCCGGGCCGGTGCGCGTCGCCGTCACCACCCGCAACCTCGCGGGCGGCTTCCTGGAGGAGGACGTCGAGGTCTGGGACGGCGCCGACCGCCTGGTGTGCCAGGCCCGCCAGCTCGCGCGGGTGCTCGCGCGCTGACGCCCGCGCGGGTGCCCCCGCGCGGGCGGGTCCGGACGGCGGTGCCCCGGCTCAGCTCTCCACGCGCTCCGCGCGGCGCGTCGTCGCGATCGTCGCCGAGCCGACCACCCGGGAGCCGTCGTAGAGGACGACCGCCTGGCCCGGCGCCACGCCGCGCACCGGCCGGTGGAAGGCGACGCGCAGCTCCCCGTCCACCAGCTCCGCCGTGACCGGCGTCTCGGCGCCGTGCGCCCGCAACTGCGCGGTGTAGGAGCCGGCGCCGGCCGGGGGGGTGCCGCACCACCGGGGGCGCACGGCGGTGAGCGCGCTGACGTCCAGCGCGTCGGCCGGACCCACCGTCACCCGGTTGTCCACCGGCGAGATGTCCAGCACGTAGCGGGGCTTGCCGTCCGGAGCGGGGCGCCCCAGCCGCAGGCCCTTGCGCTGCCCCACGGTGAACCCGTACGCGCCCTCGTGGGTGCCCAGCTTGCGCCCGTCCTCGTCGACGATGTCGCCCTCGGCCCGGCCCAGCCGGCCGGCCAGGAAGCCCTGGGTGTCGCCGTCGGCGATGAAGCAGATGTCGTGGCTGTCCGGCTTCCTGGCCACCGCCAGGCCGCGGCGCTGGGCCTCCGCGCGGACCTCCTCCTTCGTCGCCCGGCTGTCGCCCAGGGGGAACATCGCGTGCGCGAGCTGCCGTTCGTCCAGGACGCCGAGCACGTACGACTGGTCCTTGGCCAGATCGCTCGCGCGGTGCAGCTCGCGCGAGCCGTCCGCGCGCCGCACGACGGTGGCGTAGTGGCCGGTGCACACCGCGTCGAAGCCGAGCGCCAGCGCCTTGTCCAGCAGCGCCGCGAACTTGATCTTCTCGTTGCAGCGCAGGCACGGGTTGGGCGTGCGGCCCGCCTCGTACTCGGCGACGAAGTCCTCCACGACGTCGGCCCGGAAGCGCTCGGCCAGGTCCCACACGTAGAACGGGATGCCGATGACGTCGGCCGCGCGTCGCGCGTCGCGGGAGTCCTCCAGCGTGCAGCAGCCGCGCGCGCCGGTACGGAAGGACTGCGGGTTCGCCGACAGGGCCAGGTGCACGCCGGTCACGTCGTGCCCGGCCTCCGCCGCGCGGGCGGCGGCGACGGCCGAGTCCACGCCGCCGGACATGGCGGCCAGCACGCGCAGGCGGCGGGGGTGGGGTGCGGTGTCGTCAGTCATAGCCGTTCCAGGGTACGGGGCCCGGGCCCGGCGCCCCCACCGCGGGAACGGCGGCCGCCCGGGCGGCCGGACCGCGGGAGGCCGGGCACCCGCGCGCGGACGGCTCCGCCGCTGGAACCGGGCGGGCCCGCGCGGCGTTATGGGGAGGGAACCCACGATCCACGGCTCACCAGGGGGACGCATGTCGTCAGCGCCCGAGGCCCGGCGCGGCGTCAGCCGCCGGACCCTGCTCCTCACCGGCACGGCGGCCGCGCTCGGCGGGGCCGGCTACGCCCACCGCGAGGAGCTGCGCGGCCTGTGGTACTCCGTGCCGGGCAACGAGATACCCCGCACCGTGGGCGAGGTGGACTTCCCCGGCGCCCACTGGGCGGCCGCCTCCGGCGCGAACTGGCGGCTGGCCAGCCGCCCCCACGACTACACCGTCGACCGCGTGGTCGTCCACGTCATCCAGGGCAGCTACGCGGTCGCGCTCAAGGTCTTCGCCGACCCCGGCCACGGCGCCGCCGCCCACTACGTGGTGCGCACCTCCGACGGGCAGGTGGCGCAGACGGTGCGGGAGCTGGACGTCGCGTACCACGCGGGCAACCGCTCCTACAACGAGCGCAGCATCGGCATCGAGCACGAGGGCCACGTCGACCGCCCGGAGGACTTCACCGACGGCATGTACCGCGCCTCGGCCGTGCTGACCGCCGACATCTGCGACCGCTACGGCATCCCCAAGGACCGCGAGCACATCGTCGGGCACAACGAGGTGCCGGGCGCCACCCACACCGACCCCGGTCCGCACTGGGACTGGGAGCGCTACCTGCGCATGGTGCGGGACGCCCGGCCGGTGCCACGTCCCTCCGGCAGTCCGGTCAGCCGTTGAACTGCTCGTTGAACTCCTGCTCGCAGTCCTCGATCTCGGACTGGGTCTCGGCCTGCTCCACGCAGTCGGTGAAGTTGCTGAACTCCTCGCTGTTGAACAGCGCGACGCCCGCGACGATCACGATGATCGAACCGATCAGGGCGAGCGCGCCCAGGACCAGGCCGGCGATGGACATGCCGCCGTTCGTCGCCTCGCCCCGCTTGCTGCGCCGCCAGCCCAGGATGCCGAAGACCACCGCGAGCAGGCCGAGCAGCACACCGCCGACGGCCGTCCAGAACAGCAGGACGCCGACGATGCCGAGGATGAGCGCGGCGATGCCGAAGCCGTTGCGCGGCGAGCGCGGCGGGCCTCCGTAGCCGCCGGGCTCACCGGCGCCCCCGTGGCCGCCGCCGTAGGGGTCGTTCGGGCCGCCGCTGTAGCGCGGGGGCTCACCCGAGCCGCCCGGGTGGCCGTAGTCGCCCTCGCCGGGCCGCCCGCCGGGGCCCGGGTCCTGCGGGCCGGTGCCTCCGCCCGGCCCCTGAGCGCCCCCGTAGGGGTCGTTCGGCCCCCCGTAGCCCTGGTTGCGGCCGTGCGGACCGTCGGGGCCGGGGTCCTGCGGGGGAGGGGGGTAGGAGCTCATAACGCTTCCCTTCGACGACGTCACGACGATCATATGGGCCGCGTTCCGTCTACCCAGGTGACGGCGTCGATAACAGGCCGGGCGCCCGTACGGGTGCCCGGCCTGGGCCGGTCAGCGCAGGCGCCCGGTACCGCCGCCGTCCCGGCCGCGCGCCGCCGCCCGGCCGGTGTGCGCGCGGCACGCCCCCGGCCGGCCCGCCCCGGCGGGGCCGTCAGCTCAGTCCGGCGGAGCGGGCGCGGGCCACGGCCGGTCCGATGGCCTCGGCCAGCGCCGCGACGTCCGCCCGCGTCGAGGTGTGCCCCAGGGAGAAGCGCAGGGTGCCCCGCGCCAGCTCCGGGTCGGCCCCCGTGGCGAGGACGACGTGGCTGGGCTGGGCGACGCCCGCCGTGCACGCCGACCCGGTGGAGCACTCGATGCCCTGGGCGTCCAGCAGGAGCAGCAGCGAGTCGCCCTCGCACCCGGGGAAGGCGAAGTGCGCGTTGGCCGGGAGCCGCCCGGCCGGGTCGGGATCGCCGCCCAGGACGGCGTCGGGCACCGCCGCGCGCACCGCCTCGACCAGCGCGTCCCGCAGGGCCCCCACCTCCCGGGCGAACCGGGCCTGCCCGGCCGCCGCCAGGTCGGCGGCCACCGCGAAGGCGGCGATGGCCGGCACGTCCAGCGTCCCCGAGCGCACGTCGCGCTCCTGGCCGCCGCCGTGCAGCAGCGCCTCGGGCGCGAGGTCCCGGCCGAGCACCAGCGCGCCGACGCCGTACGGGCCCCCCGCCTTGTGCCCGCTGACGGCCATCGCCGACAGGCCGCTGGCGCCGAAGTCCACCTCCGTCTGCCCGAGCGCCTGGACGGCGTCGCAGTGCAGCGGGACGGCGAACTCCGCGGCCGCCTCGGCCAGCGCGGACACCGGCTGCACGGTGCCGATCTCGTTGTTCGCCCACATCACGGCCGCCAGCGCCACGTCAGCGGGGTCGCGGGCTATCGCCGCGCGCAGGGCGTCGGGGTCGACGCGTCCCACGGCGTCCACCGGCAGCCACTCGACGCGGGCGCCCTCGTGGTCGGCCAGCCACTGCACGGCGTCGAGCACGGCGTGGTGCTCGACGGGGCTGGCCAGCACCCGGGTGCGGGCGGGGTCGGCGGCGCGGCGGGCCCAGTACAGGCCCTTGACCGCCAGGTTGTCGGCCTCCGTGCCGCCGGAGGTGAACACCACCTCGCTGGGCCGGGCGCCCAGTGCGGCGGCCAGCCGCTCCCTGGCCTCCTCGACGGTGCGGCGGGCCCGGCGCCCCGCGGCGTGCAGGGAGGAGGCGTTTCCGGTGCGGACGAGCTGCTCGCCCAGCTCCCGTACCGCCTCCGGCAGCATCGGGGTGGTGGCGGCGTGATCGAGGTAGACCATGGTGCGGCCAGTGTAATGAGCCGCCCGCGGCGGGCCCGGCCACGGTCACGCGGGCCCGGGCCGCGCTCAGGCGGCGGTGGGCAGCCGGTGCGCGTGCTCGGGCGCGAGCAGGGGCGCGCAGAGGTCGCCGTGGCGTTCGACGCGCTCCAGCACGTCGGTGATGCGGAGGTCCAGCCGGGCGCCGCGCTCGCCCGCGGCGACCTCCTCCCACGTCAGCGGCGCCGAGACGGTCGGCGCCGACCTCGCCCGCGCCGTGTAGGGGGCGGCGGTGGTCTTGGCCGCGTTGTTCTGGCTGTGGTCGATGAACACCTTGCCCGGCCGCAGGCCGCGGTCCATGCGGTGCAGTGCCAGCTCCGGCAGCTCCCGCTCCGCGCGCGCCGCGAGCCGCTTGGCGTAGGCGCTCACCGCCTCCGAGGGGGTCGGTTCGAGCGCCACCATCAGGTGCAGTCCCTTCCCGCCGGAGGTCTTGGGCCACGCCTCCAGGCCGTCGTCGGCCAGCCGCTCCCGCAGCCACCGCGCGACGGCGCAGCACTGCGCGACGCCGGCCGGGGCCCCGGGGTCCAGGTCGAGCACCAG
Organism: Streptomyces marinisediminis; assembly: GCF_026262575.1. Classification (GTDB taxonomy): domain Bacteria; phylum Actinomycetota; class Actinomycetes; order Streptomycetales; family Streptomycetaceae; genus Streptomyces; species Streptomyces marinisediminis. The sequence continues at coordinate 176,572 of NZ_JAPKFL010000001.1, forward strand.
CCGGTCGGCCCGCCCGGGGGCGTCGGCGCGCCACTGGGGCACGTGCAGTTCGGTCACCAGGTTGGCCGCCCACATCAGCGACGGCAGGTCGTCGAGGACGACCTGCCGCCCCGTCATGCGCCGGGTGCGCGGCACCTCGGCGACCGTCACCCACTCGGGCGTGCCCGGCGGCACGTTCTTGGCGAAGAAGGTCTCGCCCCGGGCGCCGTCGGGGTAGCGCAGGAAGCTCAGCGGGCGGCCCGCCAGGTGCGGGAGGAGGACGGGGGCACAGGTGGCGTAGTAGTGCAGCAGCTCGCCCTTGGTGGTGCCGTCCGGGTAGAGCGCCTTCTCCAAGTTGCTGAGGGCCAGCCGTCGGCCCGCCACGTTCGTCACAGGCGGCATACCCTGATAGTCCCATGAAATGCTCACGAAAGGTGACGAAGCGGACCGGCGGACGGCGGCCCGTACCCGGCGAGGAGTGATGACGTGCGGTCCATCTGGAAGGGCTCGATCTCCTTCGGGCTCGTCAGCATCCCGATCCAGCTCTACGGCGCCACCCAGAACCACTCGGTCAGCTTCCACCAGGTGCACACCGCGCACGACTGCGGCGGGCGCATCCGCTACCGCAAGGTGTGCGAGATCGAGGAGGTCGAGGTCCCGCCGGAGGAGATCGGCAAGGGCTTCAAGGCCGCCGACGGCACCACCGTGCTGCTGACCGACGAGGACTTCGCGTCCCTTCCCCTGCCCACCGCCCGCACGATCGAGATCCTCTCCTTCCTGCCGCTGGAGGAGATCGACCCGATCCAGCTCGACCGCGCCTACTACATGAGCGCGGAGACGGCCGCCGCGGCCAAGCCGTACGTCCTGCTGCGCGAGGCGCTCCAGCGCAGCGGCAAGGCCGCCGTCGCCAAGTTCGCGCTGCGCGGCCGGGAGTCGCTGGGCCTGCTGCGGGCGCTGGAGGACACCCTCGTCCTGCACTCGATGCTCTGGCCCGACGAGGTGCGCTCCTCCAGCGGGCTCGCCCCCTCCGGCGACGTCTCGGTGCGGGACGCCGAACTCGACCTCGCCGAGACGCTGATGAACTCACTCGGCGACCTCGACTGGGACGACCTGCACGACGAGTACCGCGAGGCCGTGGAGGAACTCGTCGAGGCCAAGCAGGAGGGCCGCGAGCCCGCGGAGGCACCGGCCGAGCCGCGCGGGGGCAAGGTCATCGACCTGATGGCCGCGCTGGAGAGCAGCGTCGCGGCGGCCCGCGAGGCCCGCGGCGACGGGGGGACCGGGGGCGAGCAGGAGGCCACCGAGGCCGCGACCGTGCACCACCTCACGCGCGAGGACGCCGAGGACGCCGAGGACGCCGGGCAGGCGACGGAGGAGCGGCCCGCGCGGAAGAGCACGGCGAGGAAGAAGGCCGCCGCGAAGAAGGCGCCGGCGCGCAAGGCGGCCGGGAAGTCGCCGGACAAGGCATCCGGCACCTCCTCCGGCACCTCGTCCGGCACGGCGCGGGAGAAGAAGGCGGCGGGCAGGAAGACCACGGCGGCGAAGAAGGGCACGGCGGCGGAGAAGCGCACGGCGAAGAAGACCGCCGCCAAGAAGACCGCGAGCCGCAAACGCGCGTCCTGACCAGCGCGTCCCGCACGCGCCCCGGCTCGCGCGCCCCGGCTCGCGCGCCCCGGCTCGCGCGCCCCGGGCCGGGGCGCGCGGGCTCAGCTCTGCCAGAGGAACACGGCGTGCCCGCAGGGTTCGCAGGCGAAGGTGTAGGCGCAGCCGCCGCCCCCGAAGTTGGCCGAGGTGGCCACGTCCTGGCCGTCCTCCCACTGGGCGACGAACGGCATCGGCCCGGCGCACCCGGGGCAGGCGGGCGTCTCGTCCCCCTGGAGCCAGGACGGCTCGCCGCCCCGCTGCCCCAGCACCTCGCGCACCGGCCGTCCGGTCGCCTTCACCCACTCGGCCGAGGCGTCGAAGTACGTTTCGGCCTCCACGTCCTCGAACGCGACGCCGGAGACCGCGCCCAGGGCGGTGACGCCCGTGGCCGGTGGCGTCGCCGCACGCACGCCCTCCGCCGGCAGCAGTATCGCCCGGTTGCCCCCGGCGAACGGGTCCCACTCCTCGCACAGCCCCGGGTCGTTCTGGCACATGAACGCCGTCAGCACGCTCCCGTGCTCCAGCGGCAGGCGCAGCAGGAACTGCATGGGCCCGCCGCAGTGCGCGCACTCCGGCCACGTGAAGTCCTCCGGCACCAGCGGCGCCCCGCCCGTGCGCGTCCCGCCCGCGTCCGCCGCGACGGCCCCGGCGTACGTCATCAACGTGATCACCCAGGCATCCTAGCCCCGCCCCCGCGCACGCCGCCCCGCCCGTACCGGCGCGCGGTCCCGCCGGCGGGCGGGGCGAGGACCCCCGGCCGGGGGTCCGGTCCGGGGGTCCTCGCCGCGCGGGGTCTTCTGCGGGCACCGCGGGAGGGTGCCGGGGGTCTTCCGCGGGGTGCCGGGAGGCCGCGTGGTCGCGGGTCGCCTCCCGGGCCTCGGGGCCTTCCGGGTGCGACCGGCAGCCTCACTGCTTGTGCTCGGCCTGGAACATCCAGTGGTGCTTCTCCAGCTCGCCGGTGAGGGAGATGAAGATGTCCTCCGTCACCGGGTCCGCCTTGCCGACCGCCGCCATGCGCTCGCGCATGCGCCCGACGACCGTGCCCAGCGCGTCCGTCATCGTGGCGACCGCGTCGGCGTCCTGCTGCCAGCCGTCCACCACGTGCCGGATGCCGCTGCCCTCGGCCACCGTGCCCACGCGCCCGTCCGGCGCCAGCCCGACGGCCGAAGCGCGCTCGGCGACCGTGTCGGAGTACTGGCGCGCGGTGTCCACGACGTCGTCGAGCTGGAGGTGGACGGTGCGGAAGCGGGAGCCGACCACGGTCCAGTGGATCTGCTTGGCCACGAGCGAGAGGTCGACGAGATCGACCAGCGCGCCCTGCAGCGCCTCACCGACCACCTTGAGATCCTGCTCCGGCAGTGTGCTCTTCACGGCGTACATCCGTTGACCTCGCTCCTTGCTTGCTGTGAGCGGCTTTGTGCCTTTCCGGCATCGCGGGTACCCAGGCGGGCGCGGGGTCACGCCACCGCGGCGGTGGCCGGGGCCGCGAACGCGGTCTCCAGCCGGGCGAAGTCCTCCAGGCAGCGCCCGGTGCCCACGGCCACGCAGGTCGCCGGCTCGTCCGCGACCGTCACCGGCATGCCCGTCTCGCGGGAGAGCCGCTCGTCCAGGCCGTGCAGCAGCGCGCCGCCGCCGGTCAGCACGATGCCGCGCTCCATGATGTCGCCGTACAGCTCGGCCGGGCAGGCGTCGAACGCGCTGCACACGACGTCGACGATCGCCTGCACCGGCGGCTCGACGGCCTCGCGGATCGCCTCGCTGTCGAGCTGCACCGTCTTGGGCATGCCGGTGACCTTGTCCCGGCCGCGGATGACCATCCGCGCGTCCGTGCCGAGCGTCGTCTTGATCTGCTCGGCGGTGCGCTCGCCGACGGTGATGGTGTGCTGCTTCTCGACGTACGCGGAGATCGCCGCGTCCAGCGCGTCACCGGCGACCCGGGAGTGGCGCGCGACGACCAGGCCGCCCAGCGAGATGACGGCCACCTCGGTGGACCCGCCGCCGACGTCGACCACCATCGACCCGCACGGCTCGTACACCGGCAGCCCGGCGCCGATCGCGGCGGCCATGGGCTCCTCGATCAGATGCACGGACCGCGCCCCGGCCCGGGAGGTGGCCTCCAGGACGGCCCGGCGCTCCACGCCGGTCACCCCGCTGGGGGTGCTCACGACCACCCGGGGAGCGCGGCTGCGGCTGCGGCGCGCCTTGGCGATGAACTGCCGCAGCATGCCCTCGGCCGCCTCGTAGTCGGAGACGACGCCGCCCCTGAGCGGCCGGATGGCGACGATCGTGCCCGGCGTGCGGCCGACCGCCTCCCGCGCCTCGTGCCCGACCGCGAGCACGGTGCCGGTGCGGGAGTCGACGGCCACGACGGACGGCTCGTCCAGGACGATGCCGCGCCCGCGGGCGTACACGAGGGTGTTGGCGGTGCCCAGGTCTATGCCCAGGTCCCGGGTGCTGAAGGTCATGTTCGCCATGGACGTGACTCCACATGTTCCGTGAGGGTGTGTGACGCCTTGTAGCCGATTGTCGTCCTCTCCCGGCGCGCTGCCACCGGACGGCCGCACCGGTGCGGCAATCGGGGCACCCGGCCCGCCGGGCGGGCGCGGCTCTAGGCTGGCGGCATGGCAACGCATCTGATCACCGGCGCGGGCTCCGGCATCGGCGCCGCGCTCACCCGCGCGCTGCTGGAGCGCGGTGACGAGCTGTGGCTGCTCGCGCGCGACGCGGGCCGGGCCCGGCAGCTCGCCCGGGAGTTCGCCCCGGCCGCCGAGGCGGCGGGCGGCGGCGTCCGCACCCTCGTCGGCGACCTCGCCGAACCCGAGCGGCTGTCCTGGGCGTTCGGCCACCAGGAGCCGCCCGGCGAGCTGGACTCCCTGGTGCACAGCGCGGGCGTGTGCGACCTGGGTGACGTGGGGGAACTGACGCCCAAGGTCTGGCAGGCGACGCTGGCCGCCAACCTCGTGGCGCCCGCCGAGCTGACCCGGCTGCTGCTGCCCCAGCTCCGCCTGGCCCGCGGCCACGTGGTGTTCGTCAACTCCGGCGCCGGGCTGCGCGCCCACCCGCAATGGAGCGCCTACGCCGCGAGCAAGCACGGCTTGAAGGCGCTGGCCGACGCCCTGCGCGGCGAGGAGTCGGGCAACGGGGTGCGCGTCAGCAGCGTCTACCCGGGCCGGACGGCGACGCCGATGCAGGAGAAGGTGCACCGCCAGGAGGGCAAGGCGTACCGCGCCGAGGAGTGGATGAGCCCGGAGTCCGTCGCCCGGACGGTGCTGACCGCGCTCGACCTGCCCCGCGGCACCGAGCTCACCGACCTCAGCGTGCGCCCCACCGGCTGACCGGCACCGGCTGACCGGCACCGGCTGACCGGCACCGGCCGGCCGGCACCGGCCGGCCGTCGGGGCGGGCGCGGCCGGGCGGGGCGGCTCCGGCCGCTCGGCGGCGGGGCCGAGCGGCCACGGCCGCCCCCGGCTCCCACCCGCCGCCCCCGGTCGGCCGCTCGGCGCCGGGCCGAGCCCGCCGGGCGCCGCCTCGCGGAGCGGGGCGTGCGCCGGGCGGCGGCGGGCGCTCGTAGGCTGCGGGGGTGAGCGCTAACGAGTCGAGGTTCAACTGGGGGCCGGGCGCGGCCAGCGGCGTCGGGTCCATGCCGGGGGAGGACGCCCGCGAGGCGGCCCGTACCGTCACGGGCAGCCTGGAGCCGCCCGTCCACCTGCCCTACCTGCCGGAGCTGCCCGCGCGCGGCCCGGGCGCCGACATGGTCGGCCGCACCACCGGACTCCTCGCGGAGCTGTACGCGCACCTGGAACCCAGCGGCTGGCGGGTCGGCGACCGGCCCGGGCGCGACACCCGCCGCGCCCGCGCCTGGCTGGGCGAGGACCTGGACGCGCTGGAGGAGTACACGCAAGGGTACGCGGGCGCGCTCAAGCTGTCGGTCACCGGCCCGTGGACGCTGGCCGCCGCGCTGGAGCGCCGCAACGGCGAGGCGATGCTCGGCGACGCCGGCGCCCGCCGCGACCTGACCGCCTCCCTCGCCGAGGGCGTGCGCGCCCACCTGGCCGACGTGCGCCGCCGGGTGCCCGGCGCCCGGCCGGTGCTCCAGCTCGACGAGCCCTCGCTGACCGCCGTGCTCACCGGCCGCGTGCCCACCGCCAGCGGCTACCGCACCCACGCGGCGGTGGACCGCGCGGTGGTGCGCGACGCGCTCGCGGAGCTGGTGCGCGCGGCCGGCGACGCGCCCGTCGTCGTGCACTGCTGCGCGCCGGGCGTGCCCTTCGCGCTGCTGCGCCGGGCGGGCGTCGCCGGCGTCTCCTTCGACGCCGCGCTGCTCACCGAGGGTGAGGACGAGGCGATCGGGGAGGCGGTCGAGGGCGGCACCGCGCTCTTCGCGGGTGTCGTGCCCGGCACCGAGCCCGACGGCGCGGCATTGTCGGACCCGGCGGGTAGCGTCATGGGGGTCAGGTCGCTGTGGCGCAGGTTGGGGCTGTCTCCGGCGCTCCTCGCGGAGTCGGTGGTGGTCACTCCGGCGTGCGGTCTCGCGGGCGCCTCGCCGGCGTACGCGCGTGCGGCGCTGGCGCACTGCGTCCGCGCGGCACGCTCACTCGCGGACGACCCTGAGTGACGGGCGGGGCCGCTTCGGCCCCAGGGACGGGAGGACGAGACGGTGGCTGCCGAACAGCACTCAGCCGTGCCCGCCGAGGCGCGGGAGGAGCACAAGCGGCTGGCGGAGGAGGTCGACGAGCACCGCTTCCGGTACTACGTGAAGGACGCGCCGGTCGTCTCCGACGCCGAGTTCGACCGCCTGCTGCGCGCCCTTCAGGAGCTGGAGGAGCGGTACGCGGAGCTGCGCACCCCCGACTCGCCCACCCAGCAGGTCGCCGGGCGCTACGAGACGGAGTTCACCGAGGTCGCCCACCGGGAGCGCATGCTCTCGCTGGACAACGCCTTCGACGACGAGGAGCTGGCGGCCTGGGCGGAGCGCGTCGCCCGGGAGCTGGGGGACGCGCCGTACCACTTCCTGTGCGAGCTGAAGATCGACGGCCTGGCGGTCAACCTCACCTACGAGCACGGCCGGCTCACCCGCGCGGCGACGCGGGGCGACGGCCGCACCGGTGAGGACATCACGCCCAACGTGCGCACCATCGCCGACGTCCCCGAGCGGCTGCGCGGCGCGGACGTCCCGGAGCTGGTGGAGATCCGGGGCGAGGTGTTCTTCCCGATGGAGCGGTTCCAGGAGCTGAACGCCCGGCTGGTCGAGGAGGGCAAGCCCCCGTTCGCCAACCCGCGCAACGCCGCGGCCGGTTCGCTGCGCCAGAAGGACCCCAGGGTGACGGCCGGGCGCCCGCTGCACATGCTGGTGCACGGCGTCGGCGCGCTGGAGGGCAGGACGCTGTCCCGGCTGTCCCAGGCGTACGAGCTGCTGCGCGGCTGGGGCCTGCCCACGCCCCGGCACAACCGCCTGGTCGACACCCTGGACGGGGTGCGGGCGTTCATCGCGGACTCCGGCGGCAGTCGGCACTCCCTCGGGCACGAGATCGACGGCGCCGTGATCAAACTGGACGAGATCCCGCTCCAGGGCCGGCTCGGCGCCACCTCCCGGGCGCCGCGCTGGGCGATCGCCTGGAAGTTCCCCCCGGAGGAGGTCAACACCAAGCTGGTCGACATCCGGGTGGGGGTGGGCCGCACCGGGCGGGTGACGCCGTACGCCGTGGTCGAACCGGTGACGGTGGCCGGCAGCGAGGTGGAGTTCGCCACGCTGCACAACCAGGACGTCGTGCGCGCCAAGGGCGTCCTCGTCGGCGACACCGTGGTGCTGCGCAAGGCCGGCGACGTCATCCCGGAGATCCTCGGCCCCGTCGCGGACCTGCGGGACGGCTCCGAGCACGCCTTCGTCATGCCCGAGCGCTGCCCGGAGTGCGACACGCCACTGGCGCCGTCCAAGGAGGCGGACGTCGACATGCGCTGCCCCAACGCCCGCTCGTGCCCCGCCCAGTTGCGCGAGCGGCTGTTCTACCTGGCCAGCCGCACCTGTCTGGACATCGAGCACTTCGGTTACGTGGCCGCGACCGCGCTCACCCAGCCGCTGGAGCCCGCCGAGCCGCCGCTGCGGGACGAGGGCGGCCTGTTCGACCTCACCGTCGAGCAGTTGCTGCCCATCAGGTCCCACGTGCTCGACCCGGACAGCGGCCTGCCCAAGCGGGACCCGAAGACGGGCGAGCCGAAGGTCGTCACGCTCTTCGCCAACCAGAAGGGCGAACCGCGCAAGAACACGGTGGCGATGCTGGAGAACATCCGGGCCGCCCGGGAGCGTCCGCTGGCGCGGATCATCGCCGGGCTGTCCATCCGGCACGTCGGTCCCGTCGCCGCCGAGGCGCTGGCCCGGGAGTTCGGCTCGATCGACCGCATCGCCCAGGCGAGCGAGAAGGAGCTCGCCGCCACCGACGGCGTCGGCCCCACCATCGCCGCCTCGCTCAAGGACTGGTTCGCCGAGGACTGGCACCGCGAGATCGTCGAACGCTGGCGGGCGGCGGGCGTGCGCATGGAGGAGGAGGGCGGCACCGCGCGCGGCCCCCGCCCGCTGGACGGCGTCACGGTCGTGGTCACCGGCACGCTGGAGCACCACACGCGCGACGGCGCCAAGGAGGCGCTCCAGGAGCTCGGCGCGAAGGTGACCGGCTCCGTCTCGAAGAAGACCGGCTTCGTCGTCGTGGGCGACAACCCCGGCTCCAAGTACGACAAGGCGGTCCAGTTGAAGGTGCCGATCCTGGACGACGCCGGGTTCGCCGTCCTGTTGGAGCAGGGGCCCGACGCCGCCCGGGAACGCGCGGTGAACCCCGTCCCGGACGCCGCGCCGGACGCCGTCCCGGACGCCGTGCCGGAGGCGCAGGCCGAGCCGGAGGCGGGCGCCGAAGCGGGCGCGGACGGGGCGTCAGAACCGTCGGGGGCACCCGGCTGAGACGTGGCCCGAACTCCCGTGCGGCACTCCCGTTTCTTCCGTAACGGCGCGGCCCCGTAAGGAAGATGACGGACAATTAGCCAACCACGCGGGTAGCGGCAGCCGGTCGGTGCCCATGGCACCGTTTCGCGCCTACTGTGGATCCACGGGCGCCTGCCGTGGCGCGGTGCACCGACGGCCGTGAGAGGGACGCGCATGCAGCAGACACCCGAAGAACGTGGTGGCGGCGGCGACCGCCGCCCCGCGCGGCTGCCCACCCGGCCGGGCCCCGGCGCCGGCCCGCCGCCGGCGGCACCGCGCCCCCGCGGGGCCGCGAGCCCCCGCCCGGGCCGCCCCGCCGACGAGCGGACGGTCGACCGCCCGCCCGGGGCCGCCCGGGCGGGGGCCTGCTGCTCGCGGCTGCGCCGCGCCCTGCTGACCAGGGTGCCCGGGCTGTCCACCGCCGTCCTGGCCGCCGCCGCCACGGCCCTGGCCTTCTGCGGCTACCGCGCCGCCGGGCGGGGCGAGGCCCTCTTCCCCGCCTCCACGGCGGGCTGGGCGCTGGTGGCGCTCACCGCCGTCGTCGTCGCCCACCTGGTGCTCCTCGGCCGGGACCGCTGGTGGGGCGGCACCGGCTCCGGGGCCGCACTGACCCTGGCCGTCCTGCTGCTGTACGGGTGGATGCCCGCCGCCCTGGTGAGCATCGCCGTCGTCTTCGTCACCGGCGTCGCCCGGCACCGCCGGTGGCGGCAGGCGGCGGTGCACGGCGCCGTGGACATCCTGGGCATCGTCGCCTCCGCCTGCGTCATGGCCGCCTTCGGCCTGCGGCCCTCGGTCGCCCAGCCGTGGACGCCGGACCTGTGGTCCTGGTCGGCCGTGCCCGAGATGACGGCGACCGCCTGCACCTACCTGGTGGTCACCCGGGTGCTCCAGTGGTATTGCGAGATCCCCTGCCCCGCCCTGCCGAGCGCCGCCCGCACCGCGCTGGTCAGGCACGGCCTGACCTGCGTGGCCCTGATGGGCATCTCCCCGCTGATCGTGGTCGTCGCCACCGCCCAGCCGCTGGCGCTGCCGCTGTTCGCCGTGCCCTTAATCGCGCTGGACTCCACGCTGTGGATCGCCCGCGTCCGGGCCGAGGAGCAGCTCCGGGACCCGCTCACCGGCCTGCCCAACCGGCTGTGGCTGATGGAGCGCACCTGGTCCGCCCTGGACGACGCCGACCGGGCCGGCGCCCGTGCCGCGCTCGTCCTGATCGACCTCGACCGCTTCCGCTCCGTCAACGACACCCTCGGCCACCTCGCCGGCGACCGCCTGCTGCTCCAGATCGCCGACCGGCTGCGCACGGCCCTGCCCCGGGGCGCGGAGGCCGCCCGGCTCGGCGGGGACGAGTTCGCCGTGCTGCTCCCGCTGGCCGTCTCCACCACCAGCGCCCAGCGGGCCGCGCGCACGGTGGTCAGCGCGCTCAGCTCCCCGCTCCACCTCGACGGGCACAGCCTGGTGCTGGAGGCCAGCGCGGGCGTGGCGGTCTTCCCCGACCACGCGGACGAGGCCGAGGGCCTGCTGCGCCGGGCCGACGTGGCGATGTACGAGGCCAAGCGCGACCGCAGCGGCGTCGAGGTCTACGACGTCATGCGCGACGGCAACACCGTCGACCGCCTCGGCCTGCTCGGCGACCTGCGCCGTGCCCTGGACGCCGGCGAGGTGGAGCTGCACTACCAGCCCAAGGTCCGCTTCGACGGGCAGGTGTCCGGGCTGGAGGCGCTGGTGCGCTGGCAGCACCCCGAGCGCGGGCGGGTCGCCCCGGACGTCTTCATCGCCATCGCCGAGACCTCCGGCCTGATGCCCCGGCTCACCGAGTACGTGCTGGAGAGCGCGCTCGGGCAGGTCGCCGCCTGGCGGGCGGCCGGGCTCACCGTGCCCGTCGCCGTCAACGTCTCCCCGCGCGACGTCCACACCCCCGGGTTCGCCGGCGCGGTGGCCGCCCGCCTGGCCCGGCACGGCGTACCGGCCTCCGCGCTCCAACTGGAGATCACCGAGCACGTGCTGCTGGAGGAGCCGCAGCAGGCGGCCGACACGCTGGCCGGTCTCGTCGGACACGGGGTGAAGATGTCGCTCGACGACTTCGGCACCGGCTACTCCTCCCTCGTCCACCTGCGCAGACTGCCCGTCAGCGAGCTGAAGATCGACCGCTCGTTCGTGGCCCGCCTGGCCGTCGACAGCCAGGACGCCGCGATCGTCCGGTGCACGGTCGACCTCGCCCACTCGCTCGGCCTGCTCGTGGTCGCCGAGGGCGTGGAGGACGACGAGACGTGGGAGCACCTGCGCGACCTGGGCTGCGACGCCGTGCAGGGCTGGCTGGTCGCCGCCGCCATGCCGCCGGCGGAGACGACGGCCTGGCTGCGCGCCCGCGAGGTCGCCCCCGGCGGCACCGGCGCCCGCGCCTTCCGCGTCCCCCGCCCCACGGCCGCCAAGGGCCCGACGGCGTGAGCACCCCGGCCGGGCGGCCACCGGCCGGCGCCGCGCCTCCCGCGCCCGCGGGCGTGAGCCGCCCGGGGGTAGCCATAGGATTGGGGCGCAAGCTCATGCCCGTAACCCCTTAAGGAACCGCCGCATGCCTGGCATCACCCGCGAGGAGGTCGCGCACCTCGCGAAGCTGGCGCGCCTTGAGCTGAGCGCCGAAGAGCTCGAACACTTCGCCGGTCAGCTCGACGACATCATCGGAGCGGTCGCCGCCGTCTCCGAGGTCGCAGGCGAGGACGTGCCGCCGACCTCCCACCCGCTGCCGCTGACCAACGTCATGCGCCCGGACGAGGTCCGTCCGAGCCTGACGCCCGAGCAGGCGCTCTCCGGGGCGCCCGCCCAGGAGCAGCAGCGCTTCAAGGTGCCGCAGATTCTGGGGGAGGAGTGAGCGACATGACCGACCTGACGAGGCTGACCGCCGCGCAGACCGCCGAACGCGTCGCCGGCGGCGAGGTCACCGCCGTCGAGGTGGCCGAGGCGCACCTGGCCCGCATCGCGGCCGTGGACGAGAAGGTCCACGCCTACCTGCACGTGGACCGCGAGGGGGCGCTCGCCGCCGCCCGCGCGGTGGACGCCCGGCGCGCCGCGGGCGAACCGCTCGGCCCGCTGGCCGGCGTGCCGCTCGCGCTGAAGGACATCTTCACCACCGAGGGCGTGCCCACCACCGTCGGCTCCAGGATCCTCGAGGGCTGGCTCCCGCCCTACGACGCGACGCTCACCAAGCGGCTCAAGGACGCCGGCGTCGTCATCCTGGGCAAGACGAACATGGACGAGTTCGCCATGGGCTCCTCCACCGAGAACAGCGCCTACGGCCCCACCGGCAACCCGTGGGACCTCACCCGCATCCCCGGCGGCTCCGGCGGCGGCTCCGCGGCCGCGCTGGCCTCCTTCCAGGCCCCGCTGGCCATCGGCACCGACACCGGCGGCTCGATCCGCCAGCCCGCCGCCGTCACCGGCACCGTGGGCGTGAAGCCGACCTACGGCGGGGTGTCGCGCTACGGCATGGTCGCCTTCTCCTCCTCGCTCGACCAGGGCGGCCCGTGCGCGCGCACCGTGCTGGACGCGGCGCTGCTGCACGAGGCCATCGCCGGGCACGACCCGCTGGACTCCACCTCCATCGACGCCCCCGTCCCCGCCGTCGTCGAGGCGGCCCGCCACGGTGACGTGCGCGGGCTGCGCGTGGGCGTGGTCACCGAGTTCTCCGGCGAGGGCTACCAGGACGGCGTGATGCGGCGGTTCACCGAGTCGGTGGAGCTGCTGCGCGAGCTGGGCGCGGAGATCGTCGAGATCTCCTGCCCGTCGTTCACCAAGGCGCTGGCCGCCTACTACCTGATCGCGCCGAGCGAGTGCTCCTCCAACCTCGCCCGCTTCGACGCCATGCGCTACGGCCTGCGCGTGGGCGACGACGGCACCCGCTCCGCGGAGGACGTCACCGCGCTCACCCGCGAGGCCGGCTTCGGGGCCGAGGTCAAGCGCCGCGTCATGCTCGGCACCTACGCGCTCAGCTCCGGCTACTACGACGCCTACTACGGCTCCGCGCAGAAGGTGCGCACGCTCATCGCGCGCGACTTCCAGCGGGCGTTCGAGTCGGTGGACGTCCTGGTCTCCCCGACGACGCCGACGACCGCGTTCCCCATCGGCGAGCGCGCCGACGACCCCATGGCGATGTACCTCGCCGACCTGTGCACCATCCCGTCCAACCTGGCCGGCAACGCCGCCATGTCGCTGCCCTGCGGCCTGGCCCCGGAGGACGGGCTGCCGGTGGGCCTGCAGATCATCGCGCCCGCCATGGCTGACGACCGCCTCTACCGGGTAGGCGCCGCCGTCGAAGCGGCCTTCCACACCCGGTGGGGGCACCCGCTGCTCGAGGAGGCACCCGTCCTGTGAACGCGATCAAGAAGGCCCGGCGCTACAAGAAGTCCAAGGCCAGCACGTACATCTCCATCGGCACCTCGCTGTTCGGCGCCGTCAGCGTCGTCAAGCAGCTCCGGCAGGCGCGCTCCGACAAGGACACGCTCGTGCTCGCCGACGCGGTGGTGTCCGCCGCGGCGATCACCACCGGTGTGCTGATCCTGCTGCGCGAGCTGCGCAACTGGAGCGGCGACGACGTCCTCACCGGCGACTGATTCGGAAAGGCACCACACCGTGACCGTCACCGACCTGGTGTCGTACGAGGACGCCCTCGCCTCCTACGACCCCGTCATGGGCCTGGAGGTCCATGTCGAACTCGGCACCCGTACCAAGATGTTCTGCGGCTGCGCCACCGCCCCCGGGGCGCCGGCCAACTCGCAGACCTGTCCCACCTGCCTCGGCCTGCCCGGCTCGCTGCCCGTGGTCAACGCCACGGCCGTCGAGTCGGCCGTCCGCATCGGCCTGGCGCTGAACTGCTCCATCGCCGAGTGGTGCCGCTTCGCCCGGAAGAACTACTTCTATCCGGACATGCCGAAGAACTTCCAGACCTCCCAGTACGACGAGCCGATCGCCTTCGACGGCTACCTGGACGTGCAGTTGGAGGACGGCGAGGTCTTCCGCGTCGGCATCGAGCGCGCGCACATGGAGGAGGACACCGGCAAGTCCACCCACATCGGCGGGGCGACGGGCCGCATCCACGGCGCCTCGCACTCCCTGCTCGACTACAACCGGGCCGGCATCCCGCTGATCGAGATCGTCACCAGGCCGATCACCGGGGCGGGCGAGCGCGCCCCCGAGGTCGCCCGGGCCTACGTCGCCGAGCTGCGCGAGCTGATCCGGGCGCTGGGCGTCTCCGAGGCCCGCATGGAGATGGGCCAGATGCGCTGCGACGTCAACCTCTCGCTGATGCCCAAGGGCGCGCAGGCGTTCGGCACCCGCAGCGAGACGAAGAACGTCAACTCGCTGCGCAGCGTCGAGCGCGCCGCGCGCTACGAGATCCAGCGGCACGCCGCCGTGCTCGACGGCGGCGGCGTCATCGTGCAGGAGACCCGCCACTTCCACGAGGACGACGGCAGCACCACCGCGGGCCGGGTCAAGGAGGAGGCGGAGGACTACCGCTACTTCCCCGAGCCCGACCTGGTGCCGGTCGCCCCGGACCGCGCGTGGGTCGAGGAGCTGCGCGGCACGCTGCCGGAGCCGCCCCGGGTGCGCCGCAACCGGCTGCGCGAGGAGTGGGGCATCTCCGAGCACGAGATGCAGTCCGTGCTCAACGCGGGCGCCCTCGACCCGATCCTGGCCTCCATCGCCGCCGGCGCCCCCGCCGACCAGGCGCGCAAGTGGTGGATGGGCGAGCTGGCCCGCCGGGCCAACGAGGACGGCGTCGAGCTGTCCGCGCTGCCCATCACCCCCGAGCAGGTCGCCCGGGTGTGCGCCCTGGTGGCCGAGGGCTCGCTCAACGACAAGCTCGCCCGCCAGACCATCGAGGGCGTGCTCGCCGGCGAGGGCGACCCGGACCGGGTGGTCGAGGCGCGCGGCCTGAAGGTCGTCTCGGACGAGGGCGCGCTCGGCACGGCCGTGGACGAGGCGATCGCGGGCAACCAGGCCATCGCCGACAAGATCCGCGGCGGCAAGGTCGCGGCGGCCGGGGCCCTGGTCGGCGCGGTCATGAAGGCCACCCGTGGCCAGGCCGACGCCGCCCGCGTCCGCGAGCTGATCCTGGAGCGCCTGGGCGTGCAGGGCTGACACCACCGCGGTGCCGGGGCCGGGGCGCGCCCCCCGCGCCCCGGCCCCGGGCGCGCTTCACCCGCCGGTGCGCGTTGGCGTCGGCGTGCGTGCGCACCGGCCCGGGCCGTGGGCGCTCCGGTCCGCGCCTGCCCCGGCGCGCGGGGCCCTGCCGTCGTCGTCCTCCCCTCCCGAGGAGAGAGGTCACCGGACCGTCAGGCGCAGCACGCGGTCGTCGTCGCCCTCGGGGTCACCGCGGCCGTCGGTGTTGCTGGTCATCAGCCACAGCTCGTCGCCGCTGTCGGCCACGACGGTGCGCAGGCGCCCGTACTCGTCCTCCAGGAACGCCTGCGGGTCGGCGACCGGCTCGGTGCCGTCCAGCGGGATGCGCCACAGCCGCTCCCCGCGCAGGCTCGCCAGCCACAGGGAGCCCTCCGCCCAGGCCAGGCCGCTCGGCGAGGCCTCGGCGGGCCGGAACTGCACGAGCGGGTCGACGAAGCCCTCCTCCCCGGCCCGGCCCTCCACCTCGGGCCAGCCGTAGTTGCCGCCCGACTCGATCAGGTTGACCTCGTCCCAGGTGTCCTGGCCGAACTCCGAGGCCCACAGCCGCCCGGCGCCGTCGAAGGCGAGCCCCTGTACGTTGCGGTGGCCCAGGGAGAACACCCGCGAGCCCTCGGCCAGGTTGCCCTCCGGCGGGGCCGAGCCGTCGGGCCGCACGCGCAGGATCTTGCCCGCCAGCGACTCCGGGTCCTGGGCCGCGCCCCGCACGTCGGCGTCGCCGGTGCCGACGTAGAGCATGCCGTCGGGGCCGAAGACGATGCGGCCGCCGTTGTGGACCCGCGACTTGGGGATGCCGCGGACGACGACGTCCGGCGCGCCGAGCCGGCCGCCGGGCTCGTCGCTCTCGGCGTCGTAGGCCATGCGCACCACCCGGTTGTCCGAGGCGCTGGTGAAGTACGCGTACAGGTAGCCCTGCGCGTCGCCGGTGCCCATGGTGATGCCGAGCAGGCCGCCCTCGCCGCCCGGCTCCACGCCGGGCACCTCGCCGACCTCGCTCACCTCCCCGCTGTCCGCGTCGATCCGGGAGATCGTGCCCTGGTCGCGGGAGGAGACCAGCAGGTCGCCCTCGGGCAGCGGGGCCAGCCCCCACGGCGAGCCCAGGCCGGTGGCGACGGTGCCGTCCACCTCCACCGAGCCCTCGGCGGGCGGCGGGCTGGCCTCGGTCCGCGGCCGGTCGGAGGCGGCGGGGGAGGCCGGCTCCTGGGCCGTGGGCTCGCTCGGCCGGGGCTCGGCCCGGCCGCCGGTGTCGTTCCCCTCGGAGGCGGGGCCGCCCGCGCAGGCGGCGGTGAGGGCGAGCGTGGCGGCGGCCAGGGCGGCGGTCACTGCGGGGCGTCGCACGGGTGGGTTCCTCTCGTCGGCCTGTGCGTCCAGCACACCACACCGCGGGCCCGGACGCCGGACGATCCGCGCGGTGCCCCGGTGGGCGCGGCTCAGTCCCAGGAGCCCCGGGCCCGGGGCAGCCCGGCGATCTCCGCGAGGTCGGCGTCCGTCAGGCGCAGCGCGGCCGCCCGGGCGTTCTCCCGCGCCCACCGGGCCTTCTTCGTCCCCGGGACCGGTATCACCTGCGGCCCCTGCGCCAGCAGCCAGGCCAGCGCCACCTGGGCGGGGGTCGCGTCCCCGTGCCGGGCGGCGACCCGCCGCAGCCCGGCCACCACCGGCTGGTTGGCGGCCATCATCTCGGCGGTGAACCGCGGGTGGCGGGCCCGGACGTCGTCGGGCTCGAAGCCGCCGCCGGTGGTGAGCGTCCCGGTCAGGAAGCCCTGCCCGAGCGGCATCGCCGCCAGCAGGCCGATCCCGCGCGCCGCGCACCACGGCGCCAGGTCCTCCAGCGCCTCCGGGGCCCACACCGACAGCTCCGCCTGCACGGCGCTGACCGGGAACACCTGCTGCACGCGGCGCAACTGCTCCAGCACCGCCGCGTGCGGGCGGGTCTGCCGGCCGGGCGGGCGCCGGGCCCACGGGTCCATGGCGCACACGCCCAGTGCCCGCACCTTCCCGGCCGTCACCAGCTCCGCCATCGCGCCCCAGGTCTCCTCGACGGGCACCTCGGGGTCGGCGCGGTGGAGCTGGTAGAGGTCGATGACGTCGGTCTGCAGGCGGCGCAGGGAGGCGTCGCAGGCCCGGCGGACGTAGCCGGGGCGGCCGTTGGCGACGATGTGCTGCTCGCCCGTGAGGAGGCCGACCTTGGTGGAGAGCACCACGTCCGCCCGCCGCTCCTTCAGCACCCGGCCCAGGAGCAGCTCGTTGGTGAAGGGCCCGTACATGTCGGCGGTGTCCAGGAGCGTCGTCCCGTGGTCCAGCGCGGTGTGCAGCGCCCGCAGCGACTCCTCGCCCACCTGCTGCGACGTCGTGTAGGCCCAGCTCATCGGCATGCAGCCCAGGCCGACGGCCTGAGCGCGCAGCGCCGTCGCGCCGATCGTCCTGCGCTCCACCGGACTTCGTTCTCCTCCCCGTGACCGGCCCCCAAACTAACCGGTCACCGACGCTAGCCTGGACCGCCATGGATCCTGTTGACGTCTGGCTCCCGTTCCCGCCCGCCGAACTGGCCGCGCCGGCCGAACCGGGAGCGCTCCCGGAGGCGTTCACCTACCGGCACTGGGACACCGAGGGCGACTACCCGGCCGACCCGGCGCGGTGCGCGGCCTACGTGGTGCCCTACATGAAGCCCGCTTCCGCCGTGCTGCGTCCGCTGCCGCACATGCGCCACGTCCGCCTGGTGCAGACGCTGACCGCCGGCACCGAGCACATGGTGCCGGGCCTGCCCGACCTGCCGGCGGGGGCGGTGCTGTGCAACGCCGTCGGCGTGCACGACGCCAGCACGGCGGAGCTGGCGCTGACCCTGGCCCTGGCCGCGCTGCGCGGACTCCCGGACTTCGTGCGCCACCAGGACGCCGGCCGGTGGCACACCGCGTTCCGGCCCGCGCTCGCGGACCGCCGGGTGCTGATCGTCGGGTACGGCGGCATCGGGCGGGCCATCGAGGAGCGGCTGTGGCCGTTCGAGGTGGCGAGCGTGACGCGGGTCGCCCGCACCACGCGGCAGACCCCGCGCGGCCCGGTGCACGCCTTCACCGAGCTGCCGCGGCTGCTGCCCGACGCCGAGGTCGTCCTGCTCGCCGTGCCGCTCACCGAGCAGACCCGGCACCTGGTCGACGCCGCCTTCCTGGCCCGCATGCCCGATGGGGCCCTGCTGGTGAACGTCGCCCGCGGTGGCGTGGTGGACACCGGCGCGCTGCTCGCGGAGCTGGAGTCCGGGCGGCTGCGGGCCGCGCTCGACGTCACCGAGCCGGAGCCGCTGCCCGCGGAGCACCCGCTGTGGCGGGCCCCCGGCGCGCTGATCACCCCGCACGTGGGCGGCCCGACGACGGCGTTCCTCCCGCGCGCCGCCCGGCTGCTGCGCGCCCAGCTCACGCGGCTGGCCTCCGGTGACCGGCCGGCGCACGTCGTCCACACCGCCGGCTGAGGCCGCCTCCGCGCCCGCCTCCGCCTCAGCCCGTGCCGCGCCCCCGCGCGCCGTCACCGCGCGCCGCCACCGTGCCCCGTCACCGCGCTCGGCCCCCGCACCCCGTCTCCGCGCCCCCTCTCCGCGCTTCGCACCCGTGCCCGGCGCGCGGGTGGCTTCCGGTTTCGGTGCCGGGCCGGAGGGGGGAGTATCACCGGGTTCGGCGGGAACGCGTCGGCGTGGCGCGAAAGGTGCGGTCATGGGTGGTGTCCCCGCCGCCCCTGGCATCACTGGAGACACGGATCGGAGGCGTTCGACTGCACAGCGTGTCGACAAACCCTTACGTCGCTACGTTCCGTAGGGTACCTATACCGCTGAGTGACGGACCTGGTGTATCGTCCGGACGGGGGAGATACCGGGACACCCAGGGGGGCGACGGGCGAATGCATGGCCAATGGACGAACTGCCTGATCATGGACGGCCGGTGGCGCCGGGGGGTGGTGCGATGACCACTGAGCGGATCGATCCCCTGGCGGCCGACGCGGTGCCCCAGCGCACCCCGGCCCGGGCCGCCGCGCTGCCCCAGCTCGCGCTCGCGGCCGTCTGCCTGGCGTACGCCACCGGCGGGGCCTTCGGCTGGGGCTCCCGCGAGGTCGCCCTCTTCATGGGGGACTTCGGGCTCAGCGCCGCCGCCCTGCTGGCCGCCGTCTCCTGCTACTGGTACGCCCGCACCCACCGGGGCGAGTCCCGTCCCGCGTGGTACCTGTTCGCGCTCTCCTCGGCGATGGCCGGGCTGGGCAACGCCGTGTGGGGCTGGTACGAGGTGGTGCTCGGCCGTCCCGTCCCGGCCACGTCACTGGCGGACTACTGCTTCCTGCTCTTCGCGCCGCCCGCGATCGTGGGGCTGCTGGTGCTCGCCAAACGGCCGGTCAGCCGGGCCGGCTGGGTGTGCCTGGGGCTGGACGCCTGGCTCATCGGCGGCTCCCTGCTCACCCTGTCCTGGAGCCTGGCGCTCGCGCACACCGGCGCCTGGGGCCAGCTCACCGTCGCCCACGCCGCGCTGCAACTGGCCTACCCGTTACTGGACATCGCGCTGGTGAGCATGGTGCTCGTGCTCCACCTGCGGCGCACGACGGCCCAGCGCTCGGCCGTCAACACCGCCGTCGGCGCCCTCGCGCTGACCGTGCTGTGCGACGCGCTGTTCACCTCGCCGCTGCTCCAGGAGCACTACCGCTCCGGCCAGTTGCTGGACGCGGGCTGGTTCGCCGGCTCGCTGCTGCTGGCCTACGCGCCCTGGGCGGGCGGCCGTCCGCCGCACGGCCAGGTACCGCGCACGCCGCCGGCCCGGGCCGCGGGCCGCCCCGTCTCCGGTTCGCTGGCGGCGCTCACCCCCTACCTCGCCGGCGCCGTGTGCCTGCTCGGCGTGCTCTACGACCTGCGCGACGGCGGCCCGATCGACCTGGTGGTGCTGCTGACGGCCTGCGCGGTCGTGCTGGCGCTCGTCGTGCGGCAGGGCATCATGCTGATGGACAACATCCGCCTCGCCCGCGAGCTGGCGCACAAGGAGAGCCACTTCCGCTCACTGGTGCAGGGGTCGAGCGACGTCATCATGATCACCTCGCCGACCGGGCTGCTGCGCTACGTCAGCCCCGCCGCCGCCCGGGTGTTCGGGCGGGAGGCCGAGGCGCTGGTGGGCTCGGAGCTGGACCGCCTGGTCCACCCCGAGGACGTCGGGCGGCTCCACCACGAGGTGCGGCGCTTCCTGGCCGCCCCGCCCGAACAGGAGCCCGCCACCCGCATCGAGTGCCGCTTCCGGCACGCCGCGGGGGAGTGGCTCAACGTCGAGTCCACCGTGAACCGGTACCAGGGCGGGCTGATCTTCAACAGCCGCGACGTCACCGAACGCGTCCGCCTCCAGGCGCAGTTGCAGCACAGCGCCTCGCACGACGCGCTCACCGACCTGCCCAACCGCGCGCTGTTCACCGACCGCGTGCACCAGGCGCTCACCGGCCGCCGGGAGGGCGACGGGCCGGGCCGCGACGCCGCCGTGCTCTTCATCGACCTCGACGGGTTCAAGGCCGTCAACGACCGCCTCGGCCACCAGGCCGGCGACGAACTGCTCGTCCAGGCCGGGCGGCGGCTGCTGGAGTCGGTCCGCGCCGGGGACACCGCGGCCCGGCTCGGCGGCGACGAGTTCGCCGCCCTCATCGTCGGCGACGGCCCCGGCGGCGGGGCCGAGCGCGAGGTGCGGGTGCTGGAGATCGCCGACCGCCTGCGCGCCCGGCTCTCCGAGCCCTACGCCCTCGCCGGCGGCCCCGAGGACCGGGTGCGGGTGGCCGCCTCCATCGGCGTCGCCTTCGCCGAGCCCGGCGTCACCCCGGCCCAGCTCATGCGCAACGCCGACCTGGCCATGTACCGGGCCAAGCGGACGGGCAAGGGCCGCGTCGAGCTGTACGGCCCGGAGCTGCTCGCCCAGGCCCAGCCGCCCGCGCACCCCGTACCGCGGCACGAGGCGCGCCCGGTCGCGCCGCCCCGCCCCGCCCGCCGGCGCGGTGGCCGCCGCGCCGACGGCGAGCTGGTGCTGCTGCACCAGCCGGTGGTGGAACTGGCCACCGGGGACATCACCGCCGTCGAGGCCCTGCCCCGGGTGCGCTCGCCCCAGGGGCTGGCGGACGCCGGGCGCGGCGCGTCGACCGGCCGCCACCTGCTGCGCGAGGCCGTCGCCCAGGCGGCCGAGCGACACCGCGCGGGGCTCACGACCCCGGTCGCCGTCCGGGTGGGCGCCCGCCTGCTGGCCCTCCACCCCGGGGCGGAGGGCAGCGTCGAGGCCCTGCTGGAGCGGTACGGGCTCCCGGCCGGCGGTCTCGTGCTGGAGCTGGGCCCGCTGGGCCGCCGCCCGGCGTGGGGCCCCGGGCACCGCCGTGGGCTGGACCGCCGCGAGGAGCTGACGGCCCGTCTGGCCGCCCTGCGCGACCTCGGCGCGCTCGTCACGCTGGACGCCTTCGGCGGCGGGCCCGGCGCCCTGTGCGCGCTGGACGGGCTCCCGGTGGACGTGCTGCGGCTGGACGCGGGGCTCGTCGAGGGCCTCGTGGGGTCGCCGCGCCTGCACACCGTCACCGCCGGGCTGCTGCGCATCGCCGGTGAGCTGGGCCTGGACTCGCTGGCCACCGGGGTGAGCGCGCCGGAGCAGGTCACCGTGTTGCGCCGGCTGGGGTGCACGCACGGTCAGGGGCCGCTGTTCGCCGGGCCGCTGGACGAGCACCGGCTGCGCCGCGTGCTGGCCCGCGGCGGCTACCCCGTGCCCGAGCGCGCCGCCACGGTGCCCGCCGCCCGGTCAGCCGGGCGGCCCGTCGTGGTGGCGGCGGCGCTGCCGGTGCGCCGGAGCGGCACGGCCGGCCCGGACCCGGTCACGCATCCCCCGGTGGGGTCACATAGTGAGACGTCCGTCCCACCCACTTGACACTGTGCGCGTCGCCGGAGGAAGGTCAGTGCCATGCGCACCCGAATTCTCGTACTTGGACAGCGCGTCGGCTGACCCGGGGCCCAGCACCCCGCGACCCACCAGCGACGCGCTCCCCTCGCTTGCCACCACGGCACGGGGGGTTTTTTGTTGCACCAGCGCCCCCGAAGCGACCCGTACACCTTGTACAGACCCGCCCGAACCGCCCAGACCCCTCCCGCGTCACGCACCACCGGGCGGCACCACCCTCACCTCGCCGAGAAGGTAAAGCCGATGACCGAGCAGGCCACCGGGGCCCCGCGACCACAGCCGAGGCCCCGCCACGGCGGAGCACAGCAGCCCGCCCCCGTCGAGCACGTCACGGGCGCGCAGTCCCTCATCCGCGCGCTGGAGGAGGTCGGTGCCGACACCGTGTTCGGCATTCCGGGCGGGGCCATCCTGCCCGCCTACGACCCGATGATGGACTCCGGCCGGGTGCGCCACATCCTCGTCCGGCACGAGCAGGGCGCCGGTCACGCGGCCACCGGCTACGCCCAGGCCACCGGCAGGGTCGGCGTCTGCATGGCGACGTCCGGCCCGGGTGCGACGAACCTGGTCACGCCCATCGCCGACGCCCACATGGACTCCGTCCCGCTGGTGGCCATCACGGGGCAGGTGGCCTCCAAGGCGATCGGTACCGACGCGTTCCAGGAAGCGGACATCTGCGGCATCACCATGCCGATCACCAAGCACAACTTCCTGGTCACCGACCCGGCCGACATCCCGCGCACCATCGCCGAGGCGTTCCACATCGCGAGCACAGGGCGTCCGGGCCCCGTCCTGGTCGACATCGCCAAGGACGCGCTCCAGGCGCGGACGACGTTCGCCTGGCCGCCCGTCCCCGACCTGCCCGGCTACCGGCCCGTCACCAAGCCGCACGCCAAGCAGATCCGCGAGGCCGCCAAGCTCGTCGTCGAGGCCAGGCGCCCGGTGCTCTACGTCGGCGGCGGGGTGCTCAAGGCCGGGGCCACCGGCGAGCTGAAGGTGCTGGCCGAGCTGACCGGCGCCCCCGTCACCACCACCCTGATGGCGCTCGGCGCGTTCCCCGACACCCACCCGCAGCACCTGGGCATGCCCGGGATGCACGGCACCGTCGCCGCCGTCACCGCGTTGCAGAAGGCCGACCTGATCGTCGCGCTGGGCGCCCGCTTCGACGACCGCGTCACCGGGAAGCTGGACTCCTTCGCGCCGCACGCCAAGATCGTCCACGCGGACGTCGACCCCGCCGAGATCGGCAAGAACCGCATGGCGGACGTGCCCATCGTCGGGGACGCCCGCGAGGTCATCGCGGACCTGGTCGTCGCCGTCCAGGCCGAGCACGACGCCGGCCGCCGGGGCGACCACGCGGCCTGGTGGGAGCTGCTCAGGCGCTGGCGCGACACCTATCCGCTGGGCTACGACCTGCCCGAAGACGGCTCGCTCTCCCCGCAGCAGGTCATCGAGCGCCTCGGCCGGCTCGCCCCCGAGGGCACCGTCTACGCGGCCGGCGTCGGCCAGCACCAGATGTGGGCGGCCCACTTCATCGACTACGACCGGCCCGCCACCTGGCTGAACTCCGGCGGCCTGGGCACCATGGGCTACGCGGTCCCGGCCGCCCTGGGCGCCAAGGCCGGCCTGCCGGACCGCACGGTGTGGGCCGTCGACGGCGACGGCTGCTTCCAGATGACCAACCAGGAGCTGGTGACGGCCGCGCTGAACAACATCCCGATCAAGGTCGCCATCATCAACAACGGCGCCCTGGGCATGGTCCGCCAGTGGCAGACCCTGTTCTACAACCAGCGCTACTCCAACACCGTGCTGCACGCCGGTCCCGGCGAGCCCGGGCAGACCCCGCAGAACCTCGGCACCCGCTGCCCGGACTTCGTCAAGCTGGCCGAGGCGATGGGCTGCGTGGGCCTGCGCTGCGAGCGCCCCGAGGACCTCGACACGGTGATCGAGAAGGCCAACGCCATCAACGACCGGCCCGTCGTCGTCGACTTCATCGTCCACGAGGACGCGATGGTCTGGCCCATGGTGGCGGCCGGCACCTCCAACGACGAGGTCATGGCGGCGCGCGGGGTGCGCCCCGACTTCGGCGACGGCGACGACTGAGCCCACCGGCGCGAGCACAGAGGAAGACACCCACATGTCCAAGCACACCCTCTCCGTCCTGGTGGAGAACAAGCCCGGCGTCCTGGCCCGGATCACCGCGCTGTTCTCGCGGCGCGGCTTCAACATCGACTCCCTGGCCGTCGGCACCACCGAGCACCCGGAGATCTCCCGCATCACCATCGTGGTCAACGTCGAGGACCTGCCGCTGGAGCAGGTCACCAAGCAGCTCAACAAGCTCGTCAACGTGCTGAAGATCGTGGAGCTGGAGCCCTCGGCGGCGGTGCAGCGCGAACTCGTTCTGGTGAAGGTGCGCGCCGACCACGAGACGCGCTCGCAGGTCGTGGAGATCGTCCAGCTCTTCCGGGCCAAGACGGTCGACGTCTCCCCGGAGGCCGTCACCATCGAGGCCACCGGCAGCAGCGAGAAGCTGGAGGCCATGCTGCGGATGCTGGAGCAGTACGGCATCAAGGAGCTCGTGCAGTCCGGCACCATCGCGGTCGGCCGGGGCTCGCGCTCCATCACCGACCGCTCCCTGCGCGCGCTGGAGCGCAGCGCGTAGGCGACGATGAGCCCCGCCGGGGCGCCGCCCGCATGGCGAGACCCGGCACCTCAACCCGCCCGACCGGCATACGGTGGGCCCCACCGCGGTGGCGAGGCGACCGGCAGGTCCCGCACCGCCCCCGCACAGCAACACGACGAGGAGATGTCCGAAGTGGCCGAGCTGTTCTACGACGACGACGCCGACCTGTCCATCATCCAGGGCCGCAAGGTGGCCGTGCTCGGCTACGGCAGCCAGGGCCACGCCCACGCGCTGTCCCTGCGCGACTCGGGCGTCGACGTGCGCGTCGGCCTGCACGAGAGCTCGAAGTCCCGGGCGAAGGCCGAGGAGCAGGGGCTGCGCGTGGTCACCCCCGCCGAGGCCGCGGCCGAGGCCGACGTCATCATGGTCCTGGTGCCGGACCCGATCCAGGCGCAGGTCTACGAGGAGTCCGTCAAGGGCAACCTCAAGGACGGCGACGCGCTGTTCTTCGGCCACGGCTTCAACATCCGCTTCGGCTTCATCCAGCCCCCGGCCGGCGTGGACGTGTGCATGGTGGCCCCGAAGGGCCCCGGCCACCTGGTGCGCCGCCAGTTCGAGGAGGGCCGCGGCGTTCCGTGCATCGCCGCCGTCGAGCAGGACGCCACCGGCAAGGCGTTCGACCTGGCGCTCTCCTACGCCAAGGGCATCGGCGGCACCCGCGCCGGCGTCATCAAGACCACGTTCACCGAGGAGACGGAGACCGACCTCTTCGGCGAGCAGGCGGTGCTGTGCGGCGGCGCCTCGGCACTGGTCAAGGCCGGGTTCGAGACGCTGGTCGAGGCCGGGTACCAGCCGGAGATCGCCTACTTCGAGTGCCTGCACGAGCTGAAGCTCATCGTCGACCTGATGTACGAGGGCGGCCTGGGCAAGATGCGCTGGTCGGTCTCCGAGACCGCCGAGTGGGGCGACTACGTCACCGGTCCGCGCATCATCACCGACCAGACCAAGGCGGAGATGAAGAAGGTCCTCGCCGAGATCCAGGACGGCTCCTTCGCCCGGAACTGGATGGCCGAGTACCAGGCGGGCCTGCCGAAGTACCACGAGTACAAGAAGGCCGACACCGACCACAAGCTGGAGACCACGGGCAAGGAGCTGCGCAAGCTCATGAGCTGGGTCGACGACGAGGCGTGAGCCGCCGCGGGCCGTGCCGCACGCGGTACGGCCCGCCCCCGCGCGGACCCGGGCCGGGGGCGTGGCGCCCCCGGCCCGACCGGGACCTCCGGCGGCGCACCACGGCCGTGTGGCAGCTCCGGCCATTCGCCGGACCGGGAGCCCGCGTCCCGGATAGACTGCGCGGCAGACACGCGTCACAGGCTCACAGCGTCGTGCGCTTCCACGCGGCTGCCTACCTCCACCGCCTTCGGCCGTCGGGACGCGGCCGTCGGCTCAGGGACTAGTGAGGACTGAGACCTAAGTGAGCAAGCCCGTAGTACTCATCGCCGAGGAGCTCTCCCCGGCCACCATCGACGCACTCGGCCCCGACTTCGACATCCGCCACTGCAACGGCGCCGACCGCGCGGAACTGCTCGCGGCCATCGCCGACGTGGACGCCATCCTCGTCCGCAGCGCCACCAAGGTCGACGCCGAGGCCGTCGCCGCGGCCCGCAAGCTGAAGGTCGTCGCGCGCGCCGGGGTGGGCCTGGACAACGTGGACGTCTCCGCCGCCACCAAGGCTGGCGTCATGGTGGTCAACGCGCCGACGTCCAACATCGTCACCGCCGCCGAGCTCGCCTGTGGTCTGATCATCGCCACCGCGCGGAACATCCCGCAGGCCAACGCGGCGCTCAAGCAGGGCGAGTGGCAGCGCAGCAGGTACACCGGCGTCGAGCTGTCCGAGAAGACCCTCGGCGTCGTGGGCCTGGGCCGCATCGGCGTGCTCGTCGCGCAGCGCATGGCCGCGTTCGGCATGAAGGTCGTCGCCTACGACCCCTACGTGCAGCCCGCGCGCGCCGCCCAGATGGGCGTCAAGCTGCTGTCGCTGGACGAGCTGCTGGAGACGTCCGACTTCATCACCGTCCACCTGCCGAAGACGCCCGAGACGCTCGGGCTGATCGGCGACGAGGCGCTGCACAAGGTCAAGCCGGGCGTGCGCGTCGTCAACGCCGCGCGCGGCGGCATCGTGGACGAGGACGCGCTGTACGCGGCGCTCAAGGAGGGCCGCGTCGCGGGCGCGGGGCTGGACGTCTACGCCGCCGAGCCGTGCACCGACTCCCCGCTGTTCGCCTTCGACCAGGTCGTGTGCACCCCGCACCTGGGCGCCTCCACGGGAGAGGCGCAGGAGAAGGCCGGCGTCTCCGTGGCCCGCTCGGTGCGGCTCGCGCTCGCCGGTGAGCTGGTGCCCGACGCGGTCAACGTCCAGGGCGGCGTCATCGCCGAGGACGTGCGCCCGGGCCTGCCGCTGGCCGAGCGCCTGGGCCGCATCTTCACCGCGCTGGCGGGCGAGGTCGCCGTCCGGCTCGACGTCGAGGTCTACGGCGAGATCACCCAGCACGACGTGAAGGTGCTGGAACTCTCCGCGCTCAAGGGCGTCTTCGAGGACGTGGTCGACGAGACCGTCTCCTACGTCAACGCCCCGCTGTTCGCCCAGGAGCGCGGCGTCGAGGTGCGGCTGACCACCTCCAGCGACTCCCCGGACCACCGCAACCTCGTCACCGTCCGCGGCACCCTCGGCAGCGGCGAGGAGATCGCCGTCTCCGGCACGCTGACCGGCCCCAAGCACGTGCAGAAGATCGTGGGCATCGGCACGCACGACATCGAGCTGTCCCTGGCCGAGCACATGGCCTTCCTGCGCTACGCCGACCGCCCCGGCGTCGTCGGCACCGTGGGCCGCATCCTCGGCGCGGCCGGCATCAACATCGCCGGCATGCAGGTCTCCCGCGCGGAGGAGGGCGGCGAGGCCCTCGTCGCCCTCACCGTCGACGACACGATCCCGCTGGAGGTCATGGGCGAGATCGCCGACGAGATCGGCGCCACCTCCGCCCGGGCGGTCAACCTCACCCACACCTGAGCCACCCCGCCCTGGCGCCCCGTCCCGCACCGCGTGCGGGGCGGGGCCGGGGCACGGTCAGAGCCGGACGGCCTTCAGGGCCATGTGGAGCAGGAGCCGGGACTCGCCGTCCGCCAGGTCCAGACCGGTGAGCTGCTCGACGCGCGACAGGCGGTAGTACAGCGTCTGCCGGTGGACGCCCAGGGCCGCCGCCGCCCGCCCGGCCTGCCCCGCGCAGTCCAGGTACACCTCCGCGGTGTGCGCCATCTCCCGGTGCGCCGGCTCCAGCAGGCGGCGCACCGCCGGGTCGGGCGCCCCGCCCGGCGGCAGCGTGGTGAGCAGCCGGTACGGGCCCAGCCCGGCCCACTCGGCGACCGGACCCAGGCGCGGTGCCGCCCGCGCCGCGCGGGCCGCGGCGAGCGCCTGCCGCCAGGCGGACGCGGGTTCGGCGAGCCCCGGCAGCGCGGCGCTCACCCCCGCGGTGCCCCCGGCGCGCGGCGAGCCCAGCAGGCGTTCGGCCGCGCCGCGCGCGGGCTCCAGCCCGTCGGCCGTCCGCAGCCGCACCAGCGCGGCCAGCGCGCCGCCCGTGCCCGGTCCGCCGCCGCCCGGTCCGCCCGGCGCGCCGCCCGGGGGGAGGCCGCTGACGGGGACGCCCGCCTCGCCCTCCGGCACGGCGGCGGTCACCGGCACCCGGGGGAGCCGCGGCGGGCCGGCCTCGCCCGCGCCCCACGGCGTCACCGCCACCACCGCGAGCGGCCCGGCCGCCGTGGACCCGAGCGCGTCGCGCAGCTCGTCGGTGGCCGCCTGCCGGCCCGGGGCCGGACCGGCCAGCGCCGCCCGCAGCAGCTCGCCCAGCCGCGCACCGGCCCGGGCCTCGGCGGCCAGCAGCGCGCCGATCCGCGCGGCCGTGGCCAGCGCCTCGGCCATCCGCGGGTCCTCGGGCGACAGGCCGCCCTCGTCCAGCAGCCACACGTAGCCGTGCACGACGCCCGCGTGCCGCACCGGCAGGCAGATGCGGCCCTTGACGACGCCCGCCGCCGGGTCGGGCGGGATGCGCACCGGCCCCGTGGCCCGGGTGATGCCGAAGCGCTCGAACCACGCGCGCACCGCCGCCGAGGACTTGCGCTGCATGATCGACCGGGTCCGCACCGGGTCGAGCACCAGCTCCTCGTCGTCCGCGCCGCTGGCGTGGGCGCCGAAGGCGATGAGTGAGAAATCCCGGTCCTCCAGCGTCGCCGGGGTGCCCAGGAGCGCGGACACCTCGTCGATGAGCTGCTGGTAGTCCTCCCGCATCCGCTGCCGTCCGTCCTCTCCGGTGGGGTGTGCCGCCGTCGCTCATTCTCGTACACATCTCGTACAGATGTCTGAGATCCGGGCCACGGAAGCGTGACAGGTGTCGATGGCCGCACGGCGGAGTCATCCTTAAGTTCTTCGGTGGCTCACCCTGCCGTTGGAAAGATTCTTGTTGGAGGTGCCCGTGCTGGGTCCCGTGCTTCTCGCCGCCGCCCGCAGTGACGGCATCCGCCGCGTCGTGTCGGCCGCCCCGCTGACCCGGCCCGTGGTCGACCGCTTCGTCCCCGGCGAGGGGCTGCCCGAGGTCCGCGGGGCCGTGCGCGACCTCACCGCCCGCGGCCTGGACGCCACCCTCGACCATCTCGGCGAGGACGTCACCGACCGGGCCGAGGCGCTGCGCAGCCGCGACGCCTACCTGGCCCTGGCCGACGTGCTGGCCGAGGAGGGACTGGGCGAGCGCGTGGAGATGTCGGTGAAGCTCTCCGCGTTCGGACAGGCCCTGCCCGGCGGGCACGACCTCGCGCTGGCCAACGTCACCCCCGTGGTGGAGGCGGCCGCCGCCGCGGGCACCACCGTGACGCTCGACATGGAGGACCACACCACGGTCGACTCCACCCTCGCCGTCCTCGCCGAGCTGCGCCGGCGCTTCCCGCAGACCGGTGCCGTCGTGCAGTCCTACCTGTTCCGCACCGAGGAGGACTGCCACGCGCTCGCCGGGGAAGGCTCCCGGGTGCGCCTGGTGAAAGGCGCGTACAAGGAGCCCGCGTCGGTCGCCTACCAGGACAAGCGCGAGGTCGACCGGGCCTATGTACGCTGTTTGAAGGTGCTGCTGGCGGGCCGCGGCTACCCGATGATCGGCTCGCACGACCCCCGGCTGGTCGCGATCACCCAGGAGCTCGCCGCCCGCCTCGGCCGCAAGCCGGACGAGTACGAGTTCCAGATGCTCTACGGCATCCGCACCGCCGAGCAGGAGCGCCTGGTGGGCGCCGGCCACCGCATGCGCGTCTACGTGCCCTACGGCACCGACTGGTACGGGTACTTCATGCGCCGCCTCGCCGAGCGCCCGGCCAACCTCGCCTTCTTCCTGCGCTCACTCGCCACCCGCGGCTGAGCGCCCCGCCGACCGAACCACCCATTCGAAGGAGACATGCCAGCCATGGACGCCGTGACCCAGGTCCCCGCCCCCTACAACGAGCCGGTGCACGGCTACGCCCCCGGGAGCCCCGAGCGGGCCCGCCTGGAGCGCAAGCTGAAGGAGCTGGCCGAGAACCCCATCGACCTCCCCATGACCATCAACGGGGAGAAGCGCATGGGCGGCGGCGAGCGCTTCGACGTCGTCCAGCCGCACGCGCACGCCAAGCGTCTGGGCACCTACGCCAACGCCACCCGGCAGGACGCGCAGGACGCCATCGACGCCGCCCTCGCCGCGGCCCCCGCCTGGCGCGCGCTGTCCTTCGACGACCGCGCGGCGATCATCCTCAAGGCCGCCGAGCTGCTGGCGGGCCCGTGGCGCGAGACGATCGCCGCCTCCACGATGCTCGGGCAGTCCAAGACCGCCCAGCAGGCCGAGATCGACGCGCCCTGCGAGCTGGTCGACTTCTGGCGCTTCAACGTGCACTTCGCCCGCGAGCTGCTGACCGAGCAGCCGCTGGTGCAGCCCAACGGCGTGTGGAACCGGATGGACCACCGCCCGCTGGAGGGCTTCGTCTACGCGATCACGCCGTTCAACTTCACCGCCATCGCCGGCAACCTGCCCACCGCCCCGGCGCTCATGGGCAACGTCGTCGTCTGGAAGCCCTCGCCGACGCAGACCCACGCCGCCGTGCTGCTCATGGAGCTGCTGGAGGAGGCGGGCATGCCGCCGGGCGTCATCAACCTGGTCACCGGTGACGGCAAGGACGTCTCCGAGGTCGCCCTGCCCCACCCCGACCTGGCCGGCATCCACTTCACCGGCTCCACCCGCACCTTCCAGTACCTGTGGCGCGAGGTGGGCAACAACATCGAGAAGTACCGCGCCTACCCGCGCATCGTCGGCGAGACCGGCGGCAAGGACTTCATCGTCGCCCACCCGACCGCCGACCCCGCCGTCCTGAAGACCGCCGTCACCCGCGGCGCCTTCGAGTACCAGGGCCAGAAGTGCTCGGCCGCCTCGCGCGCCTACATCCCGCGCTCCCTGTGGGACAGCGGCTTCCGCGAGGACCTGGCCGCCGAGACCGAGGGCATCGCCATGGGCGACGTCAGCGACCTCACCAACTTCATCGGCGCCGTCATCGACGAGCGCGCCTTCGCCAAGGCCAAGGCCGCCATCGACCGGGCCAAGGCGGACCCGAACTGCGAGATCGTCGCGGGCGGCGGCTACGACGACTCGGTCGGCTACTTCGTGCGGCCGACGGTCATCACGTGCACCGACCCGGAGGACGAGCTCTTCAAGACCGAGTACTTCGCCCCGATCATCGCCGTCCACGTCTACGAGGACGCCGACTGGGAGGCCATGCTCGACCAGATGGAGTCCGCCTCCGGCTACGCCCTGACCGGCGCCGTCATCGCCAAGGACCGCGCCGTGCTGGCCAAGGCGTCGGACAAGCTGCGCTTCGCGGCGGGCAACTTCTACCTCAACGACCGCCCGACCGGCTCCATCGTCGGCCAGCAGCCCTTCGGCGGCGCCCGCGCCTCCGGCACGAACGACAAGGCCGGCTCGAAGTTCAACCTGCTGCGCTGGATGTCGCCCCGCGCCATCAAGGAGACCGCGGTGGCCGCGACCGACTACCGCTACCCGCACATGGGCTGACGTCCGCCCCACCCGCGAAGGCCCGGCCCCGGGGCCCGGTTCCGCCGTGCGGACCGGACCCCGGGGCCGGGCGCGCTCCCGGGCGCGGGCAGCGGCCGGGGGAAGGGTCTTCACCGGCGCCTCCGCGCGGCGTACGCGCGCGTCGTTCGCTCGGCGTCCAAGGGCTTCGGGTGCGTCGTCCGGGGGCGCCGGGGCGGTAGCGGACGGGCGGCCCGGTGCCGCGGCCGCCCGTCCGTCCGGCCCGGTCGTCGCCGGTCACAGTTCGCCGGCGACGACTCCCTGCCGGAACGCGGCCCACTCCGAGGCGGTGAACCGCAGCGGCTCCCGCTCCGGGTTCTTGGAGTCCCGCACCGCCCGCCCGCCCCCGGGCAGCTCGGCCACCTCGACGCACTCGTGCTCGCCGGCACTCGCACTCGACTTGCGCCAGACGAGCTCTCGCAGATCAAGTTCGTACAGCTTGGTCTTTCGATCGCTCACTCTCGGCTTCTTTCTTCCAGTTGACTGATCAGAGCCAACGTATCGTCCATCGAAAGAGCCGCTGCGACAATGCGATCGAACGCGTCCGCGAAGACGCGCACCTCCTCCACACCTTCCACGTAGGTCGCGCCGATCAGGTTCTCCAACGTGACGACGTCCGGCATGGGCCCGGGGAACATGGTCAGAGTGAAGCCTCCGGCGCCGCCCGGATGCGGAGTCGCCGTCAGCGGCATGACCTGGAGGGTGACGTTGGGCAGCTCCGCGAGATCGAGCAGGCGGCGAAGTTGGTCCCGCATGGTCTGCGGGCGGATCGCGAACCGCTGGTGCAGTACGGCTTCGTGGATTACCGCCCAGATTTTGAGAGGGCCGCTCGGCCTCGTCAGAACGGCTTGGCGAGCCATCCTGACCTCCGCGAGAGCGGCGACCTCCTGGGGCGTTCGTGTCGTCGCGTTGGCGGCGATCGTCTCCCGCGCGTACGCGGCGGTCTGGAAGAGACCGGGTACGACCAGCGGCGCGTACGCCCGGATTCCCTCGGCGTCGGATTCCAGCGAGATGTAGTCCGCGTAGGAAGGTGCGACCACGCCTCTGTAGGTCTGCCACCACCCCTGCTTGCGTGCGTCTTTGGCGAGACCTTCCACGGCTGCGAACACTTCCGGGTCGTCGATGCCGTACGTCTTCAGCAACGCGGAAGCCTCGGCCGGGCGAACGTGCGCGTTGGCCGTCTCGATTCGACTGAGCTTCGAACCCGTCCAGCCCATGGTCTGTGCGGCCGCATCGAGGCTCAGCCCTGCCGCAGTCCGGTACCGGCGGAGGGCCTCGCCCAGTCGTCGGCGTCGGACTGTGGGAACTGGGCGCATGTTTGGCATGCGGCCAGCATGCCACGAGATGTGTCTTGGTCATCGTGCGGATCAAAGTCTGATAATGCGAATACAGGTGACAAACTTGCGGTTTTCTATGACGCCTTGCCACTCTGGTTCCGGGAGGGCTCGACCGCCCGCACATCGCTGGGGCGGCGCACCGCACCATGAGGAGGCTGCATGCGCTCACGATCTTGTTCGGCCGCACTGGAGGCCGACCCTTTCGACCCGACCGCCCCCGGGTGTTACGTGCGGCGGCGGCCCAACGGGTTCGTCGCGCACTTCTGCGCGTCCGCCGACGCGTTGCGCGCCCTGCGGCGGCTGACCCGGACCGAGTTGCACGGGCACGGCTTCGACACCGAGGCCGTGGACACCGTGCAGCTCGTCGTCTCCGAGCTGACCGGGAACGCGGTCCGGGCCTGCGGCGACCGAGTGCCGCTCGTCGTGGAGGTGTAC
Organism: Streptomyces marinisediminis; assembly: GCF_026262575.1. Lineage (GTDB taxonomy): Bacteria > Actinomycetota > Actinomycetes > Streptomycetales > Streptomycetaceae > Streptomyces > Streptomyces marinisediminis. Next base: position 209,802 of record NZ_JAPKFL010000001.1, read on the forward strand.
GTCAGCTCCTTCGGCCTCGCGGTGAACGTGCACGATCCCGACCCCGGGGTGCTGCCGGTGCGGGGGACGACGCCACTGGACAGCGCGGTCGCCGAGCGCGGGCGGGGCCTGGGGCTGCTGGACGTGCTCGCCCCCGGCTGGCACGTGCGCAACTCCGCGATCGGCAAGCAGGTGCGCTGCCGGGTGCCCGTCCCCGCACGGTAGCCGTGGCCATTCGGACCGGCTCGGCGCCGCACGGCGTCCGGAAGCACACCGCCGTACCGCGGCGGCAACGTCACCGGAAGCCGGGCCCCACGGGAGCGGTACGCCGCGCCGCCACCGTCAGCGGCCAGGAGGCGAGGGGGACCGGAGGCGGGGGGGGCCGGAGGCGGCGGGGCCGCCGGGCGTGCTTCGGGTGGAGGACGGTGGGAGAGGGGCGGCGCGGCGTCGCGCACCCGGCGTGCGGGGGCGCCGTCACCGGGCCACGGGCAGGGCGGCGATCAGCTCCTCGTCCTCCTGCTGGCCCGTCGGCAGGAAGCCGCAGGTCTCGTACAGGCGCGCCGCCGAGGTGTTCGCCGGGTGGTACGACAGCCGGATCTCGCGGCACTCCTCGTGCGTCGCCAGCCAGCGCACCAGCGTGCGGACGGCGGCGCGGCCGATGCCGTGCCCCTGGTGGTCGGCGTCGACGATCATGCCGCCGACCCAGTGGGCGCCGCCCTCCGGGTCGAAGGCCCACATGACGTGCCCGACGACGCGGCCGCCGGCGCACACGGCCAGCGACTGCCACACGTCCTCGCGCAGCGACAGCAGCAGGTAGCGCGCGCCCAGTGCGGCGACGAAGGCCCGCTGGTCGTCGCGGGGCGCGACGTCGGCCACCGCCCGCCAGTTGTCGTCGGTCACCGGATGCAGGGTGACCGGCCGGTCACGCCGGTCGGTGATGCCGTAGTCAACGCAGTCCACAACCGGGCATCCGACCATGTTTCCGCCCGCTTCGCACCCCCGATGTCGCCCATGTCACCGTGCCCGCCCGCCCCGGGTGGCCCCGGGCCCGCCGCCCGGGGCTCCGTAGGGTGGCGCCATGGCCATTCGCGCGGTGCTGTGGGACGTGGACGACACGCTGTTCGACTACACGGGGGCGGACGAGGCCGGTGTGCTGCACCACCTCGCCGAAGAGGGGGTGCTGAACCGCTACACCTCGCCCGCGGCGGCGCTCGCCCGGTGGCGGGAGGTGATGGAGGAGCAGTTCGCGCTCTTCGCGGCGGGGGAGCTCAACTACCACGAGCACCGGCGCGGACGGGCCCGCGGTTTCCTCGGCACGGAGCTGACCGACGCCGAGGCCGACGCGTGGTTCGACCGCTACGTGGCGCGCTACGAGGCGGCCTGGTGCCTGTTCCCCGACGCGGTCCCCGCCCTGGACGCGCTGCGCGCGGACTACCGGCACGGCGTGCTCTCCAACGCCGCCACCGCCGACCAGGACCGCAAGCTGCGCCGGCTCGGCATCCGCGACCGCTTCGAGGTGCTGCTGTGCGCGGACGGCATCGGGTGCGCCAAGCCCGCCCCGGAGGCGTTCCGGGCCGCCTGCGAGGCGCTGCGGCTGGAACCGGCCGAGGTGGCCTACGTGGGGGACCAACTCGCCACCGACGCCCAGGGGGCCCAGGCGGCGGGGCTGACCGGCATCTGGCTGGACCGCCTCGGGGGGCCCGGGCCGGACGGCGTCCCGCGCGTCACCGGGCTCGCGGAGCTGCGGGAGGCGCTGGCCTCGCTCGTCCCGCGTCCGTCCCACCCGGAGCACCTGCCGCACCCGTCGCACCCGTCGCGCGAGGTGCGCCGCGTGTAGGCGCGCGGCGTGGTCTCCGTCTCAGATAGTAGGAAGACCAACTATTCGGGGGGACATCGCGGCCGTTCGCTCGTACCGTGGAAGGAGCCGAACGTATCGCTCCATCAGCGAACGGCGGATGAGGCGCGGTGCCTCGCGGCAGGTGACCCCTGCGGCACCGCACGCCCCCGCCCCTTGCGGCGCTCCACTCCCATTTCCTCGGGGTCTGCCTTGCGTAAGGAGCCTTGAACCATGGACGACACCACCCGCCGCCGCACCCGCCGCGCCGTCCGTACGGCCGACGCCTCCCGCAAGAACGCCGCCGCCGCCCTCCAGCGCGCCCTCGACCGCCGCGACAACGGCGGCGCCACCGGGCACTGAGCCGACAGCCGCGTCCGCCCGCACCACCACCCGCCGGGGCGCGCCCGAGCGCCCCGGCGGGCCCGGGCTCGGTGTCCCGGCGCGTGCTCGGTGTCCCGGCTCGGGTGCGGCGTCCGGCCCGCGTCCCCTCCGGCGTTCGAGGGCGCTGACCCGCGTCCGGCCTTCGGTCCGTGCCGCGTCGGGCGATCGGCACGCGCGGGGGCCGGCCGCCTCACGCCGGTCGCCTCGCGCGTGCGGTGTGCCGGGGCGTGCGCCCGCGTCCCGGGCACGGCCCGGCCGGCGTCCCGCATCGTGGACGGAGGTGTGTCGAGCGGTGGAACGGGGAGTAGGGTCCGCGGCATGGCGCGCAACATCAATCTCGCAGTGATCCCCGGCGACGGCATCGGCCCCGAGGTCGTGGCGCAGGGCCTGAAGGTCCTCACCGCCGTTCTGCCGCAGGACGTCAAGCTGGAGACCAGGCACTACGACCTGGGCGCGCGCCGCTGGCACGCCACCGGGGAGACGCTGCCCGACGCGGAGCTGGAGCAGCTCGCCGCGCACGACGCGATCCTGCTCGGCGCGGTCGGGGACCCGGGCGTCCCGTCCGGGGTGCTGGAGCGCGGGCTGTTGCTGAAACTGCGGTTCGCCTTCGACCACTTCGTCAACCTGCGTCCCTCGCGGCTCCTGCCGAACACCGCCACGCCGCTGGCCGGCCGGCCGGACATCGACTTCGTCGTCGTCCGCGAGGGCACCGAGGGCCCCTACACGGGGAACGGCGGCACCCTGCGCACGGGGACGCCCGCGGAGGTGGCCACCGAGGTCAGCGTCAACACCGCCTACGGCGTCGAGCGCGTCGTGCGGGACGCCTACGAGCGGGCCAAGGCCCGGCCGCGCCGGAAGCTGACGCTGGTGCACAAGAACAACGTGCTCGTGCACGCCGGGCACCTGTGGACGCGGATCTTCGAGCGCGTCGGCCGGAAGTACCCCGAGGTCTCCACGGACTACCTGCACGTCGACGCCGCCACGATCTTCCTGGTGAACGACCCCGGGCGCTTCGACGTCATCGTCACCGACAACCTCTTCGGCGACATCATCACCGACCTGGCCGCCGCCGTCACCGGCGGGATCGGCCTGGCCGCGTCGGGCAACGTCAACCCGACCGGCGCCTTCCCCTCGATGTTCGAGCCCGTGCACGGCTCGGCGCCGGACATCGCGGGCACCGGCAAGGCCGACCCGACGGCCACCATCCTGTCGGTCGCGCTGCTGCTGCGCCACCTGGGCCTGGAGGCCGAGGCGCGGCGGATCGAGGAGGCCGTCACCGCGGACCTCTCCGCCCGCGACGGCGCCGCCGCCCGCTCCACCGACGAGATCGGCGACGCCCTCGCCGCCCGAGTAGCCGGCTGAGCCCGACGCCACAGCGCCGGGCTCCGCGCCCGGTCGCTGTGCGCAGCGGTGACCGGGCGCGTCCCTCTTTCCCCGGGCCGCGCTCACCCCTGTCCTTGACGCGCGCCCCCACGCGCGATAATCGGACGTGGGGCCGCCACGCGAGACGATGCCAGGACGTCCATGCGACAGCGCGGTCCGCCACACCGATCAGTGAAGGACGCGCTCATGACGACGCCCCGAATCGAATTCGGCCTCAAGCCCTCCGCCCAGCCGCTGCCGGACGCGGAGCGCGAGGCGGTGCTGGCGAACCCCGGGTTCGGCCGCCACTTCACCGACCACATGGTCACCATCCGGTGGACCGAGGGCCGGGGCTGGCACGACGCCCAGCTCGAACCGTACGCCACGTTCCCGATGGACCCGGCGAACATGACGCTGCACTACGCGCAGACCATCTTCGAGGGCCTCAAGGCGTACCGCCAGGCCGACGGCTCGATCGCCATGTTCCGTCCCGAGGCCAACGCCGAGCGCTTCCAGCGCTCCGCCCGCCGCCTGGCCATGCCCGAGCTGCCCGTCGAGGCGTTCGTCGAGGCGTGCGAGCTGCTCATCCGGCAGGACGCCGCCTGGGTCCCGGGGGCCGGCGAGGAGTCGCTGTACCTGCGCCCGTTCATGTTCGCCGCCGAGGTCGGCCTCGGCGTCCGGCCGGCCAACGAGTACCTGTTCGTCGTCATCGCCTCCCCGGCGGGCCCGTACTTCCCGCGGGGCGTCAAGCCCGTCTCCGTGTGGCTGTCCACCGAGTACGTCCGGGCCGCCCCCGGCGGCATGGGCGAGGCCAAGACCGGCGGCAACTACGCCGGCTCCCTCGTCGCCCAGGCCCAGGCCGCCGAGCAGGGCTGCGACCAGGTCGTCTGGCTGGACGCCGCCGAGCGCCGCTGGGTGGAGGAGATGGGCGGCATGAACCTCTACTTCGTGCACGGCAGCGGCGCGGACGCGACCATCGTCACGCCCAAGCTCACCGGCACGCTGCTGCCCGGCATCACCCGCGACTCGCTGCTGTCCATCGCGGAGGACCTCGGCTACCGCACCGAGGAGGGCCGCGTCTCCACCGACGACTGGCGCGAGGGCAACGCCGACGGCTCCATCACCGAGGTCTTCGCCTGCGGCACGGCCGCCGTCATCACCCCGGTCGGCTCCGTGAAGTCCGCCGCCGCCGAGTGGACCGTGGGCGACGGCGAACCCGGCCCCGTCACCATGCGCCTGCGCGAAGCCCTCCTCGCCCTCCAGACCGGCCACGCCCCCGACCCCCACGGCTGGCTGCACCGCATCTCCTGAACGCCCGGCGTGCGCGTGGGGCCGGGCGCACGGGCGCCCGGCCCCGCACCCCTGGGGCTGGCCACCCGGGGTGCGTGCCCGTGGCCCGCACGCGTGGCCTCGCCTTCCGCCGCGGTGGCGCGGGCGGTCGCCCTGAGCGCGAGCTGAGGACGCAGCGGTCAGTAGCGCTCCACAGTCTCCCCCGGCGGAACCCTGTAGCACGCGGACACGACGCCGACCAGCAACATCGGTGCATCATCGCTCGCCCTCGTACGCCAGTATTCGATACTGATGCCGTACTTCTTCTCCGGGTGGTCGGCCATGAGGGTCAGGGTGCGAGCTGGGCTGTTGTTGGGGCCGTACGACAGGATTTCCCAGCCCTGCTTCGGCAGTTCTGCCTTGAGTCTCTCCATGGACTCTGCGAGCACTTCCGAGTTCCTGGCGGTGAGGCTCCACGTATGCCGCATCAGAAAGTGAGTCCTCAGCTCCCCTTCTTCGCATCGCCCTACACCGGGGCCGGGTTCTGACACCTCGCCGTCGACCGCGATGATGTCGAGAATACCGCTAGAGACGCCCTTGATCTCACTGTTCACCGCACTCTGTGCGCGTTGTTCAGTCATTGACTCACCCGATGTTTCGAGACTACATCCTGTGGTGATGACGAAGAAGAGCGCGAACAAGGTCAGCGTGTACTTTTTACGGTGCCTCATGCTGCACTCTTTCGTAGTTTCCTGTGATAACGAATGATTGGTTGCGGAGGCTCTGTGTGCCCTCCTTCCAGTAATCGCTGTGCCCTTGTGTGTCAGTCGTCATCTGCTGGGCGCCGAAGACTTCGTCGCTGGGTACGAGACGAACGCCGCCGCCGACTTCCCAGTTCTCTCCCCCGTGACTCCACCGGCCGACATCGGGGGTCGGGTCCCCCTCCGCCTCCTGGTTCCACACATGGCCTTCGGGCACGTCCAGTTCGCCGGCGCTGCCCACCTCGACTCCCGGGCTCCCGGCCAGGATGACGTCGTCAACGTTCAGGTCGTGCTGTCGAGCCGTGGCGCCCACAAGTGTGGTGCCGTACGAATGCGCGACAGCGGTGTGGTGCCCACCTGTGTCTGCGGAGTTCGTCTCTTTGAGGCCGTCGACGAATGACGCGAAGGCAGATGCTCCGTCGTGGGCGTAGTGGCTGAACGGAGCGTCTCTCACGACAGAGTCGGGGGCGTCGTAGCCGAGCCACGCCACGGTCGACACCTGCTGGTCGGGAACTATGGGGGCGGAATCCCGCCACAGGTTGTTGACGCGGTCGATATCGCCTTCGATGTTCCCGAGACTTGCCGTGGTACCCGGTACGTAGACCGCCGTGTGATCCGCGTGGTCGGGATTTCCGACGGCGATGACGGCGCGGCCGTCGTCTTTCCCGCTGAAGCCGAGGAGGTAGGATTCGGGCAGCCCATCCTGCCCGGCGGAGCCGAGCTGCTTCTCGATCGCCCTTATTCCGGTGAGGGCGTCGTTCAGCCGTTCGTACTCGGCTCCGTGTTCTTCTTCCCACTCGTTGTCACGCTCCTGGCGGTCGCGCCAGGTGTCGACTCCGGAGAGGCCGGGTTGGTTGTACCCGGGGCGGCCGGGGCGGGTGGGCAGGGCTGCCAGTTCGGTTTCGTAAGTGCCTTTCGTCTGGGCCAGGACGGCTCGGTTCGCTTCGTCCCGTACATCGGCCGGCAGGCCGTCCAGGGCGCCGATGGACGCGGGGTAGAGGGTGGCGTAGTCGGCCTGCTGCTCGCGGGTGAGCGTGGTCCACCACCTGGCGGCCTCGGCGGGGGGCCGGCCCTGGGGGATGTCGGCCTTGTCGAGATACTCGCCCGCGACCTTCTGGACGGCTCGCTGGTCGCGGTGGACATCGGCCCAGTCGGCGTGGCTGACGGTGAGGTCGTTCTGGGCCCGGAGGGCCTTCAGCCTCGGCGCCCATCTGCTGTCGGCGTCCGTGGCCTCCTTGACGGCCGACGCGATGCGGTTGGCGCAGTCCTGGGCGGCGGCGCGGTGGGGGTTCGGGTCGAACCGGGCCGCCTGGTCGGCCACGGCGCCGGCCGTGGGATCGTCGTAGGCGACCGCCGTGCCTCCGTCCGGGATGTCGCCGTCCACCTTCGCGCCTGCCGCCGGGTAGGTCACGGAGCCGTCGGACTCCACGGTGAAGCCCGCGACGCGGGCGTCGTCGAGGGCGCCGTCGAGCTTCTTCTTCGCGGCGTCGAGGTCGGTGGCGAAGCCGTTCAGCGCGGCACGGACCAGGCCGCACTCCACCTGGGTGTAGTGGCAGCTCTCCGCCAGGCGCTCCAGTCGACGGCGTGCGGCTGCGGCGGCCGCGCCGACCAGCCCTTCGGAGTCGGTCGTCGTACTGCCGGGGTCCGGCAGGGCTCTGGCCAGGATCTCGTCCGTGAGGCGGTCCTTGGCGTCGCCTGCGGCGTTGCTGACCGCGTGGTAGCCGTCGGCCGCCTCCTCGAACTCGGCTGGCCTGACGGTGCGCAGGGTGGCGAAGGAGACCACCGGTTCACCGTCCGTCCGTGGTGGGGTGCTCGCCGGAACCTGCGGCTCCCTCCGGCTTCGTCAGTTGCCGCTGGAAGGCCGCCCGGGTTGCCTCCTCGTTCCCGTAGTGGTCGTTTCCGGCCTTCCGCAGCTTGTCGGACAGCTCCCCGCACTCGCGGCCCAGCAAGTCGAGATAGCGCTCCCAGGACCGGTAGACGCCCACTTGAGCGGATCCCGTGATCAACCCGGTGACCGCCTCGTCGCCCGCGCCCAGCCCCTTCTGGCCGTCCGAGAGCTGGTCGATGGCCTTCTTCACGGTGCCGCGCAAGGCACTCACGCCTTCCGCGGCCCCGGACCACAGTCTGGTGTCGGACTTCAACCCGCCGGGGGCGCCGGTTTCCTTCCAGCCGGCGTCGGCGGAGGCCAGCGAGGTGGCTGCTTCCGGGTGGCCGCTTCGTCCGCCGTCGTCCACGAGTGCCCACAGGGCTGAGCGCTGTGCTTCCCCCACGGTTCGTCCCCTTCGTTCGTCACCGAAAGGGTCATTGTGGGCACGGAGCGTGGACGGGGCATGAGTACGGGTACTCAGGGGAGCGGAGGAGTTCCGCATGGTGAGACGGGGGCGGGGGGTGGGGGAGTGGTGTGGTTCACTGCTGGCGTGCTTCTGTTCGCCATGATTATTGGTGGCAGCGCGCCGGTCCGCAGTGACCGCTGACCGCCCGACCGATGGCGGCAGTGGACACCGTGTCCCAGACCCGCGCGCCGACCTCTCGCACCCGCGAGGGGTTTTTTTGGTTTTCACGGCCCACCGACAGCCGGGAACCGGGGCGCACGGGATGATGGGGACAAGTGGAGCTGTGTAGTACCGCGACGACCGGTCCCACTCTTCACCTCACAGGAGTTCGATCCAGCATGACCACGGCAGCCCCCGACGACTCGTTCCACGTCTTCGACACCACCCTGCGGGACGGTGCCCAGCGGGAGGGCATCAACCTGACGGTCGCGGACAAGCTGACCATCGCCCGCCATCTCGACGACTTCGGGGTGGGCTTCATCGAGGGGGGCTGGCCGGGAGCGAACCCGCGCGACACCGAGTTCTTCGCCCGCGCCCGCGACGAGCTGGAACTGACGCACGCGCGGCTGGTGGCGTTCGGCGCGACGCGCAGGGCCGGGGTGGCGGCGGCCGACGATCCGCAGGTGCGGGCGCTGGCGGACAGCGGGGCCCCCGTCGTCACGCTGGTGGCCAAGTCGCACGACCGGCACGTGGAGCTGGCGCTGCGCACCACCCTGGAGGAGAACCTGGCGATGGTCGCCGACACCGTGGCCCACCTGCGCGGTCTGGGCCGCCGGGTGTTCGTGGACTGCGAGCACTTCTTCGACGGCTACCAGGCCAACCCGGCCTACGCCACGCAGGTGGTGCGCACCGCCCACCGGGCCGGGGCCGACGTCGTGGTGCTGTGCGACACCAACGGCGGCATGCTCCCCGCGCAGGTGCAGGCCGTGGTGCGCACGGTGCTGGACGAGACCGGGGCGCGGCTGGGCATCCACGCCCAGGACGACACCGGCTGCGCGGTGGCCAACACGCTCGCGGCCGTCGACGGCGGCGCGTCCCACGTCCAGTGCACGGCCAACGGCTACGGCGAACGCGTGGGCAACGCCAACCTCTTCCCCGTCGTCGCCGCGCTTCAGCTCAAGTACGGCCGCACCGTGGTGCCCCCGGACGCGCTGCCGGAGATGACGCGCATCTCGCACGCGATCGCCGAGGTCGTCAACCTGACCCCGTCCACGCACGAGCCCTACGTCGGGGTCTCGGCGTTCGCGCACAAGGCGGGGCTGCACGCGTCGGCGATCAAGGTCGACCCCGACCTCTACCAGCACATCGACCCCGACCGCGTCGGCAACCGCATGCGCATGCTCGTCTCCGACATGGCCGGACGGGCCTCGGTGGAGCTGAAGGGCAAGGAGCTGGGCTACGACCTCACCGGCGACCGCGACCTGGTGGGCCGGATCGTCGCCCGGGTCAAGGAGCAGGAGCTGCGCGGCTACACCTACGAGGCGGCCGACGCCTCCTTCGAGCTGCTGCTGCGCGACGAGGTCCACCGCGCGGCCCACGGCGACGGCACCGGCGGAGGCGCCCCGCGCTTCTTCCGCACCGAGTCCTGGCGGGCCATCGCGGAGGACCGGCCCGACGGCACGCACGCCAACGAGGCGACGGTGAAGCTGTGGGCCAAGGGGGAGCGGGCGGTGGCCGCCGCGGAGGGCAACGGCCCGGTGAACGCGCTGGACCGGGCGCTGCGGGTGGCGCTGGAGCGCGTCTACCCGGAGCTGGCCCGCCTGGAGCTGGTGGACTACAAGGTGCGCATCCTCGCCGGGACGCACGGCACCGAGTCCACGACCCGGGTGCTGATCTCCACCAGCGACGGCGGCACCGAGTGGTCGACGGTCGGGGTGGCGGACAACGTCATCGCCGCGTCCTGGCAGGCGCTGTACGACGCCTACACCTACGGCCTGCTCCGGGCGGGCGTCGAGCCGACGGAGTGACGCGCGGGCGGGCCCGGCTGGCGGTGGGCCGGACCCCGCACGCCCCGGCGCCCACGGGGGCGGGCGGGGACGGGGCGCGGGGGTGGCGGCCGTGGGAGGCGGCGCGTGCCGCTCCGGCGACGGCGCGCCCCGTCTCCGGTGAACGCGTGGTAACCGGTGCGCGGCGCCGCTCTGTAGGACCCCCACAGTGTGCGGCCGTCGGCCTCTGTGGTGTCGGAGCTGGAAACGGAGGTCCGACCACTGGTTCTGTCTGGCGTGTCCAGGAAATTCCGGCGGAGACTGTACGAATCCAACGACGGTGATCGGCGGGGGAGTTTCGTAGGGTCTATACATGACCGATCTGTCCCAGCCCACCGAGACCGCAGCCCCGAACGTGACGGACGCCCGTGGCCGGACGGCGGAACTGCACGCCATCCGCGCGCGGGTGAGCGCCGGCCCCAGCGAGCGGGCGACCGAGGCGCAGCACGCGAAGGGGAAGCTGACGGCCCGGGAGCGGATCGAGCTGCTGCTGGACGAGGGCAGCTTCCGCGAGGTGGAGCCGTTGCGGCGGCACCGGGCCACCGGGTTCGGTCTGGAGGCCAAGCGCCCGTACACCGACGGCGTGGTCACCGGGTGGGGCACGGTGCACGGCCGCACCGTCTTCGTCTACGCGCACGACTTCCGGATCTTCGGGGGCGCCTTGGGCGAGGCCCACGCGACGAAGATCCACAAGATCATGGACATGGCCATCGCGGCGGGCGCCCCGCTGGTGTCGCTGAACGACGGGGCGGGCGCGCGCATCCAGGAGGGCGTCTCGGCGCTCGCGGGGTACGGCGGGATCTTCCAGCGCAACACCCGGGCGTCGGGGGTGATCCCGCAGATCTCGGTGATGCTGGGGCCGTGCGCGGGCGGCGCGGCGTACTCGCCGGCGCTGACCGACTTCGTGTTCATGGTCCGCGACACCTCGCAGATGTTCATCACCGGGCCGGACGTGGTCAAGGCCGTCACCGGCGAGGACATCACCCAGAACGGCCTGGGCGGCGCCGACGTCCACGCGGGCACCTCCGGGGTCTCCCACTTCGCGTACGACGACGAGGAGACCTGCCTGGAGGAAGTGCGCTACCTGCTCTCCCTGCTGCCGCAGAACAACCGCGAGAACCCCCCGCCGGCGGCGACCGAGGACCCGGCCGACCGGCGGGCCGAGGCGCTGCTGGACCTCGTCCCGGCCGACGGCAACCGGCCCTACGACATGCGCAAGGTGATCGAGGAGCTCGTCGACGACGGCGAGTACCTGGAGGTCCACGAGCGCTGGGCCGAGAACATCATCTGCGCCCTCACCCGGATGGACGGCCAGGTGGTGGGCATCGTCGCCAACCAGCCCCAGACGCTGGCGGGGGTGCTGGACATCCACTCGTCGGAGAAGGCCGCCCGCTTCGTGCAGATGTGCGACGCGTTCAACATCCCGATCGTGACCCTGCTGGACGTGCCGGGCTTCCTGCCCGGGGTGGACCAGGAGCACGGCGGGATCATCCGGCACGGGGCGAAGCTGCTGTACGCCTACTGCAACGCCACGGTGCCCCGGGTCTCGGTGGTGCTGCGCAAGGCCTACGGCGGCGCCTACATCGTCATGGACTCCCAGTCCATCGGCGCCGACCTGACCTACGCCTGGCCCACCAACGAGATCGCGGTGATGGGCGCGGAGGGCGCCGCGGGCGTCATCTTCCGCCGCCAGATCGCCGCGGCCGACGACCCGGAGGCGATGCGGGCGCGCATGGTCAAGGAGTACAAGGCGGAGCTGATGCACCCCTACTACGCGGCCGAGCGGGGCCTGGTGGACGACGTGATCGACCCGGCCGAGACCCGCGAGGTGCTGATCCGCTCGCTGGCGATGCTGCGGACCAAGCACGCCGACCTGCCCTCCCGCAAGCACGGCAACCCGCCGCAGTGACCCGCCGCCCCGCCACCGCCCCCGTCCGCCGCGTCAACCCCGTCATCCGCGCCACCCCCGGAAGGAGAGCGTCGTGAGCACGACCGAAGCCGTCAACCTGGTCCGCGTGGAGAGGGGGCGGGCGAGCGACGAGGAGCTGGCCGCCGTCACCGCCCTGCTGCTCGCCCGGGCGGCCTCCGGCCCGGGCGCGGCCCCGGAGGCGACCGCGCCGCGCCGCACCCCGGCCCGCTGGCGGCGCCTGGAGCGCACCCCCGGCTTCCGCGCGCCCCACAGTTGGCAGATGTGAGCTGACGCGTGGTGCGCCGCGCCCGTGCGCGGGCGGCCGTCCGCACCACGGCACCACGCGAGGGCCGGCCCGGCCGACGATCGTCGGCCGGGCCGGCCCTCGCGCGGTGCTCGTGTCGTGCGGGACGCGCGGCCGGCGGGTCAGCCCCGCGGCGCGTCGATCAGCGTGGTGCGCCGCGGGTTGGCGGTGGCCGCCGGGAGGGCCACGCCGTGTTCCCGACTCTCCGGCGACAGCTCCTCCGCGTTCGCCAGGTGTGCCAGCGTCGTCCGCCTGGGGTTCGCGACGGTACGGATGATCAAGGTCGTCTTCACGGGACTATGCCTCTTGTCTGTTCCGGACGCATGTAAATCATGAGAGTAAGACGATCTGCCCGCCGGATGGTCGGTACAGTCACTTCCGACCTTGTGAGTTTGCTCACCCGGTTGCGGACCAAAGAGACATAACGCCCACGCGTTCCGGGGGTGCCAATCCGGCATACCTCGCTTACCAGGGCGTTTCCCTGCGGGGTGTTACTTGCGGGACAGGCTGCCCGCGTGACCGCCTCATGGGTAAAAGTCCGTTATCTGGGACGCCCCGCCTCACCGGAAGTGAGCCGGGCTACGCGCAGCGTCACACCCGTCACGGCCTCCACCCCGGCCCTTGTTGGGAGATCGGGCACTGTGCTGGAATTCCACGGACCGCCGCAGGACTTCCAGCCGGCGCGCACGGGGCGCACAGCAGCGCCGCGCGGCGGGTCTGATGGCCTGCAACGGTCGCTCACGACCGTCGGCGAGGCCCGCCCGGGCCTCTTCGACTCAATACCGTCTCCCCAGCGGGGGACGCCTGGTCCAGAGGTTGCGACGCTAGTGCAGGGACGTTTCAAGAGGGATGGCAGCGCTGCGGGGGACCCGGAGCCGCGCGGGGCGACCGACCGCGACTCCTCCCCCCGGCGCGCGCAGGGCAGCGGGGCGAACCCGGCCGCTGTGGAGGGCGGCCGCAAGGAGCGGGGCTCCTCGGTGTCCGCGGTCCAGCCGGACGCCGCGAGCGGTACCGCGTCGGCGGCTCCCCGGGAGCCCAGCGGCCCCGCGTCCCGGCTGGCGCTGAAGAACTGGCGCATCAGCACCCGCCTGGTGTCCCTGCTCACGCTGCCGGTGGCCGTCGCCACCGTGCTCGGCGGGCTGCGCATCGCCGAGGCGACGAGCGAGGTCGAGCAGCTCGAGAACATGCGGCTGCTGACGGAGATGACCGAGCAGGCCACCGTGCTGGCCGCCGCTCTCCAGGAGGAGCGCGACCGCTCGGCCGGCCCGCTCACCTCGCACGGCAACGCCAAGGACGACACCGTCGTCGGGCCCCGCGAGGAGACCGACCGGGCCAAGAAGGCGTTCAACGAGGCCACCGAGCAGCTGACCGTCGACGGCGACCACCAGCTCACCGGCGTCCAGGCGACGATCATCGACATCGGCCGCCAGCTCAACACCATCAAGAACATCCGGGAGCGCGCCTACGACGACCCGGACGCGATCGCCGACACGGTCGGCGAGTACAACACGCTGATCGAGTCGCTGCTGGCCTTGTCGCAGGACATGGCGCAGGCCACCAGCAACCCGGAGATGATCCAGAGCACCCGCGCGCTGGCCACGTTCTCCACGGCCAAGGAGTACGCGTCCATGCAGCGCGCGCTCATCAGCGCCGGCCTGGCCCACGGGGACGGCCCCCAGCTCTCCGAGAACGACCGGCGCTTCGGCAAGAAGGCCAACGAGAACGAGCGCGCCGCGCTCAGCCGGTTCAGCGTCATCTACGGCTCGGAGGAGTCCGCCGAGCTGACCGGGCCGCTGGACGGCGGCGACGTCAACATCACCTCCGCCAACGAGTACGCCTCCCGGGTCTTCAAGAGCGAGGACGGCATCAAGGCCGAGGCCCGCTCGTACATGGACTGGTACGACCAGGACCGCACCAAGATCGACGCCATGGCCCGCATCGAGCAGACGCTGCTCGACGAGATGGACGACAAGGCGCGCGAGCTGCGGGCCGAGGCCCAGCAGGACGCCATCATCAACGGTGCCGTCATCTTCCTCGTGCTCGGCATCTCGCTCGTGGGCGCGTTCGTCGTCGCCCGGTCCATGGTGCGTTCGCTGCGCCGCCTCCAGGACACCGCGACCGAGGTCGCCCGCACCCGCCTGCCCGAGCTGGTCAAGCAGCTCTCGGAGTCCGACCCGCAGGAGGTCGACACCACCGTCGAGTCCGTCGGTGTGCACAGTCGGGACGAGATCGGCCAGGTGGCGGCCGCGTTCGACGACGTGCACCGCGAGGCCGTCCGGCTCGCCGGTGACCAGGCGATGCTGCGGGGCAACGTGAACGCGATGTTCACCAACCTCTCGCGGCGCAGCCAGGGCCTGATCCAGCGCCAGCTCTCGCTGATCTCCGAGCTGGAGTCCCGCGAGGCCGACCCGGACCAGCTCTCCTCCCTGTTCAAGCTCGACCACCTCGCGACCCGCATGCGCCGCAACGGCGAGAACCTGCTGGTCCTCGCCGGCGAGGAGCCGGGCCGCCGCTGGACGCGCCCGGTGCCGCTGGTGGACGTGCTGCGCGCCGCCGCCTCCGAGGTGGAGCAGTACGAGCGCATCGAGCTGAGCGCGGTGCCCACCACGCAGGTCGCCGGACGCGTCGTCAACGACCTGGTGCACCTGCTGGCCGAGCTGCTGGAGAACGCCACGTCGTTCTCCTCGCCGCAGACCAAGGTGAAGGTCACCGGCCACGCGCTGCCGGACGGGCGGGTCCTGGTCGAGATCCACGACACCGGCATCGGCCTGTCGCCCGAGGACCTGGCCGCGATCAACGACCGGCTCGCCAACCCGCCGACGGTGGACGTCTCCGTCTCCCGCCGCATGGGCCTGTTCGTGGTCGGCCGCCTGTCGTTGCGCCACGGCATCCGCATCCAGCTCCGCCCGTCGGACACCGGCGGTACGACGGCGCTGGTCATGCTGCCGGTGGAGGTCAGCCAGGGCGGCCGGGGCGGCCCCGGCAAGCCGAACGGCGGCCCGAACGGCGGCGGCGCCCCGGCCAGCGCGTCGCTGAAGCGCGAGCCGCAGCCCTCGGGGCCGCCGACGCCCGGCACCAGCAAGCTCGGCGCGCTGCACACCCGGGGCCAGGTCTCCGGCGGCGCCTCGCGCGCGGCGCTGCCCGGCGCCTCGCAGGGCCCCCGCGGCCAGGGCGGCTTCGGCGGCCCGGGCGGGCAGGGCGGCCCGGGTGGACAGGGCGGCCCGGGCGGGCCCCGCGGCGAAAACCCCGCTCCCGGCGCCCCGGCCCCCCACGCCCACCCCGGACCCGCCACGCCCGCGTCCGGCACGCCGGCCTTCGAGGGCCGCCCGCAGCAGGGCGTGGACTTCGGCACCGGCGCGTCCGCGCCCGTCCCACCGGCTCCCCGGCCGCCGCGCCCCGCCCCGGCCCCCCGGCAGGAGCGCTCACCCGAGCCGCCCGCGCCGCGGGACGGCCGCCCGGCGGAGCTGCCCCAGCGCGGCCAGCGGCACACCGCGCCGCAGCCGCCGCACCCCGAGCCGCAGCAGCAGCCCCAACCCCAGCAGCCCCAGCCGCAGCAGCCCCAGGCTCACCAGGAACCGGAGCCGCAGGCCCGCCCCGAGCCGCAGGCGCCGGCCGGTCCGCCGCACCCCACCGGGCAGCCCGCCGGCCAGCGGCCGAGCTGGGCGCGGGAAGACGTCGGCATACCCGGCCAGCGCGACCAGGGCCCGGACGCCGCACGCGGCCACGAGAACCCGGAGGCCACCGGCGGCCACCCGATGCCCGTCCCGGCGCGGCAGCAGGCTTACCGGCAGCCGTCCCCGCCCCGGCGGGACGACACCACCGAGCTGGACCTGCCCATCGCGCCGACGGCCTCGGCCCACACCCGGACGCCGATCTTCGAGGAGATGGAGTCCCACTGGTTCTCCTCCCGCGGCGCGCAGCCGGCACCCGGCCCCCAGGCCCAGGCCGGTACGGCGCGCGAACCCGACGCCGGGAGCGGGCCCCGGCCCGCCCCGCAGCGTCCCGCCAACGGGCACGGCGGGACGCCCCCGCCCGCTCAGGGCACCTGGACCCAGTCGCCCAACGACGAGCGCTGGCGGCGCGCGGAGCAGCTCAGGGAACCCGCGGCAGGCGGGATCACCACCTCGGGGCTGCCCCGGCGCGTCCCGCGTGCCAACCTGGTGGCGGGCACCGCCCAGCAGCAGGAGGCCGCGCGTCCCGGTCCGCAGGTCTCGCGCGCACCCGACGCGGTGCGGGGCCGGCTGACCAACCTCCGCCGGGGCATCCAGCAGGGCCGTGAGGCCGGCGGAGCCTCGGGCAGCACCAACCGGGGCCCCGGCCCCACGTACCGGCAGGAGCGTTAGTTGAGTCCGATGAGCCAGGCGGCGCAGAATCTGAACTGGTTGATCACCAACTTCGTGGAGAACACCCCCGGGGTGTCGCACACGGTGGTGGTCTCCGCCGACGGTCTCCTTCTGGCGATGTCCGAGGGGTTCCCACGCGACCGTGCCGACCAGTTGGCGGCGGTGGCCTCGGGGCTGTCCTCGCTGACCCAGGGCGCGTCCCGGATCTTCGAGGGCGGGCCGGTGAACCAGACCGTGGTGGAGATGGAGCGGGGCTTCCTGTTCATCATGGCGATCTCCGACGGCTCGTCGCTGGCGGTGCTCGCCCACCCCGACGCCGACATCGGCCTGGTCGGCTACGAGATGGCCCTGCTCGTGGACCGGGCCGGTACCGTACTGACCCCGGAGCTCCGCTCCGAGCTGCAAGGCAGCATCCTGAACTGATCGCATCGCTCCCCCCACATGAGCACCACCGTCCTTCTCGATGACCTCATGCCTCGCTCGGAGGAGCCATGACCCCGCCGCCCGCCTCGTCCGATCCCTACGGCCATCACCACGGGCCGTACGACGACGATGACGGCGACCAGCCGCTGGTACGCCCGTACGCCATGACGGGGGGCCGGACGCGGCCCCGCTACCAACTGGCCATCGAGGCGCTGGTGAGCAACAGCGCCGACCCCGGCCAGCTCCACGGCCTCCTCCCCGAGCACCAGCGCATCTGCCACCTGTGCCGCGAGGTCAAGTCGGTGGCCGAGATCTCGGCGCTGCTGGCCATCCCGCTGGGGGTGGCCCGGATTCTCGTCGCCGACCTCGCCGAAGCCGGCATGGTGGCGATCCACCAGCCCGGCGGCGACAGCGAGCCCGGCGGTGCGCCAGACGTGACACTGCTCGAAAGGGTGCTCAGTGGACTTCGCAAGCTCTAGCGGTGCCGCCCGCTCCACCACCTCCGCGAAGATCGTGGTGGCCGGTGGGTTCGGGGTGGGCAAGACGACCTTCGTGGGCGCCGTGTCGGAGATCAACCCGCTGCGCACCGAGGCGGTGATGACGTCCGCGTCGGCCGGGATCGACGACCTCACCCACACGGGCGGCAAGACCACCACGACGGTGGCGATGGACTTCGGCCGCATCACCCTCGACGACGACCTGATCCTGTACCTGTTCGGGACGCCGGGGCAGGACCGGTTCTGGTTCATGTGGGACGACCTGGTGCGCGGTGCGATCGGTGCGGTGGTGCTGGTCGACACCCGCCGGCTGGCGGACTGCTTCCCGGCGGTGGACTACTTCGAGAACAGCGGCCTGCCGTTCGTCATCGCGCTCAACGGCTTCGACGGCCACCAGCCCTACAGCCCCGACGAGGTCCGCGAGGCCCTCCAGATCGGCCCGGACGCGCCGATCATCACCACGGACGCCCGGCACCGGGGCGACGCCAAGAGCGCGCTGATCACCCTCGTCGAGCACGCCCTGCTGGCCCGGCTGCGCTGACGCCGCGCGCCCGGACCCCGCGCGGTCCGGGCGCGCGTCCGCGTGCCGCGACGGCTGTGGGCTTGGCCACACACCCTTGCCAGCCGCCGCACAGGGGTTCATAACGTTTCGACAGAGAATTGGCGCTCTCCGGCCACGGGCGGCGAGCGGCCCGCTCCCCTGCGCGTACGTGCACATCGCCTTTTGGTGCCAATGGGTGCCGCTGACCGGTTTGTCGGGCGTGGTGGGGCTGCCGGCGCGCCTTTCGGTCGCGACGTCAACTGTTTGGAAAGCACCCTCCCGACGTGCTGCAATTCGCTGAACTCAGCAGTAGTTGCGGCACATCGAGCCGAGGTGCCGACGCCGAGAGGTTAAGTCGAGTGAGGCGCAGCAAGCCGGACCCCCCATCGCCCGAGGAGCGCGGCAACTTCACCCCGTCGCGCGCAGCGGCCGGTCGTGTGCGGACCGCTGACGCGTCCGCGGACTCCCCGGAGCAGAGCACCAGCAAGTTCGCCCTGCGCAACTGGCGGGTGGCCACCCGGCTCAACGCCATCCTGCTCATACCCGTCCTCGTCGCCCTCGTCTTCGGCGGCTTCCGCGTGCAGAGCTCCGTCGAGACGCTGGGCGACGCCCAGGACGCCGAGGCCACCGCCGAGCTGGTCCGCGCGGCCGCCGCGTACGGCCACGCCCTCCTCGACGAGCGCGACCGCACGGCCGCGCCCCTCCTCGCCGGCGACGAGGACGCCGCCGAGGTCGAGGACGCCCGCCGCGCCACCGACGCCGCCAAGCAGGAGTTCGACCGGGCCGCCGAGTCCGCCCCCCGGACCCCCAGCCTGGAGCGGCGCCTGCGGGCCATCCGCGAGGTGGAGCCCCGGCTCGGCCCGCTGCGCGAGAACGCCTACGGCGACGAGCTCGGCGGCGTCGAGACCGAGCTCGGCTACACCGAGGTCCAGCACCCGCTCATGAACCTCGCCAACGAGCTGGGCCTGGGCACCGAGAACATCACCTCCTACGGCCGCACCGTCTACGCCATCTCGCTGTCCAAGGCCGCCGAGTCCCTCACCCGCGCCATCGGCACCCACCTGCTCGTCGCCCCCGGGCCGGGCGAGGAGGACAAGCAGCAGCAGGTCCTCAACTTCACCTCCTACGCGTATCTGGAACGCATCGCCCTCAGCGAGTACCAGAACGCCGGCACCGAAGCGGACGTGCAGCGCCTGACCAGCGAGCTGGAGGCGCTGCGGGAGCGCGCCGCGCGGGAGGCGGAGGAGGCGGAGGCCGCCGCCGAGGCCGCCGGGCGCGACTACGTCGCCCCACCCGCGATGGACGAGATGGTGCGGCTCATCGGTTCCGGCGCCGGGCCCGAGGAACTGGCCGAGCGCGGCATCACCCCGGAGACCTGGCACCAGGCGGCCACCGCCAAGTTCGACGTCTACCGCGGCGTCGAGGAGGACCTGGCCGACCGGGCGCTGGAGGAGTCGCGGGACATCGCGGCCGACGCCAGGACCGAGGCGATCGTCAACTCCCTCGTCGTGCTCGTCGCACTCCTGCTGGCCTTCGTCATCGCCGCCTTGATGGCCCGCTCGATGAGCAAGTCCATGAACCGCCTGCGCACGGCCGCCTTCGACGTGGCCGAACAGCGCCTGCCGATGCTCGTCGACCAGCTCTCGCGCACCGATCCGGGACGCGTGGACACCGAGGTCGAACCCATCCCGATCGACAGCCGCGACGAGATCGGCGAGGTCGCCCGCGCGTTCGACCAGGTGCACCGGGAGGCCGTGCGGCTCGCCGCCGAACAGGCGCTCCTGCGGGGCAACGTCAACGCGATCTTCACCAACCTCTCCAGCCGCAACCAGGGCCTCATCGAGCGGCAGCTCGGCCTCATCACCGCCCTGGAGAACAGCGAGGCCGACCCGGACCAGCTCGACAGCCTGTTCAAGCTCGACCACCTGGCCACCCGCATGCGGCGCAACGGCGAGAACCTCCTCGTCCTCGCCGGGCAGGAGCCGGGGCGCCGCTGGAACCAGCCGGTGCCGCTGGTGGACGTGTTGCGCGCCGCCTCCTCGGAGGTGGAGCAGTACGAGCGCATCGAGATCAGCGGGGTGCCGGAGAGCGACATCCACGGCTCCGTCGTCACCGACCTGGTGCACCTGCTGGCCGAGCTGCTGGAGAACGCCACGTCGTTCTCCTCGCCGCAGACCAAGGTCAGGGTCACCGCGACGCGGCTGCCCGACGGCCGGGTGATGATCGAGATCCACGACAAGGGCATCGGGCTGACGGCCGAGGACTTCGCCGACATCAACCACAAGCTCGCCAACCCGCCCACCGTCGACGTGGCGATCTCCCAGCGCATGGGCCTGTTCGTGGTCGGCCGCCTCTCCGACCGGCACGGCATCCGCGTGCAGTTGCGCCCGTCGGGCGAGCAGGCGGGCACCACCTCGCTGGTGATGCTGCCGGAGGCGATCACCCACGGTGGCGGCGGCGAGGCCATGATGGAGGACGACTTCACCGTCTCCCGCCGGATGCCGGAGGCCACCTCCGACCAGCCCGCCTTCGGCCAGGACGGCACCACCGCCGCGGAGCTGGGCTTCGACGACTCCCCGTACGCCGGCGCGGTCAGCGTGCCCGACGACGTCTCCTCCCTCGACCCGGGGCACCGCGCCCCGGCCGGCGGGGAGGGCCCCGCGCCGCGGGACGAGGACACCGGGGGCACCGGGGACACCGGGGGCCGGGAGACCGCCGTCCCGGACGCGAGCGGCGACACCGGCCAGACGCCCTTCGGCGCCCCGCCGGACCCCTTCGGCACCGGCCGACCCGCGTACGACCCCGGGTACGCCGCCCAGGACCGGCAGCCGGGGCAGGACGGTGGCTACGTCCAGGACGGTGGTTACGGGCAGGACGGCGGCTACGGGCAGGACGGCGGTTACGCCCAGGACGGCGGTTACCGTCCGGACGCCTACGGCGGGGACGGGTACGCGCAGGACGGGTACGGCACGGACGGCCCCGAGCACGGCGCCGCCTACGGCCAGGACGCCTACCCGCGGGAGCCCCACGCCGGGGAGTCCTACCCCCAGGGGTCCTACCCCCCGGAGTCCTACGCGCAGGAGTCCTACCCGCAGGGCGGCTACGGCCCGCAGGAGCAGTCCGGGCAGGAGCACCCCGCGTCCGGCTACGACACCGGCGAGTACCCGCGCCCCGCCGACCACGGTCGGCCCCCGCACACCGGGACCGAGCAGAGCGGGTTCCCGGACCAGGGCTCCTACGAGACGCCCGCACAGCCCGGCCCCGAGGCCCGGCCGGGCGGCGAGGCGGGGCCCGGCTCCGCGGCGGACCGGATCTCTCCCGCGGCGGGCGAAGATCGCGTAGCCTTCGACCGTTCGGGTGCCTTCGGCACCGGCTCCCTCACCGGCGCGGGCCTGCCCCGCCGCGAGAAGCGGACCCGGCCGGCCGACGGCGCCCCGGCACCGCAGCAGCACCGGCCGTCCCCGGCCGCGCAGGCACCGGCCGCCCCCCAGGCCCCGGGCCGGCCGGACCACGGGGCGGCGTCCGCTCCGCAGGAGCCGGCTCCGGACTCGGAGGCGGGCCCGTGGAGTTCGGCGAACGACGACCGGTGGCAGCGGGCGGAACGGCTGCGCGACCCCAAGGCCGGCGGGATCACCTCCTCCGGCCTGCCGCGACGGGTGCCCAGGGCGAACCTCGTCGAAGGGACCGCGGAGCAGACGGACCAGGGAGGCCCGCAGGTCTCCCGGGCCCCGGAGGACGTGCGCGGCAGGCTGAGCAACCTGCACCGCGGCGTACGCCGGGGGCGGGGCGCCACCGCGGGGCCCCCGCAGACCGACCGACCGGGTTTCCACCCCGGCAGCAGCTACGAGCAGGAGCGTTAGTGTGAGCCCGATGAGCCAGGCGGCGCAGAACCTGAACTGGTTGATCACTAACTTCGTGGAGAACACCCCGGGGGTATCCCACACCGTCGTCGTCTCCGCCGACGGTCTCCTCCTGGCGATGTCCGAGGGGTTTCCACGCGACCGTGCCGACCAGTTGGCGGCGGTGGCCTCGGGGCTGTCCTCGCTGACCCAGGGCGCGTCCCGGATTTTCGAGGGCGGGCCGGTGAACCAGACCGTGGTGGAGATGGAGCGGGGCTTCCTGTTCATCATGGCCGTCTCCGACGGCTCGTCGCTGGCGGTGCTCGCCCACCCCGACGCCGACATCGGCCTGGTCGGCTACGAGATGGCCCTGCTCGTGGACCGGGCCGGTACCGTACTGACGCCGGACCTCCGCGCCGAGCTGCAGGGCAGTCTTCTCAACTAGCAACCCGGCACAGTGCGCAGCGGGCGCCCCGCGCCGTAAGGTTCTCGGACGCGGGCCCGCCGCGACCCCCGGGGGACCAAGCGGCGGTCTCCGTATACGGCAGTTGGAGGAGGAAACGTGACAACGCCCCAAGGCGGTCCGTACGGCAACGAGCAGCAGACGCCGGACGACTACGCCTACCAGCGGTACAACTTCCCCTCCACGCCGAGCCACCAGCAGCGCCAGGCCGCGCAGCCGCCGCGGTCCCCGCAGCCGCCCGCGCACCAACAGCGGCCGCCCCGGCCGCGTCCCGCCCCGGCCCCGCCCGCACAGGACGACGGCGGCGAGGCGGGCGGCGGCCAGCCGCACCCCCTGGTGCGTCCGTACGCCATGACCGGCGGCCGCACGCGCCCGCGCTACCAGCTCGCCATCGAGGCACTGGTACAGACCACGGCGGACGCCTCGCGTCTCCAGGGCCAGCTCCCCGAGCACCAGCGGATCTGCCGCCTGTGCTACGAGATCAAGTCGGTCGCCGAGGTCTCCGCGCTGCTCTCCATTCCGCTTGGCGTCGCCCGAATCCTCGTCGCCGACCTCGCCGAGGCCGGGCTCGTCGCCATCCAACAGCCCGGCGGCGACGAGACCGCCGGTGGTCAGCCAGACGTGACACTGCTCGAAAGGGTGCTCAGTGGACTTCGCAAGCTCTAGCGGTGCCGCCCGCTCCACCACCTCCGCGAAGATCGTGGTGGCCGGTGGGTTCGGGGTGGGCAAGACGACCTTCGTGGGCGCCGTGTCGGAGATCAATCCACTGCGCACCGAAGCCGTCATGACCTCCGCGTCGGCCGGGATCGACGACCTCACCCACACCGGTGACAAGACCACCACGACGGTGGCGATGGACTTCGGCCGCATCACCCTCGACCAGGACCTGATCCTGTACCTGTTCGGGACGCCGGGGCAGGACCGGTTCTGGTTCATGTGGGACGACCTGGTGCGCGGTGCGATCGGTGCGGTGGTGCTGGTCGACACCCGCCGGCTGGCGGACTGCTTCCCGGCGGTGGACTACTTCGAGAACAGCGGCCTGCCGTTCGTCATCGCGCTCAACGGCTTCGACGGCCACCAGCCCTACAGCCCCGACGAGGTCCGCGAGGCCCTCCAGATCGGCCCGGACACCCCCATCATCACCACGGACGCCCGGCACCGGGGCGACGCCAAGAGCGCGCTGATCACCCTCGTCGAGCACGCCCTGATGGCCCGGCTCCGCTAGCCCGGCCCGGCGGCCAGGGACACGCCGGGGCCCCCGCGTCCCGGCCCCGCCCGGCGACGGGTCGCGGACGGCGCCCGGCCGGTGTCCGCCGTGCCACCGCCGGCCCCGGCGCGCCGTCCGCGTCCGACGTGCGGGGGGCGGACGGCGCGCCGGGCGCCGCGTCCCAGCCGGAAGCGCCCGACGCGGTGGCCCGGCAGGGGTGGCCCGGGCGCGGCGGCCCGGCGCGGCGGCGGCCCGGGACAGGCCGCGGGCGCGCGCCGGGGGAGTGGCGCCGCCCCCTTGCCGCGGCCGGACCGGGGACGCCGGCACCGGCCCGTGCCGGTCGGGCCGGTGCCAGCGGATACGCTGGAGCGTCACCGTCCGCGACGCTTGTGAAGGGCAACCGTGCGCATCGCCAGATTCTCCATCGACGGCACCGTCGGCTTCGGCGTGGTAGAGGAGGGGGAATCCGGCGTCGAGGCGTCCGGTCCCGTGCTCGACATCATCAAGGGCCACCCCTTCGGCGAGTTCGAGCGTTCGGGCCAGAAGGTCCCCGTCAGCCAGGTGCGCCTCCTCGCCCCCGTCCTGCCCAGCAAGGTCGTCGCCGTCGGCCGCAACTACGCCGAGCACGCCGAGGAGCTGGGCAACACCGTCCCCGACACCCCCGTCGTCTTCCTCAAGCCGTCGACGTCGGTGAGCGGGCCGGGGGACCCGGTGACCTACCCCGCGTTCAGCGCCGAGCTGCACCACGAGGCGGAGCTGGCCGTCGTCATCGGCCGCCTGTGCCACCAGGTGCCGCGCGAACGCGTTCCCGAGGTCGTCCTCGGCTACACCTGCGCCAACGACCTCACCGCGCGCGACGTGCAGCGGCGTGAGGAGCAGTGGGCGCGGGCCAAGGGCTTCGACGGCTCCTGCCCGCTCGGCCCGTGGGTGGAGACGGACCTGGACCCCGCGAACGTCACCGTCTCCTGCACGGTCAACGGCGAGCAGCGCCAGCTCGGCCGCACCGGCGAGATGGTGCGCTCGGTGGCGGACCTGGTCGTGCACGTCTCGGAGGCCATGACGCTGCTGCCCGGCGACGTCATCCTCACCGGCACCCCCGCGGGCGTCGGCCCGCTCAACGTCGGCGACGAGGTCGCCGTCACCATCGAAGGCATCGGCACTCTCACCAACAAGGTGATCAAGCGTGGCTAGCGCAGCAAACCCGGCGGACGTCCGGGTCCGTTTCTGTCCCTCGCCGACCGGCAACCCCCACGTGGGCATGGTCCGCACCGCCCTGTTCAACTGGGCGTTCGCCCGCCACCACGGCGGCACCCTGGTGTTCCGCATCGAGGACACCGACGCCGCGCGCGACTCCGAGGAGTCCTACGAGCAGTTGCTCGACGCGATGCGCTGGCTCGGCCTCGACTGGGACGAGGGCCCCGAGGTCGGCGGCCCGCACGCCCCCTACCGCCAGTCCCAGCGCATGGAGCTCTACGCCGACGTGGCCGAGCGGCTCCTCGCGGCCGGCCACGCCTACCGCTGCTACTGCACCACCGAGGAGCTGGACGCCCGCCGCGAGGCCGCCCGGGCGGCGGGGCGCCCCTCCGGCTACGACGGGCTGTGCCGCGACCTCCCCGACGAGCGGCGGGCCGCGTACGAGGCGGAGGGCCGCACCTCCATCGTCCGGTTCCGGATGCCCGACGAGGCGATCACCTTCACCGACCTGGTCCGCGGCGACCTCACCTTCCAGCCCGAGAACGTGCCGGACTTCGGCATCGTCCGGGCGAACGGCGCCCCGCTCTACACGCTGGTCAACCCCGTCGACGACGCGCTGATGGAGATCACCCACGTGCTGCGCGGCGAGGACCTGCTGTCCTCCACGCCGCGCCAGATCGCGCTGTACCGGGCGCTGGCCGAGATCGGCGTCGGCAAGGGCACGGTACCGGAGTTCGGACACCTGCCCTACGTCATGGGGGAGGGGAACAAGAAGCTCTCCAAGCGGCAGCCGGAGTCCTCGCTCAACCTCTACCGCGAGCGCGGCTTCCTGCCCGAAGGCCTGCTGAACTACCTGTCCCTGCTCGGGTGGTCGATCGCCGAGGACCGCGACATCTTCTCCATGCCGGAGATGGTGGAGGCCTTCGAGATCACGGCCGTCAACGCCAACCCGGCACGCTTCGACTTGAAGAAGGCCGAGGCGATCAACGCCACCCACCTGCGCGAACTGTCCGTCGAGGACTTCACCGCGGCCTGTGCGCCGTGGCTGCGCGAGCCCTACGCGCCCTGGCGGCCCGAGGCGTTCGACCCGGCCGCCTTCGCCGCGCTCGCCCCGCTGGCCCAGACGCGCCTGACCGTGCTCTCCGACATCACCGCCAACGTCGACTTCCTCTTCCTCGACGAGCCGGTGTCCGACGAGGCGTCCTGGGCGAAGGCGATGAAGCCCGGCGCCGGGGACGTGCTGCGCAGCATCCACTCCCGGCTGTCGGACCTGGCGGGTGACGCCTGGCGCGCGGAGCCGCTGAAGGAGGCCGTGCTGGCGGCGGGCGAGGCGCACGGGCTGAAGCTCGGCAAGGCGCAGGCGCCGCTGCGGGTGGCCGTCACCGGCCGCACGGTCGGCCTGCCGCTGTTCGAGTCGCTGGAACTCCTCGGCCGCGCCCGCACGCTGGACCGGGTCGACACCGCCCTGGCCAAGCTCGCGGCCCAGCCGGAGAGCTGACGCCCGCACGGCGGCGACGGACGGCGGCGGACGGCGGCGTGCGTCGGGCGGCGGCGACTGGCGGCGGCGAAGGCGACGGGCGCCGGGCGACGGAGTGCTGGGGCGCGGGTGTGGGCCCCAGCGGACGGGGCCTGGGTGTCGGCGCCTGCCGGGCACGTGTCCCGACGCGGGCGGGCGTGCGCGGCACGACGCGGGCGCGCGGGGCGTGCGGGTGTCGCTCGCGCGTGCGCCCACGCGTCGGGCGTCGGCCCGCCCGCTCCGGGTGCCGGCTCGGGTGCCGGCCCGCCCGTCTCGTGCACCCCACCGGCCCCGGAAGCCCCGTGGTTTCCGGGGCCGGCGTGCGTCGCCGGGCCGTCCGTCCCGTGCGGGGCGGGCCCAACCCGTTTTGGAGCACCGTCGTCGATCGGGTAATGTTCTTCCTGTCGCCGAACGGGGCGGGCCGGAAGGCCGGACCACCGGGAGGCGGCCACCCGAACGAAGCTCCCAGCCGGGGGTTGAATTCTGGTGGGGTATGGTGTAATTGGCAGCACGACTGATTCTGGTTCAGTTAGTCTAGGTTCGAGTCCTGGTACCCCAGCGCGATCTGTTCTCAGCCAGATCGATGCCCCCGTTGTGTAGCGGCCTAGCACGCCGCCCTCTCAAGGCGGTAGCGCCGGTTCGAATCCGGTCGGGGGTACTCGGCCCTTTCCAGGGTCATGCTGGGGCCCCCGTTGTGTAGCGGCCTAGCACGCCGCCCTCTCAAGGCGGTAGCGCCGGTTCGAATCCGGTCGGGGGTACTCGATCACGGAAAGCCCCGCACTCTTGTGGTGCGGGGCTTTCCGCGTTATCGGGTTCTCCCCCGTCCCGCCCAGCCCGGCCAGCCCGCCCGTCCCGTCCGCCCACGCCGTCGCTCGCCGTCGACCTGGGCCGGGCCCTGCCGGCGCCGGGGGCCGCGGCGCCGGGTGCCGTGAGGGCCGGGCGCCGCGGCCCCCGTCCCCGCGCGTTCAGCCACCGGCTTCCGGGGCGGCGTCGGTGAAGCGCCGGGTGGACTCCTCGGCGTGCGCCATGCGGCGCAGGCTGAGCAGGACCGGCTCGTACAGCACCGTGAGCGCCACGGCGGCCTCCAGGCGCGTCGTGGGCGCCTGGAACTGCTCGATGAGGTCGATGTCGTGCACCGCGAGGTCTCCGGCCAGCTCGCCGTAGGGCAGCAGACGGTCGACGTCGCAGGGGTAGCCGAGCTCCAGCAGGGTGGTGAGGGCGGACACGAGCATGCCGTACGCGGCGCTTTCGGAGGCCGCCCGGTGCCAGCCCAGGCGTTCCAGCAGCGCGGAGGCGGTCCGCTCCGCCGTCCGCAGCACCTCGGCGCCGGCGGTCGGCTCCGGGCCGCGCGGGAGCGCCTCGACGGCCGTGCCGAGCCGGGTGGTGAGGTCCACGGAGTCGTCCTCGACGGCCGCGAGCACCTGCCGCGCGGTGGCCACGGGCACGCGTCCGACCTGGATGAGAGCGCGCACGAGCCCGAGTCGGCGCACGTGCTCCTCGCCGTACTCGGCCTGGGTGGCGGAGACCCGCTCCCCGGGGGGCAGCAGACCTTCGCGCAGGTAGTACTTGATCGTCGCCGTGGGCACGCCGCTCAGTGCGCTCAGTTCCGCCAGTCGCATGCCGCGATTCTCCGCCGTGGCGGGGTCCCGTCCACGCGCAGGTCCGCGGTTCACCCTTCGGAGCCCTTGCCGCGCCCGTGGGAGAGTGACACTATCCAAGAGTCGGATAGCGGGGCTCTCCAACACGGCACGGGTCGCGAGGGCAACACACACCATGGGGGCGAGATGCGACAGAAGGTCATCGACGGGCGGACGACGGCGGCGGCCGAGGGGGAGGTCACGGTGTTCCTCATCGGCATGCGCATCAACCGGTTCCGGCACGTGCGGAGCTGGTGGCCGGCGTTCGTGGCGATGCCGAGGATGCTCCGGGAGCTGAGCCGGGAGGGCGGCGGCCTGCTGGGCTACCGGCTCCTGGTCGGCGGGCCGCGGCTGTTCACCGTCATCCAGTACTGGTCGTCACCCGAGGAGCTGCTCGCCTACGCGTCGGCGCCGGAGAGGGCGCACCGTCCGGCGTGGGCGGCGTTCAACCGGGGGATACGCGAGGGTGGGGGCGCCGTGGGCATCTGGCACGAGACGTACGTGGTCCCGGCGGGCGCCCACGAGTCGGTGTACGCCTGGATGCCGCCCTCGGGGCTGGGGGCGGCCACGGGTGTCGTCCCGGTCGGGCGGCGCGGTGAGCGCGCGGCCGACCGGCTGCACCGGGCGCGTCGGCCCCAGCCCTGAGAAGCGTCCGGTTCAGCCGCGGCGCAGGGCGTCGGAGAGGCGGTTGGCGGCGTCGACGATCGCCTGCGCGTGCATCCGTCCCGGGTGCCGCGTCAGGCGCTCGATGGGCCCGGAGACCGAGACGGCGGCGACGACGCGGTTGGACGGTCCGCGTACCGGCGCGGAGACGGACGCGACCCCCGGTTCCCGCTCGCCGACCGACTGCGCCCAGCCGCGGCGCCGCACGCCGGAGAGGGCGGTGGCGGTGAAGCGGGCGCCCTGGAGGCCCCGGTGCAACCGCTCGGGCTCCTCCCAGGCCATCAGGATCTGAGCGGCGGACCCGGCCTTCATGGGCAGGGTGGAGCCGACGGGCACGGTGTCGCGCAGGCCGGACAGGCGCTCGGCCGCGGCCACGCAGATCCGCATGTCGCCCTGGCGGCGGTAGAGCTGCGCGCTCTCCCCGGTGACGTCGCGCAGGTGCGTCAGCACGGGCCCGGCCGAGGCCAGCAGGCGGTCCTCCCCGGCCGCCGCGGCCAGCTCGGACAGCCGGGGCCCGAGTATGAACCGGCCCTGCATGTCCCGGGCCACGAAGCGGTGGTGCTCCAGGGCCACCGCGAGCCGGTGCGCCGTGGGGCGCGCCAGGCCGGTAGCGCCCACCAGCCCGGCCAGCGTGGCCGGACCGGACTCCAGAGCGCTCAGTACCAGAGCTGCCTTGTCGAGAACGCCCACACCACTTGAGGCGCCGCTAGAGTTGTCCATGCGTCGATACTCGCGTCTCACATTACGAAACGCAAGTTCAATCCGGCGCGAAACCCGCCACGCTGGGGTGACGGCCGCCACCCGGGGAGTCGAACGGGTGGGGCGAGGTCTCTAGATGTGGTCGGCGGCGTGGCCGGCCGGAGGGATAGCGATGGGACGGACACTCGCGGAAAAGGTCTGGGACGACCACGTCGTCCGGCGTGCTGAGGGAGAGCCGGACCTGCTCTACATCGACCTGCACCTGCTGCACGAGGTGACCAGCCCGCAGGCCTTCGACGGGCTGCGCAAGAACGGTCGGCAGGTGCGTCGCACGGATCTCACCATCGCGACCGAGGACCACAACACCCCCACCCTCGACATCGACAAGCCCATCGCCGACCCGGTCTCGCGCACCCAGCTCGAAACCCTGCGGAAGAACTGCGCGGACTTCGGCGTGCGGCTGCACCCGCTGGGCGACGTCGAGCAGGGCGTCGTCCACGTCGTGGGACCGCAGCTCGGGCTGACGCAGCCGGGGACGACGGTGGTCTGCGGCGACAGCCACACCTCCACGCACGGCGCCTTCGGCGCGCTGGCCTTCGGCATCGGCACCAGCCAGGTGGAGCACGTGCTGGCCACCCAGACGCTGCCGCTGGCCCCGTTCCGCACGATGGCGGTCACCGTCAACGGCGAGCTGCCGGCCGACGTCACCGCCAAGGACCTGATCCTGGCCGTCATCGCGCGTATCGGCACCGGCGGAGGCCAGGGCTACGTGCTGGAGTACCGCGGTGAGGCCATCGAGAAGCTGTCGATGGAAGCGCGGATGACCATCTGCAACATGTCCATCGAGGCCGGCGCCCGGGCGGGCATGATCGCTCCGGACGAGACCACGTTCGCCTACCTCCAGGGCCGCCCGCACGCCCCCGAGGGCCCTGAGTGGGACGCGGCCGTGGAGTACTGGCGCACGCTGCGCACGGACGACGACGCGGTGTTCGACCACGAGGTGGTCATCGAGGCCGCCGAACTGGCGCCGTTCGTCACCTGGGGCACCAACCCCGGCCAGGGCGCGCCGCTGTCGGCCGCGGTGCCCGAGCCCGCCACCTTCGACGACCCCAGCGAGCGGTACGCGGCGGAGAAGGCGCTGGAGTACATGGGCCTGTCCGCGGGGCAGCCGCTGCGCGACATCGCCGTGGACACGGTGTTCGTCGGCTCCTGCACCAACGGCCGCATCGAGGACCTGCGCTCGGCCGCCGCCGTGCTGGAGGGCCGCCAGGTGGCCGACGGCGTGCGGATGCTGGTCGTGCCCGGCTCCGTACGCGTGGCGCTGCAGGCGGTGGAGGAGGGGCTGGACCAGGTGTTCACCGCGGCGGGTGCCGAGTGGCGGCACGCCGGGTGCTCGATGTGCCTGGGGATGAACCCCGACCAACTCGCGCCGGGGGAGCGCTCGGCGTCCACCTCCAACCGCAACTTCGAGGGCCGTCAGGGCAAGGGCGGGCGCACCCACCTGGTCTCGCCCCCGGTGGCCGCCGCCACGGCGGTGCTGGGCCACCTGGCCTCACCGGCCGACCTGTCCGATGTCGCCGACCACGCCGTGCCCGCGGGAGTCTGAACCATGGAAGCCTTCACCACGCACACCGGTCGGGTCGTCCCGCTGCGCCGCAGCAACGTGGACACCGACCAGATCATCCCCGCCCACTGGCTGAAGAAGGTCACCAGGGACGGCTTCGAGGACGGGCTGTTCGAGGCCTGGCGCAAGGACGAGGCATTCGTCCTCAACCAGCCGGAGCGGCGGGGCGCCACGGTCCTGGTCGCCGGGCCCGACTTCGGAACCGGCTCCTCCCGGGAGCACGCCGTCTGGGCGCTGCAGAACTACGGCTTCAAGGCCGTGATCTCCTCGCGCTTCGCGGACATCTTCCGGGGCAATTCGCTGAAGAACGGCCTGCTCACGGTCGTCCTGCCGCAGCCGGTGGTCGACCGGCTGTGGGAGCTGGCCGAGACGGACCCCACGGCGGAGGTCACCGTGGACCTGGTGGCGCGCAAGGTGCTCGCGCCCGGTGTCGAGGCAGACTTCGAGCTGGACGAGAACGCCCGCTGGCGGCTGCTGAAGGGCCTGGACGACATCAGCATCACGCTCCAGAACGAGGACGCCGTCGCCGCCTACGAGGCGCTCCGCCCGTCGTTCAAACCGCGCACGCAGGTGGCCTGATGCGCCGGCTGAATCCGCGCTGAATCCGGCGCTGAACCGGGCCGGTGCCGTGGCCCCGGGTCCCCGTTCGCAGCAACGCAGTGCCCCCGTTCTCCGGAACGGGGGCACTGCGTTTTCCGTCGCCACGCCACGTTTTGGGCGGTTTGAAGTACACCGGTTGACGCGCCAGTTGGCTGGAAAGGTAGCCTGTGTGGCTGGAACCGCACTGGTTGCGCCGGACGGCGCGTTGACGCCTCCTGAGGCGACAACTCCCCCCAGATGGCACAATCGGTGCATGGAAGGCGACGACGAACTGGCTCTGTACGGTCTCGTCGCCGACCGGCTGAAGGAAGCGCACGCCAAGGTGCGCGCACTGCAAGTCCCGGAGGGCGAACGGGAGGCGCTCGTCCGGAAGCTGCTCGTCATCACGGCCGCGGCGAAGCACGACCTGGCCTCGGCGGCGCAGCGGCTCGAACGGCTGATGGAGGAGATCGACGGCCGCCGCTTCCCTTCTGCATGACCCGGCAGACTCGTTGCGGCACAAGGGTGATTAGCCCGTTTCGTGTTTGATTTGCGGTATATATCTGCCTACCGTGCGAAAAGGCTTGAACACATTCGTTCCGGCAATGCCTCCGAAGGGGAAGACGTGAACAAGGCGCAGCTCGTTGAAGCAATCCAAGACAAGCTGGGCGGCCGCCAGCAGGCCGCGGACGCGGTCGATCACGTACTGGACGCGATTGTCCGCACCGTGTGTGCGGGCGAGCGCGTCTCGGTCACCGGTTTCGGCTCGTTCGAGAAGGTCGAGCGCCCCGCCCGCTACGCCCGCAACCCGCAGACCGGCGAGCGCGTGCGCGTCAAGAAGACCGCGGTGCCGCGCTTCCGCGCGGGCCAGGGTTTCAAGGATCTGGTGAGCGGGGCGAAGAAGCTCCCCAAGAACGACGTCGCGGTCAAGAAGGCCCCCAAGGGCAGCCTCTCGGGCGGCACGGCCACCAAGAAGGCCACCACCAAGAAGGCCGCCACCAAGAAGGCGACCGCGGCCAAGAAGTCCGCCCCCGCGAAGAAGTCCGCGCCGACGAAGGCGGCGGCGCAGAAGTCCACGGCGAAGAAGTCGGCGCCGGCGAAGTCCGCGGCGAAGAAGTCCACGGGCACCCAGGCCGCGAAGAAGTCCGCGGCGAAGAAGACCACCGCCAAGAAGGCCCCGGCCAAGAAGAGCACCGCGAAGAAGGCGCCCGCCCGCAAGACCAGCGCCCGCAAGACCACTGCCAAGAAGACCACCCGCAACCGGTGAGCGCGGGCCGTGCGGTCGGGCCGGGCCCCTCGGGGGAGCCCGGCCCGCGGCCGTTCGGGCCCGTGGGCCGGGCCCGCGGCGGCGGGCGGCCTCCGTGTCCGCCCGCGGCCTCCCCGGCGGCGCGGCCTTCCCGAGCCGCAGGGGGCCGTGCGAGCCGCGCGGTACCTGCGGTGCGCGTGGGTCGTGCGGGCCGCACCTGCCCGGTCGCGCGCAGGCCGTAGGCTCTGCCCCATGCAGGCCACCGCGTACACCTACGATCCGCAGACCCGCACGGGCAGCGTGCTGCTGGACGACGGCACGCCCGTGCCCTTCGACGCGCCCGCCTTCGACGCGGGTGGCCTGCGGCTGCTGCGCCCCGGCCAGCGGGTGCGCATCGAGACCGAGGGGGGCGGAGCGGACGGCAGCATCACGCTGGTGACGCTGCAGACACTGTGAGCGTGTGGCGCCCCAGCCCCAGCGCCCGGGCGGCGGCCAGGTCGGCGCCGGTGTCCACGTCCCGGCGCACGCTGTCCACCCCGCGCAACGCCAGTTCCCGCGCCCCGGAGGCCTGGTGGCGGCGCCGCGAATCCGCACCGAAGGCGGGGGCCAATTTTCGCGCCGGCCCGGCCGAGAGGAACGTCGTACCGATTCCCGCCGCGTCCGGCAGAAAAGCGCGGGGGAATTGCGCCGCCGCTCCCAGCACCCGCGTCAATTCCACCGTGCGCAGTGCCGGCAGGTCGGCGTTGAGCGCCGCCACCGCCGCGCGGGGCGAGCGCGCCCGCAGCGTCGCGGCGCCGTGGGCGAGCGCCGCGTTCAGGCCGTCGTCCGGGACGTCCGGCAGCACCCGCGCCCCCAGCGCGGCGAGCTCCCGCCGCGCGCGCCGGTCGTTGGTGACAACCACCACATCGCGCACCAGTGGACAGGCCAGCGCGGCGCTGACCGTGTCCAGGGCGAAGGCGAGCGCCAGGCGTGGCCGCAGCGCTTCGCCCGAGGTCGTGGACAGCCTGCTCTTGGCCCGCTCCAGCGGCTTCAGCGGAACGAGCAGGGACCAGCCCGCCCGCGCACCGCTCGTCGTCTCACCCAGCATCGGGCCCATTCTCACCCGGCCCCGGGGCCCGGGGTTACGGTGTCCTCGACAGCGTCGCCGCCCAGGGCCACACTTGTGCGGTTGTCCCCGCCCGCCAGCCCCCCGCCGTCCGGCGCGGCGAGCTTCGGCCGGGGCGAGCAGGGTGAGAGCAGCAGCAAGAGGAGATGGTGTTCCGGTGTCCCGCCGAAAGATCGGGTTCTGGTACCGCTTGGCGGCGGTCATCGCCAAACCGGCACTGCTCACCTTCTTCAAGCGCGACTGGCGCGGAGTGGAGCACATTCCCCGGGAGGGTGGATTCATCGTCGCGGTGAACCACAATTCCTACCTGGACCCGCTCTCCTACGCGCACTACCAGTACAACACCGGACGCGTGCCGCGCTTCCTCGCCAAGAACAGCCTCTTCGGCAGCGGCTTCGTCGGTGCCGTGATGCGCGGAACCGGCCAGATCCCGGTCTACCGCGAGTCCACCGACGCCGTCGGCGCGTTCCGGGCGGCGGTGGAGGCCGTCAACCAGGGCGAGTGCGTGGCGTTCTACCCCGAGGGCACCCTCACCCGCGACCCGGACCTGTGGCCGATGGAGGGCAAGACCGGCGCCGCCCGCGTCGCCCTGCTCACCCGGGCCCCCGTCATCCCCGTCGCCCAGTGGGGCGCGCACGAGGCCGTGCCGCCGTACGCCAGGTCCCGGCGGGTGCGGCTCTTCCCCCGCAAGACGCTGCGCGTGCAGGCGGGGCCGCCGGTGGACCTGAGCCGCTTCTACGGCAAGGAGCTCACCAGTGAGGTGCTGCGCGGGGCGACGGAGACGATTATGGACGCCGTCACCGCCCAGCTCGCCGAGGTCCGCGGGGAGCCCGCGCCCGCCGAGCGCTACGACCAGCGCAAGGCCGCGGCGCGGGCGCGTGCCGCACGGCGGACGGCCGAGCGCGGCCGCGGTGCGCCGGCCGCCGAGGAGGAGAACGCGTGACCAGGGCAGCCGTCTTCGGTACCGGCTCCTGGGGCACCGCCTTCGGCATGGTGCTCGCCGACGCGGGCTGCGAGGTGACCCTGTGGGGGCGCCGCCCGGAGCTGGCCGAGGCCGTCAACACCACGCACACCAACCCCGACTACCTGCCAGGGGTCGAGCTCCCCACCCGCCTGCGGGCCACCACCGACCCGGCCGAGGCCGCCCGCGACGCCGAGTTCACGGTCCTGGCCGTGCCGTCGCAGACCCTGCGCGAGAACCTGGCCCGGTGGACGCCGCTGCTGGCGCCCGGCACCGTGCTGGTGTCGCTGATGAAGGGCGTCGAGCTGGGCAGCACCAAGCGCATGAGCGAGGTCGTCCAGGAGGTGACCGGGGTCGGCGCCGAGCGGGTCGCGGTCCTCTCCGGGCCCAATCTCGCCAAGGAGATCGCCGCGCGCCGGCCCGCCGCGTCCGTCGTGGCCTGCGTGGACGAACAGGTCGCCCAGCGGCTCCAGAAGGCGTGCCACACCCCGTACTTCCGCCCCTACACCAACACCGACGTGGTGGGCTGCGAGCTGGGGGGCGCGGTGAAGAACGTCATCGGGCTCGCCGTGGGCATCGCCGACGGCATGGGGCTCGGCGACAACGCCAAGGCCTCCCTCATCACCCGCGGCCTCGCCGAGACGGCCCGCCTGGGCGCGGCCCTCGGCGCCGACCAGGCCACCTTCGCCGGACTGGCGGGACTGGGCGACCTCGTCGCCACCTGCTCCTCGCCGCTGTCGCGCAACCACACCTTCGGCACCAACCTGGGCCGCGGCATGACCCTGGAGGAGACGATCGCCGTCACCCGGCAGACGGCCGAGGGCGTGAAGTCGTGCCGGTCGGTGCTCGACCTGGCGCGGCGGCACGGCGTGGAGACGCCGATCACCGAGACCGTGGTGGGCATCGTCCACCAGGGCAAGCCGCCGCTGGTGGCGCTCAAGGAGCTGATGGGGCGCAGCGCCAAGGCCGAGGGCGGCTAGCCCGGGCGGGGGCGTCGGCTAGCCCGGGCGGGGGCGTCGGCTGGCCCGGGCGGGGCGTCGGCTGGCCCGGGCCGGGGCGGCGGCTGCGCCCCGCGCGGGGCAGCCGGTAATCTCGACGCGATGAGCACGCCAGAGAACCCCAGCTCCGCCGTCCGCCCGCCGCGCAAGCCGCGCGTCGCCGTCGTCTTCGGCGGCCGCAGCTCCGAGCACGGCATCTCGGTCCTCACGGCCGGCGCCGTGCTGCGCGCCATCGACCGTGAGAAGTACGACGTGCTGCCCATCGGCATCACCGTGGACGGCCGCTGGGCGCTGACCGCCGACGCGCCCGACCGCATGGCGATCACCGACCGCGAGCTGCCCAGCGTCGACGCGCTCGCGGAGTCGCCCGGCGGTGTCGTCCTCCCCGTCGACCCGGCCAGCCGGGAGGTGGTCTACACCGAGCCCGGCGTGGTCCCCAAGGCCCTGGGCGAGGTGGACGTCGTCTTCCCCGTCCTGCACGGCCCCTACGGCGAGGACGGCACCCTGCAGGGCCTGCTGGAGCTGTCCGGCGTGCCGTACGTGGGCTCGGGCGTGCTGTCCTCCGCGGTGGGCATGGACAAGGAGTACATGAAGCGGGTCTTCGCCTCCTTCGGCCTGCCCGTCGGCCCGTACACGGTCATCCGCCCGCGCGAGTGGGAGCAGGGCCGGACGGCCGCCCGCAAGAAGGTCGTCGACTTCGCCGCCGACCACGGCTGGCCGGTCTTCGTCAAGCCCGCGCGCGCGGGCTCCTCCATGGGCATCTCCAAGGTCGGGGACATCACCGGACTGGAGGATGCGGTCGAGGAGGCCCGCCGCCACGACCCGAAGGTCATCGTCGAGGCGACGCTGCGCGGCCGGGAGATCGAGTGCGGCGTGCTGGAGTTCGGCGACGGGCCGCAGGCCAGCGTCCCGGCCGAGATCCCGCCCGTCTCCAGCCACGACTTCTACGACTTCGAGGCCAAGTACATCGACTCGGCCACCGGCATCGTCCCCGCGCCGCTGACCCCGCGGGAGACGGCGGAGGTGCGGCGCCTGGCCGTGCTCGCCTTCGAGGCGGCCTCCTGCGAGGGCCTGGTCCGCGCGGACTTCTTCCTGACGGACGACGGCGGGTTCGTCATCAACGAGATCAACACGATGCCGGGCTTCACGCCGATCTCGATGTACCCGCGCATGTGGCAGGAGTCGGGCGTCTCCTACCCCGAACTCGTCGACCGGCTCATCCAGTCCGCGCTGCACCGCCCCACGGGCCTGCGCTGACGCACGCCACCGGCCCCGCCCGGAGCGGCCCCGCCCGGACGGCGGGCCGGGCCGCGCGGGGCGCCGCCGGGCGTGGCCTGCGAAACCGCCGCGGGGTCTTCGGGAGTGCTGCGTGGCCCTCGGGACTACAGCGGGGCCCGCGGGACCGCCTCGCGCACCGGCGCGGCCAGGTCGGTGAGCACGTTGACCTCCGGCGCGTACGCACCCGGCACGGTCACCTCCACGAACGCCGTGCGGCCGACCGTCGTGAAGCGGTAGCCGTCCTCCCGCTCCTCCAGCAGCCACTCGACGTCGTTCACGACGACCGCGTCCGCGGTGGGGTTGTAGTGTTCACTCCCGGGCGTCAGCCGTTCGGGGCGGGGCACACCGCAGCGCAGGTCGATGCCGGGGTCGCCCCACCGCGCGGTGTACGGCGAGCGCGGCGAGGTCGTGCCGCGGTCCTGGCCGTCCACCCGCTCGGGCAGTGCCTCGGCGAGCTGCCGGCAGGGCCCGGTGGCGGCGGCGGAGGGGCTGGGCACGGCGGGGCCGGACGCGGAGCCGGAGCAGGCGGCGGCCGCCAGGGCGAGGGCCCCGGCGAACGCCGCGGGAACGGCGCGGGGAAGACGACTCACGCCGCGAGCATACGGGGGGCTACAGGTGGACGACCGGGCAGGTCAGCGTGCGCGTGATGCCGTCCACGCGCTGCACTTCGGCCACGACGAGCCGGCCGAGCTCGTCGACCGTCTCGGCCTGTGCGCGCACGATGACGTCGTACGGCCCGGTCACGTCGTCGGCCTGCACGACGCCGGGCAGTTCGGAGATCACCGCGGCCACGGCCGAGGCCTTGCCGACCTCGGTCTGGACCAGGATGTACGCCTGTACCACGGAACCTCCAGGGCGGCTTCGAGGATCATGGAGTGGGAGGGGACGCCACGGTACCGCGTCGCCCCCACCAGCGGCGAGCATTGTGAAGGGGCAGACAGATGCTGAGTACCAGCGGAGGGGAGACGCCGGTGGGCGGGACGGTCGGAGAGCTGGGGGAGTTCGGCCTGATCCGGGAGCTGACCTCCCGGATCACCGCCACCCCGGCCGTGCGGATCGGCCCCGGTGACGACGCCGCGGTGGTCAGCGCCCCCGACCGGCGGGTCGTCGCCACGACGGACCTGCTGCTGGAAGGGCACCACTTCCGCCGGGACTGGTCGACGGCCTACGACGTCGGCCGCAAGGCGGCCGCGCAGAACCTGGCGGACATCGCCGCCATGGGCGCCGCCCCCACCGCGCTCCTGCTCGGCCTGGTGGTGCCCGCCGAGCTGCCCGCCACCTGGCCGGCCGAGCTGATGGACGGCCTGCGGGACGAGAGCCAGGTCGCCGGGGCCGCCGTCGTGGGCGGGGACGTCGTCCGGGGCGAGACGATCACCGTGGCCATCACGGCGCTGGGCGACCTCCAGGGGCGCGAGCCGGTCACGCGCGGCGGCGCGCACCCCGGCGACGTGGTGGCCGTCACCGGCTGGCTGGGCTGGTCGGCGGCCGGGTGGGCGATCCTGCAGCGGGGCTTCCGCTCGCCGCGGGCCTTCGTGGAGGCGCACCGGCGTCCCGAGCCGCCCTACCACGCGGGCCCGGCCGCCGCCGGCCTCGGCGCCACCGCCATGACGGACGTCAGCGACGGCCTGGTGGCCGACCTCGGGCACATCGCGCAGGCCAGCAAGGTCCGCATCGACCTGTGCACCGAGGCGTTCGACGTCCCCGCGCAGATGCACGACATCGGCCAGGCCGTCGGCGTCGACCCGATGCAGTGGGTGCTCACCGGCGGCGAGGACCACGCGATCGTGGCGACGTTCCCGGCCCACCGCAAGCTGCCCGCACGCTGGCGCGTCGTGGGCGAGGTGCTGCACCCGGCGGCCGAGCCGCGCGTCACGGTGAACGGCGCCCCCTGGGCCGCGGCCGGGGGCTGGGACCACTTCGGAGGAGAGACATGACCGCGCCCGCGCGCGTCCTGACCGTCGCCGGCTCGGACTCCGGCGGCGGCGCCGGCATCCAGGCCGACCTGAAGACCATGATGGCGCTCGGCACGCACGGCATGAGCGTGCTGACGGCCGTCACCGCGCAGAACTCGCTCGGCGTGCAGGGCGCCTGGGAGCTGCCCGCCGACGCCGTCCGCGCCCAGTTCCGCAGCGTCGTGGACGACATCGGGGTGCAGGCCGTCAAGACCGGCATGCTGGCCACGGCCGAGCTGGTGCACACCGTCGCCGAGCTGCTGACCGGCGTGGCCGTGCCCGTGGTCGTCGACCCGGTGGGCGTCTCCAAGCACGGGGACGCACTCCTGGCGGCCTCCGCGCTGGACGCGGTGCGCACCGAACTGCTCCCGCGCGCCACGGTGGCGACGCCCAACCTGGACGAAGTGGTCCAGCTCACCGGCGTGCGGGTGACCTCCCCGCGGGAGATGCGCGAGGCGGCCGACGCGGTGCTGCGGTACGGGCCGCGCTGGGCGCTGATCAAGGGCGGCCACCTGTCCGGCGAGGCCACCGACCTGCTCACCGACGGCCACGAGGAGCACTGGCTGCGGGCGCCGCGCCACCCGAACCGGCACACCCACGGCACGGGCTGCACGCTGGCGAGCGCGATCGCCGCCGAGCTGGCCAAGGGCGCCGACGTCCCGGCCGCGGCGGCCGCCGCCAAGGACTACGTCACCGGGGCCATCGCCGCCGGGTTCGCCCTGGGCGGGGGCATCGGCCCCGTCGACCACGCCTGGCGCCGACGCTAGCTGTATCGGCCTGTATCGGCCTGTATCGGCCTGTATCGGCCGACCCCGGCCCTATCGGCCGGTCCCCGGACCGCCGTTCCACCGGCGGCGGCCCGGGGACCGCCCGCGTGCGAGCATGCGAACGAGCCCCATGGCCCGAGGGCCACGGGGCTCGGCGGACAAGCCGGGACCGGCCTGCGCGGTGAACGCCTGCTGGGGTCTGCTGACGCCCGGCGGGGTCAGCGCGAGACCTTGCCGGCCTTGATGCACGAGGTGCAGACGTTGAGCCGCTTCGGCGTCCGACCGACCACGGCACGCACGCGCTGGATGTTGGGGTTCCAGCGACGCGGGGTGCGGCGGTGCGAGTGGGAGATGCTGTTGCCGAAGCCCGGCCCCTTGCCGCAGACGTCGCAGTTGGCAGCCACGGGACACTCCAAAGACTTCAGATTCACGTACGGTGGGTCCTGGCCGCGCGGCTCGCGTGGAGTTCGTGTGCCAGGGAGTCGGCGCCCGACTCGAACGTCAGGCAACCGGAGCAGCATACAACGGCTGCCGGTCCACCCCGAAATCAGGGCCGCCCGCCCCGCCGCCCGGCCCCCGCGCCCGGTACGTCCTGGCCCGCCCCCGGCCCGGCCTGCCGCTACCCTGCGGGGATCGCCACAGCTTCACCACCGGCTCGCCGCACGCCGAGCGCCGCCGCACGGCCGCCGAGCGCCGCTGGACGCCGCCGAACGCCGCCGAACGCCGCTGAACAGGAGGTGCGCCGCCCGTGCCGCACACGCTCGACGCCGCCGCGGTCCGCGCCTGGTGCGCCGGGGCGCTCGACGCCCTGGGCGGCGCCCGGGAGACGATCGACGCCATCAACGTCTACCCGGTCGCGGACGCCGACACGGGCACCAACCTCTACCTCACCGTCGAGTCCGCAGCGCAGGCCGTGGAGGCGGCCTGCGCGGGTGAGCCCACGCTGCGCGAGGCCGTCGGCGCGATGGCGCACGGCGCCCTGCTGGGCGCCCGGGGCAACTCCGGCACCATCCTCGCCCAACTGCTGCGCGGGGTGGCCCAGGAGCTCGGCGCGGGCGGCGGCCTGCGGGACGCGCTCGCCGGCGCGGCCCGCCTGGCCCGGCAGGCGGTGGCCCACCCGGTGGAGGGCACCATCCTGACCGTCGCCGAGGCCGCCGCCGAGGCCGCCGCGCGCGCCGAGGGCGACGACGCGGCCGTGGCCCGCGCGGCCTGCGCGGGGGCCCGCGCGGCCCTGGCGCGCACCCCCGGTCAGCTCCCGCAGCTCGCCCGGCGCGGCGTGGTGGACGCCGGCGGCTACGGTCTGGTGACCGTCCTCGACGCGCTGCTGGCCGCCCTCACCGGGGAACGCCCGCCGCGTCCGCCCGCCGCCCCGGCCGGGATACCGGCGCCCGCCGTGGGCCCGCCGGAGGGGGACGCCGACCCGGCGGCGGCCCGCCCGCCCGCCGACCCCTGCGCGCCGCACCCCGCGCCCCCGACGGGCCCCGCGTACGAGGTCATCTACCTGCTGGACGCGCCCGGGCCCGCCGTGGACCGCCTCCGGGCGCGGCTGGCGGCCCTGGGCGACTCCCTCGTCGTCGTCGGCGGGGACGGGCTGTGGCACGTGCACGTGCACGTCGACGACGCGGGCGCCGCCGTCGAGGCGGGCATCGAGGCCGGACGCCCGCACCGGGTGCGCGTCACCCACCTCGCGCCGCCGCGGCCCGCCGCCGAGCGCACCGGGCGCGCCGTGGTGGCCGTCGTGCCCGGCGAGGGACTGGCCCGGCTCTGCGCGTCGGCCGGGGCCACCCCGGTCACCGTCCACCCGGAGGAGCCGCCGGGCAGCGGCGAGCTGCTCGCGGCGGTGCGCCGGGCGCACGCGCGGGAGGTCGTGCTCCTGCTCGGCGGCCCCGAGCTCCGGCACGCCGCCGCGGCCGCCGCCGAACAGGCCCGGGCCGAGGACGTGCGGGTGGCGATCATCCCGGCCCGCTCGCCGGTGCAGTCGCTGGCGGCGCTGGCGGTGCACGACGCCGAGCGCCGCTTCGACGAGGACGTGGTCGCCATGACCTCGGCCGCCGGGGCCACCCGGTACGCGGAGGTGACGGTCGCCGAGCGGCGCTCGTGGACGACCCAGGGCGTCTGCCAGGCCGGGGACGTGCTCGGGCTCATCGACGGCGACGTCGCGCTCATCGACGACGACCTCACCGCCGCCGCGGTCGCGGTGGTCGACCGCATGCTGGCCGCCGGCGGGGAGCTGGTCACCCTCGTCGTCGGGACGGGCGCGCCGGACGGGCTCGCCGAACGGCTCCGGGAGCGGGTGCGCGGCGCCCACCTGGGCGTGGACACCCTCGTCTACACCGGGCGGCAGCCCTCGCCCCTGCTGATCGGCGTGGAGTAGGCCGCCGGAGCGCGGGAGGGACCGCGCGGTGCGTCCCGCGCTCCCGCTGTCACCGCCGTGCGGCAGGATGGGCACCGCGATGGAGACCGTGTCGGCTCTGGCCGAGCCACTGAAGAAGACGGTCGGCGGCACCACGGCGAAGGTGCTGGCCGACCACCTCGACCTGCACACCGTCGGGGACCTGCTGCACCACTACCCGCGCCGCTACGCCGAGCGCGGGGAGCTGACGCGGCTGGCGGAACTGCCGCTGGACGAGCACGTCACCGTCGTCGCGCAGGTCGCCGACGCCCGGATGCTCACCTTCAACCGCGGCCGGGGCCAGCGCCTGGAGGTCACGCTGACCGACGGCAGCGGCCGGCTGCAACTGGTCTTCTTCGGCCGCGGCGCCTACGCGCACGAGAAGAAGCTGCTGCCCGGCCGGCGCGGGATGTTCGCCGGCAAGGTCTCGGTCTTCAACCGCAGGCTCCAGCTCGCCCACCCCGACTACAAGCTGCTCGACGAGGACAGCGGCCAGGAGGAGGTGCGCGAGTTCGCCGGTGCGCTGCTCCCGCTCTACCCGGCCGTCAAGCAGCTCAACTCCTGGAAGATCGAGCAGGCGGTGGCCACCGTCCTCACCTCCATGGAGGCGATCGGCTGGGCGGGTCTGGCCGACCCGCTGCCCGTCCCGCTGCGCGAGGGGCGCGGGCTGCTCCCGCTGGGCGAGGCGCTGCGCGCGGTGCACCGACCGGTGTCCTGGGCCGAGGTGCACGCCGCCCGGGCCCGGCTCAAGTGGGACGAGGCGTTCGTCCTCCAGCTCGCGCTGGCGCGCCGCCGCGCGAACGAGGCGCGGCTGCCGGCCGTGCCGCGCACCCCGTCCGACGACGGCATCCTCGCCGCCTTCGACGCCCGGCTGCCGTTCACGCTCACCGAGGGCCAGCGCCGGGTCAGCGGCGAGATCTTCGCCGACCTGGCCACCGCCCACCCCATGCACCGGCTGCTCCAGGGCGAGGTGGGCTCGGGCAAGACGATGGTCGCGCTGCGGGCCATGCTCGCGGTCGTGGACGCCGGCGGGCAGGCCGCGCTCCTCGCGCCCACCGAGGTGCTCGCCCAGCAGCACCACCGCTCCGTCGTGGAGATGATGGGCGAACTGGCCGAGGGCGGCATGCTCGGCGGCGCGGACCACGGCACCAAGGTGGTGCTGCTGACCGGCTCCATGGGGGCCACCGCCCGCCGCCAGGCGCTGCTGGACCTGGCCACCGGCGAGGCCGGCCTCGTCATCGGCACGCACGCGCTCATCGAGGACAAGGTGCGCTTCCACGACCTGGGGCTGGTCGTCGTGGACGAACAGCACCGCTTCGGCGTCGAGCAGCGCGACGCCCTGCGCGCCAAGGGCAGGCAGCCCCCGCACCTGCTGGTCATGACGGCGACGCCGATCCCGCGCACCGTGGCCATGACCGTCTTCGGCGACCTGGAGACGTCGGTGCTCGACCAGCTCCCGGCCGGCCGGTCGCCCATCGCCAGCCACGTGGTCCCGGCGGCGGACAAGCCGCACTTCCTCGCCCGCGCCTGGGAGCGGGTGCGCGAGGAGGTGGCGGGCGGCCACCAGGCGTACGTGGTGTGCCCGCGCATCGGGGACGACGAGCCCGCCACCGCGGGGGACGCCGGGGCGGCACGGGACGCCGGGGACGAGGGCGCGGACGGCGCGGAGCGGCGGCCCCCGCTGGCCGTGCTCGACGTCGCCGCCGAGCTGGCCGCCGGGCCGCTGGCCGGGCTGCGGGTGGAGGTGCTGCACGGCCGGCTGGCGCCGGACGCGAAGGACGACGTCATGCGCCGCTTCGCCGCCGGGGAGGTGGACGTCCTGGTCGCCACCACCGTGATCGAGGTCGGCGTCAACGTGCCCAACGCCACGGCCATGGTGATCATGGACGCCGACCGGTTCGGCGTCTCCCAGCTCCACCAGCTACGCGGCCGGGTGGGCCGCGGGTCGGCGCCCGGGCTGTGCCTGCTGGTCACCGAGGCGCCCGAGGGCGGCCCCGCGCGCGCCCGGCTGGACGCGGTGGCCGCCACGCAGGACGGCTTCGAGCTGTCCCGCATCGACCTCGAACAGCGCCGTGAGGGCGACGTGCTGGGCCAGGCCCAGTCCGGGGCCCGCACCAGCCTGCGGATGCTGGCCGTCATCGAGGACGAGGACGTGATCGCCGAGGCCCGCGCCGAGGCCACCGCCGTCGTCACCGACGACCCGGCGCTGGAGCGCCACCC
Organism: Streptomyces marinisediminis; assembly: GCF_026262575.1. Lineage (GTDB taxonomy): Bacteria > Actinomycetota > Actinomycetes > Streptomycetales > Streptomycetaceae > Streptomyces > Streptomyces marinisediminis. The sequence goes on from NZ_JAPKFL010000001.1 coordinate 254,066, forward strand.
GGAGCTGCGCACCGCGCTGGACGCCCTGCTCGACGCGGAGCGCGAGAGCTATCTCGACAAGGGCTGAGGCCCCGCCCCCAGCTTCGGCCCCCGCCCCGGCATTCGCCCCGCCCTCGTCCCCCGTCCCGTTCGGCGGGGCCGTTCCGCCCGTTCCGCCCGTGCCCGGCCCCGGCCCGCCGCGGCCACCCGTCGCCCCGGCAGCGGCCGTCCAACGCCCGTCCCGGTTCGGCCGACGCCCCGGCCGGTGCCCGGTCGACTGTCAGTGGTGGCTGGGAGAATAGGGCCAGTCCGAGCCGATCCGTGAGGGATCGGCGGGACCCGGACGATTTGGGGGCTCTTCATGGCATTCCGGCACATCAACGAACTCCCGCTGGGGGACAAGGTCTTCCGCATCGAGCTGGCCAGCGACGACGACGCCACCGTGACGCTGGGCCTCACCGGCTGGCACGAGTCCACCCCCGACACCCCGCTCGCCTCCGGGGCGCTCACCCTGCCGCTGGCCGACGTCCCGGCCCTGCGCATCGCCGTCAACCGCGCGCTGCGTGCCCTCGCCCTCGCCGCCGACGTCGCCGAGCCCATCCCGGACCGCGACGTGCTGCGCGAACTCTTCCCCGGGCACGGTGCCCCCTGGGTCCCCGCCCACGAGGAGGACCTGACGCGCCGCTTCCACGCGGGCGAGACCATCGCCCGCATAGCCGCCCGCTTCGGCCGCACCCCCGACTCCGTGCGCACCAAGCTCCGCGAGCTCGGGCACGACCCGCGGCGCCCCGAGCACTGCCCGCCCGACGGCTGCCTGTCGTGGTCCCGCTACGCGTCCCCGGCGCTGGTGGGCGCGGCGAAGGAGGCCGCGGGCGGCTGAGCGGGGCCGGGGCCGGGCCGGCCGAGGGGAGTTTGGCGGCGCGGCTCCCCGGCCCGCCCGGCCCCGGGGCGCGCCCGGAGTCCGGCCGCGGTGACCCGGTCGGCCCAGAGCCCGGCCGGGCCCCGTGCGGGGCCCGGCCTATCGTGGAGACGGCCGGGTGTCCGCCCGCGCCGTCCGCAGCGACGTAAGGACCTCGCGCCCATGACCCGCGTCATCGCCGGAGCCGCAGGCGGCCGGCGGCTCGCCGTGCCACCAGGGCAGGGCACTCGGCCCACCTCCGACCGGGCCAGGGAGGGTCTGTTCTCCAGTTGGGAGTCCCAGCTCGGCGGCTGGGCCGGCCTGCGGGTGCTGGACCTGTACGGCGGCTCGGGCGCCGTCGGCCTGGAAGCGCTCTCCCGGGGCGCCGCGCACGTGCTGCTCGTGGAGTGCGACGCGCGTGCCGCCCGCACGATCCGGCAGAACGTGCGCGAACTGGGCCTGCCGGGAGCGGAGGTGCGCACCGGGCGGGCCGAGCAGGTCGTCGCCGCGGCCCCGGACGCGCCCTACGACGTCGTCTTCCTCGACCCGCCCTACGTCCTCGGCGACGACGCGCTGCGCGAGATCCTGCTCACACTCGGCAGCGGGGGGTGGCTTGCCGAGCGTGCGCTCGTCACCGTGGAGCGGAGCACCCGCGGTGGCGGATTCCGCTGGCCGGAGGGGTTCACGGCGCTGCGGTCCCGCCGTTACGGGGAGGGAACGCTCTGGTACGGTCGCGCCGCTCAGCCAGAAGTCACCGACGCGTCATGACCAGCTCCGAGAGCGAGGAAACGCCAGTGCGCCGCGCCGTCTGTCCGGGGTCCTTCGACCCCATCACCAATGGGCACCTCGACATCATCGCCCGGGCCACCAAGCTCTACGACGTGGTGCACGTGGCCGTGATGATCAACAAGAACAAGCAGGGGATGTTCACCGTCGAGGAACGTATCGAGCTGATCGAGGCGGTCACGGCCGAGTTCGGCAACGTGCAGGTCGAGGCGTACCACGGGCTGCTGGTGGACTTCTGCAAGCAGCGCGACATCCCGGCCATCGTCAAGGGGCTGCGCGCCGTCAGCGACTTCGACTACGAGTTGCAGATGGCGCAGATGAACAACGGCCTCTCCGGCGTCGAGACGCTCTTCGTGCCGACGAACCCCACCTACAGCTTCCTCTCCTCCAGCCTGGTCAAAGAGGTCGCCACCTGGGGCGGCGACGTCTCGCACCTGGTGCCGCCGCAGGTGTCCGCCGCCCTCGGCAGCCGCCGGGCCCGCTGACGGCCGCCCGGTCGACTGTCGCGTCCGGCGTCCCGGGCCGTACAGTCGCCTGCGTGGACGTACAGTCAAGACTCGACGACATCGTCGCGGCGGTCCGCAGCGCCCGCTCCATGCCCATGTCCGCCTCCTGCGTGGTCAACCGGGCCGAACTGCTCGCGCTGCTGGAGGAGTTGCGCGAAGCCCTGCCCGGCTCGCTCGCCGAGGCCCGCGAGCTCCTCGGGGGCCGCGAGCAGATGGTCGCCGAGGCGCAGCAGGAGGCCCGGCGCATCATCGACGCCGCGCACTCCGAGCGCGGCTCCCTGGTCTCCGGCACCGAGGTCGCCCGCCGCTCCCAGCAGGAGGCCGACCGCATCGTGGCCGAGGCGCGGCAGGAGGCGGACCGCATCCGCGCCGAGGCGGACGACTACGTCGACAGCAAGCTGGCCAACTTCGAGGTCGTGCTGAGCAAGACCATCGACTCCGTGGGTCGCGGCAAGGACAAGCTGCTGGGCCGCGCCCCGGACGCCGACGACCACGGTGACGACGGCGGCGCCCCCGAGCGCGTCGCCGACCCGCGCGAGCTGCGCGAGCGGGCGGACGCCTACGTCGAGACCCAGTTCCAGGCGTTCGAGGCGGTGCTGACCAAGACGCTCAGCGCCGTGGGCCGCGGGCGCAGCAAGCTCGGCGGCCACCGGCCGATCGACGAGCTCGGCGCCCACATCGCCGCCCAGGACGAGGCGGGGGCCGAAGGCCACCACCGGGTGCACGTCAGCGACGCCGACTACCTCGCCGGGCTCGCCGATCCGCAGGCGGAGCAGCCCGCACCGCCGCAGCCGCGCACCCCCGCCCAGGCCCCGCCCGAGCCCGCCCCGTACGCACCCGCCGCCGCGTACGAGCAGTCCTACGGCCGGCAGTCCTACGGCCAGGGGCAGGACACCCACGGCCAGGGCGCCCACGGCCGGGACGCCTACGGCCAGGGTCAGGACGCCTACGGTCAGGTCCAGGACGCCTACGGCCGGCAGGAGGCCGGCGGCCCGGGGGAGACCTACGACTACCCCCAGCAGGCCTATCCGCCCCAGCCCGGCTCCTACGCCGACTACCCGCAGCCCTACGCGGACCCGTACGCGGCCGATCCGGCGTACGCCCCCGACGCGGCCTACGCCCAGCACCAGGGGTACCCGCCGCAGCCGTCGCCGTACGAGCAGCAGCCCCAGGCCGCCCCGGCCCTGGACGAGACCAGCCTGTTCGACACCAGCATGATCGACATGGAGCAGCTCCGCCGCTACGAGCAGGGCGGCTGAGCCGGCCCGGAGCGACCCGTCGGCCCCGGGCCGCTTTGGAGCCGGTGCCGGACGGCCGCGGACCGGTGCCGACGCCCGCGGAGCGGGCCCGGGCGGCGTCGGCCACCTGCGGCTTCGCCGAATTGGGCGAAGCGGGCCCGGTGAAGTAAGCTGACGTTTCGGTCGCACCGACGCCCGCCTTTCCGGCTGCCCGGAACCACCGCAGCCGTTCGAGACGAAAGCAGGAAGCCCTGAACGCCCCCCTCGACCCCCGCGCCCCGCTCGTGTTCGACACACGCGAGCTGGGTCGGCGTCCGGGTGCCATGAAGCGGCTCTCCCGCACCGTGGACGCTCCGAAGGACCTCGGCACCGAGGTCATCGGCGTGCCGGAGGGAGCCCAGGTGGACCTGGACCTCCGCCTGGAGGCGGTCATGGAGGGCGTGCTCGTCACGGGGAGCGCGCGTGCGCCGCTGACGGGGGAGTGCGTAAGGTGTCTGGAGCCGCTGGAGCAGGAATGCGAGGCGGACTTCCAGGAGCTGTTCTCCTACCCCGACGCCGACGACCGGAGCCGTTTCACGGACACCGGTGACGACGCCGAGGACGAGGACGACACGCTCAACCTCGAGGGCGACCTGTTCGACCTCGAACCGGTGCTGCGGGACGCGGTGGTGCTCTCACTGCCCATGCAGCCCGTGTGCCAGGAGGACTGCCCGGGGCTCTGCCCCCGGTGCGGCGCCCGGCTCGCGGACGATCCCGACCACCAGCACGACGAGGCCGTCGACATCCGGTGGGCGGCCCTGGAGGGACTCGCCGAGGACATCCGCCACGGCGAGAAGGACAACGTGGACGGCACCGCACCCGGTGCCGACGAGAAGCAGGAGAAGTAGCCGTGGCCGTTCCCAAGCGGAAGATGTCGCGCAGCAACACGCGCCACCGCCGGTCGCAGTGGAAGGCTGCGGTCCCCACCCTGGTCAAGTGCGAGCGCTGCCAGGAGCCGAAGCAGCAGCACATCGCGTGCCCGAGCTGCGGCACCTACAACAAGCGTCAGGTCCTCGAGGTCTGATCGGCGGGTGACAGGCTCCATGTCAGACGCCAGCAAGCCCACGGGGGCAACGGCGGGTCTGGTGGATGCGGCCTCGTCCCACACGCTTCTGGAAGGGCGGCTCGGGTACCAGCTTGAGTCCGCCCTTCTGACGCGTGCGCTGACGCACCGCAGCTTCGCGTACGAGAACGGCGGGCTGCCGACGAACGAGCGTTTGGAGTTCCTCGGCGACTCGGTCCTGGGCCTCGTGGTGACGGACACGCTCTACCGCTCGCACCCGGAGCTGCCCGAGGGCCAGCTCGCCAAGTTGCGGGCGGCGGTCGTCAACTCCCGGGCGCTGGCCGAGGTCGCACGCGGTCTGGAACTGGGCTCGTTCGTCCGCCTCGGGCGGGGCGAGGAGGGCACCGGCGGCCGGAACAAGGCGTCGATCCTGGCCGACACCCTGGAGGCGGTCATCGGCGCCGTCTACCTCGACCAGGGACTGACGGCGGCGGAGAAGCTGGTGCACCGGCTCTTCGACCCGCTGATCGAGAAGTCGGCGGGGCTGGGCGCGGGCCTGGACTGGAAGACCAGCCTCCAGGAACTGACCGCCGCCGAGGGGTTGGGCGTGCCCGAGTACGTGGTGACCGAGACCGGCCCGGACCACGAGAAGACCTTCACGGCTGCTGCCCGCGTCGGTGGTGTCGCGTACGGCACCGGCACCGGCCGCAGCAAGAAGGAAGCCGAACAGCAGGCCGCCGAGACGGCCTGGCGCGAGATCCGCGCGGCGGCGGACGCGGGGGGCGACTCCGCCCCTCCCACCGCCGGAACCGAGGCGGCGGGCGAGGCCGAGGCCGCCCCGGTGCGCGAGAGCGCGGACCGCAGCGTGTAGCACCCGGTGCGGGCGGGCGGGGCAGGGCGGCGCGCCCTGCCCCGCCCGCCCGCTCGGTGGGCGGTCCGCCGTCCACCGGGGTGCGCGGCGCGCCGGAAGCGAGCGGGAAACGGGAGGGGCGGGGCGTGCCCGAGTTGCCTGAGGTCGAGGTCGTCCGGCGCGGGCTGGACCGGTGGGTCAGCGGGCGGACGGTCGAGCTGGTCACCGTGTTGCACCCGCGGGCGGTGCGCCGGCACGCGGCCGGGGCGGCCGACTTCGCCGCCCGGCTCGCCGGGCACCGCGTCGGCCCCGTGCAGCGGCGCGGGAAGTACCTGTGGCTGCCCCTGGCCGCCGAGGACGGCGAGCCCTCCGGGTCCGCGGTGCTCGCGCACCTGGGGATGAGCGGCCAGCTCCTGGTCCAGCCCGTCGGCGCGCCGGACGAGCGGCATCTGCGGGTGCGCGTCGCGTTCGCCGACGCGGGCGAGGGTGAGCTGCGCTTCGTCGACCAGCGCACGTTCGGCGGGCTGTCGGTCCACCCGGTCACCGCCGAGGGCCTGCCCGACGTCATCGCGCACATCGCCCGCGACCCGCTGGACCCGGCGTTCGACGACGACGCCTTCCACACCGCGCTGCGCGCCCGGCGCACCACGCTCAAGCGCGCCCTGCTGGACCAGTCGCTCATCAGCGGTGTCGGCAACATCTACGCGGACGAGGCGCTGTGGCGCGCCCGGTTGCACTACGACCGGCCGACCGCCACCCTCACCCGGCCGCGCACCCGCGAGCTGCTGGAGCACGTGCGCGCGGTGATGACGGCGGCGCTGGCGGTCGGCGGGACGAGCTTCGACAGCCTCTACGTCAACGTGAACGGCGAATCCGGTTACTTCGACCGCTCGCTGGACGCCTACGGACGCGAGGAGGAGCCCTGCCGGCGCTGCGGCACCCCGCTGCGCCGCCGCGCCTGGATGAACCGCTCCAGTTACTTCTGCCCGCGCTGCCAGCGCCCGCCCCGCCCCCGCTGACCGGCCGCCCACCGGGCGGTGCGCCGAGTGGGGCGCGGTTCACCTCGTGGGCCCGTCGGCCGGGCCCCGTCAGCGGCGCGGGGTGTGAGCGGCGGTCGGATCAGTAGCCGAAGGCCTGGGTCCACCAGGGGCCGCCGTCGCCGTTGTGCACACCGACGCCCAGGGTAGTGAAGTCGCAGTTCACGATGTTCGCCCGGTGACCGGGGCTGTTCATCCACGCCTCCATGACGGCCTCCGGGGTGGCCTGCCCGCGGGCGATGTTCTCGCCGCCCATGTGCCGCACGCCCGCCTCCGCGGCCCGGTCGAAGGGGCTGCGGCCCTCCGGGTCGGTGTGGGAGAAGTAGCCGCGCTCGGCCATGTCCCGGCTGTGGTCGCCGGCGAGCCCGGCCAGGGCGGCGTCCGCGCGGAGCGGTTGGCACCCGGCCCGGGCCCGCTCCTGGTTGACCAGGGTGAGGACGCGGGCCTCGGTCGCCGAGTGCGCGCCGTCGTCCCCCGGAGGGGTGGGAGCGGGATTGTCGGGGGTCGGCTCGGGGGCGGGTCGGACGGGCGTCGGGGCCGCCGGCGGGGTGCTCGCGGGGGGCGCGGAGCTCTCCGGCCGCTCGCCGCCGTTCCCGCCGCCGGTGCCGGAGGCCGCGTCCTCCTCCGGCGCGCCGCCCCGGTCGGCCGGGTCCGCGGAGGCCCGTGCGGCGTCCTCGCCGGTGGGTTTCCTCGACGGGGAGGGCGTCGCCCCGGGTTCGGCGCGCTGTTCGTCGCGGCTGGCCGCGCGCTCCTCGCGGTCCTGCGCGGCGTCGGACCGGGTGCTCGGGGCGGGGAAGCTGGGCGTGGCGTCGGCCCGCACCGTCGAGGCGGGGTCGTCCGTGCCGCCGAGTGAGCCGGGGCCGGGGACGAGCCCGCTGGTGACGGCCACCGTGCCGACGGCCGCGGCCGCCGATATGCCCAGCAGTCCCGTCCGCACCGGCACGCGGCGGCGCCCGCGGTGGGAGGCCCGGGAGTCCTCGGTGGCGGAGTGCAGCGCGGGGTCGTGCACGACGGGAGCGCGGTGTGCGCGTCGGTGGCGGCCCATCTCTCGCTGTCCTCACGTGGTCGACGACATCGTGCCTCACCCGTTCGAGTGAGGCTTGTTCGGGGGGAATCTACGCCATGGCGTGCGGAGCGGAAGTGCGGCGGCGGGAAATCCCCGGATAGCGTGCGTCACATGAGCACAGCGGGAAACGACGCGCCGGGCGGCCCACGGGAGGCCGGGGACGCGGCGGCGAGCCCGACGACGGGCACGGCGGGGGACGCGGCGGCGCCCCCGGCCGGGACGGCCACGGGCCCGGCCGGGGGAACGGCGGCGGGCGCGGCGGCGGAGGCGGGGAGCGCGGGGCGGGACGATGCGCGGATGACGGCGTGGGTGCGCGGCCGGGTGCAGGGCGTGGGCTTCCGCTGGTACACCCGGGCGAACGCGCTGCGCATCGGCGGCCTGACCGGCTTCGCCACCAACCTGGGGGACGGCCGCGTGCAGGTGCTCGCCGAGGGGCCGCGCGAGCGGTGCGCCGCGCTGCTGGACTGGCTGCGCGGCGACGACACGCCGGGCGAGGTGACAGGGGTCACGGAAATCTGGGACACCCCGCGCGGCGGCTACCCCGACTTCGAGATCCGCTGACCACGGGACGGGTCGGCGGTATCGCGGCAACTGGTTGCCAAACGGCGGCTGACATGCAAGGCTGCGCTGCGAGTGATCCACTGTGGTCCGCGCACCCGCGGGGCCCCGCTCCGGCGCACACACCGCCGTCCGAGCCGGGCCGTCCGCCCACACTGCGTGTGATCGTGTTGACCGTCGTCACTTTTGGTGAGACGCTTGAAGCCCCGCGCACCTTGGCAGTTCGGCCGTGCGAAACCGTACGCAGAGCAGGCGTTCGCGGGTGTCCAGAACACATCACTCACGACCCACCACCGCTGCGGTCGGTCACTCAGTGTGGAGGACCATCCATCATGGCAAAGGCGCTTCTCGGTTACGTCGGCGGCTCCGACCCCCGAGTCCTCGCCGAGATGCGACGGCTTCAGCAGCGCGTTCAGGACCTGGAGTCCGAGCTCATCCGGATGCAGGCCGAGAACGACGCGCTGACCGCCGCCCGTCATCACGGCGACTCGTTGCTCGAGAGCATCGACGTCTCCCACGGCGAGCCGGCTCTCACCTGACCCGGACACCGGGCGGGTGAGCGCGCGTAGCTCACCGAGTGCAGAACTGCGAGGGACGCTTCGGCGTCCCTTCGTCATGTGGCCCCCTCGGAGCCGCCGTACCGCCCTCCCCTGACGCCCTTCCGGCCGGAGGCCGCCGCTCGTCCCGCTGCGTGTCACCGAGCGCGGCGCCCGCTCACCGAGCGCGCTCTCGTATACCGAGTGATGTGCCCTGCGCCTTCCGTCGTGAAACCGCGCCGCCCCGGTAAAGTCACCCGCCGTGCACCTCAAGAGCCTCACCCTGCGAGGGTTCAAGTCCTTCGCATCCGCCACCACGCTGCGCTTCGAGCCCGGCATCACGTGCGTGGTCGGCCCGAACGGCTCCGGCAAGTCCAACGTCGTGGACGCGCTGTCGTGGGTGATGGGGGAGCAGGGGGCGAAGTCGCTGCGCGGCGGGAAGATGGAGGACGTCATCTTCGCCGGCACGGCGGGCCCCCACGGGCGCCCCGCCCTCGGCCGCGCCGAGGTCTCGCTCACCATCGACAACGCCGACGGCGCGCTGCCCATCGAGTACGCCGAGGTCACCATCACGCGGATCATGTTCCGCAACGGCGGCAGCGAGTACCAGATCAACGGGGACACCTGCCGGCTGCTGGACATCCAGGAGCTGCTGTCGGACTCCGGCATCGGCCGCGAGATGCACGTCATCGTCGGGCAGGGCCAGCTCGACGGCGTCCTGCACGCCGACCCCACCGGCCGCCGGGCCTTCATCGAGGAGGCCGCCGGGGTGCTCAAGCACCGCAAGCGCAAGGAGAAGGCGCTGCGGAAGCTGGACGCGATGCAGGCCAACCTCGCCCGTGTGCAGGACCTCACCGACGAGCTACGCCGCCAGCTCAAACCGCTGGGCCGGCAGGCCGCCGCGGCGCGCCGGGCCGCCGTCATCCAGGCCGACCTGCGCGACGCCCGGCTGCGGCTGCTCGCCGACGACCTGGTGGCGTTGGAGAGCGCGCTGCGGGCCGAGATCGCCGACGAGGCGGCGCTCAAGGAGCGCAAGGACGCCGCCGAGGCGGCGCTGGCCGAGGCACAGCGCCACGAGCACGCCCTCGAAGAGCAGGTGCGGCGCCTGACGCCGCGGCTGACGCGGGCCCAGCAGACCTGGTACGAGCTGTCCCAGCTGGCCGAGCGGGTGCGCGGCACGATCAGCCTGGCCGACGCCCGGGTCACCAGCGCCCGCGCCGCGCCGCCCGAGGAGCGCCGGGGCCGCGACCCGGAGGAGCTGGAGCGCGAGGCCGACCGCGTCCGGGAGCAGGAGGCCGAGCTCGAAGCCGCGCTGGAGGCCGCGAGCCGCGCCCTGGAGGACACCGCGGACCACCGGGCCGAGCTGGAGCGCCGGCTGGCCGACGAGGAACGCGCCCTCAAGGACGCCGCCCGCGAGATCGCCCAGCGCCGCGAGGAGCTGGCGCGGCTGGGCGGGCAGGCGAGCGCGGCCCGGAGCAAGGCCGCCTCCGCGCAGGCCGAGATCGACCGGCTGAGCGCCGCCCGGGACGACGCCACCGCGCGGGCCGCCGCCGCGCAGGAGGAGTACGAGGCCCTGCGCGCCGAGGTGGGCGGCATGGACGAGGGCGACGCCGAGCTCGCCGCCCGGCACGAGGCGGCCCGCGCCGAACTCGCGGACGCCGAGAGCGCGCTGAACGCCGCCCGGGACGCGCTCTCCGACGCCGAGCGGGAGCGGGCGGCCACCGCCGCCCGCCGGGACGCGCTCGCCCTCGGTCTGCGCCGCAAGGACGGCACCGGCGCGCTCCTGGCGGCCCGCGACCGGCTCACCGGCCTGCTCGGGCCGGCCGCCGAACTCCTGAGCGTCCACCCCGGTTACGAGGTGCCCGTCGCCGCCGCGCTGGGCGCCGCGGCCGACGCGGTCGCCGTCGCCGGGCCCGGCGCCGCGGCCGAGGCGCTGCGGCTGCTGCGCAAGCAGGACGGCGGACGCGCCGTCCTGCTCGTGGGGGGCGCGCCGGACCCCGCCGGGGCCGCCGCGGAGCCGACCGCCCCCGAGCCGGCCGCCGCGGCGCTGGTGCGCGGCCCGCAGGAGCTGCTGCCCGCCGTGCGGCGGCTGCTGCACCGCGTCGTCGTCGTCGACACCCTGGCGGACGCCGAGGACCTGGTGCGCCGGCGGCCGGAGCTGACCGCCGTGACGGCCGAGGGCGACCTGCTCGGCGCGCACGTCGCGCACGGCGGTTCGGCCGGCGCGCCGAGCCTGCTGGAGACGCAGGCCGCGGTGGACGAGGCGGGCGCCGCGCTGGAGCGTCTGGACGCGCGCTGCGCCGAACTCGGCCGGGCCCGGGAGCGGGCGGCGGCGCGGCGGGGGGAGTGCGCGGCCGCGGTGGAGGAGCTGGGCCGGCGGCGCAGCACGGCCGACCGGGAGAAGTCGGCCGTCGCCGCCCGGCTCGGGCGTCTGTCCGGCCAGGCCAGGGGGGCGGCCGAGGAGGCGGAGCGCTGCGAGAGCGCCGTGGCGCGGGCCGAGGAGTCGCTCGTGCGGGCCACCGCGCACGCCGCCGAGCTGTCCGAGCGGCTGGAGGTGGCGCAGGAGGCGGCCGACGGACTGGAGGAGCCCGACACCGCCGTGCGCGACCGGCTCGCCGCCGACGGCGCCAACGCCCGGCAGACGGAGATGGAGGCCCGGCTCCAGGTGCGCACCCACGAGGAGCGGGTGAAGGCGCTCGCCGGGCGGGCCGACGGCCTGGACCGGGCCGCCCGCGCGGAGCGGGAGGCCCGGGCCCGCGCCGAGCGGCGGCGGGCCCGGCTGCGGCACGAGGCCGAGGTCGCCGCCGCGGTGGCCGACGGCGCCCGGCAGGTGCTGGCGCACGTGGAGGTCTCCCTCGGCCGCGCCGAGGAGGAGCGCGCGGAGGCCGAGCGGGCCCGGGCCGAGCGCGACAGCGCGCTGACGGCCGCCCGCGCCCGGGGCCGGGAGCTGTCCGCGGAGCTGGACAAGCTCACCGACTCGGTGCACCGCGGCGAGGTGCTCGGCGCCGAGAAGCGCCTGCGCGTCGAACAGCTCCAGCACCGGGCCCTGGAGGAGCTGGGCGTCGAGCCGGGCGTGCTGGTGGCCGAGTACGGGCCCGACCAGCCGGTGCCGCCGTCCCCGCCCGCCGAGGGCGAGGAGCTGCCACAGGACCCGGAGCACCCGCGCAACCGCCCGGTGCCCTTCGACCGCGCCGAGCAGGAGAAGCGGCTCCGGGCCGCGGAGCGGGCCTACCAGAAGCTGGGCAAGGTCAACCCGCTGGCGCTGGAGGAGTTCGCCGCGCTGGAGGAGCGCCACCAGTTCCTCAGCGAGCAGCTCGACGACCTGAAGAAGACGCGCGCGGATCTGCTCCAGGTGGTCCGCGACGTCGACGAGCGGGTGCGGCAGGTGTTCACCGAGGCGTTCCACGACACCGCCCGCCAGTTCGAGGGCGTCTTCGCGCGGCTCTTCCCCGGCGGCGACGGCCGCCTGGTGCTCACCGACCCGGAGGACATGCTCACCACCGGCGTCGACGTCGAGGCCCGGCCGCCCGGCAAGAAGGTCAAGCGCCTGTCGCTGCTGTCGGGGGGCGAGCGGTCGCTGACCGCCGTCGCCCTGCTCGTGTCGATCTTCAAGGCGCGGCCCAGCCCGTTCTACGTGATGGACGAGGTGGAGGCCGCGCTGGACGACACCAACCTCCAGCGGCTGATCCGGATCATGAAGGAGCTCCAGGAGAGCTCGCAGCTCATCGTCATCACGCACCAGAAGCGCACGATGGAGGTCGCCGACGCGCTCTACGGCGTCTCCATGCAGGGGGACGGCGTCTCGAAGGTGATCAGCCAGCGCCTGGCGTGAGGCCCGCCGACGGCCGCCCGGGGCCCACCGGCGGCTCCCGCGGGGCCCCTTGGCGGCCGCCCGCGGGGACGAGCGCCCGCACGGCCCGCCGCCATACTTAACTATCTGAATCCTTGGGCGGAGGCGGTAGGGAGAGACCCGTTCATCACAGGGTATTGACTTCGACATGTGAATGCATAGTCTCGTGCGAGGTCGCTCTTTCGTTCAGCCGGTGGCGCGCGGTCAGGTAGGCGCCGCCGGGGAGGGCGGCTACCCCCACCCCGGCACCGTCGCCGGGCCCCGCAGGAGACCACCGTGACCCGCACCGAGCAGGAGACACCGGGAGCCACCGGACGGCCCCCGAAGCTCACCTTCGTCATCTTCATCGCCGCGTCCGCCGCCATGGGCGGCTTCCTCTTCGGCTACGACAGCGCCGTCATCAACGGCGCCGTCGAGGGCGTCCGGGGCAGGTTCGCCGTGGGCGACGCCACCCTGGGCGCGGTCATCGCCATCGCGCTGCTCGGCGCCGCACTGGGCGCCATGGTCGCAGGGCGGCTGGCCGACCGGCTCGGGCGGCTGCGCGTCATGCAGCTCGCCGCCCTGTCCTTCGCCCTGAGCGCGATCGGCTCCATGCTGCCGTTCAGCCTGTGGGACCTGGCCGCCTGGCGTGTGCTGGGCGGCTTCGCCATCGGCATGGCGTCCGTCATCGCCCCCGCCTACATCGCCGAGGTGGCCCCGGCCGCGTACCGGGGACGGCTGGCCTCCTTCCAGCAGGCCGCGATCGTGCTGGGCATCGCGACCTCGCAACTGGTGAACTTCGGCCTGCTCACCCTGGCCGACGGCGACCAGCGCGGCGACCTGCTCGGCCTGGAGGCGTGGCAGGTCATGCTGGGCGTGGAGGTGCTGCCCGCCCTCGTCTACGGCCTGCTCGCCCTGCGCATCCCCGAGTCCCCGCGCTACCTGGTGGCCCAGGGGCGCACCGAGGACGCCCAGGCCGTGCTCACCCAGGTCGAGCCCGCCCGCACCGACGTGGCCGCCGAGGTCTCCCGCATCGCCGCCCAGATGCGCCGCGAGCGCAAGCCGAGCCTGAAGGACCTCACCGGCGGCCGGTTCGGGCTGCTGCCCATCGTCTGGGTCGGCATCGGCCTGTCGGTGTTCCAGCAGCTCGTCGGCATCAACGTGATCTTCTACTACAGCTCCTCGCTGTGGCAGTCCGTCGGCATCGACCCGACCGGCTCGTTCTTCTACTCCTTCACCACCTCGATCATCAACATCGTGGGCACCGTGATCGCGATGGTCCTGGTGGACCGCCTCGGCCGCAAGCCGCTCGCGCTCATCGGCTCGGTCGGCATGTCGGTCTCCCTGGCCGTGCTGGCCTGGGCGTTCTCGTTCAAGACGGGCGTGGGCGAGGACGTCACCCTGCCCGACGCGCAGGGCACCGTCGCCCTCCTCGCCGCCCACTCGTTCGTGCTCTTCTTCGCGCTCTCGTGGGGCGTCGTCGTCTGGGTGCTGCTCGGCGAGATGTTCCCCAACCGCATGCGAGCCGCCGCGCTCGGTGTGGCGGCGGGCGCGCAGTGGGTCACCAACTGGCTGATCACCGCCAGCTTCCCGTCGCTGTCCGGCTGGAACCTGTCCGGTTCCTACGTGATCTACACCGTCTTCGCCGTGCTCTCCATCCCGTTCATCCTCAAGTGGGTGCCGGAGACGAAGGGCAAGGCGTTGGAGGAGATGGGCTAACCCGACCCCGCCGCCCCTCTCCGCACCGCCGCCCCGGCTCGCCCCGAGCCGGGGCGGCGCTGTGCCGGGCCGATGGCCGATACTGGTCAGGCCCGCGACTCCGACCCTAGGAAACCCATGGAAATCGTCATCCTCCTCGTCGTCATCGCCGTGGTCGTCCTCGGCGCCATCAGCGGGCTCGTGGTCAGCGGGCGCCGCAAGAAGGAGGTGCCGCCCCCGGAGTCCGGCGCGCCGACGATCACCGCTCCGCCGACCGAGCCCCACGTGGGCGAGGAGGCCGAGGGCACGCCCGAGGCGCCCGGGCGCACCATCGACGAGGTGGGGCTGCCCGGGGTCACCGAGGCCCCGCCGGTCATCGAGGAACCGGCGCCGCCCGCCGTGGAGCTGGAGACGCCCGAGCCCTCCGCCGGCCGCCTCGTGCGGCTCCGGGCCCGGCTCTCCCGCTCCCAGACCACCCTCGGCAAGGGCCTGCTGTCCCTGCTCTCCCGGGACCACCTGGACGAAGACACCTGGGAGGAGATCGAGGACACGCTGCTCACCGCCGACGTCGGCGTCGCCTCGACCCAGGAGCTGGTCGAACGGCTCCGGGAGCGCGTGCGCGTCCTGGGCACCCGCAGCCCCGAGGAGCTGCGCACCCTGCTGCGCGAGGAGCTGCTGACGCTCGTCGGGCCCGACCTGGACCGCACCGTGCACACCGAGACCTCCGGCGCGGCGGACCGGCCCGGCGTCGTGCTCGTCGTCGGCGTCAACGGCACCGGGAAGACGACCACCACCGGCAAGCTCGCCCGGGTCCTCGTCGCCGACGGGAAGTCCGTGGTCCTCGGCGCCGCCGACACCTTCCGCGCCGCCGCCGCCGACCAACTGCAGACCTGGGGCGAGCGGGTCGGTGCGCGCACCGTGCGCGGCCCGGAGGCCGGCGACCCCGCCTCCGTCGCCTTCGACGCCGTCAAGGAGGGCACCGCCGAGGGCGCCGACGTGGTGCTCGTCGACACCGCGGGGCGGCTGCACACCAAGACCGGGCTCATGGACGAGCTGGGCAAGGTCAAGCGCGTCGTCGAGAAGCAGGGCCCGGTGGACGAGGTGCTGCTCGTGCTCGACGCCACCACGGGGCAGAACGGGCTCGTGCAGGCCCGCGTCTTCGCCGAGGTCGTCGACATCACCGGCATCGTGCTGACCAAGCTCGACGGCACGGCCAAGGGCGGCATCGTCGTCTCCGTCCAGCGCGAGCTGGGCGTCCCCGTGAAGCTCATCGGTCTGGGCGAGGGCCCGGACGACCTGGCCCCGTTCGAGCCCGAGGCCTTCGTCGACGCCCTCCTCGGCGACTAGGGCGGCTCCCGGGCGGGGGCCTGCCGGGGCCCGGGGCGCGCCTGCCCGCGGACGGCCCACGCGGGGCGGGGCGCGCGGGGTCCGCCCCGCGTCGTCACACGCGGGGGCGGGCCAGCGCGGCCAGGGTGCCCAGGAGCAGTCGGGCCTGCGGCGGTCGCGCGCCCGCCGCGTCCAGCGTCGGCGGCCGCAGCCACCGCACCGCCCCCAGCCCGCCGAAGTCGGAGGGCGGCGCGGTGATGTGCTCGCCCTGGCCCAGACAGCGCAGGTCCAGCCCGGAGTCGTCCCAGCCCAGCCGGTACAGCAGGCGCGGCAGCTCCGCCGCCGCGCCCGGCGCGACCAGGAACCACGCGCGTCCGTGCGGCGCGACGGCGACCGGGCCGACGGGCAGCCCCATCCGCTCCAGCCGCACCAGCGCCCGGCGGCCGGCCTCCTCGGCCACCTCCAAGACGTCGAACGTGCGCCCCGTGGGCAGCAGCAGCGCCGCGCCGGGAAC
This sequence comes from Streptomyces marinisediminis, assembly GCF_026262575.1. Lineage (GTDB taxonomy): Bacteria > Actinomycetota > Actinomycetes > Streptomycetales > Streptomycetaceae > Streptomyces > Streptomyces marinisediminis. Next base: position 269,929 of record NZ_JAPKFL010000001.1, read on the forward strand.
CCGGCTCCACGCCTCGCTCGCCTCCCGCAGCGTCGCGCCCGCCGGAACCTCCAGCGTGGCGTCCAGCGGATGCGCGCCGGGCGCGGGGCACACCGGCGAGCCGCAGGAGCACTCGGCGCCGCCGGGCCCGCCCAGCGCGCGCGTGCCCGGGACGACCGCCCAGCCCCACAGACCGGTGTACTCGGCCACGGCCGTACCCGCGGCGCTCCTGCCGTGCCGCCGACCGCGGCGCGCGGTCAGCCGCAGTTCCCGGAACTCCCGCATGCCGCCGATCGTGAAGCCCATACCCCCTCCAACGGGTCCGCCGGGCCGATGGTTACGCCGCTCGCAGGCCCGGATACGCAGCGCGGTCACCTGTTCGCGCGCCCCCGCCACGCGTCACCCGACCGGGTGGTGATGTCCGTATGCCAAGTGATAGCGAACGAGGGCGCCGATAGGTTCTGGCGCGGGGGTGGCGAATGGTGGCGATTGTGCGAAGGTCCTCGCCGCGACGGTGATCGCCGGATTACTTTCGGTGCACGCAGTGACCGTGCAGACCACACGGCTGTGAGTATGACGGGGGCATGGCTCGCGGCCGTGTCAGGACATAGGGGGCCAACTCGTGGGCGGCAACGCAAGCAGTGGCGCAACGACCGGAACCACTGACAAGCGGCCGAACGAACGGCTGGGCTCGTGGTTCGCCCGCAGCGGCTGGTCGAAGGGCGAGCTGGCCCGGCAGGTCAACCGCCGGGCCCGCGAGATGGGCGCACACCACGTGAGCACCGACACCTCCCGGGTGCGGCGCTGGCTGGACGGGGAGCAGCCGCGCGAACCGATTCCCCGCATCCTCTCGGAGCTGTTCTCCCAGCGGTTCGGCTGCGTCGTGGCCGTCGAGGAGCTGGGGCTGCGCCAGCCCCGGCAGAGCGCGGGCGCCTCCGGCATCGACCTGCCGTGGGCCGGGCCGCAGACCGCCGAGCTGATCAGCGAGTTCTCCCGCAGCGACCTGATGCTCGGCCGCCGCGGCTACCTCGGCACCTCGCTGGCGATGTCGGCCGGCCCCGCGCTCATCGAGCCCATGCAGCGCTGGCTGGTGCCCGCCCCGGGGGTACCCGCCGAGCCCGGTGGGCCCGCCCAGGGCGGCGCGTCGCGTCCCCTGGCCCTCTCCTCGCCGGAGCTGGCGATGCTGGAGGACACCACGCGCATGTTCCGCGAGTGGGACGCCCAGTGCGGGGGCGGCCTGCGGCGCAAGGCCGTCGTCGGGCAGCTCCACGAGGTCACCGATCTGCTCCAGGAGGCGCGCGACGCCGAGATGCGCCGCCGCCTGTTCTCCGTCACCGCCCAGCTCGCGGAGCTGGCCGGGTGGATGAGCTACGACGTCGGCATCCAGCCCACCGCGCAGAAGTACTTCGTCCTCGCCCTGCACGCGGCCAAGGAGGCCGGGGACCGCCCGTTCGGCTCGTACGTGCTGTCCAACATGGCCCGTCAGATGATCCACCTCGGCCGCCCCGACGACGCGCTGGAACTGCTCCACCTCGCCCAGTACGGCAGCCGGGACGGCGCGACGCCCCGCACCCAGGCGATGCTCTACGCGATGGAGGCCCGCGCGTACGCCAACCTGGGCCAGCCCAAGCAGTGCCACCGCGCGGTGAAGCTGGCCGACGAGACCTACGCCGAGACCGACCCGGCGCACGACGGGGACCCGCACTGGATCACCTTCTTCTCCGAGGCCGAGCTGAACGCCGAGAACGCCCACTCCTACCGGGACCTGGCCTACGTCGCCGGGCGCAGCCACACCTACGCCAGTCTCGCCCAGGAGCCGATGGAGAAGGCGGTGCGGCTGTTCGCCCAGGAGTGCGCGGGGGAGCAGGGCCACCACCGCAGCTACGCGCTGAACCTGGTGGGGCTGGCCACCGTCCACCTGCTCCAGAAGGAGCCCGAGCAGTGCGCGGTCCGGGCCGAGGAGGCGATCGCGGTGGCCCAGCGGCTGCGCTCGGAGCGGGTCAACACCCGCATCCGCAAGACGGTGGCCAACGCCCGCCGCGAGTACGGGGACGTGGCCCGGGTCGTCGCCCTGGCCGAGCGGCTGCCGGGCGAGCTGCCCGCCGCGGAGGCCACGGCGGTGTGAGGCCACGGCGTGGTGTGTGGCCACGGCCCGGTGCGCGGTCGCCGGGACGCGGCGGGGCGGGTGGAGGTGTGGACCCGCCCCGCGGTGTGTGGTGGGCGGGTGCGAGTCCACCGCGGCGTGTGGTGGGCGGGCTTGATCCCGCCGCGGTGTGCGGCCGACGGGCGTGGGTCCACCGCGGCGTCGGCCGCCGGGGCGGGCCGCCCGTCCGGTGGGCCCGCCGGGGCGGGGGGCCGCGGTGGGCGACGGCCGATCACGCGGCGGCGGTCCACCGACGAACGGGGCGCCGGTGCGGACGCCGCCGTCCCCGGCGAGCGGCGCCCGCGGTCCGGGCCGCCCGGAGCGGCGTTCATCCGCGCGTAACACGCCCGGCCCACCCGTCACGGCGCCGAAACGGCGCGCGGCGCCACCGGAAACGGGGCTTGAGCAGTCTGGGGCCTTCCCAAGCCCCCAGATCCGCCGCACGGGTCGTGACTCGAGGAGACGTCCACATTGAACGGCGCGGATACCGCTTTCGTCCTGATCAGCGCAGCGCTGGTCATGCTGATGACCCCTGGGCTGGCGTTCTTCTACGGTGGCATGGTCCGCGTGAAGAGCGCCCTCAACATGCTGATGATGAGCTTCATCGCACTGGGCATCGTCAGCGTCCTGTACGTCCTGTTCGGCTACTCGCTGGCGTTCGGCGGCGACACCGCCGGGCTCATCGGCGGCCTGGAGCACGTCGGCCTCGGCGGCCTCGGGGCCGACACCCTGACCGGTGGTGACGAGGGCATCCCGGTGTTCGCCTTCGTCCTGTTCCAGATGATGTTCGCCGTCCTCGCCCCGGCCCTGATGAGCGGGGCGCTCGCCGACCGGGTGAGGTTCAGCGCGTGGGCGGTGTTCCTCGCCCTGTGGGTCAGCGTCGTCTACTTCCCCGTGGCGCACTGGGTGTGGGCCGAGGGCGGCTGGCTGTTCGAGATGGGCGTCATCGACTTCGCCGGCGGCACCGCCGTCCACATCAACGCGGGCGTCGGCGCGCTGGCCGCCGTCCTGGTGGTCGGCAGGCGGATCGGCTTCCCGAAGGAGCCGATGCGCCCGCACAACCTGCCGCTGGTCCTGCTGGGCGCGGGGCTGCTGTGGTTCGGCTGGTTCGGCTTCAACGCCGGGTCGGCGCTGGCCGCCGACGGCACGGCGGCGAACATGGCGCTCAACACCCAGGTCGCCACCGGCGCGGCCGTCCTGGGCTGGCTGCTGTACGAGCGGCTCAGGCACGGCGCGTTCACCACGCTCGGCGCGGCCTCCGGCGCCATCGCCGGACTCGTCGCCATCACCCCGGCCGGCGCCTCCGTCAACGCCTTCGGCGCCATCGCGATCGGCCTGGTCGCCGGCGCGGCCTGCTCCTGGGCCGTGAACTGGAAGTTCCGGCTCGGCTACGACGACTCCCTCGACGTCGTCGGCGTGCACCTCGTCGGCGGCCTCGTCGGCACCCTGATGGTCGGCTTCCTGGCGACCGAGGGCGGCGGTCTCACCCAGTTCGGCAAGCAGGCCCTGGGCGCCTTCGCGGTGATGGCGTTCACCTTCGTGGTGACCTGGCTGCTGGCCAAGCTCGTCGACGTCACGATGGGCCTGCGGGCCAGTGCGGACGACGAGGTCACCGGCGTCGACCGGGCCTTCCACGCGGAGACGGCCTACGACTTCAGCCAGGCCGGCACCTCGTCGGCCGGCGGGACGCCCACCCCGGCGGCCGCCCGGACCACCCCCACCGCATCGGAAGGCAGGAAGGTCGACGCATGAAGCTGATCACCGCGGTCGTCAAGCCGCACCGGCTGGACGAGGTCAAGGACGCCCTGCACGCGTTCGGCGTGCACGGCCTCACCGTCACCGAGGCCAGTGGCTACGGGCGGCAGCGCGGCCACACCGAGGTCTACCGGGGCGCGGAGTACACCGTCGACCTGGTGCCGAAAATCCGTATCGAGGTCCTGGTGGACGACGACGACGCCGAACAGCTCGTGGAGGTCGTCGTCAAGGCGTCCCGCACCGGGAAGATCGGCGACGGCAAGGTGTGGACCGTCCCCGTGGACACGGCCGTCCGCGTCCGCACCGGGGAGCGCGGCCCGGACGCCCTCTAGCCGGCCGGGCCCGCCGGGGCGGCGCACACGGCCGACCGCCCCGGCGCCCCGGCCCCGCGTGCCGCCCACACCGCGGCCACCCACGCAGCAGACGACGGGAGCGCACATGACGGCGGAGACCCAGCCCCAGCCCGCCGCGGGGTACGCCGCGGCCCGCCTGCGCCTGCTGCGCGGCACCGCGTCCGGCGGGCACCGCCGCGCCGCCCTGGCCACGCTCACCGACACCTGGCTCGCGGGTCTGCTCGCCCGGGCGGGCGGCGGGCGCGCCCCCACCGGCGTCGCCCTCGTCGCCGTGGGCGGGTACGGACGCGGCGAGCTCTCGCCCCGCAGCGACCTGGACGTGCTGCTCCTGCACGACGGCGCCCGCGCGGCGGCGGAGCTGGCGGCCCTGGCCGACGGCCTGTGGTACCCGGTGTGGGACCAGGGCCTCGACCTCGACCACGCCGTGCGCACCGTGGCCGAGGCGCGGCGGACCGCCGCCGACGACCTCAAGGCCCAGCTCGGACTGCTGGACGCCCGGCACGTCGCCGGGGACGCCGGGCTCACCGCCGTCCTGCGCACCGAACTGCTCGCCCAGTGGCGCGCGCAGGCCCCGCGCCGCCTGCCGGAGCTGCGGGCACTGGGCCGCGCGCGCGCCGAGCGCCACGGCGAGGCGCGGTACCTCCTCGAACCCGACGTCAAGGAGGCCCGCGGCGGCCTGCGCGACGTGACCGCCCTGCGCGCGGTGGCCGCGTCCTGGCTGGCCGACGCGCCCCGCGCGGGCCTGGCCGCCGCCCGCGCCACCCTGCTGGACGCCCGCGACGCCCTGCACCTGACCACCGGCCGTGCCACCGACCGGCTCGCGCTCCAGGACCAGGACCAGGTGGCGCGCGCGCTCGGCGTGCACGGCGCCGACGCCCTGCTGCGCCGGGTCTACGAGGCGGCCCGCACGATCACCTACGCCCAGGACGTCACCTGGCGCGAGGTGGACCGCGTGCTGCGCTCCCGCACCGCCGGGCGCGGGCCGCGCGCCCTGACCGGCGGCCGGGTCGCCCGGCGCGGCGCGCCCGAGCGCACGCCGCTGGCCGAGGGCGTGGTGGAACAGGACGGCGAGGCGGTGCTCGCCCGCACCGCCCGTCCCGAACGCGACCCGTGCCTGGTGCTGCGCGCCGCCGCGGCCGCCGCGCGGGCCGGGTTGCCGCTCGCGCCCGCCACCGCGCGGCGGCTCGCCCGGGAGGCCGCGCCGCTCCCGGTGCCCTGGCCGGCCGAGGCCCGCGAACTGCTGGTCACCCTGCTCGGCGCCGGTCCGGCCGCGGTGGGGGTGTGGGAGGCGCTGGAGGCCGAGGGGCTGGTGGCCGCGCTGCTGCCGGACTGGGAGCGGGTCCGCTGCCGCCCGCAGCGCAACCCCGTGCACCGCTGGACCGTGGACCGCCACCTGGTCGAGACCGCGGTGCGGGCCGCGGCGCTCACCCGCCGGGTGCGGCGGCCGGACCTGCTGCTGGTCGGCGCGCTGCTGCACGACATCGGCAAGGGCTGGCCCGGCGACCACTGCGTCGTGGGGGAGACCATCGCCCGCGACACGGCCGCCCGCATGGGCTTCGGTCCGGCCGACACCGCCGTGCTGGCCGCGCTCGTGCGCCACCACCTGCTCCTGGTCCACACCGCCACGCGCCGCGACCTGGACGACCCGGCCACGGTCACCGCCGTCGCCGCGGCCGTCGGTGACGTCGGCACGCTGGAGCTGCTGCACGCGGTGACCGAGGCGGACGCGCTGGCCACCGGCCCCGCCGCCTGGTCCCCGTGGCGGGACCGGCTGGTCACCGACCTCGCCGGGCGCGTCGCCGCCGTCCTCGCCGGCGAGCCGCTCCCCGCGCCGGCGGCCCGGCCCGGGGCGCGGGCGCAGCGCCTGGCCGCGGCGGCCTCCCGCGCCGACGGACCGGTCTTGGCGCTGCACGCGCGGCCGGAGGAGGGCCCGCGCGCCGCCGGGCAGGCCGCCGCGGCGTCCGCGAACGCCACCGGCGGACGCCGCGGGGCGGACGGCGCGCACGGCGTGCACGGCACGGCCGACGGGGCCGGTGCGGCGGGCGCGCCCCTCGGCGTCGAACTGCTCGTCGCGCTGCCGGAGCACCCCCGCGCGCTGTCCGCCGTCGCCGGGGTGCTCGCCCTGCACCGCCTCACCGTCCGCTCGGCGGAGCTGCGCGGTGCCCACCCGGCGGGCGGCGGGCCCGTGCTGCTGCTGACCTGGCGCGTCGCGGCCGAGTACGGCTCGCTGCCCGCGGCCGACCGGCTGCGGGCCGACCTCAAACGGGCCCTGGCCGGCACGCTGGACGTCCCCGCCAAGCTGGCCGAGCGCGAGCGGGCCTACCGGAACCGGGGGCGCGGCGCCCAGGCCCCGCCCCCGCGCGTCACCGTCGCGCCGGACGGCTCGCGGCGGGCCACCGTCGTCGAGGTGCGCGCCCGGGACGCCTCCGGCCTGCTCCACCGCATCGGACGGGCCCTGGAGGAAGCGGGCGTGACCGTCCGCAGCGCGCACGTCAGCACCCGGGGCGCCGACGCCGTGGACGCCTTCTACGTCACCGCTCCCGACGGTGCACCGCTGCCCCGCGCGGACGCCGCCGAGCTGGCCCGCGCGCTCCAGTGCGCCCTGGGCGGCTGACCGGACCCCCGGCGGGCGGATACCCTTGGGCGATGCGTGCCGCGACGCCCCCGCTGGGACCGTCGGTCCAGCCGGGACACCGCGGTACGTCCGACCGCCGGCACCGATGTACGTGAGGATTCGCGACCGCCGTGTTCGACACTCTCTCCGATCGCCTCGCAGCAACCTTCAAGAACCTCAGGGGCAAGGGCCGCTTGAGCGAGGCGGACATCGACGCCACGGCGCGCGAGATCCGCATCGCACTGCTGGAGGCCGACGTCGCGCTGCCCGTCGTGCGGGCGTTCATCAAGCAGGTCAAGGAGCGGGCGCTGGGCGCCGAGGTCTCCAAGGCGCTCAACCCGGCCCAGCAGGTCATCAAGATCGTCAACGACGAGCTGGTCGGCATCCTCGGCGGTGAGGCGCGGCAGCTCCGCTTCGCCAAGCAGCCGCCGACGGTGATCATGCTCGCCGGCCTCCAGGGCGCCGGCAAGACCACGCTGGCCGGCAAGCTCGGCAGGTGGCTGAAGAGCAAGGGCCACACGCCGCTGCTGGTGGCCTGCGACCTCCAGCGTCCCAACGCCGTCGGCCAGCTCAGCGTCGTCGCCGAGCGCGCGGGCGTCGGCGTCTACGCCCCGGAGCCCGGCAACGGCGTCGGCGACCCGGTGCGGGTCGCCACGGACTCGATCCAGTACGCCCGGACCAAGCAGCACGACATCGTCATCGTCGACACCGCCGGCCGCCTGGGCATCGACCAGGAGATGATGCGGCAGGCCGCCGACATCCGGGACGCGGTCAGCCCGGACGAGGTGCTGTTCGTCGTCGACGCCATGATCGGTCAGGACGCCGTCCACACCGCCGAGGCGTTCCGGGACGGCGTCGGCTTCGACGGCGTCGTGCTGTCCAAGCTCGACGGCGACGCGCGCGGTGGTGCGGCGCTCTCCATCGCCCACGTCACCGGGCGCAAGATCATGTTCGCCTCCAACGGCGAGAAGCTGGACGAGTTCGACGCCTTCCACCCCGACCGGATGGCCTCGCGCATCCTCGGCATGGGCGACGTCCTCAGCCTCATCGAGAAGGCCGAGCAGACCTTCAGCCAGCAAGAGGCCGAGAAGATGGCCGCCAAGCTGGCGAAGGGCCCCAAGGAGTTCACCCTCGACGACTTCCTGGCCCAGATGGAGCAGGTCAGGAAGATGGGCTCGATCTCCAAGCTGCTCGGCATGATGCCGGGCATGGGCCAGATCAAGGACCAGATCAACAACCTGGACGAGCGCGACGTCGACCGCACCGCCGCGATCATCAAGTCCATGACGCCCGGCGAGCGCCACGACCCGACGATCATCAACGGCTCGCGGCGCGCGCGCATCGCCCGCGGCTCCGGGGTGGACGTCAGCGCGGTCAAGTCGCTGGTGGAGCGGTTCTTCGAGGCCCGCAAGATGATGTCGCGCATGGCCCAGGGCGGCGGCATGCCCGGGATGCCCGGCATGCCGGGGATGCCGGGCGCGGGCGGCGGAACGAAGAAGAAGGGCAAGCAGCAGAAGAAGGCCAAGGGCAAGCGGCAGTCCGGCAACCCGATGAAGCGCCGCCAGGAGGAGCAGGCCGCCGCGGCCCGCCGGGAGGGCGGGGACGGCGGTGACGGCGGCAACGCCTTCGGCCTGCCCGGCGCGGGCCAGGACGCGGGGGACTTCGAGCTGCCCAAGGAGTTCCGGGACCTGCTGCCGCCGAAGTGACGCGGCCCGCGCACCCGGGACGCGCGGCGCGGCCCGGGTGCGCGGGACGCGCGGCGCGGGCCGGCACGCGGGGTCGCCCGGGTGCGGAAGGCGGCCCGTTGGGCGGCGCGGCCCGGGTGCGGGGGCGCCGTGCGCCGCTCCCGGGCCGGGGCTCCGGCGGGGCCCGTCGCCCGGGGCGCGTCCGCCCCGGGCAGCCGCCGCGCCCGCCCGCGTGCCTACACGCGGGCGATCACGTACCGGAAGAGGTTCGGCAGCCACACCGTGCCGTCGGCGCGCACGTGCGGGTGCAGCGTCTCGGCCAGCTCCTTGCGCACCTGCCCCTCGTCCGTCGCCCGCACCGCCGCCGCGTAGAACCCCGTGGACAGCAGTCCGCGCACGGCGCTGTCCAGGTCGGCGTAGCCGAACGGGCAGGACACCCGGCCGGAGCCGTCCGGGCTCAGCCCGGCCTGCCGGGCGAGGTTCTCCAGGTCGTCGCGCCCGCGCGGCTGCCAGCACGCCCCGTGGTGGAGCGGCTCGGCGAGCCGCGCCGCGATGCGCAGGGCCGGGGCGGCGGCGCAGCGCTCGGCCGGGCCCCAGTCGGCCAGGACGACGGTGCTGCCGCGCTCGGCGTGCCGCGCGGCGGCGGACAGGGTGGCCGCGCGCGGCCGTGCGTCGAACGCGGTGACGAGGTTGTACGGGGCGCCCTCCGGCCGGGCCGCGCGCGCGGCCGGCTCGCCGTGCGCCAGCCGCACCGCGTAGGGCCGCCCACCCCGCTGCGGCTCGCCGAGCAGCCGGGCCCGCGCCAAGGCGAGCCGGTGCTCGTCGGTGTCCAGGCCGGTCACCTCCGCCCCGCGGCCGGCCGCCAGCAGCAGGGCCAGCCCGGAGCCGCAGCCGAGCCCGAGCAGCCGGGTGTGCGGCCCGACCTCCAGCCGGTCGTAGACCGCCTCGTAGAGCGGCACGAGCATGCGCTCCTGGATCTCCGCCCAGTCACGGGCTGCGCGAGGGAGGTGCTGAGGCATGAACGTAGCTGTCATCACAGGCGCCCCTATCCGGTCCGCGTGTCCGTCGTCGGCTTGTCGTACTGCCGTGGTCCCGGGCCGTCGCCCGCTCCCCGGGTGGGCCGCTCCTGCCCCCACGGGAGCCGCGTCCTCATGCCAGGGAACTCCCGATCGCCGCCCGCGTCCAGTGGACGGGGCGGAGCGGAGCACCCCTTCCGGCCGTGCCGGGTGAACCCCGCGCGGCGCGGTGAGACACCGCGGTGCGGCGGTGCGGGGTATCGATTCACGCTTTGGCGGCGGGCCGCCGTAACATGCCCGCCATGGCAAAGGCTCCCGTACTCACGCCCCAGGCGGACGACTTCCCGCGCTGGTACCAGGACCTGATCAACAAGGCCGAGCTGGCCGACAACGGGCCGGTGCGCGGCACCATGGTCATCCGGCCGTACGGCTACGGGCTCTGGGAGCGGATGCAGCAGGAGATGGACGCCCGGATCAAGGCGGCGGGCGCCCAGAACGCCTACTTCCCCCTGTTCATCCCGCAGTCGTACCTGACCCGGGAAGCCGAGCACGTGGAGGGCTTCGCGCCGGAGCTCGCGGTGGTCACCCACGGCGGTGGCAAGGAGCTGGAGGAGCCCATCGTCGTCCGGCCCACCTCCGAGACCGTCATCAACGAGTACTTCTCGAAGTGGGTGCAGAGCTACCGCGACCTGCCGCTCCTGATCAACCAGTGGGCGAACGTCGTGCGCTGGGAAATGCGTCCCCGCATCTTCCTCCGAACGAGTGAGTTCCTCTGGCAGGAGGGCCACACCGCCCACGCGACGTACGAGGACGCGCGGGAGTACGCCGCCCGCATCCACCGCGATGTCTACGCCGACTTCATGCTCAACGTCCTCGGCATCGACGTCGTCCTCGGCCGCAAGACCCCGCAGGAGCGCTTCGCCGGAGCGATCAACACGCTCACGCTCGAGTCGATGATGCGGGACGGCAAGGCCCTCCAGATGGGCACCAGCCACGAGCTGGGCCAGAACTTCGCCCGCGCCTTCGACACCCGGTACCTCTCCGGGGACGGCGAGCGCGAGCTGGTGTGGCAGACGTCGTGGGGCGTGTCGACCCGCATGGTCGGCGGCCTCATCATGACGCACGGCGACGACAACGGGCTCCGGGTGCCGCCGCGGCTCGCGCACGTCCAGGCCGTGGTGCTCGCGATCAAGGGCGACGACGCCGTGCTGGCCGCGGTCCGCGAGATCGGCGACCGGCTCGCGGCGGCGGGCGTGCGCGTCCAGGTCGACGACCGCACCGACACCCCCTTCGGCCGCCGCGCGGTGGACTGGGAGCTCAAGGGCGTCCCCGTGCGGGTGGAGGTCGGTCCGCGCGACCTGGAGAACGGCACGGCGATGCTGGCCCGCCGCATCCCCGGCGGCAAGGAGCCGGTCCGGCTCGACGCGCTGGCCGAGGTGCTGCCGAAGGTGCTGGAAGAGGACCAGGCGCTGCTGCTGCGCGAGTCCCGCGAGCGACGCGAGGCGAACACCGCCGACGTGCGGACCGTCGAGGAGGCCGCCGAGGCCGCCACCGCCGGCGGCTGGGCCCGCATCCCGTGGGCGGACCTCGGCCCGCAGGGCGAGGCCCGCCTCGCCGAGCAGGCCGTGAGCGTGCGCTGCCTGGTGGCCGAGGACGGCTCCGTGCCCACGTCGGACGACGCCCCCGGCACGGTGGCGATCGTCGCCCGCGCGTACTGAGACGCACCCGGACGCGGGGTTCGGTTGCGCGTACGGGCACGCACAACGCCCGTACGCGCCCGCGCGTCGCAGGACGAACGGCCGGAACTGACTGGTACGTGCAAAATATTTCGAATGGCCCCGGAATCGGAACACTTCACCCGCCCGGCTCGTTGTTCACGACGTGAGCACGACACCACCAGTTCTCGCCGCCGAGCTGGCCACCGCGTGGGCTGACATTCAGCGCCACCACGCGGAGCTGCCGGACCTGGCCGCACCGGAATCGCTGATCGGAGAGTCCTCGTCCGCCTGTGGCGCGGAGCTCTCCTTCGAGCGCCTGCTGCACGAGGCCGTCCACGGAGTCGCCGCCGCGCGCGGCGTCCGTGACACCTCGCGGGCAGGCCGATACCACAACCGCCGTTTCCTGGCGATCGCCGAGGAGATGGGCCTGGAGCACGTCGAGGAGCCGCATCCGAGCAGCGGATTCTCGCTCGTCACGCTGACGCCGCTGGCGCGCAAGCGCTACCGCGCGACGGCCGAGCGGCTACAGCGTGCCCTCCGCGCCCACACGGCGGCCACCCGCACCGACACGGGCCGCTCCTTCCGCGGTCCGGCCGCCCGCCACGGCTCCTCAGGCGGCGGGGTACGGGTCAAGGCCGTCTGCGACTGCGGGCGCAACGTCCGCGTCGTCCCCTCGGTGCTCGCCCAGGCGCCGATCATGTGCGGTGCCTGCGGCAAGCAGTTCCGCATCCCCGAGGTGATGGCCGTGGGCTGAGGCCGGACTGCGCAGGCCACCCGAAACGGCGGACCCCCCTCGCCTGCCGTTTCCCCCACCGGCTCAGCACCGATGACGCTGACGCACACCGGTTCGGCACCGACACCGACACCGACACCGACACCACCACCGACCCATCCGCCCGTCCCCAGGGGCGGGTGGGCGCATCCGGTGCGCTCCCTCCCACGCCCCCGGCCCGGTGCCCGCCCCGGCGGACCGGGACGCGCGAGGCGTGTGGCAGAATGGTCCGCTGAACTCGACAGCCGTGCGGACCCTCTCTCCTCCGGCTGACGCGTCCACCGGGCGCCCCGGTCCCACCACCCCACGTGGCGTTCCGCCGTGCCCACCCCGTCAAGACCAGGAGACACCACACCCGTGGCAGTCAAGATCAAGCTGAAGCGTCTGGGCAAGATCCGTTCGCCTCACTACCGCATCATCGTCGCCGACTCCCGCACTCGCCGGGACGGCCGCGCCATCGAGGAGATCGGCCTGTACCACCCGGTGCAGAACCCCTCCCGCATCGAGGTCGACAGCGAGCGCGCCCAGTACTGGCTGGGTGTCGGCGCGCAGCCGACCGAGCCCGTGCTGGCGATCCTCAAGGTCACCGGCGACTGGCAGAAGTTCAAGGGCCTTCCCGCCCCGGAGCCGATGAAGGTCGCCGAGCCGAAGGCCGACAAGAAGGCGCTCTTCGAGGCCGCCGCCAAGGACTCCGGCGACGAGCCCAAGGGTGAGGCGATCACCCCGAAGGCGAAGAAGGCCGACAAGGCCGACAAGGGTGCCGACGCCGAGGCCGCCGCCTCGCCCGCCGAGTCCACCGAGGCCTGAGCATGCTGGAAGAGGCCCTCGAACATCTGGTCAAGGGCATCGTCGAGCATCCCGAAGAGGTGCAGGTCGCCTCGCGCAACCTGCGCCGCGGGCGCGTTCTCGAGGTGCGGGTCCACCCCGACGACCTCGGCAAAGTGATCGGCCGCAACGGCCGCACCGCCCGCTCCCTGCGCACCGTCGTGGGGGCGCTCGGTGGCCGGGGCATCCGCGTCGACCTGGTCGACGTCGACGCCGTCCACTGAGCGAGGACACCGCACCGGCACGGGCCGGGAACGGCAGCGCCGTTCCCGGCCCGCGTGCGATCGACCGAGCAAGACACCGGGGAACGAAGGACGGCACGTGGAATTGGTAGTCGCGCGGATCGGCCGCGCCCACGGCATCAAGGGCGAGGTCACCGTCGAGGTGCGCACCGACGAGCCGGAGCTGCGGCTCGCCCCCGGCGCGGTGCTGGCGACGGAACCGGCCGCCGCCGGGCCGCTGACCATCGAGAGCGGACGCGTGCACAGCGGTCGTCTGCTGCTGCGCTTCACCGGCGTCGCGGACCGCACCGCCGCCGAGGCGCTGCGCAACACGCTCCTCATCGCCGAGGTCGACCCGGAGGAGCTTCCGGAGGACCCCGAGGAGTTCTACGACCACCAGCTCATCGACCTCGACGTGGTCACCCGGGACGGCACGCACGTCGGCCGGATCGCCGAGGTCGCCCACCTGCCCGCGCAGGACCTGCTCGTGGTGCGGCGCCCGGCGGGGGGCGAGGCCCTGATCCCCTTCGTGGCGGAGATCGTCCCCGAGATCGACCTGGCGGAGCAGCGCGCCGTCGTCGACCCGCCGCCCGGCCTCCTGGACGAGCTGCCGGAGGACGCCGAGGACGCCGCGCAGGAGGTGCCCGGCCCCCGCCCGGACGGCGGCGCGGAGCGTGACGGCGACGGCGGCGCGGATGGCGACGGCGGCGCGGATGGCGACGGCGGCGCGGAGTCGCGCGGCGCGGCCGGGGGCGGCCCCCGGTGAGGCTCGACGTCGTCACGATCTTCCCCGAGTACCTGGAGCCACTGGATCTCTCGCTCGTCGGCAAGGCCCGCGCCCGGGGACGGCTCGACGTCCACGTGCACGACCTGCGCACCTGGACCCACGACCGGCACCACACCGTCGACGACACGCCCTACGGCGGCGGCCCCGGCATGGTGATGAAGCCCGAGCCGTGGGGCGAGGCCCTGGACGCGGTGGTCGACGCGGGGCGGGAGGCAGGGCTGGGCGAACCGCCGGTCATCGTCGTGCCCACGCCCAGCGGGCGGCCCTTCACCCAGGAGGAGGCCACCGAGCTGTCCGGCCGCCCCTGGCTGGTGTTCACCCCGGCCCGCTACGAGGGCATCGACCGCCGCGTCATCGACGAGTACGGCGAGCGCTACGACGTGCGCGAGCTCTCCATCGGCGACTACGTGCTGGCCGGCGGCGAGGCCCCGGTGCTGGTGATGGTCGAGGCCATCGCCCGGCTGCTGCCCGGCGTGCTCGGCAACGCCGAGTCCCACCGGGACGACTCCTTCGCGGCCGGGGCCATGGCCAATCTGCTGGAGGGCCCCGTCTACACCAAGCCGCCGCGCTGGCGCGACCGCCCGGTGCCCGAGGTCCTCGCGAGCGGGCACCACGGGAAGATCGCCCGGTGGCGCCGCGACGAGGCGCTGGCCCGCACCGCGCGGCACCGGCCCGACCTCGTCCGGCGCTGCGACCCCGCGGAGCTGGACCGGCACGACCTGCGCACGCTCGCCGAGCTGGGCTGGTCGGTCGGGGAGGACGGCCGATTTGGGCAGGCCGCCGGGCCCGTGGAAGAATAGGCGGCTGGCCCACGGCCGGACGGGTGACCCTGCCACAGGGGGACCGACGCCCGACCCGCCGCGCCGCACGAACCATCCACCCCTTTTCCGCCGTTGACCTGTGGCACCGGCGAAGAAAGCAGACGAGCATGTCCCAGCTTCTCGACAGCGTCGACGCCGCGTCGCTGCGCAGCGACATCCCGGCCTTCCGCCCCGGTGACACCGTCGACGTCCACGTCCGCGTCATCGAGGGCAACCGCTCCCGCGTCCAGCAGTTCAAGGGCGTGGTCATCCGCCGCCAGGGCTCCGGCCTGCGCGAGACGTTCACCGTCCGCAAGGTGAGCTACGGCGTCGGCGTCGAGCGCACCTTCCCGGTCCACACCCCGGTCGTGGAGAAGATCGACGTCGTCACCCGCGGCCAGGTGCGCCGCGCCAAGCTGTACTACCTGCGCGAGCTGCGCGGCAAGGCGGCCAAGATCAAGGAGAAGCGCGAGCGCTGAGCGGCGACGCGCCGACGCCCCGACGCCCCGACGACGGACCCCCGGCGGCCGGGCCCATCCCCTCGCGGATGCGGCCCGGCCGCCGCGTCGTTGCCGCCGGTTAGGCTCAGCGGCAGCCCCGCCGCCGAGCCCCGGAAAGCAGCCATGAAGGACACCCTCCGTACCCCGGCCCGCCGTGCGGCGGCGCGCGCCGGGCGCCTCCTGCGGGCGCGGGCCCGGCCGGTGGCGCTGTGGGCGGGGGCCGTGCTCACCGCGCTGCTCGCCGTCAGCGCCTTCGTGGTGCGGCCGTACGTGATCACCAGCGGGTCCATGGAGCACACGCTGGAGTCCGGCGACCGGGTCCTGGTGAACAAGCTCGCGTACCGTTTCGGCAACGAACCACGGCGCGGGGACGTTGTGGTGTTCGACGGAACGGGTACGTTCGCCGCTGAGGGCACCGCGCGGGGCCCGCTCACGCGGTTCCTGCGCACCACGGGGTCGGCCCTGGGGGTGACCGACCCGCCCGGGAGCGACTACGTCAAGCGCGTCGTCGGGGTGGGCGGGGACAGGGTCACCTGCTGCGACGCGCGGGGGAGGATCGAGGTGAACGGGACGCCGCTGGCGGAGGACTACCTGCACCCCGAGGGCGGTGCCGAGCGCGCCTCGTCCGTGGCCTTCGACATCGTCGTGCCCGAGGGCCGGCTGTGGCTCATGGGCGACCACCGCGCCGTCTCCAGCGACTCCCGCGACCACCTGGGCCGTCCCGGCGGCGGCACCGTGGCGGCCGGGGACGTCATCGGCCGGGTGGACTGGATCGGCTGGCCGCCCAGCCGCTGGGCGGGCCTGCGGGGCGCCCGTGGGTAGGCGGGGGCGGCCACGCTCCGCGACCCGGGCGGCCGGTGAACTCCGCACCGCCGAGCACGCCCCGGTGGGGGAGGGCCGGGCGGCCCGGCGCCGCGCGGCCAAGCGGCTCACACGCCGCCGGCGGCTGTCGGCGACCAAGGAGATCCCGCTGCTGGTCGGCGTCGCCCTGCTCATCGCGCTGGTGCTGAAGACCTTTCTGGTGCAGGCGTTCGTCATCCCCTCCGGTTCCATGGAGCAGACCATCCGCATCGACGACCGGGTGCTCGTGGACAAGCTCACGCCCTGGTTCGGGGCCGAGCCCGCCCGGGGCGACGTCATCGTCTTCCAGGACCCGGGCGGCTGGTTGGAGGAGCAGCGGCAGACCGTCCCGGCCGACGACCCGCCGGTGATCAAGCAGGGCAAGGCGTTCCTGACGTTCATCGGCCTGCTGCCCTCGGCCGACGAGCAGGACCTGATCAAGCGCGTCGTCGGCGTCGGCGGCGACCGGGTGGTGTGCTGCGACGAGGACGGCCGGGTCACGGTGAACGGCACGCCCCTCGACGAGCCCTACCTCCACCCCGACGGCAAGCCGTCCGACATCGCCTTCGACGTGACCGTGCCGCGGGACCGGTACTTCGTGATGGGCGACCACCGGTCGAACTCCGCCGACTCCCGCTACCACCTCGACGGCCCCGGCCAGGGCACGGTTCCGGCGGACCTGGTGGTGGGCGAGGCCGTGGTGATCGCCTGGCCCGTGGCGCACTGGACGCGGCTGGACGAGCCGGGCACGTACGCTTCGGTACCGGAGGCGGGCACCCCGGCCGGTGGTGCCGAGGCGCGCGCCCCCGCGGCGAGCGAACACAGGCACAATTTCACGCCCGCCCCGAGCCCTGCGGAACTCACGCTCGTTATGGGAGTGGCAGGCCTGCTCCGGGCGACGGACGGGCGGCGGCACAGCGTGAGGAGAGAGCGTGGGGGACGTGGCGGTCGGCGCCCGGTCGGGGTCCGGTGGAGAAGAGCCGGAGCGGCGGCCGGGGCAGGACGACGAGCGGGTCGCGGGCCCGGTCGGCGAGCGGCCCGGGGAGCGCGCCGGCGAGCCCGCGGCCGGGCCCGGCGCGGCTGAGGCGGCCCCGGGCGGCGGCAGCGCCGGGCCCGGCTCCCACACCGGAGGTGACGGCGGCGGTGACGACGGCGGCGGGGCCGACGGCGACGGGCCGCGCCGGGGCGGCAGCAAGCAGCGCTCCTTCTGGAAGGAGCTGCCCCTGCTCATCGCCATCGCCCTGGTGCTCGCCCTGGTGATCAAGACGTTCTTGCTCCAGGCGTTCTCCATCCCCTCGGACTCGATGCAGAACACCCTCCAGCGCGGCGACCGGGTGCTGGTGGACAAGCTGACGCCCTGGTTCGGCGCCGAGCCCGAGCGCGGTGAGGTGGTCGTCTTCAACGACCCGGGCGGCTGGCTCGACTTCCCCCCGCCGGAGCCGAACGCCTTCCAGCAGGCGCTGAGCTGGGTGGGCCTGATGCCCTCGGCCGACCAGCAGAACCTGATCAAGCGCGTCGTGGGCGTCGCGGGCGACACCGTGGAGTGCCGCCGCGGCGGCCAGGTGACCGTCAACGGGGAGCCGCTGGACGAGTCGTCCTACCTCTACCCGGGGAACACGCCGTGCGGCGACCGCCCCTTCGGCCCCCTGGAGGTGCCCGACGACCACCTCTGGGTGCTGGGCGACCACCGGCAGAACTCGCAGGACTCGCGCTACCACATGGACGGCCCCGCGGGCGGCGCCGTGCCGGTCGACGACGTGGTGGGGCGCGCGGTGGTCCGGGCCTGGCCGGTGGACCGCTGGGGCGCCCTGTCGGTGCCGGACGCCTACGACGAGCTGTCCGCCGCGGCTCCGGCCGCCCTCGGTCTCGTCGGCGCCGTGCCCCTGGTGCTCTGGCGCCGTCGGCTGCGGGCCGCCGCCGAGCCCGCGACGCGGGGCTGACCCGTTCGGGCTACCGCCGGTAGGGTGCGCCCCGGGGGAGGGCCCACCCGACGGAACCGAGCAGGGAGCAGCGCGTGAGCACGACGGCGACGAACACGGCGGCCTCGCGCGGCGGCCCCGGCCGCGTCGCCTCCTCGATCGCCGTGGCC
This sequence comes from Streptomyces marinisediminis, assembly GCF_026262575.1. Lineage (GTDB taxonomy): Bacteria > Actinomycetota > Actinomycetes > Streptomycetales > Streptomycetaceae > Streptomyces > Streptomyces marinisediminis. Next base: position 288,026 of record NZ_JAPKFL010000001.1, read on the forward strand.
GTCGGCTGCGTCCTGCTCGTCGGCTCCTTCGCCTGGGCCGTGGTGCTGTACCGGCCCTACGCGGTGCCGACGGACTCGATGGCGCCCACCATCAACGCCGGCGACCGGGTGCTGGCCGAGCGGATCGAGGGCGCGGAGGTGCGCCGGGGCGACATCGTCGTCTTCGCGGACCCGACGTGGGGCGACCTGCCGGTGGCCAAGCGCGTCATCGGCGTCGGCGGGGACGAGGTCGTCTGCTGCGACGCCGAAGGCCGCCTGTCGGTGAACGGGACGCCGGTGCCCGAGCCCTACCGCTCCGGTCCCGGGCCGGCCTCGGTGAGCGACTTCACCGCCCGGGTGCCCGATGACTCGCTCTTCCTGCTCGGCGACAACCGCCGTCACTCGATGGACTCCCGCAGCCTCCTGGGCGGCGAGAGCCAGGGCGCGGTGCCGCGCGAGGCGGTCCGGGCCCGCGTCGACGCCCTGGCCTGGCCGCCCGGTGCGGCCGGGCTCGTCGAGCGTCCCGCGGGCTTCGCCGGGCTGCCCGGCGGCGTCTCGGACACCGGGCCGCTGCCCGTCCAGCTCGCGGCGGCCGTCGTGGGCGCCGTGCTCATCCTGGGCGGGGCCGCCTACGGCCCCGTCGCGCGGCGCGCCGGACGGGGTCGGCGGCACTGACGCACAATGGGGGGACGCACGGCTGAAGGGGAACATGCCATGAGCGCCGAGGACCTCGAAAAGTACGAGACCGAGATGGAGCTGAAGCTCTACCGGGAGTACCGGGACGTCGTCGGCCTGTTCAAGTACGTGATCGAAACCGAGCGGCGCTTCTACCTCACCAACGACTACGAGATGCAGGTGCACTCCGTCCAGGGCGAGGTGTTCTTCGAGGTCTCCATGGCGGACGCCTGGGTGTGGGACATGTACCGGCCCGCCCGCTTCGTCAAGCAGGTCCGGGTGCTCACCTTCAAAGACGTGAACATCGAGGAGCTCAACAAGAGCGACCTCAGTCTCCCGGAGGACTCCGGCTTCAACGGCTAGGCGACGCGAGGGCCCGGAGCGGGCGGCCGGCGGGCCCGCCGGTGCGGTCGGCCGGTGCGACCGGCACGGTCCGGCCGGACGGTCCGGCCGGCGGCGGTCGGCCGAGGGGAGCGGCGGGAGCGGCGGGCCACGTTTCCGGCGGGCGGGCGCGGTCTCCCTGTGCCTCCCGCGCCTCCCGCACCTCCCGCGCTTCCGGCGGACGCGGTCGGACCACGCTCCGCCTCCGCCCGGTGTGGCCAGCCGACGGGAGCGGTGGCGAGGGGTAGCCCACACGGGTGGCGCAGTTGTCCACAGCCGGAGGGTTGTCCACCGGTTTCCACCAAGATCCACTTTTTTCCGTCCGGGCGGCCAGAGTCGGGCGCGGAGGTGGACGTGATGAACGCACGTGAAGCGCTGGGCCGGTACGGCGAGGACGTGGCCGCCCGCAGGCTGCGCGAGGCCGGCATGGCCGTGCTGGACCGCAACTGGCGGTGCCGGGACGGGGAGATCGACATCGTGGCCCGGCAGGGCGACGCCCTGGTGGTCTGCGAGGTGAAGACGCGCAGCGGGGGCGGCTACGAGCACCCGATGGCGGCCGTGACGCCGCGCAAGGCCGCGCGGCTGCGGCGGCTGGCCGCGCGCTGGCTGAGCGAGCGCTGGCTGACGCGCTACGGCAGACCACCGGCCGGCGGGGTCCGGATCGACGTGGTGGGCGTGGTGCTGCCCCGGCGCGGCGCCCCGGTGGTCGAGCACGCGCGGGGGGTGGCCTGACATGGCTTTCGCCCGCGCCTGCTCGGTGGCGCTCGTCGGGGTGGAAGGCGTGCTGGTGGAGGTCCAGGCCGACCTCGAACCCGGCGTCGCCACGTTCACCCTGATCGGGCTGCCCGACAAGTCCCTGACGGAAAGCCGGGACAGGGTCCGCGCCGCCGTGGTCAACTCCGGTGTCGACTGGCCGCATATGAAACTCACCGTGGGGCTGAGCCCGGCCGCCGTGCCGAAGGGCGGCTCGGGCTTCGACCTCGCGGTGGCGTGCGCCGTCCTCGGCGCGACGGAGCGGATCGACGTGCGGCGGCTCGCCGGGGTCATGCTGATCGGCGAACTCGGCCTGGACGGCCGGGTGCGCCCGGTGCGCGGGGTGCTGCCCGCCGTCCTGGCCGCCGCCGACGCGGGCTACCGACAGGTGGTCGTCCCCGAGCAGACGGTCTCCGAGGCGCGCCTGGTACCCGACGTGGCGGTGCTCGGGGTGCGCACCCTGCGCCAGCTCATCGCCGTGCTGGCCGACGAGCCGGTGCCACAGGAGGTGGCCGCCGAGGACGAGGGAGCCCCCGACCTGGCGCTGGCCGGACTCGCCGTGCCCGGCGCGGGGCTGGGCACCGGCCCGCCGGGGCTCGCCCACCCGGTGGATCTCGCGGAGGTCGCGGGACAGGCGGCCGCCCGGCGCGCCCTGGAGATCGCGGCGGCCGGGCGCCACCACCTGTTCCTCAAGGGGCCTCCGGGCGCGGGCAAGACCATGCTCGCCGAGCGGCTGCCCGGGCTGCTGCCCGAGCTCACGGCCACCGAGTCGCTGGAGGCGACGGCCGTGCACTCCGTGGCCGGGGTCCTGCCGCCCGGCCAGCCGCTGGTCTCCCGGCCCCCCTACTGCGCGCCGCACCACTCCGCGAGCATGGCGGCGCTCATCGGCGGCGGCACCGGACTGCCCCGCCCCGGCGCGGTCTCCCTCGCCCACCACGGCGTCCTCTTTCTCGACGAGGCCGCCGAGTGCAGCGCCCGGGTGCTGGACGCGCTGCGGCAGCCCCTGGAGTGCGGCCACGTGGTGGTGGCCAGGGCCCAGGGCATGCTGCGGATGCCCGCGCGCGTGCTGCTCGTCCTGGCCGCCAATCCCTGCCCGTGCGGTCGGCACGGCACAGCGAGCGGCGGCTGCGAGTGCCGTCCGTCGTCGGTGCGCCGCTACCGCGCCCGGCTGTCCGGCCCGCTGCTCGACCGGGTGGACCTGCGGGTCACGGTCGAGCCGGTCGGCCGGGCGGAGCTGCTCGCGGCCGGGCGCGACACGGAGGACACCGCCACCGTCGCCGCCCGGGTGCTCGCCGCCCGCGAGCGCGCCGCCGCCCGGTACGCGGAGCTGCCCTGGCGGACCAACAGCGAGGTGCCCGGGCACGAGCTGCGCACCCGCTGGCCGGTCACCCCGGGGGCGCTGCAACGGGCGGAGGCCGACATGGAGCGCGGGCTGCTCACCGCGCGCGGTCTTGACCGAGTGCTGCGCGTGGCCTGGACGGCGGCCGACCTCGCCGGGCGCCCCCGGCCCACCGCCGAGGACGTCGACTGCGCGCTGCACCTGCGCACCGGCGTGGCCCGGGGCTCCGCCCTGGCCGGAGCCCGGCGGTGAGCGGCACGGCGGCCCCCGCCCCGGGCACGGACCCGGGGGAGTCCACCGGTGGCCCCGGGTGGGACGAACGGCTCGCCCGGGTGGCGCTCAGCCGCACGGTCGAGCCCGGGGACGCGCTCGTCGGCGGCTGGCTCGACCGCCTGGGGCCGGTGGAGACGGTGCGGGCGCTCGCCGGGGAACGGCCGCTGCCCGGGGCGAGCCCGCAGCGCTGGGCCGGGCTGCGGCTGCGGGCGGCGGCGGCCCGCCCGGAGGCCGACCTCACCGCCGTCACCGACCTGGGCGGCCGCTTCCTGTGCCCCGGGGACCGGGACTGGCCGCGCCAGCTCGATGACCTCCAGGCGGCCCGGCCGGTGGGCCTGTGGGCGCGGGGCGCCGGCGCGCTGCGGCTGGCCGCGCTGCGCTCCGTCGCCGTGGTCGGCGCCCGGGCCTGCACCGAGTACGGCTCCCACGTCGCCTCCGTGCTCGGCGCCGAGCTGGCCGAACGGGGGTGGACGGTGGTCTCCGGCGCCGCGTACGGGGTGGACGGCGCGGCCCACCGCGGCGCGCTCGCAGTCGGCGGCGTCACCGTGGGGGTGCTCGCCTGCGGCGTCGACCGGGCCTACCCGCCGGGCAACAGCCGACTCATCGACCGCATCGCCGAGGCGGGGCTGCTGCTGGCCGAGCTGGCGCCCGGCGAGCACCCCACGCGACCCCGGTTCGTCCTGCGCAACCGGGTCATCGCCGCCCTGACCCGCGGCACCGTCGTCGTGGAGGCCCAGGTGCGCAGCGGCTCCTTGGTCACGGCCCGCTGGGCGGACCGGCTGGGCCGCCAGACGATGGGCGTGCCCGGCCCGGTCACCTCCGGGCTCTCGGCCGGCGTGCACCGGCTGCTGCGCGAGGGGGCGCAGGTGGTGACGAACGCGGCCGAGGTGATCGAGCTGGTTGGCGCCATCGGTGAGCTGGCGCCGCAGCCGTCCGGTCCTGCGGTGCCCCGGGACCTGCTGCGTCCGGCCGCCGCCCGGGTGCTGGAGGCACTCCCCGCGCGCGAGGCGGTCGGCGTCGCCTGGCTGGCCCGGGCCTCGGGCACCCCCGAGAAACGGACCAGGGGGCTGCTGGGCGAACTGCGCTCCCTCGGGTTCGTCCACGGCACGGGGGACCGCTGGCAATTGACGTCCCCGCGGCGAAGACACCCCGACAGGTGACCGATCGGTGCTTGACCTGCCATGACCGAGTGAAAGGGTGAGCCCATGGCGGCTGAATGGCGGATAGCGGCGCGGGCGTGCGGGGCGGACGCGCGGCGGAGCCGTACCACGGGGGTGCGGGCCGAAGAACGTATCTGCGCATACCGCATCGGCTGTTCATAGCCCGATGCGACCGCACGCTCACGCTACGCTCGCGAAGTTCCCCCTCCCTCCCGCATTCCGCTCGATCGTCGTATCCGGCGGCCCCGCTCACAGCAGAACGGCTCCAGGTCACGCATGCCCCACCACACGTCCGGGTCCTCCCGCACCGTCGCGGCACCGCGCGCCGCGGCCGGTGCGCGGACGCGGCCCGCCGCCCCCAGCACGCTGGACGAGCTGTGGCGGTCGTACAAGGACACCGGTGACGGACGGCTGCGGGAGCAGCTCATCCTGCACTACTCGCCGCTGGTGAAGTACGTGGCCGGCCGCGTCAGCGTGGGGCTGCCCGCCAACGTGGAGCAGGCCGACTTCGTCTCCTCCGGCGTCTTCGGGCTCATCGACGCGATCGAGAAGTTCGACCCGGGGCGGTCCATCAAGTTCGAGACGTACGCCATCAGCCGCATCCGGGGGGCGATGATCGACGAGCTGCGGGCGCTGGACTGGATCCCCCGCTCGGTCCGGCAGAAGTTCCGCGCGGTGGAGCGCTGCTACGCCTCCCTGGAGGCGCGGCTGCGCCGCACGCCCAGCGAGAGCGAGGTCGCCGCCGACATGGGCATCGCCGTCGAGGAGCTGCACGCCGTCTTCAGCCAGCACTCGCTGGCCAACGTCGTCGCCCTGGAGGAGCTGCTCAACGTCGGCGGGGAGGGCGGCAGCCGGCTCAGCCTCATGGACACCCTGGAGGACACCGCGGCGGACGACCCGGTGGAGGTGGCCGAGGACCGGGAGCTGCGCCGCCTGCTCGCCCGGGCCGTCAACACGCTGCCGGAGCGGGAGAAGACGGTGGTCACCCTCTACTACTACGAGGGGCTGACGCTCGCCGAGATCGGTGAGGTGCTCGGTGTCACCGAGAGCCGGGTCAGCCAGATCCACACCAAGTCCGTGCTGCAACTGCGGGCCAAGCTCGCCGAAGTGGGGCGCTGAATCGTCCCTCCGCCGCCTGACGTGCTCGGAGCGAGGGCCTATCGTGGGAGGCGTGCCCAGGATTCGAGCGGCCACCGTGGCCGAGCACCGGACCATGCAGCGACAGGCCCTGCTGGAAGCGGCGCGCACGCTGCTCTCGGAGGGTGGCACCGACGCCCTCACCTTCCCCGCCCTCGCCGAGCGCACCGGGCTGGCCCGCTCCTCGGTCTACGAGTACTTCCGCTCCCGCGCCGCGGTCGTCGAGGAGCTGTGCGCCGTCGACTTCCCCGTGTGGGCCGCCGAGGTGGAAGCGGCCCTGGCCGACGCCCCGACCCCCGAGGCGAAGATCGAGGCCTACGTCCGGCGGCAGCTCGCCCTGGTGGGCGACCGTCGGCACCGCGCGGTGGTGGCCATCTCCGCCGGTGAGCTGGACGAGGGCGCGCGGGAGAAGATCCGCGCCGCCCACGGTGGGCTCGTCGCGCTGATCGTGGAGGCGATCGAGGCACTCGGGCACCCCGAGCCCCGGCTCGGGGCGATGCTGCTGCAGGGCGTGGTCGACGCGGCGGTGCGCCGCATCGAGCTGGGGGCGGCGGAGGACCCGGCCGCGGTGACGGACGCCGCCGTCGCGATGGCTCTGCGCGGGCTCACGGCGTAGGCACCCCGGCGCACGCCCGCGCGGCGCACACCGGCTGTCCGCCCGGCGGCCCCGTCGCCTGTCGCCCGTCGTCCGGCGCTCATCCGCTCGGCGAGGGCGGTGTCACCTCCCCGTGCGGTCGCCCGGCCCGGCCCGGGGCGGGTGGGGCAGCGGTACGCCGGTGACCGGCAGGAGCACCGAGGGTCCGGACGCCAGCAGCGACAGCGGGTCCTCGTAGGCCGGGCCCACGCGCAGGCCCCAGTGCAGGCAGACCCGGGGCGCGCAGTGGGAGCCCTCGGCCGCGAGGGCGCCCAGCACGTCCCCGGGGCGCACCCGGTCGCCCTCCGCCACCGCCGGGGCCAGCGGTTCGTACGTCACCCGGTGACCGGCCGGGGGGCCGTCGAGCGCGACGGACACCACGCCCCGGCCGGCCAGCACGCCGGCGAACACCACCCGGCCGTCGGCCACCGAGCGCACCGGCAGCCCCGGGCGGCCGAGCACGTCCACCCCGCGGTGTCCCGGCGCCCAGCGCACCGCGGGCGGTGCGAACTCCCGCACCACGGAACCGCCGGCCAACGGCCAGACCGGCTCCGCGGCGGGCACGGCGACGGGCGCAGCGGTCGAGCCGGCGGCGCGCACGGCGAGCGGCGCGGCGGTGGGTGCGGCGGGGGGCGCGGCACGGGGTGCGGCTGCGAGCGCGAGGAGGCACAGCAGCGCGGTGAGCGGGATCAGCATGGGACCAGCGTGCCGTCCCCCGCCGCAACGCACCGGAGCCTGTGGACTACTCACCGGTTGTGCACAACCGCGCGTGTCGCTCGCCCTGCGTGCGGTCCCGTACACTTCTGCTGGCGGCCCGGGTCACCGGGTCGACTTCGCACGCCCCGCCGCCCCCCGTCGGGCGGCCGCGTATCTCGGTCCTGACGTACCGCCCGCCACCTCCGTGGACACCGGCGGACGGCAGGTACGACGTGTCAGGGGCGTCAGGGGCGCCGGCCGCCGGCCGTCGCCGACAACCGAGTACACACCAAGGAGAACGGCCATGGCCGTCGTCACGATGCGGGAGCTGCTGGAGAGCGGCGTCCACTTCGGGCACCAGACCCGCCGCTGGAACCCGAAGATGAAGCGCTTCATCTTCACCGAGCGCAACGGCATCTACATCATCGACCTGCTCCAGTCGCTGTCGTACATCGACCGCGCCTACGAGTTCGTCAAGGAGACGGTGGCCCACGGCGGCACCGTCATGTTCGTCGGCACCAAGAAGCAGGCCCAGGAGGCCATCGCCGAGCAGGCGACGCGCGTGGGCATGCCGTTCGTCAACCAGCGCTGGCTCGGCGGCATGCTGACGAACTTCTCGACCGTCCACAAGCGGCTGCAGCGCCTCAAGGAGCTGGAGCAGATCGACTTCGAGGACGTGGCCGCCTCCGGCCTCACCAAGAAGGAGCTGCTCGTCCTCTCCCGCGAGAAGGCGAAGCTGGAGAAGACCCTCGGCGGTATCCGCGACATGCAGAAGGTGCCCAGCGCCGTCTGGATCGTGGACACCAAGAAGGAGCACATCGCCGTCGGCGAGGCGCGCAAGCTCAACATCCCGGTCGTCGCGATCCTGGACACCAACTGCGACCCGGACGAGGTCGACTACAAGATTCCGGGCAACGACGACGCGATCCGCTCCGTCACCCTGCTCACCCGGGTGATCGCCGACGCCGTCGCCGAGGGCCTCATCGCCCGTTCCGGTGCGGCCGAGGGCAAGGGCGGCGCGGCGGCGGAGCAGAAGACCGCCGAGCCGCTGCCGGAGTGGGAGCGCGACCTCCTGGCGGGTGGCGAGAAGCCCGCCGAGGCCAAGGCCGAAGCCCAGGACGAGGCCAAGAGCGAGGCCCCGGCCGAGCAGCAGGCCGCCGAGCAGCCGGCGGAGCAGCCCGCCGAGCAGGCGCAGCCGGAGGCCCCGGCCGAGCAGGCCTGACGCCCGTCCCGGCGCACCACCCCAGCGCCACCGGACGCACGGCGGGAGCGGCGCCCAGCGCGCCGCCCCGCCGTGCGCCCGCACCCACACTTCGATCGACCCCGATCGGCGCTCCGTGCTCGACCTGGGGCTCGACACCACCTCATCGACATTCCGGGAAGAGATTCACCCCATGGCGAACTACACCGCCGCCGACGTCAAGAAGCTCCGGGAGCTCACCGGCGCCGGCATGATGGACTGCAAGAAGGCGCTCGACGAGGCCGAGGGCAACGTCGACAAGGCCGTGGAGATCCTGCGCGTCAAGGGCCAGAAGGGTGTCGCCAAGCGCGAGTCCCGCACCGCCGAGAACGGCGCGGTCACGGCGCTCATCGCCGACGACAAGGCCTCCGGCGTGCTGGTCGAGCTGAAGTGCGAGACGGACTTCGTCGCCAAGGGTGACAAGTTCCAGGCCGCCGTCACCGCCGTCGCCGAGCACATCGCCGCCACCTCCCCGGCCGACACCGCCGCGCTGCTGGCCTCGGAGATCGAGAGCGGCAAGACCGTCCAGGCGTACGTGGACGAGAAGAACGCCGAGCTGGGCGAGAAGATCGTCCTGGACCGCTTCGCGCAGTTCTCCGGCGGCTTCGTCGCCACCTACCTGCACCGCACCAACCCGGACCTGCCGCCGCAGGTGGGCGTGCTCGTGCAGCTCGACCAGGAGAACGCCGAGGTCGCCAAGGACGTCGCGCAGCACGTCGCCGCCTTCGCGCCGAAGTTCCTCTCCCGTGAGGACGTCCCGGCCGAGACGGTGGAGAACGAGCGCCGCGTCGCCGAGGCCACCGCGAAGGAGGAGGGCAAGCCGGAGGCCGCCCTGCCGAAGATCGTCGAGGGCCGGGTGAACGGCTTCTTCAAGGAGAACTGCCTCCTGGACCAGCCGTTCGCGAAGGACAACAAGAAGTCGGTCCAGAAGGTGCTGGACGAGGCCGGCGTCACGGTGCAGCGCTTCGCCCGGTTCCGCGTCGGCGCCTGAGCCACGTCAGGGCGCGTCCTCTTCGGGGCGGGCCCCAGGGCCCGCCCCCGGATAGGGTCGGGCACACGGCAGCAAAGCCGAGCCGCGCCGAGGAGGCCATTGCCACGGGGAACCGCCGTTCCGGGCAATGGCCTCCTGGTGTAGAGCCGTACGTGCACGAGGAGATCTTCATGAGCAGGACCGAAACCGACCCAGACGTTCCCCGCCGTTTTCTGCTGAAGCTCTCCGGTGAGGCCTTCTCGGGTGGTGGCGGCCTCGGCGTCGATCCCGACATCGTGCACAAGATCGCCCGTGAGATCGCCTCCGTCGTCCGGGACGGTGCGCAGATCGCCGTCGTCATCGGCGGTGGGAACTTCTTCCGCGGTGCCGAGCTCCAGCAGCGCGGGATGGACCGGGCCCGTTCCGACTACATGGGCATGCTCGGCACCGTCATGAACTGCCTCGCCCTCCAGGACTTCCTGGAGAAGGAGGGCATCGACTCGCGCGTGCAGACGGCGATCACCATGGGCCAGGTCGCCGAGCCGTACATCCCGCTGCGCGCCATCCGCCACCTGGAGAAGGGCCGCGTCGTCATCTTCGGCGCGGGCATGGGCATGCCGTACTTCTCCACCGACACCACCGCGGCGCAGCGGGCCCTGGAGATTCACGCCGAGGCCATGCTGATGGGGAAGAACGGCGTCGACGGCGTCTACGACTCCGACCCGGCCAAGAACCGTGACGCGGTGAAGTTCGACGCGTTGACCTACGACGAGGTCATCACCCGCGACCTGAAGGTCGCCGACATGACCGCCATCACCCTGTGCCGGGACAACAAGCTGCCCATCCTCGTCTTCGAACTGCTCGCCGAGGGGAATATCGCGCGGGCCGTCCAGGGTGAGAAGATCGGCACGCTGGTCAGCAGCCAGAGCAACCGCGGCTGAGGCAGGCGCCTCCCGGCGTCGTCCAGGTGAACAACGCTCATTCCCGCTCAATTCATCGAACCAGGAGCACGTGGTGATCGAAGAGACCCTCCTCGAAGCCGAGGAGAAGATGGAGAAGACGGTCGTGGTCGCCAAGGAGGACTTCGCCGCGATCCGCACCGGCCGTGCGCACCCGGCGATGTTCAACAAGATCGTGGCCGACTACTACGGGGCCATGACGCCGATCAACCAGTTGGCGTCCTTCTCGGTCCCCGAGCCGCGCATGGCGGTCGTGACGCCGTTCGACAAGGGCGCCCTGCGCAACATCGAGCAGGCCATCCGCGACTCCGACCTGGGCGTCAACCCGTCGAACGACGGCAGCATCATCCGGGTGGTCTTCCCGGAGCTGACCGAGGACCGGCGCAAGCAGTACATCAAGGTCGCCAAGGCCAAGGCCGAGGACGCGAAGGTCGCCATCCGCAGCTCGCGCCGCAAGGCGAAGGAGGCCATCGACAAGGCGGTCAAGGACGGGGACATCGGCGAGGACGAGGGGCGCCGCGGCGAGAAGGACCTCGACGAGACCACCTCGAAGTACGTCGCCCAGGTCGACGAGCTGCTCAAGCACAAGGAAGCCGAGCTGCTCAAGGTCTGACGGCGTCTTCACGGTTAGGGCTGCGAATTCCAGTGAACGACTCACCCTGGGGCGCCGCGGGTGCCTCCCCGCCGGCGTCCTCGCCGACCGGATACGCCTTTCGGCCCGGTCCGGCACCCCGCCCGTCGGCGGGTCCCGCACACGAGGTCCGCGACACGGCGCAGACTCGGCCTATGCCCATCGCGTCCGACGCCGACGGCGGCGACCAGGAGGAGCACGGCGACCGCTTCGGCCCGCGGCCGGAGGGTCGGCAGCACGGCGGCGCGCCCCTGCCACCCGGAGACCCGGGCCCGGGCGCCGCGCCCGCCAGTCCCGTGCCCGCTTCGCCGCCGGGGCGCGCGAAGCGGGGCGGGCGAGACCTGGGCGCGGCGATAGCGGTCGGTGTCGGCCTCGGTGCCGTCATCCTCGCCTCCCTGTTCTGGGTCAAGGACGTCTTCGTCGCCGTCATCGTGGCGGCGGTCGTGGTGGGCCTGTGGGAGCTGACCACGCGCCTGCGGGAGCGCCGGGGCGTCCGCGCGCCGCTGGTGCCGCTGGCCGCGGGCGGCGCGGTGATGGTCGTGGCCGGATACCTGCGGGGCGCGGAGGCCGCGTGGACGGTGATGGCGCTGACCTGCCTCGGCGTCCTGCTGTGGCGGATGGCGCAGTCCCCGCACGACTACCTCAGGGACGTCACGGCCGGGGTCTTCGCCGCCTTCTACGTCCCCTTCCTGGCCACCTTCGTCGCGCTGATGCTCGCGGCCGACGACGGCTCGCTGCGCGTGCTGACGTTCCTGCTGCTGACCGTGGTCAGCGACACCGGCGCCTACGCCGTGGGCTACCGCTTCGGCAGGCGCAAGCTCGCGCCGCGCATCAGCCCGGGGAAGACCCGCGAGGGCCTGGTGGGCGCCGTCGGCTTCGCCATGGCGGCCGGCGCGCTGTGCACGCACTTCCTCATCGACGGCGGCGTGTGGTGGCAGGGCCTGGTGCTGGGCCTGGCCGTCGCCGCCAGCGCCACCCTCGGGGATCTGGGCGAGTCCATGATCAAGCGGGATCTGGGGATCAAGGACATGGGCCGCCTCCTGCCCGGTCACGGCGGCATCATGGACCGCCTCGACTCCCTGCTGCCCACGGCACCGGTCGTCTGGCTCCTGCTGGTCCTGTTCGTCGGCGCGAGCTGACCTCCGCCTCCGGCACGGCCCGCTCCGACGCCCCCCCGGCCGCCCGGCACGGAACGCACCGCGCATCTGCGACACTGGTGAGGTTATGCCTGCGCCTGGAGAACTGACCTTTGTCGCGCCGCGGGGGGCCAAGAGGCCGCCGCGGCACCTCGCCGATCTCGATCCCGCCCAGCGCAAGGAGGCGGTGGCCGGGATCGGGGAGAAGCCGTTCCGGGCGAAGCAGCTCTCGCAGCACTACTTCGGCCGGTTCGCGCACGACCCCGCCGAGTGGACGGACATCCCCGCCACCGCCCGCGAGAAGCTCGCGGCCGAGCTGCTGCCGGACCTGATGAGCGTCGTGCGCCACATCGCCTGCGACGACGGGGCGACGCGCAAGACGCTGTGGCGGCTGCACGACGGGACGCTGGTGGAGTCGGTGCTGATGCGCTACCCCGACCGCGTCACCATGTGCATCTCCTCGCAGGCGGGGTGCGGTATGAACTGCCCGTTCTGCGCCACCGGCCAGGCGGGGCTCGACCGCAACCTGTCCACCGCGGAGATCGTGCACCAGATCGTGGACGGCATGCGGGCGCTGCGGGACGGTGAGGTGCCCGGCGGTCCGGCGCGGCTGTCCAACATCGTCTTCATGGGCATGGGTGAGCCGCTGGCCAACTACCAGCGCGTCGTCGGCGCGATCCGGCGGCTGACGGACCCGGCCCCGGACGGGCTCGGGCTCAGCCAGCGCGGCATCACCGTCTCCACGGTGGGGCTGGTGCCGGCGATCCACCGGCTCGCGGGCGAGGGGTTCAAGTGCCGCCTGGCGGTCTCCCTGCACGCCCCCGACGACGAGCTGCGTGACACCCTCGTGCCGGTCAACACCCGCTGGAAGGTGCGCGAGGTGCTGGACGCGGCGTGGGAGTACGCGGCGGCCTCCGGGCGCCGGGTGTCCATCGAGTACGCGCTGATCCGGGACATCAACGACCAGGCGTGGCGCGCCGATCTGCTGGGCCGGCTGCTCAAGAACAAGCGGGTGCACGTCAACCTCATCCCGCTCAACCCCACCCCGGGTTCGAAGTGGACCGCGTCGCGGCCCGAGGACGAGCGGGAGTTCGTCCGCGCGCTGGAGCTGCACGGGGTGCCGGTCACGGTGCGCGACACCCGGGGCCAGGAGATCGACGGCGCGTGCGGCCAGCTCGCCGCGGGCGAGCGGTAGGCGGCGGTAGCGAGCGGTAGGCGGGCGGTAGGGCGGGTGCGCCAGCCGGCGGTGGTCGGGCGGCGGGCCCGTCCGGGGGAGGCCGCGGGGCCGCACGTCGGCCCTGGTATCGTCCGAACATACGAATAATCATCCGACAGGGGAGCGCGCAGCGCTGAGAGTGCGGTACCCGCCTCGCACGGCAGGGGACCGCAGACCCTCGAACCTCGCCCGGGTCATGCCGGGTAGGAAGTTCGGAAGTCCGCTCTCGTGCTGCCTTGCGCCCGTATCCGAAGGCGGCACATGAAGCGCACCACTTACCGCGGCGTCCTGGCCGCCGCGGTCGGCACCGCCCTGCTGGCGGGCTGCGGCGGCTCCGGCGACGGCGGCTCGGCGGACGGGGACCGGACGGTCACCCTGGTGACGCACGAGTCCTTCCTGGTGTCGGACGACGTGCTGGACCGGTTCACCGAGGAGACCGGCTACGAGGTCCGGCTGATCAAGAGCGGTGACGCCGGCGTGGCGGTCAACAAGGCCATCCTCAGCGCGGGCAACCCCGAGGGCGACGTCCTCTTCGGCGTCGACAACACCATGCTCTCCAAGGCGCTGGAGGCCGACGTCTTCACGCCCCACCGGGCCGAGGGCCTGGACCGGGTGCCCCAGGAGGTGCGCCTGGACCCCGAGCAGCACCGGGTGACGCCGATCGACACCGGCGAGGTGTGCGTCAACTACGACCGCGCCTACTTCGCGGACCGGGGCGTCGAGCCGCCGCAGACCCTGCGCGACCTCACCGACCCGGCGTACAAGGACCTGCTCGTCGTGCAGAACCCCGCCACCTCCTCGCCGGGCCTGGCCTTCCTCCTGGCGACCGTCGGCGCCTTCGGCGAGGCCGGCTGGCGCGACTACTGGGAGGACCTCAAGGCCAACGGCGTCCTGCGCACCGAGGGCTGGGAACAGGCGTACAACGACCACTTCAGCGCCTCCGCCGCCGGCCGGGACGGCGACCGCCCGCTGGTCGTCTCCTACGCCTCCAGCCCGCCGGCCGAGGTGTACTACGGCACCGAGGACAACCCCGGGCAGGCGCCGACCGGCGTCGCCACCGGCACCTGCTTCCAGCAGACCGAGTTCGCCGGGCTGCTGGACGGCGCGGCCAACCCCGAGGGCGGCAAGGCGCTGCTGGACTTCATGCTCAGCCCCGCCTTCCAGGAGGACATCCCGCTGAACATGTTCGTCCGCCCGGTGCGCGAGGACGCCGAACTGCCGGAGGTCTTCACCCGGTACGGCGCCGAGGTGCCCGAGCCGCACCGCGTGGCGCCCGAGAAGATCGACGCGCACCGGGAGCGGTGGATCGAGCAGTGGTCATCGCTGATGCGCTGACGCGGCGCGCCGCACCGCGGTCCGCCGGAGGGCGCGCGGCCGGGCGCCGGACGGCCGCCCGCCGGTGGACGCCACACCGGCCGGCCGCGCGGCGGGCGCCGGCCGACGGGCCCGGCGGACCGGGGCCCGCGGGACCCGGCGGCCGCCGCCCCGGCCGCCGCCCCGCCGTGCCGGGCCGGGCGCGGGGGCGCGCGGTGCGACCGGCGCTGATGGCCGTCCCCGTGGCGTTCTTCGCCCTCTTCTTCGGCTACCCGGTGGCCGCCATCGTCGCGCGGGGCCTGCGCCCGGACGGGCAGTGGGACCTCGGCCACGCCCGCGAGGTGCTCACCGACCCGGTGACGGCCCAGGTCGTGGGCTTCACCGTCGGCCAGGCGGCCGCGTCCACCGCGCTGACGCTGGCGCTCGCCCTGCCCGGCGCCTACGTCTTCGCCCGCTTCGACTTCCCCGGCAAGCGGCTCCTGCGCGCGGTGGTGACCGTGCCGTTCGTGCTGCCGACCGTCGTCGTCGGCTCCGCCTTCCTCGCGCTCCTCGGGCGCGACGGGCTGCTGGACGAGGCCTGGGGGGTGCGGCTGGACACCTCCCTGTGGGCGATCCTGCTCGCCCACGTCTTCTTCAACTACGCCGTGGTCGTGCGCACCGTGGGCGGCCTGTGGGGGCAGCTCGACCCGGGCCAGGAGGAGGCCGCGCGCATGCTCGGCGCCTCCCGGCTGGCCGCCTGGCGACGGGTGACCCTGCCCGCGCTGGCGCCCGCGGTCGCCGCCGCCGCGCTCATGGTCTTCCTGTTCACCTTCACCTCCTTCGGCGTCATCGAGGTGCTCGGCGGCGCCCGGTACGTCACGCTGGAGGTGGAGATCTACCGGCAGACCGCCCACTTCCTCGACCTGCCCACCGCCGCCGTCCTGACCTGCCTGCAGTTCGCCGCCGTCACCGCGCTGCTGGCCGTGCACGCCCGGACGGTGCGCCGCCGCGAGGGCGCGCTGCGGCTGGTGGACGCCGGGCGCACCGCGCGCCGGCCGCGCGGCGCCGCCCAGTGGACGCTGCTGGGCTCGCAGCTCGTGCTCATCGCCGGGCTGCTCCTGCTGCCGCTGGCGGTCCTCGTCGAACGCTCGCTGGCCGGTCCGGACGGCTACGGTCTGGACTTCTACCGGGCGCTGGCCGCCGCGCCGGACGCGGCCTCCGGCTTCGCCGTCGCCCCGCTCGCGGCCGTCGGCACGTCCCTGCGGTACGCCGCCGTGGCCACACTGATCGCCGTCGTCGTCGGGGGGCTGGCGGCCGCCGCGCTCACCCGGCGCGCCGGGCGGCTGGTGCGTGGCTTCGACGCGCTGCTGATGCTCCCGCTGGGCACCTCGGCGGTCACCGTCGGGTTCGGGTTCCTCATCGCGCTGGACGAGCCGCCGCTGGACCTGCGCTCGGCCTGGCTGCTCGTGCCGCTCGCGCAGGCGCTGGTGGGCGTGCCGTTCGTCGTCCGCACGATGCTGCCGGTGCTGCGCGCGGTGGACGAGCGGCTGCGGGAGGCCGCCGCGGTGCTCGGCGCCTCGCCGCTGCGGGCCTGGCGCGAGGTGGACCTGCCGATGGTGCGCCGGGCGCTGGCCGTGGCCGCGGGGTTCGCGTTCGCCGTCTCGCTGGGCGAGTTCGGCGCGACCGTCTTCATCGCGCGCGGCGACGAGCCCACCCTGCCGGTCGCCGTCACCCAGTTCCTCGGCCGGGCCGGGGAGCTGAACTACGGTCAGGCGATGGCGCTCAGCACGATCCTGATGCTGGTGTGCGCCGCCAGCCTGCTGGCCCTGGAGTGCGTCCGCACCCACCGCGCGGGGGAGTTCTAGATGGCGTCCCTGGACGTGACCGGCCTGACCGTGCGCTTCGGCGGCCACACCGCGCTCGACGGCGTCGACCTGGCGGTGGCCGAAGGCGAGACGGTGTGCGTGCTCGGCCCCAGCGGCAGCGGCAAGTCCACGCTGCTGCGCGCGGTGGCCGGGCTGCGGCCGGTCGACGCGGGCCGGGTGCTGCTGGCCGGGCGCGACGTGGCACGGGTGCCGGCGCACCGGCGCGGGGTGGGGCTGATGTTCCAGGACCACCAGCTCTTCCCCCAGCGCGACGTGGCCGGGAACGTCGCCTTCGGGCTGCGCGTGCGCGGGGTCGGGAAGGCGGCGGCCCGGGAGCGGGTGACGGAGCTGCTGGAGCTGGTCGGGCTGCCCGGCGCTGGGCGGCGCGCGGTGGCCTCGCTCTCCGGCGGCGAGCAGCAGCGCGTCGCGCTGGCCCGCGCGCTGGCGCCGGAGCCGGGCCTGCTGATGCTGGACGAGCCGCTGGGCCAGCTCGACCGGGGCCTGCGCGAGCGCCTGGTGGTGGAGCTGCGCCAGCTCTTCGACCGGCTGGGCACCACGGTGCTGGCCGTCACGCACGACCACAGCGAGGCGTTCGCGCTGGCCGACCGGGTCGTCATCATGGCCGAGGGGCGCATCGCGCAGAGCGGCACCCCGGTGCAGGTCTGGGAGCGCCCCGCCTCCCCGTTCGTCGCCCGGTTCCTCGGCTTCGACAACGTGGTGCCCGGCACCGCGCGGGGCGCGGCCGCCGACACCCCGTGGGGTCCGGTGCCGCTGCCCCCGGGCACGCCGCCGGGACCGTGCTCGGTGCTGGTGCGCCCGGCCGGGGTGCGGCTGGGTGAGCCGCGGGACGCCGACGGCGGCGGGCTCACCGGCACGGTGGCGGCCCGCACGTTCCGCGGCGACCACGTGGTGGTGCTTTTGGACATGGCGCGCGGACCCCGGGCCGAGGCCGCCTGCCCGCTGCGTTCGGCCCCCGAGGTGGGCGAGCGGGTGGCGGTCGGCTTCGACGCGGCCGACGTCGTCCGGCTGCCGCCCGCCTGACACGCCCGGTCGCCCGCCTGGCCCGTCCGGTCGGCCGCCGCGCTCAGCGCGCCAGCGGCAGGGCGGCCAGCACGGCCACGCCCCAGGTCACCGGCGCCAGCACGGCGACGGCCGCGCCCGGCTGGGCGAGCGCCTGCCGGGTGGGGGCCAGCGCGGAGCGGGCGCCGGCCACCGCCGTCAGCACCCCGGTCACCGCGCACGCCAGCACGATGCCGCCGCCGAGCACGGTCAGCGGCCCGAACGGGCGGTCGGGGCCGTAGAGGGTGAGCGCGGCGATGAGGCCGCAGACGGTGGCGCACAGCACGCCCAGAGGCGGGGCGAGGTGCGCGGCCTTCTCCTGGAGCACGCGCCCGGCCAGCAGCCGCACCGCGCCGGGCCGGAACGCCGTGAGCGCCCGCCCGGCGAGCCGGGTGAGCCCGGGCCCGGCCAGCACCAGTCCGAGGGCGGTGAGCGGCCACCCGGCGAAGACCCCGGCGCCCGGGTCCGCCCCGGCGCCGGGCAGCGGGACCGGAGCCCCGGCGGCCCCGGCCGCGTACGTCTCCAGCGCGAGGCCCAGGCCCACGAGCGCGGCCCCGTTGGACAGACCGGCGGGCACGGGGGGCCCGGTGGGCTCCGGCGCGTCGGGCGGGGCCGGGGCGGCGCGGCGGTCGGCTGCGCGGCGCGGGGCCAGCGCGCACGCCACCGCCGTCACGGCCGGGGCGACGAGCAGCAGGGTGAGGGCCGCAGCGGCGCGCGGTGGCCTCCCGCACCGCACGCCACCGCACGGCACCGCACGGTGGCGGGGGCACGGGGCGGTGGGCCGGCGCCCGGCGCGGGGCCCGGGGAGCCCGGTGCGTCCGGGCGTCGGTCGGCCGGGGCCCGGCGGCGAGGGCGTCCCCGGCCCGCCGGCCGGCCCCGCACCCCGGCGGCCGGGGCCGGGGGCGGGGCGCGAAGGGCGCGGGGCGGGGTGGGGTCAGAGCTTGGTCCACGCCTCGGTGAGCACGGTGCGCAGCTTCTGCTCGATCTCGTCGAACGTGCTCTGGTCGGAGATCAGCGGCGGTGCGAGCTGCACGACCGGGTCACCGCGGTCGTCGGCACGGCAGTACAGGCCGTTGTCGTAGAGCGCCTTGGAGAGATAGCCGTACAGGACGCGCTCGGTCTCCTCGTCGTCGAAGGACTCCTTGGTGGCCTTGTCCTTCACCAGCTCGATGCCGTAGAAGAAGCCGTTGCCGCGCACGTCGCCGACGATCGGCAGGTCGAGCAGCTTGCTCAGGGTGGCGCGGAAGGCGTCCTCGTGGTCCAGCACGTGCTGGTTGAGTCCCTCGCGCTCGAAGATGTCGAGGTTGGCCAGGGCCACCGCCGCCGAGACCGGGTGGCCGCCGAAGGTGTAGCCGTGCAGGAAGGTGTTGTCGCCCCGGTAGAAGGGCTCGGCCAGGCGGTCGGAGACGATCGCCGCGCCGATGGGGGAGTAGCCCGAGGTCATGCCCTTGGCGCAGGTGATGATGTCGGGCACGTAGCCGAACTTGTCGCACGCGAAGAGCGTGCCCAGCCGTCCGAAGGCGCAGATGACCTCGTCGGAGACGAGCAGCACGCCGTACTGGTCGCAGATCTCGCGCACGCGCTGGAAGTAGCCGGGCGGCGGTGGGAAGCAGCCGCCGGCGTTCTGCACCGGCTCCAGGAAGACGGCGGCGACCGTCTCCGGGCCCTCGAAGAGGATCTGCTGCTCGATCTGGTCGGCGGCCCAGCGGCCGAAGGCCTCCGGGTCGTCGCCGTGGATCGGGGCGCGGTAGATGTTGGTGTTGGGCACCTTGTACGCGCCGGGCACCAGCGGCTCGAAGGGGGCCTTGAGGGCCGGCAGGCCGGTGATGGACAGCGCGCCCTGCGGGGTGCCGTGGTAGGCGACGGCGCGGGAGATCACCTTGTACTTGGTGGGGTTGCCGGTGAGCTTGTGGTACTGCTTGGCCAGCTTCCAGGCGGTCTCCACCGCCTCGCCGCCGCCGGTGGTGAAGAACACCTTGTTCAGATCGCCCGGGGCGTGGTGGGCGAGCCGCTCGGCGAGTTCGACGGCCCTGGGGTGGGCGTAGGACCACACGGGGAAGAAGGCGAGCTCGGCCGCCTGCTTCGCGGCGGCCTCGGCCAGCTCGGTGCGGCCGTGCCCGGCCTGGACGACGAACAGCCCGGCGAGCCCGTCGAGGTACTGCTTGCCCTGGTCGTCGTAGACGTAGGTGCCCTCACCGCGCACGATGGTCGGCACGGGGGCGTTCTCGTACGACGACATGCGGGTGAAGTGCATCCACAGGTGGTCGTACGCGGTACGGGAGAGGTCCTTGCTCACGGTTATCGAGTTCCCCAGGTGTAGGTCTGCTTGCGCAGCTTGAGGTAGACGAAGCTCTCGGTGGAGCGGACGCCGGGCAGCGTCCGGATCCGCTTGTTGATCATCTCGAGCAGGTGCTCGTCGTCCTCGCAGACGATTTCGACGATGAGGTCGAAGGAGCCCGCCGTGACCACGACGTAGGCGACCTCCTCCAGCTCGGCGAGCGCGTCGGCCACCGGCTCGAGGTCCCCTTCGACGTTGATGCCCACCATGGCCTGCCGCAGCAGGCCGACGGTCAGCGGATCGGTGACCGCGACGATCTGCATGACGCCCTGGTCCTGCAGCTTCTGGACGCGCTGGCGCACGGCCGCTTCCGACAGGCCGACGGCCTTGCCGATGGCGGCGTACGGCCGCCGGCCGTCCTCCTGGAGCTGTTCGATGATGGCCAGGGAGACGGCGTCGATCGTCACTCCGCCGTTCGGTTTCTTCTCATCACGAGCCACGAGCATCACTGTGCACGAGGTCTCGGCGGTCATGCAAGCCGACAGCGGTGTTTTTCGTTGTGGATCAGCCATGTGGCGACTGATTCCGTGGTTGGCGCACAGTGGCCCTGTTGAAAACGTGAGAGAGCCGGTTAGGGTGGGTATCTCACCCATCGGACAACGGAGCAGGAGGGTGTTGACGTGACCACCGAGCTGCGTCGGCTGCGCAACTACATCGACGGCGAGTTCCGGGACGCCGCGGACGGGCGGACCACGGAGGTGGTCGACCCGACGACCGGCGAGCCGTACGCGCTCGCCGCGCTCTCGTCCGCCGCCGACGTCGACGCGGCCATGGCCGCCGCGGAGTCGGCGTTCCCGGCCTGGCGCGACGCCACCCCCGGCACCCGGCAGCTCGCGCTGCTGAAGGTCGCCGACGCCCTGGAGGCCCGGGCGGACGAGCTGCTGGCCGTCGAGTGCCAGAACACCGGCAAGCCGCTGGAGCTGACCCGGCACGAGGAACTGCCGATGATGCTCGACCAGATCCGGTTCTTCGCGGGCGCCGCCCGCATGCTGGAGGGCAAGTCGGCGGGCGAGTACATGGACGGCATGACGTCCTTCGTGCGCCGCGAGCCCGTCGGCGTCTGCGCCCAGGTGGCGCCGTGGAACTACCCCATGATGATGGCGGTGTGGAAGTTCGCCCCGGCCATCGCCGCGGGCAACACCGTGGTACTCAAGCCCGCGGACACCACCCCCGCGTCGGCCGTCTTCCTGGCCGAAGTCATGGGCTCGATTCTGCCCAAGGGCGTCTTCAACGTCGTCTGCGGGGACCGGGACACCGGCCGCCGCATGGTCGAGCACCCCACCCCGGCCATGGCCTCCATCACCGGCTCGGTCCGGGCGGGCATGGAGGTGGCGGCCAGCGCCGCCAAGGACGTCAAGCGCGTCCACCTGGAGCTGGGCGGCAAGGCCCCCGTCCTCGTCTTCGGCGACGCCGACATCCCGGCGGCCGTCGAGGGCATCCGCGACGGCGGCTTCTTCAACGCCGGGCAGGACTGCACCGCCGCCACCCGCGTGCTGGTGCACGACAGCGTCCACGACGAGTTCGTCTCCGCGCTCGCCAAGGCGGCCGCCGAGGTCAAGACCGGTGACGTCACCGACGAGGACTGCTTCTACGGCCCGCTGAACAACCCCGTCCACCTGGAGAAGGTGCAGGGCTTCATCGACCGCCTCCCGGCGCACGCCAAGGTCGAGGCCGGCGGCGAGCGCGTCGGCGACAAGGGGTACTTCTTCGCCCCCACCGTCGTCTCCGGGCTGCGGCAGGACGACGAGATCATCCAGAACGAGGTCTTCGGCCCGGTCATCACCGTGCAGCGCTTCGGCGACGAGGACCAGGCCGTGCGGTGGGCCAACGGGGTGGAGTACGCCCTGGCCTCCTCGGTGTGGACGACCGACCACGGGCGCGCGATGCGGCTGTCCAAGGCGCTGGACTTCGGCTGCGTGTGGATCAACACGCACATCCCGCTGGTGGCGGAGATGCCGCACGGCGGGTTCAAGAAGTCCGGCTACGGCAAGGACCTCTCCTCGTACGGCTTCGACGACTACACGCGGGTGAAGCACGTGATGACCGCGCTGTGAGCCGGCGCCGGGCGTGCTCCCGCGCCCGGCCCGACGCACGCACCGGCGCGCACCCCGGCCCCGTCCTCCCGGCCTTACGGCGAGGACGGGGCCGGGGTGCGTGGCACCGACCGCCAGGCGGGCGCGGGGCCGGAGATCAGGCGAGGGTGCGCTCGACCGCGTCGGCCACGACGTCGCGCAGGTCGCCGCCGCGCTCGCGGACCGCGCGCTGGCGCCGCGCGCCGTTGCCCCGGCCGAGCACCGCGCCCACCCCGTCCTTGACCAGCGCCAGGTCCCCGGCGTCGGCCAGCGCGTCGGCCACGTGGTCGACCAGGGCCGCCACCACCGTCCCGGCGGGGGCGGCGCGCCGGGTCAGCGGGTGCACGAGCGTGCCGGTCAGCCCCGAGCGGGCCGCCCGCCAGGACGCCAGCCGCAGCACCTCGGCCCCCACGGGCGCCGGCGGCTCGCCCGCGCGCCACTGCCGTGCGGCCGTCTCCACCAGGCCCCGCACGAGCGCCGCGAGGAGGACGGTGTCCGCGCTGTCCAGGCAGACGTCCGCCACCCGCACCTCCACGGTCGGGTAGTTCCGGGAGAGCCGGGCGTCGAAGTAGACCATGCCCTGGTCGAGCAGGGAGCCGGTGTCCAGCATGGCCGCCACCGTCGCGTGGTAGGCCTCCGGGTCGCCGAACAGCGGGGTGGGGCCCGAGGAGGGCCACCGCCCCCACACCTGCGTCCGGTAGCTGTCGTGGCCGCTGTCCCGCCCCTGCCAGAACGGCGAGTTGGCGCTGAGCGCCACGAGCGGCGCCAGCCACGGCCGCACCCGGTCCAGCACGGCCACGCCCTCCGCCTCGGAGGCGACGCCGACGTGCACGTGGCAGCCGCACGTCAACTGCTCCTCGGCGGTCATGCGGAACTCCTCGCGCAGCCACCGGTAGCGCTCGCCGGCGCTCACCGAGGGCTCCACGCGCAGCGGCGAGGTCCCCAGCGCCGCCACCGCCGCGCCCGCCTGACCGGCCCGCCGCGCCGCCTCGGCGCGCCACCTGCGGACCTCCTCGGCCAGCTCGGCCATGGTCGTCCGGGGCCGGGTCCCGGTCTCCAGTTGCTCGCGCTGCAACTCCTTCTCCAGCCGGGTGTCGTCCTCGGCGTAGGCGAGCGCGGCTCCGGAGACGTCCTGCGGCTCCCCGGTGTCCGGGTCCACGAGCAGCAGTTCTTCCTCTACGCCCACGCTTCGCATCCGCAGCCCCTCAGCCTGCCGGTCGCGCCCCGCCCGGGAGCCGCCGGTCCACCCGTTCACCCTGGTGTGACCTGCCGCCTTCCCCGCGAGCGGCGGACCAATCCGGCGGGTGCGCGGGACGGGTGCGACGGGCGCCGCAAGGCCGGGGCGGCGGCCATCGCACCGCGCCCGGCGGCGCGGGGCGCCCCGGGCCGGTGGGTCGCGGGCGGGCCGACCGGTGCCGCGGAGGGGCGGGGCGGCGAAGGCCGGGCCCGTAAGGGGCGCGGGGCGCCGGGCCGTCGGCCGTCCCTCCGGTGTGGGCGGTGCCCCTACGGTGTGGGCAGCTCCGGCGTGTGGGAGGCGAGGTAGGACGAGAGGTAGGCGTCGATCTCCGCGGTGAGGGCCGCCTTCGCCGGCGCCTCCAGGAACGAGGCCTCGACGCCGTTCCTCGCCAGCCCCGCGAGCCCGGCCGCGTCGAGGCCCAGCAGGCGCGCGGCGATGGCGTACTCGGTGTTCAGGTCGGTGCCGAACATCGGCGGGTCGTCGCTGTTGATGGTCACGAGCACCCCGGCGTCCACCATCTCGCGCACCGGGTGCTGGTCCAGGACCGGCACCGCGCGCGTGGCGATGTTCGACGTCGGGCACACCTCCAGCGGGATGCGCCGCTCGGCGAGGTGTTCCAGCAGGCGCGGGTCCTGCGGGGCGCTGGTGCCGTGGCCGATGCGCTCGGCGCGCAGGTGGGTGAGGGCGTCCCAGATCGTCTCCGGGCCCGTCGTTTCGCCCGCGTGCGGCACGCTGCGCAGGCCCGCCGCGATGGCGCGGTCGAAGTAGGGCTTGAACTGCGGGCGCGGCACGCCGATCTCCGGGCCGCCCAGACCGAAGGAGACCAGGCCCTCGGGGCGCAGGTCGCAGGCCAGGCGCGCCGTCTCCTCGGCCGCCTCCAGACCCGCCTCGCCGGGGATGTCGAAGCACCAGCGCAGCGTGACGCCCAGCTCGGCGGCGGCCGCCTTGCGGGCGTCCTCGATGGCCTCCATGAAGGCCTGCTCGGGGATGCCGCGCCGGACGGAGCTGAACGGCGTGACGGTCAGCTCCGCGTACCGGATGCTCTGCCCCGCCATCTCGCGCGCGACCTCGTAGGTGAGCAGGCGCACGTCCTCGGCGTCGCGGATCAGGTCGACGACGGAGAGGTAGATCTCGACGAAGTGGGCGAAGTCGCGGAAGGTGAAGAACTCGGCGAGCGCCTCCTGATCGGCCGGGACCCTCGCGTCCGGGTGGCGGGCGGCGAGCTCGGCGACGATGCGCGGCGAGGCCGAACCCACGTGGTGGACGTGCAGCTCCGCCTTCGGCAGTCCGGCGATGAAGTCGGACAGCTCCTGCGGGACGGTCAGATCGGTCGGTTCTGACAAGGGAAACCTCCGGTGTGCCTCGGCCCTGGCGGACCGCCCGCCATCGTAGAGGGAGCCGTGGGCAGGGCACCTACGATGGGTGAACCACGCGAACGGAGGCGGCATGACGCAGGACGCTACGGACGGCGACGGCGCGCGGGAGGCGCGGAACGGTCCGGTGCCCTCCGCGCCCGGGTCGGCCGGGCGCACGGACCCGTGGGCGCCGCCGGCCGAGGACCCGTGGGCGCCGCCGGGGCGCGGGCCCGGGGACGCCCTGCCGTCGGCCCCGGTCGCCGAGCAGCCCACCCTGACCGCTCCCCTCGCTCCGCCCCCGCCCCGGCCGTCCCCCTCGCTCACCAAGGGCGCCGGTTCCGCCGTGCCGCCGGTGCCGCCCGCGCCCTCCCCGCCGCCTCCGCCCCCGGCACCGGCGCCGCCCGTCGGCGGCTACGGCCACGGACACCCCTACGCCGCGCACCCGCACGCCCCGCACCCGCACCCGCACGCCGCGCATCCGTACGCGCCGCCGCGGTACGGCTACGGCGGCTACCCCGTAGCGGGCTGGGCGCCGCCCGCGACCCCGCCCACCAGCGGCATCTGCACGGCGGCGATGGTGCTGGGCATCGTCGGCACGGCGCTGTCGATCACCATCTGGGGCGGCTTCGTCGGCATCGTCTGCTGCCCGGTCGCGATCGGGCTGGCGGTGGCCGCGCGCAAGCGCGTCGACCGCGGTGCGGCGCACGGCTCCGGGCAGGCCACGGCCGGGCTCGTCCTGGGCATCATCGGCACGGTGCTCTCGGCGCTGTTCGTGACCCTGCTCCTCATCGGGCTCTCCGGCGGCTTCGACGAGGAGGAGCCGGAGTACCGGTACGAGGACGGCTACGGCGCCACCACCGCCACCGCGCCCCTCGCCACCGGCCCGCGGTAGCCGAACCGGGCTCCGCCCGCCCCGGCGCGCCGGCCGCGTCGCTGTGCGGCGACGTCCGGGCTCCGTCGCGCCCGCGGCCACGGTGCCGCCCGTCCGGCGCGCGGCGTGCGGCCCGCCCGCAGCGCCGGGGCGCGGCACCCCGGTGCTGCGGCCGGGTACCGCGCCTCCGGCGGCCGGGTCAGTCGTCGGCCACCAGCGGCGGCGTCGAGCGGTGCAGCACCTCGCCGCGGAAGAAGGCGGGGCTGCGGCGCTGCATGAGGAGCATGCACACCCCGCCCGCCAGGAGCAGGCCGACGCCGATGACGAAGACGCTGCCCACCCCCGCGATCGAGCTGCCGGTGCCGTAGGCCGGGTCCCACATGTCCACCAGCGTCTTGCCGAACACGGCCGTCAGCAGCACGCCGCCCAGCAGCGGCAGCACGCCCTTGGTCAGCGCGTCGCGCACGCCGCGCCGCAGGTCGGCCCGGAAGTACCACACGCAGGCGAAGGCGGTCAGCGCGTAGTAGAAGCAGATCATCAGGCCCAGCGCGTAGATCGTGTCGATCAGCACGTTCTCGCTGACGAGCGTCATCACCGCGTAGAACAGGCCGGTGGCCGCGCCCGCCGCGACCGTCGCCCGGCCCGGGGTCCGGTGCCTGGGGTGCACGGCGGCGAAGGAGGCGGGAAACGCCTGGTAGGTGCTCATGGCGAGCATCGTGCGGGCGGCGGGCAGGAAGGTCGTCTGGAGGCTGGCGGCGGCGGAGGCGACGACGGCGAGGAAGAGCAGCGCGCCGAGCGGGCCGAGCACGGGGTCGGCCAGGGCGGCGAAGACGTTGTCGGCGGTGGCCGGGTTGCCCAGGCCCAGCCCCACGGTGCCGGTGCCGGAGAACTTCAGCGCGGCGACGGCCGTGAGCACGTAGGAGCAGACCAGCACCACGATGGAGATCATCGCGGCCCGGCCCGGGGTGCGGGCGCTGCCGGTGGTCTCCTCGTTGACCGTCAGGCTCGTGTCCCAGCCCCAGTAGATGAAGATCGACAGGGACAGGCCGGCCGTGAAGGCGCTGAAGGAGCCGACGGCGGTCGGGTCCAGCCAGGACAGCGAGAAGTCGGGCGCCGGGGCGGTGGCCGGGGCGCCCTCGCCCGCCTTGGCGAAGGCCATGACGACGAACAGGGCCAGCACCGCCATCTGGAGCGTCACCAGCGAGTACTGGAACCACTTGGTGGCCGTCATGCCCCGGTAGCTGATGGCGGTGGCGGCGGCGATGAAGACCAGCACGGTCGCGACGTGCCCGGGCGTCGACTCCCCGAAGCGCACCACCGCCGCGCTCCCGGTGAGCTCGCCGAGCAGCAGGTAGAAGAACTCGGCGGCCACACCCGCGAGGTTCGACAGCACGATCACCGTGGCGACGACCAGGCCCCAGCCCGTCATCCAGCCGATGCGCGGGCCGAGCGCCTTGACCGTCCAGGTGAAGGAGGTGCCGCAGTCGGGCACCGCGCGGTTGAGCTCCCGGTAGGCGAAGGCGACCAGGAGCATCGGCAGGAACCCGGCGAGGAAGACGGCGGGCGTCTGCGGCCCCACCTCGCCCACGGTGGGCCCGAGGGTGCTGGTGAGGCAGTACACGGGGGCGACGGTGGACAGACCGATGACGGCGCTGCCGAGGAGTCCGACGGAGTTCCTGTGGAGCCCCTTGGACCTGATGTCCTGCGACGCGGCGCCGTCTGCCATCCCTCCGGCCGGGCGCCGGTTGACGAGCTGAGCCATGCCCCGGACGGTATAGCGTGCTGTATCCGCACCCGTCGTTCTCCGCTCACTCGTGCGACGCCTTGCATTCACGTGGCTGACGCCCGAACTTTCCGTTCTTCGCAAGGTTTAGGCGGGTGGTCACCGGATGAAGCGACGGCGTGACGCCGTCGCTTCCGTCATGCGGTAATCGCAGGGTGTCCGGTTTGCCGGCCGGGGAGAATTTCCCCGACTACTTTCCGCAACCACGGTACGGCCCCCGCCGGCACGGCACGGCACGGCGCGCCACCGCGCCGCGCCACCCCGCCCGTGTGGGCCCCCGGCTCCCCGCGGGGGCCGTCAGCCGCGCCGCCCGGGCCCCGTCGAGCCCGCGCGGCGGGCCGGTCGCGCCGCCGTCCGGCAGGCGGTGGGGGAGCGGGGAACCGGGTGGGCGACACCGTCCGGCGCGGACCCCCGCCCGCGCCGCGGGACACGGAATCCGCTCGTCCGCCGCGTCACCGCCGCGACGGCGAGCAGCAGCAGGCCGCCCAGGCACCAGCTCGCGGCGACGTCCAGCGGCCAGTGGTAGCCGCGCCGCACCAACCCCGCGCCGACCCCGGCCACCACGGCGCAGACCGGGATTACCAGTGCGGACCGCGCCGCGCGTCCGCGCAGGTGCGGCAGCAGCAGGAGCGCGACCGCGCCGTAGGCGACCACGGCCGTCGCGGTGTGCCCGGAGGGGTAGTACCCCTGGCCGCCCAGCGGTCCCACCCGGTCCACCAGCGCCTTCAGCGGTGCCACCAGCAGGGGGACGGCGGTCATCGCGCCCACGACCGCCAGGAGCGGCCCGGGGCGCCGGCTCCGCCACCAGGCGTGGCCGAGGACCGGCAGCAGCGCCGGTACGGCCACGTACCAGTGCCCGAGGTCGGCGGCGAACTCCGCGAGCCCGCCGTCCGCCCCCGGCGCGGCCGGGTCCGGCTGCCGGAGGGCGGCGGCCAGCCGCTCGTCGGCGTCCCGCAGCCGACCGTCGGTCACGACCTGCCACGTCAGTACGGAGAACACCGCCAGGAGGGCGGCGGCGAGCAGGAGCCGGAAGGGGGACGGCCGTCCGGGAACAGGGGGGAGTATTCCCGGACGGCCGTGCTGAGGACCGGTCACCGCGCGCCCCGGGGGGCCTGGGGCGCACGGCGGTCCGATCGGAGCGCCGCACACGGGTGCGTGCGGCCGGGCCCCGCGGCGGCGGCCGTGGAGCCGGTGGTGCCCGCAGTCCCGTGCGGGCCGGGTGGTGCGTCCATCCACCGCCGACCGTACGGCACGGCCACGGACGGCGGGAGGGCGATGACCGAACGGCCATCGCCCTCCCACATCTCCTTCACCGGGCCGCCCCGGGGGCCGCGGGCGGTCCGGCGCGGTCCGGCGTCCCCGGTGCCGGTCCGCGGCCGGTCAGGCCAGCTCGGCGAGGGCGTTCTCCAGGACGTCCAGGCCCTCGGTGAGCAGGTCCTCGCCGATGACCAGGGGCGGCAGGAAGCGCACGACGTTGCCGTAGGTGCCGGTGGTCAGGATGAGCAGGCCGGCCTGGTGGCAGGCGGCGGCGAGCTTGCCGGTCAGCTCGGTGTCCGGCTCCTTGGTGCCGGGCCTGACCAGCTCGATGGCGATCATCGCCCCGCGGCCGCGGACGTCGCCGACGGCCGGGTGGTTCTCGGCCATCTTGGCCAGCCGGGGCTTCATGACCTCCTCGATGCGCCGGGCCCGCGCGTTCAGGTCCAGCTCCCGCATCGTCTCGATGGCACCCAGCGCGGCGGCGCAGGCCACCGGGTTGCCGCCGTAGGTGCCGCCCAGACCGCCGGAGTGCGCCGCGTCCATGATCTCCGCGCGCCCGGTGACGGCCGCGAGCGGCAGGCCGCCCGCGATGCCCTTGGCGGTGGTGATGAGGTCGGGGACGACGCCCTCGTCCTCGCACGCGAACCACTGGCCGGTGCGGCAGAAGCCCGACTGGATCTCGTCGGCGACGAAGACGATGCCGTTGTCCCTGGCGAACTCCGCGATGCGCGGCAGGAAGCCCTTGGCGGGCTCGATGAAGCCGCCCTCGCCGAGCACCGGCTCGATGACGACGGCAGCCACGTTCTCCGCGCCGACCTGCTTGCCGATCTGGTCGATCGCCTGGGCCGCGGCCTCCTCCGCGCAGTTGTCCGGGCCGGTCGGCCAGCGGTAGGGGTAGGCGACCGGCACCCGGTACACCTCGGGCGCGAACGGGCCGAAGCCGTGCTTGTACGGCATGTTCTTCGACGTGAGCGCCATCGTGAGGTTGGTGCGGCCGTGGTAGCCGTGGTCGAAGACGACGACGGCCTGCCGCTTGGTGTACGCGCGGGCGATCTTGACCGCGTTCTCCACCGCCTCGGCGCCGGAGTTGAACAGCGCGGACTTCTTGGCGTGGTCGCCCGGGGTGAGCTCGGCCAGGGCCTCGGCGACGGCCACGTACGGCTCGTACGGCGTCACCATGAAGCAGGTGTGCGTGTAGTCGGCGAGCTGCTCGGTGGCCCGGCGCACGACGGCCTCCGCGCTGTTGCCGACGGACGTCACGGCGATGCCGGAGCCGAAGTCGATCAGGGAGTTGCCGTCGACGTCCTCGATGACGCCGCCACCGGCCCGCCGTACGTAGACCGGTAGCACGTTGCCGACGCCGTCCGCCACCGCCGCCTGCTTGCGCGCGTGCAGCTCCTGCGACTTCGGGCCCGGGATCGCGGTCACGACGCGGCGCTCCTGCGGGAGCGCCGGGCCCCCGGTCTGGGCGGACTGCGGGGTGGTAGAGGTCATCGCGCTCTCCTTGGTGTGGATGGGGAGGGAAATCGGAAGAAAGGGGGGAGAAGGTGTGGTCCGCTCCTCGCAGGCTAGGGCCAGCGACACGGGCGGGACATGCACCGCTGCGTAAAAGTCGGCAGGGCGTGTTGGCCACGGCGGACAGGTCCCGGCCGGGGCCCGCCGGAGTGCCCGGCCCGTGCGTCCGCGGGGGACGCGAGACCGCACGGGCGCACGGCGCGAGGGTCTAGATTGGGGCCGCGAACGCAGTGTTGACGGCACGACACCCGGGCGAGCAGGGGGCGGAGCGGCAGATGAGCGCGGACGGCAGCGCGGGCGGCGTCGGCGGCGGACGGCACGGAGCCGCCCGGAACCCGGGCCCACCACGCGGTGACGCCCGCTTCGGCGGCGGCGCTCCGGGCGGCGGTGTGCACGGCGGCAGCGCGCCCGCGGGCGGCGCGTACCCCGGCGGCGCGCGGGGCGGCGGCGCGCCCGCGGGCGGTCCGTACGGCGGCGGCGCGCCGGGGGACGGGCGGCACGGGGCCGCACCGCCCGGGAGCACCCCGCCCGGGGCCGCACCGCCCGGGAGCACCCCGCCCGGGGCCGCGCCACCCGGTGGCGGGTCGGGCGCGGGGTGGCGGGGGAGCGCGGAGGTGCCCGTCGTACCGCCGCCTCCCGCGGCGCCGCCGCTGCCCCGGCAGGCACCGCGCGCCACCGCGCCCCTGGTCGCCTGGTTGCGCACCCCGCGCCCCGAGGCGGAGCCCGGCGTCTGGCGCTACGGCCACCAGCCGCGTCCGGCCGACGAACCCGAGGAGCTGCCCGAGCGCCAGCTCCTGGGGGGCGCGCTGCTGGCGCTGGTCTGCCTGCTGCTGGCGGCCTCGCTCACGCTGAACGAGTACCTGCCGTTCGTCGGCTGGGTCTACGCGGCCCTGCCCAGCTCCTGGTACGACGGCGGCGGTTCGGCGTTCCTGACCCTGCTGCTCTCCTACGCGGTGGACGTCCTGCTGCTCGCCCCGATGGTCTGGCTCGCCGCGCGGTCCGGCCGCTGGGCGCGGGTGGGGCACCGGTACGCGCCCGAGCGCTGGCGCCGCCGGGCCGCGCGCGCCCGGCGCCTGCTCGTCCCGCCGCGCCGCCACCGCCGCGCCCTCACCGCGCTGCTGGGGGCCGCCGTGGTGTGGGCGCTGTGCTTCAGCGCCGGCGGCTGGACGTTCTGGCTGGCCCCCCTGAAGTGGCTGACGCCGACCGGCTGGCGGGAGCCGGTGGAGATCACGCCGTACGTCGTCGCCTACAACGTCTACTACGCGCTGTTCACCCTCGCCCTGCTGGTTCTCGCCGCCCGGGTCGGCGGCTGGCGCGCGCTGCTGCGGCGCCGTGCCCAGGGCACGCCGGAGGCCGGGCGGCCCTGGACGCCGATGCCCGAGCGCGATCCGCGGGCCCGCCTGGAGGAGTGGCCGGAACTGCGCGCGGCCGGCCTCGCCGACGCCGCCGACCGGCTCACCGCCGACGTGCACTCCGGGCGCGCCACCGACCTGGACTACGTGCGCGTGGAACGGGCGTGGCACGGGGCACGCGCCCGGCCCGACGCGCTGCCCGGCTTCGCCCGCGCCGTGCTCGACCAGGGCGCCGCCGCGTTCGCCCACCCCTCCCGGGCCCGCGACCTGCCCGTGCGCACGGCGCGGCACGACGTGCTGACCGGCCAGGTGCGCATCGGGGCGGCCGTGGACGACCGGCGCAACCCCTACCGGTTCCGCGGCTGCGCGCTCGCCCTGGACCCGTCGCTGCTGGGCACCTCCCTGCTGGCCGTCGGGCCGCCCGGTTCGGGCAAGACCGGCCGCATCGTGCGCCCGGCCGTCGAGGCGCTGTGCCTGCGGGCACTGACCGGCCAGGCCGCCGTCGTCGCCGTCGGCACCGCCCGCGCCGCGCTCGCCCCCGACGACGCCTTCGACGTCGTCGTGCGCCCCGGCGACCCGCGCTCCACCCACGACCTCGACCCCTACGGCGGCAGCACCGACCCCGACGAGGCCGCCGCCCTGCTCACCGAGGCCCTGCTCGGCCCGGACGCCGACGACCGCCGCGAGGGCGCCCAGCGCACCGGGCGGGCGGCGGCGGCCGCGCTCGCCCAGGTGCTCGGGCCCTACCAGGCCGCCCACGGCCGCTTCCCCGCCCTGCGCGCCCTGCGCGACCTGCTCGACGGCAACCCCGTCGCCGTCGCCGCGCTGCGCGAAGCG
Organism: Streptomyces marinisediminis; assembly: GCF_026262575.1. Lineage (GTDB taxonomy): Bacteria > Actinomycetota > Actinomycetes > Streptomycetales > Streptomycetaceae > Streptomyces > Streptomyces marinisediminis. Next base: position 320,039 of record NZ_JAPKFL010000001.1, read on the forward strand.
CTGGACGCCGCCGGGGAGTTCGGCCAGCAGCGGGAGCTGGACGCGCGCACCCGCGGCGCCGGGCGCCCCGACGACGTCGGCGCCCTGCTGGCCGACCGCATCGCCGTGCTGCTGCGCCCGGCCTTCGACGGCTTCTTCGGCAGCGCGCCGCCGGGCAGCGGGCCGCACCCGTTCTCCCTGCGCGCGCTGGAGCACCCGCTGCGGGTGCGCGTGGACCTGCCCGAGCGCGGCCACGCCGAGGCGTCGCGCATCCTCGCCCGCCTGGTGCTGGCCCAGTTCACCGCCGCCGTCACCGCGCGCGAGGACCGCTCGCGCTTCGCCTGCCTGGTCCTGGACGACGCCGAGCACACCGTCACCGCCGACGCGGTGCGCGGGCTGCGGCGGCTGCGCTCGGCCAACGCCGGCGTCCTGCTGGCCCTGCGCACGCTGGACGACGTGCCGCGTGAGCTGCGCACGGCGCTGTTGGGCACCGTCGGCTGCAAGGTGTCGCTGGCCGGGGTCACCACGTGGGACGGCGAGGTCTTCGCCCAGGCGTGGGGCCAGGAGTGGGTGGAGGCGGAGTCCGTCACCCGCAACCCCGACTTCTCCGGCGGCACCCTGCGCCGCGGACTGCGCGCGGTGCGCTCCGCGTTCACCGGCGTGCGGGCCACCACCACGTCGGTGACGGTGCGCCGGGAGCGCCGCGAGCGGTGGTCCGCGTCCGACCTGGCCCACCAGGTCCCGCCGGGCCACGCCGTGCTCTCGGTCACCTCCGTCACCGGGGCGGCCGGGCCGCCCGTACTGGCCCGCCTCGGAGACACCGGCCCTGTACAGTGAGGCGCATGCGGGGGACGGCCGCGCTACTCTACGGCTAAAACCAGCCATGTTGTCCTCCGCAGTCGACGGCCGCAGCAGGCCGCAGAACGGGTCCGCCGCCATGCAGCCCACACTCCGCAGCCTCGTCCAGCACTCGGCGCTGAAGCTGGCCGTCCTGACCGGGTCGGACCGGCTGGACGTGCCCGTCCGCTGGGCGCAGGTCAGCGAGCTGGAGGACCCGGTCCCGTACCTCGACGGCGGGGAACTGCTGCTCGTCACGGCGATGAAGCTGGACGCCGAGGACCCGGCGGCGATGCGCCGCTACGTGCGGCGGCTGACCCGCGCCGGCGTGGTCGGCCTCGGCTTCGCCGCCGGGGTCAACTACGAGCGGGTGCCGGACGCCCTTGTCGACGCGGCCCGCGCCGCCGACTTCCCGCTCCTGGAAGTGCCCCGGCGCACCCCGTTCATCGCGATCACCAAGGCGGTGTCCGCGGCCATCGCCGCCGAGCAGTACCGCTCGGTGACCGCCGGGTTCGAGGCCCAGCGGGAGCTGACCCGGGCCGCCCTCGCCGCCGAGGGGCCCACCGCGCTGCTGGGCCGGCTCGCCGCCCACGTGCGCGGCTGGGCGGCCCTGTTCGACGTCTCCGGGGCGCTCGTCGCCGCCGCTCCGGCGTGGGCGGCGCGCCGCGCCGGGCGGCTCACCGCCGACGTGGAGCGGCTGCGCGACCGGCCGGCCCCGGCCAGCGCCGTGGTCAGCGCCCCCGCGGCCGCCGAGGACGCCGACGACCGGGTGGAGCTCCAGTCCATCGGCTCCGGCCGCCGCATCCGGGCCGTCCTCGCCGTCGGCACGGGCGCGCCGCCCGGCACCGCCGAGCGCTACGCCGTCAACTCCGCGATCGCCCTGCTGACGCTGACCACCGAGCGCTCCCGCGCGCTCCAGGAGGCCGAACAGCGCCTGGGCGGCGCGGTGCTGCGCATGCTGATGGCCGGTGAGGCCGAGCACGCCCGCGCCGTCGCGGGCACGCTCTACGGCGGACTGCTGGACGTCCCGCTGCGCCTGGCCGTCGCCGAGCGGACCTTCGGCAACGGCGCCGCGAAGAGCGCCGCGCGCGGGTCGGGCCCGCGCGCCGGTGAAGGCTCCGGCGCCGCCCCGGAGCCGCTGGCCGCGCTCGCCGACGCGGTGGAGGCCGCCGCCGCGCGCAGCGGCGAGTCGGTGCTCGCGGTGCCCGACGGCGCCCGGCTGGTGGTGCTCGCGGTGGACGGCGGCGCCGCGATCGCCGCCTGCGCCGAGCAGGTGCGCACGGCCGGGGGTGAGGGGGAGGGGCCGGTCGCCGTCGGCGTCTCCGCCCCGACCGGCATCTCCGCCACCGCCACCGCCTTCAAGCAGGCCGAGCAGGCGCTGTCGGTGGCCCGGCGGCGCGGCGCCGCGCTGGTGGAGCACGAGGAGATGGCCGCCGGTTCGGTGCTGCCACTGCTGGCCGACGACGCGGTGCGGGCGTTCGCCGACGGCGTGCTGCGGCCCCTGCGCGAGCACGACGCCAGCGGCCGGGGCGACCTGGTGGCCTCGCTGCGCGCCTGGCTGTCCCGGCACGGCCAGTGGGACGCCGCGGCGGCCGACCTGGGCGTGCACCGGCACACCCTGCGCTACCGGATGCGGCGCGTGGAGGAGATACTCGGCCGCTCCCTGGACGATCCGGACGTGCGCATGGAGCTCTGGCTCGCCCTGAAGACCGCCCCCGCGCCCCCGGCGGACCGCCGCTGACCCCGCGGACGCCGCGGCGCGCGACCCGGGGGACGCCCGGACGCCCCCGGGGCGCGCGGCGGGCTGCGGCGCCGGGCGCGGCCCGGGGCCGGACGGGGGGACGGGCGCCGGGCGTCCGGCGCGGCCTGGCGGTGGACGCGGCCTGGTGGTGGACGCGGCGGGGCGGTGGACGGGTCGGGCTGCGACCTGCCGGGGTCCGGCGCGCCGGGTGCGTCCGGCACGCCGGGTCCGCGCGCTCCCGGCCCCGGACGGGCCGACGGGGGCGGACCCGGTGGGTCCGCCCCCGCGCGCTCCGTCACCGGCCCGGCGGCCGTCCGCCCGAGCCGTCGCCGGGCGTCACTGCGTGCAGTACTGCTGCTCCTTGCCGATCGAGCGGTACATGCAGTCCGCGTTCTCCAGCAGGATCAGCATCGCCTCGCGGTTGCGGGAGGTCTCCCGGTCGATGACGCTGCCCGGCGGGTAGAAGCCGCCCCCGCTGCTGGAGCGCGGGTACATCTCGAAGGTGTACGAGAAGATGCCCTGGTCGGCCCACATCCAGTCGTTGAAGCCACCGTCGGTGATGTACAGGTCGCTGGACTGCTGCGGGGTGTACCCGTTGCTGCGCGCCATCGCGGTGCCCACGGCGCGGAAGGCGGCCGCGTCGTCCCGGTCCAGGCCGGGCGCGGTGTCGCTGTAGGTGTAGCCGTAGGGCCACAGCACCAGCTCGCTGTAGGTGTGCCAGTCGATGTGCGCGGTGATCTGCTGCTCACCGCCGACGACCCGGCTGCGCACGAAGTCGGTGATGACCTTGGTCTCCGGGGCCGAACCCGGGCTGCTGCCCCGGTAGGTCTCCGAGTACGGCGAGCCGGAGGAGCCGCCGCAGCAGCCCCACTGGTAGGGGAAGTTCCGGTTCAGGTCGGTGCCGACGTAGCCCCAGCCCGCCGGCTGGCGGTTCTTGCGCCACATCCGGAACTGGCCGGACTCCATGTCGTAGACCTTGCCGTCCGGGTTGAGCACCGGCACGATCCACAGCTCCCGGCTGTCGAGCAGCGAGGTGACCTCCCGGTCGCTGCCGTAGCGGCTGCCGAACTCCTCCAGGGCGTACAGGGCCATCTCGGCCGTCAGGTGTTCGCGGGCGTGGATGTTGTGGGTGAACAGGACCTCGGGCTCGTCCTCGTCCCTGGCGGCGTTGTCGCTCACCTTGACGGCGACGATGTCCCGGCCCTGGTAGGACTTCCCGATGACCTTCTTGGTCATCAGCTGCGGGTACTGCCGCACGAACCGGTCCACGGCCGCCATGGTCTGGGCGTAGCTGTGGTAGTCCGAGGGGCCCTGCGCGTGCACGGTCTCCTCGGCGGCGGCGGTCAGCGGGGTGATCCGGTAGCCGTGCTGCTTGAGCCGCGCGGCCTCCGCGGTGCTGGCGGTGACGACGACGGAGTCCGCGCGGACCTCGTCGATCGCCGTGCCCAGCCGCGTCACCGCGGTCCGTTCGGCGGGCGTGCTGACGCCGCTGATCTCGTACTGCCGTTGGGTCTGCCGGTCCGCGGGCGAGGCGGCCGCCGTGCGCGGGGTGGCGCTGTCCGCGCCGCCCGCGGTGGAGGCGGTCGCCTGCGCACCGAGCGGTACGGCCAGGGCGAGGGCGATGAGTGCGGCGGTGGAGGTGGTCCACCTGCCGGCTTTGGTCAGGCGCATCGAATCTCCTGGGGTGTCCAGAACGAGACGGTGGGGGTAGCGCTGTGCGGCGCCATCCTGACGCGCTGACATGCCTAGGTCAATGACCAACGCGGATCCCTGACGAAGCGGAGCGACACGCGCGCCCACTACGCCGCGCCGGACAAGACACCCCGCGTCGCGCTGCCCCTACCGTGGCTTTCGTCCACCCACCCGTTCATCGACCCGTTCCATGACGATCCGGAAGGCCGGTACTCGCAGTGACCACAGCGACTTCCACGCACCCGTTCTGGCTCGCCGGCCGCGAGGCGACCGGTGACGACACCCTTGAGGTCACCTCCCCCTGGGACGGCCGGACCGTCGGCCGGGCCGGCGTGCCCACCGACGCGCAGGTCGAGGAGGCGGTCGCCGCGGCCGCCGCCGCCACGGCCGAGTTCTCCGCCACCCCCGCCCACGTCCGCGCCGCCGCGCTCGACCACGTGGTGCGCCGCCTGGGCGAGCGGGCCGAGGAGATCGCCCAGCTCATCTCCGCCGAGAACGGCAAGCCCGTCAAATGGGCCCGCGGCGAGGTCGGCCGGTGCGTGTCCGTCTTCCGGTGGGCCGCCGACGAGGCCCGCCGCTTCAACGGCGGCGAGGTCCAGCGCCTGGACTCCGACGCGGGCGGCGTCGGCCGCCTGGCGCTCACCCGCCGCTTCCCGCACGGCCCCGTCCTCGGCATCGCGCCGTTCAACTTCCCGCTGAACCTGTGCGCCCACAAGGTGGCCCCCGCGATCGCCGTCGGCACGCCGATCATCCTCAAGCCCGCCCCCGCCACCCCGCTGTCCGCGCTCCTCCTCGGCGAGCTGCTGGCCGAGACCGAGCTGCCCGCCGGCTCCTGGTCGGTGCTGCCGGTCGCCAACGAGAAGATGCCCGCTCTCGTCCAGGACGAGCGGCTGCCCGTCATCTCCTTCACCGGCAGCGAGCCGGTCGGCTTCGCCATCCTCGACTCCGTGCCGCGCAAGCGCGTCACCCTGGAGCTCGGCGGCAACGGCGCGGCCGTCGTGCTGGGCGACTACGGCTCCGAGGCGGACCTGGACTGGGCCGCGCAGCGCATCGCCACCTTCTCCAACTACCAGGGCGGGCAGTCCTGCATCTCCGTGCAGCGCGTCATCGCCGACGCCGCCGTGTACGACCGGCTGGTGCCCAAGGTCGTCGCGGCCGTCGAGGCGCTGGGCGTGGGCGACCCCTCCGACGCGGCCACGGACGTCGGCCCGCTGGTGAACGAGGCCGCCGCACAGCGCGTGGAGTCCTGGGTGAACGAGGCCGTCGACGCCGGGGCCCGCCTGCTCACCGGTGGCAAGCGCGACGGCGCCACCTTCGCGCCGACCGTGCTGGAGAACGTCCCGGCCGACACCCAGCTCGGCTGCGAGGAGGTCTTCGGGCCCGTCATGAGCTTCACCCGGGTCGAGGGCGAGGAGGCCGCCTTCGCGGCGGCCAACAACTCCAAGTACGGCCTCCAGGCGGGCGTGTTCACGCACGACGTGCAGGCCGCCTTCCGCGCCCACCGCGCGCTGGAGGTCGGCGGCGTCATCGTCGGCGACGTGCCCTCCTACCGCGCGGACCAGATGCCCTACGGCGGTGCCAAGCAGTCCGGCGTCGGCCGTGAGGGCGTGCGGTTCGCCATGGAGGACTACACCTACGAGCGCGTCCTCGTCCTCACCGGCCTCGACCTGTAACCGGCACCGCCCCACCGGCGCCCGCCCGCCACCCGCCCGCGCGGCGGGTGGGCGGGCGGCGGGTGGGACGCGGCGGGCACGGGACACCGGGCGACGCCGGGTGGGCGCACGGGCCGCGCGGGCCGCGGTCGCCCCGCGCCCGCCGTTCGGACCACAACCTGCGGCGCCTCCCGCATGAACACACCGAATCGGGTACATACGCCTCAGTAGCACCGGCCGGTAGGCGACCGGGAACCCTGCGACCCGACGAGGTGAGCCGATGTCCGCCGCACCCTCCAGCTCCAGCCCCCGCGACGTCTCCGAACGCGAGGCGCGCGACGTGGCCGAGGCCGCGCGCGAACAGGACTGGCGCAAGCCGAGCTTCGCCAAGGAGCTCTTCCTCGGCCGCTTCCGCCTCGACCTCGTCCACCCCCACCCGCGGCCCGACGCCGACAGCGTCCGCCGCGGCGAAGAGTTCCTCGCCGCCCTGCGCGACTTCTGCGAGACGCGGGTGGACGGCGGCCTCATCGAACGCGAGGCCCGCATCCCCGACGAGGTCGTGGCCGGACTGCGCGAACTCGGCGCACTCGGCATGAAGATCGACACCCGGTACGGCGGTCTGGGCCTGAGCCAGCTCTACTACAACAAGGCGCTCGCCCTGGCCGGTTCGGCCAGCCCCGCCATCGGCGCCCTGCTCTCGGCGCACCAGTCGATCGGCGTCCCGCAGCCGCTGAAGGCCTTCGGCACCCAGGAGCAGCGCGACCGCTTCCTCCCGCGCTGCGCCACCACCGACATCTCCGCCTTCCTGCTCACCGAGCCCGACGTCGGCTCCGACCCCGCGCGGCTGGCCACCACCGCGACGCCCGACGGCGACGACTACCTGCTCGACGGCGTCAAGCTGTGGACCACCAACGGGGTCATCGCCGACCTGCTCGTCGTCATGGCCCGGGTACCGGAGTCCGACGGCCACCCCGGCGGCATCAGCGCGTTCGTCGTCGAGGCCGACTCCCCGGGCATCACCGTGGAGAACCGCAACCGGTTCATGGGCCTGCGCGGCATCGAGAACGGCGTCACCCGCTTCCACCAGGTGCGCGTCCCGGCCGCCAACCTCGTCGGCGGAGAGGGCGCCGGCCTGAAGATCGCGCTCACCACGCTCAACACCGGCCGCCTGTCCCTGCCCGCACTGTGCGTCGGCGCCGGCAAGTGGTGCCTGAAGATCGCCCGCGAGTGGTCGGCCGAGCGCGTGCAGTGGGGCAAACCGGTGGCCCGGCACGAGGCCGTCGGCGCCAAGATGTCCTTCATCGCCGCCACCACCTTCGCCCTCGAGGCCGTCCTCGACCTCTCCTCCCAGATGGCCGACGAGGAACGCAACGACATCCGCATCGAGGCCGCGCTCGCCAAGCTCTACGGCTCCGAGATGGCCTGGCTCATGGCCGACGAACTCGTGCAGATCCGCGGCGGACGCGGCTACGAGACGGCCGACTCCCTCGCCGCCCGCGGCGAACGCGGCGTCCCCGCCGAACAGATGCTGCGGGACCTGCGCATCAACCGCATCTTCGAGGGCTCCACGGAGATCATGCACCTGCTCATCGCCCGCGAGGCGGTCGACGCCCACCTCAAGGCCGCCGGAGACCTCATCGACCCGGAGAAGGCGCTCGCCGACAAGGCCAGGGCCGGCGCCCGCGCCGGCGGCTTCTACGCCCGCTGGCTCCCCCGCCTCCTGGCCGGGCCCGGCCAACTCCCGCACGCCTACAGCGACTTCGGCCCGCTCGCCGAACACCTGCGCTACGTCGAGCGGCACTCCCGCCGGCTCGCCCGCGCCACCTTCTACGCCATGTCGCGCTGGCAGGGGAAGATGGAGTCCAAACAGGGCTTCCTCGGCCGGATCGTCGACATCGGCGCCGAACTCTTCGCGATGAGCGCCGCCTGCGTCCGCGCCGAGAAGCTCTCCCAGGACAACGACCACGGCCGCGAGGCCCACCAGCTCGCCGACGCCTTCTGCCACCAGTCCCGGCTGCGCGTCGAGGAACTCTTCACCCGCCTGTGGAAGAACACCGACGACCTCGACCACAAGGTCGTCCGCGGCGTCCTCGACGGCGCCTACACCTGGCTCGAAGCCGGCATCACCGACCCCTCCACCGACGGCCCCTGGATCGCCTCCACCACCCCGCCCCCCACCCCCCACGACAACCTCCACCGCCCCATCCCCTGACCCCCGCCCGGTGCTGCCCTGGTCACCGAACCAGGGCAGCACCGCACCCACCACCCTCCTGCGGCCGCAGCAGAGGCGCCGCTGTCCCACAGGGGCAACGTCCTCACCGGGCAGTTCCTCCACGTCGAAAACAAGGGGCTTTTCAGCTACGGCGGCGGGGGACAAGGGGTGTTCGACGGGCTGAACGTCAGCTCGGAGGACGGTCACGTTGCCTACGTGCAACCCACACCGCTCAAGCCCAGCTACGTTGCCGGTCCGCTTTTCTTCCACCAGTGTGTCCTCTGGAGCGGAGGAACGGTCCGATAGTTTCCGGCTGAACGGGCAGGTCGCAGATGCTCCGGGGCGTCTCGTATTCCTGTTGCTTTCCGCGGGCGGTGCTCAGGAGCGCCAGCGCCAGTGCAGGCGAGCGAAGAAGGTCTCATTGCTCCGCAGCCGAAGAAACCGCCAGACCAGCATTCGCCGCAACGAGACGCGTTCTTCTGGTGAGAGGTATGGGTTCGGGTGTGAGCGGCGGGACAGGAGCCTCGGGACAGGAGCCTGGCGAAGCAACGTGAGTACCGGTCAGTTCGCCACGCAGGTATTTTGCGTTCCGCCTTCCTGAGAGCGGCACGAACGGTGTTTCCGGCCTTCGCCGCCACGCCTTTCTCACCCGGGAGCCCGTCCGGGCCAGTGAAGCTCACTTCCCTTCGCACGGCAGGGTTGCGACGAACGCCTCGCTGTACGCGCCAAGAAGCTCAACCATGGCACCTTTGTACTCCTCGACTTCTCCCTCTTCGGGCCCGGAGGTGCGGAGAGCGATCGAGTACAGCGCGGCCCCCCTCTGCTCGTTGCGGCATGGGACAACAACTGCGGCCCCGCTTCTCCACACGGCGTACCGCCCATCGGCGACCATGTCCGGGCTGTGTACGAGTCTCTCCTCCGCCGCGTCCTCAACGGTGAATCCCTCTTCTCTCCACTGCCCTCGGACGAGCAGGGGTCCCACGTCGTCGACGAAAAGCGTGCAACCGTAGTGCAACCCATCTCCGTAGCCATCGGATTCCACTTGCCTCAGTGTTTCACCCGGCGGCAGGAAGGGATCGATGAGGGCGCCCTTCACCGGCACCCCGCAAAGGTCCTCCGGAAGTGCGTAGTCACGCTGTCCTCCGCAGGCGCTGACAGCAAGAAGAGCTGCCGCGCCGACTACGGAAAGAGCCGAACGCCGAAGCTTCACTGTCCGCCCTCTTCCCAAGACGCCCCTGTATTGAAGCTGTCCCCGGCCGCGCCCTGCGCGCTTATCGTGAAGTCGCGCGAGGCGCTCCACACACTTGCCGTTATCTTGCGCGGGTTCCATGTGCTTTTCGTGCTACGCGCACTCCGAGTTTGCGCGTGCCTCGCTCGTGATCCCGACGCGATCTCCCGGCGCAACCCTGGCGCACGATTCAAGGTCGCGCGTGCGTGCACGTGGCCTCGCGTACCGCCTTCAGGTAGTGCGGTAGAAAATCGCTCAATGCCTTCTTCCGCGCGTCTTCATCTTGCGGGTGGGACGCTTCGATGACGAGTGAGTACTGCTTTTTCTGGTTGTTCTCGTCCATGCAAGAGAAAACAGTGGCTGCGCCCGTGTCCCACATAGCCGCGTTCTTCCCGGGCAGCTCTTCTACGTTGAAGGCGAGCAGCCGCTTCGCGACTTCGGTGGGCGTCACGTTCTTCTCGTGCGGCTTGACATCTGCGTACAAAACGGTGACGTTGTCGACGCGCAGTCCGCACCCTCGCAACCCTTTCCGGTTGCTCGTTCTTTCTTCTTGGGCTAATTCTTCTCCGGGAGGCAAGAACGGTGTGACAAGCCTGTGCTCTACAGTGCTTCCGCACAAACTGCGTGGAATCTCGTACTGCCTCTGTTCGCTACAGCCGAGAACGACTATCGAAATGGCTGACAATCCAAGAACTGAGCGGAGCATTGCTCTCAGTGTGTCCTCCAGGAATTCGGCTGGGCGCCGGCTACGGGTGACTTGAGTAGCTCAGTTTCCACAGGGGCTCCGCAGAGATCTCATGGCAGGAAGTATTCGCATGCCGTGTCGCGATTCTTCGCCGCGCACAGGGGGCTGCCACTCAGAGAAAGAGGTAGGGCAGGGCCTTTCGTCATCTACCTGGCCTGCCGCTGTGGTGATGAGCGTCACTTCTCGGCGCAAGGCAAACTGTCGACCAGGGCCTCACTGTATACGTCGATGAACCGCAGGAGTGCGTCCTTGTGTTGCTCGGTCTCTTCCTTATCGGGATGCGGGGTGGCGAGAATGACAGAATACGAGTGAGCCTCTTTCTCTTGGTTTCGACAGGAGAGCACTGCGGCAGCCCCCGTGTTCCACACGGCGTGGCTGCTTCCTCGTGGCCGGTCGGGCCTGTGGACGAGTTTCTCCGCTGCGGCGTCCTGCACGGTGAAGCCAGTATCTCGCCACTGGCCTCGCACGGTGAGGGTCGCTGACCTGTCGACGATGAGACTGCAGCCGTACAGCATGCCGCCCCCGAAACTTTCCGTTTCCTGCTGTTCTAGCGTGTCACCGGCTGGCAGGAACGGTTTCATGAGCTCCGTCGGCACTGGAATCCCACACAAGTCATCGGGAAGCGCGTACTCGCGCTGGGCGGAACACGCGGCGGTGACGAGGATCAACAAGGACACCGATGCCAGCACTTTGGCCATGGAGCACTTCACTGTCCACCCTCGTTCCAAGCGGCTCCAGTGTTGAAGCTGTCTCCCGCCGCAACTCGGGCGCTGGTTTTGAGATCGCGCAGAGTGTCCTCATTGATGTTTGCATTGCTCCGGGCGGCGCGATCGACAGCAAGTTCTGCTGCTGAAATGGTCCCATGGCGACCGCTGTTGTAATCCGCGTCGCCCTTTTCTTTGGCTTCGTTAAGACTGTCTTTTTCTGCCTTCTCGACAACGCTGTTCGTCACTTCTTCGACGATCCAGCCAATCGGCTCTCCGGCTACGGGAATGAGTCCCGCAGCTCCTCCGATGATGCGTTCTGTCCATTTCGCTTTTTCCTGGGTTGCTTTTACGAATTCCTCGTGTGACTCGTAGGCTGAATTGGCTCGTGCCTCGCTCATGATGCCCGCGATAACGGAGCCCGAGGTGACCGCGTTGGTTACTCGGTCATTCATGTCCAGCGTAGACTTCGAAGGTCCGTTGAGTGCCTGATCCACCAAGACCCCGGTATAAGCTTGTTGCGCGTTGGTGATGGCTCCGTAGGCGTCAGGCTCCTTGCCGACGACGGACAAAAAGTTCTGAGCCTTGGACGGATCGAACGATGCTGCGCTGCCAAAGGGTGGATAGGTCGATGTATCGCCCGTCTGGCCCATGTACATGACACGCTGGAAGTCGGGCATGTAGTCAGAGGTCATCTCGCCGAAACTGTCGCGGAGTGCGGCCAAAGGGGCTCCGTCGTCGATAAGTGCGGGCTGACTGCCGAACATCTCGACGATCCTTTGGGTGAGCTGTGCGGCGTCGGCGGAGTGCCAAGGCGCTCCCGCGGTGAGGTCAGCGTCGTGGGGGCGGCCGGTGGTGGCGGCTTCGAGGGCGTGGCCGAAGGCGTCGGGGCCGTGGTCGAGGCTGTCGTTGAACAGGGCTTCGGATGCCTGGTCGGCCGGCCAGTGGAAGTCCTTGTTCGCCATGAGATCGAAGTAGTTGTCGAACCCCAGGGTGCCCTTCGGGGCGGGGGTGCCGTCTTCGCGGTAGGCGGTCGGGGGGTCGGTGAAGAAGCGTTCCGCGGCCTCCGGGCTGTTGCCGAGGGCCTCCAGGACGCTGGTCAGGGGGACGAAGCCGCTGCCGAGGTCGCCGGAGGGGTTGAAGCCCAGGGGGTCGTCCGTGAGCGGGGCGTTCCGGGCGAAGAGCGAGGGGTTCGTGTCGTGGAGCTGGACGACGTGCTCGGCGATCGGGTTCAGGAAGCCCGGGTCGTAGTCGCCGTAGCGGAGGAGGCCGCCGAGGACCTGGTAGCCGTAGGGGTTCTCGTGGGCGTAGGTCGTGCTCAGCTCGATCTGCTGCGTGCCCAGCCTGCGGAACTCCTCGCTCCAGCTTTCGGGCAGGTGGTGCTTGGGGCCGTCCAGGCCGGGCGGGGCGTCCGGCTCCGTGGCGTTGGCCAGGGTGTGGCCCAGGTTGCGCTGCATCTCGGCGAGGGCCTTGGTGCGGGTCTCGCTCGCCTCGTGCGGATCGTCGCGCACCATCCGCGCGTAGAACTCCAGCGACTCCTTCGGGCCGCCGAGCCCCTTGTAGAAGCGGGTGGCGAACTCGCCGTCGGGTTCGGTGCCGTTGTACTTCACGAGGCGGTTGAACTCAGCGAGCTGCCGGTCGGTCATCTTCGGGCCGAGCGCGGCCAGTTCCAGTGCTCGTTCGGCCTCGGCGTGGTCGAGGGAGTCGTACTCGGTGTGGCCGAAGTTGTACATGTCCGCGCCGCCGTAGCTCCGGCGCAGGGCCTGGGCGGCGGTGGTGTCGATCTCCTCGGCGCGGCTGAGCACGTCGTTGATGCGTTTCTGGAACCCCTTGGCGTCAGCCTCGCACGCCTTGAGGGCCTCGTCCGTGTAAGGGCCGGTCAGTGCGGCGCTGCAGGTCACCGTGCCATCGCCGTTGTCGGTGATGCGCACGCTGCTCGATCCGGCCTCCCGCGCGACGGTCCTGAGGTCGGACTGAAGGCCGGAGAGATCCGTGTACGTCTCGTTGAGCACGTTGTAGACGCTGCGGGCCTCGGCGAGCGCGTCGCCGAACTCCTTCGCCGTCTTCCGCACGAACTCGCGGGTGACGGTGGCGTTGACTCCGGCCCACTCCGCGCGTTCCGACTTGGCGAGCATGTCGTCCCGTGCGGCGTCGTCCAGCGTGCCGAGGCGGTCGACCATGTCCTTCCAGTCGTCCACCGCGTGGCTCAGGGTGGTCAGGGGGACTTCGCGCAGGTCCGTGTACGTCACTTTGGCCACGGTCGCCTCACCGGAACTCGCGGTCGAGCCAGGCGATCGGGGACGCGGAGCCGTCGCGCCTGCGCATGACCGCCTCGATCTCGGCCTCGTCCTCGGCGTGGCGCTGCTTGGTGTAGTCCAGGTGGTTGGAGATGTGCGCGCAGGCCTGCAGGAGCGCCGTGCGCTGGCTGTTCCATACACCCGCCGTCATGGTGAGGCCGCGGCCGAGGTCGAAGCCGTGCGAGTCCAGCGTGCGGCCGGCCTTCGCGGTGGACTCCGAGGCGACGTCGCCGTCCCTGTCGAACCGCTGGAAGAGTGCGAAGGCGGCGTTGCCGACGGCCCCGAGGTCATCCTGGCGGACGACCAGGTCGTGCGGCCCGCCGTGGGTGCCTCCGCCGGGGTCCAGCGTGTTCAGCCGCATGGCGGTCTGGTTCTTCTCCGCCGCGGCGGCGCTCGCCCGCGCCCACTCGTCGTCGAACGACACGTGTCCCGCGCCCCTCCCCTTGGCTCGCCACGCTGTGCGAGCGTGAAGTTACCAGCAGGTGGGGACGTGGTCTCGGCGCCGACGGCGTGGAGCGGCGGTTTCCGGCCAGGTGGGAGCCCTGGAGGGGCCCGGGGTCCGCCGCCGGACGCGCGGCGAGCGCCGCGGCGGGGTGCCGGGCGCTCGCGCTGGGTCGCGGGGTGCGGGCTACTGGTCGAAGACGGCCTTCTGCACCTTGTCGGGGCCGTCGAAGGAGTTCTCCTTGAGCTGGGAGATCTGGTCGACGAGGCCCTTGTCGGCGCCGTTGTCCTTGGCCTTCTTCACCAGCTCGTCCCGCGAGGACGGGTACTCCACGCCCTTGAGGGCCTTCTGCAGATCGATGGGGTTGGGCTGCGCCATAGTCTTCTCCTGTCCCGCCGCCCCGGGTGCGGGCGGACGGAAGCCGGGGGTACCCGGGCCTCCGCCCGGAAAACCGGCGCCTGGTCCACTCGGGTGACCGCGGGCGCCCTGGTCCCTGCCGCCAGCCGGTCCCCGCGCAGGCCGTGACGCGGGCCCGCCCGGCAGCGTCCCGCGCGGCGCAGTACGGCTCCGCCCCCACGCCGTGGAGCCCGGCGCCGTCGCCTCGTGACGCCCGGGGCGCCGCGTGCACCCGGTCGCCGTCCCCGGCGCTGCGGCTGGAGCGGCACCGCGTGGTCGCCGCGTCGGTGCTCGGCTCGCCGGCCGGCGCCGGAGGCCCTCCTTCCCCTCCGGCCGAAAGCCCGCTGACCGCTGCGTGCGCGTGGCGGGGCTCAGCGCGGCGGCACCTCACGCGTCGAGGGCACACCGCGCGCCTTACACCCTTTCGGGGCCGCGCCTGTCCAGCGGCGTGAGCGGCGTCTCTCGGCTGGCGGCCTCTCCTCCCCCCCCGGGCCACGCGAAGGCGAGGAGACGTGGGCCCACCGCCGGGGGGACGGCGGCACCCGCGCCGGGGCGGTGGCCGGCACCCGGGGCGCGCGTCCCGTGGCGGTGGGCGGAGCCGGGTGCGGGGGCGAGGCGGAGGCGGCGTCCACCGCGTCTCGTCCAGCGGACACAATGGGGGCATGACGGAGATGCTCGCTGACCCGCATGTCAGCTACCCCGTGGAGCACGGTACGGACGAGGGGCCACGGGACGTGGTGATCCTCGGGTCGACGGGGTCGATCGGAACGCAGGCCATCGACGTGGTGCTGGCCAACCCGGAGCGCCTGCGGGTGACGGGGCTGTCCGCGCACGGGGGCCGGATCGGGCTGCTCGCGGGTCAGGCGCACCGCCTGCAGGTCCGCACCGTGGCCATCGCCCAGGCGGACAAGGCCCCGGAGCTGCGGCAGGCGCTGCGCGCGGAGTACGGCCCGGGGGAGCCGATCCCCGAGGTGCTGGCCGGGCCGGACGCCGCCACGGAGCTGGCCGGCTCGCCGTGCCACACCGTGCTCAACGGCATCACCGGTTCCATCGGCCTGCGTCCCACCCTCGCCGCGCTGGAGGCCGGGCGCCTGCTGGCGCTGGCCAACAAGGAGTCGCTGATCGTGGGCGGCCCGCTGGTGAAGGCGGTGGCCAGGCCGGGTCAGATCATCCCCGTCGACTCCGAGCACTCGGCGCTGTTCCAGGCGCTGATGGGGGGCGCGCGGCGCGAGGTGCGCAAGCTGCTCGTCACCGCTTCGGGTGGTCCGTTCCGCGGGCGCACGCGCGCGGAGCTGGCGCACGTCACCCCGAAGGAGGCGCTCGCCCACCCCACCTGGGCGATGGGCCCGGTGATCACGGTCAACTCGGCGACGCTCGTCAACAAGGGGCTCGAGGTCATCGAGGCCCACCTGCTCTACGACGTCCCGTTCGAGCGCATCCAGGTGGTCGTCCACCCGCAGTCGGCGATCCACTCGATGGTGGAGTTCACCGACGGCTCCACCCTCGCCCAGTGCGGCCCCCCGGACATGCGGCTGCCGATCGCCCTCGCGCTCGGCTGGCCCCGGCGGGTGCCGGACGCCGGCCCCGTCTTCGACTGGACGCGGGCCATGAGCTGGGACTTCCACCCACTGGACGCGCGGGCCTTCCCGGCGGTGGAGCTGGCCGCGCACGTCGGCGCGCTGGGCGGCACCGCCCCGGCCGTCTACAACGCCGCCAACGAGGAGAGCGTGGAGGCCTTCCTCTCCGGCAGGCTGCCGTTCCCCGCCATCATGGATACGGTGGCGGCTGTGGTCGAGGAGCACGGCCGTCCGTCCGAGGCGGACCTGACGCTGGACGCCGTCCTCGACGCGGAGACGTGGGCGCGCGCACGCGCCCGCGAGCTGGCGGCACAGCACCGGACCACGACAGCGGAGGCCCGCGCATGACGGCACTCATGACCATCCTGGGGATAGTCGTCTTCGTCTTCGGCCTGCTGTTCTCGATCGCCTGGCACGAGCTGGGCCACCTGAGCACGGCGAAGATGTTCGGCATCCGCGTGCCGCAGTACATGGTCGGCTTCGGCCCGACGCTCTTCTCCCGGCGCAGGGGCGAGACCGAGTACGGCATCAAGGCGATCCCGCTCGGCGGCTACATCCGCATGATCGGCATGTTCCCGCCCGGTGACGACGGCAAACTGCGCCAGCGCTCCACCTCGCCGTTCCGCGGCATGATCGAGGACGCCCGCGCCGCGGCCTACGAGGAGCTGCGCCCGGGCGACGAGAAGCGGCTGTTCTACACGCGCAAGCCGTGGAAGCGCGTGATCGTGATGTTCGCCGGGCCGTTCATGAACCTGATCCTGGCCGTGGCGATCTTCCTCGGCGTGCTGATGACGTTCGGCATGAACACCACGACGACGACGGTCAGCACCGTCTCGGAGTGCGTCGTGGCCGCCGACGCGTCCACCGACACCTGCCCGCGGGACGCGCCCCCCACCCCGGCCAACGCCGCCGGACTGCGGGCCGGAGACCAGATCGTCGGCTTCAACGGCGCCGAGATCGACCGGTGGGACGACCTCCAGCAGCGCATCCGCGACGCCGAGGGCACCGTGACGCTCACCGTCCTGCGCGACGGCGAGCGCCTCACCCTGTCGGCCGAGCCGATCCAGAACAAGGTCACCAGGATCGACGACCAGGGCAACTACGTCGTCGGCGAGTACGTCACCGCCAGCTTCCTGGGCTTCGCCCCCGCGACGGGCGTGGTCCAGCACGACTTCCCGCAGGCCGTGGACCGCATGGGCGAGATGATGGCCGACGGCTTCGAGGCGCTCCTCGCCGTGCCGTCCAAGATCCCGGGACTGTGGGAGGCCGCGTTCAACGGCGGCGAACGCGCCCAGGACTCGCCGGTGGGCGTGGTCGGCGCCGCCCGGGTCAGCGGGGACATCTTCGCCCTGGAGATCCCGGCCACCCAGCGCGTGGCGATCATGCTCCTGCTGGTGGCCGCGTTCAACCTGTCGCTGTTCCTGTTCAACATGCTGCCGCTGCTGCCGCTGGACGGCGGGCACGTCGCCGGGGCGCTGTGGGAGTCGGTGCGGCGGTTCTCCGCCAAGCTGCTGCGGCGTCCGGACCCCGGCCCGTTCGACGTGGCCACGCTCATGCCCGTCGCCTACGTGGTGGCCGGGGTGTTCATCTGCTTCACGCTGCTCGTGCTCGTCGCGGACGTGGTGAACCCGGTCCGGCTCGCGGGGTAGCGCGGAGCGCACGGGGTTTGGGCCCGGCGCTGTCCCCCTTCGGGCGCAGCGCCGGGCTCGGTGTGCTGAGGGGGCGCTACGTGCCGTAATCTCGGGGCTGGAGCCTGCCGATCTCGGCACGTAGTACCACACCTTGGGGTTGCGCCAGATGACAGCGATCGCGCTGGGAATGCCGTCCGTACCGATCAAGCTCGCCGAGCGGCGCCCGAGCCGCCAGATCCAGGTCGGCTCGGTCGCCGTCGGCGGGGACGCGCCGGTGTCCGTCCAGTCGATGACGACCACCCGCACCTCGGACGTGGGCGCCACGCTCCAGCAGATCGCCGAGCTGACCGCCTCCGGCTGCCAGATCGTGCGGGTGGCCTGCCCGACGCAGGACGACGCCGACGCGCTGGCGACCATCGCGCGCAAGTCGCAGATCCCGGTCATCGCCGACATCCACTTCCAGCCGAAGTACGTGTTCGCCGCGATCGACGCGGGCTGCGCCGCGGTGCGGGTGAACCCGGGCAACATCAAGCAGTTCGACGACAAGGTCAAGGAGATCGCGCGCGCCGCGTCCCAGACCGGCACGCCCATCCGCATCGGCGTCAACGCCGGCTCGCTGGACCAGCGCCTGCTGCGCAAGTACGGCAAGGCGACGCCGGAGGCGCTGGTGGAGTCCGCGCTGTGGGAGTGCTCGCTGTTCGAGGAGCACGGCTTCCGGGACATCAAGATCTCCGTCAAGCACAACGACCCGGTCGTCATGGTCAACGCCTACCGGCTGCTCGCCGAGCGCTGCGACTACCCGCTGCACCTGGGCGTCACCGAGGCCGGTCCCGCGTTCCAGGGCACCATCAAGTCGGCCGTCGCCTTCGGCGCGCTGCTCAGCGAGGGCATCGGCGACACCATCCGCGTCTCCCTCTCCGCGCCGCCGGTGGAGGAGGTCAAGGTCGGCGCCCAGATCCTGGAGTCGCTCGGGCTGCGCGAGCGCGGGCTGGAGATCGTCTCCTGCCCCTCCTGCGGCCGGGCCCAGGTCGACGTCTACAAGCTGGCCGAGGAGGTGACGGCCGGGCTCACCGGCATGGAGGTGCCGCTGCGCGTCGCCGTGATGGGCTGCGTCGTCAACGGCCCCGGTGAGGCGCGCGAGGCCGACCTCGGCGTCGCCTCCGGCAACGGCAAGGGGCAGATCTTCGTCAAGGGCGAGGTCATCAAGACGGTGCCCGAGTCGAAGATCGTCGAGACGCTGATCGAGGAGGCGATGAAGATCGCCGAGGCGATGGAGGCCGAGGGCGAGCCCTCCGGCCCGCCCGAGGTCACGGTCGCCTGACGCACGGCGCCGGGCGGCGCGGCGCGACGGGGCGACCCGCGCCGGGTGGTGCCGCGCCCGGAGCCGCGCGCGCGGTCGGCGTGCGCTTGCCGTGCCCCGTGGCCCGGAGCCGCGCGCCGCGCGGGCGGAGGCGCGCCCTCGCCCGCGCGGCGCGCGCGGCGTGCGGCGGGCCGTGTGCGCTGTGCCGTGCCTGGGGTGCGTGGGGGGCGCGGCTCTGTGCCGTGCGGTGCGGGCCGGGGCGCGTCCTTGTGCCGGGGCGTGTGCTCCGCGGCGCGTTGCGGGCTGCACGCGCTGTGTCTGGGGCACACACGCGCTCTGCGCCGCGTCTCGCGCCGCCCCCTGTGCCCTGCCGTGGGTCGCCGTGGGCCGCGGCGTGGCGTGACGGACGCCTCCGCGGGGTGCCGGGCCGGGCGCGCCGTCTCGTGGGCCGCAGCACCGCGCGCTGGGCGCACCCGGAACCATGAAGCCGGGGCGCGCCGCCCTGTGCGTGCGAGCGGGTCGAGTGGGCGCCGTGCGCGTCGCGGACCGGTGGGGCCCGGGACGGCGCACGCCGGGGGCGCACGCCGGGGGCGGGCGCGGGCGGACGCCGGTGCGGCACGCGCCGGTTGCGCCGTGCGGGGCGTGCGGGACGCCCGTCGCCCGCCCAGGCGAGCGAGGCGAGTGGCTGGTTCGGGCCGGGAGCGGTGGGGTGCCCGGCAGGGGTACAGTGCGGAGAATCTCCCCGTGAGGGTTCGTTTCCCGGCCCGGCCCCCGGCAGGGCCCCGCACTGTGAGGCACCTTTTCGCACGTGTTGACGACGACTTCGACCCGGCCACTGACGCCCGGGGATCTCGACGAGGCGCTGGCCGTGCTGGGCCGGGAACCCGTCGCCAACGCCTTCGTCGCCGCCCGGGTGCGCGCCTCGGGGCTGGACCCGTGGCGGCTCGGTGGGGAGATGTGGGGCTGGTACAGCGGCGGACGGCTGACCTCGCTGTGCTACGCGGGCGCCAACCTCGTCCCCGTGTGCGCCGGGCCGGAGGCCGTGGCGGCGTTCGCCGAGCGGGCCCGCCGCCAGGGTCGGCGGTGTTCGTCGATCGTCGGCCCCGCCACCGCCACCGCCGCGCTCTGGCGGCACCTGGAGCCGCACTGGGGCCCGGCCCGCGCGGTCCGCGCCCACCAGCCGCTGATGGTGGCCGAGGTGCCCTCCGCGACGGTGGCACCGGACCCCGGGGTGCGCCGGGTGCGCAAGGACGAGCTGGAGAGCGTGCTGCCCGCGTGCGTCGCGATGTTCACCGAGGAGGTGGGCGTCTCCCCGCTGGCCGGGGACGGCGGCCTGGTCTACCAGGCGCGGGTCGCCGAGCTGGTCGGCTCCGGGCGGGCCTTCGCGCGGTTCGAGGACGGCAGGGTGGTGTTCAAGGCGGAGATCGGCGCCGTCACCGCCGAGGCCTGCCAGATCCAGGGCGTGTGGGTGGCCCCGGAGCGGCGCGGGGAGCGGTTGTCCGTGCCGGGCATGGCGGCCGTGCTGCGGTTCGCGCTGGCCGAGTTCGCACCGGTCGCCAGCCTCTACGTCAACGACTTCAACACCGCCGCCCGGGCCGCCTACCGGCGGGTGGGGTTCCGCGAGGTCGGCGCGTTCATGAGCGTGCTGTTCTGAGCGGGTGGCGGAGGCGGCGTCCGGCCCGCTGAAGTCCGGTACCGTTGAATTCCTTGTCGACCCGCACGGAGGTGACCCGCGGTGGCTGCCGACGAGCGCGGGGCCGCGCCCAAGCGCACCGGTCGCAGGCCCGGTGCGACCGTGAGCCGGCAGGCGATCCTCCAGGCCGCCCAGTCGCGCTTCGCTGAGCAGGGCTACGGCGGGGCCTCGGTCCGGGGGATCGCGCAGGACGCCGGGGTGGACGCGGCCCTGGTGCACCACTTCTTCGGCTCCAAGGAGGGGCTGTTCACGGCGTCGATCCACGACGCGCTGCACCCGCGGGTCGTCGTCGCGGCGGTGCTCGACGGCGGGGTGCGGGGCACGGGGGAGCGGCTGCTGCGCGCGTTCCTCGGGCTCTGGGAGGGCGAGCCGACGTCCCGGCAGATGCGCGGCATCCTGCGCTCGGCCGTCTCGCACGAGGCCGCGGCCCGGATGCTGCGCGAGTTCCTCACCGGGGAGGTCCTCGCCCCCATCGCGCGGGCGGCGGGGAAGGACGAGCCGGAGGTGCGGGCGTCGCTGGTGGCCTCGCAGCTCGTCGGGCTGGCGATGACGCGCTACCTGGTCCGCGTCGAGCCCCTGACGGCGATGTCCCCGGACCAGGTCGTCGCGGCCGTCGCCCCCACGCTCCAGCGCTACCTCACCGGCCCCCTCCCCGGCCCCGCCCCCGACGCCTGAGCCCGCCGCCCGTCGCCTGCCCGGCGGGCGCCGCCTGCCACCGCGCTCGCTCGACGGGCCTGGTCCCGTCGTGGGCGCCGGGCGGGCACCGTCTCCGGGTTCGCGGCTGCCGCCTGAGCGGCCGTGCGCGCCGCCCCGCCCGTGCCCGCCGCTCGTCGCTGCCCGTCGCCTGAGACCGGCGCCCGCCCACCCCCGGTTCCGGGGCGCGCCGGCCGCCCGGTGTCCGGCGTCGTGCCGGCCTCCCCGAATGGCGCCGGGCGCCACCCGGCCGACCCGGTGCCGGTTGTTGCCCCGGAAACTCAACACTTGTAGAGTTCATCACGTGGTGAGTTTCCGCGCCGAGAGGACGCGGAGACCCCCGTCCTGGAGAGGAGCACTCCCGTGGCATCCACCCGAGGTGAGCACGTCCTCATCGCCGGAGCCGGGCCGACCGGCCTGTGCCTGGCCGGCGAACTGGCGCTCGCCGGCGTCCGCTGCACGGTCGTCGAACGCCGTACCCACCGCAGCCGGGAGTCCCGGGCCCTCGGCCTGCAAGCCCGCACCATGGAGCTGCTCGACCAGCGCGGGCTGGCCGACACCGTGCTGGCGCGGGGCAACGTGGTGCCCCAGCTGCGCGTCAGCGTGGTCGACTCACCGCTCGACCTGGGCCGGCTGCCCAGCCGCTACCGGCACGTGACGGTTCTTCCGCAGGGCGAGACGGAGGAGGTCCTGGAGGCCCGGGCCCGGGAGCTCGGGGTCACGATCGAACGGGGCGTCACGCTCACCGGCTGCGCCCAGGAGGGGGACGAGGTGGTCTGCCGGCTGGAGTCCGGCGACCGGCGGTGGGAGGAGCGGGCCGCCTGGGTGGTCGGCTGCGACGGCGCGAAGAGCCGCGTCCGCGAGGCGATGGGCGTCGGGTTCGCGGGGGAGACGTACCCGTTCCCGATCGTCGTCGCCGACGTGCGGCTGGGGGCGCCGCCGCCGGAGGACCTGCTCGTCCAGGTGGGGCGCGCGGGCGCGGTGGTGTGCGTCGCCTTCGGCGACGGCTGGCACCGGGTGGCCCTCGTCGACCCCGCCGGGCGCTGGTCGGAGCGCCCGGTCGAGCCCGGGGAGCTGCGGACGGCGCTGACCGGCTTCTTCGGCCGCGACCTCGCGCCGGGCGAGCCCCGCTGGACGTCCCGCTTCCGGCTCCACGAGCGTCAGGCCACCGCCTACCGCCGGGGCCGCGTGCTCCTGGCCGGGGACGCCGCCCACGTGCACTCCCCGCTCGGCGGCCAGGGGCTGAACCTCGGGCTCGCGGACGCGGTGAACCTGGGCTGGAAGCTGGCCGCCGTCGCCCGGGGCACGCTGCCGGAGAGCCTGCTGGACACCTACGAGGAGGAGCGGTACCCGGTCGCCGCCGGCGTCATCGCGGCCACCGACCGCGCCACCCGGCTGCTCACCTCCGGCGCGCCGCCCGCCCGCCTCGCCCGCTGGGCCGGCCTGTCCGCGGTCACGGGCGTCCCGGCCCTGCGCCGGCGCGCCGTCCGGCAGTTCTCCGGGCTCGCCGTCGCCTACCGCAGTGCGGCCGACCCGCACAGCCCCCGGGGCACCGCCGGGCACCGCGTCCCGGACCTGAGCGTGCGCACCGCCTCCGGGGCGGACGAGCACCTGCACCGCGCGCTGCGCGCCGGCCGGTTCGTCCTGCTCGACCAGGGGGAGGGGGACCCCGTGGAGCTCCCCGCGCCGTGGGACGACCTGACCACCGTCGTCCGCGGGCGGATCGGCGCGGCCGAGGGCCCGTGGCCGCGCTGCGAGGCCATTCTGGTGCGGCCCGACGGCTACTGCGCCTGGGCCGGTCCCCGCGAGCGGGCCGCCGCCGCGGTCGCCGCCCTCTCGCGCCGCTGGGGCGCGGCGCCGACCGGAGCGCCGAAGGCCGCGGGGGACTGATCCGGCCGACGCCGCCGACGTACGCTCGGACCATGGCAGACGTGGTGGTGGAAGCGCTGGACCTGGCCGGACGGGTGGACGAGGCGCTGGCGGTGCAGGCGCGCGCGTTCGGGCTCAGCGAGGACGAGGTGGCCATCCGCCGCCCGATCGTGCTGCGCCACCTCACGGCGCCGGGCGCCCGCTCCCTGGGTGCCCTCACCCCGGACGGCCGGCTGGTCGGCTTCGTGTACGGCATGCCCAACGACCGGGCCCAGTGGTGGTCGACCGTCGTCGAGCCCTACCTGCGCCGGGCGGGCCACGACGCCTGGCTGGACGGCGCCTTCACCATCACCGAGCTGCACGTGCACCCCGGGTACCAGCGGCAGGGCATCGGCGCGCGGCTCATCACCCGCATCACCGACACCGCCGACCAGCCGCGCTCGCTGCTGTCCGCCATCGACACCGACAGCCCCGCCCGCGCGCTGTACCGGCGGCTGGGCTACCGGGACCTCGCCCGCGGCGTCGTCTTCCCCAGCGCGCCCAGCCCCTACGCGGTGATGGGCGCGCCCCTGCCGCTGCGGCGCCTGGCGGCGGCGCGGGCGACCGGTGCGCGCGGTTAGACCCTGCCTGACCGTTCCGGCCGGGCCCGCGACGCCTGGCACCGCACCGCACGTCGCCGCGTTGCCGGGCGCGCCCATGTACGTCCGTGTTCGTCTGTGTTCGTCTGTGTACGCCCACGTACGCCCGTGTACGCCCAGCACGAGGGCGGCCCTCCGCCTTGCGATGCACGGCACCCGCCGCCGCGGCCTGATCCGACGTGAACGGTCGGGCAGGGGCTACAGCCAGCCGGCGAACTCCAGCAGCAGTTCGCCGTCCTGCCGGTCGCCACGCAGCAGGTGCCGCACGCCGGACTCGACCGCGCGGTACAGCGTCCAGCCGCGCAGCCGCTCGGCGTCCACCTCCAGCGAGTCGGCCAGCTTGGTCACCCGCCGCCGGGTGGCGGCCGGGGCGCCGGGGGAGGCGAGGAGGTCGTGCAGCCGGTCGCGCGCCAACCGGGCGAGGTCGAAGGCCGGTTCGCCCACCAGCGGCTCCGGGCCCACGGCGAGCCACGGGGCGCGCTCGGCGTCCGCGGCGAGCACCGCGCCCTGCCGGAAGTCGCCGTGCAGCAGCACTCCCTCCCCGGCGGTGGCCAGCAGCTCCTCGCGGGCCAGCAGCGCGGCGTCCACCAGGGGCAGCGCCTCGCGCGGCGCCCGGCGCAGCACGCCCGCCACCTCGGCCGCGGTGTGCTCGGCGACGGTCGGGAAGCGGTGGCCCTCGTCCGGGGACACCCACAGCCGCCGAACCGCCGACGCCGCCTCCAGCGTGGCCTTGGCCTCCGGCAGCGAGCGCAGCGACACCTCGCCGTGCAGCCGCTCCAGCAGCAGCGCCCCGGCCGCGACGTCCTCGCGCAGCAGCCGCACCGCGCCGAGCCCGTCCCACCGGGTCAGCGCCGCCGCCTCCGCCGCCGCCTGGGCCGCGGGGGCCGGGCGTGGGGAGAGCGGGTCACCGGGGGCCGTCCGCGCCCCGGGGCCGCACAGCTTCAGCGCCGCCGGGCCGCCGTCCGCCCGCCGGACCAGCAGGACGACGCTGCTGCGCCCGCCCGGCAGCGCGAGGCGTTCGGAGGTGAGCTCCCACCGCGCCAGCATCGTCTCGGCCAGCGCGTCGAGCCCGGCGAGCCACGGGTGTCCGGGTCCGCCCAGGGAGCGGACCAGGCGCTGCGGCGGTTCCGGATGCGGGACGGAAGCCATGTGCTGCGCGGTGCCTTTCGTCGGGTGTCGCCGTGCCGGACGGGTAGTCGGTGCGTGGCCGGGTCGGCGCGGCGTCGGTCTCGGCCGGGCGGCCACCGGGCTACCGGTCGCCGGCGGTGGTCCGCGCGGCGTCCGGGGCGTCGGCCACCGCCCGCGTGGCCGGGTCGCGCTCGGCGAGCCCAGGGAAGGCTACGCCGCCGCCGCGCCAGCGTGCCGACCGGAGTGCCGCTTCGCGCAGCGCGGCGGCCGCCTCCCGCCGCGCCGGGCCGTCCGCCGCCCGCACCAGGTCCGCGTAGACCCCCGCCACCCGGTCCTCCAGGTCCGCCGCCAGACGCACGGCCGCCGCCGCGTCCGGGACCGGGTACGGCAGCGCGTAGCCGGCCAGCGCCGGCCGCGGCGCCGCCCCCAGGTCGCGCGCGCGGCGGGCCAGCGCGTCCCGCCGGGAGCGGTGCGCGGCGTGCGCGTCCCGGGCCGCGCGCCGCCGGTCCTCCCCGACGCGCGCGCCCACCACGCCGTAGCCGTACACGGCCGCGTGCTCGGCGGCCAGCGCCGCCTGCGTCGCGGCCAGCTCGGCCGCGCGCCGCTCCTCGTCCACCACCGCGCGCCCCCGTCCTACGCCTCGCCCAGCAGGTACGCGTGCACCTCGCCCGCCGCCGCCACCGAGGCCAGCAGCCGGGCCAGCTCCGGCGGGGCCCCGGGCAGCGCCCGGGTGCGCGCCCGCGCCGTGCCGCGCTCGGCGTCCGCCAGCGCCCGCAGCGCGGCCCGCTCCTCGCCCGGCACCGGCACCGGCCCGGTGGGCGTGCGCGCCGGGTCGGCGCCCCGCGCGGTACCGGTGCCCCGCGCGGTACCGGTCGCCCGGTGGCCGCCGAAGGCGTCCAGGTGCCGGGTCACGTGCTCGCGCAGCGGCCCGAGCCGGTCGGCGAGCGCCGGATGCGTCGCGGCGGTCGCCCGGTAGCGCTCCAGCAGCGCGGCGCTCTGCCCGGCGGCCTCCCGGCGCAGCTCCGCCCCGCGTTCGACGGCGTCCCGCCGCGCGCGGCGCTCGGCCCCGTCGCCGGTGCAGCCCGCCAGCGCGCCGACGAGCGCGCCCGCGGCCCCGGCCGCCAGCACGGCGCGTCTGCGCGGCCGTCCGGACGGAAGGGACATCACGCACCCCACAGGCAGTACGGTCGGCTAAAGGAGCGGCACCAGAACAGGTGATCACCCGCCCGGTGAGCGTACCCGGCGCGGCCGGGGCCGGCCTCCGGCCGGTCCGCCGCCGTCCGCTTGCGGCACCCGACCGGGCGGCCCGGTGCACCCGAGCGGCGGCGGCGGCCCGCGCGGGTCGGCTCGGTCGGCGCGAGGCGCTAGGCTGTCCACGGTCCTGCCCGAGACGTGCGCACCGCCGCCGTCTCCACCGCCCGACAACAGCACACGCGGCCGAGGAGTCACCCGGATGAGCACCACCCAGAACGACCGGCTGCGCGGGCTGCTGGAACCGCTCGTCACCGAGCGCGGGCTGGACCTGGAGGAGCTGACCGTCACCCCCGCCGGGAAGCGCCGCGTGCTCAAGGTCGTCGTCGACTCCGACGACGGCGTGGAGCTGGACGCCTGCGCCGAGCTGAGCCGGGCCTGCTCCGCGGTGCTGGACGAGCACGACGCGATGGGCGCCGCCCCCTACGTGCTGGAAGTCACCTCGCCGGGAGCCGACCGGCCGCTGACCGAGCCGCGGCACTACCGCCGCGCCGTCGGCCGCCTGCTCGCCCTGCGGCTGCACCAGGGCGGTGACCTCACCGCCCGCCTGCTGGCCGTGGACGACGCCGGGCTGGACCTGGAGGTGCCCGGCGTCAAGGGCCGCAAGCCCACCGGCCGGCGGGTGGAGTTCGGCGAGATCGCCCGCGCCAGGGTCGAGATCGAGTTCAACCGCCCGGGCAAGAAGACCGACGCTGACAACGAGAACGAGGAGGAGGCGTAGCCGTGGACATCGACATGAGCGCCCTGCGGGGACTCGTCCGAGAGAAGGAGATCTCCTTCGACCTGCTGGTCGAGGCGATCGAGGCCGCGCTCCTCATCGCCTACCACCGCACCGAGGGCAGCCGCCGGCACGCCCGCGTGAAGCTGGACCGCTCCAGCGGCCACGTCACGGTGTGGGCCACCGAGAACCCGGCCGACCTGGCCGACGGCCAGGAACCGCGTGAGTTCGACGACACCCCCAGCGGCTTCGGCCGCATCGCCGCGACGACGGCCAAGCAGGTCATCCTGCAGCGGCTGCGGGACGCCGAGGAGGAGCTGACGTTCGGCGAGTACGCGGGCCGGGAGGGCGACATCGTCACCGGCGTCGTCCAGCAGGGCAAGGACCCGAGGAACGTCCTGGTCGACATCGGGAAGATGGAGGCCATCCTGCCGCCCCAGGAGCAGGTGCCGGGGGAGGACTACCGCCACGGCGCCCGGCTGCGCTCCTACGTGGTGCGGGTCGCCAAGGGGGTGCGCGGCGCGTCCGTGACCCTCTCGCGCACCCATCCCAACCTGGTCCGCAAGCTGTTCGCGCTGGAGGTCCCGGAGATCGCGGACGGTTCGGTCGAGATCGCCGCCGTCGCCCGGGAGGCCGGCCACCGCACGAAGATCGCGGTCCGCTCCACCCGGTCCGGGCTCAACGCCAAGGGCGCGTGCATCGGTCCGATGGGGGGCCGGGTGCGCAACGTCATGGCAGAGCTGAACGGCGAGAAGATCGACATCGTCGACTGGTCGGACGACCCGGCGGAGCTGGTGGCCAACGCGCTCTCCCCGGCCCGGGTGAGCAAGGTGGAGGTCGTCGACGAGGACGCGCGCTCGGCCCGCGTCACCGTGCCCGACTACCAGCTCTCCCTGGCCATCGGCAAGGAGGGCCAGAACGCCCGGCTCGCCGCCCGGCTCACCGGCTGGCGCATCGACATCCGGCCCGACACCTCGGCCGAGGACGAGGCCGGGACGGCCTGAGCGATCGGCGGCCCGGAGCCGGGGGCCGGGGCGGAAGCAGGGGCGGCGAGCCGGGGAACCGGGCGGCCCGGAACCGGAGGCCCGGTTGCGAGGCGCCCGGTGCCGGACGCAAGCGGTCCGCCGCCGCGTGCGGCGGCCACCGCGGTGTGGCCCCGGACACCGTCCGGAGCACCGCGCGACACAGCGGCCGACGGCCCCGAGCCGGACGGCGACGCCGCGGTTACCCCCCGCCAGGGGAATGACCGCACAGGGAGGTAGACTTAACCAGTGTCTGGCCGGACGCGTGCCCGAGCCTGCCCCGAACGCACCTGCGTGGGGTGCAGGGAACGCTCGGCCAAGGCCGATCTGCTGCGTGTGGTGATGATCGAGGGTGAGTGCGTCCCCGATCTTCGCGGTACGCTGCCCGGCCGGGGTGCGTACGTGCACCCCAGCCTTGCCTGCTTCGACCAGGCGGTCCGCCGCCGGGCGTTCGTGCGGGCCTTCCGCCTGAAGGGAGGCCGCGCCGGGGCGCTCGGTACGGACCGACTGCGTCGGCGCGTGCAGCAGGCGCAACCGTAAGAAGACCCGCACGCCCGCCCAGGGCTGCGGGACGAGGTACCTCGCGAGTCGGAAGTAGGTCGAGAT
The DNA here is from genome assembly GCF_026262575.1 of Streptomyces marinisediminis. Taxonomy (GTDB): domain Bacteria; phylum Actinomycetota; class Actinomycetes; order Streptomycetales; family Streptomycetaceae; genus Streptomyces; species Streptomyces marinisediminis. Next base: position 348,090 of record NZ_JAPKFL010000001.1, read on the forward strand.
TGCGATGAGCACTCGATGAGTACGCGATGAGTACGCCCATGTACAAGTAGCGAAGGTCCGGCGGCGCCCACCCCGGACCGTCTAAGGAGCGAAGTGGCTAAGGTCCGGGTATACGAGCTCGCCAAGGAGCTTGGAGTCGAGAGCAAGGTCGTCATGGCCAAACTCCAGGAACTCGGTGAATTCGTCCGTTCGGCGTCCTCGACGATCGAGGCACCGGTCGTGCGCAAGCTGACCGACGCGTTCGACGCGTCCGGTGGCGGCGCCAAGAAGTCGAAGCCCGCCGCCAAGCCGGCGGCACCCCAGAAGTCCACCGCACCCAAGCCGGGTGCGCCCAAGCCGGGGGCGACCGCCCGTCCGGCCGCCCCGAAGCCGGGCGCGCCGCGCCCGTCCGGTGCCCCCAAGCCGGGCCCCGAGGCCCCCCGCCCGGGCGGCGAGGCACCCAAGCCGGGCCCGGAGGCCCCCAAGCCGGGTCCCGAGGCTCCCAAGCCCGGGCCCGCGGCCCCCAAGGCGCCCGCGCCCGGCCCGGCGAGCACGGCCCGCCCCGGCGCGCCCAAGCCCGCGCCCTCGCGCCCCGAGTTCAGCGCGCCGCCCGCCGGCCAGCAGTCCGGGCCCAAGCCCGGCGGTGGCCGCCCCGGCGCGCCCAAGCCCGGCGCGCCCCGGCCCGCCGCGCCCGGTGGCAAGCCCGGTGGCCGCTCGTCCGGCCCGCGTCCGGGTAACAACCCCTTCACCTCCGGCAGCAACACCGGCATGGCCCGCCCGCAGGCCCCGCGGCCCGGCGGCGCGCCCAAGCCCGGTGGCCGTCCCGCTCCCGGCCCCGGTGGCGGTGGCCAGGCGGGCCCGCGTCCGCAGGCACCCGGCGGCGGTCGCGCCACTCCGGGCAACATGCCGCGTCCGCAGGGCGCTGGCGGCGGTCCCCGTCCCGGCGGCGGCCCCGGCGGTCCCCGTCCGAACCCGGGCATGATGCCGCAGCGTCCGGCCGCGGGCCCGCGTCCCGGTCCGGGCCGCGGCGGTCCCGGCGGGCGTCCCGGCGGTCCGGGCGGGCGTCCCGGCGGCGGCGGTCGTCCCGGTGGCGGCGGCGGCTTCGCCGGCCGTCCCGGTGGTGGCGGCGGCTTCGCCGGCCGTCCGGGCGGCGGTGGCCGTCCCGGCTTCGGCGGGCGTCCCGGCGGCCCCGGTGGCCGCGGTGGCACCCAGGGCGCGTTCGGCCGTCCCGGCGGGCCGGCGCGGCGCGGCCGCAAGTCGAAGCGGCAGCGGCGCCAGGAGTACGAGCAGATGCAGGCGCCGTCGGTCGGCGGCGTGATGCTGCCGCGCGGCAAGGGCGAGACCGTCCGGCTGTCGCGCGGTGCCTCCCTCACCGACTTCGCGGAGAAGATCAACGCCAACCCGGCGTCGCTCGTCCAGGTGATGTTCAACCTGGGTGAGATGGTCACCGCCACGCAGTCGGTCGCCGACGAGACGCTGCACCTGCTCGGCGAGGAGATGAACTACGTCGTCCAGATCGTCAGCCCGGAGGAGGAGGACCGCGAGCTGCTCGAGTCCTTCGACATCGAGTTCGGCGAGGACGAGGGCGGCGAGGAGGCACTCGCCTCCCGCCCGCCGGTGGTGACCGTCATGGGTCACGTCGACCACGGCAAGACCCGCCTGCTCGACGCGATCCGCAAGACGAACGTCATCGAGGGCGAGGCCGGAGGCATCACCCAGCACATCGGTGCCTACCAGGCGGCGACGGAGGTCAACGGCGAGGAGCGCCGCATCACCTTCATCGACACCCCCGGTCACGAGGCGTTCACCGCCATGCGTGCCCGCGGTGCGAAGTCCACGGACATCGCGATCCTGGTCGTCGCCGCCAACGACGGCGTGATGCCGCAGACGATCGAGGCGCTCAACCACGCCAAGGCGGCCGAGGTGCCGATCGTCGTCGCGGTCAACAAGATCGACGTCGAGGGCGCCGACCCGACGAAGGTGCGCGGCCAGCTCACCGAGTACGGGCTCGTCGCCGAGGAGTACGGCGGCGACACGATGTTCGTCGACATCTCCGCCAAGCAGGGCGAGAACATCGACGGCCTGCTGGAAGCCGTCGTGCTGACCGCCGACGCCGCCCTCGACCTGCGCGCCAACCCCGAGCAGGACGCCCAGGGCATCGCCATCGAGGCCCACCTCGACCGCGGCCGCGGTGCCGTGGCCACGGTGCTCGTCCAGCGCGGCACCCTGCGGGTGGGCGACACGATGGTCGCCGGCGACGCCTACGGCCGCGTGCGCGCCATGCTCGACGACAAGGGCAACAACATCCAGGAAGCCGGGCCCTCCATGCCCGCGCTCGTCCTGGGCCTGACCAACGTCCCCGGAGCGGGCGACAACTTCCTGGTGGTGGAAGAGGACCGCACGGCCCGCCAGATCGCCGAGAAGCGCGCCGCCCGCGAGCGCAACGCCGCGTTCGCCAAGCGCACCCGCCGGGTCTCCCTGGAGGACCTGGACAAGGTGCTCAAGGCGGGCGAGGTCCAGCAGCTCAACCTCATCATCAAGGGCGACGCCTCCGGTTCGGTGGAAGCCCTGGAGTCGGCGCTGGTGCAGCTCGACGTGGGCGACGAGGTCGACATCCGGGTCCTGCACCGCGGCGTCGGCGCGGTCACGGAGTCCGACATCAACCTCGCCTCCGGGTCGGACGCCATCGTCATCGGCTTCAACGTCCGCGCCGAGGGGCGCGCGACGCAGATGGCCGAGCGCGAGGGCGTCGACGTCCGCTACTACTCGGTCATCTACCAGGCGATCGAGGAGATCGAGGCGGCCCTGAAGGGCATGCTCAAGCCCGAGTACGAGGAGGTCGAGCTCGGCACGGCGGAGATCCGCGAGATCTTCCGCAGCTCCAAGCTCGGCAACATCGCGGGTGTGCTCATCCGGTCCGGCGAGGTCAGGCGGAACACCAAGGCCCGCCTGCTGCGCGACGGCAAGGTGGTCGCGGAGAACCTCACCATCGAGGGCCTGCGCCGGTTCAAGGACGACGTCACCGAGATCCGCGAGGGCTTCGAGGGCGGTATCAACCTCGGCAGCTACAACGACATCAAGGTGGACGACGTCATCGCCACCTACGAGATGCGCGAGAAGCCCCGCGCCTGACGCACCGCGCCCCGTGCGCACGCGTCCGACGCGGCGGTGACCCGGCCCGGGGCGGGCCCGTCGAGCGACACGCTCGGCGCGGCCCGTCCCGGGCCCACCGCTGCCCTCCGTACCCCGCCCGGGGCCCGCCGAGGTCCGCTTATACGCGTCGAAGCGGGACCCCGGGTGCGTGTACGGTTTCAGTGTTCAGCACGGACCGTTGACCAACGGATGAGGCCTCACGGGTCGGCTTGACCCGCACCGCATGTATGTAGGGACGCTGTCCTTCGACCTGCTGCTCGGCGACGTGCGCTCGCTGAAGCAGAAGCGCTCCGTCGTCCGCCCGATCGTCGCCGAGCTGCAGCGCAAGCACGCCGTCAGCGTCGCGGAGGTCGGCGGACAGGACCTCCTGCGCCGGGCCCGCATCGGCCTCGCGGTCGTCTCCGGCGACGCGGGCCACGCCGGCGACGTCCTGGACCGCTGCGAGCGGCTGGTCGCCGCCCGCCCCGAGGTGGAGCTGCTGTCCGTACGGCGGCGGTTCCACGGCGAGGACGACGCCTAGCCGACCCGGCTCCGGCGGCCCGCGCGCAGCGGTGCGGCCCCCGCCACCGGCCCCCACCCCGACCCCTGACCGGAACGGAAAGAGTGATCACATGACCGACACCGCGCGGGCACGCAAGCTGGCTGACCGCATCCGGGTCGTCGTCGCCGAGACGTTGCAGCGGCGGATCAAGGACCCGCGGCTCGGCTATGTCACGATCACCGACACCCGGGTCACCGGAGACCTGCGGGAAGCCACCGTCTTCTACACCGTCTACGGGGACGACGACGACCGCACCGCCTCCGCCGCGGCGCTGGAGTCCGCCAAGGGCGTCCTGCGCTCGGAGGTCGGCCGGCAGACCGGGGTGCGCTTCACCCCGAGCCTGACCTTCGTCCCCGACGCGCTCCCGGAGAACGCGCGCACCATCGACGACCTCCTGGCCCGGGCCCGCGAGTCCGACGCCCAACTGCGCGCCAACGCCTCCGGGGCCTCCTACGCGGCCGGCGCCGACCCGTACCGCAAGCCCGCCGAGGCCGCCGAGGCCGACGAGGCCACCGACGGCGAGGACGCCTGACCGTGACCGACACCCCGCAGCAGCCCAGCAGTGGCGCGCGCCCCGCGCCACCGGACGGGCTCGTCGTCGTCGACAAGCCCGCCGGCTTCACCTCCCACGACGTCGTCGCCAAGATGCGCGGCATCGCCCGCACCCGCCGCGTCGGCCACGCCGGGACGCTGGACCCGATGGCCACCGGCGTCCTCGTCCTCGGTCTGGGCAAGGCCACGCGCCTGCTCGGCCACCTCGCGCTCACCGAGAAGGAGTACGTCGCCACCATCCGGCTCGGCCAGAGCACGGTGACCGACGACGCCGAGGGCGAGATCACCGCAGCCACCGCCGCCGACGGCCTGACCCGCGCGGCGATCGACGCCGCCGTGGCCGGGCAGACCGGCACCATCCAGCAGGTGCCGTCCAAGGTCAGCGCCGTGAAGGTGGACGGCAAGCGCTCCTACGCCCGGGTCCGCGAGGGCGAGGAGGTGGAGCTGGCCGCCCGCTCGGTGACCATCTCCTCCTTCGTCGTCCACAGCGTCGGCCACGAGCAGGCGGCCGACGGCACGCCGGTGCTCGACGTGCTGGTGTCCCTGGTCTGCTCCTCCGGCACCTACGTACGCGCCATCGCCCGCGACATCGGCGCGGGCCTCGGCGTCGGCGGCCACCTGACCGCGCTGCGCCGCACCCGGGTCGGGCCGTACGCCGTCGGCGCCGCGCGCACGCTGGACCAGCTCCAGGAGTCGCTGGAGGTGCTCCCGCTCGGCGAGGCCGTCACCCGGGCCTTCCCGCGCTGGAACGTGGGCGAGCGGCAGGCCCGGCTCATCGGCAACGGGGTCCAGCTCGACATGCCCGAGCTGCCGCCCGGCCCCGTGGCCGTCTTCGGCCCCGGCGACCGCTTCCTGGCCCTCGTCGAAGAGCGCGGGGGACGGGCGAAGAGCCTGGCCGTCTTCGCCTGACCGCGTGCCGCCGGGGCTTCGCCGACCGCCGCGCCCCGGCCGGCCGGGGCCGCCCGGCCCGTGCCCGGGCGGCGGGCCGGTACGGCCGCATGGCACCCTTGGACCGAACGGTAACCACATCGACCCATCACATGCAGCATCGGCATGCGGCGAGGAGCGGGGCACAGTGCAGCGCTGGCGTGGCTTGGCGGACATCCCCGAGGACTGGGGGCGCAGCGTCGTCACCATCGGCTCGTACGACGGCGTCCACCGCGGACACCAGCTCATCATCGGCAAGACCGTGGAGCGCGCCCGGGAACTGGGCGTACCGGCCGTCGTCGTCACCTTCGACCCCCATCCGCGCGAGGTGATCCGCCCCGGCAGCCACCCGCCGATGCTCGCCCCGCACCACCGCAGGGCCGAGCTCATGGCCGCGCTCGGCGTGGACGCGGTGCTCGTGCTGCCGTTCACCACCGAGTTCTCCCAGCTCCCGCCGGCCGAGTTCGTCGTCAAGGTGCTCGTCGACCGGCTGCACGCCCGCACCGTCGTCGAGGGCCCCAACTTCCGCTTCGGCCACCGAGCGGCCGGGGACGTGCGGCTGCTGGCCGAGCTGGGGGAGACCTACGACTACGACGTGCGGGTGGTGGACCTGTCCGCGCGCGGGGAGGCGGGCGGCGGCGAGCCGTTCTCCTCCAGCCTGGCCCGCCGCCTGGTGGGCGAGGGGGACGTCGCGGGCGCCGCGGAGGTGCTGGGGCGCCCGCACCGCGTGGAGGGCGTCGTCGTCCGCGGAGCGCAGCGCGGCCGCGAGCTGGGCTACCCCACGGCCAACGTCGAGACCCTGCCCTACACCGCCGTCCCGGCCGACGGCGTCTACGCGGGCTGGCTGGTCGTGGACGGCGCGCCGCTGCCCGCGGCGATCTCGGTGGGCACCAACCCGCAGTTCCACGGCGTCGACCGCACCGTGGAGGCCTACGCCCTCGACCGCGAGGACCTGGAGCTGTACGGCCGCCACGTCGCCGTCGACTTCCTGGCCTACCTGCGCGGCCAGGAGGTCTTCCCCGGTCTGGACGCCTTCCTGGCCCAGATGGCCCGCGACGTCGAGCAGTCGCGGCGGCTGACCGCCCCGGAGGCGTGAGGCGCGCCTGAGCGGACGCGTAGGGGGCACGGCCACACCGGTCGTGCCCCCTACGCGTGTGCCCGTGCGGCGCGCTACCGCTGCGGCCAGCCCTGGCCCGGCGCCGGGTACCCCGGGTGGGACGGCCCGGGTTGTGCGCCGTGGGCGGGGTGGCCGCCGTGCCCCGGGTGCGGGGGCGGGCCCGCCGGGCCGGGACCCTGCGGGGGCGGGCCCCAGGCCCCGGGCTGCGCGGGCTGGCCACCGTGCCCCGGCATCGGGGGCGCGACCTGCGGCGGCGGCTGCCCCGTCCCGTCCTGCGTCCACAGCCCCTGCGACTGCTGGTGGCGCGTGATGTCCTCGGCGATCAGCGCGGCGAGGTTGAAGTACGCCTCGCGGGTGCGCGGGCGCATCAGGTCCAGGTCCAGCTCCGCACCGGCCGCCAGGTGCTCGTCGAACGGCACGACGACGACCTCGCGGCACCGCGTCTTGAAGTGCGACACGATGTCCTCGACCCGGATCATCTTGCCCGTCTCCCGCACCCCGGAGATGACGGTCAGGCTGCGCCGCACCAGCTCCCCGTACCCGTGCGCGGCCAGCCAGTCCAGCGTGGTGCTCGCGCTGCTCGCCCCGTCCACCGACGGCGTGGAGATGACGATGAGCTGGTCGGCCAGGTCCAGCACGCCGCGCATCGCGGAGTACAGCAGGCCGGTGCCGGAGTCGGTGAGGATGATCGGGTACTGCTTGCCCAGGACGTCGATGACGCGCCGGTAGTCCTCGTCGTTGAACGTCGTCGAGACGGCCGGGTCCACGTCGTTCGCCAGGATCTCCAGACCGGAGGGTGCCTGCGAGGTGAACCGGCGGATGTCCATGTAGCTGTGCAGGTGCGGGATGGCGGTGACCAGGTCGCGGATCGTCGCGCCCGTCTCGCGGCGCACCCGGCGGCCGAGCGTGCCCGCGTCCGGGTTGGCGTCGATGGCGATCACCTTGTCCTGGCGCTCGCTGGCGAGCGTCGCGCCCAGCGCCGTGGTGGTCGTCGTCTTGCCGACCCCGCCCTTGAGGCTGATCACCGCGATCCGGTAGCAGGAGAGCACCGGGGTGCGGATCAGCTCCAGCTTGCGCTGCCGCTCGGCCTCCTCCTTCCGCGCCCCGAGCCGGAAGCGGGACGCCCGGTTGCCGCTCTGCGGGCGCGGCTTGCGCTTGGGGTTCAGCAGCCGCTCCGAGCTCAGCTCCACCGACGCGGTGTACCCCAGCGACCCCGGCTGGGCGTGCGGCTGGCGCGGGTCCGGCCAGGAGTGGCCCGCCCGCGGGTCCGGCTGCCCGGCACCCGGCTGGGCCTCGGGGTGCGGGGACTGCGGCGGCTGTGCGCCCTGGTGCGGGCTCGCGGGCCGGGGTGCGTGCGGGGCCGGGTACGGCTGGGGGGCCTGGTGCTGCGGGGGCGGCGCCGGGTGGTGCGTCGGCTCGCCGGGCGGCTGGGCGCCGGGCTGCGGTTGCGGGCCGGGGGCCCACGGCTGCCCCTGCGGGGCCGCTGCCGGTCCGCCCGGCCCGGGCTGCGGGAAGCCGTAGCCGGGAGGCTGCTGCGGCCCCTGCGGCCCCTGCGCGTCGTGGCCGGGCGTGGCGGGCGGCTGCGGGAAGCCGTGTCCGGCGGGCGGCTGCCCCTGGGGGCCGCCCGCGGGCGGCTGCGGGGGCGGGCCGGGGTGCGGGAAGCCGTACCCCTCGGCCGGTGCCCGCCGCTCCGGTGCTATGCCGCCGTCCGGACGCGGGTAGCCGTACCCCTCACCGGGCGCTGGGTGCGGCTGCGCCCCCGGAGCGGGCGGCGGCACGGGGGGCGCGGCCCGCTGGTACTGCGGCGGCAGGGGTGGCAGTGGCGCGGCACCGCTCGGCCCCGCGGCCGGAGGGCCGCCCCACGCCATGCCGGACGGCGGCGCGTCCTGCGGTCCGCCGGCGCCCGGCGCGGGCCCGTCCCCGGGGGCTGACTCCGCGGCGGCCGGGGGCGCGTCGGCGGTGGGCGCGGGTGCGGCTGCGGCGTTGGCGGGCGCGGCGTCAGCGGCTGCGGCGTCGGTGGGCGCGGGCGCGTGTGCGTCGTCGGCAGGTCCGGTGTCCACGGGCGTCCCGGCCGTGGAGGCCGGAGCGGGCTCGGGGTCCGCGGCCGCGTCGGTGTCGGCGTCCGTGTCGGTGCCCGATCCGGCGTCCGATCCGGCGTCCGGGGCCGTCTCGGGGGCCGGGCCCGCGTCGGCTGCGGCGGCGGGCCCGGGCCCAGACGGCGTGGCGGGTGCGGTCGTCGGGGCCTCGGCCGGGGCGGCGGACTCCTCCGGCCGACCGGCCTCGGCGGGCTCCTCGGACGTCCCCTCCCGCCGCGTGCCGTCCTCGGGCCCGGGCTCCGGGGACGCGGGGGCGACCGGAGCGGGGGACGCCGGTGCGGCCTCCCGGTCGGCCGCCTCCCGGCGGGCCTTCTGCGCGTCCCGCTCGGCGAACTCCCGGCGCAGGGCCGCCGGGGAGATCCGCATCGTCTGCCCGCTCAGTTCCTCCTCGGGCGGCTGCGGGGGACGGCCCTGGGCGCCCGCGGCCGCGTCGGGAACCGCGGGCGGCGCGGGCGGGGCCGCCGGCGCGGTGGGCGGCACCGGCGGCGGAGCGGGCGCGTGCGGGGGAGGCGGCGGGGTGTGCGGCACCGGCTCGGCGTGCCCGGGCGTGACGTGCCCGGGGGTGTCGTGCCCGGGGGCGCCGTAACCGGGGGTGCCGTAACCGGGGGTGCCGTAACCGGGGGTGCCGGGCGCGGGCGTCCCGTACTCCGGCGGGGGCGGCGGCACCTGCCCGTACGCGGGAGACGCGGCTGCGCTGTTCTGCGTGTACCACGCCGGAGGCGTGTAGTCGATGGTGAACTCGCCCGTCGTCTCCAGTTCCGACTCAGGGTCCTCGCCGGGGGTGATCCCGTCGCCGTGGATCTCGTCCCGGTCGCTGTTCACAGTGCCTCCTGCTGATCTGGTCACTCACCCCGGTCGTCCCGGTACCCCCGGACGTGGGCGCCTCGGCGGCCCGCGGGCCGCGCGGCTCCCCAGCCTAAACGTCGCGCGCGGTGCCGCGGCAGGCCGGGCCGCGTCGTTACCCCGGTGCCGCGTGGCCCGTTGGACGGGGCATATTGGACCGGACGCACCCCGACCGCCGCACCCCACCGGAGTACCACATCGTGACTCTTTCCGTCCGCCCCCTGGCCGCCACCGCCCTGTCCGTGGCCCTCCTCGTCGCCCTCGGCGCCTGTGGCACCTCGGAGGGGACCGCCGAGCGCTCCGAGGGTGCCGACCCGAAGACGCGGGAGCTCATCGAGAAGGCCAACGCGGCCATGGAGGAGACGACTTTTCACTCGACCGGGACCACCACCGCCTTCGCCGACGCCACGCAGGAGACCACCTACGACCCCGACAAGGGCCTGCGCACCGTCGCCTCGGGGGCGGTCTCCGGGGAGATGTACTGCAAGGACGGCCGCAACTACCTCAGCGCTGAGCTGCTGGCGGCCTCGCTGGAGCAGACCGGGCAGGCCGTCGACGTCCCCGACGAACTGGCCGACGTCTTCGTCTACGCCGACACCGGCCAGGAGTGCTCCGCCCTGTTCACCATCGCCGACACCGGGCGGCTGGCGCCGGAGAAGGACACCGAGGTGAACGGCACGCCGACCACCGCCATCGAGGTCACCGGCGAGGGGTCCTCCGACACGTACTACGTCGCCGCCTCGGGCACGCCGTACCTGCTGCGCCTGGACGCGGCCCGCGGGGACCAGGAGTCGACCACGACGTTCGGGGAGTTCGGCGAGCCCACCGACGTCACGCTGCCCGAGGAGTCGCGGACGATGCCGCTGGAGGAGTTCCGGCAGGAGACCGGTCAGCGGCCGTAGGCGCCCGGGCGCGGCTCAGTCCAGCCGGCGGGCGACCCCGAGCAGGCCCGTCTCGGCGTCCGTCGGCTGGATCATCGCGAACTGGCGGTCCTTCGGCGCGCACCACAGCGTCACCCCGTCGCCCAGCGCGGGCAGCGCGCCCACCTCCTGGGGCGACAGCGCCAGGAGGCGCCCCAGGTGCCGCGCCTCCTGCGGCGACACCCGCTGGACGCCCGCGAGCGCCGCGCCGCGCAGCAGCCGCGGCGCCACCGGGCTCAGGTACGGCAGCAGCGTCAGCACCGACTGCCACGGGCCCGAACTCACCCGCCCGCGCGGCGGCTTCATGCCGCAGTCGCGCACGACGACGACCGGGCTGCCCACCGTCGCGCCCTGCGGAGGCACCCGGCCCACCTCGTGCACGGACATGGCGCCGCCCACCCCCGCCTCGCCGCCCACGGCGTGCAGCAGCGTGGTCCACACCTGGGGCCGGCCCGTCTCCACCGCGATCCGCGCGCCCGTCGCGGCCAGCCGCAGCGCCAGCACCTGCGCCGTCCACAGGCCGCCGATCAGCACGACGTCGTAGGGACGCGGGTGGTGGAAGCCGAGCACCGCGGTGCCGCCCTGCGCGTCCACCCCGGCGACCACGCCGTCGTCGCCCAGCGGAAGGGCCAGCGCGTCGAGTTGGTCCACCGGCAGGAGGTGCCGCGGCGTCCGGGGGCCGCGCAGCCTGGCCGTCATCGCACGCCTCCCAGCGGCAGCGAGGCCAGCACACCGGGCACCTGTTCGCGGTCCAGCCGCGTCAGGCCCACGCCCGCGCCGCGCGCGGCCTCCTCCAACCGCCCGCGCAGCTCCGCGAGTTCCTCCGCGCTCCGGCCGGTGATGCGCACCTGGGCGCTCACCGCCACCGACTCCCGCGGGCCGCGGGCCAGCGTCAGGCTGACCGTGCTCGCCAGCGCGGGCACCCCGGACAGCGCCGCCGCCACGTCCGGCAACGGGCTGCCGCCCGCGCCCAGCCGGGGCCAGTGTCCGACCCCGTACACCGTGTGCCACCGGCCGTCGCACCGCCACGCGCGCGCCGACTCCGCCGTGCGCCGCACCGGGGTCGCGTCCGGCTGGCCCGCCTGCGCCGTCACCAGCGGGTCCGCCACCGCCGACGTCGCCAGCGCGGCGACCAGTTCGTCCTCCGACAGCACCGACGCGCGAAAGCCCGCGCCGGTCAGCCGGCTCGCCAGGTGGTCGGCCGCGCGCACCAGCGAGCGCTGCGCTCCCGCCAGCCCCCCGCCCCGCGCGTCCACCGCCTCCCGGCACAGCTCCGGGTCGAGCTTGAGCGCCACCCAGGTCAGCCGAGCCGCCGGGGTGCCGGCCTCGCGCTGCAGCGGGGCGTAGCTCAGGGCCGCCACCGCCCGCGGCGGCAGCGTCGGCGCCGGTGCGGGCTGCGTGTGCTGCACCACCTGCGCGGACTCCAGCCGGACGCCGTCCACCTCCAGCGCGTCGTACACCGGGCCCAGCGGGAGCGGGCGGTCACCGCGCCGACCGCGCAGCGCCGCGTCCCGCTGCTCGACGCGCACCACCGCGGTCAGGAACGTCTCGTCGCCCACCAGGCCGACGACCCGGCCGTCCCGGTGCGCGTACGCCGAACTCCGCAGCCCCGGCGCGCACTCGACCACCGGGGCGAGCCCGGCCGGCACCCCTCGCTCCGGCGCCACCGCGGCGTTCCCCCGGCGCCGGCGCAGCGCGAGCGCGTCGGCCACCCGCTCCGGCAGCGACTTCCCCCGCCAGCGCACCGCCGCCGGTACGAGCAGGACGGCGGCCAGTCCGGCCGCGGGTAGGAGCAGTGTCCCGTCGACCGCCCAGGCGGCCAGCGCCACCCCCGCGGCGACCTGGAGCAGCACCAGTTGGTGGAGGCGCACCGGCCCGTACCGCCCGGCACCGGGCTCCCTGGCCAGCACCGCGGGGCCCGCAGCCCGCCGGCCGCGCGACGCCCGCGGGGGCGCCCCCGCGCGGCCGGGACCGGAGGCCCTCCGCCGGTCCGGCGCACCGCTCCCCACGCTCTTCCGGGCCCGGGTGGCGGTCCGCCCCATCCCTCTACGCCCCCTTGTGTCCGTCTTCGCCCGCACAGTGGGGGCGGTCTGGTCGGGGCCTCACCCTACCGGAGCACGAGGGCCCGCCCACGGCAGGCATAGTAGAGGCCGACCGACCAGACGGCGCCCCGCAAGGGCATAGCCTGAGGGCGCCGACCGCGGGGAGATGGCCGGCGGGGAGGAGCACGCGCACATGGCATCCAGGCGGGACGAGCTCAACGCCTACACATTCGCGAAGAGACGCACCGTCGCCTCGTTCCTCCAGCCCTCCCCGACCGGCACCGAGGAAGGCGCCCCCCGGCCGCTGCGCGCCTTCCTGCCCGGCCTGATCACCGCCGCCGTCATCCTCGCCGGATTCGGCGCCTGGGGCATGTTCAAGCCCAAGGTGCCCCAGGGCTGGGACGAGCCCGGCAAGCACGTCATCATCGGCAGCGAGTCCACCACCCGGTACGTGGTGCTGAAGACGGACGGCCGCAAGCAGCTCCACCCCGTGCTCAACTTCGCCTCCGCCAAGCTGCTGCTGGACGGCGAGAACGCCGAGATCGTCAAGGTGGACGAAGCGGTCCTGGACAGCGGCAAGGTGCCCATCGGACCCACCCTCGGCATCCCCTACGCGCCCGACCGGCTGCCCTCGCCCCCGGAGGCCGGGCAGGCCAAGCGCTGGGCGGTGTGCGAGCGGCCCGGCGCCGCCGCCCGGTCCGTGCAGCAGGCCACCTTCGTCCTCGCCGAGCGCGACGCCCGGCAGGTCGACGGCGAGGACCGCCTCACCGGCGGTGAGGTCATGTACGTCCAGAGCACCGCCAGCGAGACGCTGTACCTCGTCGACGGCCGCGGCACCAAGTACGAGATCCGCACGCGCGAGCGTGAACTGCTGCTGCGCTCGCTGGTCGGCGACGGCCGCCCGCAGCGGGTCAGCGACGCGTGGCTCGGCACGTTCCGCGACGGCACGCCCATCGCCTTCCCCGACCTCCCCGGCACCGTCGGCGCCCCGGCCGGCGTCTCCGGCCTGCCGGACGACGCCGACCGGGTCGGCATGGTGCTGCGCGCCCCCACCGGCTCCGGACCGCAGCACTACGTGGTCCTGGCGGGCCAGGTGGTGCCCGTCACCGACTTCACCGCGCGCCTGCTGCTGGACCGTCCCGGCTCCCTCGACCTCGGCCAGCACGGCAAGGCCCTCGACGTCGCCGCCCAGTCCTTCACCGCCGCGCCGAAGTCGGCGGGCCCCACCGCCGGGCACGACTGGCCGGAGCCGCGCGCACGGCAGGTCAACACCGGCGGCGGCGACACCGTGTGCAGCGTCCTGCGCGCCGTGGACGACGACGGCTCCGTCACCCTGTCCACCTGGTCCTCGAACGCCTACCCGGTGCCCGTGTCCGACGGCTCCACCAGCGCCTACGTCACCCCCGGGTCCGGGCTGCTGTTCCGCCAGTACCAGGGCAGCGACACCGGGACCGGCGGCACGTTCCTGGTCACCGACACCGGCCTGCGGTACGCGGTGCAGTCCAACTCCGACAGCAGCGCCGAACAGCGGCCGGAAGGGGACGGCCGGGAGCCGGGCGGCGACGAGGTGAACCGGGCGCAGATCCGCCTGGGCTACCAGGACGTCGCTCCCGTGCCCGTCCCGGCCGACTGGGCGCAGTTCCTGCCCACCGGGCCGCGCCTGGACACCACCGGCGCCAAGCAGCCGCAGGGGGCGTGATGAGGCGTCCGGCACAGCTCCTGGCCGCCGCCGCGACCGCCGTGGCGCTGCTCGCGCCCCCCGCCGCGGCGTCGGGCGCCGCGCCGGCCGCTGTGCTCGCACCGAGCGCCGGCGTCCGGTGCGAGTACCCCGCCGACCCCTACGAGGGACGCCCGTGGGCCCTCCAGCGCGTGCAACTGGACCAGTTGTGGGAGCGGACCAAGGGCGCGGGGGTGCGCGTCGCCGTCATCGACACCGGCGTCGACGCCGACCACCCCCAGCTGAAGGACGCCGTCGACGTCGGCAGCGGAGCCGACCTCATCCCCGAGGACAAGCGGCGCGAGGGCGCCCCCACCGGCCCCACCGCCGACCTGGTGGGCCACGGCACCAAGGTCGCCGGCATCATCGCCGCCCGCCCCGCGCCGGACACCGGGTTCGTCGGCATCGCGCCGGAGGCCACCGTCATCCCCATCCGGCAGAACGACGACCAGGGGTCGGGCAACACCACCACTTTGGCCCGGGCGATCCGCCACGCGCTGGACGAGAAGGCCGACATCATCAACATCTCCCAGGACACCACCACCCCGCTGGAGGAAGGCCACCCGCTGCAGGACGCCGTCGAGCGGGCGCTCGCCCAGGGCGTCGTCGTCATCGCCTCCGCGGGCAACGACGGCGCCGACGGCAAGCTCAAGGACACCTACCCGGCCTCCTTCCCGGGCGTCCTGGCCGTGGCCGCGTCCGACCGCAACAACGAGCGCGCCCTGTTCTCCCAGCGGGGCGAGTTCGTCGGCATCGCCGCCCCGGGCGTCGACATCGTCTCCACCGTCCCCGGCGGCGGCCACTGCGCCGACAACGGCACGAGCTTCGCCGCGCCCTTCGTGGCCGGCGTCGCGGCCCTGCTGCGCGCCGAACACCCCGAGTGGGAGCCGCACCAGATCGTCGCCCAGCTCCAGCAGACCGCCGAGCGCGCCGTCAGCGGCAAGGACCGCCACGTGGGCTGGGGCGTCGTCGACCCGGTGCGGGCGCTCACCCAGGACGACCAGCCCATCGACGAGCCGGTCGCGCAGGAGGGCGTGGCGCGGGCGCCCGTGCCCGAACCGGCGCCGCTGCGGCTGGGCGAGTCCTACGCCGAGCGCAACGAGCGGCTGGGCACGTTCGTCTTCCTCACCGGCGCCGTGCTGGTCAGCATCGTCGCCGGGACGAGCGTCGTCCTGCGCGACCGCCGCCGCCGGACGCCCGCGACGGCCTCACCCGATCGGGAACAACCCGCCACCGCGTCCCCCGGCACGCCGTAGGCTGAGCCCGCGCACGCGCACCCGCGCGTGGCGCGCGGGTGCGGCGCGGCCGCGCGCGCAGTGCGAACGGTGCGCCGGTGCGCGGGCGGCACGCACCGGAAGGCGCGCAGAAGCCGCGTCGGTCCGAGGCGGCCCGCCGCACCGGGCCCGCGCACCGAGGCGGCCCGCCCGCACACCGGGCCGCAGACCACCGAAGAACCCGAAGGGAACACCCCGCATGGCCACCGAACGCGAGAAGGAAGAGCTCTACGCCCTCGACATCTCCGATGTCGAGTGGCTCAGCGCGCCGGACAGCCCCGAGGAGGAGCGGGTGGAGATCGCCCACCTGCCCGGCGGCGGCGTCGCCATGCGCAACTCCGCCGACCCCGACACCGTCCTGCGCTACACGGCCGCCGAGTGGCACGCCTTCGTCCTCGGCGCCCGCGACGGCGAGTTCGACCTCGACCGCTGAGCCGGAACCGCTCCACCGTCCACGGCGTCCTCGTCGACGGGTCGCCCTCCGGTTGGCGGTGCCCGTACGGCTGGATAGAGTGACCACATCACGTGAACGGGGAATCGCAGGGGGGAAACTGCAATGCTCGACGCCGGTCACGGCGGTGGGGGCCCCGTGCCGACGGGGACCAAGAGCGACTTCAAGCGTGCGGCGGAGACGCTGACGGACTTCAAGAAGCGCGTCGACGACATCCTCGCGCGCCTGTCCACGTCGGAGGCGGCCAACAGCCGCCTCCGCACGCGCAACGTGCCCAAGTCCTCCTACGGGACGGGCTTCGCCGAGGCGGACGACCTGGCCCTGCAGTACGAGAGGGTCCACGACCACCTCACCAACCTCTCCAAGACGTTCGGTGAGCAGATCGAGGCCATGGGCATCGCCGTGCTGGGGGCGGACATCGGCTTCGACAACCTCGAGGACGACCTCAAGCGCCGCTTCTGGCAGATCCAGAACAGCACCACGCTGCACCACGAGGAGGCCCAGCGGGCAGGGCGCCGCGAGGAGGCCACGTCCGACGCCGCCCAGACCGAGGGCCTGTAGCGAAGCAGGGGGAGGGGACCCGATGAGCGAGGAGTACACGGACGAGGAGATCGTCGCCGGCCTGAGCAACTACATCGAGGCGCGGAGGGTCATCCAGTCGCTTCCGTTCGTGCCCGGGGGGCCGTCGCTCGGCCAGACCGACTGGGAGAACCGCCGGCTCAACGACATGGTCGACATGATCGACAGCGCCCGGCCCAGCGACCTCCAGGCCGTCGGCGACGCGCTGAAGGACGCGGCCGACGCGATCAGCGACATCGGCGACGAGATCACCAAGTACTCGCGCGACGTCGAGTGGGAGGGCCGGGCGGCCGAGGCGTTCAAGGACTGGGCCCTGAACCTCGGCAAGAACACCTCCAAGCTCGGCACGTACACCGACTACGCCGGCACCCAGCTCCAGGTCGCCGCCGAGGGTCTGGCCTCCGTCAAGAGCAGCATGCCTCCCCGCGACCCGGACGCGGGCCCCGGCCTGCCCCTCGACGAAGTCCCCGCCCCCGCCCGGGTGGAGGGCAACGAGCGGTGGACGGCGGCGCAGAAGAAGGAGAAGGACCGCCAAGAGGCCATCAACCAGATGAACCGCCTCAGCTCGTACTACAAAGTGACCCGCGACCTGATGGCCTCCCAGGACGAGCCCACCTTCGGCCCCATGCCCAACATCGGCGTGCCGTTCACCCCGCTGCCTCCCGAGCCTGCGGGTGACGGCTCGGGGACCACCGGCCGTACGGGCTCCGACCCTCGGACGGCGTTCGCCGCGAGCGAGGTGGCGGGCGGCGTCCCGACTGCCGCCTCCGGTCCGTCCGCTGTCGACCAGCCGTATGTCATGTCGGTCAGTCCAACCGTCCCCCAGGGGACGGGCCCCGTGGGCACGGACATCAACGGTGTCTCCGTTGCGCCTGCGGCGGCTGACCCTGCGGTGCGTGCCCCCTCTCCGGCTCCCAACCCGCAGACTCCGCAGACGGGCCCGAGCGTTCCTTCGGCTCCTCCGCCGTCAACGTTCACCCCCAGCAGGGAGCCGCGGCAATCACGGAGCACGGCAACGCCCAACCGTTCCCCCGGCCAGGGCCCTAAGCGCTCAGGCGGGCGGGCTTCCACCACGAACCCGCCGACGCCGTCTGCACCGGGCGGAAGTCCTTCCCCGACTGCCGGGAGGGGGCAGGGGCCCGTGGGGCGACCGTTCCTTCCCACCGCGCCGGGCGCCGGTCGGCCGGAAGGCATCGTCGGGGGAGTGCCACAGCGACAAGGGCCGACGACTGGCCTCGGTGCCCCGCGTGCTCCCCACGGCCTGGTCGTGGGTGGCGAGCACGCCCCCGTCGGGCGGCCTCCGCTTGGCGGATCTCCGGCGGCCCCCGGAACGCCCGGCAACGCCGCTGGAGGCCCGGCTGCTGACCGGAGGCTGGCCTCCGAGCGAGGCGGGGTATTCGGGAACCCGCGCCCAGGGACGCAGGTTCCCGCACGCCGCACTACGGACTTCACGCCGGGGGGCACAGGGCTGGTAAGGGGGGCCACGGCCGCAGGCGGTACGGCCCCGCTTGGTGCTGCGAACGCGACGCAGCCGCGTCGTGAACGTGATCGGCCTGCTGCACAGCGACCTGATTATCTTTCCGAAGACGAAGCCACATGGACGCCACGTCGTGACGTTGTTCCGCAGGTAATTGATTAGCCGAGATGGGTTGGCAATGACTTCAACATGGTGCACGTCGGGGACGGAAGGCGGCGTTGGTCGTGCACGTAGTCGGTTCTATGCCCTGGTCGCGGCTTTGGGGGCATGGTGTGTATGCCTGACCGGGCTCGCTCCCTCTGCCGTTGCGGCTGAACTGCCGTCTCCCCAGTGGTATCTGGAGCCGATGATGGCCGAAGAGATGTGGGACGTCAGCACGGGTGAGGGTATTACCGTCGCTGTCATCGACACGGGCGTCAACCCGTCGACGACATCGTTGGAAGGCCGTGTGCTCCCCGGAACGGACGCATCTGGCCTTCCCGGTGGCCCGCACGACGACTACCGAGGCCACGGCACCTCAATGGCCGAACTTATCGCCGGTTCGGGTAAGGACGGCACCATTAAGGGACTCGCTCCTGCGGTCAAGATTCTCCCCATTCGGATGGATCTGGGGAACGACATTATTTATAATGAGACCGCAGATGCCATCAGGGCGGCTGCTGATAGCGAAGCAGATATCATCAATATGTCCTTTGGTGCCCCCGGGGCTGAATCGGTAGCAGAAGCCGTGACCTACGCTGCGGGTAAAGGGAAGTTGATGTTCGCCGGTTCCGGCAACCATGGAGAAGAGCGCGAAGGTGTAGGATTTCCGGCCGCGTTCCCGGAAGTCGTCTCAGTGGCGGCGTTGAACCGAGAGAACGAAGCCCCGAATTTCTCCGGGTCGGGGAAAGTCGACATGGCGGCTCCGGGGACGGATATCCCTGGCTGGTGTGATGAAACCTTCACAGATTACTGCACCCTTTCTGGCACCAGTGACGCCTCCGCGATCGCTTCTGCTGCGGCGGCGTTGATCTGGGCCGAGCATCCGGAGTGGACGGCCAACCAGGTGTTGCGGGTGATGCTGGAGACCGCTGGTAAGCCGGTTGACGGTGAGGTCAGCACCCGGGTCGGGCACGGAGCGATCCGGCCGCGCGCGGTGCTGCTCGAAGGCAAGGGCAACCCGGGGGACCCGGACCAGCACCCGCTCCTGAAGCCCGCGGAGTCGGCGGCGCCGGGGGAGCCGGGCGAGTCGGGCGGCACGGGAGAGGCCGGGGGGCCGTCGGATGAGGACGGTGACGCGGCCGACACGGTGACCGTGGCGGACCCCGGGGGAGAGGGCGGGGTGCCCGTCGGGCTCCTCGTCGGCGCGGGGGTGGCCCTGGCCGTCGTCGTCGCCGGTGGCGTCACCTTCGCGGTGCGACGCCGCAGTTGAGAACCGGGACGCGACCTGACAGCGTCCCCCAGGAACATCCGTGAGCTCTGAAGGAGGAGCGCAATGGCTGGACAGGGCTTTAAGTCAGAAGAAGCCAAACTCGCCCAACTCATCACCGACTGCTCGGACATGCAGGACACCCTGAAGCGCCGGATCGGGCAGATGAACGGCGCGGTGGACGCCATCGAGACCGGGTGGAAGGGCTCGGCCGCCGGTGCGTACAACCACCTGCAGCGGACGGCCAACGAGTACGCCCGCAAGCTCAACGACAAGCTCCGCTTTATGGAGGAGGCGCTGCAGATGAGCAAGGACGGCTTCACCGCCAACGAGGTGGACCAGATGGAGAACTTCAAGAAGATCCACGGGTCCAGCCCGATCAGCGACTTCATCGACGCCGCTCCGACGGTCAAGTAGCAGGGGGATCACATGACCAACATCGACGTTACCTACGAGACCGTCACCACGGCGGCCGGCGACATCCGCACCGCCGCCAACGACATCAAGACCCAGCTCGACTCGCTGCACAGCCGGGTGATGGACGTCGTCGCCCAGTGGGAGGGTGAGGCCAAGGAGGCCTTCCACATCAAGCAGCGCGGCTGGGAGTCGGAGGTCACCGGGCTGACCTCCACGCTGAACGACATCGCCAACGCGCTGGACGGCGCCACGGCGGGCTACCAGGGCACCGACGTCAAGGCGGCCCAGCAGTTCCAGATCTGAGCCCCCGGCTCACTCACCACCGCAGAGGGTGGGCGTCCACACGGAGGGGACGCCCACCCTTTCCGCTTGCCGGGCCGGCGCCCGTGTCCCCGTACCGGGCGGCTGGGCCGGGGCCCCGGCCCGGCACCGCGCCGCGTCGGGTCCGCGTCCGGGCGTCGGGCCCCGGGCCCGGGGGCGCGCTCGCGGCCTCGCGTCGGGCGGTGGGGCCGGCGCTACCGGGACCGGCGACGCGCGGGTTCCGGACTCCGCCCTCGGTCCCGGCCCGGGTCGATGCCTGTGGCCCCGCACGGGAGGCGGGCCGGCGGCACCCGGCGGCACACCGCACCGAGTCGGTGACCTGCCTCCGGCGCCGACCCCGCCCCGGGCCCGTGGCCAGGCTCCGGCGGGCCGGGCACCGCCGAGCACCGGGCCGATCACCGGGCCGGCGGCCGGACACCGCACCGGGTCGGCGGCCCGGCCCAACCTCGTCGGCTGCGCCCACGGCCCCCGTCGGCCCCCCGGCGCCGCGCCGCCCCGTGCCCGGGTCACTGCGGTGGCAGCCAGCCGATCTGGACGAGCGGGGCGCCGCGCTTGCGGGAGGCGAAGGTACCGCGCCCGGGGGGCATCGGCCGGGCGCGCACGTTGCCGATGAGGTCGCCCTCCATCGGGTCCCCGGCGAGGACGACGCCCTGCGCGCCCAGCTCCTTGACGCGCTGCATGAACGGCTCGAAGAAGGAGCGCGAGGCCCCCGAGGCGTTGCGGGCGATGATGAAGCGCACGCCGATGTCGCGCGCGAACGGCAGGTGCTCGGTGAGGGCGGCCAGCGGGTTGCCGCTGGAGGTGGCGACCAGCTCGTAGTCGTCGACGATGATGAAGATGCGCGGCCCCGACCACCAACTGCGGTCGCGCAGTTGCTGTGGCGTGACGTCGTCGGGCGGGGTGCGCTTCTCCATCAGGTCGGCGAGCGCGGCCATGTGGGTGTCCATGGCGTTGGACATCGCGGCGTAGACGATGAGGTGCGAGTCCGGGACGTCGCCCAGCAGCGCGCGCCGGTAGTCGGCGACGACGATGCGCGCCTCGTCGGGCGTGTAGCGCTCGGTGATCTGCCGCGCGAGCAGCCGCACGAGCGCCGTCTTGCCGGACTCGCTCTCGCCGAAGACGAGGAAGAACGGGTCGGTCTCGAAGTCGACGTAGACGGGTTCCAGGTTGGTCTCGTCCAGCCCGAAGGCGATGCCGCGCTCGGGGTGCGCGTCGCCCCTCGGGAGCTGGTGGGCGGGGAACTCGCGCGGGAGCAGCCGCACGGCGGGAGCGGTGGCGTGCGGCCAGGCCGCGCCGACGCGGGCCACCAGCTCCTCGGTGGCCTCCGGGAGCCGGTCGGGGTCGTGGTCGCCGTCGATGCGCGGCAGCGCGGCCATGAAGTGCAGCTTCTGCGGCGTCTGCCCGCGTCCCGGCACGCCGGGGGGCACGTTGGCGGCGACCTTGCGGTCGAACTCGGAGTCCATGGTGTCGCCCAGCCGCAACTCCAGCCGGTTCATGAGCTGGTCCTTGAGCGCCGGTCGCAGCTCCATGCTGCGCGAGGCCGCGACGACGACGTGGACGCCGTAGGCCAGGCCCCGGCCCGCGATGTCGGTGACGACGTCGGTGAGCATGTCGTACTCCTGCTTGAACGCGCCCCAGCCGTCGATCACCAGGAACACGTCACCGAACGGCTGGTCGGTGATCTCGCCCCGGGCGCGCCGCCGCCGGTAGGTGGCGACGGAGTCGACGGAGTGGGTGCGGAAGTACTCCTCGCGGCGGACGAGGACGCCGGCGACCTCCGCGACCGTGCGGCGCACCCGCTCCGGGTCCAGCCGGGAGGCGATGCCGCCCACGTGCGGCAGTCCGGCGACGGCCGTCATCCCGCCGCCACCGAAGTCCAGCCCGTAGAACTGGACCTCGGCCGGGGTGTGGGTGAGGGCGAAGGCGGAGATCAGCGTGCGCAGCAGCGTGGACTTGCCCGACTGCGGCCCGCCGACGACCAGCATGTGCCCGGCGGCGCCGGAGAAGTCGCTGTGGAGCACCTCGCGGCGCTGCTCGAACGGCTTGTCGACGAGGCCGAGCGGCACCACCAGGCGTCCGGTCCGCGCGGTGTCGGGGACGGTCAGCCCGCGGTGCTCCACCGTGGTCAGGCCGGGCAGCAGCTCGTCCAGCGGCGAGGCCACGTCCAGGGGCGGCAGCCACACCTGGTGGGCGGGCGGGCCCTGGCCTTCGAGGCGGCGCACGATGACGTCCAGCACCGTGTCGGCGAGCGCGTCGTCCTCTCCCGGGGTGGCCTGGGCGGGGACGGTGGGCTCCGCCGGCCGGGGCGTGGCGTAGTGGACGGGCACCCGGGCGGCGGTGAACAGGGCCGGACGCCGCTCGACGGTCCGCGCCCCGGCGGGGGTGGCCCGCGCCGGGCCCCCGGAGCGGTAGACGCCGGAGACGTAGGCGGCCTTGAACCGGGTCATCTCGTCGGTGCCGAACTTCAGGTAGCCGGAACCGGGCACGGAGGGCAGGTGGTAGGCGTCGGGCACGCCGATCGCCGTCCGGGACTCGGCGGCGGAGAACGTCCGCAGGCCGATGCGGTACGACAGGTAGGTCTCCAGGCCGCGCAGCCGGCCCTCCTCCAGCCGCTGCGAGGCCAGCAGCAGGTGTACGCCCAGCGAGCGGCCGATGCGGCCGATCTGGATGAACATGTCGATGAAGTCGGGCTTGGCCGTGAGCAGCTCGCTGAACTCGTCGATGACGATGACCAGCGAGGCGATCGGGTCCAGCGGGGCGCCGGCGGCCCGGGCCTTCTCGTAGTCGTGGATGTTGGCGTAGTTGCCCGCGTCGCGCAGCATCTCCTGGCGGCGGTTGAGCTCGCCGCGGATGGAGTCGCCCATGCGGTCGACGAGGGTGAGGTCGTCGGCCAGGTTGGTGATGACGGCGGCGACGTGCGGCATCTGCGACATGCCGGCGAACGTCGCACCGCCCTTGAAGTCGGCGAGGACGAAGTTCAGCGTCTGTGAGGAGTGCGTCACCGCGAGCCCGAGGACCAGCGTGCGCAGCAGCTCGGACTTGCCGGAGCCGGTGGCGCCCACGCACAGCCCGTGCGGCCCCATGCCGTCCTGCGCGGACTCCTTGAGGTCCAGCATGACCGGCTGCCCGTCCACGCCGACGCCGATGGGCACGCGCAGGCGTTCGCCCCGGGCGCGCGGGCGCCAGGTCCTGCCCACGTCGACGGAGGCGGCGTCGCCGAGGGCGAGCAGGTCGGTGAACTCCAGGTTGGCCAGCAGCGGCTCGTCCTCCTCGCCGCCGCCGGTCAGGCGCAGCGGGGCGAGCTGCCGGGCCAGCGCCTCGGCGGCCGGCAGCGCGAGGGCGTCGGGCCGGCCCTCGTAGACGGCGCCGCGCCCCGACTCCAGCCGCAGCTCGCCGGGCCTGACCACCACCGACAGCCCGCCGCGCGGCTCGCGCAGCTCGCCGCCCACCACCTCGATGACGGTCACGCCCTGCATGCCCTCGGCCGAGGCGAACGCCGACGTCGGCGGCACCACGGAGCCGTCCAGCACCAGCACCACGTGCGGCTGGTCCAGCAGCGGCTGGGCCTGCGGGTGGAAGCGGGTGCGGCCCTCCAGCCGGGGCCGGAGCAGCTCCTCCAGCTCCCCCAGGTCGGCGCCGATCAGGCGGCGGCTGCCCGCCCCGTCCTCCTCGGTGTGCTGGGCGTGCGGCAGCCACTTGGCCCACTCCCAGCGCGCGGCGGCCTCCGGGTCGCCCGCGGCCACCGCCACCACCAGGTCGTCGGGGGCGTGCAGGCAGGTGAGCTGGGCGAGCATGGCCCGGGCGGCCCCGTACGCCGACTCGGCGTGCCCGGAGACCGTCAGGTGGTAGAAGGCGCGCAGCGAGACGGCCATCGGCAGCCCGTCGAGCGTGCCGTGGGTGTCGATGAAGCGCTGCATGGCGCCGGCGGTCAGCGGCTCCAGCTCCTCCACCGGGGCGGTGTCGGGGGCCACCAGGGGCGCGGCGAGCTGCTGTTCGCCCAGGCCGACGCGGACCTGGCCGAAGTCCTCGTCCCCGGCGCGGCGCTCCCACACCCGGCTGCCCTCGGCGACCAGCGACCACAGTTGCTCGGGCGCCGGGTGCAGGTAGAACTGGGCGTCGCGCTGCCGGGCGGCCGTCTTGCGCACGGTCCGCCGGGTCTGCGCCAGGTACTTGAGGTAGTCGCGGCGCGTCTGCGCCATCTGGCCCTGGGTGCCCCGGCGGAAGCGCACGATGGTGAAGACGACCATGGCGACCGTCGAGACGGCCATCACCGCACCCATGACGCGCATGAACGGGTTGGGCGACATGAAGAAGAAGACCACCGAGCCGCCCATGCCCAGCATGGGCACGATCTGCATCAGCACGCCCTCCTGCTGCCCGCGCGGCAGTTCCGGCGGCGGCTCCAGACGCAGTTCCGCACCGGGCACTTCCGGCGGCAGGACCCGCGGCGGGCGCTTGAGAACGATCTGGCTCACGGGCGTACCAATCCTCACGACGGGTTGGAGGGCCACTCAGGCGGCCGTCGCTCCCCGTGGCGCCGGCTCCCCTCCGCGCGAGGGTGATCCTACGTGCAGGCCCGTGCCGCGGGCCCGGATAGGGTGTGTCCCGCCGCGTGCGCACAGTGATACGTGAGGGGGCTTCCGGGTGAGTACGTCAGCAGGCGCGACGGCCCTCGCGCCGACCGCGACCGCCACCGGCTTCTGCCGGGTGACCATCGTCGGCCCCGACAGCCGGATCGACGTCGCGCTGCCCGAGGACCTCGCCGTGGCCGACCTCTACCCGGAGATCCTGCGCCTGTCCGCGCAGACGCCGGCCGAGGGCGCGCCCGTGGGCTACCACCTCGTACGCCGCGACGGGACGGTGCTGGACGGCGCCCGGTCCCTGCTCGCCCAACGGGTGCTGGACGGCGAGGTGCTGAGCCTGCGTCCGTTCGCCGAGTCGCTGCCGCCCGCGGTCTTCGACGACGTCTCCGACGCGGTGGCGACGGCCGTCGTCCGGGACCGCACCCTGTGGAACGACCGGCTGATGCGGGCCGCCGGGCTCACCGGTGGCGTGGTGCTGCTGACGCTCATGGCGGGCGTCCTGTGGTTCGCCGACCCGGTCGGCCACGACATGCACAGCCTCGCCGGGATCGTCGCCGGGTTGACCGCCGTGCTGCTGCTCGCCCTGGCCGCCGTCCGCACCCGGGTCTACGACGACCGGGGCACCGGGACGGCGCTGGGCCTGGCCGCCCTGCCGCACGCCATGATCGCCGGGTCCGGCGTGCTGCCGCTCCAGGACGGGCACGGCGTTGGGCGGCTGCAGTTCCTGCTGGGCTGCGTGGCGGTGCTGCTGGCGGCCGCGGTGCTGGTCGCGGTGATCCCCGGCGGGGACGCGCCCTTCGTCGCCGCCGCCTTCGCGGCCGGCATCGGCACCCTGGCCGTCTTCGGCATGATCCTGCTGGACGCCGGGCCGCTGGCCGGCGCCGCGGTGTGCGCGCCGGTCGCGATCGGCGTCGTCGCCTTCCTGCCCGGCCTGTCCGCCCGCTTCGCCCGGCTGCCCATCGGCTACGCGCCGCCCCGGCCCGGGCAGGACGTGGCCGGGGTGGCCGCCGACGATCCCTTCGCGCCCGCCGACCCCGGCCCGGTCGACCCCGAGCGCATCGCCGGACAGGTCCGGCGCGGGCACGCGATGCTGCTGGGCCTGGTCGGCGGCTGCTCCGTCGTCGTCGTGGGCGCCGCGGCCGTGCTGGGCTTCTCCGCCAACGCGTGGGCGCAGGTCCTCGCGCTCGCCACCGGCCTCGCCCTGCTGCTGCGCGCCCGGCTGTTCCGCTACACCTCGCAGATCACCTGCGCGCTGGCCGCCGGCGTCGCCGCCCTCGTGCTGCTCACCCTCGCCTTGGCCCTGCACACCCCGGCCACCGAGGACGGCGGCGGGCTGCGCACCCTGTGGCTGGCCGCGGCCCTGGCCCTGGGCGCCGCGCTGCTCACCGCGATCGGGCTGATCGTGCCCCGCGCGGGCCTGACCCCCTTCTGGGGCCGCGCGCTGGACCTCTTCGACGGCCTGGTCCTGCTCTCGCTGACGCCGCTGTGCCTGGCGGCGCTGGACGTCTACGACGCCGCCCGCTCGATGACGAGCTGACCCCGGCGCGCCGGGCGGCGCGGGCGGGCGGTGCCGCACCGGGGCGCCGCCCGTCTGGTGTAAGCTACGGGCGGCCGTTTGTGTACGCACCTCCCGGGGCGCCGCTCTGGAGGGAAGGCGCCCAGCGAGCCCCGCCTCCCGAGTCACGGAAGCTCCCCTGAGAAGCAGACCAGGGGCACTCGGCGGCCACCTGCGGAAAGCGACCGCAGGACATCATGAACGAGGAGTAACGCGTGTCCTCTCTCGACGCCGCGACGAAGAAGCAGATCATCTCCGAGTACGCCACCAAGGAGGGCGACACCGGCTCCCCGGAGGTCCAGGTGGCGCTGCTCACCCAGCGCATCAAGGACCTCACCGAGCACCTGAAGACCCACAAGCACGACCACCACTCGCGCCGGGGCCTGCTGCTCCTGGTCGGCCAGCGCCGCCGCCTGCTGCAGTACCTGGCCAAGAAGGACATCCAGCGCTTCCGCGCCCTGGTCGACCGCCTCGGCATCCGCCGCGGCGCGGCGGGCGGCGCGCGCTGAGACGTGCGGAAGGGAGCGGTTCCCTGACCGGGGGCCGCTCCCTTCGTCGTACCTCGCGGACGGCCGGATCTTTGTAGGCTGGCACCACACAGGTAACACGAGACAACAGCACCACCACGAGGCGGGGCGCGCCCGCCGACGCCGGTCCTCGGTAGTGGCCCCCGGACAGCACCTCGCGAGCCCGGGAGCTTCGATCGAAGACCGGCACGCACCGGGAGCGCTCCACCGCAGCAGTCCGCGGCGATCCGCGCGGCGGACACGTACGAGGAGACTTTCTAGGTGGAGAACGAGACCCACTACGCCGAGGCCGTCATCGACAACGGCTCCCACGGCACCCGCACGATCCGCTTCGAGACGGGCCGGCTGGCCCGCCAGGCCGCCGGCTCGGCCGTGGCCTACCTGGACGACGACACCATGGTGCTGTCGGCCACCACCGCCTCCAAGCAGCCCAAGGACCAGCTCGACTTCTTCCCCCTGACGGTGGACGTCGAGGAGCGCATGTACGCCGCGGGCAAGATCCCCGGCTCCTTCTTCCGGCGTGAGGGCCGGCCGTCGGAGGACGCGATCCTCACCTGCCGCCTGATCGACCGGCCGCTGCGCCCGTCGTTCGCGAAGGGCCTGCGCAACGAGATCCAGATCGTCGAGACGATCATGGCCCTCAACCCCGACCACCTCTACGACGTGGTCGCCATCAACGCCGCCTCCTGCTCCACGCAGCTCGCGGGCCTGCCGTTCTCCGGCCCGATCGGCGGCACCCGCGTCGCCCTGGTGGGCGGCCAGTGGATCGCGTTCCCGACGCACACCGAGCTGGCCGAGGCCGTCTTCGACATGGTCGTGGCCGGCCGCGTGCTGCCCGACGGCGACGTGGCGATCATGATGGTCGAGGCCGAGGCCACCGAGCGGACGGTCGAGCTCGTCCGCGGTGGCGCCAGCGCCCCCACCGAGGAGGTCGTCGCCGCCGGTCTGGAGGCCGCGAAGCCCTTCATCAAGGCGCTCTGCAAGGCCCAGTCCGAGCTGGCCGCCAAGGCCGCCAAGCCGGTCGGCGAGTTCCCCGTCTTCCTGGACTACCAGGACGACGTCTTCGACGCCCTGTCCGCCGCCGTGCGCGAGGAGCTGGCGCAGGCGCTGACGATCGCGGGCAAGCAGGAGCGCGAGGCCGAGCTGGACCGCGTCAAGGCCGCCGCCGCCGAGAAGCTGCTGCCGCAGTTCGAGGGCCGCGAGAAGGAGATCTCCGCCGCCTACCGCTCCCTGACCAAGCAGCTCGTCCGCGAGCGCGTGATCAAGGAGAAGAAGCGCATCGACGGCCGCGGGGTCACCGAGATCCGCACCCTGGCCGCCGAGGTCGAGGCCATCCCGCGGGTGCACGGCTCCGCCCTGTTCGAGCGCGGTGAGACCCAGATCCTCGGCGTCACCACGCTCAACATGCTGCGCATGGAGCAGCAGCTCGACACCCTCTCGCCGGTGACGCGCAAGCGCTACATGCACAACTACAACTTCCCGCCCTACTCCACCGGTGAGACGGGCCGCGTCGGCTCGCCCAAGCGCCGCGAGATCGGCCACGGCGCCCTGGCCGAGCGCGCCCTGGTGCCCGTGCTGCCCACGCGCGAGGAGTTCCCCTACGCCATCCGGCAGGTCTCCGAGGCGCTCGGCTCCAACGGCTCGACCTCCATGGGCTCCGTCTGCGCCTCCACCATGTCGCTGCTGAACGCCGGCGTGCCGCTGAAGGCGCCGGTCGCGGGCATCGCCATGGGCCTGATCTCCCAGGAGATCGAGGGCGAGACGCACTACGTCACCCTCACCGACATCCTCGGCGCCGAGGACGCGTTCGGCGACATGGACTTCAAGGTGGCCGGCACCCGCGAGTTCGTCACCGCGCTCCAGCTCGACACCAAGCTCGACGGCATCCCCGCCTCGGTGCTGGCCGCCGCGCTCAAGCAGGCCCGCGACGCCCGCCTGCACATCCTGGACGTCATGGGCGAGGCCATCGACGTGCCGGACGAGATGTCCCCCAACGCCCCGCGGATCATCACCGTCAAGATCCCGGTGGACAAGATCGGTGAGGTCATCGGCCCGAAGGGCAAGATGATCAACCAGATCCAGGAGGACACCGGCGCCGACATCACCATCGAGGACGACGGCACCATCTACATCGGTGCCGCCGACGGCCCGGCCGCCGAGGCCGCGCGCACCACGATCAACGGCATCGCCAACCCGACGATGCCCGAGGTCGGCGAGCGCTACCTGGGCACCGTGGTGAAGACCACGACCTTCGGCGCGTTCGTCTCGCTGCTGCCCGGCAAGGACGGCCTGCTGCACATCTCGCAGATCCGCAAGCTGGCCGGCGGCAAGCGCGTGGAGAACGTCGAGGACGTGCTCGGGGTGGGCCAGAAGGTCCAGGTCGAGATCGCCGAGATCGACCAGCGCGGCAAGCTCTCCCTCATCCCGGTCATGGAGGACGACGCCTCCGGCGCCGGGGACGGCGGCGCCGCGGACACCGACACCGCTGACGCCAAGTGACGCGTAGCAACCGCGCGACGGCCCGCCGCTCCTCCCCGGAGCGGCGGGCCGTCGCCCGTACCACCACACCGCCGCCCGGCGGCGCGGACGGCGCCGGCACGGTGCGGCGCACCGTCCTGCCCGGCGGCCTGCGCGTGGTCACCGAGACGCTGCCCACCGTGCGCTCGGCCACCTTCGGCATCTGGGCGCACGTCGGCTCCCGCGACGAGACGCCCACGCTGGGCGGCGCCACGCACTACCTGGAACACCTGCTGTTCAAGGGCACCGAGCGGCGCGACGCGCTGGAGATCTCCGCCGCGCTCGACGCGGTCGGCGGCGAGATGAACGCGTTCACCGCCAAGGAGTACACCTGCTACTACGCGCGGGTGCTCGACGCCGACCTGCCGCTGGCCATCGACGTCGTGTGCGACATGCTGACCGGCTCGCTCATCCGCCCCGAGGACGTGGACGCCGAGCGCGGCGTCATCCTCGAGGAGATCGCCATGACCGAGGACGACCCCGGGGACTGCGTCCACGACGTCTTCGCCCGCACCCTGTTCGGCGACACCCCGCTCGGCCGGCCCGTGCTGGGCACCGTCGAGACCGTCGAGGGCCTCACCCGGGACCGCGTCGCCCGCTTCTACCGCACGCACTACGACCCCACCCGGCTGGTCGTCGCCGCCGCGGGCAACCTCGACCACGCCACCGTGGTGCGGCAGGTCCGCGCCGCCTTCGAGCGGGCCGGGGCGCTGACGGCGCCGGACGCGCGCCCGCTGCCCCCGCGCTCCGGCACCCGCCGCGTGACCACCGCGGGCAGGGTGGACCTGGTGCACCGCCGCACCGAGCAGGCCCACGTCGTCCTCGGTGTGCCGGGGGTGTCCCGCACCGACGAGCGCCGCTGGGCGCTGGGCGTGCTCAACGCGGCCCTCGGCGGCGGCATGAGCAGCCGGCTGTTCCAGGAGATCCGCGAGAAGCGCGGCCTGGCCTACTCGGTGTACTCGCTCACCTCCGGCTACGCCGACTGCGGCCTGTTCGGCGTCTACGCCGGCTGCCGCCCCGGCCAGGTCGACGACGTGCTGCGCATCACCCGGGACCAGATAGCCGACGTCGCGGCGCACGGCCTGCCCGACGACGAGCTGCGCCGGGCGGTCGGCCAGCTCTCCGGCTCCACCGTGCTCGGCCTGGAGGACACCGGCGCGCTGATGCACCGGCTCGGCAAGAGCGAGCTGTGCTGGGGGCGGCAGATGTCCGTGGACGAGATGCTCGCGCGCTTCGCCGCCGTCACCCCCGACGACGTGCGCGCCGTCGCCGCCGACATCCTGGGCCACCGCCCGTCCCTGGCCGCGATCGGACCGTTCACCGACCGGCAGGCGGCCCGCCTGGACGCCGCCGTCGCCTGATCGCCGCCCCCGACCCCCGCTGAGAGAAGGAACCGCATCCCCATGAGCAACCTCCGCGTGGCCGTGCTCGGCGCCAAGGGCCGCATGGGCGCCGAGGCCGTGCAGGCCGTCGACGCCGCCGAGGACCTCGACCTGGTCGCCGCCCTCGACCGCGACGACGCCCTGGACGCCCTCACCGCCTCCCGCGCCCAGGTCGCCGTCGACCTCACCCACCCCGACGCGGTCATGGGCAACGTCGAGCACTGCGTCCGTCACGGCATCCACGCCGTCGTCGGCACCACCGGCTGGACCGAGGAGCGGCTGGCCACCCTGCGCGGCTGGCTCGCCGACGCCCCGGGCACCGGCGTCCTCGTCGCCCCCAACTTCGGCATCGGCGCCGTGCTCACCATGCGCTTCGCCCGGCAGGCGGCGCGCTTCTTCGAGTCCGTCGAGGTCGTCGAGCTGCACCATCCGGGCAAGGCCGACGCGCCCAGCGGCACGGCCGTGCGGACGGCGCAGCTCATCGCCGACGCCCGCCGCGCGGCCGGGAGCGCGCCGCAGCCCGACGCCACCAGCACCGCGCTGGAGGGCGCCCGCGGCGCGGACGTCGACGGCGTCCCCGTCCACGCGGTGCGGCTGCGCGGCCTGGTCGCCCACCAGGAGGTGCTGCTCGGCGGCGAGGGGGAGATGCTCACCATCCGCCACGACTCGCTGCACCGCTCGTCCTTCATGCCCGGCGTGCTGCTCGGCGTGCGCCGCGTGCCCACCGCGCCGGGCCTGACCTACGGCCTGGAACACTTCCTCGACCTGGACGGCTGACGGCCAGGTCGCTCGGACACCGGTACGACTAGGAGGCCCGGCGATGCGGGCGAAGCTCACCTACTGCCTGCTGGCGGCGCTGCTCGTCGGCTACTTCGTGCTGGTCGGCGGCCGGGGCCTGCTGCTCATCGAGCAGGGCACCCCGGTCACCGTCGCCTTCGGCGCCGCGGTGCTCGTCCTGCCGCTCATCGGCGCCTGGTTCCTGTGGCACAGCACGCGGTTCGCCGTGCTCGCCGGGCGGCTGGCCCGCCAGCTCGACGCCGAGGGCGGGCTCCCGGCCGACGACCTCGCGCGCACGGCCAGCGGCCGCATCGACCGGGCCTCGGCCGACGCCGCCTTCGCCCGCCGCCGGGCCGAGGCCGAGGCCCGGCCGGAGGACTGGCGGAGCTGGTTCCGGCTGGCCGTCGCCTACCACGACGCCCGCGACACGCCCCGGGCGCGCAAGGCCATGCAGCGCGCGATCGCCCTGCACCGCCGGGAGCGGCGGGCGCCGGAGCCGGCGGAGGCACCGCGCACGCCCGACGCCCCCGGCGCCTCCTAGCCGCGCGGCCCGCGGTGCGGGTGCGGGCCGCCGTGCTCGTGCGCCCAGCCCTCCAGCACGTCCGCCGCGCGCTCGAAGGCGCCCGGCTTGGCCAGGAAGTCGGCGCTGCGGTCGGTGACCAGCATGCGCAGGGCCGGGCCCTGACGCCGCTCGACGAGCACCGCCTGCCCCTGCACCGTGCGCGGCAGCCCCAGCCAGCGGACCGGCTGCTGCACCGTGCGCACGGCGCCGACCTCGGACCACGCCAGCGTCACCGTGCGCAGGAGTTGCACCTGCCGCACGCCGCGGGCGCTGACCCACACCCCCACGCGCAGGGCCCGCAGCGCCAGCGCCAGCACCGCGGCCGCCGTGAGCAGGCACGCCGCGGCCCCCGCGAGCGAGCCCACCAGGACGATGACGACGGCGGAGATCAGCAGGTAGGCGGCGAGGAGCAGCAGGACGGCCGCACCGCCCACCCGCCACGGGCCGGGTCGGTACGGGCGCCGCCAGCGGTCCCGGTCCGCGTACGGCAGCGGTTCCTCGGAGACCTCCACGGGGGCTCTCAGCTCGTGGTCGGCCGTCAGGAAGGGCAGGGGCACGACGGGTCCTCGCTCGCGGTTCCAGGCAGTGCGGTCAGGACGGGATGCCGTCCTGTGACCGGTGAGGTTATCGGGCAAACCCGCGAAGGGGCATACCAGGGGCGCCGCTGCGGCGCGCCCGGCGTACACCGGCCATCCGTGCGGCGCTCGTCAGCGCCCCTCCGCGGCCTCCTGCCGCTGGCCGTGCGGGGCGTCCAGCCGCACCTCCAGTGCGGGCAGCGCCAGCAGCAGCGAGCCGGTGAACCCGGCCACCACCACGAGCGCGAGCACCGCGCGCCCGGCCAGCTCCGACGCGCTGGCCCGCCGGCGCGGCGGCGGGGTGACGTTGCTGCGGAACCGCTCGGCCTCGGCGACGAAGGCGAACGGCACGGGCTCTCCGCGGCGGAACATGGTGGTGAGGCTCCTCATCCGTGATGTCGGTGTGTCGGATATGTCAGGTGTGTCAGGCGTATCAGGTGTGTCGGTGTGGCGGGGGTCTGGGTGCCGGGGTGCCGGCGGTGGCGGGGCGTCGGCGGTGCCGGACGGGCGCGTGGTCGGCCGCTACCGGAAGGAACGTCCGCCTCTCCCCCCTGGTGCCCGTTTTCCCCGGCTTCCTTCCCCCACCACGTGGACGACGGGAACCGCACCGTGGTTGCTCGCCCGACGCACAGCGGGCCGCGCGCGCCTCGTAGGCTGGAATCCCGCAGTGCCGCACCCCGGAGGGACCCCCAGGTGACCGAGAAGCCCCGCTTCCGCAGTGACATGACCGTTCGGCTCGTCAAGCACAGCGCCGCCGACACCGACGTCCTGTGGGCAGCGAGAGTCTCCACGGTCGGTGAGCAGTCGCTGGAGGAGCTGAGCCGGGACCCGGAGCGCTCGAAGGGCCTGATCAACTACCTCATGCGGGACCGGCACGGCAGCCCCTTCGAGCACAACTCCATGACGTTCCTGGTCAGCGCCCCGCTCTTCGTCTTCCGGGAGTTCCACCGGCACCGGGTGGGGTGGAGCTACAACGAGTCCAGCGGCCGGTACCGCGAGCTGGAGCCGGTCTTCTACGTGCCGGACACCTCGCGCGACCTCGTGCAGCAGGGCAGGCCGGGCAAGTACGAGTTCGTCCCCGGCACGCCCGACCAGCACGCGCTCGTGGAAACCACCCTGCGGAGCTCCTACGAACAGGCCTTCGAGGCGTACCGGACGCTGCTGGCGGCCGGGGTGGCCCGGGAGGTGGCGCGCGCGGCGCTGCCGGTGGGCCTGTACTCCTCGATGTACGCCACCTGCAACGCGCGCTCGCTGATGCACTTCCTCGGCCTGCGCACCCGGCACGAGGAGGCCAAGGTGCCCTCCTTCCCCCAGCGGGAGATCGAGATGGTCGGGGAACTGCTGGAGGCCGAATGGGCGCGTTTGATGCCCCTCACACACGCCGCCTTCAACGCCAACGGGCGGGTGGCGCCATAACCCCGCACGATGTCCGAATTGCGGCATTTCGGGATGTTCATCTACTCTGAAATCACGGACCCGGCACTGCCTGAACCCCCGAGCAGGCAGTGCCGGGCTCCACATTCCGGCGCCCCGAGGGAGCGAGCGGCGCCGCGCTACGAGTAGCGTGGACCTCATGGCTCCGACCTCCACACCGCAGACGCCCTTCGGGCGGGTCCTCACCGCCATGGTCACGCCGTTCCACGCCGACGGCACCGTTGACCTGGACGGCGCCCAGCGCCTGGCCGATCACCTGGTCGACGCGGGCAACGACGGCATCGTCGTCAACGGCACCACCGGCGAGTCGCCGACCACCACCGACGCGGAGAAAGCCCAGCTCGTGCAGGCGGTTGTGGAGGCCGTCGGGGACCGGGCGCACGTCGTGGCCGGAGCCAGCACCAACAACACCGCGCACAGCCTGGAGCTGGCCCGCGCCGCCGAGCGGGCGGGCGCCCACGGGCTGCTGGCCGTCACCCCGTACTACAACAAGCCGCCGCAGGAGGGCCTGTACCGGCACTTCAGCGCCATCGCGGACAGCACCGGGCTGCCGGTCATGCTCTACGACATCCCCGGCCGCTCCGGCGTCCCGATCAACACCGAGACGCTCGTCCGGCTGGCCGAGCACCCGCGCATCGTCGCCAACAAGGACGCCAAGGGCGACCTCGGCCGCGCGAGCTGGGCCATCGCCGCCTCCGGCATGGCCTGGTACTCCGGCGACGACATGCTCAACCTGCCGCTGCTGTCCGTCGGCGCCGTGGGCTTCGTCTCCGTCGTCGGGCACGTGGTCACCCCCGAGCTGCGCGCCATGCTCGACGCCCACCTCAGCGGCGACGTCGCCAAGGCGACCGAGATCCACCAGAAGCTGCTGCCCGTCTTCACCGGCATGTTCCGCGCCCAGGGCGTGATCACCACCAAGGCCGCCCTGGCCCGCCAGGGACTGCCCGGCGGCCCGCTGCGGCTGCCGCTGGTGGAGCTGACGGACGAGGAGATCGAACAGCTCAGGCGCGATCTCGCCGCCGGCGGGGTACAGCTTTAGGCACCGACTGCACAACCGCATACCGGCACAACTGAACCTGCACGACCAACGCGCGCGCCACGTGCCCCGCCGGGTGCGTGGCGCGCGTGGTGAGGAGAGTTTCTTGAGCCACCCACACCCCGAGCTCGGCCCCCCGCCGAAGCTTCCCAAGGGCGGCCTGCGCGTCACCCCGCTCGGCGGCCTGGGCGAGATCGGCCGCAACATGACCGTCTTCGAGTACGGCGGTCGCCTGCTGATCGTCGACTGCGGCGTGCTCTTCCCCGAGGAGGAGCAGCCCGGCATCGACCTGATCCTGCCGGACTTCACCTCCGTGCGGGACCGGCTCGACGACATCGACGGCATCGTGCTCACCCACGGGCACGAGGACCACATCGGCGGCGTCCCCTACCTGCTGCGCGAGAAGCCCGACATTCCGCTGATCGGCTCCAAGCTGACCCTCGCGCTGATCGAGGCCAAGCTCCAGGAGCACCGCATCCGCCCCTACACCCTGGAGGTGCGCGAGGGCGAGCGCGAACGCATCGGCCCCTTCGACTGCGAGTTCGTCGCCGTCAACCACTCCATCCCGGACGCCCTGGCCGTGGCCATCCGCACCCCGGCGGGGCTGACGGTGCACACCGGCGACTTCAAGATGGACCAGCTCCCGCTCGACGGGCGCCTCACCGACCTGCGGGCCTTCGCCCGGCTCGGCGAGGAGGGCATCGACCTGCTGCTGTCGGACTCCACCAACGCCGAGGTCCCCGGCTTCGTCCCGCCGGAGCGGGACATCACGCAGGTGCTGCAGCAGGTCTTCGCGCGCGCCCGGCGGCGGATCATCGTGGCGAGCTTCGCCAGCCACGTCCACCGCATCCAGCAGATCCTCGACACCGCGCACGAGCACGGGCGCCGGGTGGCCTTCGTGGGCCGCTCCATGGTCCGCAACATGGGCATCGCCCGGGACCTGGGCTACCTGAAGGTGCCGGCGGGGCTGGTCGTGGACGTCAAGGCGCTGGACGACCTGCCGGACGAGAAGGTGGTGCTGGTGTGCACCGGGTCGCAGGGCGAGCCGATGGCGGCCCTGTCCCGCATGGCCAACCGCGACCACCAGATCCGCATCGTCCAGGGCGACACGGTGATCCTCGCCTCCTCGCTGATCCCGGGGAACGAGAACGCCGTCTACCGGGTGATCAACGGCCTCACCCGCTGGGGCGCCAACGTCGTGCACAAGGGCAACGCCAAGGTGCACGTCTCCGGCCACGCCTCGGCCGGGGAGCTGCTGTACTTCTACAACATCTGCCAGCCGCGCAACCTGATGCCCGTGCACGGCGAGTGGCGGCACCTGCGGGCCAACGCCGAGCTGGGCGCCCAGACCGGCGTACCCCGGGACCGGGTCGTGATCGCCGAGGACGGCGTGGTGGTCGATCTGGTGAAGGGCAAGGCCAACATCGTCGGCAAGGTGAAGGCCGGGTACGTCTACGTGGACGGCCTCTCCGTCGGCGACGTGACGGAGACCGCGCTGAAGGACCGGCGCATCCTCGGTGACGAGGGCATCATCTCGGTCTTCCTCGTGGTGGACAGCACCACCGGGAAGATCGTGGGCGGGCCGCACATCCAGGCCCGAGGCTCCGGCATCGACGACGCGAACTTCACCGCGCTCACCCCGCGGCTCGACGAGGCACTGGGCAAGGCGGCCCAGGACGGCGTCGCCGAGGTGCACCAGCTCCAGCAACTGGTGCGGCGCACGGTGGGCAAGTGGGTGTCCGACACCTACCGCCGGCGTCCGATGATCCTGCCGGTGGTCGTGGAGGTCTGAGCCGCCGTCAGCCGCCGTACGGGAGCGGGGCACCGGGATTTGCGTCCGGGCGCCCCGCTCCAGTACGTTTACGTCTCCACCCCGATGGGAACGCGAGCGGGACAGTGCGCCTGCGGCCCACCCGGTGGGTGGACCGCAGGCGGAGATCTTCTGATACCGTCGGGTCGCGCCGAAAGGCACAGGGATTCCGACTCCCACGAGAGGAATTCCGGACGGGAAACCGGCCGGAAAGAG
>NZ_JAPKFL010000010.1 GCF_026262575.1 Streptomyces marinisediminis
CCACGGCACGCCACCGCCCCCCACGGCGCCCCACCCGGGCGCGCGGGGGGCGGTGGCGTACCCGCGTTTCGTTCGCGGCCGACCGCGGGGCGCGCAGGCGGGCCGCGCGGTGCGGGCCGTGGGCGCGTGCCGACGCGGCGGGCATGGGGCCCGGGGTGCTCCGTCCGCCTGGGTCGTCCGCCCGGCCCCGCGTCCGCCACCCGCCCGACCGGCGCGGGCGGGTGGCGGACGCGGGACCGCCGGAGCGGCGCCCCGACGCGAGAACCGGCCGATGGCGCGGGGAGGTGGCGGCGGGGCGCCCGGAGACGCTCACCGGTGTGCGCGGCCCCGGGGCGTCCGCCCGGTGCGGGGTGCGCGCGGGCGGGCGGCCGCACGGGGGCGCGAGCGGGGGGCCAGCGGGGGTCGAGGGTGGGGGTATGGGATGCGCGGACACTGGCGGTTGCGGTGGGTGTTCGCGGGGCGGGTCGGTGCCGTGCACCGGGTCTCGAAGCGGTCGCGGAGCTGTATTACCGGTCGGTAACTCGTTGACACCCCGGAGTGCCGCTCCTACATGACGCTCATGCGCGACAGCGCACGGTGAACGGCCGCCCCCCGGGCCCCACCCCGAAGAAGGGACCAGCACATGAGACGCACACCGGTCACCCGCGCCACCGCCGCCACCGGCGCGGCGCTCGCCCTCGCCCTGACCGCCACCGCCTGCGGCGACGGCGGCACCACCGGACCGGCGCCCGACGGCGAGTTCAGCGGCCAGACGATCACCGTCGCCGCGGTGTGGACCGGCACCGAGCAGGAGAACTTCCAGCGGGTGCTGGACGCCTGGAGCGAGGAGTCCGGCGCGCGCGTGGAGTTCCTGTCCACCGGCGACAACGTCTCCACCGTGATCGGCTCCAAGATCGAGGGCAAGGACGCGCCGGAGGTCGTGATGGTGCCGCAGGTCGGCGTGTTGCGGCAGTTCGCGCGCAGCGGCTGGCTCGCCCCGCTCACGCAGGACGCCGAGCAGGAGGTGACGCGGAACTTCGCACAGGTGTGGAAGGACTACGGCACCGTCGACGACACCTACTACGGCCTGTACTTCAAGGCCGCGCACAAGTCGCTCGTCTGGTACAGCCCGCAGGCGCTGGAGCAGGCCGGGGTGGGCGAGCCCGCCACGTACGCGGAGATGCTCGACAGCGGACGGACGGTGGCCGACTCCGGGCTGCCCGCGTTCTCCGTCGCGGGGCAGGACGGCTGGACGCTCACCGACTGGTTCGAGAACGTCTATCTCTCCCAGGCCGGGCCGGAGAAGTACGACGAGCTGGCCGACCACGCGCTGCCGTGGACCGACCAGTCCGTCGTCGACGCGCTCACCACCCTCGGCGAGCTGTTCTCCGACGCGGAGCTGGTCTCCGGCGGCGCGGAGACCGCGCTGCGCACCGACTTCCCCACGTCCGTGCGGAAGGTCTTCGGGCCCGAGCCGGAGGCCGCCATGGTCTACGAGGGCGACTTCGTCGGCGCCCTGGCGGGCGACTACGGCAGGACGCTCGGCGAGGACGCGCGGTTCTTCCCCTTCCCGTCCGTCGACGGCGGCGAGAAGCCGGTCGTCAGCGGCGGTGACGCGGCCGTGGTGCTGAAGGACGGGAAGAACCGGGAGGCGGCGATGTCGCTCGTCGAGTTCCTCGCCACCCCCGAGGCCGCGGCCGTGTGGGCCGAGGCGGGCGGCTACCTCTCCCCCAACCGCGAGCTCGACCCGGCCGCCTACTCCGACGACCCGACCCGGCAGACCGCGCGCTCGCTCGTCGAGGCCGGGGACACGGTGCGCTTCGACATGTCCGACCAGGCGCCCGCTGCCTTCGGCGGCACGGTCGGCAAGGGCGAGTGGAAGATCCTCCAGGACTTCCTGCGCGACCCCTCCGACCCGGAGGGCACCGCCGCCGCGCTGGAGGCCGCCGCGGCCGACGCCTTCGGCGACTGAGCGGGCGCGCCGCCGTGACCGCCACCCCCGCACCGACCGCCCCCGGCGCCGCCCAGCGGCGGCGCCGGGCCCAGCGGCGCAAGCGCCTGGTCGCCTGGGTCTTCGTCCTGCCCGCCGCGCTGCTGCTCGGCGCGCTGGTCGTCTACCCGGTGCTGTTCTCCGTCGGCCGCAGCCTGTTCGACGCCACCGGCACGCGGTTCGTCGGCGTCGGCAACTACACCGAGATGTTCCGGGACCCGGCCACGCTCCGGGCCGTCCGCAACTCCACGCTGTGGGTCGTCGTCGCCCCGGTGCTGCTGACCGGCCTCGGGCTCGTCCTGGCCGTGCTGACGGAGAAGATCCGCTGGGCGACCGCGTTCAAGCTGCTGCTGTTCCTGCCGATGGCCGTCTCCTTCCTGGCCGCCGGGATCATCTTCCGCCTCGCCTACGAGCACGACCCGGACAAGGGCGTGCTCAACGCGGCCGTCACCGCCGTCCACGACACCTTCCGGGAGCCCGCCCCCTACCCGACGGCGCGGGCCCGCGAGGGGCACGCCCTGCGGGCCGGACCCGGCGGCGCGTACGTGACGGCCTCGCCCGCCTCCCCCGGAGAGGCGGTGACGCTCGGCTTCGTCGGCGTCGCGCCCGGCGAGCTGCCGGGCGGCGCCGAGCCCGCCGAACCCGCCACCGCGCGCGGCGACGCGCTCGGCGGCGTGGCCTACCTGGACTTCGCTCCGGGCGGTGGCGGCACCGAGGGGGCGGTGGACGCCGGGGAGTCGGGGCTGCCCGGCATGGCCGTGGAGGCCGTCGCGCCGGACGGCACCGTGGCCGGGCGCACCACCACGGCCGCCGACGGCTCCTTCGCCTTCGGCGGGCTGCCCCCCGGCACCTACACCCTGCGGCTGCCGGGTGAGAACTTCGCCGAGCCCTACCAGGGCGTCTCCTGGCTCGGTCCGGCGCTCGTGACCCCCGCGATCATCGGCGCCTACGTGTGGATCTGGACGGGCTTCG
This sequence comes from Streptomyces marinisediminis, assembly GCF_026262575.1. Classification (GTDB taxonomy): domain Bacteria; phylum Actinomycetota; class Actinomycetes; order Streptomycetales; family Streptomycetaceae; genus Streptomyces; species Streptomyces marinisediminis. Next base: position 2,942 of record NZ_JAPKFL010000010.1, read on the forward strand.
CCATGGTCCTCATCGGCGCCGGACTCGCCACGCTGCCCCGCGACACCCTGGAGGCCGCCCGCATCGACGGCGCGAACGAGTGGCAGGTCTTCCGCCGGATCACCGTGCCGCTGCTGGCCCCGGTGCTGACGGTGGTGTTCGTGACGATGGTGATCAACGTGATGAAGGTCTTCGACCTCGTCTACATCATCGCCCCGGGCCCCGTGCAGCCCGACGCGACGGTGCTGGCCACCCAGATGTGGTTGGTGTCCTTCGGCGGCGGCAACGACCAGGGCCTGGGCAGCGCGCTCGCCGTGCTGCTGCTCGTCCTCGTCGTGCCCGCCATGGTCTTCAACGTGCGACGCTTCCGCAGGAGCCAGTCGTGAGTACCCCAGGCACGCTCAAGCGCGAACCCGCCGGGGCCCCGGCCGTGGCCGACGCGCTGGCCACCCCGGTGCGCCGCCGCTCGCCCCTGCGCCGGCTGACCGCACGGCTCAGCAGCGGCGCCGCGCAGACCCTGCTCGTCGTCGTGGCGCTGGTGTGGATCACGCCGCTGGCCGGGCTGCTGTTCTCCTCGCTGCGCACCGAGGAGGCCAACGCCTCCAGCGGATGGTGGACGGCGCTGACCGACCCGGCCCAGCTCTCCCTCGACCACTACACCGCGCTGCTCGCCGACTCCGGCATCCTGCGCTCGCTGGTGAACACGGTGCTCATCTCGGTGCCCGCCACCTTCCTCGTCGTGGCGGTGGCGGCGCTGGCCGGGTACGCCTTCGCCTGGCTGGAGTTCCCCGGCCGGGACGCCCTCTTCCTGCTCGTGGTGGCCCTGCTGGTGGTGCCGGTGCAGATCGGGCTGCTGCCGGTGGCCAAACTCTTCGGCACGCTCGGCCTGTTCGGCACCATCCCCGGCGTCGTCCTCTTCCACGTCGCCTACGGGCTGCCGTTCGCGGTGTTCCTGCTGCGGAACTACTTCGCGGAGATCCCCAAGGAGATGCTGGAGGCCGCGCGCATGGACGGGGGCGGCGAGTGGCGCATCTTCGCCCGGCTCGTGCTGCCGCTGGGCAGACCGGCGCTCGCCAGCCTGGCGATCTTCCAGTTCCTGTGGGTGTGGAACGACATGCTGGTGGCGCTGCTGTTCGCGAACACCTCGACGCAGCCGCTGACGGTCGCCCTGCAGTCGGAGATGCGGCAGTTCGGCTCCAACATCGGGGTGCTGGCGCCGGGGGCGTTCCTGTCCCTCGTCGTCCCGGTGCTCGTCTTCTTCGCGTTCCAGCGCCACTTCGTGCAGGGGGTGATGGCGGGGTCGGTGAAGTGAGGCCGCGCCCCGGGCCCGGCGCCGGGCGCGGGGCGCGGCGGCGTCGTCCGTGGTGTGCCTCGGGCCTGCGGGCTCCGGGGCTCCGGTGTCGGCCGGGGCCGTGCGCGCGGCGGGTGCGGGGCGCGGGGCGGGCCGGGCGGTGTGCGGCACCCCCGCACCGCGCCCCGCACCCGTCGCGGCGCGCTCAGCGCTGGTCGAACAGGGCGAGCGCCTCCTCGCGGGCGAACATGCGGGCGGTGTCGACGGCGTTGGGCGTGCCCGCCGCCGGGTCGGCGCCACCCGCCAGCAGCGCCCGCACCACCTCGGTCGTCCCCTTGAACACCGCGCCGGCCAGCGGCGTCTGCCCCCGGTCGTTGACGCGGTCCGGCTCCGCTCCGCGCTCCAGCAGCGCCCGCACCGTCTCCGCGTGGCCGTGGTAGGCGGCGAGCATGACCAGCGTGTCGCCCTTGTCGTTGGTCAGGTTCGGCGGGACGCCGGCGTCGACGTAGGCGGCGAGGGTGTCGGTGTCGCCCTGCCGGGCCAGGTCGAACACCTTCGCGGCGAGCTGGAGGACCTCCGGGTCGTGGGCGGGCTCTTCGGTCATGGCGCCTCCTGGGAGAACGTGCGGTCGGGGTGAGCCGGTGCGGATCACCCTACGTACGCATGCCCTCAGAACGCGGCACGCACCTCCCCGACGCGCTCCCCGCCGCCGAGCAGGGGCTGCGCGCCGATCCGGGCGAGCACCGGCGAGGCCACGCCCAGCCGCTCCAGGGCGCGGGCGAGCACCGGGCCGAGCGCGCGCACCCCGCCGTCGTCCAGCTTGAACGCCAGCGCCCGCCCGTCCGGCAGCGCCACCGCCTGCACGGCCTCCGCCCCCATCTTCGACACCGTGCCCGGCACCTCGCGCATGAGCCAGGTGTCGTGCCGCCGCGTCCCGGCGACGTACTCGGGGTGCGCCCGCATCGCGTCCGCCACCCGGCGCGGCGGCGTGCCCCCGGCCGCGCCGGCCAGCGCGGCGAAGGCGCGGGCCAGGCCGGTGAGGGAGACGGCCAGCACCGGCGCGCCGCAGCCGTCGGTGCCGGTGGCGGCGACGGGCTCCCCGGCGGCGTCGGCCAGCGTGTCGGCGACCAGCTCCTGGAGCGGGTGGCCGGGGTCGAGGTAGTCCCCGGTGGTCCAGCCCGCGGCCCGGCAGGCGGCCAGCATCGCGGCGTGCTTGCCCGAGCAGTTCATGGTGATCGGGGCCCGCGCGTGGCCGGCGGCGAGGTAGGACTCGGCCTCCTCGCGGTCCAGCGGCAGGTCGGCCGGGCACCGCAGGTCGTCCTCGGTGAAGCCGTGCTCGGCCAGCAGCCGCGCGACCAGCTCGCGGTGGAAAACCTCACCGGAGTGGCTGGCGGCGGCCAGGGCCAGCCGCTCACCGTGCAGGTCGGCACCCGCGCGCAGGCAGGCGACCGCCTGGAACGGCTTGTTCGACGAGCGCGGGAAGACGGGCGAGGTGACGTCGCCGAGCGCCCACTCCACGGCGCCGTCCGCGCCCAGCACCACCAGGGACCCCCGGTGGCGGCCCTCCACGAACCCCGAGCGGACGACCTCGGCGAGCACCGGCGGGGCCTGCCCACCGGAGTCGGCCCGGCCGCCGGGCGGGGCCTGCCCACCGGGTTCGGCGGGCGCGGGCCGCCCGGGGGCGGGCTGCGCGGGACCAGGGGTGCGGGGCGGCTGCGGGGTGGGCGGCATCGGCGGGACCTCGGTGCTGCTGGGACGCCCACCCCACCCCAGGGTTCGCCTCAGGCGAGCAGGTCGTCGACGTGTGCTTCGCCCACACGGTACCTGCGCGTGATCTCGGCGCCGCAATCGTCGGCCGTGCGCTGCACCCGCTGGCGCCGCTGCGAGACCTGCCGCTCGTAGCGCATCAGCCGGCCCATCGCGTCGCGCAGCTCCTCGTCCGTGCGCGAGGGCAGGTCGGAGAGCTCGATCTCGGCGAGCATCGACTCGGCCAGCGCCCCGTACTCCGCGCCGCGCGGGGTGCCCACCGTCACGTGGCGGGACGAGCGCTGCCGGGAGGGAGGGTCGGCGAGGATCTGCGGCAGCCGGTCCACCAGCGGCACGTCCGCGCCGCCCCGGCCGGCCAGCTCGGCGCGCAGGATGTCGATGCGGCCGTGCAGGAGCCGCCGCACGTAGCTGAGGTCGGCCTCGTCGCGCTGCGCGGCGCGGCGCAGGGCCCGGAGCCGGGGCAGGCCGAGCGCCCCCAGGTCGGCCGGTTCGGGCACGGGCGCGGCGGTGGACGCCCCGGGCGTGCCCAGTGGGCCACGCTGCCCTGGCGGCACGCGCTCGGCCGCCGGTACGGTGCCGGTGGTCCTGCCGGCTCCGGCTGTGCTCATGGTCGTCCCCTTGTCCCCGGTCCCCATGTCCGGTGCTCCGCATCGTGCCATCCCGGGGACACCGGGGACACCGCGCGCAGCAGCGTGGCACCCATCCGGCGCATCATGGAGCCATGCGAGCAGTAGTTCAGAGGGTGAACGGCGCCCGGGTCACCGTGGACGGCGAGACGGTGGGCGAGGTCGTCGGCGAGGGGCTGTGCGTGCTCGTCGGCGTCACGCACGACGACGGGCCGGAGCAGGCGGAGCGGCTGGCCCGCAAGCTGTGGGGGCTGCGCGTCCTGTCGGGCGAGAAGTCGTGCTCGGACCTGGGCGCGCCGCTGCTGGTGATCAGCCAGTTCACGCTGTACGGGGACGCGCGCAAGGGGCGCCGGCCCACCTGGCAGGCGGCGGCGCCGGGGGACGTCGCGGAGCCGCTGGTCGCGGAGGTGTGCGCCCGGTTGCGGGCGCTGGGGGCGGAGGTGGCCGAGGGTCGCTTCGGGGCCGACATGAAGGTGTCGCTGCTGAACGACGGGCCGTTCACGGTGCTCCTGGAAGTCTGAGCGCACCGCCGCCTTCCGGCCCCGGCGGCCACCGCACCACGGCCGCCCCGGGCGGCCCGGCGTTCCGAGCGGCCCGGCGGCGCCGGCAGCCGTCACGACACCGCACGCCCGGCAGCCCGGCGCCCCTGACGGACGCCGCACCCCGGGCGTCCCCCAGCTTCCGACGCTCCGCGTCGCGAGGCCGCCCGGTGGCCCCGCGTACCGAACGGGTCGGCGCGCCAGAGGGCTTCGCGCCCGCGACGGTCCGGCACCGCAGGGCCGTCGCGCCGGGTCGTCGCGCCCGGCGGCCCCGGCCCTGCGGTGCCGGACGGCCGGGCGGTGGGCCCGGCCGTCCGGCGGTGGCGGTCAGGGGACGGGCTCCAGATCGGCCGCCGAGCCCGGCTCCCCGGTCGGCTTTCCGGTGGACTCCCCGGCCGGTTCCCCGGTGGGTCCGTCCGAGGGCTCGCCCGCGGGGTCGCCCGAGGACTCGGCCGGGGGCTCCGCCACGGGCTTGATGCGGCGCAGGGCCAGCGTGGCCGTCACCGCGATGAGGGCGATCAGCACGGCGCTGACCACGGCCGTCACCTGGAGGCCCGCGACGAAGGCGCGTCCCGCGCCGGCCATCAGCGCGGTGCCGAGTTCCGCGGGGAGCGCGGCGGCCGCCCCGGCGGCGCCCCCGATCGTGTCGCGGGCGGCGTCCGCGGCGGCGGGCGGCACCCCGGCGGGCAGCTCGTCGACCACCGCGCCGCGGTAGACGGCGGTGCCGATGCTGCCGAGGACGGCGATGCCCAGCGCCATGCCCATCTCGGTGCCGGTCTCGGAGATCGCGGACGCGGCACCGGCCCGCTCGGGGGGCGCCCCGGCGATGACCATGTCGGTGCCCAGGGCCATCGTCGGGCCGAAGCCGACGTGCAGCACGACCAGTGCCCCGACGGCGAGGCCGGCCCCGGACTCGGGGGTGAGCGCGGCGAGCATCAGCACGCCGCCCGCGGCGATCAGCAGGCCGCCGCCCATGAGGTAGGCGGCCCGCACGTAGCGCACCAGGGTGGGGGCGAGCAGGATGCCGACCATCCCGGCGACGACGCCCGGGAGCTGGTAGAGCCCCGCGTCCAGCGGCGAGAGGCCCTGCACCATCTGGAGGTACTGGCCGATGAAGTACATCACCCCGCCGAGCGAGAACACGGCCAGCGCGACCGTGGACAGCGAGACGGTGAACGCCCGGTGGGCGAACAGGCGCAGGTCCAGGAAGGGGTCGGTGGCCTGGCGCTGGCGGCGGACGAAGAGCACGCCGAGCCCCACGCCGACGACGATGGCGAGCACGGGCACCAGGCCCACGCCGTGCTCGGCGATCTTCTTGATGCCGTAGACGACGGCGAGGACCGTGCCCAGCGAGAGCAGGGCGCTGCCCAGGTCGATGCGGCCGCCGCGCGGGTCCTTGGACTCCGGCAGCAGGAACGGCCCGGTGATCAGCAGCAGGGCCATCACGGGCACACCGATCAGGAACACCGAGCCCCACCAGAAGTGCTCCAGCAGCGCGCCGCCGACGAGCGGTCCGGCACCGGCGCCGATCATGAAGCCGCTCATCCACACGCTGATGGCCACGGTCCGCTGCCGGGGGTCGTGGAACATGTTGCGGATCAGCGACATGGTGGACGGCATCAGGGTGGCCCCGGCGAGCCCGAGCACCGCCCGGGTGGCGATGAGCATGCCGGGGCTGGTGGACAGGGCGGCGAGCACCGAGGCCGTGCCGAAGGCGGCGGCGCCGGCGAGCAGGAGTTTGCGCCGGCCGATGCGGTCGCCGAGGGTGCCCATGGTGATCAGCGCGCCCGCGATGAGGAAGCCGTAGATGTCGACGATCCACAGCAGTTCGGTGCTGCTGGGCGCGAGGTCGGCGCTCAGGCTCGGTACCGCGAGGTGCAGGACGGTCATGTCGAGGGCGATCAGCGCGACGGGCAGGAACAGGACGCCGAGGCCGATCCATTCCCGCCGTCCGGCGCGTTCCCCCGTGGCGGAGGGTGCTGGGGTCTCCGCGTGGTCTGTAGTCATGTCGGCCACGCTAGAAGTTGAACCTTGCTTGAGGTCAACAGGTTTTCGCCACGGCGGTGACGATTCCGCGCCGCTTCCCAACCACCCCTTGGAAAAAGGGACTTGGTGATTCCCGACACACTCCCCCGCCGCCCGCTCCGCGCGGGGCGAAGATGGCCTCCACAGCGGTGACCGAAGCGAGGAGAGCGCATGCGGTACGCGGACGGGCCGGAAGTGGCCGGCGAGATCCAGATCGACGCGAGCCCCGCCACCGTGTGGGCTCTGGTGACCGACATCGGGCTGTCCGCCCGGTTCAGTCCCGAGCTCCAGCGCGTGGCCTGGCTCGACGGCGCGGACGCCCCCGTGATCGGCGCCCGCTTCGAGGGGCACAACCGCAACGAGCACAACGGCGACTGGCGCACCGTCAGCGAGGTCGTCGAGCTGGAGCCGGAGCGGTCCTACGCCTGGGCCGTGATCGACGCGGCGGAGCGGTTCGGCCCGCTGGACCCGCAGCGGCCGATGGCCACCTGGCGCTTCGACCTGACCCCCGTGGACGGCGGCACCCGCCTGCGGCACTCCGGGCGCATCGGTCCGGGCCGCTCGGGGCTGCTGGTGGCCATCGAACAGGCCCCGGAGCGCGAGGAGGCGATCATGGAGTACCGCACCGGAACGCTGCGCCAGGGCATCGAGGCCACCCTGGAAGGCGTCAGGAAGCTCGCCGAGGGCGAGTAGCCTGCGCGGCCCCCGGCCCCCGGTCCCCGGCGCACGCCGGCGGCCGGGACCCGCCCGGCCGCCCGGCCCCGCGCGGCCCCCCGGGCCCGCGCGGCCACCGGGACCGGTACGGCCGCCGGGACCCGCCCGGCCTCGACGGGCCGGTGCGGCAGCGAACCCGGGCCGGCGCGACCGTACCGACCCCGGGCGCGGCCGTACCGACGCCGGAGACGGCCGTACCGACCCCGGGCGCGGTCGCCCGGGGCCCGCGGCGCGGGTCAGGTCGTCGTCCAGTGGCGGAACTCCACGGTGGCGCGCGCGCCGCTGCCGCCGCCGGCCGCCGTCATGAACAGCCCGGCGTCCTGGGCCGCCGCCGTGCCCGGCACCGCCACGGTGCCCACGGTGCGCCAGCTCCCGCCGCCGTCCGCCGAGAAGGCGCCGGTGAACGACTTACCCGAGCGGGCGAGCCGCAGCCGGAGCGGGGCCCGGACGCCGGTCACCCGGCGGTAGGCGCTGAGCAGGCCGTCGCCGTCCGCGTCGTAGGACAGCACGACCCCGTGGTCCGGGGTGACGGCGAGGTTCACCACGCCCCGGCCGCCCGCCTCCGGCAGCCGGTTGCGCGCGATGATCCCGGCGCGGGCCCACGGGCCGGTGCGCGGCTGGTCGGTGACGTCGACGGTGACCGCGCCGCCGTCGCGCAGGGCACCCGGACGGTAGACGGTGCCGAACTGCTCCCGGGCGCGCCACAGGTCGTCGCCGGCGCCGTGGATGGCGTAGCGCTCGCCGAGGCGGCCGAAGACGGCGTCGTTGGTGGTGTGGGTGCGCACGTCCGGCCCCAGCTCCCCGGCGAGGAAGAGGGTGCCGGAGCGGGCGGTGCGCACCCGGCGCTCGCCCTGCGGCCCGAACGTGGCGGCCAGCTCGTAGGGCAGCGGCTCCAGCGGGTCGCGCAGGTCGCCCTCGGCGGCGGTGACCCGCCAGCGGGCCTCGGCCCGGGCCCCGGGCGCCACCCGGTCGAAGGAGGTGGGGCCCTGCGGCTCCGCGCCGTCCGGGCCGGTGAGCGTCAGGTCGACGGCGCCGGTGGCGCGCAGCCCGTTCTCGTTGCGGAACGCGGCCGTCAGCGTGGTGGCGCCGCCCGGCCGCAGCACCGGCGGCTCGGCGGAGGCGGTGAGGCTGCCCTGGTAGGGGGCGCGGGCCAGCACGTCGTGCGCCCGGCGCGCGGTGCGGTAGGCGTCGTGCACGGGACGCAGCGGGTAGTCCCCGGTCTCCCGGGTCCACGCCTCCTCCCGGGCGTACCAGTCGAACTCCTTCGGCGGGCGGTCGGCGGCGAGGGCGTCCTGGAGCTCGTCGAGGTAGGCCCGCCAGCGCGGCAGGTGGTAGTCGGCGGTCAGCCCCTGCCAGTTGCGGTTGGCGTAGTCGACGAGGTGGCCGGCGTCGGCGGTGGCCCGGTCGGCCCAGGTGGTGACCAGCACGCGGGCGGTGCGCTCCAGGCGGGCGCGCTCCTCGGCCCCGGCACCGGCGTCGGCCGCCGTGCGGCGGGCGTCCGCGAGCCACGGGCCGAGCAGGAACAGGCGGTGGCCCCCGGCGACGTCGTCCAGCAGCCGCATCAGCTCCAGCCACAGGGTGGCCAGCGTGCCGAACCGCGCCTCGTCCCGCGCCCGGTAGGCGTCCTGGAGCTGGCCGATGAGGAGCCAGGAGCGGTTGCCCACGGCCTGCCGCGCGGCGTCGGTCAGGTCGTACCGGTAGGCGTCGGAGCGGCGCAGCGCCGGGCGGACGTCCAGCAGCGCGGCGAACGCGGCGTCGAAGGACGGCAGGTCGAAGGCGGGGGTGTGGGTGGCGTACTGGGTGCCGGAGCGGGCCGCGAGGTCGGGGCGGGCGGCGAAAACGCTGTCGTGCGGGCGGCCGTCGGCGGAGCTGATGCGGTAGGCCGTCTCGCGCAGCGCGGCGAAGGCGTCCTCGGCGGCCCGGTCCCGGGCGCCGTAGCGGAAGTGGGCGTACTCGGCGAACCAGGCGGCGCGGTCCACCGGCTGCTCGCGCCAGGCCAGCTCGCTGAACAGCTCGAAGGCCGCCGGGTCCCGTTCGGCCGCCTCCGGCATGAAGGCCGTGCCGGTCAGCGCGCTGCCGGACCGGTCGCGCCAGGTGGTGAAGCGCTCGGCCCACAGGTGCGTCTTGGCGCCGACGGTGGTGCGGCCGCCGAAGTTCGGGATGGTGCCGAAGGCGTAGGGGACGCCGCCCCAGTCGGCCTCGCGGTCGGTGATGCGCTCCAGGTCGGACAGGCCGTCGACGATGAGCATCCGCTCGGGGTGCGCGAGGCCGTCCAGCAGTGCGCGGCGCGGGTTCTCCTGCCAGCCCAGGATGACCCAGGTCGCACCCGGGCGCGCGCGCTGCAACGCCTCCTCGACGGCGCGGGACGCCTCCGGGACCGGCACGTCCCCGGGGTCGCCGCCCTCGTGCAGCAGGTCCATCTTGACGTGGGACGCGGCGCCCAGCAGCTCGCCCTGGTGGGCGTAGAAGGCGGCGGCGACGTCGCGGAACACGGCGGTGCGCGGGTCCAGCCAGTCCGGGCGCGGCAGCGCGGCCCACGTGCCCTGGGGCACGGTGCGGGCCCCCGCGTTGCGCTCGGCGAAGCCGCGCGGCACGGTGCCGAAGTACCCCGGCAGCACCGGCGACATGCCCAGCTCGCGCAGGCGCACGGTGATCCGGCGGCCCAGCTCCGCGCGGTCGGCCAGCAGGCCGGGGCTGACCGGGCCGCCGTACTCCGACAAGTTCTGCAGCAGCCACCACGGCTGGTGCGAGGGCGCGGGGATCCAGGCCCGCGCCTCGGCGTCGCTGTAGCCGAAGTCGGTCAGGACCCGGTGGTAGACGGCCTCCGTGCCGGGCGTCACCAGGACCTCGTTGACGCCGTGCAGCGCGAGCACGTCGATGAGCCGCTCCCAGCGGGCCCAGTCGGCGTACGGGGCGGTGTAGCCGTCGTGGGTGTCGTTGAGCGCGAAGCGGTGCGGGACGGTGGCCCGCCGCTCCACCGGCGCCCGCGGCGCGGGCAGGTGGCGCGGCAGCTCCGTCTGCGACCCGGCCCAGCTCACGTGGGCGCGGCAGGTGTACTTCAGGTACCAGTGCACACCGGTGAGCACCGCGGCCGGGCTCGTCCCCGCGACGGTGACGGCGCCGCGGCGCCCGTCGACGGTGAAGCGCTCCGGCCCGTCCGGCAGCGCGCGCAGGACGAACTGCCCGGCGTGCTCGGGCAGCAGGCGCTCCAGCGCCGCGCGGGCCGCGGGCACGTCGCCGCCGTCCGCGCCCCCGCCCGGTGGGGCGGCGACCGGGGGGACCCGGCCGGGCGCGCTCCCGGTCAACGCCGCTCCGGCGCCCAGGGCGCCGGCCGATCCCAGCAACGCACGCCTGCTCAGTCCACTCACCATGACCCCAACTCTGTGCGGCGGTGTTAACGGAAGAACGCACGGCACGTTAACGCGCCCCACATCCTTCCCCACCCTGCCGCGCGGCACCCGCCCCCGATTCCCCCACCCGCACCCGGCCAGGGCCGCACACCGCTCCTCTCGTATCAGGTGATCAGTCCGTCCACCGACTGGCAGCTGGCGAAAAGTGTGTTCCTCCCCGACTGCAGCGTGGGGCCGACCGCGCCAGGACCACACTGCGGCTGAAGGCAGCACGCCGGTCCGTAGGGACGCCCAGTTCGGCATGGCTGCGACGGGTGGTCGCTTCACCATTCGTTCAAGCCACGCAGCAGGCGCCGCAACAGCGCGGAGTCCGCGTCAGGTGAGGGCAGCGGTGGGCGGGCACGGGAAGTGTCTTCGGTCAGGACCGACGCCTCGACTGTCGCTAGTTCCGCCCACACCGCCTTGCCCCCTATGGCCCAGGAGTAACCCCAACGGCTTGCCAGGGCCTCTACCAATCGCAAGCCCCGTCCGCCGACTGCGGTGGGGTCGACGCTTCGCACCACCGGGGCAGCGGCTGATACGTCCCACACCCCGATGACCACGCTGGAAGGCGAGTGGTGGAGCCCCAGGCGCAGCACGCCGGGAGACTCCGTCACACGGGGCACGCCATCCGTGGCGCTGACCGCGTTCGTCACGAGTTCCGAGACGATCAGTGAAGCGTCGTCGACGAGCTGGTCAAGTTTCCATGCAGTGAGCGCGGACTTGGTGAAGCCGCGAGCACAGGCCACGGCTGCCCTCTCGGCTCTGAGGACCAGGTAGCCGTAGATCTCCGCCGACTCGCTGTCGTGTGCGGACTGTGCCGGGTGCACCGGCGTCTGTCGTGGCTGGTCAGCCGACGCGTTCACAGTTCGTCCAACCCAATGACCTGCGCGCCACCCACAGCCTCCAGGTGCACGCTTAACACGTGCTGGAGCGGCACCGAGAGGCCGAGGTCCCGCATGGTGGGCACGACGACCCAATGCGCCGCCGAACGCCTGACCGCCTCGACCAGCTCCGTGAAGGCCGACTGCGTTTCCGGGGCGAACTCGTGGAAGACCGTGGCCAGCAGAAGGCCCTCAGCCTCGGCGTATGCCTCCATCTCGCCGTGCCTGCGCTGTATGTCGCGGTCGGTCATGTCGCTCGGCACCCTCATGTAGCCGTAGATGAGTGGCTTCACGGGACCCTCCCTCGTCCTTGAACAGCCCTCCGGAGACGGGCATCCCGTCACCCAGAGAGGCCAGTAGTGAACGGCGCGCGCCCGACCGGCCGACACGCGCAGACAGCGCTGAGCCACCCGGAGGCGTGCATGCGCAGCGTTCTGCAACCAATCGACAGCGGAGCGTGCCAAGCTTGCTGCTGCATAGGATGCCCATGCTCAGTGGTCTAATGCAAGGCATTCAAATGCATACCTTGCATTCGCAAGAGGAGTTGCCCGCTCATGTGGTGGCAAGCCACACTCGTCCTCGACCAGCCATGCAGACGAAGGGACCTGGCGGTGGCCTCCAGGCGGCAAGCACCGACCGTTCGCCTCCGTCGGCTGTCATCCGAGCTTCGACGGCTGCGGGAGCACAGCCACCTGACCAGGGAGCAGGTGGCCGAACGCACCGGAATCAACGTCGCGACGCTGTACCGCATCGAGACGGCTCGCGTTCGCCCTCAGCGCCGGACCCTGGTCGGCTTGCTCGACCTGTACGCGGTGACGGAGCCGCAGCGCACTGAGATTCTGTCGCTGTCACGAACGGCCGACGAGCAGGGGTGGTTGCGGCCGTACCACGCCGACTTGCCCGATGAGTACACCGCGTACATCAGCTTCGAGGCCGAGGCCCAGAGCGTCCGCACCTACGAGTCCCTGTTCCTGCCTGGGCTGTTGCAGACCGAAGAGTACGCCCGTGCCGTCATCAGGGGCGTACTGCCGACGGCCACCACCAAGGAGGTCGAGCAGCGGGTACAGGCGCGGATGGAACGGAAGGCCGTCTTCGAGAAGGACCGGCCGCTCCACTTGTGGGCGATCGTGGACGAGGCGGCGCTGCGGCGTGTGAACGGTGGGCCGAAGGTCATGGCCGACCAGCTGGGTCACCTGACCGAGATGAGTGACGCGGCACACGTGACACTGCAGGTCATCCCATTCAGCGCGGGCTCGCACCCGGGTATGCCGGGCAGCTTCGTGCTGGTGGACTTCGCGGATGCCGCCGATCCGTCCGTCGTCTACATCGACAGCATGGCCGGTGACCTGTTCCTCGAAGCCGAGGCGGACATCGCGCGGTACGACCAGATCTTCGACCACTTGCGCGCCATCGCCGACAGCCCCGAGCGGTCGGCTGGTCTGGTGGCCGCTTTGCTCCGGGAGATGCAGGAAGGGAGGTGTGGCAAGTGAAGAAGGCAGACCTTACCGGCGCCGTGTGGCGGACGAGCAGTCACAGCAGCGGTAACGGGCAGTGTGTGGCGGTTGCGGTCGTGGAGGGCGTGGTGGCCGTGCGCGACAGCAAGGACCCGTGCGGCTCCGCCGTGGTCGTCGCGGCGGGCGGGTTCTCCGCGTTCGTGCGGGGCGTCAGGGACGGGGGCCTGGACCGGCGTCCGAACGCGCGGTGAGGCCCGGCCGGGGGCGGGCGGCCGTCAGCGGCCGGGCGCTCCCGGCGGGCGGCCGGGGACACCGGGGCGCGGTGCGGCGCAGGACGTGGCGGTTGCGGGCCCACAGGGCGATCCCGAGGGCCACCAGGGCGCCGGCGCGGAGGTAGACGTCGGCGGGGCGGTCGGCCAGGGGGCTGGCGAGCAGCAGGGCGGACGGCGCCGAGCACCGGGAGCGCGGTCGGCGCGCGGAAGTGGGGGTGGTCGACGCGGTCGCGGCGCAGGACGAGCACGGCGACGTTGACGAGGGCGAACACGCACAGCAGGAGAAACGCGGTGGTGTCGCCCAGGCCCGGGGTCGTCCGGTGTCATGGTCACCTCGGCTGTGGGGGTGCGGGGGCGGCTCGGGGTGGCGGGGGGCGGGTCAGACGTCGGTGCGGGCGAGCAGGTCGTCGACGGTCTGGGCGCGGCGCAGGAGGCGGAAGCGGACCGTGCCGTCGGCGTCGACGCGGGCGCCGTGGACGGCCGGTTCCGGCAGGCTGTTGTAGTGGAACGGGGTGGAGAAGTAGTACGCCCCGGTGTCCAGCAGGGCCACCAGGTCGCCGGGGGCGAGGGGCGGCAGGGGGCGGGCGGCGGCGAGCAGGTCACCGGCGAAGCAGCACGGCCCGGCCACGTCCTGCGGCACCGGCTCGCCGTCCTTGGGTGCCCCGCTCGGGCCGTGCGCGGTCAGCCGCAGCGGCCAGGCGTCCGGCAGGAAGGCCGTGCGCGCGGCCACCTGCGCGCCCGCGTGCGTCACCGCGATCGGCCGGCCCCCGGCGGACTTGGTGTACTCGACGTACGCGGCGGTGAACCCGCTCTTGGCCAGCAGCGCGCGCCCGAACTCGGTGACGACCTCGTACCGGCCGCCGAACAGCGCGGGCGCGCGGTCGCGCAGGTGGGCCACGTAGGCGTCGAACTCCGGGGGCGCGTCGCTGGTGAAGTCCACCGGCAGGCCGCCGCCGATGTCGACGCCGGTCACCTGCCGTCGGCCGAGGCGTGCGTTGACCTCGTCCGCGAAGGCGACGGCCCGGGCCACGCCCTCGGCGATCAGCTCCAGCGGGCAGCCCTGCGAGCCCACGTGGGCGTGCACCCACGTCAGCCACGGGCGCCGGGCGTAGGCGTCCAGCAGGCGCTCGCGGCTGCCCGCGTCCGCCAGGGCGACGCCGAACTTCGAGGTGGCGGTGGCGGTGCTCATCGCGCCGATGGCGCCCCCGCCGACCTGCGGGTTGACCCGGACGCCGAACCGCCCCCGGAGCTCCCCCGCCGCCGGGAGCAGTGCGTCCAGCCGCTCCAGCTCCTGGAGGTTGTCCACGTTCACCGCGACGCCCAGCTCCAGCGCGCGGCGCAGCTCGGCGCGGGTCTTGGCCGGGGAGTCGAAGACGATGCGCTCCGGCGCGAACCCGGCGGCCAGCGCCTGCGCCAGCTCGCCGGGGCTGGCCACCTCGCACCCCGTGCCGAGGTCGCGCAACTCCCGCAGCACCGGCACCAGGCAGTTCGCCTTGGCCGCGAACGTGTGCAGCACCGGCGTGTCCGCCGGGAACGCGCGGCGCAGGGCGGCCACGGCCTCGGCCACGCCGTCCAGGTCGACGAACCCGGCGAGCAGCGCCCGGTCCGGGTCGAGGAGCCCCTCGCGCACCGCCGCCCGCAGGATCCGGTCACGCCGCCACGCCGCTGCCGTACCGCTCACGTTTCACCCCTCCGGCTCGTCGTCCACCCGCCCCGGCACCACGCCGGACGGGCCCCCAGAGTGCGCCTGCGCCGGGCGGTGGGCGGGGAAACACTCCGGTGCGGGCGCCCGGGATGCCGTGGATAGGGTGAGCGCCTGATGCCCACCGACCCCGCACGCCCCGCCGCCCCCGCGACCGCCGGCGGTCCCGTGCGCATCGACGGCCCCGGGACGCCCGGTGTCGTGGGCGCCGGTGGCCCCGGGGCGCCCGGTGGCCCGGTGGCCCCCGGCGGGCGGGAGTTCGCCGGGGTGGTGGCGGCGTTGCGGGCGGCGGGGTGCGTGTTCGCCGAGGACGAGGCCGCGGTGTTGCTCGCCGCCGCCCGGACCCCGGGTGAGCTGGACGCGCTGACGCGGCGGCGCGGCAGCGGGCTGCCGCTGGAGCACGTGGTCGGGTGGGCGGAGTTCTGCGGCACGCGGATGGCCGTCGACACCGGGGTGTTCGTGCCCCGGCGGCGCACGGAGTTCCTGGTGCGGCAGGCCGCCGCGCTGACACCGGCCGGGGCGGTCGTGGTGGACCTGTGCTGCGGCTCGGGCGCCGTGGGCGCGGCCCTGGCCGGGGCGGTGGACGGTGTCGAGCTGCACGCCGCCGACCTCGACCCGGCCGCCGTCGCCTGCGCCCGGCGCAACGTCGGCCCGGTGGGCGGGCGCGTCCACCACGGCGACCTCTACCGGCCGCTGCCCGCCGGGCTGCGCGGGCGGGTGGACGTGCTCCTCGCCAACGCCCCGTACGTGCCGACCGGCGCGCTCGGCCTGCTGCCGCCCGAGGCACGCGACCACGAGCCGCGCGTCGCGCTGGACGGCGGCGCCGACGGGCTCGACGTGCAGCGCCGCGTCGTCGCGGAGGCCGCCGACTGGCTGGCTCCCGGCGGCCACCTGCTGATCGAGACCAGCGGGCGGCAGGCGCCGGACACCGCGGCCGCCTGCCGACGGCACGGCCTGGCACCCCGCGTGGCCTCCTGCCCGGAGCTGGACGCGGTCGTGGTCGTCGCCGCCGCGGGCGGCCACCCCGGGCCCGGCGCCTGAGCCGTCCGCGCGGGCGCTCCCGCGCCGCCGGGCCCCGCCCCGGGCGGCCGCTTCGGACAGGCCGCGCCGAGGCGCCGAACCCGCCGCACGCCGACGCCGACGCCAAGCCCGCCACGCGGGGCCCGCCGCGCCGACGCCGAGCCCGCCGCGCGGCTTTAGACCCGGTTCGCGCGGTACGTCAACGGGGCGGCCGTGCCTTGGCCGGTTCTCGCCGGTACATAAGGTGCAAAGCTCGCCAAGCCGTGGATACCACCACTCGTTTCTCGACAGTATGCACTCCGACTTTCATGCACCTCAAATCCCTTGACATTGACGATCAGGTTATGTGCATCATTTCCTCACAGGCATAACGACCGAAGACCACGTGCACTACTGACAAAACCCCACGGGGCGTTTCCGCCACCCGACCAGGCGGATTGGGCAAGGACCAGACCACCCTTTCCCATTCTTTGCGGCAGGGCACCAGCGCGTGTTCCGGCATACGCCACGCGATATCCGACCGTATCGCGGAAAACCCCTGCCCGCTTATTGGGCGACGTTCGAAACGTTCTCGCGCGACCAGACTCGAGGAGCACCTGTTGCGCGCAGCAACGGATGAAGCGAAGTCAGAAACAGTGAACGGCAAACCGGTATCCCCCCGGGAACTCCAGGTGCTGCGGTGCGTCGCCGCCGGCCTCACCTATGGGCAGACCGCCACCCGGCTCGGGATCAGCGTGCACACCGTGAACACCTACGTGCGGCGCATCCGGCACAAGTTCGCCGCGGAAACGCACGCCAATCTCGTCCGCCTCGGTATCGCGTTCGACAGTCGCGACAGCGGCGAGACAGCCCTCCCGGCCGAGCGGAAAGATTTTCACTAGAAAGGCGTCCCGGAATGCCTGACGGCGGCACGACGGCATCCTTCCCCCACCTTCTGGACCTCTTCGACCACCAGGTCGAGCGCGCACCGCGGGCGCCCGCGGTGCGGTACCCCGCGGAGGGCGTGGCGCTCAGCTACGGGGAGCTGAGCGCGCGGGCCGACCGGCTCGCCGGCGCCCTCCTGGCGGCCAGTGCGCGGCCGGGCGGCCGGGTCGCGCTGTGCCTGCGACCGGGCGCGGACCTGGTGGCCGCCTTCCTGGCGGTGCTGCGGACGGGCTCGGCCTACGTCCCCCTGGACCCGGACCACCCGGTCGAGCGCAGACGGCTGATCACGCGGGACTGCGGGGCGGGCACCGTGCTCACGACCACGGAGTTCGCCGCCGACGCCGCCCTGCCCGGGGTGCGCGTGGTGTGCGCGGACGCCCTGCCCGCGCCGGACCCGGCCGCGCCCGCCCGGCCGCCCCGCGCACCGGTCGACCCCGGCGCGCCCGCCTACGTGTGCTACACCTCCGGCACCACCGGCTCCCCGAAGGGCGTCGTCGTCCCGCACCGCGCGGTGGTCGACCTGGTGCGCTCCGCCGACTACGTGCGACTGACCCCCGAGGACGTGGTGGCCCAGGCGGCGAACCCGGCCTTCGACGCCGTCACCTTCGAGGTGTGGTCGACGCTGTGCGCCGGGGCGGCCCTGGTGGGACTGGAGAAAGACGTCGTCGTGGACCCCGCCGCGTTCGAAAAGGCCGTGCGGGAAAACCGGGTCAGCGTCCTTTTCCTGACCACCGCGCTCTTCCACCAGATCGCCACCGAACGGCCGTCGGCCTTCGCCCCGCTGCGCACGCTGCTCTACGGCGGCGAGGCGTGCGATCCGCGCAAGGTGGCCCGGGTTCTCGCCGCCGGACCACCCGCCCGGCTGCTCCACGTCTACGGGCCGACGGAAGCGACCACGTTCGCCACCTGGCACGAGGTCACCGCCGTTCCCGAAGGCGAGGACGTGCCCATCGGAAAGCCCGTCGGCGCGACCGTCACGCGGGTGCTGGACGCGGCGGGCACGGTGGTCGGGCCGGGCGGAGAGGGCGAACTCCACCTGGGCGGTCCGGGCCTGGCACTGGGCTATCTGGGACGCGCCGAACTCACCGCCCGGCGTTTCGTGCCCGACCCGCACGCGGCCGGCGGCGGCGTCCTGTACCGGACCGGCGACCGGGTGCGGGTGCGCGAGGACGGCGCCCTGGTCTTCGTCGGCCGGGTGGACCACCAGGTGAAGCTGCGCGGTTTCCGCATCGAACTCGGGGAAATCGAATCCGTGCTCACCGCCCACCCGCGCGTTTCGGACAGCGTGGTGACGCTCCAGCACGCCGCGAACGGGGACAAGTCACTCGTCGCCTACGTCGTGCCCGCCGACGCCGCGACGGCCGCGGACGGGGCCGGTGCCGACGGCGGGCGGGCCCAGGTCACCGAGTGGCACGAGATCTACGAGTCGCTGTACCGGGAGGCCAGGGACGCCGGGCTCGGGGAGGACTTCGTCGGCTGGAACAGCAGCTACGACGGCGCGCCGCTCCCCCGCGAGCAGATGCGCGAGTGGCGGGACGCGACGCTGGCCCGCATCCGCGAGCTGCGGCCCGAGCGCGTGCTGGAGATCGGCGTGGGCACCGGCCTGCTCATGGCCCACCTGGCCCCTGAGTGCGCCGAGTACTGGGGCACCGACTTCTCCGCCACCGCCATCGACACGCTGCGCCGCCAGACCGCCGGGGACCCGCGCCTGCGAGGCCGGCTCACCCTGCGCTGCCAGCCCGCCGACGACACCGACGGGCTGCCGCGCGGGCACTTCACCACCGTCGTGCTCAACTCCGTCGTCCAGTACTTCCCCGACGCCGCCTACCTGCGCACGGTGCTCGCCCGCGTGCTGCCGCTGCTGGCCCCCGGCGGCTCGGTCTTCCTCGGGGACCTGCGCGACCTGCGGCTGTCGCGGCCCCTGCAGACCGGCGTGACGCTGGCCCGGGCCACCGGGGAACGCGACGCGGAGTCGCTGCGCCGCGAGATCGACGAGCGCGTGGCCCTGGAGACCGAACTCCTGCTGGCCCCGGCCTTCTTCGACGCGCTGGCGCGGGAGCTGCCGGAGGTGGCGGCGGTGGACGTCCGGATCAAGCGCGGGCGCCACCACAACGAGCTCACCCGCTACCGCTTCGACGCCGTCCTGAGCACCGCGCGGCCCGCCGCGGACCTCGCGGACCTGCCCCGGCTGCACTGGGGGCGCGAGCTCACGGACGCCGGTGAACTGGCCGACCGGCTGCGCGCGCGAGGGCCGGAACGGCTGCGGGTGTGCGGCGTCCCCGACAGCCGGACGGCCGGCGAGGTGGCCGCCCTGGCGGAACTGACGGCGGGAGGCGGCCAGGCGGCGGCCCGAAGCCGCCTGGCGGCGTCCGGGCCCGCGGCCGACCCCGAGGAGCTGTGCGCCCTCGCCGAGCGGCTCGGCTACCGGGCCCTGCCCACCCGCTCCGCGCGGGACGCGGCCCACCTCGACCTCGTCCTGCTGCGCGCGGAGGAGCCCTGCGCCGCGCCCGGGGGGCCGCTGACGGGGGTCCTGGCGCCCGCGCCGGACGGCGACACCGACTGGCGCGCGTGCGCCAACACCCCCACGGTGTTCGACGGTGCCGCCCGCCCGGACGTGGTCGTGCGCGGGTACCTGCGCCAGCACCTGCCGGACTACATGGTGCCGGGCACGATCGTGGTGCTGGACGCCCTGCCGCTCACCTCCAACGGCAAGGTGGACCGCAAGGCGCTGCCCGTCCCGGCTGCCGCCGGGGAGGGCTGGCGCCCCCCGCCCGCGTCCGCGGCCGAGGAGGTGGTGTGCGACCTCTTCGCCGACGTGCTCGGGCTGCCCAAGCGCGAGGTGCACCCCGGCTCGGACTTCTTCGACTGCGGCGGGCACTCGCTGGCCGCCGCCCGGCTGCTGACCCGCGTGCGCGACACCCTGGGCGTCGACCCGGGCGGCCGGGCCCCGTACGAGGCGCCCACACCCGCGGCGTTCACCGCCCGTCTGCTGGGCCGGGACGCCGCCGGGGAGGCGGCCCCCGGGCCCGCCGCCGCGCTGCCGTCCGCCCCGCCCGCCGGAGTACCGCGCGAGGGCGCCCGCGCGGTGCTGCGGCTGCGGCTGTCCGGGCCGCTGGACCGCGGCGCCCTGCGCACCGCGCTGCGCGACGTGGCCCGGCGCCACACGATGCTGCGCAGCGTCTACCGCCCGGCGGGCTCCGGAGGCGGGCTGCGGCGGGTCGTTCTGGACGACGTGGACCCGCCGCGACTGCCGGTGGCCAAGCGGGCGGAGTCGGAGGTGGACGCCCTGCTGGCCGCCGCCGCGGCGCGCCCCTTCGACGTGGGCCAGGCCCCGCTCTGGGCGGCCGACCTGCACGCGTTCCGCGCCGATGACCACCTGCTGCTGCTCACCGCGCACCCCTGGATCGCCGACCGGTGGTCCCTCGCCCCGCTCGCCGAGGACCTGCTCACGGCCTACCGGGCGCGGGTGGACCAGCGCCCCCCGCACTGGCCGTCGGCGGACCCCGCGGCCGAAGTGGTGCCGGACGGCGAGGGCCCGGAAGCCGCGCGCCCGGAGGGCGCCGACGCCTCGCCCGCGCCCACGCCGCTGCCCGCACCGCCACCGCACGTGCCCGGCGCCGGGTACGGAACGGTGCGCACGCGGGTGGAGGCCGAGGCCCACCGCCGGCTCACCGAGCACGCCGCCGCCCAGGGCACCACCGTGCCCCTGCTCCTGCACGCCGCCCTGGCGGCACTGCTGGTCCGGCACGGCACGCCCGCGCCGGTGACCGGGCTGGTCACCCCCCGGTCCGCGGCACCGGCCGGGCGCCACGCCGTCGCGCCGCTGACCGTCCTGACGGCCCTGCGGCCGGACGCCCGCGACGACCCCTCCTTCGCGACGCTGGCCCGCCGAACGCACGAGGCGGCCGTGCGGACGTTCCACCGCCCGGACGCGGAGCGGCTGCGGCCCGGCGGAGTGGCCCTGGCGACGGAGCGCGCCCCGGTCACCGCGGTGGACGTGGCGGGGCTGAGCGCGACGGCCGAACCGTGGGGCGTGCCGCACGCCGGGGCCGACGCCACCTTCCTGGTCACCGAGCGGCAGGGCCCCTCCGGCGCGCCCGAGGGGCTCGACGTCGCCGTCACCTACCGGGCGGACGTGCTCGACGAGGCCGCCGCCACCGGGCTGGCCGAGCAGTGGGCGGCGCTGCTGACGTCCGCCGCCGCCGACCCCGAGCGGGCCGTCAGCCGCCTGGAGCTGGCCTCCCCGGAGTCGCTGGAGCGCGCGCAGCGGCGGTGGAACGGTCCGGACCGCGACACCGCCCCGGACACGCTCGCCCGGCTGCTGACGGCCCGGCTGCGCGAGGCGCCCGGGCGAACGGCGCTCACCCTCCTCACCGACCCCGGCGCACCGCCGCTGACCGGCGCCGAGCTGGCCGCCCGCGCAACCGCGACCGGCGCTGCGCTGGCCGGGCACGGCGCGGGCCCCGGCCACGTCGTCGCCCTGGCGCTCGGTTCCCCCGCCGACGTCGCCGTGGCGCTGCTGGCCACCGCCGCCACCGGCGCACGGTGCCTGCCGCTGCCCGCCGACGCCGGGGACCCGGCGCTGCCCGGCCCGACGGCCCCCACCGTCGTGCTCGCGGACGAGGGGGCGGCGCCGGCCGTGCCGGGCGTCCGGCTGGCCCCCGCCGCGGCCGGTGCGGACGGGGGCACGCCCGCCCCGCGTCCCGGCACGCCCGACCTGCTGGTGGCCGCGGACGCCACCGGCGGGCCCGCTCTGATCGGCTGGCGGCACCCGGCGAACGCGGCGCTGCGCCGCCGCGCCGCGTGGCCGGACGCCCCCACCGCCTGGCTGGTGGACGAGGACCGCCCCGACGCGCACGCGGCCGCGGAGCTGCTGGGCGCCCTGGCGGCGGGCGGCACGGTGCTGGCCGCGACCGGAGTGCGGCACGCCGACCTCCCGGCGCTGCTGGCGGCCCTGGCCGCCGCGGGCGTCGCGGATGTGACGGCGTCCAGCGCCACGGCGCTGCGGCTGTGCCGCGCGTGGGCCGCACCGGGGGCCGGCGGTGCCCCGCCCGGCTCGCTCACCGTCAGCGGCCCGGAGTACCTGCCCGACCCCGAACTGCGGGAGCTGGCCCGCGCACTGGGGTGCGCCCTGGTCTACCGGGGCGGACCGGTCGAGGCCGGGCTGGTGAGCGGGTACTCCGCCGACGGCGCCGCCGTCCACCCCCCGGCCAACCACCACGCGTACGTCCTCGACGCGGAACTGCGCCCCGTCCCGCCGGGCGGCACCGGCGCGCTGTACGTCGCGGGGGCCTCGGTGGCCGCCGGCTGCCCGGGCCGTCCGGCCGACACCGGCGCGTGGTCGCTTCCCGACCCGTTCCGACCCGTGGGCGCCCGGATGTGGCGCACCGGCCGCGCGGCGACGCGGCACGCCGACGGCCGCGTCGAGGTGTTCGGCACGGCCTGGGAGGAGGACCCGTTCGCCGACGAGTTCGCCACCTTCGTGGTGCTCGGCGACGACGCCGGCCGGCAGGCGATGTGGCCCTCCGCCGTGCCCGCGCCCGCAGGCTGGCGGGAGGCGCACCCGGAGGACATCCGGGAGCTGTGCCTGGAATTCCTCGCCGAGACCCCGTCGACCGACCCCGACCTGTGACCGCACCGACCACCGAGGTGTCCATGACCACCGCCCCCCGTCCGCGGCCCACGACGACCGGCGCGCCACGCCCCGGGCCGCTGTTCGCCCCCTGCACCTCCCTGGAGCGGTTCGCGGACGCCGCCTGGCGGCCCGGCCCGGACGGCGGCGGTGCCGACACCGGGGACAGCGGCGGCGCCAGCGCGGGCGGTGCCGGGGACGACGGCGTCGCGGGGCCGGTCCCGGTGTGGATCGGTGCCCGGGAGGACCTGCGCGCGGGCATCGCGCTCGCCGAGGAGGTCTACGACCGCCTGCGGCGCCCCGAGCCGTGCGCCACCGGCGTCCTGCTGGGCGCCGCGCTCCCCGCACCGCTCGGGGAGCTGGTCCGCCCGCTCGCCCGCGCGTGGGCGGCCGGCCCGGCTCGGGTGCCCGCCACCGGCTCCGTACTGGTCGTCGGAACCCACCAGGACCTGACGGGCGCGGAGCTCCAGGCCCTGGTCGAGCGCACCCACCGGGAGGGGCGGGAGCTGTACGTGCTCACCGGGCGGGACGTGCACAGCCTCGCCTGGATGGCCGCCAAGCAGTACGCGGCGGTCGACACCCACCACGAGGTGGGCCTGTTCTCGGCGCTGGACACCGCCGCCCCGGTGCCCGGTGTGCGCTGGTACGGCGCCGAGGCGATGCGCCGGGAGGACGTCCAGCGCCTCGCGCTCGACCGCACCTGGCGCCGCGTCCTCTTCCACGGCAACGGCACCGAGAACCAGTTGCACCTCGACCAGTTCACGCTGTGCGGGCTCAGCCCCGCCGGGACGCGGACGCCCGGCCGCCCGGCGCCCCGGTGCGCCCACGGGCTGGGTTGCACCAAGCCCGAGGACAAGCTGATCCCCACCCGCGCCATCCGGGCCGCGGAGCTGGTCATCGCCAACTGCTTCAGCGCCCCGTGGGCCGACCACGCGACGTACGACGCCAAGTACCTGGGCGTGCTCAACGCACTGGACGGGCCCGCGCAGTCCGTCGTCGGCGCGCTGTTCGCCGCGGACGCCCAGCGCCCGGAGAACCTGGCCTGGGTGGCGGCGACGGCCGCCGGGCGCGGCGCCGCCCGCGCGCTCAACGAGCAGCTCGCGGACATCAACCCCTACCCGGCCTTCGTCCAGATGGGCCTCCAGCCGCCGGGCCCGGCCACCCCCGTACCGGGCGCCGAGCGGTCGACGGCCACCAGGTCCGAGCCGGGCGGCGAAGGGGAACGGCTCACCGGAGACGCGCCGGACGCCGGACGCGCGCCCGGCGCCGAACACGGGCGGGCCGGGGACGGCGGGCCGCCGCTACGGCTGCTCGGGGCCCGGCTGTCCGCACTGGCGGACAGCGGCCTGCTGCCCGGCGACCACCCGCTACTTCCCCGGCTGCGGCAGGCCAGGGACGGCCTGCTGCGCGACGTGGTGCGCACCACGCTGCGGGCGGCGCCGGAGCGCGCGGGAGTCCTGACGGCGCTCGACAAGGAGATCACCTCCCTCGATCTGGCCCTGGCCCAGCGGTTCGCCAAGCACCGCGACGACCCCGCCTTCGACTTCTCCACCTACTTCGGGGAGCGCAGCACCGCCGGGGGGCCAGGGGAGCTCGACGCGCGGTGCGCCTGCGGGCGGCCGCTGACCGGATACCGGCACCATGGCGCCGTGCCCCTCATCCTGGACACCGTGCGCGGCGTGTGCGCCCGCTGCGGTGACGTGCTCAACACCTTCGCCGACGCCCCCGACCTGCGCGTACGGGCCCCGCTCACCGGCGGCGCCGGGGGCGCGGTCACCGTCCACGTACGTGCCGTCCCGCACCGCGCGGGCACGGTGAACCTCGGCATCGTCCCCTCACCGACGATCCGGGCCCGGGTGCGGCCGGTGCTCCGGCGGGTCCAGGCCGCCGCCGGGGAGGCCGCCGAGGCCGAGTTCACCGTGGACATCGAGCCGGACGCCGTCCCGCAGCTCTACGCCCTGCTGCCGTTCGCCGTGCACGACCTGGGGGTGTCCGTGCAGCGCGTGTATTTCTCGGTGCTCTCCGCCCCCCGGGGCTCCACCGCGGACGCGGGCACCGCCGCCGACGCGGACGCCACCGCCGGTGCGGGCGGCACCGGGGCCGCCGGCGGTGAGCGCACCGCATGAGCACGGTCTCGGCGCACGACCTGCGCGTTCCGCTGCGGCACCGCAACTTCCGCAACCTGGCGGCCGGTCGCCTGCTGATGTACTTCGCCAACGCCATGGCGCCGATCGTCCTGGCGTTCGCGGTGCTCGACCTCACCGGCTCGACGACGGACCTGGGCCTCGTCGTGGGCACGCGCTCCGTCGCCAACGTGACGCTGCTGCTGCTCGGCGGCGTCATCGCGGACCGCCTCTCGCGCACGCTGGTCCTGGAGGGCTCGGCCGTCGCCGCCTGCGTCGCGCAGGGCCTGATCGCCGTCGGCGTGCTGCTCGGCCACACCTCCATCCCGATGCTGATGGTGCTCAGCCTGATCAACGGCGCCGTCTCGGCGATGTCCCTGCCGGCCTCCGCCGCGCTGACGCCGCAGACCGTTCCGGCCGAGCTGCTGCGCCCGGCGAACGCCGTCATGCGCATGGGCGTCAACACCGGCATGATCGGCGGGTCGTCCCTGGGCGGCGTCCTGGTGGCCGCCTTCGGCCCCGGCTGGGGTCTGGCCTGCAACGCGGTGGCCTTTCTGGCCGCGGCGGTGTTCTTCTTCGGGGTGCGCGTCGACGACAGCGCCACCGAGCGCGCGGAGACCCCGCACGTCCTGCGGGAGCTGCGCGAGGGCTGGCGGGAGTTCACCTCCCGGGCGTGGGTGTGGGTGGTCACCCTGCAGTTCATGGTGGTGAACGCCGCCGTGGCGGGCGGCGTCCTGGTGCTGGGCCCGGTCGTGGCCGACGAGACGATCGGCCGCAGCGCGTGGGGGTTCGTGCTGGGCGCCCAGATGCTGGGCGCCCTGGTCGGCGGGTTCGTCGCCGCCCGGATGCGGACCCGCCGCGCCCTGTTCCTCGGCGTGGCCGTCACGGCGTTCGACGCCGTCCCGCTGATCGTGCTCGCCGAGGCGCCGCACGTGGCTCTGCTGAGCGCCGCCATGTTCTGCAACGGCGTGGCGCTGGAGCAGTTCGGTGTCGCCTGGGACCTGTCCCTCCAGCAGAACATCCCGCAGGACCGGCTCGCCCGGGTGTACTCCTACGACGCCCTGGGCTCGTTCGTGGCGCTGCCCGTGGGGGAGGTCGGGGCGGGCCTGCTCGCCGAGCACGTGGGCACGCACACGACGCTGCTGCTCGCCGCCGGGGTGGTCCTCGTCCCGACCGTGGCCGCGCTGGCCCATCCCCAGGTGCGCCACCTCACGGTCAAGACCCCGGCCGCCGCCTAGCGCCCGCCCCGCCCCGCCCGGGTGGGGCGGGCGACGACTCACGGCCGGTGGCTCACGGCTGAAGGAGGCGGCGGACGGTGCGGCGGTGCAGGACGCCGGGCACGTCGAGGGCGACACCCTCGGCGGCGGCGAGCGAGACCAGGCGGGCCGCCGCCACCGAGGTCCCGCCCAGGTGCCGGAAGTCGTCGTCGATGCCCACCTCACCGACCCCCAGCACCTGGGCGAACAGCGCGCACAGGCGCGCCTCCCGGGCGTCGCGGGCGGGCGCGGACGGGGCGGCGCGGACCGCGCGCGGGTCGGGCAGCAGGTCCCGGTCCAGCTTGCCGTTCGGGGTCAGCGGCAGCCGGTCGAGCGGGACGAAGGCCGCCGGCAGCATGTACTCGGGCAGGAAGCGGGCGGCGTGCGCGCGCAGGGCCTCCTCCGGGAAGGCGCCGTCCGCCGCCGGGGCTGCGGGCACGACGTAAGCGACGAGCTGCCGCCCGCCCGCGCCCGTGTCGCGGAGCACGACCGCGGCGTGGTCGACCAGCGGGCTGCGGCCGACGACGGCCGCCACCTCCCCGGGTTCGACACGGTGGCCGCCCACCTTCACCTGGTCGTCGCGGCGCCCCAGGTACTCCAGGTTCCCGTCCTTGCGCCGCCGCACCGCGTCCCCGGTGCGGTACATCCGCGCGCCGGGCGGCCCGTAGGGGTCGGGCAGGAACCGGCGGGCGGTGAGCGCGGGGTCGTGCAGGTACCCGCGGGCCAGTTGCCCGCCGCCGATGTGGAGTTCGCCCACGGCGCCGGGGGGCACCGGCCGCAGCCGCTCGTCCAGCACGTGCAGCCGGGTGCTCTCGGTGGGCACGCCGATGGGGACGGCCCCGGGCCGCACGCGCTCCCCGGGCGCGACCTGGAACACGCAGCACCCCACGGCGGCCTCGGTCGGCCCGTACTCGTTGACCACCGCGACCTCCGGGTGCTCCCGCCGCCAGGCGTCCAGGGCCGTCCCCAGCAGCGCCTCGCCGCCGACGACGAGCTGCCGGGTCGGCGCGAGCCGCGCGGGGAGCGTCCGCAGCAGCGGCAGGTGCGAGGGGGTGACCTTCAGGAACGCGGGCGGGGCGAAGTCGGCGGGCAGCGGGGCGCCGGAGGCGAGGGCCAGCAGGTCCACGGGCACGACCGTGCCACCGCTCAGCAGCGGGGCGAGCAGCGTCGTCACGGCCATGTCGAAGGAGACCGAGGAGTGCAGCAGGGCGCGCCCGGAGACGGCCGGGTAGTGGGCGCGCACGTGGGCGAGGTACCGGGCGAGCGCCCCGTGCTCCACGACGACGCCCTTGGGCCGTCCGGTCGAGCCGGAGGTGTGGATCACGTAGGCGACGTCGTCCGCCCGCGCCGGGCGGTGCCCGGGGCCGGTGGGCGCCGTCGCGGGGCAGGCCGCGAGCTCCGCCTCGACGCCGGGGGCGCCCAGGGCCAGGACGGACCCGCGGTGCGCGCCGGTGAGCTCGGGGCCGACCGCGCGGCCGGTGACGACCACGGCGGGGCCGCAGGAGTCGAGCACGTGCCGGACGCGTTCGGCCGGGTCGTCCGGCGCGATGGGCACGTATCCGGCGCCCGACCGCAGCACGGCGAAGACGGCGGCGACGAGGTCCGCCGAGCGGTCGAGCACCACCGCGACGAGCGACCCGGGGCCGGCGCCGTGCCGCTGGAGGAGGTGTGCGATCCGGTGGACGCGGGCCTCCAGCCGCGCGTACGTCCACCGCACGCCGTCGCTCTCCACGGCCACCGCCGACGGGGTGCGCGCCGCCTGCCGGGCGAACAGCTCGGGCACGGGGGCGGGCGCGTGCTCCGCGCCGTCCGCCCCGCCGGTGCCCGGGGCCCGCTCCGGCGTCCGCCGTTCGGTCGTCCGCTCGCTCACCGTCCCGCCTCCCAGGTTCCGTCGCGCAGCAGCGCGGACACCGTCTCGGCCACGTCCGCGCTCCGCAGCAGGTCCTCGCGGCCCACGTCGAAGGCGTACTCCTCGTCGCACCGCTCGCAGAACGCGCTCGCCCACTGGTCCCGGGAGGTGACGGCGGCGGCCGCGGGCCACCGGGGCCGGTCCGGCACGCCCCGGGCGGCGCCCAGGTAGGCCAGGTAGGCGCGGAACACCCCGGTGAGCTGGTCGGCTGCGGACGCGCCCACGCCCAGGCGGGCGAAGACCTCCGCGTAGGTGGCCGCGTACGCCCGCGCGTACGCCGCGCCGAGCTGTCCGAAGTCGCCGCCCGCCGCGGCGCGGCCGTCGGCCGCCTGCCGGTGCAGCGCGGACCGCTCGGCGGCCTCCAGGTCCGTCATCGCCTCGATCATGGCGCGGAAGTCGCGGTGGAGGGTCTCGGTGGTGGGCGGCCCCGGGTTGAAGGCGACCAGCGGCGGGCGCCGCCCCAGGCGGTCGTCCAGCAGCTCGGCCAGCGCCGCGGCGAACATGCTGCCCGCGCAGTAGCCCAGGACCGCCCGCACCGGGGGACGCCGCTCCAGCAGGTCGCCGGTCCACCAGGTGAGGTAGGCGTCCGCGGGGGTGTCCGGCCGCTCCGCGCCGGGCAGCGGTGCGGTGTGCCAGACGTCGTACCCCTCGGGGAGCAGCCGGGCGAGGTCGCGGAAGGTCGCCTCGCGGCGCCCGCTGGCGGGGAAGTCCACCGCCAGGACCACCTCGCCGCCCGCCCGCTCCTCGCTGATCCGGGTCCAGCCCTCGGCCACGTCCATCACGCGCTCCTTGCCAGAGTGGGCAGGGCCTGGCGCCAGAGGGTGATCTCCTCGGCGGCGGCCCGCACCGACGGTCGTTTCATGACGCTGAAGTGGTCCCCGGGGACCGTCCGCACCCGCAGGGTGTCGCCCAGGGCGGCCTCCCACGGCCGCCACCGGGCCGCCGCGCCCTCGTCGGCGGCCGCCAGGTACAGGGCGGGGCCGCCGTGCGGCAGCAGCCGGTGCCGGGTGAGCGCCCGCAGGTTGGCCGCGAACACCGCCATCCGGGCGCCCAGGGCGGCGGCGTCCAGCTCGGCGCCGACCAGCCCCTCGGCGCGCGCCCAGGCCAGCAGCGCGGCCGCGTCGGGGCACCGGGCCCCGGTGACCTGCGCGGTGCGGCCCGCCGCGGCGGCCAGGTAGGCGCTGAACTCCGCCACCACGTCCCGGGGCGCGAACCCGGGGCCCGGCACGGTGCTGTCGATGAGCACCACCGCGACCGGCGTGCCGCCGGCCTCGCGCATCCGGCGGGCCGTCTCCACCGCGACGACGCCCCCCATGGACCAGCCGACGAAGGCCGCCGGTGCCTCGGCTCGGGCGTCCGCCAGGAGGGAGAGGTGGTAGTCGGCCATCTCGGAGACCGAGCGCAGCGGGGCGCGCTGGTCGTACAGGCCGGGCAGCGATGCCGCGTACACCGGCCCGTCACCGGCCAGTTCAGCGGCGAGCGGGCCGTAGGCGAGGACGTCGCCGCCGACCGGCGGGAAGCACACGGTGGGCGGTCCGTCACCGGGGCGGAGCGTGCGCAGCGCGTGCCGGGGTGGGTGGCCGGCCGGCGTGCCGGTGGCGGACGCGGCGTGGGGAGCCGGGCTCGCGGCGGCCTCCAGCAGCCGGGCGAACCCCTCGACCGTGGGCGCCTCGAAAAGCGCGGCGGGCTGCACGCCGGTGCCCCGCAGCCCGTTGAGCCGTGCCACCACGCGCAGGGCGGACAGCGAGTGGCCGCCGAGGGCGAAGAAGTCGTCGTGCGGGCCGAGGGAGCGGCGGCCGAGCACCTCGCCCCAGACCTCGGCCACCGCGCGCTCGGCGTCCGTGGCCAGCGGCCGGGCGCGCTCCGCGCTGCCGGGTTCGGCCGGGTCGGGGAGCGCGGCCCGGTCGGGCTTGCCGGACAGGGTGCGCGGGAGCGCGGGCAGCGGGACGAAGCGGTGCGGGACGAGCGGCGCGGGCAACTCGGCGCGCAGCGCGGCCCGCAGCGCCTGCGGGCCGGGCACGGCGTCGCCCGCCGGGTAGGCGACGAGCCGCTTGCCGCCGCCGGTGCCGTGGACGACGACGACCGCTTCGCGCACCCCGGGGACGCGGCGCAGGGCCGCCTCGATCTCGCCCAGCTCCATGCGCACCCCGCGCAGCTTGACCTGGTGGTCGGTGCGACCGAGGTAGACCAGCTCGCCGTCCGCGCGCAGGCGCACCCGGTCACCGGTGCGGTAGAGCCGGGCGCCCGGTTCCGCCGCGGCGGCGGGGTCGGGCACGAACCGGGTCGCGGTGAGCGCCGGTTGCCGCAGGTATCCCCGGGCCAGTCCGACGCCGCCGAGGTACAGCTCGCCGGGCGCGCCGGGCGGCACCGGGTGGCCGTCGGCGTCCAGGACGTGCGCATGGGTGCCGTCCAGCGGGCGGCCGATGGCCGGGGTGCCGCCGTCGCGCGGTACCCGGCTCCACGTGGAGTAGACGGTGTCCTCGCTGGGCCCGTAGAGGTTGCGGACCCGCACCGCACCGCCGCTCGCGTGGACCGAGCGGACCAGCGCGGCGGGCAGGGGCTCCCCGGCGAGGTTGACGGCGCGCACCGACGCGGGCAGGCGCGCCTGCGCGAGCAGCTCGTCCAGCAGGCTCGGCACGGTGTTGACGAGGGTGACCGGGGTCGTCGGCGGCCGGGTCGCCAGGGTGAAGAGGTCTTCCACGAGCACCACGGTGCCGCCCCGCGCGAGCGGCGCGAACAGCTCGAAGACGGAGATGTCGAAGGAGAGGGAGGTGGCGGCGAGGACACCGCGCAGCTCCTCGGCGGAGAACTCCCGCAGCGCCCACTCCACCAGGGCGACGACGCTGCGGTGTTCCACGACGACGCCCTTGGGGCGGCCGGTGGAGCCGGAGGTGTAGAGCACGTAGGCGGCGTCGCGGGGGTCGGCGGTCCGGCCGTCCGCCCCGCGTGCGGAGGGGGGCGGCGCGGCGTGCGGTCCGGGTGCGTCGACGAGCAGGGCGGGCGCGTCGGGGGCGTCCGGGTCCGGGGCGTCGGCGGGGCCGGGGGCGTCGGCGGGGCCGGTGTGCAGGGCGCTTTCGGTGACGACCGTCCGCAGCTCCGCCTCCGCGGTGATGGTCCGGACCCGCTCGCGCGGCAGCCCCGGGTCCAGCGGCACGTAGGCGGCGCCCGCCCGCAGCACTCCGAGTACGGCCACCACCAGGTGCGCGGTGCGGCGGAGCCGGATGCCGACGCGGTCGCCCGGCCGGACCCCGGCGGCGCGCAGCCGGTCGGCGAACTCCCCGGCGCGACGCTCCAGCTCCGCGTAGCTCAGGCGCGTCGGTCCGGCAGCCAGGGCGAGGGCCCCGGGAGTGCGCCGGGCCTGCCGGGCGAGGTAGTCGGTGACGCGCGGCACCGGCGCGCCGGGCACGGGGGCGCCCGCCAGGCCGGACGCCCCCGGGGCGAGCGCCAGCCGGGCGAGCGGGCGGTCGGGCCCGTCCGGGGCGGCGGCGTCCGCGAGAAGGGCGAGCAGGTGGTCCGCCAGTTGCCCGGCGCTCGCGGCGTCGACGCGGTCGGCCGCGTACTCCAGAGACAGGCGCAGCCCGCCGTCGCCGCGCTCGCCCGCCCACAGGGACAGGTCGAACCAGGGGGTGCCCTGCTCGGCCCGCAGGGCGGTGCCCGGGACGCCGCCGAGGGTCAGCCCGCGCTCGGAGAAGCCCTCCACGGACAGGAAGGCGGAGAACAGCGGGTTACGGCCTGGGGTGCGCGGCCCGGCGAGCCGCTCCACCAGCAGGTCGAAGGGGACCTCCTGGTGCGCGTAGACCTCCAGCGCCGTCCGTCGCACCCGGGCCAGCAGGGCGCGGAAGGTGGCCGCCCCGGCCGGCCGGAGCCGGTGCACCACGGTGTTGACGAAGAGCCCGACCGTCCCGGCCGCGTCGGCGGCGTCGCGCCCGGAGACCGGGGAGCCGATGACGACGTCGTCCTGACCGCCGAAGCGCCGCAGCGCGAGCCCGTAGGCGGCGAGCAGGGTCATGAACAGCGTGGCGCCCTCGGCGCGGCTCAGCTCCCGCAGCGCCGCCGCCACCGGCGGGGGCACCTCCCGCCGGATGACGCCGCCCGTGCCGGCGGCGGGGGCGGCGACGGCCGGGTCGGGCGCGGGCAGGCCGAGGGTGACCGGCACGCCCTCCAGCGCGCGCCGCCAGTAGTCGACCTGGCGTGCGCAGTCGGCGGAGGCCAGCCAGGCGTGCTGGCGCGCCGCGTGGTCCGCGTAGGACGCGGTGGGCGCGCGGGGCGCGGGGGCCCGGCCGTGCGCGTGGGCGTCGTACAGCTCCTCCAGCTCGCCGTACAGCAGGTCCAGCGACCAGCCGTCGGCGACGCTGTGGTGCACGGTGAACAGCACGACGTGGTCCTCCTCGCCCACCACCACGACGGCGGCCCGGGCCAGCGGCCCGCCCAGCAGGGTGAAGGGCGCGGCGGCGTCCTCCTCGACCAGCCGGCTCACCTCCGCCTCGCGGCGCGGCCCCGGCAGGTGCCGCAGGTCGACGACGGGGCAGTCCAGCGGCGCGGCGGAGGGGAGTTGCAGCGGCTCGCCCTGCACGTCGACGTACCGCGTGCGCAGCATCTCGTGGCGGTGCGCGAGGTCGGTCAGCGCCGCCCGCAGCGCCCCGGTGCGCAGCGGGCCCCGGAAGCGGTGGGCTGACGGCAAGCTGTAGAGGGAGACCCCGGGCGCGAGCCGCTCCAGGAACCACATCCGCCGCTGCGCGGGCGTGAGGCGTACTTGGGCGGCCAGGGCGGGGTCGTCGGCCACCCGGGCGGCGAACTCCCGCCGCTGCGTGGGGGTGAGCCGCAGGAAGCGCTCGTACCCGCCGGTCGTCATGTGCCGTCCCCTCCCGTCGGTGCCGGGGCCGGGCCGTGGTGGCCGGGCCGTGGTCGTGGTGGCGCCCGGGCCGCTAGGTCTCGGACGCGTAGACCTCGGCGGCGACAGACACGATCTCGGCGAAGCCGGGCACCCGGTCGGACTGCCGCTCCAGCGCGGCCGCCAGGGCGGACACCGTGCGGTTCTCGAACAGGGTGACCAGCTCCAGCTCGACGCCGAGGACGCTCTGCAGCCGGGCGAGCACCTGCACCGCGCGCAGGGAGCTGCCGCCCAGGCGGAAGAAGTCGTCCCCCGCGGAGGTCACCGGCACGTCGAGCACGGCCGCCCACACCGCGGCGATCCACCGCTCGACGTCGCCGGCGGGCGCCCTGTTCCCGGGTCCCTCCCCGGCGGCCGCGGGTGGGTCGGCCGCGGCGGGCGCGCCGGGCGCCGGTGGCGTCGCGGCGGGCGCGGTGCCGGACGGGCCGGGCAGCGCGTCGACGGCGACCAGGCGCACCGGCTGCCCGGCGGGGAGCGCGCCGGCCAGGTGGGCCCGCAGTTCGCTCTCGGTCGGCGCGGCACCCTCGGTGGGGACGTAGTAGGCCGTCAGCTCGGCCGCCGCGCCGGGGTCGGGCTCCGGGGCGCCGGTCAGCAGCCGTTCCAGCACGGCGAGCTGGGCGGCGGACAGGTCGTCGACGCTCGGCGGCACGGGGGTTCCCTCTCGGTCGGCGGTGCGGGGGGCGGTCGGCCGGGCGGTGGCCGCGGAGGAGGCGGCCGGGCCGGGGGAGGACATCAGCGGGTCGCCGTGACGACGGTCATGCGGTCGGTCCACCAGTACTGGCAGTCCGGTGGGGGCACGAGCCCGTCCACGACCTCCACCGAGAAGGAACTGAAGTAGCGCAGCAGGCTGCGCTGGTGCCGACGGCTCAGCGAGTCGCGCTCGTTGGTGTAGTAGGTGAAGACGCCCCCGGGCCGCAGGTGGGCCGCGGCCTCGCAGAAGAAGGCCTCGGCGACCGCGGAGTCCCGCAGCACGTACTGGTCGAACTCCTCCTCACTGGTGGGGAAGGCGTCCCAGAAGACGCCGTCGAAGTCTCCGAGCTCGGGGAGCACCTGCTGCCAGTTGCCCTGGATCAGCTCGATGTCGGCGCCCGGGCGCTCCGCGGCCCAGCGGCGGGCCCGGGCGAGCACCTCGTCGTTGAACTCCACGATCGTGTGGGACCGCACCCGCTGCTCCTCGATGAACGTCGCGGACAGCCCGAGGCCGAAGCCGATCTCCAGGACGTCGCCGTGGGTGGCTCCCACGCGTTCGGCCATCCGGCGCATCAGGGCCTCCTCCCAGTCCTGCATGACCTGCTGGCCCTCGATGAGAAGTTCCCCGTCGTGGTAGTCCGCCCGGCTGTCGTGCCACTCCGCGCCGATCTGCCCCCGGGTGGTGCCCGCCACGAAGTCGGGCGCGACGACGTCCAGATGCCGGAGCTGCTCGGCCAGCTCGTCGACGGCGCGGTGGACCACCCAGCGCTTCTGCTCGGCCCGGGGCGCGTCGATGAAGGAGTCCCGGTGCAGGTCGAGTTCGATCGTGAAGTCCTTGAAGCGGCGCAGCATGGTCACCTTCCCGGGGTGGTGGTGTTCGGGTCGCCGTCGTGGCCGCGCGCTCCGGTGACGCGCAGCACCGCGGCGGTGACGAGGTCGGCGGGACGCTCCTCGACGAGCGCGGCGACGCGCTCGCGCAGCCGCTCCCGGGCGTCGGGGGCGGGCCCGGCGACCACCTGGGCGCGGCGGACGCCGGCGTGCGCCTCCAGCAGCGCTGCGAGAGCCGCGGGCCGGGGCGCGCCGTCCGGCGCCCCGGCGGACGCGGGCGGGAGCTCGACCTCGCCGCTCGGCCGCAGCCGTGCCACCCGGCCGGTGCGCAACAGGCGGTCGCCGGGCAGGACCCCGGGAAAGCGGTTGGTGACGAAGGCGCGCCGGGTCGCCGCCGCGTCGCCCGGGTGGCCCGAGGCCAGCGCGTCCCCCGCGAGGTACAGCTCCCCCGGCACCCCGTGCGGCACGACCAGGCGGCGCTCGTCGAGCACGGCCGCGGCGCTCCCGTCCAAGGGTCGGAAGGCGGGCACCTCGCCGGGCTCCTCGGGGGTGATCCGGCGCCACAGCGCGGCACCGGCCGCCTCGGGCGGGCCGTAGAGCTGGTAGAGCCGGGCGGACAGCCCCAGCTCGGCGCACCGCTTCGCCAGCCCCGAAGGGGCCTGCCCGCCCCGGACGACGACGGCGCGCACGCCCGTCAGCGCGCCCGCCGCGTCCGGGCGTGCGGCGAGGTGCCGCAACAGGGCGTGCACTTCGTCCGCCGCGAGGAACAGCGTCCGCACGTCCTGGCCGGTGAGGGCCGCCAGCAGCCGGTCGGGCGCGGCGTGCGGCCCCGGGCCGGTGACGACGTGGCCGCCGTGCGCGAGCGCCCACAGCCGGGGCGCGAGGTGGGCCCCGTCCGGTGCGGGCGTGCTGAACAGCGCGCCGTCGAGGACCTCGGCGCCGAGTTCGCGCTCCAGCCAGGCCCAGGCGGGCGCGAGCGCGCCGGGGGGCAGGTGGACGGCGCGCGGGTCGCCGCCGGGCCCGTCGGTGAAGGTGACGTGCCCGGCCGGGCCCGCTCCGTGCGCCGGGGCGGCGTCCGGGGACGGACCCCCCGCGGGCGGCGCTGCGGCCCCGGTGGTCGCGGTGGACCCGGTGGTCGCGGGGACCTCGGCGCCCGAGTCGGGGACGTGCACCACCGGGAGTCCGGGCGGCAGCCGGTCCCGGTCCAGGTCGCCCGACGTCACCACGCACCCGCCGCCGAGCTCGGCCCACGGAGCGGTCGGCACCGGCAGCCGGGCCGGATCGAGGGCGGCGTTGATCCGGCCGAGGCCGTCCGCCGCGAGCGTGGCGGCCAGCAGCTCGGGGCCGTCCGGCAGCACCGGCAGCACCGGGGCGCCCGTCGGGTCGGCGTCCAGCAGGCGCTGCCGCAGCGCGGCGGTGCGGGCCGCGAGCCGGGCGTGGGTCAGCGTGGTCCCGCGGGAGGTGAGGGCGGGTCGCTCGGGGAACCGCCGGGCCGCCGCGGCGACGCGGACCGCCGGGGTGTCCGCCACGGCGGCGGGCGCGGCGGGCGCGGCGGCGGGGGCGGCGGTGAGTGCGCGGTGCTCGGCGGGGACGAAGTCCAGGTCGCGCACGCGCAGCTCGGGGTCGGCCACGGCCTGGCGGACGAGGGCGAGGAACCCGGCCACCAGCCGCCCGGCGGTCTCGGCGCCGAACAGCTCGGTGGAGTACCACAGCCGCCCGGCCAGGCCGCCCCGGTCGTCGTCCCCGAGGACGAGGGTGAGGTCGAGCGTGTTCGCCCGCACCGGCAGCGTCAGCGGGGCGACATCGGCGTCCGGGAGCGTGAGCGAGCCGGTGGGCTCCTCGTCCATCAGGAACATCGTCTGGAACAGGGGGTGGTCTCCGGCGCCGCCGCCGTGAGCGCCCACCGCGCGGGCGATCTCGTCCACGGGGACCTCCTTGGCGCCCAGCGCCGCGAGGGTGCTCTCGCCCAGCCGCCGCACCGCCTCCGTGAAGCGCGGGTTGTCCGTCAGCCGGGCCCGCACGGGCAGGGTGTTGACGAACAGCCCGATCAGCGCCTCCAGCCCCTCGGCGTCGCGGTTGGCCACGGGCACGCCGACCGCGAAGTCGTGCCGGCCGGTGTGGCGGGCCAGGAACACGCAGTACAGCGCGAGGAGCGCGTGGAAGCGGGTGACGCCCTCGCGGCGGGCCAGCGCCGCCAGGGCGGCCGCCTCCCTCGGGGGCACGGTGAAGGCGCACTCGGCGCCGGCCTGGGTGCCGCGCCGGGGCCGGTGCGAGTCCGCCGGCAGGGTCGGCTCCGGCGGCAGGTCCGCCAGGTAGGCGCGCCAGAAGTCGCGCTGCTCGGCCAGGCGCCGCCGGTGCGGCCCGGCGGTCTGCCCGGCGCTGAAGTCCAGGTAGCGCACGGCCAACTCGGGCAGGTCCGCGTCGTGGCCCCGCACGGCGGCGGCGTAGGCCCGGCTGAGTTCGTCCAGGAACAGCCCGGCGGACCACTCGTCGAACGCCGTGTGGTGGACGACGAACAGCAGCAGGGCGCGGTCGTCGGCGCAGTCGAGCACGGCCGTGCGGAGCATCCGGCCGGAGGCCAGGTCGAAGGGGCGGGCCACGAAGGCGGCCGCGAAGCCGTCCGGACGCCGGGCTTCCTCGACTGCGGAGTGCCGGGAGGTGGCCTCCTCGACGTGGGCCTCCGGCTCGCGCACGCTCTGTACCAGCCGCCCCTCCTCCAGCCGCACGGCGGTGCGCAGCGGCTCGTGCCGCCGCAGCACCGTGTGCAGGGCCGCGCGCAGCGCCGCGCGGTCCAGCGTCCCGGAGACCTCGAAGGCGAGCGGCAGATGGTAGGCGATGGACTCGGGCATCAGCCGCTGGAGGAACCACATGCGTTCCTGGCCCGGCCAGCACGGACCCTCCAGCGCCGTGGAGGGGCGTACGGGTTCGGCGGCCGGTCCGGCCCCGGTCCCGGGCGAGCGTTCCCCGGCGGCGAGGACGGCCGTGGTGACGGCCTCGACGGTGGGCGTGGCGAAGAAGTCCGCGAGTTCCACGGTGACGCCGAGGCGGCCGCGCAGCCGGGTGAGGAGCTGGGTGACCAGCAGCGAGTTGCCGCCCAGGTCCAGGAAGCTGTCACCGGGCGCGACGTCCTGCGGGCCGAGCAGTTCCTGCCACAGCGCGGTGACGGCGGCGGTCACCTCCGCCCGGCGGGGGTCCGCCGACGTGGTGCCGGGCGCGGCCTGGCCGGCGGGCGCGGTCGGCCCCGCGCCGGCGGCCGGGCGGACCACGGGGGCGTCCTCACCGGGCACGTGCACGGTGTACTGGCGTGGGCGGGCGGCCTCGGGCAGCCGCTCGGCGGCCCGGCGGGTGAGCGCGGCGACGAGCTCGCCGACGCCATCGGCCGGGACGGACGCGGACACGGTGGCCACCACCCGGTCGCGGCCGTCGGGCCCGGGCTCGGCGGCGACGGCGACCCGGTCCACCCCGTGGACATCGGCGAGCACGAGCCGCACCTCGCCCGGCTGGACCGTGAATCCCCGGATCTTCAGCCGCCCGTCGATGCGCCCGGCGAACCGGAAGGTGCCGTCGCGCAGCGCCACGGCGCGGTCGCCGGTGGCGTACATGCGGGCGCCGGGCACCCCGGCGAACGGGTCGGGGCGGAACCGCGCGGCCGTCCGCCCGGGCCGGCCGGCGTAGCCCCGGGCGGCGGCGAGCCCGCCCACGTGGAGCTCGCCCGGGCGTCCCGGCGGCAGTCGGTTCAGGTCGGCGTCGAGCACGTACGCCCGGACGCCGGGCAGCGGGGTGCCGACGACCCCGGTACCGACCGGGTCGCCCGCCTCCAGCGGCCCGTGGACGAGCGAGGTGATGGCCTGCTCGGTGGAGCCGTACATGTTGAAGACCTGGCAGCCAGGGCGCGCGACGGCCAGCCAGCGGCCGATGTCCTCGGCGTGGACCTCCTCGCTGCCCACGGCCACGACGCGCACCGTGGCGGGCGGCACCGGCGCGTCACCCCGCTCCACGGCGTCCAGCCAGGTGGTCCAGAAGGAGGTGGGCAGGTCCAGGGCGCTGACCCGGTGGGCGGCCAGGAAGTCGGTGAAGCGGGAGAGGTCGGTGGTGGTGGCGGGGCCCATGAGGACCAGGGCGCCACCGGCCGTCCACGCCGTGAACGCCTCTTCCATGGTGATGTCCACGCCGAGCGTGGTGAACTGGAGCACCCGGTCCTCCGGGGTGAGCCGCCACAGTTCGGCCATGCCCCGGCAGGTGTTGAGCAGCGGGCCGTGCTCGGTGAGCACGCCCTTGGGGCGGCCGGTGGACCCGGAGGTGTACACCACATACGCCAGGTCGGTGGCCCCACCGGCGCGCGGGCGGGGCGAGGCGGCGGAGCCGTCGGCACCGGAGCCGGAACCGGCCAGCGTCTCGGCCACCGGCAGGACGCCGGGCAGCCCGGCCTCGGCCGCCGCCCCGGCGTGCTCGGCGTCGGTGAACACCCACGTCATCCCGGCGTCCTCGGCGACCTCCGCGAGCCGGGCCGCGGGCCACGCCGGGTCGAGCGGCACGTAGGCCGCGCCGCTGCCGAGGACCCCCAGCAGCACCGCAAGGAAGTGGGGGTCGCGCGCGCCCAGGTAGCCCACGCGGGGCGCCGGGCCACCGGCCGCGCGCCCGGTCACCGCGGCCGCGACCGCGTCGGCCAGCCCGCCCAGCCGCGCGTAGGACAGGGTGCCGAAGTCACCCGTCACCGCGGGGGCGTCCGGGCGCCGGGCCCGCTGTGCTTCGAACGCCTCGACCACCGAGGTCATCGCCGTCGGCTCCGCCACCGTTGTCTCCTCACTCGTCCCCGGGCCCGTCACCGGGCTTCGCCGGTGAGCACCTGACGCGACTCCTTGCTCCACGACGGCCAGCAGTGCCGCAAATCCCGGCTGACCGACGCCCGCTTGAGCCAGCGGTCGCGGCCGTCGTAGCGGGCCCGGAACGGCTTGCGTCCGTGCACCGCGCGGTAGTTGTCCACGAACAGCACCTCGCCGGGGGCCAGCACCACCTGGCGCAGCGCGCCCTCCACGACGGCGTAGAAGTCCCGCAGCGCCGCCGCCGCCCGCTCGTCCTCCGGTTCCTGGAGGTAGTAGGGGTCCACGCGCACGTAGGGCCGGTGGCGCTCGCCCAGCAGCACGGCGCGCGGCTCCGGCTCCCGTCCGGCGACGCCGTGGGACTGGTCGGGCCGCTGCCGGAACCGCTCCTCGAACAGCACGTCGTAGCGGCCGTGCCCGAGGTCCCACTCGGCCGCGCAGCTCACCGTCGTGGCGGCGTTCTGCGGGTTGCGCAGGCACATCAGTCCCACGTAGTCCGGGCGGTGGGCGTGGAAGGCGTCCTCGGTGTGCCACCAGATCGGTTCCTGGCTGGCGAAGTTGATCTGCGCGTTCTCGTACTCGCGCAGCGGCAGCACGTCGTGGACGACGGCGCCGTCCTGCTGGCTGTCCCAGCCGAACAGCTCGCCCAGCGCCGAGCCCAGAAGCGCGAGTTGCATCTCGTGGACGCGGGTGCGCTGCCGGGCGGGGTCGGCGCCCCAGCGGTCGGGCGTGGGGCCGATCGCCGCGTCGTCCACGGACAGGCCGCGCAGCACGGCGTAGGCGGCGCCCTCGTGCTGCCGCATGCCGGTCAGCGCCCGGCGCAGCCGTGCGGGCAGGTCCTCGGCGCGCACCGGTGCCTCGCGGAAGACGGCGTGCGGCCTGGCGGGGTCGGCGTCCCGGGCGAGGTCGAGCGCCAACTCGGTCACCTGCGCGGACTCCCGCGCGTCCAGGGTCAGTTCGAGGCCGGGGGCCGGGTGGTCACGCACCGGGGGCACCGTCCTCCCGCTCGGCGGCGCGCCGGGCTGAGCGCGGACGCAGGTCCGTCCAGTGCTCCTCGATGTAGGCCAGGCACTCCGCCTCGGGGCGGGGCTCCCCGACCACGTGCCACCCCAGCGGCACCTCGCGGTCCGCCGGCCAGATCGAGTACTGCTCCTCGTCGTTCACCACGACGTTGTGCATGAAACGTGCCCTCCTTACTGCGCGGGACCGAGCAGGTCGTCGAAGAGGTCGTCCAGGCGCCGGCCGCCGGACGGCCGCTCGGCCGCCGCGGCGCTTTGGGGCGGTGGCGCACCGGACTCCCGGGCCCGGCGCACGCACGCGGCGAGCCCGGCGGCGGTCGGCCGCCGGAAGAAGTCGCCGAGCGTGAGCGTCACGCCCTGCCGCTCCTGGACGGCCCACAGCGCCTTGGCGGCCAGCAGGGAGTGCCCGCCCAGGGCGAAGAAGTCGTCGTCCCGGCCGACCCGGGGGACCGACAGCGCGTCCGCCAGGACCTCGGCGACCGCCCGTTCCAGGGCGTCGCGCGGCGGGGCGTACCGCCCCTCGGCCCGCACGGTGGCGGCGAAGTCGGGCTCGGGCAGGCGGCGCTGGTCGACCTTGCCGTTGACGGTGAGCGGCAGCCGCTCGACGGTGACGAACGCCGAGGGCACCATGTAGCCGGGCAGCCGCCGCCGCACGAACTCGGCGAGCTCCCCGGCCGCGGGCGGCTCCCCGGCGTGCGGGACGACGTAGGCGACGAGCCGGCGCTCCGCCGAGCGCTCGCCGTGCACGCGCACGAACGCGGAGCGCACGGCGGGGTGGGCGTCCACGGTCGTCCGCACCTCGTCCAGCTCCACCCGGTAGCCGCGGATCTTGACCTGGTCGTCCGCCCGGCCCAGGAACTCCAGCGTGCCGTCGGACAGGTGGCGGGCGATGTCCCCCGTGCGGTACAGGCGGGCTCCGGGCTCGGGGCCGAACGGGTCGGGCGTGAACGCGGCGGCCGTCTGACGGGGCATGCCCAGGTAGCCGTGCGCGAGTCCCCGCCCGCCGAGGTGGACCTCGCCGCGCACGCCGACGGGCACCGGGCGGCCCAGGGCGTCGAGCACGTACACCCGGGTGTTGGCGACGGGCCGCCCGACGGGGACCCATTCCGGCCAGGCCGCCGGGTCCGCGGGCAGCGCGTGGGCGGTGACCACGTGCGTCTCCGAGGGGCCGTACTCGTTGTGCAGCCGCGTGCCGGGCAGGTCCGCGAAGAGCCGGCGCAGGTCGTCGGTGACGA
Source organism: Streptomyces marinisediminis (assembly GCF_026262575.1). GTDB lineage: Bacteria > Actinomycetota > Actinomycetes > Streptomycetales > Streptomycetaceae > Streptomyces > Streptomyces marinisediminis. Next base: position 43,931 of record NZ_JAPKFL010000010.1, read on the forward strand.
CGAGCTGCTCCGACCCGGCGACGACCGTCCGCAGCGCGGTCGGCGGGGTGGCGCCGCCCCGGTGGCCCTCGGCGAGCTGCTGGAGGGCGGCGGCCGGGACGTAGAGCCGCTCCACCCGCTCGCGTCGCAGCAGTTCGGCCAGGCCGTGCACGTCCCGCCGCTGCTCCTCGGTGACGAGCACCAGGGTGCCGCCGGAGCCGAGGGTGGAGAAGATTTCCTGGAAGGAGACGTCAAAGCTGAGCGAGGCGAACTGCAGCGTGCGGTGGCCCGGCTCCCAGGGGCCGTAGCGCTCCAGCGTCCAGGCGACGAGGTTGCTGACGGCCCGGTGCGGCATGAGGATGCCCTTGGGGCGGCCGGTCGACCCGGAGGTGTAGGTGACGTAGGCGACGGGGTCGTGCGGCAGGCCCCGTGGCGCGGCCGGGGCGGCCGGGCCGGAGGCGGCCGGGCCGGGGTCGGGCAGGGCGGTGACGTCGAGGAGCACGGCGTCGGTGTCGGGCACGCCGTCGCGGGTGGCGGGGTCGACCAGCAGCACCGGGGCGCCGGTGTCGGCGAGCACGAGCGCCAGGCGGTCGCGCGGGTGGTCCGGGTCGAGCGCGACGTAGGCGCCCCCGGCCTTCAGCGTGCCGAGCACCGCCGCCAGCATCGCCACGGACCGGCGCACCGCGAGCGCCACGTACGTGCCGTCCGTGACGCCCACGCGGCGGAGGGCGCGGGCCACCGCCTCCGCGCGGGCGTCCAGCTCGGCGTAGGTCACGCGCTGCCCGGCGAACTCGACGGCCACCGCGTCCGGGGTGCGCGCCGCCTGCTTCTCGAACCAGTGGTGCGCCCGGGCCTCGGCTCCCAGATCGCGGGCGGTGTCGTTCCAGGTCCGCACCAGCCGCTCGCGCTCGGCCGGGTCGAGGAGCTCGTGCGCGGAGAGCGGGGCGTCGGGCCGCTCGGCCAGCGCGGCCAGGAGCCGGGCGAGCCGGTCGGCCAGGCGGGCGGCGGTGTCCTCGGTGAAGAGGGCGCCGTCGTACTCCAAGATCAGGGCCGCCCCGTCGGCGTGCCGCGTGAGGAAGAGGGCGAGGTCGAACTTGGCGGTACGGGTGGTCAGCGGCACCGGGGCGCTCCGGAGCCCCGGGAGGTCCAACTCCGGCCCGCCCGCGTCGTCGTCGGCGAACCAGGCGCGGAACAGCGGGTGGCGGGCCCCGGAGCGCTCCGGGCGGAGGGCTTCCACGACGGCGTCGAAGGGCGCGTCGGCGTGCGCGTAGGCGTCCGTGGTCACCGCGCGCGTCCGGGCCAGCAGCGCACGGAAGCCGGGGTCGCCGCCGAGGTCGGGGCGGAGGGCCACGGTGTTGAGGAAGAAGCCCACCATGGCGTGGGTCTCGGCCGGTCCGCGGCGCGCCACGGGAGCGCCGATCACCAGGTCGCTCTGGCCGCTCAGCCGGTGCAGGAACGCGGCCCAGGCCGCGAGCAGCGTCATGAACGGGGTGCAGCCCTCGGCGCGCCCCAGGTCGGTGAGGTCCGCCACGACGCCCGGCGGCACCGGGACGCGCAGCTCGCCCGCGGGCCCGCCCGGGCCACCGCCCTCGCCCCCGCCCGGGGCGTCGGTGGGCAGGTCGACGGTGGTCGGCGCGCCGTCCAGGACACGGCGCCAGTGGTCGACCTGCCCGTCGGCGGCCGCCGAGCGCTCGGCGTCCCACAGGACCCAGTCGAGGTAGCGCGGCCCGCTGGCCGCCGCAGGTCCGGCCTCGCCCCGGTGGGCGGCCGCGTAGAGCGCGGAGAGGTCGCGCGTGAGGACTCCGGCGGACCACTCGTCGAAGACGATGTGGTGCACGACGAGCACGAGCGTCCAGCGACGCTCGTCCAGCCGCAGCAGCCGGGCCCTGGCCACCGGCCCGGCGGCGAGGTCGAAGGGGCGCTCCGTCTCGGCGCGCAGGGCGGCGCGTTCGGCCCGCTCCCGTTCGCCCGCGGGCAGGCCGCCGAGGTCCTCGACGGTGATCTCCGGGAGGTCGGGGAGCACGCACTGCTCCGGCTCCCCGTCGTCGCGGACGCGGAAGACGGTGCGCAGCGCGTCGTGCCGCCGGAAGACCTCTCGCAGCGCGTGGACGAGGGCCGGCTCGTCCAGTGCGCCGTCCAGGCGCCAGGCCAGCGGCACGAGGTAATCGGTGCCGCCCGGGTGCATCCGGTCCAGCAGCCACAGGCGGCGCTGGCCCGGCGCGAGCGGCCCTCGGTCCCGGCCGCGCGGGACGACGCCCGCGGGGTCGCGGGGCGCGGGCAGGCCCCGCCGCTCCAGCAGCTCCCTGATCCGCCGCTCGGCGTCGCCCGGGCGCGCCGTCATACCGGCACGCGGCCGTGTCCGGCCGCGGTGAGCGCGTCGTCGGGCACCGTCCGCAGGGGTGTGAAGTCCCGGCTGGCGACGAAGTGCGGACGGGGTCGGGGCACCTCGCGCAGCCGGTTGCGCACGCTGTTGTAGCTGACCAGCACCAGCGTGCGGTTGTTCGGCGACATGTTCGGCACCGAGCCGTGCAGGATCGCGCTGTGGAAGAGGAGCACCGTGCCCGCCGGGCCCTTGGGGGCCACGATGCCCCGCTCCCGGGTCGCCGCGGCGAGCGCCTCGACCTTCAGCGAGTACTTCAGCTTGGCCGACAGCGTCTGCGACCAGTCCGCGTCCTCGCGGACGGTGACGTCGTGCATCCCGTCCCGGTGGGAGCCGGGCACGAGCATGAGCGGCCCGTTGAACTCGTCGACCGCGTCGAGGAAGACGGCGGCGCTCAGGGCGCGGGGGGCGGGCATGCCGTCCTCGTCGTGCCAGAAGCGGTAGTCCTGGTGCCACTCCCACACCTCACCGACCAGGGCCAGCTTGGCGTTGATCTTGAACTGGTGCACGTACACGTCGTCGCCGAGGAGCCGGCGCGCGGGCTCCACGAGCCGCGGCAGCCGCACCAGGGTCTCGAAGACGGGGTTGGTCTCGTGCACGCCGTGCACGCCGCGCACCACGCCGGTCCCGGCCTCCAGCACCCGGCGGGGCGCTGACTCACCGAACACCAGGGGGAGCTCCCCGCGGAGTCTGTCCAGCTCCGCCCCGTCGAGAAGGCCGGGCAGCAGCAGGTACCCGTCCCGTTCGTACTGCCGGACCTGGTCCTCGGTCAGCATGTGCCAACCCCACCCTTTCGCTTGCGGCTGCCGTCGTCCCCTTCGTGACAGCGGGTTCCACCACCTTCGCCGCCGGCGGAGTCGCGCAGCAGTCCCAGGAACAGGTGACTTGACTGTTCCCCCGAGCGGACATACACCGCGGAACCGCGTCGGACGCCCGGGGGTCCGCGCGCGGCCCGGGCGTCCGGGGCCCGACCCTCCGGGGCCGCGGTGCCGAGCCCGGCCCGCTGCAGGGCCCCCGCGGGGCGCGTCAGGTGCCCCGCGGCCACGGCGGGGCGCGCGGTGGCCCGCCCGAGCGCGGTGGCGCGGTCGCGCCCCGCCGCCGCGGGGGCGGAGGCGGGCGCGGGGGCCGGGCGCGGGTGGGGCTCAGCCGAAGGCGCGCAGGCGGTGGGTGAGGTGGGTGGCCGCGCCGTCCAGCAGGGTGTCGGCGATGGCCTCGACGGTGCGGGCGCGCCAGGGGTGCAGTGCGGTGCCCGCGACGACCTGGTTGAACGCGCCCATCGCGGGGCCGCAGTGCACGAGGTGATCGACCCGGGAACGGTGGTCGCCGGTCACCGCCAGGCGGAAGCCGCGGGCGAAGTACCGGCGGAAGACGGCGGCGAGGTGCGCCTTGGGGTCCTCGCCCGGCGCGGCGGCCGGGAGCGGTTCGCCGCCCAGGTAGCGGTCGGTGACCTCGGCCCGGGTGTCCTCGTCCAGCTCGGCCAGCGAGGCGTGCCGGCGCCACAGTTCGTGCAGCCGGGACGCGCGGGCCGGGAAGAACAGGCCGCGCTTGAGGTAACGGGCCCGCACGCCGAGCTCGAACATCTCGCCCCAGGGCGCGGTGTCGACGTCGAACTCCCGCGCCTCCTGGAGCGCGTCCTTCACCGCGGCGCTGGTGGCGGCCTCGACGGAGCACTGGTTGACCGAGCCGGTGAGCACGAACTCCGCGCCGAGGAGGAACGCCGCCGCGGCCGCCTCGGGGGTGCCGATGCCGCCCGCGCACCCCACGTGCACGCGGTGGTCAGGGCGCGCCGCCGCGTCCCGCAGCCGCAGCACCGCGGGGAGGAGGGTGAGCAGGTCGGCGGTGCTGCTCAGCCAGCCCCCGTCGGCCTCGACGCACAGGTCGTCGGCCATCGGGCGCCCGGCGGCGGCCCGCGCCTCGGCCTCGGTGACCTCCCCGGCGTCGAGCAGCCGGGCGACCAAGCGCTCGGGGGGCGGGGCGAGGAACTCGGCGGCGACGTCCGTCCGGGTCACCTTGGCGATGATGCGGCCGCCCTTCAGCCGGAAGCGGACCAGCGCGGGGGTGATCAGGGGGAATCCGGAGGCCTCGACGATGTCGACGCCGTGCCGCAGCAGCGCGTCCACCAGCGCGGCCTCCTGCTCCGGGGCGCCGTGCCGGTAGAGGAGGTTGACGCCGAAGGCACCGCCCAGGCCCAGGTCGGCGGAGAGCGCGCGCAGCCGCTCCTCCACCTCGTCCGGCGTCAGGCCGCCGGTGCCCAGGAAGCCGAGCAGGCCGGCCTTGGCGGCGGCCCGCAGCATCTCGGGCCCGGAGACCCCGCCGTACAGGGAGCCCACCAGGTAGGCGCGCCGCAGCCCGTACCGTGCGCGGAAGCCCGGGGCGCCCAGGCTGTCGGCGTCCACCGCGAACCGCCCGCGGTCCGGCGCGCCGCCGTCCGCCGGGGCCGGGCGGGCCGGCACCCCGGGCTCGTCGACCGGAGCGGGCTCGGCGACCGGAGCGGGCTCGGCGACCGGAGCGGGCTGGGGGGCCGGTTCCGGGCGCGGGGCGGGGGCCGGGAGGGGGTCGGCGGCGGCCCGGATGCGGTCGACCAGCTTGGTCAGCACGCGGCCGGGGCCCAGTTCGACGAACTCGAAGTCGCCGAGCCCCATCAGCCGGCGCACCGTCTCCGTCCAGCGGACCGGGGAGGCGATCTGCGCCGTCAGCAGCTCCGCCTGCCCCTTCGCCGGGTACGGGCACGCGTCCACGTTGGCGAGCACCGGCACCGTCGGCGGGCGGAGGCCGAACTCGCCCAGGTAGGCGGCGAACTCGTCGGCCGTGGGGCGCATGTAGCGCGAGTGGAAGGGCGCGCTGACGTTCAGCCGGACCGCCCGGGCGCCGATGGCCTCGAAGGCGGTGCGGGCCTCGTCGATCTGCTCGCCCGGCCCGGCGAGCACGAACTGGTCCACGCTGTTGTGGTTGGCCAGGTCCAGCCCGTCGAGCCCCGCGTCGGCGAGCACCCGCGCGACGGTCTCCTCGTCGGTGCCCACCACCGCGGCCATGGCGCCGCCGTCGGCCGCCGCCATCAGCTCGCCGCGACGCCGCACCAGCCGCAGCCCGGTCTCGAAGTCGAAGACCCCGGCGGCGAACAGCGCGACGTACTCGCCCAGGCTGTGGCCGACCAGGTAGTCGGGCGGGACCGGGTCCTGGGCGACGTGGTCCAGGTAGGCCAGGGCGCTGACCACGTAGAGCGCGGGCTGGGTGAACTCGGTGCGGCCCAGGCGGCGCTGCGGGTCCTCGACGCACAGCTCGCGGATCGAGTAGCCGAGCACCCGGTCGGCCGCCGCGGTCTCCTCGGGGAACCTCTCGAAGAGGTCCCTGCCCATGCCCCGCTGCTGCGATCCCTGTCCGGGGAAGCCGTAGACCTTCATCGCGTGTGCCTTCCTTGGTGTCTTCGGGTCCTTCGATGCCCGGGGTGCCTCGCTGTCCCCCGCCGCCGACGGAAACGCCGACGGGGACGCCGACCGCCCCGGCGGGGACGCCGACCGGGTGCCGGCGGGCGCGCCGCAGGCGCGCAGGGCCGCGGCCAGCAGGCCGGGGTCGTCGCCGAACGGGCTGAGCAGCGGCAGGGACCGCGAGCGCGTGCCCTCCCCGAGATTGCCGCGGACGAAGTTGTGCAGCGTGCCGGCCGGACCGAGGTCCAGGTAGCGGAAGTCGCCGCGGGCGCGCAGCGCGGCCACGGCGCGCTCGAACTCGATGGGCTCCCGGGCCACCCGCCAGAAGTGGGCGGGGGTGGGGTGCCGGACGGGCGCGCCGTCCACGCAGGAGATCCAGGGCGGGCGCGGGGGCGCGAACGCGACCCGGTCCAGGTCCGCCCGGCAGCGCTGGAGCACCTCGTCCATCAGGCTGGAGTGGTAGCCGTACTCGACCGGGACCCGCTGGTGCAGCACGTCGGCCGCGCGCAGCGCCCGCTCGGCCCGGTCCAGCGCCTCCGGCGTCCCCGCGAGCACGAAGTGGCCGGGGTAGTTGCGGGCGGCGACCTCGCCCGCCCGCAGCTCCGGCACCCGGTCCAGCACCTCCGTCCCGGCCAGGACGGCGAGCATGCCGCCGCGCGGGCCCGTCGCCAGGCTCGCCGCCTGCCGGGCCAGCAGCCGCAGGCAGTCCTCCGCCCCGACGCTGCCGGAGACCACGGCGGCCGCGTACTCCCCGAGGCTGGCGCCGAGCAGGTGGTCGGGCTCCACCCCTTCCGCCCGCAGCGTCTCGGCCAGCGCCAGCTCGGTCATGACGATCGCCGGGTGGGTGAAGCGGGTGTCGGCGAACGGCTCGTGCCGCCGGGCGGCGGGGTCGAAGACGCGGGCGAGCACGGACTCGCCCAGTTCGTCGGCGAGCACGGCGTCGTGGCGGTCGAGCGCCGCGCGGAACACCGGGTGCCGCTCGTACAGCGCCCGTCCCATGCCGTAGTACTGCGAGCCCTGGCCGGAGAACATGAAGACCACCGGCAGGCGCCGCGCCTCCGCGCTCATCGGTAGCTCTCCCAGAACAGGCCCGTCGCGGGCGCGGCGTCGGCCGGTGCGGCTCCCTGGCGGACGGCCACCCGGCGCGCGCGCTCGGGCCGCGGCAGCGGCTGCCTGACCCGCGCCGGTGCGCCCGCGGCGGGCGCCGGGGGCGCCGGGGTGAGCAGGACGTGCGCGTTGGTGCCGCCGTCGGCGAAGCAGCTCACGGCGGCGGCGGGCGCCGCGTCCGGCCAGGGCGCCGCCTCGCGCGGCAGGTACAGCGGCGAGGCCGCCATGTCGAAGTGCTCAAGCGGCTCCTGGCCGGAGCGGAAGGGCACCTGTTGCCGGTGGTGGAGCATCAGGACCACCTTGAGGAACGCGGCGATGCCCTCCGCCGCCAGCGGGTGGCCGATGTTCGGCTTGATCGAGCCGAGCGCCACCGGACGGCCGCGGTCGCCGCTCCCGTACACGGAGGCGACCGCCTTCAGCTCCAGCAGGTCGGTGACGGCGGAGCCGGAGCCGTTGGCCTCGACCCAGCCCACGTCCCGCGGGACGTGCCCGCTGGCGGCCAGCGCCTGCGTCATCACCTCCTTCTGGGCCTGGAGGTTGGGCGTCGCGGGGCCGGCGGTGCGGCCGTCGTTGTTGACCGCGATGCCGTCCAGGACGGCCAGCACCCGGTCGCCCTCGGCCCGCGCCCGCTCCAGCGGCTTCAGCACGGCGACACCCACGCCCTCGCCGAGCACCAGTCCGGCCGCCCGGCGGTCGAAGACGTGGAACTCGGCGCCCGGGTTGAGCAGTCCGCGCCGGCCGAAGACCTGGTGCGCCCGGTCGTCGGCGAGCAGGCTCACCCCGGCGACGACCGCGGACTCGATCGCGCCCGCCCGCAGCGCCTGCACGGCCATGTCCATCGCCACCAGCGCGGAGGAGCAGGCGGTGTCGACCACGAGGCTCGGGCCGCGGAAGTCGAAGAACTGCGACACGTTCGCGGAGAGGTAGTTCTGCCCGGTGACCACCACCGGGTTCTTCGCCCGCTCCAGCCGCTCGGTGTCCGGGGTGTGCGTGGCCCGCCCGCCGACGTACACGCCGACGCGGCGGCCCTTCAGCTCGGCCGGCCGGTACCCGGCGTGGTGCAGCGCGTGGTCGACCTCTTCCAGCAGGAGCAGCGCCTGCGGGTCCATGGCGCGGGCGTCCTCCTCGGAGAGCAGGAACGCCTCCGGGTCGAAGCGCAACTCGTGCGGCAGCAGACCCGCGTGGTACTCCGTCGGGCGGCCGAACCGCTGCTCGGGGACGGGGCGCAGCGCCGAACGGCCCTCCCGCAGCAGGTCCCAGTAGGCGTCCGCGGTCTCCGCCCCGGGGAAGCGGCAGGACAGCCCGACCACGGCGACGGCAACCCCGCCTGACGCGGCCCCGCCTGGCGCGGACGCGGCGGGCGCGGTGGCCGCGTCCGTGCCCCACGTCCACTCGGCGCGGGACGCCTCGGGGGCCGGGGGCCCGGGCTCGGGGGCAGGGGGCGGCGTGGCCGCGTCCGCCGGGGCGGGGGGCCCGGACGCGGCGGGCCCGGCCTGCGCGGGCGGCGGGAAGGCGGTGACCAGCTCGCCGGGGAACTCGTCGGCGAGGTGGGCCGCGAAGCCGTCCGCCGTCGGGTACTCCAGCAGTGCCGACGGCGCGATCGACACGTCCAGGCGCTTGGCGATGGTCTGGACGAGCTGCGAGACCAGGATCGAGTCGATGCCGTAGTCGTGCACCGGCACATCGCCGGCCAGCTTGTCCCGGTCGAAGCGCAGCTCCACCGCGAGCTGGTCCAGCAGCCAGGCGGACACCGCGTCCGCCGAGGCCCGCAGCGCGGCGGATTGCTCCCCGCCCGGGCCGGAGGCCGGGGCGGCACCGGGCGCCGGAGCGGCAAAGGACGCGGGCGGCGCGGTGGGCGCCGCGGGCGCGGTCGCCGGGGCCGTGGCGGGTGCCGCGGGGTGGTCCAGGCGGCGGGCGGTGAGGCGTGCGGGACGCCAGTCGGCGTCCGGCCGGGGCAGGGCGGGCAGCACCACCCGGGCGCCGGAGGCGAGCGCGCGGTCCAGCAGCGCCAGGCCCTGCTCGTCCGAGAGCGAGGCGAGCCCGGACGCCTGGTAGGCGGCGCTGCGGGCCTCGCCCATCCCGGTGTCCCGCCAGCTCGGCCACTGCACGCTGAGCAGCGGCAGTCCGTGCGGACGGGCCTCGGCGACGGCGTCCAGGTAGCCGTTGGCCATGGCGTAGTCGCTCTGGCCGACCGCGAGCGCGGGCACCGTGGCGGCGACCGAGGAGTAGAGCACGAACAGGCTCAGCGGCTCGTCGCGGAAGCACTGGACGAGGGCGTCGACGCCGAAGACCTTGGGCGCGAGCACGCGGGCGACGGCGTCGGCGGGCTTGCGGACGAACGCGGGGTTCTCGAAGTCGGTGAGCCCGGCGCTGTGGACCACGCCGCCGGTCGGACCGAGCCGGAGCCGGACCTCGGCCAGCGTCCTGGCCAACGCCTCCGGCTCGTCCAGCGGCACGGCGTGGACCTCCAGCTCCACGCCCCGCTCCGCCAGTTCGGCCAGCGGTCGCAGCTTGCGCCCCAGCGGCGTGCCGGCGGCGATGTGCCCGGCCCACTCCGCGCGCGGCGGCAGCTCCTCCCGCCCGGTCAGCACCAGCTTGCGCACGCCGTGCCGGGCGACGAAGTGGCGCGCGGTCAGCAGCCCGAGGCCCCGCGTGCCGCCGGTCACCCACAGCACGTGGTCCGCGGGGAAGCGGAACGGCCGCCCGGTCGGCGCGGACGGAAGCTCCCGCAGCTCCGCGCGGTGCCGGACGCCGTCCCGGTAGGCGACCTCCGGCCACTCGTCCCGGCTGCCCAGCTCGTCGACGACCCGGCCGACCAGCTCCGCGTCGGCGGCCGCCCGCCCCACGTCGACGTGGCGGGAGCGGAGCTGCCGGTACTCGCTCTGCAGCATCCGGTACAGCCCCACCCGCGCGGCGCCGCCCAGCGCCACCGGAGCGCCCTCGGCCCCGGCCTCCGTGCCCCGGGAGACCAGCAGCGCGCACAGGTCGCGGCGGCCGTGGTCGACCAGGTGCTGGAGCCAGCGCAGCCAGGTCGGCAGCACGGCGTGGGCGGGCGGCAGGGCGGGGTCGGCGCAGCCGGCCAGGTCCACGACGGAGGCGAAGCGGTCCCAGCGCGGGTCGGCGGCGGCCAGGTCGGCGGCGAGCCGCTCGGGGGTGAGCACCTCGGCGTCCGGCAGCGCGGCGGCGAGCCGGGCGGCCAGCGGCTCGGTGCCCGGCACGGCGAGCACGGCGGTCCGGCCGTTGGGGACGGCGCCGGGGGCGGGCTCGGCGGGCGTCCAGCCCCGGGTGAGCAGCACGCCGTCGGCGGCGGGCCGGCCGGCGTCCAGCGCGGCCAGCTCGGCGTCCGCGGCGGCCAGCCAGACCCGCTCGCCGGCGAACGGGTACCCGGGCAGCGGCACGCGGCCGGGCCGCGCTCCGGGGTGGAGCACCGCCCAGTCGACCCGCTGCCCGGCGGTCCAGGCGGCGGCGCAGGCGGCCGGGTCCGGGGCCGGGGGCTCGCCGTCCAGGGGCCTGCGCGGGTTGACGACGCCGGTCCAGGCGTCGGCGGGGGTGGCGCCGGAGGCGCAGGCGTCCAGGCGGTCGGCCAGCTCCGGGAGGTCGTGGAAGACCAGCGCCAGCCGGTGGGCCATGGCCTCGCGCCCCGCCTGGAGGGTCCACGCCACCTGCGCGGGCTCCCACCCGGCGCCCTCGGCGCGCAGGTGGGCGGCCAGGCGGCGGGCCTGGGCGGCCAGCGCGTCGGCGTCCCGGGCGGAGAGGACGGCGAGCTGCGGACGCCCCGCGGCGGCGGCCGGGGCGGCCGCCGGGTCTGGCGCGGCCGGGTCGCCCAGGTGTTCCTGGAGGACGATGTGGGCGTTGGTGCCGCCCGCGCCGAAGGAGCTTACGCCCGCCGTCCGGGGGCGCTCCGTGCCGTCGGCCAGGACGCGGCGCGGCCAGGGCGCCCCCTCGCGCTGGAGGTGGAACGGCGTGGTGGCGAAGTCGATGTTCGGGTTGACGGTGTCGGCGTGCAGCGAGGGCACCAGTTCGCCGTGGCGCATCTGGAGCAGCACCTTGGTGATCGCCGCGATGCCCGCCGCGGACTCGGCGTGCCCGATGTTGGACTTCACCGAGCCGATGGGCAGCCGCTCGGGCGCTTCCTCGCCGAAGCCGCGGAGCATGCCGGCCACCTCGACCGGGTCGCCGAGCGCGGTGCCGGTGCCGTGGGCCTCCAGGTAGTCCAGGTCGTCCGGGCGCAGCCCCGCGCGGTCGAGCGCGGTGCGCAGGAGGTCGCCCTGCGCGTGCGGGTTGGGCACGCTGTACCCGGTGCCCGCCCCGCCGTGGTTGACGGCGGACGCCCGGACCACCGCCAGCACCCGGTCCCCGTCGGCGAGCGCCGCGTCCAGGCGCTTGAGCAGCACCGCGCCCGACCCCTCGGCGGGGACGTACCCGGTGCCGCCCTCGCCGAAGCTGCGGCAGCGGCCGTCCTCGGCGAGAAAGCCGCGCTGGGCGAGCTGGAGGAACTTCACCGGGTGGCTGGAGATGTTCACCCCGCCCGCGACCGCCACGTCGCAGTCGCCGTTGCGGATCGCCAGGCACGCCTGGTGGATGGTGACCAGCGACGAGGAGCACATGGTGTCCAGCGCGACGCTGGGGCCGCCGAAGTCGAAGAAGTACGACACCCGGTTGGCCACCGAGGCGTAGGACGAGGAGGTGGCGAACCCCTCGCCGCGCAGCGCGTCCTGGACGCCGTAGAGCTGGTAGTGGCCGTACATCATGCCCACGAAGACGCCGGTGCGCGGGCCGCGGAGCTGCTCGCGGGTGTAGCCGGCGTCTTCCAGCAGGTGCCAGACCGTCTCCAGGAAGACGCGCTCCTGCGGGTCGGTGTGCTCGGCCTCGATCTGCGACATGCGGAAGAAGAGCGGGTCGAACCGGTCGGCGCCGGGGACGAAGCCGCCCCACTTGCCGTACGTCTTGCCGGTGGCGGACTTGTCCGGGTCGTAGAACCGGCCGTGGTCCCAGCGGTCGGCCGGGATCTCCTCCACGCTGTCGCGGCCCGCGCGCAGGTTGCGCCAGAACGCGTCCACGTCCTCGGCCTGCGGGTACCGTCCGGCGACCCCGATGACGGCGACGGCGTCCCCGCCCGCCCCGCCGGACGCGGGCACCGCGGCGGACGCGGCCGAGGCGGCCGGAGCGCCGTCGGACGGGCCCGGAGCGCCGTCGGACGTGAGCGCCGGAGCGGCGGACGCGGCCGGAACGGCGACGGACGCCTCCGGGGCACCGGCGGACGCCTCCGGAGCGCCGGCCGACGCCTCCGGGGCGAAGGCGTGCGGGTGGGTGGTGGCCAGGTGGGCCGCCAGCTCGCGGACCGTCACGTACTCGAAGAGCAGCGTCTTCGACAGCGGCCCGGTGTGCTCCTCCAGCCGCCGGATCAGCCCCATGGTGATGAGGGAGTCGACGCCGTGGTGGTCGAAGGAGTCGGTGACGGCGATCTCCGCCTCGGGCAGCCTCAGCTCCTCCGACAGCAGCCGCAGCACCAGGCGCTCCGCCCGGTCGGCGGCGCCCTCGGACCCCGCCCCGGACCCCGCCCCGGCACCGGAGCGCGGGGCGGGCGGGGGCACGGGCGCCCCGGCGGACGCCCCCGCCGCGGCCGCCGCCCCGGCGGACGCCCCGACGCCGCCCCCGACGCCGCCCCCGGCGGCGTTCAGCGCGGCCTCGATGCGGGCCGGGTCGCCGGAGGCGAGCAGCAGCCGGGGCGCGGAGCCCGCGAGCGCGCGCTCCAGCGCCTCCAGGGCCGGGCCCGTGCGGACGGGCCGCATGCCCAGCTCCCGGGCCATGTACGCCTCGGCGGCCGCGTCGATCCGCATGCCGCCGTCGGCCCACACCGGCCAGGCGGCGGCGAGGGTGCGCCCGCGCCGCAGGCCCCGCCCGCGCAGGTGCTCGCGCCGCTCGGCGAAGTGGTCGAGGAAGGCGTTGGCGAAGGCGTAGTCGCCCTGGCCGACGTTGCCGAAGGCCGCGGCGGCGGAGGAGAAGGCGACGAAGTAGTCCAGCGGCTCGTCCACCGTGGCCTCGTCCAGCAGGAGCGTGCCGTGCGCCTTGGCGGCCAGGACGGCGTCCGCGTCGGCCCGCTCCTTGCGCAGCAGCAGTCCGTCCCGGAGCACCCCGGCGGCGTGCAGGACGCCGCGCACGGGGCCGTGCGCCCGGCGGGCCTCGGCGATCAGCTCGCGCACCTGCGCGGCGTCGGAGACGTCGGCGCGCACGACGTGGGCGCCGAGTGCCGCCGCGCGGGCGCGCGCCTCGGCGTCGGGTTCGGACCTGGCGGCGAGCACCAGGCCACCGGGCGGCTCCCCCGCCGCGCGCCGGGCGGCCGCGACGTGCTCGGCCAGCAGCAGGCCCAGCGCCCCGGTGCCGCCGGTGATGACGTGTGCGCCCGGGCCGGTGAACGCGGACCCGGCCACGGGCGGCAGACCCACCCGGTGCCAGGACGCGCGGGCCCGCCCGTCCGCCGCGTGGCGCACCTCGGGCGCGCCCTCGGCCGCCAGCTCGTCCGCCACCGCGGCGGCGAACGGCTCGGCGGCGACGGCCAGCACGGAGAAGTCCACGGCCGGGTGCTCCAGCCGGACCGTGCGGGCGAGCGCGGCCATGGCCGGGTCGGCCGGGGAGGCGGCCGGCTCGGGGTGGGCGTAGAGGTAGCGCAGGGGTCCCCGCCGCTCGCCGTGCCAGGCGCGCAGGAGCTCCGCGGCGGCGTGGAAGCCGTCGGCCACGGCGTCGGCGGAACCGCTCCGGCCACCGGCCAGGTGCACCACGTGCGCGGCGCCCGGGGGCAGCGCGCGCACCGCGGCCCCGGCGTCGAACCGGGGGCCCAGGGCGGCCCGGTGGACCCGCGCGCCCCGCTCCGCCAGCGCGGCGGTGACCGCGTCGCCGTGCGCTCCGGCGTCCAGCACCAGCACCGCGTCCGGCCGGGGCCCGGCCACGCGCGGTGCGGGCCGCCAGGCGGGAGCGAAGGCGGTCACCGCGTCGGTGTCGGGCACGGCGCGCAGCGTGAAGCCGTCCAGCGCGGCGACCACCTCGCCGTCCGCGTCGAGCAGGGCCACGTCGAAGCGCAGCGTGCCCGGCCCGGCCGGTCCGGCGGCGGGTGTGGCGTAGGCGTACAGCCGCTGGGGCAGGGGCGCGTAGCGGCGCACGGAGCCGAGGGAGAACGGCAGGTACGGCACCGGGCCCGCCGGGTCGCCGGCCCCGGGGGCGAGCCGTCCGGCCGTCTGGAGCGCGGCGTCCAGCAGCGAGGGGTGGAAGACGTACGCCCCCGCGTCGGCGGCCCGCTCGGCCGGCAGCCGCAGCGTGGCCAGGGCCTCGCCGGGGCCCTGCGCGAGCTCCTCGATCACCTGGAAGGCCGGGCCGTAGGCGAAGCCGAGGCCGGCGAAGGCCGCGTAGCAGTCGGCGCCCGCGTGGTGGGACGTGCACCGGGCGCGCACCGCGGCCGGGTCGACGCGGGCGGGGCGGTCGGCCGGGTCGCCCCAGCGCAGGGTGCCGTGGGCGTGCGGGGTCGGCCGCTCCCCGGCGGCGCCGGGGCTGACCACCTCGAACGCGGCCGCGTCCGCCGTCCCGGTGAGGCGGACCAGCAGCCGGTGGGCGTCCGTCCCGGCGGGCAGGCGGACCGGCGCGGCCCACACCAGGTCCTCGACGGCGTGGACGGGGCGGCCGTCGGCGGCGAGTTCGCCAGCCAGCCGGGCCATCTCCAGGTAGGCCACGCCGGGCAGCACCCGCTCGCCGCCCACGACGTGGTCGCGCAGGAAGAACTCCTCGCCGGTGAGCGTCTTGGCGAAGGCGGTGGCACCGAGCGTGGAGACGTTGGCGTCCAGCAGCGTCGGGTGCAGCCGGTCCGCCACCGGCGCGGGGGCCGAAGCGGCCGGGGCCGGGACCGCCGGTGCGGCGTCCGGCCGGGGGTCGACCCAGTGCCGGGTGCGGGCGAACGGGTAGGTGGGCAGGTGCACGCGGCGGCGGGGGGCGCCCGCGTACCGGGCGGCCCAGTCCACGTCGGCGCCCGCGAGCCAGGCGTCGGCGAGGGCGGTCAGCTCGCCGGAGGCCGGGGCCGGACGGTCGGTGGGACGCGGGGCGACGCGCGCGGTGCGCACGGCCGACGGGCGGCCCGCGAGGTGGGCCTCCAGCGCGGCCCGCAGCGCGGCGGTGCCCCTGGCGACGACGGCCAGGCGGTGGGCCATGGGCTCGCGCCCCACCTGGAGGGTGTGGGCGAGGTCCGCCGCCGGGACGTCGTGCGCCGCCAGGTGGTCGGCGAGCCGGCGCGCCGAGCGCTCCAGGGCGTCGGCGTCGCGCGCGGAGAGCACGAACAGCTCCTCGGCACCCTGTTCGGGGTGCTCGGCCCGCTCGGCGGCGGGGCGGTCCTGGGCGTCGGGCATGTTCGCTTCCTCCAGCACGATGTGCGCGTTGGCCCCGCCGAAGCCGAAGGAGCTGACCCCGCCGCGGCGCGGCAGCTCGGCGCCGGCCGCGTCGCGCGGGCGCGGCCAGGGCCGGGCGGCGGCGGCCACCTCGAACGGGCCGCCGTCGAGCTCCAGGTACGGGTTCTGCTCGGTGAAGTGCAGGCTGGCCGGGACGGTGCCGTGGCGCAGCGCGAGGACGACCTTGAACAGCCCGGCCACGCCCGCGGCCGCCTCCAGGTGTCCGATGTTGGTCTTGACCGACCCGATGGCGCAGGGCGTCGCCGCCGCGCCGGACTCCGCGCGCAGCCGCCGGAAGGCGGTGCTCAGCCCGGAGGTTTCGATGGGGTCGCCGAGCGCCGTGCCGGTGCCGTGGGCCTCGATGTAGCCGACGCTCTCCAGCGGCACCCCGGCCGCGCGGTAGGCGTCGACGAGCAGGTCGGCCTGGGCGTCCGGGTTGGGCGCGGTCAGCGAGGTGGTGCGGCCGCCGTGGCCCACGGCGACGGACCGGACGACGGCGTGCACCGCGTCGCCGTCGCGCGTCGCCGCCCGGTGCGGCTTGAGCAGCACCACGCCCGCGCCCTCGCCCCGCACGTAGCCGTCGGCCCGGCGGTCGAACGTCTTGCAGCGGCCGTCCGGGCTGAGCATCTCGCCGCGGCTCAGCGCCTCGTGGACGGCCGGGCCCAGCATGAGGCTGACGCCGCCCGCGAGGGCGAGGTCGCAGGTGCCCGCGCGCAGGGCGGCGCAGGCCTGGTGGACGGCGGTGAGCGAACCGGAGCAGGCGGTGTCCACGGCCATGCTGGGGCCGCGCAGGTCCAGCAGGTAGGAGACGCGGTTGGGGATGACCGACAGCGCGGCGCCGGTGAGGGTGTGGCCCTCGCTGCCCCGCCCGGCGGCCCGCTGCACTTCCAGGTAGTCGGAGTTGGTGGCCGCCAGGAAGACCCCGACGCGGCGTCCGGCCAGGTCGGAGGGGCGGTAGCCCGCGTCCTCCAGGGCGGCCCAGACCAGCTCCAGCACCACGCGCTGCTGGGGGTCCATCAGCTCCGCCTCGCGCGGGGAGATGCCGAAGAACGCGGCGTCGAAGCGGTCCACGTCCGGGGCGAAGCCGCCCCAGCGCGAGACGCCGGCGGGCTGCTCGCGCCAGTCCCAGCGGTCGGCCGGGATCTCCCGGACGAGGTCCCGGCCGGCGGCGAGGTGGTCCCAGAACGCGTCCAGGTCGGTGGACTCGGGCAGCCGCCCGGCCATGCCGATGATGGCGACGCCCTCCTCCCCCGGTCGCCCGGCCGGTGCCGCACCGGCGGCGGGTTCGGCGACGGGCCCCGCACCGCCGGGCTCCGCGACGGCGGGCGGCGCTGCGGCGGTCGTCGCGGCGGGGACGGCGCCGTAGCGCGCGGTGAGTTCGGCGGGGTGGTGCTCCCACAGGTGCTCGGCCAGGGCGAGCAGGGTGCCCCGGCGGTAGAACAGCGTGGGGTAGACCTCGATGCCGTAGGCGGAGCGCAGTTCGGTGCTGAGCGCGGTGAAGTCCACCGAGTTCAGGCCCACTTCGCCCAGCGGAGTGCGGGGGGCGACCTCCTGCGGGCGCAGCCCGGCCAGCCGGGCGACGACGGCGGTGAGGTCGGTCAGCAGCGCCTCGACGCGGGCGCCCGCCCCGCCGCCGTCGCCCGGCGCGGCCCCGGACGGGCCGGGCGCACCGGGCAGACCGTCCGCGTCCGGCTCGCCGCCGGGCCCGGTCGGCGCGGCGCCGAAGCGTTCGCGCAGCTCCGCCAGGGGTGCCGTGGCCAGCGCCGTGCGGTCCACCTTCTCGTTCAGGGTGCGCGGGAAACCGGTCACCCGCAGCAGGGCGTCGGGCACCATGTGCTCCGGCAGCCAGGCGGCCAGCCGCTCCCGGTCCGGTGCGGCGGCGCCGTTGTCGTCGTCAGCGAGGACGTAGCAGGCGAGCAGCGAGTGGTGGGCCCCGCCGGGGTCGCCCGGGCGGCGGCGGGCCACCACCACGGCCTCGCGGACGCCGTCCAGCCGCCGCAGGGTCGCCTCGACCTCCTCCAGTTCCACGCGGAACCCGCGCACCTTGACCTGTGCGTCGAGGCGGCCGAGGTACTCCAGCCGCCCGTCGGCGCGGCGCCGCACGAGGTCGCCCGTGCGGTACATGCGCGCCCCGGGCGCGGCGAACGGGTCGGGCAGGAAGCGCTCGGCCGTCAGCTCGGGGCGGCCGACGTAGCCGTCGGCCACGCCGTGGCCGCCGATCCACAGCTCGCCGGGCACCCCGGTCGGCACCGGCCGCCGCGCGCTGTCCAGCACGTACACCGAGGTGTTCGCGATCGGTGCGCCGAGGGTGACCGGTTCGCCCGGGGCGAGGCGGGCGGCCGTCGACCAGATCGTGGTCTCGGTGGGGCCGTAGAGGTTCCACACCGCGCGGTTCCCGGCGAGCAGCGCCTCGGCGGTGTCGCCGGGCAGCGCCTCGCCGCCGCACAGCACGGTCAGGCCGGGGCTGCCGCGCCATCCGGCGGCCAGCAGCATGCTCCAGGTCGCCGGGGTGGCCTGCATGACGGTGGGCGCGGCGCGCTCCACCGCCTCCCGCAGCCGCAGCCCGTCCCGCGCCGTCGCGGTCGGCAGCACCTCCACCGTGCCGCCGGAGATCAGCGGCAGGTACAGCTCCAGCGCCGAGATGTCGAAGCAGACGGTGGTGACGGCCAGCAGCGTGTCGGAGGGACCGAAGCCGGGCTCCCGGGCCATCGACCACAGGAAGTTGGTCAGCGCCCGGTGCGGCACCCGCACGCCCTTCGGGCGGCCGGTGGAGCCGGAGGTGTACAGGACGTACGCCGGGTCGCCGGGTCCGGCCGGGCCGGGGGACGGGGCGGCGGGCGGCTGCCCGGCGCCGTCGACCAGCAGCCGGGGGACGCCGCCGGGGCCGCCGGTGACGGCGGAGTGGGTCAGCAGCACGTGCAGTTCGGCGTCCCGGGCCATGTAGGCGAGCCGCTCGGCCGGGTACTCCGGGTCGAGCGGGACGTAGGCGCCGCCGGCGGCCTGCACGGCGAGCAGGGCGACGGGCAGCCCGGCGTCGCGGGGCAGGAGCACCCCGACGGTGCGGCCCCGGCCGACCCCGGCGTCGCGCAGCCGGGCGGCCAGCTCGGTGACGCGGTCGGCCAGCTCCCGGTAGGTCAGCTCGGTGCCCGCGTGGCGCACCGCCACGGCGGCCGGGCGCGCCTCGGCCTGCCGCAGCACCAGCTCCCACACCAGGGTGTCGGCGGGGTAGTCGCGGGGCGCGGGCGCGGCGAGCAGCGCGCGCTCCGGCGGGGTGAGCAGTTCCAGCGCGCCGACGGGGGTGCCGGGCGCCTGGACGGCGGAACCCAGCAGGGTGACGAAGTGGGCGCCGAACCGCTCGACGGTGGCGGCGTCGAAGAGGTCCGGGTCGTACTTGAGCGTGTAGCGGCAGCCCTCGGCCTCCTCGACCACCTCCAGCGTCAACTCGAACTCGCCCTCCTGGTGGACGCCGTCGACCGCGCCGGTCACCACGCCGTCCCCGTCCCCGTGGGCGGTGCCGCGCACCCAGTTCTGGAAGTAGAACGCCACGTTGAACGGCGCGGCGGCCGGACCCGGCGCCTCCCGGCGGAGGTCGTCGGCGAGGGTGAGCAGCGGGTAGGCGCTGTGTGCCAGGGCGTCGAGCACGGTGCGGTGCACGCGGCGGACCAGCTCGCGGAAGTCCTCGCCCGCGTCGACCCGTTCGGCCAGCACGACCATGTTCATGAAGTAGCCGAGCACGTCGTCGTACCCGGTCGGCGGCCGGCCGGCGGTCGGGGTGCCGACGGCCAGGTCCGCCTGGTCGCTGTAGCGGTGCAGCACCGCGAAGTAGGCGGCGAGCAGGACGGCGAAGAGCGAGGTCTGCTCGGCCCCGGCCAGGGCGCGGGCCCGGTCGGCGACCGCCGCCGGGACGCGGCCGTCCACGCTGGCCCCGCGGAAGCCCGGCACGGCCGGGCGCGGCCGGTCCAGCGGCAGCGGCACGGCCGTGCGCCGCCCGCGCAGCCGCTCGGTCCAGTAGGCGCGCAGCCGCTCGCCCTCGGGTCCCGCGAGCAGGTCGCGCTGCCAGGCGGTGAAGTCGGCGTAGGTGCGGGCGGGCCGGGTGGCGGGGAGCGGGCGGCCCTGGGCGAGCGCGCGGTAGCCCTCCTCCAGCTCGGCCAGCAGCCGGGCGATGGAGACGCCGTCGAAGACCAGGTGGTGGAAGGTCAGCAGGAGGGCCTGGCGGCCGTCGCCGAGGCGGTAGAGCGTGGCGCGCAGCAGCGGGCCGGTGCCCAGGTCGAAGGGGCGGCGCAGGTCGTCGCGCATGCGGTCGCGCAGCTCCGCGTCGGTCACGGAGGTGAGGAAGACCTGCGTGAACGGCAGTTCGGGCTCGGCCGCGATCCGCACGAGCGGCCCGTCCGCGCCCGGGACCACGGTGGCCCGCAGCTCCTCGTGCCGGTCCAGCAGGTCCTGGAGGACGACGCGCAGGGCCAGGACGTCGACGTTCCCGGTGAGCCAGAGGGCCAGCGGGAGGTTGTAGGCGTAGGTGCCGGGCGCGACCTGCTCGATCACCCACAGGGCGCGCTGGCCCGCGGAGAGCGGGTGGCCGCCGGCCTCCGCGGCGGCGCGCGGCCGCAGCACGGCCTCCGCCGCCGCCCGCAACGCCGGGGCGGCGGCGGGCGCGGCGGGCGCGGGCGCGGGCGCGGCGGGCGCGGGGGACGCCGGGTGGGTGGCTTCCGGGGCGCCGGAGGCCGGGGGCGCGGGCGCCGGGGCGGCCGTGGCGTCGGGCGCGGCGGTGGCGTCGGTGAGCCAGTGGGCGGACAGGTGGGTGGCCAGCTCGCGCAGCGTCGGGTGCTCGAAGAACTCGGTGAGCGGCACGGTGACGCCGAACGCCTCGTCCACGGCGGAGACGATCTTCATGCCGCTGAGCGAGTCGAAGCCGTAGTCGGCCAGCGGACGGTCGGCGTCGATCCGCTCCGACAGCTTCAGCACCCGCTCCACGAGCGTGCGCAGCCGTGCCTCGACCCCGCCCCCGGCCGCCCGCGCCCCGCCGGGCTGGACGGCGGCGGGCGCGGCGGGCACGGCGGAAGCGGCGGGCGCGGTGGCGGCCTCGGGAGCCGGCCCGGTGGCCGCCGACACGGCGTGCCGCGGGCTCGGCGGGGCGGCGGCCGGGCCCGGGTGCGGCAGGACGCCGTCGCTCTCGGCGACGAGCACCGTCTGGCCCAGCTCGCCGCCCGCCCCGCGCAGCGCGCGCACCGGGGCGTAGCCCTCCTCGTGCAGCAGGCGCACCCACTCCTCGGGCGAGGCCAGCGGGGAGTGCGGGATGCGCAGGTCGGCGTCGTCGAACGCCCACCAGCCCTCCAGGACCCCGCCGCCGAGGGTGAGCAGCGGCCGCACGGCGGTCAGCTCGTTCAGGACGAGCCGCCCACCGGGCCGCAGCAGGGCCTTGGCCGTGCGCAGCGTCGCGCGCAGGTCGCGGGTGGCGTGCACGACGTTGGTCGCCAGGACGAGGTCGGCCGCGGCGGGCGGGAAGCCCTGTTCGGCGAGCGGGCGGTCCAGGTTGAGCGTCTGGAAGCGGGTGAACGGGTAGCGGTCGGCGAAGCGCTCCCGGCCGTGCTCCAGGAAGCGCGGCGAGATGTCGGTGTAGGTGTAGCCGACGCGTCCGGGGTGGTCGGCCAGCACGGGCAGCACCCGCTCGCTGGTGGCACCCGTCCCGGCGCCCAGCTCCACGACCTCCACGCCCGCGTCCGCGCCGTCGGCCCGCCCGGGCGTCCGGGTGTCCAGGTAGCGGCGGACGGCCTCGCGGACCAGCAGGTTGCAGGAGTCGGTGAGCGCGTTCCCCTTGTAGAAGTTCTGCACGAGCTTCATCGAGGTGCCGGGGAACATGATCTCGGTGGCTCCGACCTCGCCGCGCAGGATGCGCGGGTACGCCTGGAGGAAGAGCCGGTTGAGGGTGATGGTGGGCTCGATGTCGGGGTAGCGGGCCGCGAGCCGGTCGCACTCCGCCTCCCAGCGCTCGCGCGCCGCCTCGTCGTCGGCCTCGTCGTCGGCGGCGTCGTCGGCGTCGGCGGCGGCCACGGCCTCGACGGCGGCCGTGGTGGTGACGCCGTCGCCCTCGCGGGTGAGGTAGCCGGCGTCGGCCAGGAGGGCGAGCAGTGCCTGGTGCAGCCGGTCGAACCGGGGCAGGACGCCCAGTCGGCGGGCGAGCTCCGCGGCGTCGTGGCGCTCGCCCGCCCGGCGCAGCGCGCCCATCCGCTGGTAGGCGCCGAGCAGCGCGGGCAGGGCGACGGCCTCCAGTTCGGCGTAGCCGTCCAGCACGGCCGTGACGGCCGGGTCCGGCTCCGCGACGACGTCCAGGTCGGCGGCGGCCACGGGCGCGCCGGTGCGGGGGCCCGGCAGCAGGCGGGCGTCCAGGGCCGGGTCGTGGCCCATGGCCTCCAGCGCGCGCCGCCCGGCGCGGATCGGCATGAGCTGGGGCAGGCCGCTGCCCAGGGCGCGCCGCACGGCGGCCACCCCGGCGGCGGCTTGGAAGGCGGAGATGCCCAGGCCCGCGAAGATCTCGGCGAGTCCCGGCTGCGCCCCGGAGCCGACCTGGCCCCAGTAGCCCTGGTTGAGCACGGTGACCGGGCAGGCCAGCCGGGTGCGCAGGAAGTGGGCGTAGGCGTCCTCGGTCGCCGACGCGCAGACGTAGGCGCCGTTCCCGGCGAAGCCGCCGAAGGCACCGGCCGAGGAGAAGTAGGTCAGGAAGTCCAGCTCCTGGTCCGCGACGGCGGCGGCCAGCGCGGCCGCGCCCTCGGTCTTGACCCGGGTCACCGAGGTGAAGGCGGCGTCGTCGAGGTCGGCGAGCCGGCGGTTGTCGAAGACCATGGCCGCGTGCACGACGCCGTGCAGGGCGCCGAACCGGCGGTGCGCCTCGGCCACCGCGCCCGTCAGGTCCGCCGCGCGGCAGGCGTCGCCGCGGACGTGGGCGACGTCTCCGCCCAGCGCGCGGATCCCGGTGGCGGCGGCCTCCTGCTCGGGGGTGAGCGGGCCGCGGCTGAACCAGACGAGCCGGGCCCGGTGCCGCCGGGCCAGCTCCCGGCTCAGCTCCCGGGCGATGCCGCCCGTACCGCCGACCAGCAGGTAGACGCCCTCGTCGCGGAAGACCGGGCCGCCCTCGGGGAGTTCGACGCGGCCCAGCCGCCGCACGTAGCGGACGCCGCCGCGCAGCGCCACGGTGCGGCCCGCGCCGTCCAGCGGCTCGGCCAGGACGGCGTCGGCCAGCCGCCGCACGTCGGCGGCGTCGGTGACCTCGGCGGAGGCGAAGTCCACGCCCGCCACGCGCAGTCCGGGCCGCTCGGCCGGGGCGACCTGGAGGAGCCCGTGCATCCCGGCGGCGAACGGGTTGTGCGGCGTGCTCCCGGCGACGGGGTGCACGTCGCTGGTGACCACGGCCACCCGGTCGGCCGCGCCCGTCCGCAGCAGCGCGAACAGGGACAGCGCGCCGTGTCGCAGGTGCGTGGCGGCCTCCTCGGCGCCCACGCCCGCGCCCACCCGCGCGCCCACGCCGCCGAGGTGGAGGACCAGGTCGGCCCCGGCGATCCGGTCGGTGAGGTCGGCGGGCAGCGGCCCGTCGAGTGCGACGAGGTCGGTGCGGGCCTGCGGGCACCGCTCGGCGACGGCCTCGCCCAGCCAGCGCGAGGCGTCGGTCACCAGGGCGACGACGTGCCGCGCGGGCGGTGCCGGCGCGCGGGTCGGCGCCTGCTCCCGCACCCACAGGGGGCGGTAGAAGTCGGGCAGTTCCTCCGGGACGGGCGGCGGCGCGGCGCCGGTGGCGGGCGTCGGGGCGCCGGCGGACGCGGCCGGCGCGGCGGCGGGGGCGGCGTCGGCCGGGGGCTGCGGTATCCAGTACCGCTCGCGGGCGAACGGGTAGCCGGGCAGCTCGACGCGGCGGGCCCCGGCCGGGGTGACCCGGCGCCAGTCCACCTCGGCGCCGGTCACCCAGCGCGCGCCGACGGCGGCGAGGTCGCGGCGGGCGACGGCGTCCGCCAGGGCACGGGTCTCCGCCTCGGACAGCCGGGCCCGGACGTGGGCCGCCCGGCCGGTGGCGACGCGGGCGCCGGCCGTTCCGGCGGCGAAGGCGTCCAGCAGGTCCGCCGCCTCCTCCAGCGAGCCGGTGACCAGCGCGAGCCGGACCGGGTGGGCGGTGCGGCCCGCCTGGAGGGTGTGCGCGACGTCGACGAACCGCAGGCCGCCGTCAGCGGACGGGGCGTCGGCGGACGGGGCGTCGGCGGCCTCCGGCGGGGCGGGCAGCGCCGGGGCGACGGCGCGGGCGACCGCGCCCACGGTGTGCGCGGCGGTCGCGGCCGCCGGCGGCTCGGCGCCCAGCGCGGTGGCGAGCAGGTCGTGGTAGCGGGCGCGCTCGCGCACGCCGAACCCGCAGTCGGCCAGGTCCGTGCCGAGGTCGAGGTCGCGCGGGGCGACCCCGAGCGTCTCGGCGGCCAGGCGCAGGCACAGGCGCTGCGCGTCGGCCAGGGCGTCCGGCCGGGGCGCGGTGGCCCGCGGCTTCGCCGCGCGCAGGAAGGCGGCCAGCGCGGCCGCCTGGGCGCGCAGCCGGTCCTCGCTCTTCGCGGACAGCACCAGCAGGTGGTCGCCCCCCGGGTCCGCCGGGCGGGGCGCGGGCGCGGCGGGCGGTTCCTCGACGACGACGCAGGCGTTCGCGCCGCCGCCGCCGAAGGAGCTGACGACGGCGCGCAGCGGCAGCGCGCCCCCGTCGGCCCCGGCCCCGGCACCGGCATCGGCACCGGCACCGGCACCGGC
The DNA here is from genome assembly GCF_026262575.1 of Streptomyces marinisediminis. Classification (GTDB taxonomy): domain Bacteria; phylum Actinomycetota; class Actinomycetes; order Streptomycetales; family Streptomycetaceae; genus Streptomyces; species Streptomyces marinisediminis. Next base: position 68,017 of record NZ_JAPKFL010000010.1, read on the forward strand.
ACCGGCCGCGGGCAGCGGGGTCCAGGGCTGGACGGTCTGCTGCACGGCGAACGGCGTCGCGGCGAAGTCGATGTCCGGGTTGCGGCGCGCGGAGTGCAGCGAGGGCACCAGCGTCCGGTGGCGGAGCTGGAGCAGCACCTTGGTCAGCCCGGCGATGCCGGCGGCCGACTCCAGGTGGCCGATGTTGGACTTCACCGAGCCGACGGCCACGGTCGGCCGGGCGGCCGTCCCCGCCCGTTCCGTGCGGGCGCCGAACACCTCGGTTAGCCCGGCGATCTCGATCGGGTCGCCCAGCGGCGTCCCGGTCCCGTGCGCCTCGACGTACCCGACGGTGTCCGCCGCGACCCCGGCCCGGTGCAGCGCGGCGCGGATCACCCGGGCCTGCGCCTGTGCGCTCGGCACGGTGTAACCGCCGGTCTTGCCACCGGAGTTGACGGCCGTGCCGCGGATCACGCCGAGCACCCGGTCGCCGTCGGCCAGCGCGGCCGGCAGCGGCTTGAGCAGGACGGCGCCCACGCCCTCGCCGTCGACGAAGCCGTCGGCCCCGGCGCCGAACGCCTTGAGCCGGTCGTCGCGGGAGATCATCCCCCGGTCGGCCAGCATGCGCAGGTGCATGGGGTGGAGGATGAGGTTGACGCCCCCGGCCACGGCGGCGGCGCACTCGCCGTTGCGCAGGCTCTCGCAGGCCAGGTGCAGCGCGGTGAGCGAGGCCGAGCAGGCGGTGTCCACGGCCAGGCTCGGCCCGGTGAAGTCGAAGACGTAGGAGACCCGGTTGGCGATCGACCAGTGGCTGGAGTGGGCGTCGGTGTGCACGCCGCGGGCGCTCGCCTCACCGCCCATCCACTCGTAGTTGCTGTTCATGACGCCGACGAACACGCCGACCGGGCCCTGTGCGGCGAGCGTGGCCGCCGGGTACCCGGCGTCCTCCAGGGTGGCCGCCGCCGTCTGGAGGAAGAGCCGCTCCTGCGGGTCCATCGCCTCCGCCTCGGCGGGGGAGATCTGGAAGAACAGCGGGTCGAACGCGGCCACGTCGTCGATGAACCCGGCCCACTTGCTGTAGCCGCCGCGCACCCCGGACGGGTCGTGGTGCGCGTCGGCGTCCCACCGGTCGGCGGGGACCTCGCGGACGCAGTGCCGTCCGGTGACGAGGTTGTCCCAGAACTCGCGCACCGTCCCGGCCAGCGGGTACCGCCCGGCGACGCCGACGATCGCCACGCCCGCGTCGGCGCCCGCGGCGGCGTCCTGGCCCGCGCCCGCGCTCCCGCCCGCGCCCGGCGCGCTCCCGGCCGCCGGCGCGGCCCCGGCCGCCGCCGCCTCCGGGTGCCGCCCGGCGCCCCCCGCGGGCGCCGGGTCCTGCGCCGCGGCCCGGGCGGCCAGCAGGCTCAGCAGCAGCTTGCGCTTGTCGTCCACAGTTGCTCTCTCTCAGGTCTTCGGCCGGCCCGCACGGGCCGGGTGGTACCGCCGCGGGGAGGCCGGTCAGGCCGGGCTGCCGCCCTGCCGCGCCGCGGCCCGCCGCGCCCGGCGGGAGGTGCGGGCGTCGGCCGGGTCCGCCGCCGGAGCGGCCGGGTCCAGGCCCATCAGTTCGGCGAGGTTGTCCACGAAGGCGCGGATGGTGGGGAACTCCACGAAGGCGGTGGCCGGCACCGGGTGGTCCAGCTCCTCGCTGAGCTTGGCGACGACCTCGATGAGCACGAGCGAGTCCAGGCCCAGGTCGAACAGGTTGGTGTCCAGCGCCACCCGGTCGCGGCCGCCCAGCACCTGCCCGATCTCGCCGACGAGGTGGTCCGTCACCAGCTCCACGTTGCCGCAGTGGTCGGCCGGGTCGAAGCGGTCCAGGAGCCGCTCGCCGTCCCGCCCGGCCGGTGCCGGGTCCTGGACGCCGGGCTCGACCCAGTGGCGGCGCCGCTCGAAGCGGTGGGTGGGCAGCGGCACGCGGCGGACCTCCCGGCCCGCGTGCACGGCCGCGAAGTCCAGCGGGGCGCCCAGCACCCACTGGTCGGCGGCGAGCGCGAGCAGGTGGGCGAGGCCGCCGGGGGCGTCCTCGGCCGGGGCGAGGGGCACCGGGTGGCGGCCCTCCTCCGCGAGCGGCGCCGCCAGGGGCGGCAGCTCGCCGGTGGCGGTCCAGTGCTCGGCGTGCCCGCTCTCGTCCTCCGTCAGCCAGCGTCCGGTGCGCGGGGTGAGCACCGGCACCCGGGGCGGGGCGAACCGCTCGGGCACGGTGCCTTCGGCCAGGGCGAGCGCGTCCGCGGGCGAGAGGGCTCCGGTCAGGGCGGCGACGACGGCCAGGGCGGTTCCGGTGGCCGCGTACCCGGCCGGGCGCACGCCCCACCCGGTCAGCGTGCCGGCCAGGGCGTAGGCGTGGAGGAAGTCCGCGCGCGGCCCCGGCAGGGCGAGCGCGTCCGCCCCGCGCTCCGCCTGCCCCGCGGCGGCGACGCAGGAGTCGACGGCGTCCCGGTAGGCGGGCGTGGTGCGGTACAGCTCGGCGGCGTCGGCCGGGTCGGCCGCGGTGGGGGTCAGCACCAGCACCGGGGCGCTGGGTTCGGCGGCGGCCACGCCCTGGCGGAGCCGCTCCTCGTCGCCCAGGGCCAGCGCCATGGCCGCGTCGCGGGTGCTGCGCGCCACCAGCGCCAGCCGGTGCGGGTGGCCGCGCCGGCCCAGCCCCAGGGTCTGCGCGACGGCGGCGAGGTCGAGGTCGCGGTGCTGCTTGAGGTGGCGGGCGAGCGCGGCGGTGGCCTGGCGCAGCGCGGCCGGGGAGCGCGCCGAGAGCACGAGCAGCTCGCGCTCGGCCGCCTCGGGGGCGGCCGGGCGGGCGGGGGGCTCCTGGACGATGACGTGGGCGTTGGTGCCGCCGATGCCGAAGCTGCTGACCCCGGCCCGGCGCGGTCCGGACCCGGCGGGCCACTTGGTCGTCTCGGTGTTGACGAAGAAGGGGCCGGCCGCGAAGTCGATGTCCGGGTTGGGCTCGTTGTAGTGGAGGCTGGGGACGAGCGTGCCGTGCTCCAGCATCAGCGCCGTCTTGATCAGCCCGGCCATCCCGGCGGCGGTGTCGAGGTGGCCGACGTTGGTCTTCACCGAGCCGAGCGCGCAGAAGCCGGTGCCGTCCGTGCCCTGGCGGAAGGCCTCGGTGAGCGCCGCGACCTCGATGGGGTCGCCCAGCGGGGTGCCCGTGCCGTGCGCCTCGACGTACGTGACGCTCTCCGGCTCGACGTCCGCGACCTCCTGGGCGTCGGCGATCACCGCGGCCTGCCCGGCGATGCTCGGCGCGGTGTACCCGGTCTTGTGGGCGCCGTCGTTGTTGACCGCGGAGCCCTTGATGACGGCGTGGACCCAGTCCCCGTCGGCGAGCGCCTCCCCCAGTCGCTTCAGGACGAGGACGCCCGCGCCGCTGCCGATGACCGTGCCGCGCGCCTGGGCGTCGAAGGCCCGGCAGTGGCCGTCGGGGGAGAAGATCATCCCCTCCTGGTACTGGTACCCCTGCCCCTGCGGGCCCAGGTGCACGGCGCCGACCAGGGCGACGTCGCACTCGCCGCCCAGCAGGCCGAGGCAGGCGGTGTGCACGGCGACCAGCGAGGTGGAGCAGGCGGTGTTGATGTTGACGCTGGGGCCGCGGAGGTTGAGCTTGTAGGAGACCCGGGTGGCCAGGAAGTCCTTGTCGTTGGCGAGCATCAGCCGGTAGTGGTCGACGGAGGACGCGGCCCGGTAGCGGTCGCCGAGGTTGTGCAGCAGGTAGGTGTTCATGCCCGCGCCCGCGTACACGCCGATGTGGCCGTCGGTGCGGTCGGGGTCGTAGCCGGCCCGCTCCAGCGCCTCCAGCGAGCACTCCAGGAAGACCCGGTGCTGCGGGTCGAGGATCTCGGCCTCGTCGTGGGTGAACCGGAACAGCTCGGAGTCGAACATGTCGACGTCCTGGAGCCGCTGCCCGGCCTTCACGTAGCGCGGGTCGGCCAGGCGCTCGGCGGGTACGCCCGCGGCCAGCAGCTCCTCGTCGGTGTACCGGGTCAGCGTCTCGCGGCCGTCGCGCAGCACCTCCCAGAAGCGCTCGACGGAGTCGGCCCCGGGGAAGCGGCAGGCCATGCCGATGATGGCGATGTCGGAGTCGGAGTGCGTCATGGTGGTTCTCCCTACGGCGGGGCTCAGCTCAGGCGGATGCCGAGGTCGGCGGCGACGGAGCGCATGTCCAGAAAGCTCTGGGCGACGAAGCGGGCGGCGTCCTCGGAGGCGTCCATGCGCTGGAACAGGTCGACGAGGGTGGCCTCGTGCTCCGCCCGGTCCCCCTCGCCCGCGGCGATGGCCAGCACCACGTCCCCCAGGCGCTCCTCGACGTCGGCCAGGTCCAGCGAGCGGGGGAACTTGATGCTGAAGGTGTTGCGGTCGAAGTCCGCGTTGCGCTTGACCGACCGCACGTGGCTGGCCGCGTTGAGCTTGTAGAACATGCAGTCCCAGTTGCGGAACGAGTAGTAGTTCAGCAGCGGGAAGAGCGTGCAGTGGGTCTCCATCGGGGAGGACTGGTAGAGCCCCTTCTCGCGCAGTTCGGCCACGATGCGGTCGGGGTCGTAGTCGTGGCGCATGGCGATGAAGGGGAAGACGATCTTCGGGAGGTTCTCGTCCTCGTCGAAGAGCAGCTCCTCCAGCTCCCCGCCGAACAGCGTGTCGGTGAGCCGCTCGCCGAAGGTCTTGTAGAACCCGCGCACGATCTCGCGGACGTTGGACTCCATGGTGAGGATCTGCTGCGGGTCGGCGCAGAGCGCGATGTAGGGGATCTTGCGGCGGTAGGCCATGAGGATGGCGCGCAGCACGAAGAACGTCCGGCAGGAGACGCAGGGCAGCTTCTCGTCGAGGTACGCGCCGGGCTTCTTCGGCGCGGGCCGGTTGAACACCTCGCGCATCATCAGCTTGATGTTGTCGTCGTCGGCGTCCAGCACGAACGTCGCGGGGATCTTCTCCCGGGCCAGGGCGATGTTCTGCGCCGCGTGGACGCTCTCGAACGGCACGTCGAAGGTGAAGGCCAGCACCCGCTTGCCGTACTCGCCGACGAACTTGTCCAGCATGTAGGTGCTGTCCTTGCCGCCGCTGTACATGAACAGGCAGTCGTACTCCCCGGCGGCCGGCGGCGCCTGCTCGAACTCGGTGAACACCTCACTGGTGTAGCGGTAGTTGGTGAGCAGGTCCTCGGCGAAGTCCAGGTTGCAGAGGTTGCACACCTCCTGGTCGTCGAGGACCACCCCCGGGTGGGTGGCCTTGAGTGAGCAGATCCGGCAACGGGACACGGAACCCCCTGTGGTACCTGACGGGAATCGATGGGCGGAAGGCGGGACGGGGACGCTCACGTGCGCCCCCTGCGGCGGCCGCGGCGCTGGGCGAGGGCCGCGACGTTGCGGCCGCGGCGCTCCGGGGCCGGAGCGGGGGCCGGAGCCGCGTCGGCGTGGGGAGCGGTGGCGGCGGGGGCGGCTGGGGCTCCCGGGGCGGCGGTGGCTCCCGGGGCGGCGCGGTCGGCGGCGGCGCCGGTGGACAGGTGCGCGGCCATGGCCCGGACGGTGGGGTGCCCGAACATGTCCAGCCGGGTCACCGGCCGGCCCAGCCGCTCGCGCAGGCGGGCCACGACGGCGGTGAGCCGCAGGGAGTCGCCGCCCAGGTCGAAGAAGTTCTCCTCCGCCCCCACCGAGTCCAGGCCGAGGACCTCGCACCAGACGGCGGCGACCCCGCGCTCCAGCTCGGTGCGCACCGCGGCGGCGCTCCCCGCGACCCGGGCCGCGCCGGGCCGGGGCAGCGCCGCGCGGTCCGTCTTCCCGTTCGGCGTGAGCGGCAGCCTCGGCAGGACGACGACGGCGGCGGGCACCATGTAGCCGGGCAGCTCCGCGCGCAGCGCGGCCCGCAGGCCCGCCGGGTCCGCCGCCCGCGCCGTCGTCGTCGCGTAGGCCACCAGGCGGCGGTCGCCCGGCTGGTCCTCGCGCACCACGGCGACGGCGGCCGTGACCCCGGGCAGGCGCCGCAGCACGGCCTCCACCTCGCCCAGTTCGATCCGGTAGCCGTTGAGCTTGACCTGGCCGTCGACGCGCTCCAGGTGCTCCAGCCGCCCGTCGGGCAGGTACCGCACCAGGTCGCCGGTGCGGTAGGCGCGCGCGACGCCGTCGAGGCCGGTGACGAAGCGCTCGGCGGTGAGCTCCGGACGCCCCAGGTAGCCGTCGGCCAGGCCGTCGCCGGAGAGGTACAGCTCCCCCGGCAGCCCCGGCGGCACGGGCACCCCGCGCTCGTCGACGACGTGGCAGCCGGTGTTGCCGACGGGCCGTCCGACGGTGACCGGCGCGCCGGGCAGCACCCGCTCGACGGTCGACCAGATGGTGGCCTCGGTGGGCCCGTACATGTTGTAGAGCTCGCCGACGCGCGAGGCCAGCGCGTCGGCCAGGTCCGAGGGCAGCGGCTCGCCGCCGCACAGCGCGCGCAGCCCCGCGGCGCCCGCCCAGCCGGCGGTCAGCAGCATCCGCCAGGTGCTGGGCGTCGCCTGGAGCACGGTGGGCGCGGCCTGTTCGATCCGCTCCCGCAGCGCGAACCCGTCCGCGCAGACCTCGGCGGGCAGCACCTCCACCGTGCCGCCGCGCACCAGCGGCAGGTAGAGCTCCAGACCGGCGATGTCGAAGCAGACGGTGGTGAGCGCCAGCAGCGAGTCGCCGGACCCGAAGCCGGGGTGCCGGGCCATCGTCCACAGGAAGTTCACCAGCGCCCGGTGGCCCACCTGCACGCCCTTGGGGACGCCGGTGGAGCCGGAGGTGTAGATCACGTAGGCGGGTGCGCCCGGGTCCGAGCGGTCCACGGGCGCGGCCGGGGCCGCCTGCCCGGTGGCGCGGTCGCCTCCGCCTTCGCCCTCGCCGTCGCCCTCGCCGTGGCCTTCGGGCGCGCCGGGTCGGTCCACGAGGAGCGGGGTCACCGGGAAGTCGGCCACCGCGGCGTGCGAGGCGGCGTCCGTCAGCACCAGGCGGGCGCCGGAGTCCGCCAGCATGTGGCCGATCCGCGCGGGCGGGTAGACGGGGTCGAGCGGCACGTAGGCGGCGCCGGTCTTGAGCACCGCGAGCAGACCGACGACCAGCTCGGGCGAGCGCTCCAGGAAGACCCCGACCAGGGTGCCCGGCCCCGCGCCCCGGCCGATGAGGCGGTGGGCGAGGCGGTCGGCGGCCTCGTCCAGCTCGCCGTAGGTCAGGGTGCGCTCCGCGCAGCGCACGGCCGGGGCGTCGGGGGCCGCGCAGGCGATGTCGGTGACGAGCCGGGTCACGGTGCGCTCGCGCGGGTAGTCCTCGGCGGTGTCGTTCCACCGGCCGTCCAGCAGGTCCCGCTCCTCGGCCGTGAGAAGCGGGAGGGTGGCCAGCGGGCGCTCCGGCTCGGCGGCCGCGGCGTCCAGGAACCGCGCGAAGCGGGCGGCGAGCCAGGCGCGCTGGGCGGCCGGGACGCCGCCGTCGAACGCCACGGCGCCGTCGGCCCCGACCCGCACGGCGAGCGCGCGCCCACCGCCCCCGGTGGCGCCCCCGGTGGGCTCCGGGCCCGCGGCGGGATCCCCGCCCGCGGTGACGGCGTCCGGGGCGGCCTCGGCGCTCGCGGCGTCGGGGAGCAGGACCGCGACCGGCAGGGCGGCGGCGGCCGTGGCGGCGAGCGCCGGGTGGCGCAGCAGGGCGTCGCGGCGGTAGGGGGTGCGCGCGCGGACCGCGGTGACCTGCTCGTCCAGCAACCGGGCGAGGTCGGGCAGGGTGCGCTCCAGCAGCCCGTCCGGCGCCCGCAGCGGCACCTCGGCCGCGAGCAGGGCGCGGGCGGGGCCGTCCGCCGCCGGGGCGCCGGTGGGCAGGGCCACGTCCCGCTCGCCGGTGCGCGAGAGCCGCGCGAGGAAGGCCAGCACGGCGGCGAGCGCCGTCCGCTCGGGCGCCGGGTGCGCACCGCGCAGCCCGGGCGGGAGCGGGACGGGCCCGGTCGGCGCGGCGGGCGCGTCCACGGGGCCGAGCCGGGGCGGCAGGACGGGCCGCGGCTCGGCCAGCAGCGGCAGCCAGCGGCCCTCCTGGCGGTGTGCGGCGCGGCCGATGGCCACGAGGTCGGCGACCTGCTCGTCCGTCAGCGTCGGGAAGCGGCCCCCGTGGCGGCGGGCGACGGTGTCGGCGAGCGCGGCCGGGTCGAGCCGCTCGCCGGTCAGGGCGGACAGCGCGGTGAGCCGGACGTCGCGGTCGGCCGTCGCGACGGTGAGCGCGTGCGGCCCTGCCTCCACGACCGTCCCGGGCTCGGCGGTCGAGGGCCGGTCGACCACCTCGGCGCCCCCCACGGCCACCAGGTCGTCGCCGACGGCCAGCAGGGCGGTGCCGAAGTCGTTGCGCCTGCGCCCGAAGGCGGTCGCCCGGACGAGCGCGTCCAGCTCGGCGGCCGGGCGGCGCCAGTCGACCACGCCCGCGCGGGGCGGCCCGTCGTAGCGGCCGTGGTAGGTGCGCAGCCCGAGGTCCTGCGGGACGCGGGTGACGGTGCCGGCCGCCAGGGCGTCGATCAGCTCGGCGAAGGACTCGATGCCCGCGTCGAAGCACGCCACGTCCAGGTCGTGCACCGTCGCGGCCGGGTCCACGGGCACCGTGCGGCGCACCAGCACGTCACCGGTGTCGGCCTCGCCGGTCATGACGTGCCAGGTGACGCCGTGCCGCTTGTCGCCGTCCAGGATGGCCCAGCTCGTGGCGAAGAGCCCGGCGTGCCGGGGCAGCGGGCCGTCGTGGAAGTTGACCGGCAGCCGCGCGGGCAGCTCCAGCACCGCCTCCGGCAGCATCCGCAGGTTGGCCACGCTGAACAGGTAGTCGAAGCGCAGCGGGGCGAGGCGGTCGGCGAGGTCCGGGCCGAGGGGCACGGTGGGCAGGCCCTCGCCCTCCGCCCAGGCGAGCAGGTCGGGCGCCGGGGAGACCACGGCGACCACCGTGTGCCCGCGCTCCAGCAGGAGCCTGGTGCACTCCACGAGCAGGGCTTCCTCGCCCACCACCACGCAGTGGAACGGTTCGGCGGTCACTGTGCGCCTCCTTCGGGCTGCCCGTGCCGCGGCAGCAGTTCGGCCAGCAGTTCGTCCACGGCCGCGTCGGACAGGCCCGCGACCAGCCGCTCCACCTCGCCGCCACCCGGCGCCGCCCCGGGCTCCGGCTGCGGCGCCGTTTCCGGCTCCGGCTGCGGCTGCGGCTGCGGCTGCGGCTGCGGGGCGACGGCCGGGGTGGACGTGGCGCGGAAGTGCTCGGCGAGCTTGCGGATGGTGATGCGCTCGAACAGCAGCGTCGCGGGCTGCGGCCCGTAGCGCGGCTCCAGGGCCCGGGTCAGCTCCAGCACCAGCAGGGAGTCCACGCCGTAGTTCTCGAACGTGAGATCGGGGTCGAGCTGCTCCGGGTCCATCTCCAGGACGCGGGCGAACACGCCCGTGACGTGGGCCAGTACGTCGTCCGGGCCCTCGGGTCCGGCCCCGGGCGCGGCGGCCGGGGTGCTCGGCGCGGGCGGTGCGGCCGGGGCGCTCGGCGCGGCCGGTGCGCTCGGTGCCGCTGGTGCGGTGGCCGCCGTCCGGTCCCCCCGCTCCCCCGCGGGCACCACGCCGTCGCTGACGGCCGCGAACACGCTCTGGAACCCCGTCCCCGGGGCGTCGGCCGGGGTGCCGACGCTGATGTGGTGGAAGCCGGCGGCGGCCAGCACGTCGCGCCACTGCCGCTCGCTCGCCAGCGGCGAGCGCGGCAGCCGCTGCTCGGGGTCGGCGAACAGCCACCAGCCCGTCGTCAGGCCGAAGACGAGGGCGAGTTGGTGACGCGCCCGGGTGCCTTCGGTCAGCAGCAGCACCCCGCCGCCGCGCAGCAGCCGCTTGGCCCGCGCCACGGTGTCGCCGAGCCGCCGGGTCGCGTGGAAGACGTTGGTGCCGAACACCACGTCGTGGGCGCCGACGGGCACGCCCTGCCCGGCGGGGTCCGCCTCGACGTCCAGCGGCGCGAACCGCACGAACGGGTGGTCGGCCGCGAACCGGGCCCGGCCGCGGCGCAGCAGGCTCGGGGAGAGGTCGGTGAAGGTGTACTCCACCCGGGCCGCGTGGGGAGCCAGCGCGGCGAGCACCGCGGCGCTGGTGCCGCCCGTGCCGGCGCCGATCTCCAGGACCCGCACCCGGGCGCCGGGGTCGGCCGCGAGCCGGGCCTCGACCTGCTCGACGACGAGCCGGGCCACCTCCGCGTTGCACCGGTCGGTGACCGGGTCACCCTGGTAGACCGCCGCCACCCGGTCGGGCGAGCCGTCGGGGAACAGGATCTCCATGGCGCCCCGCCGCCCGGTGAGCACCTCGGGCAGCGCGGTCAGGCAGTCGCGCAGCAGGGTCAGCGCCGGGGCGACGCTCGGGTGCCCGGTGGCCAGCGCGTCGACGGACCGCAGCAGGTCCGCCTCGGCGTCGACGGGCCGCTTCCCCGGGCCGACCAGGCCGTCCTCGATCCGCAGGTGGTCGGAGTCGGCCAGGATGTCGAGCTGCGCCTGGAAGAGCGCGGCGTGCTCGGGCACGACGCCCAGCAGACCGCCCAGGCGTGCGCGGTCCGGTCGCCCGGCGACCCGCGCGAACAGCCCGGCCCGCTCCAGGGCGGCCGCCAGCAGGCGCGGGGCCAGCTCCTCCGCCCGCGCGACCGCCCGCTGGTGGTCCCGCAGCGCGCCGTCCGCCTCCGCGGCGTGGCCCGAGCGCACCGCGGGCAGCGCGGCCGGACGGGCGCCGGGCAGCACGGTCAGCGTCCGGTCCGGGCGCACACCCAGGGTGTCCAGGACGCGCTGGTCGGCCTCCAGGGCGAGCACCTGCGGCAACTCGGCGCCGAGCACCCGTTCCACCAGGGCCGCGCCGCGCTCCGCGCTCAGCGGCCGGACGCCCGCCGCGCGCAGCCGGGTCAGCGCCCGCTCGCGCTCCGGGTCGCCGCCCGCGTGCCAGTAGCCGAGGTTGAGCACCCGGACCGGGAAGGGCAGCGTGCGCGCGGCGTGCAGGGCGTAGGCGTCCGCGGCGGTGCAGCCCGCGGCGTAGCCCGCCTGCCCGTGGTTGCCGCCGAAGGCGACGCCGGAGGAGAGGAACAGCGCGAAGTCCAGCGGTTCGTCGCGGACGGCGCGCAGCACGCTCCAGGCGGTGTCGGCCTTGACGTCCAGCGCCGCGCGCAGCCCGGCCTCGGTCAGCTCCCGCAGCGGCTCGTTGACGAGCACCATCGCGGCGTTGACCACCCCGTGCAGGGCGCCGAACTCCCGCTTCGCGCGGTGCACGGCGGCGGCGAGGGCGGCCGGGTCGGTGGCGTCGGCGGACACGTAGTGCGCCCGCGCCCCGGCCGCCTCCAGCTCCGCGAGCGCCGCGCGCCGCCGCGCGTCCAGCGGGGCGCGTCCGACGACGACGAGCCGGGCCCGGTAGGTCCGCGCCAGGTGCCGGCAGAGGTCCCGGCCGACGGTGCCGAGCCCGCCGATCACCAGGTAGGTGCCGCCGTGCCGGAACCGGCTCGCGGTGGCGGGCAGTTCGACGCGCTCCAGCGTGCGCACGCGCCGCACGCCGGCGCGCAGCGAGACGGGCTCGGGGCGGGCCGCGAACGGCTCGGCCGCCACCAGCGGCGCGGCGTCGGCCGCCTCGCGGGCGCGCACGTCCACCAGCGCGGTGCGCAGGTGCGGGTACTCCTTGTCCGCGACCATCGCGAGTCCGGCCAGCGCGGCCGCCCAGGGGCGGGAGTCCTCGTCCGGCTCCAGCGGGTACACGTCGGTGGTGACGACCTTCAGGCCCAGCTCGCGGTGGAGCGCGCCGTGCCGGTCGAGGGCGCGCAGCAGGCGGAAGAGGGACACCGCGGTGCGGTCCAGGGCCGTGCGCACGGCCGCGGCGTCACCCGGTTCGGGGTCGTCGCCGGTGCCGAGGAAGTAGACCAGGTCCGGGCTCCCGAGGTCGGCCAGCGCCCGGTCCAGCTCGGCGTCGGCCAGGCCGCCGTCCGGGCCGGTGCCGACCGGCAGCCGCCGCACCCGGGCGGCGCGGTGGGCCTGGGCGATGCCGTCGGCCAGCTCGCCGTCCGGGCGGGCGCCCACCAGCAGCACGCGTTCGGCGTGCGGGGCGGTGCCCCCGGCGTCCCCGGCGCCCTCGGCGCTCCGCGCGGTCCACGCCGGGCGGTGGCCGACGACGGGCGACGGCTTGGCCTCGCGGTAGGCGAGCCCGACGACGCGGACCCGCACGGCCCCGGCGTCGTCCAGGAGCGCGACGTCGCAGCGGTCCCGGCCGGTCTCCCGGACGTGGGACCAGCCGCTCTCCGGGACCGGTCCGAACACCTCGACGCGGTCGGCGGCGAAGGGCAGCATCGGCCGCGCCCCCTCCCCGCGCCGCCGCGCCAGCAGCGCGGCCACGGTGTGCAGCGCGGCGTCCAGGACGCCCGGGTGCAGCGGGTGCCCGCCGCTCCCGGCGGCGCGGTCGTCGGCGGGCGCGGTGAGGCGGGCGAGCGCCTGGTCCGGGCCGGTCCACACCTGGTGGACGCGGCGGAAGAACGGTCCGTAGGGCAGGCCCTGGCCCGTCAGCAGGCGGTAGAACGCCGCGTGGTCCTGGCCCGCGTCGAGGCCGGACCGCAGCGCGGCGACGTCCACCGGCGCGGGCGCGGGCGGCGCGGCGACCAGGCGGCCGTGCGAGCGGACCGTGCCGTCCGGGCCCGCGACCTCGTACCGCTCGCCGTCGCGGCGCACCGAGACGGCGGTCGCCGGGCCCTCCCCGGCCAGCGGCGCGACCCAGCGCACGTCGGCGAAGGCCCGCCCGGTCAGGTCGCCGCACGCCTGGGCGACCAGGTCGAGGTGGCCGACGCCGGGGAGCAGCGGGCGGCCGTCGACGACGTGGTCGCGGAGCACCGGCGCGTCGGCCGGCAGCGTGCACCGCCACGGCTCACCGGAGCCCGGCGCGGGGGCCGCCGGGGCCGCCGGAGCGGCCACGGGGGTCGATCCGCCCGCCGGGGCCGGGGCAGCCGCCGGGGCCGGGGCAGCCGCCGGGGCCGAGCCGGTCGCCGGTGCGGGGGACGGCTCCAGCCAGTGGCGCACCCGCTCGAAGGGGTAGCCGGGCAGCGGTACGCGGCGGCGCGTGCCGGGGCGCAGGCGGTGCAGCAGGTCCCAGTCCACGGTGATGCCGGAGACCCACAGCCGCGCCAGGAGGCCGTCGTCCCCCGCGCGTATGCGCGCCGCCAGGAACTCCTCGCCGTCGACGCCCTGGGTGAACAGCTCCGCGAGCGGCGGGTGCTGGCCGACCCGGCCGCGCTGGAGCCACGGGCCGTCCTCGCCCCGGGCGACGGCGGCGAACCGCTCGGCGGCCTGCGCCACGTCGGCGGCCGTGAACGCCAGGCGCTCGGCCAGCGGCTCGCGGCCCACGCGCAGGGTGTGGCCGACGTCCGCGAGCCGGAGCGGCTCGGGGCCGGAGGGCTCGGCCAGGGCCCGGGCGAGCCGGTCCGCGTACTCCCGCAGCCGCCGCTCGTCGCGGGCCGAGAGGACCAGGAGCTCGGGCGCGGCGGCCGGGGCGGCGGCGGGCCCGGGGGCCCGGTACTCCTCGACGATCACGTGGGCGTTGGTGCCGCCCGCGCCGAAGGAGCTGACGGCGGCCCGGCGCGGCAGCGGCCGGCCGTCCGCGTCCCGTGGCTCCGGCCAGTCCCGGGTGGTGCGCTGGAGGGTGAACGGGGAGCGGGTGAAGTCGATGACGGGGTTGGGCTCGTCGGCGTGCAGGGTGGGCAGCAGCGTGGCGTGCCGCAGTTGCAGCACGGCCTTGGTGAAGCCCGCGATCCCGGCGGCGCCCTCCAGGTGCCCGATGGCCGACTTCACCGAGCCCAGGGAGCAGAACCCGGTGTCGCCGGTGTGTCCGGCGAAGGCCTGCGCGAGCGCGGTGTGTTCGATGGGGTCGCCCAGGGCCGTCCCGGTGCCGTGCGCCTCGACGCAGCCGATGCTGCGGGCGTCGACGCCCGCGGCGGCCAGCGCCTGCTCGATCAGCGCCTGCTGGGCGTGCGGGTTGGGGACGGTGTAACCGCTGGTGCGGCCCCCGTGGTTGACGGCGGTCGCCCGGATGACGGCGTGCACGGTGTCGCCGTCCCGCTCGGCCTCCGAGAGCCGCTTGAGCAGCACGGCACCGACGCCCTCGCCGGGCACGTAGCCGTCCCCGCCCGCCCCGAAGGCCCGGCAGCGGCCGTCGGTGGAGAGCATGGACTTCCGGCTGAGGTGCACGTACTTGTCCGGGTGGACCGCGACGTTGACGCCACCGGCCAGCGCGTAGGAGCACTCGCCGCGCCGGATGCTCTCGCACGCTTGGTGCAGGGCCACCAGGGAGGCCGAGCAGGCGGTGTCGACGACGACGCTCGGTCCGCGGAAGTCCCCGAAGTAGGAGACCTGGTTGGCGATGGCGGACCGGTTGGCCAGCACCACCTGGTGGTTGCCGCGCGCCGACTCGGTGGCGGCCAGCACGGCGTAGTCGTCCCACATCACGCCGACGAACACGCCCACGTCGTGGCCCTGGCCGCCGAAGCGCGGGGCGGGGATGCGCGAGGGCGGGTAGCCCGCGTGCTCCAGCGCCGACCAGGCGGTCTCCAGGAACAGCCGCTCCTGCGGGTCCATCGAGCGGGCCTGCTTGGGGGAGATCTGGAAGAACAGCGAGTCGAAGGCGTCGACGTCGTCGAGGAACCCGCCCCAGCGGCCGTAGCTGCGGCCCGGCGCGGCGGGGTCGGGGTCGAACAGGGCGTCGGCGTCCCACCGCTCGGCCGGGACCTCGCCGACCGCGTCCCGCCCGGCGGCCAGGTTGCGCCAGAACTCGTCCAGGTCGCCGGCCTGCGGGTAGCGCCCGCTGAGCCCGATGACGGCGATCGGCTCGTCGGCGGGGCGCTCCGGGGCCACGGCGGGCGCGGAGCGGGGCACGGGCGGCGCCGGGGCGCGCGGGGCGGGGGGCGGCTCCGGCTCGGTCCGCGCCGCGCCGGTCCCCGCCCCGCCGGGGGCGGTGACGGGCGCGGGGAAGAGCCGGGCCACGTCCTCGGCGTGCTCGGCGAGCAGGTGGTCGGCCAGCTCCGCGACCGAGCGGTACTCGAAGAACACGGTGCCGCGCAGGTCGGGGAAGTCCCGGCCCAGCACGGTGTTGGCCTCCATCACCAGCACCGAGTCCATGCCGTAGCCGTCCAGCGGGGCCCGGCTGTCCAGCCGGGCGACGGGCAGCCTGAGCACCTCCGAGAGCGCGCCGCGCAGGTGTTCCACGAGCCGCTCCCGGCGCTCCGCCAGCGCCCGGGCGTCCGACGCCCCGGCCTCCGCCACGTCGACCGACGCGGAGCCGGCGGACGCGGACACGGCGGGCACGGCCGACGCGGCGCCCGGGGGCGGCGCGTCGGGTGCCGCGGCGTCGGTCAGCGCGGCGTCCAGCGTCGCCGCGTCGCCCCAGGCGGGCACCAGCCACGGCGTCGCGGCGTCGAAGGAGCGGGTGAACAGCTCCAGCCCGGCGTCCGTGCCGAGCGCCCGCATGCCGGTGCGCCGGGTGTACGCGGTCAGCTCGGCCTCCCGCACCAGTCCGTCCACGCCGCCCGCCGACCACAGCGGCCAGGCCAGCGCGAGGCTGCGCCCGTGCCGCTCGCCGCGCCGCACCCAGGAGTCGCGCAGGACGGTGTAGAGGTCCGCGAACCGGTTCGCGGTGGCGTAGCTGGCGGCGCCGAAGTCGCCGACCAGGGAGGAGACGGAGGAGAAGACGCAGAACAGGTCGAGCGTGTCGTCCCGGGTGAGCTGGTCGAGCAGCACCAGGCCGCGGGCCTTGGCGGCGAGCACCCGCGCGAACCGCTCGCGGTCGCCGTCGGTGGCCCGGCCGTCGTCGGCCACGCCGGCCAGGTGGAAGACGCCGTGCGGCGCGCCGAACCGCTCGCGGGCCCGGGCGAGCGCGGCGGCGAGCGCGGTGCCGTCGGTGACGTCGGCGCGCACCGCCAGCACCCGCGCCCCGTCCCGCTCCAGCGCGCGGTGCCAGGAGCGGGCCGCCTCGTCCGGCGCGGAGCGGCCGACCAGCACCAGCCGGGCCCGGCAGGTGCGGGCCAGGTGCTCGGCCAGCAGACGGCCGAGGGCTCCGCCGCCGCCGGTGACGACGTAGACGCCCTCCTCGCGCAGCGGCGGCCCGGCGGCGGCGGGGGCGGTGTCGGTGTCGGGTGCTGCCGGCACCGCGCACAGCGCCCGCACCTCCCGGCGGCCGTCCGCCGTGCGGCGCACCTCCCGGCCCGCCGCCCGGGCGGCGGCGCGCAGTTCGGCGGTGAGCGCCGCGGCGAGCGCGGCGGCGGGGGCCGCCGCGTCGACGCCGAGGGTCAGCAGCTCCAGGCGCGGGGCCGCGGCGGCGGTGGACCGGGCGAATCCGGCCAGCGCCGCCCACTCGGGCCGGTCCTCGCCGTCCCCGCCCGGGTGCGCCAGCAGGCACCGCACCCGGCCCGGCAGGGCGCCGGATGCCACGTCGCGGACCACGTCGAGCAGGGTGAAGCAGGCGTCGTCCAGGCTCGTGTCCAGGGCGGCGGTGCCGGTGCCGTCCGGGCGGCAGGCGGGCGGTGCGGTGAGCGGGTCCAGGTAGGCCACGTCCAGGCCGTCGGCGTCCGCGAGGTCCGCGAGCGCCGCGCCCCGGGCCCGGCCGTCCCCGGGCACGGCGACGACCCGCCGCCACACCCCGCTCTCGGCCAGGGCCGCGCGCAGCTCGGGCGTCCCGCCGAGCACGGCGAGCGTCGCGGCGACCGGGCCGGGCTCCGGCTCGGCGGCGGGGCGCCAGTACGGCGCGTAGAACCGCGCTCCCTCCGGCGTGCCCGCCCCGGTCGCGTCCTCCGGCGCGGCGGACCCGGTCGCGTCCTCCGGCGCGGCGGACCCGGTCGCGTGCTCCGGCGCGGCGGCGGGCGGGCGTCCGGCGAAGTCCCGGGCCACGGCGAGGACCGCCCCGTGCTCGTCGTACACCGTCAGGTCGAAGCGGCGGACGCCGCCCGCCTCGCCCACCAGGCGGGCGTGCGCCCAGCAGGCGGCGGGGAGCGGGGCGTGCACGGTCAGCTCGCCCAGGCTGAAGGGCACCGCCAGTTCGCCGGGCGCCGGGGCGGTCTCGCGCCCGGCCCAGTGGCAGGCGCGCAGGGCCCCGTCGAGCAGGGCGGGCGGCAGGTCGGACGCCGGCTCCCCGGGCGGCGCCGTCAGCCGCACCAGGGCCTCCCCCGGGCCGCCGCGCACCTCGTCGACGACCTGGAAGGACGGGCCGTAGGCGAAGTGGGCCGCGGCGTAGTCGGCGTAGACGGCGCTCCGGTCGCGGACGGGGGCGAGCCGGGCGCGCAGCGCGGCCAGGTCGGCGGCGGGCCCGGGGTCGGGCGCGGGCACGGCGGCGCCCCTGGCGTGCACGGTCCGGGCGCCGTCGGCCCCGGTGAACACCTCGAAGGCCAGTCGGCCGGCCCCGGGGCGGAAGGAGACGCGCAGGTCGAGCCGTCCCTCCGGGAGTTCGACGGGACGGCCCCACACCACGTCGCGCAGCGCGTGCCGGACGCCCGGCTCGGCGAGGTGGGCGGCGGCCCGGACGAACGCGAGCGTGGCCGCGCCGGCCAGCAGCGGCCTGCCCTCGATCACGTGGTCCCGCAGCAGGGCGTCGTCCGCGCGCAGTGTCGTGCGGAACCGCAGCCCGTCGACCGTGGACTCGTTGGCGTCCACCAGCGGGTGCGGGCCGGCGGGCTCCGGCGCGGCCCCGGAGGCCGGCCGTGCGGCGGGGGCGCCGCCGGGCAGCCGGTCGGGGTCGAGCGGAATCCAGTACCGCTCCGGGGCGAACGGGTACAGCGGCGCGCGGACCCGGCGCGGCGCGGGGCCCGGCCGGTCGGCGTGCCAGGCGGCCCAGTCCACGTCCGCGCCCGCCAGCCACCGTTCGGCCCGCTCGGCCAGCGGTCCGCCCCCGGGCGCCCGCGGCGGCTCGGGCGGGGGGCCGCCGTCGGCGTAGCGGCGCAGGGCGGCCAGCAGTTCGGCGCCGTCGTCGGTGAGCACCGCGAGCCGAACCTCCAGCGGCTCGCGCCCGACCTGCGTGGTGTAGCAGAGGTCGGCCAGCGGCACGTGCTCGGTGGTCAGGAACCGCGCCGCCCGGTCGGCGTAGGCGCGCAGCCGCTCCTCGTCGCGGGCGGACAGCAGGAACAGCACCGGTTCGGCGGCGCGCTGTTCGGCGGCGGGCGCGGCGGCGCGCGGATCGCGGCGCGCGGACTCCTCCAGGACCAGGTGGGCGTTGGCGCCGCCCGCGCCGAAGGAGCTGAGCGCGGCCCGGCGCGGCCGCTCGCCGTCGGCCCAGGCGCCGCGCTCCCGCTGCACGCGGAACGGCGAGCGGTCGAAGTCGATGTTGGGGTTGAGCCGGTCGGCGTGGAGCGACGGCACCAGGGTGCGGTGCTCGAACTGGAGCAGCACCTTGGTCAGTCCGGCCATGCCGGCCGCCGACTCCAGGTGGCCGACGTTGGACTTGACGGAGCCGATGGGCCAGTGGCCGGGGCCGGCCCCGGCGGCGCGGTAGGCGGCGGTGAGGCCGGTCAGCTCGATCGGGTCGCCCAGCGCGGTCCCGGTGCCGTGCGCCTCGACGTAGCCGATCTCCTCCGGCGCGACCCCGGCCCGCTCCAGGGCGGCGGTGACGACGCGCTGCTGCGCGCGCGGGTTGGGGACGGTGTAGCCGTTCGTCTTCGCCCCGTGGTTGACGGCGCTGCCGAGGATGACGCCGTGGATGCGGTCGCCGTCGGCCAGCGCCCGGCGGTAGGGCTTGAGCAGGACGGCGCCGACCCCCTCGCCGGGCACGTAGCCGTCGCCGCCCTCACCGAACGCGCGGCAGCGGCCGTCGGAGGACAGGAACCGGCCCTGGCTGAGAAAGGCGTACTTGTAGGGGTGCAGGGAGACGTTGACGCCGCCCGCGATCGCCAGCTCGCTCTCCCCGCGCCGCAGGCTCTCGCAGGCGAGGTGGATCGCCGTCAGCGAGGAGGAGCACATGGTGTCCAGGGCCAGGCTGGGCCCGGACAGGTCGAGCGCGTAGGAGACCCGGTTGGCGATGGTGGCGAACGACGAACCGGTCAGCGCCCGGCCGCCGCGCAGCACGTCCAGCGCCCCGTGGAACTGGTACTCGCCGTACATGACGCCGACGTAGACGCCCACCGGGCGGCCGGCCAGCTCCGCGCGGCGGTACCCGGCGTCCTCCACCGCGTGCCAGGCGTTCTGCAGGAACAGGCGCTCCTGCGGGTCCATCACCTCGGCCTGGCGCGGGGAGATGCCGAAGAACAGCGGGTCGAAGCGGTCCACGTCGCGCAGGAAGCCGCCCCAGCGGGTGTGCGCCCGGGCGGGCGTGGCCGGGTCGGGGTCGTACCAGCGGGTGGCGTCCCAGCGGTCGTCGGGGATCTCGGTGACGCAGTCGCGGCCCTGGAGCAGATTGGCCCAGAACTCGTCGAGGTCGTCGGCGAGCGGGTACCGCCCGGCGATGCCGACGACGGCGACGGCCTCCTCGCCCGCCGGGGTGTCCGCGAAGCCGGCGTCCGCCGCGAAGCCGGCGTCCGCCGCGAAGCCGGCGTCCGCCGCGGACCCGGCCTCGCGCGGCGCGGCGGCCGTCGCGGCGGCGGGGCGCGCGGGAGCGGACTCCGGCGCGGCGGCGCGGGCCGCGGTGCCGGACCGGCCGGCCGGGACGGGCGCG
The DNA here is from genome assembly GCF_026262575.1 of Streptomyces marinisediminis. Taxonomy (GTDB): domain Bacteria; phylum Actinomycetota; class Actinomycetes; order Streptomycetales; family Streptomycetaceae; genus Streptomyces; species Streptomyces marinisediminis. Next base: position 87,650 of record NZ_JAPKFL010000010.1, read on the forward strand.
GGGCGCAGCGCGGCGGCGTGGTGCTCGGCGAAGTACGCGGCCAGCTCCGCGAGCGTGGCGTACTCGAAGAACAGCGTCTTGGACAGTCCCTCGAAGCGGCGTTCGAGCTCCCGGTTGAGCCGGGTGATCATCAGCGAGTCGATGCCGTAGCGCTCGAAGGGGGCGTCGGGCAGGAGCTCCCCGGCCGCCAGCCCCGTCTCGGCCGCGATCAGCTCGCCCAGCATGCCTAGGGCGTCGGCGTGCGGGTCGGCCCCGGCGTCCGGGTCCGCGTCGGCACCGGCTCCGGAGCCGCCGCCCTCGGCCGCGCCGCCGGGCGCGGGGGCCGTCGGCGCCGGAGCCGCCTGGGCGGTGACCGGAGCGGTGAGGGTGTCGGTGATGCGCGCGGTGTCGCCGTAGGCGGCCACGAGGGCGCCCGAGGCGCCCAGCGCCCGCCCGAGCAGGTCGAGGCCGGTCTCGGTGGGCAGGACGCCGAAGCCGGTGCGGGCGGCGAGGTCCTCGGCGGCCTCGGCGGTCTGGCGCATGCCGCCCTCGGCCCACATCGGCCAGGCGACGGAGACCAGCCCGGCCCGGTGCCCGGACGGCGCCCGGTGCCGCTCGGCGTAGGCGTCGAGGAAGGCGTTGGCGTAGGCGTAGTCGCTCTGCCCGGCGCTGCCGACGTGCGCGGCGATGGAGGAGAAGGCGACGAAGAAGTCCAGCGGGTCGTCGGCGGTGGCCGCGTCCAGCGCGCGCAGGCCCGCCACCTTGGGGGCCAGCACGGCGTCGAGGTCCGCGTCGGACTTGGTGAGCGCGAAGCCGTCGCGCAGCACCCCCGCGGCGTGGACGACGCCGTGCAGCGGGCCGGACTCCTCCCGCACCGCGTCCAGGCACGCGGTGAGCGCTGTGGCGTCGGACACGTCGACGGCGCGGTAGACCAGCCGCTCGTCCAGCGCGGGGCCGCCCGGCTCCGCGCCGCGCCCGAGCAGCACCACGCGCGCGTCCGCCCGGCCGAGCAGCCACTCGGCCACGCGGCGGCCCAGGCCCCCCGCTCCCCCGGTGACGAGGTAGTGGCCGCCGTCGCGGACGGCCACCGGCGCGGCGGACGGCAGCGGGGCGACGCCGGGCAGCTCCCGCCCGGCCGCGGTGTGCCGCACCTCCGGTTCGGCGCCCGGGGCGGCCAGTTCGGCGGCGAGCGCGGCGGCCTCGGCCACGCCGTCGGCCAGTCCGACGGCCTGCACGGCCAGCAGCGGGTTCTCCGCGCGCACGGCGCGGGCGAAGCCGGCCAGCGCGGCGCGCTCGGGGTGGGCTCCGGCCGGGTCGTGCCGGTGCAGGAGCAGCACCCGCACCGGGTGGGTCACCCGCGCGCGCAGCAGCCGCCGCACCAGGGCGAGCGCCTGGGCGGGCCCGGGCTCGTCCACCACGAACAGGGCCGTGTCCGCGGGCGGCTCGGCCTCCGGGGGCACGGCGGTGACCTCCTCGGCCCCCAGCGCGGTGAGCGTGTCGGCCAGCCGGGTCCGGCGCTCCGCGTCGGCCGCGACGACGGCGGCGCGCGGCACGGTGACCGACCGCGCGGCGCCCGCGCCGTCGGCCCCGGCGCCGTCGGGGTGCGCCGGGGCGGCGGACCAGCGGCGGGCCAGCAGGGCGGGGCCGGTGGAGCCGCCCAGCACCCGCACGGTGAGGTCGCCCAGCCGGGCCAGCACGGCTCCGTCGGCGTCCAGCACGGTCAGCTCGGCGCGGGCCGAGCGGGCGCCGAGCCGTCCGGTGCGCACGTGCACCCAGCAGGCCCCGGTGACCGGGGCGTGCACGGTCAGCTCGCCGAGCGCCAGCGGCAGGAAGCCGTCGGCGGCCGGGCCGTAGGAGCGGTCCAGCAACACCACCAGGGCGTGCAGGGCGCCGTCCAGCAGGGCGGGGTGGAGCACCGCGCCGTCCAGCGCGGCGCCGTCCGGCACCGCCAGCAGGGCCAGCGCCTCGTCCTCGCCGAGCGCCACCTCGGTCAGCGCCCGCATGCGCGGCCCGTAGTCCAGGCCCCGCGCGCGCAGCGCGGCGTAGCAGGCGTCGTGCGGCACGGTGTCGGCGCAGCGGTCGGCCACCGCGCCGACGTCGCGGGGCTCCGGCCGCTCGGCGGCTCCGGTGCGCAGCCGCCCGGCGGCGTGGACGCGCTCGCCCTCGGTGACCTCGAAGCCGACCCCGTCGCCCGCGCGCCGCACGGAGACCAGCGCGGTGCGCGGCCCCCCGGCGTAGGAGAGCAGGGCGTCGAAGGAGACGTCGCGCAGGTGGACGGGGCCGCCGCAGGCCAGCTCCCCGGCCGCCCTGGCCAGTTCGAGGAAGCCGACGGCCGGCATCACCGGCTCACCGGCGACCCGGTGGTCGGCGAGGTAGAACTCGGTGCCGGTGCGGGCACTGCGGTAGGCGACCGCGTCCAGGGTGGACACGTTCTCGTCCAGCATCGGGTGCGGCCCGTGCCCGTCGCCGGGAGCCGGGGCGGCCGGGGCGGCCCCCGCGGCCGGGGCGGCCGCCGTGTCCCGGGCCTCCGCGCCGGTCATCCAGCAGCGGCGGCCCTCGAAGGGGTAGGTGGGCAGCGGCACCCGGCCGCGCTCCTCGCCGGCGAACCAGGCGACCCAGTCCACGTCGGCCCCGGCGGCCCAGGCACGGCCGACGGCCTCCCACAGCCCGTCGGCGGCGCCCAGGACCAGGCCGTGCGGCTCCTCCGCGGCGCCGCGCAGCGCGATGCCGTCCCCGCGCGCGGCGTCCCCCCGCACGGCGTCCCCGCGCGCGGCGTCCCCGCCGTCCGCCGGGCGTCCGGGGCCGGTCGCGGGCTCGTCCGCCCCGAGCCGGGCGGCACCGTCGGCCAGGGGCAGCGCCCCCGTGACGCAGGCGGCGGCCAGGGCGGCGGCCCCGTCGCCGTGGACGGCCGAGGGACGCAGGCCCCAGCCCAGCCAGCACCGGCCCAGCGCGTACTGGAGCGCGAACGCCTGGCCGCGCTCCCCGTGCGCGTCCGCGCCCGCGGCCAGCGCCGCCGCGTGGTGGGTGGCGAAGGCCGGTTCGGCGGCGCACCACCGGGCGGCCAGCTCCGCGGCGTCGGCCACCCGCTCGGTGAAGGCGAACACCGGCGGCCGGGACGTCGGCGCTCCGGGAGCGGGGGCGGCGCGCAGCGCGTCGGCGAGCGCCGCGGGGTCGCCGCCGTAGACGGCGAGCCGGTACTCGTGGGCGCGGCGGCCGACGGCGAGGGTGTAGGCGACGTCGGCGAGGTCGGCCGGGGCGGCGCCGCCGAGGTGGTCGGCGAGCTCGTCGGCGGCGGTGCGCAGCGCGCTGGGCGTGCGGGCGGAGACGACCAGGACCTGCGCCGGACGCGAGTCGCCGGTGGCCGGGGCGGGCGGCGCCTCCTCCAGCACGGCGTGCGCGTTGGTGCCGCCGATGCCGAAGGAGCTGACCCCGGCGCGCAGCGGGCCCGGGGCCCGCCACGGCGCGGTGTCCGTGCTCACCCTGAAGGGGCTGCGCGCGAAGTCGATGGCCGGGTTGGCCGTGTGGTGGTTGAGCGTGGGCACCAGGGTGCCGTGCCGCATCATCAGCGCGGTCTTGATGACGCCGGCCACGCCCGCGGCGGCGTCCAGGTGCCCGATGTTGGACTTGACCGAGCCGATGGCGCAGAAGCCGGTGTCGGCGGTGGCGGCCCGGAAGGCCTTCGTCAGCGCCGAGACCTCGACCGGGTCGCCCAGCCGGGTGGCGGTGCCGTGCGCCTCCAGGTAGGTGATCGTGCGGGGGTCGATCCCGGCCACCGCGTGCGCCTCGCGGATGACGGCGCTCTGCCCGGCCGCGCCGGGGGCGGCGAAGCTGACCTTGCCGGAGCCGTCGTTGTTGGTCGCCGTGCCCTTGATCACCGCGTGCACGGTGTCCCGGTCGGCGAGCGCGTCCCGCAGCGGCTTGAGGACGAGCACGCCCACGCCGTTGCCGAGCACGGTGCCGCTGGCCTCGGCGTCGAAGGTGCGCACGTGCCCGTCCCGGGACAGGATCGCCCCGTCCTCGTACAGATAGCCCTTGGTCTGCGGCAGTTTGACGGTGACGCCACCGGCCAGGGCCATGTCGCACTCGCCGTTGACCAGCCCCTGGCAGGCCAGGTGCAGCGCCACCAGGGAGGTGGAGCACGCGGTCTGCACGGTGTAGCTGGGGCCCTTGAGGTCGAGCTTGTAGGACAGCCGGGTGGCCAGGAAGTCCTTGTCGTTGCCGACCATCACCGCGAAGTGGCGGGAGGTGGTCGTCTGGTCGACGTTCGGCAGGACCTGCTGCTGGAGGTAGGTGTTGATGGCCGCGCCCGCGTAGACGCTGATCAGCCCGTCGAACCGGGCCGGGTCGTAGCCCGCGTGCTCCAGGGCGGCGTGCCCCGCGGTGAGCAGCACGCGGTGCTGCGGGTCGGTGAACTCCGCCTCGGCCGGGGTGAACTCGAAGTACCCGGTGTCGAAGAGGTCCACGTCGGGGATGACGCCGTGCGCGGGCACGTAGCCGGGGTCGTCCAGCAGCGCCGCGGGGACCCCGGCCGCCGCCAGCTCCGCGCGGCTGAAGCGCCGGATGCCCTCGCGGCCCTCGCTGAGCAGGCTCCAGAAGGCGTCCAGGTCGTCGGCGCCGGGGAAGCGGCCGGCCATGCCGACGATCGCGATGTCCGTGTCGGCGACCTCCAGGTCGGCGATCGCCGTCTCGGCGCTCTCCGGCCCGGTGGTTCCCGGCCCGGTGATCTCCTGGCCGCTGTGGCCGTCGGGGCTGCTCACTGGCCCAAACTCTCCTCTTCCGTTCGCCGCGCCCCTGCGGGGTGCGGCGGCGTGCTTGCGCGTCGGTGCGGACGCCTGGCCGCCGGGCGCTCGTCGCCCGGGGCCGGCTCAGTCCGCGGGCTCCGGGCCCGCGGGGCGCCCGGGCGGGGCGGGGCGGGCCGCCCGGGACCGCAGGGCCGCCACGTCGGCCGCCGGGTCGGCCGCGATCTCCGCCAGCAGGGCCGGGAAGCCCCGCGCCAGCCGCTGCGCCGTCCGCCGGGTGAACAGGTCGGTGCTGTACTCCAGGTAGCCCCGCAGCCCGCCGGCCGTCTCCCGGGCGACGAGGTTGAGGTCGTACCGCGCGGTGCCGTGGTCGACGGTGAGCTGCCGCACCGCCGGGGCGGCTTCCCCGGCGGTCCCGGCGGTCCCGGCGGTCCCGGTGCCGCCGGTCTCCCCGGCGGCCGCCGGTGGCGGCTCCTCGGGCGGGAGCAGGTTGAACATCGTCTGGAACACCGGCGTGTGGGCGGGGTCGGGGGTGGGGCCGACGGCGCGCGCGACGTCGGTGAACGGCACGTCCTTGTGCTCGTGCGCCTCCGTGGTCACGCGCCGGGCCCGCTCCAGGACCTCGCCGAACGGCCGGTCCCCGGCCACGTCCAGCCGCAGCGCGACCAGGGTGACGAAGTAGCCCACGACCGGCTCCAGCTCCGCCCGCGGCCGGTGCGAGACGGCCGAGCCGATCACCAGGTCGTCGTCCTCGGACTGCCCGCCCACCAGCACGGCGAACGCGGCCAGGAGCGTCGTGTAGAGCGTGGCGCCCCGCTCCTGGCCCACCGCCCGCAGCCGGGTCAGCAGCTCCTCGGGCACGGCGTACTCCGCCGAGGAGCCCTGGTAGGACTTCACCGGGCCGCGCGGGAAGTCGGTGCGCAGCGCCGGGCGGGCGGGCAGGCCCGCCAGGGCGCGGCGCCAGTAGCCGAGCTGGCGGCGCAGCTCGGCGGTGCCGACCGCGCGCCGCTGCCAGCGGGCGAAGTCGGCGTAGCCCAGCGGCGGCGGCTCCACGCTGGGTGCCTCGCCCCGCCGCAGCGCCTCGTACCCGGCCATCAGCTCGCCCAGCACCAGGTGCACCGACCAGCCGTCGAAGACGCCCCAGGGGCGGGTGAGGACGGCCACGTGCGCGTCGTCGGACAGGGCGAGCAGGTGGGCGCGGAGCTGATGCGGTCCCTCCGGCGCGAAGGGCAGCGTGCGCTCGGCGCGCAGCCACTGCGTCACCTCGGCGCCCACGGCGTCGTCGGTATCCACGGCGCCGTCGGCGGGCCCGGTGTCCTCGGCGTGCCCGGCGTCCCCGGTCAGTTCGGTGACGGCCACCTCGAACCCCTCGGCGGAGCCCACGCGCTGGACCCACTCGCCACCCGCGCGCCGGACGTAGCCGGTGCGCAGGACGGCGTGCCGCTCGACCAGCGTCCGGACGGCACCGGCGAAGGCGTCGCGGTCGAGCGGGCCGTCGACCCGGAAGGCGAGCTGGACGTTCTCGTGCCCGCTGCCCAGGTGCGCGGGCCGGTGCAGGAACCACAGCGCGTCGCGCTGCTGGAGGCTCAGCGGCGCCTCCTGGCCCTCCCGGACCAGGTCGCCCGCCGGCAGCGGCACCTCCGGCGCGGCCTCGGGCTCCCGCTCCAGGGCGGCGGCCAGCTCCTCCAGCGTGGCGCCCGCGAAGATCGCCGCGAGGGGGAGCTCGGCGCCCGTCTCCTTGCGCACCCGCAGGGTGAGACGGGTGGCGAGCAGGGAGTGCCCGCCCAGGTCGAGGAAGGTGTCCTGGAGGCCGACGCGGCCGACGCCGAGCACCTCGCCGACCAGGCGGCACAGCGTGCGCTGCGCCTCGGTGCGGGGCGCGACGTAGGTCTCCTTGGCCACGTCGTCCTCGCCCGGCTCCGGCAGGGCCCGCTTGTCGACCTTGCCGTTGGGCGTCACGGGGAGCTGTTCGAGCACCACGAAGGCGCTGGGCACCATGTACTCCGGCAGCCGCGCCGCCAGGTGCTCCTTGAGCGTCCGGGCGGTGGCCGGGCCGAGCCGGCCGAGCTGCGGGACGTTGGCCGACCGTGGCGCCCGGTAGGCGCCGCGGGCCCGCACCGGCGGCAGCTCGCCCAGGCCGAACACCGCGTCCAGCGCGCCGGGCGTCTCCTGCGACCAGGTCAGCGCCACCTGGTAGCCGAGCGACTCGGCGTGCCGCAGCGCGGACTCCAGCTCCCGCGCCGCCGCTTCGGACGCCCCGGTCTCCCCGGCACGGGCGTCGCCGGGGGCCGGGACCTCGCGGCCGGGGGCCCAGCGGGCCAGGTCGGCGTGCAGGCGCAGGGCGTCGGCGACGCGGGGGTGGGCCAGACCGCTCACCCCGAACCGCGCCGGCGGGTCGCCGTCCAGCAGCTCCCGCAGCCCGGCCGCGGTGGTGGCCGCCAGCCACGGGTGCGGCTCGGCCGGGGCCGCGGGACCCTTGGTGAGCAGCACGTCGTAGCGGTAGTCCGACGCTCCGCCGGCGCCTTCCATGCCGTCGCCGCGCCGCACCGGCAGCTCCACGGAGCCGAGTTCGGTCAAGCGCTCGGGCAGCCGCGCGAAGTGGGTGGGGCTCACCAGCAGGTGCGGTTCGGCGCGGACGGCCTCGCGGGTGCGGGCGGCCAGCTCGGCGGCGGTGAGCGGCCCCGCGGCGGCGCGGTGCTCGGCTGCGCACGCGCGGGCCGGGAGCAGGTCGAGGTTGCCCACGTCGGTGACGAGGACGCGGCCGCCGTCCGCCAGCAGCGGCAGCAGCCCGGCCAGCACCGCGTCCAGGTGGCGCTCGTGGGGGAAGCAGCGCACGACGGAGTCGAGCACGACGGTGTCGAAGGTGGTTCCGGCCAGCTCCTGCACGGCGGCCAGCGCGTCGGCCCGGTGGAGGGTGACGTGCGTCCAGCCGCGGGCGGCCACGCGGCGCCGGGTGGCGTCGAGCGCGGCGGCGGAGAGGTCGACCGCGTGCACGGACGCGCACTCCTCGGCGTACCGGAACAGCAGCGAGCCGGGGCCGCAGCCGATCACCAGCAGCCGCTTGGGCCGCAGCGTCCCCAGCGGGTCCGCGCCGGCACCGGCCTCGGCGCCGGCCCCCGCCCCGGGCTCCGTCCCGGCGTCGGCGTCGGCGTCGGCGTCGGCTTCCCCTTCGGCGGTGGCGGTGGCGCGCTGACCGTCGAAGTGGCGCTCCCACCGCTCCAGGTGGGCCGCGCTCTCCTCCTCGGCCGCGTCCACCAGCCACTCCCGCGTCGGACTGACGTAGGCGACGAGCGCCCGCTCGGCCCCCGACGCGCGCGGTACGACGACGGCCCGGTGCACCGCCGGGTGGGTGTGCAGCGCGTTCTCCACGTCTCCGGGCTCGACGCGGAAGCCGCGCACCTTGAGCTGGTCGTCCACGCGGCCCAGGTGCTCGATCAGCCCGTCGGGACGCCAGCGGGCCAGGTCCCCGGTGCGGTACATGCGCGTGCCGGGTGTGAACGGGTTGGCGACGAAGCGCTCGGCGGTCAGCGCGGGGCGGCCCAGGAAGCCGCGGGCGAGCTGGTCGCCGGCGATGTACAGCTCGCCGGGGACGCCCTGCGGCAGCGGGCGCAGGTCCCCGTCGAGCACGTAGGCCTGCGTGTTGCACACCGGTGCGCCGATGGGCACCCGGCGCGCCCCGGGCTCGGGGTGGTAGCGGCAGCCCAGCGCCGCGCCGACCTCGGTGGGCCCGCAGATGTTGAACAGCGCCACGTCCGGCAGCACCCGCCACACCCGCTCGGCCAGCTCCACGGGCAGCGGCTCGCCGGTGGCCTCCAGGCGGCGCAGCCCGGTGCACTGGGCGGCGGCGGGCTCGGAGAGGAACTCGGCGAGCATGGACGGCACGAAGTCGACGTCGGTGACGCCCTGGTCGCGGATGACCGAGGCCAGGTACTCGGGGTCCTTCTGGCCGCCCGGCCGGGCGATGACCACGCTGCCGCCCACCTGGAGCGGCCAGAACAGCTCCTTGACGGAGACGTCGAAGCTGACCGACGTCTTCAGCAGCACCCGCTCGCCCTCGGCCATCGCGAACGCCTGCTGGTCCCAGGCCAGCCAGTTCATGCTCGCCCGGTGGGTGATGACGACGCCCTTGGGGCGGCCCGTCGTCCCGGAGGTGTAGAGCACGTAGGCCGGGTGGTCGGGCAGCACGGCCACGTCCGGGGCCGTGTCCGGGTACTCCGCGGTGTCCGGCAGCTCGCTCAGGACCAGCAGCGGCCTGCCGTCGGCCAGCATGCGCTCCACCCGCTCGTCGGGCAGGTCGGTGTCGACGGGCAGGTAGGCGGCGCCGGACTTCAGCACGCCGTAGATCGCGGTGAGCAGGTCGAACGAGCGCGGCATGCGGACGGCCACCAGCACCTCGGGGCCGGCGCCGCGCTCGATGAGCCAGTGGGCGAGCCGGTTGGCGCGGGCGTCGAACTCCGCGTAGCTGAGCGTCGCGTCCTCGTGGACGAGCGCGGTGCGGTCCGGGGTGCGCGCGACCTGGGCGGCGAAGGCGGCCGGCAGCGTCGGCGCGGGCACCGGCGCGGCGGTGTCGTTCCACTCCACGAGCAGGCGGTGCCGCTCGTCCTCGGGCAGCACCGCCACGTCCAGGGCGGCGGTGGTCCGGCCGTCGTCGGCCGCCAGGGCCGCGACGACCCCGGCCAGCGCCGTCTGCACGTAGTCGGTGACGGCCTCGCCGCTGATCGCGTCGTCGACCTGCACGTCCAGCGACATCTGGGTGCCGAAGTCGTCCAGCGACACCGACACCGGGTAGTTGATGCCGTCGGCCGCCGCCAGGAAGCGCACGCCGTGGTCGTCGGTGCGGACGCCGGCGGCCGGGCCGTGCTCGGGCTCGAAGTGCCGGAAGTTGGCCACCGCGCTGAACAGCGGGGCGTCGCCGTCCAGGCCGCTGCACCGCTGCACCAGGCCGAGCGGGCTCAGCTCGCGCGGCAGCAGCTCGCGCAGCCCGGCGTCCACGTCGGCGACCAGCTCGCGCACACTGCGCCCGGCCAGCCGCACCCGCATGGGCAGGGTGTTGATGAAGTTGCCGAGCATGCGCTCCACGCCGGGCACGCCCTGGAGGCGGCCGGACATCACGGTGCCGAACACCACGTCGTCGCGTCCGCTCGTCGCGGCGACGACGCGGGCCCACGCCGCGTGGAAGAGGCAGGCCGGGCTCAGCCGCAGCCGCTGGGCCTGCTCCCGCAGCCCGGCGGTCAGCGGCTCGGGCAGGGTGCGGCGGAGCTGCCGGACCCGGCGGGCGTCACCGCGCACGTCGTCCAGGCCGAACGGGGTGGTGGGCTCGGTGACGTCGCCGAGCACGGCCCGGAAGTGCGCCTCGGTGTCCGCGAGGTCCTGCTGGTGCAGGGTGTGGGCGACGAAGTCGCGGTAGGGCGCCGGGTCGGCCAGCAGCTCCGCCCGGCCCGCCAGCCGCAGCGCCAGTTCGCGCAGCGTGAGCCGCAGCGAGGTGGCGTCCTCGATGAGGTGGTGGGCGTTGAGCACCAGGTAGCGGCGCGCGGAGCGCGGGTCCTCGGCGACCACCAGCCGCAGCAGCGGGGCCTGGTCGAGCGCCAGGCGGCCGGGCCGGTCCAGCAGCGCGCGGGCCTGCTCCTCGGCGTCCCGGTCCGGGTCCAGGCGGACGTGCTCGACCGGCAGGCGGGCGGTGCGGTGCACCACCTGCACGGGGGCCGGGAGCCGGTCGGTCAGGACGGCGGTGCGCATGGCGTCGTGCCGGTCGACGATGCTCTGGAGCGCCCGGACGAAGGCGGTGCTCGCCGCCTCGTCGTCGGCGACGTAGAGGGTGGACACGAGGTAGGGGTCGTGGTCCGGGTCGAGCAGGTGGTGGAAGAGGATGCCCTCCTGCGTCGGCATCAGCGGGTAGACGTCCTGGACGTTGGCCGCGCCGCCGGGCACGGCGTCCGCCACGGTGTCGGCCTGCTCCTGGGTGAGCTCGACCAGCGGCAGCATGGCGGGGGTCAGGCGGGTGCAGCCGGGCGGGACGAGGTTGGGCGGCACCGTGAACTCCGGTCCGTCCTCCGCCTGGTCCAGCCGGGCCGCCAGCTCGGCCAGGACGGGGGCGCCGAACACGTCGCGGACCGTGGCGCGCAGCCCGCTCTCCCGCAGCCGTGCCACCAGCACGGTGATGAGCAGCGAGTGGCCGCCCAGCGCGAAGAAGTCGTCCTCGGCGCCGACGCGGTCGGCGGGGAAGCCCAGCAGCTCGGCCCAGAGTCCGGCCAGCAGCCGCTCGGTGCCGGTGCGCGGTGCGGTGTAGGCGCGCTGGGCGAAGGCGTCGACGCCCGGGGCGGGCAGGGCCTTGCGGTCCAGCTTCCCGTGCGCGGTGACGGGCAGGGCGTCCAGCAGCACGTAGGCGCCGGGCACCATGTGCTCCGGCAGGGCACGCTCCAGGTGTCGTTGCAGGGCGGCGCGGGGGTCGTCGCCCAGGGCGCCCGGGGCGGCCCGGCCCGCGTCGGCCGCGTCACCCGCGTCGGCCGGGACGGCCGCCCCGTCCGCGTCGGCCGGGACGACGTAGGCCACCAGCCGGGGCTGCCCCGGCCGGTCCTCCCGCAGCACGACGGCGCAGGCGCGCACCCCCGGGTGTGCGGCCAGCCGGTGCTCGATCTCGCCCAGCTCGATCCGGAAGCCGCGCAGCTTCACCTGGTCGTCGGCGCGGCCCAGGAACTCCAGGGTGCCGTCGGCCCGCCAGCGCGCCAGGTCGCCGGTGCGGTACAGGCGCTCCCCCGGGCCGCCGAACGGGTCGGGGACGAACCGCTCGCGGGTCAGCTCCGGCTGGTGCAGGTAGCCGCGCGCGAGGCCGACCCCGGCGATGTGGAGCTGGCCGACGCAGCCCACGCCCTGCGGCCGGAGCGCGTCGTTGAGCACGTAGAGGCGGATGTTCTGGATGGGCCGCCCGATGGGGACGACGCGCGGCACCTCGTCGGCCGGGCAGGTCCAGTGGCTGACGTCGACGGCCGCCTCGGTGGGCCCGTAGAGGTTGTGCAGCGGCGCCGGGTGCCGGGCCGCGTGACGCGCGCACAGCTCCGGCGGCAGCGCCTCCCCGCTGGCGAACACCCGGCGCACGGAGGTGCACTCCGGCCAGCCCGGGTCCTCCACGACCGCCCGGAGCATGGACGGCACGAAGTGCAGCGTGGTCACCGCGAACCGCCGGACGGCCGCGACCAGGTAGGCCGGGTCCTGGTGGCCCCCCGGCGCCGCGACGGCCAGCCGGGCCCCGTACAGCAGCGGCCAGAAGAACTCCCACACCGAGACGTCGAAGCTGAACGGCGTCTTCTGGAGGACCACGTCGTCCTCGGTCAGCCCGTAGGCGTTCTGCATCCACTCCACGCGGTTGACCGCAGCGCGGTGCTCGATCATGACGCCCTTGGGGCGGCCGGTGGAGCCGGAGGTGTGGATGACGTAGGCCAGGTGCGCCGGGCCGAGGCCGAGCCCGGCGGCCGGCAGGTCGTCCTCGGGCAGCGGGTGGAGGCTCCGCCCCTCGCGGTCGCGCACCGCGCCCCCGGGGTCCAGGAGCAGCACGTGCGGCACGGCGGCGAGCGGGGCGGCGTCCAGGTGCGGCTGGGTGAGCACGACCTCGGTGCCGGAGCCGCCGAGCAGGCCGCCGATCCGCTCGGCCGGGTAGGCCGGGTCGACCGGCACGTAGGCGCCCCCGGCCTTGAGGGTGCCCAGGATGCCGGCCACCATCTCGGCGGAGCGCTCCGCGCACAGGCCCACCAGGCCGTCCGGGCCGATCCCCGCGCCGCGCAGCGCGTGCGCGACGCGGTTGGCCCAGGCGTTGAGCTCGGCGTAGGTCCAGGAGCGGTCCTCCGTCACCAGGGCGGTGCGCTCCGGGTGGCGCCGCACGGCGTCCTCGAAGATCTCGTGCAGGCAGCGGTCGTCGGCGAACGGGCGCTCGGTGTCGTTCCACTCCCGCAGGACCCGGTGGCGCTCCTCGTCCGGCAGCATCTCCAGCCGGGAGAGCGGGGCGTCGGGGGTCTGTGCGATGGCGTCCAGCAGCCGGGTGTAGTGGCCGACGAAGCGGGTGATCGTCTCCCGGTCGTACAGGTCGGTGTTGTACTCGACGGTGCCCACGAGCCCGTCCGGGGTCTCGGTGAGGTCGAGCGTCAGGTCGAACTTGGTGGCGTCCACGTCGGACTCGACGGGGGTGACCTCCAGCCCGCCGACGCGCGCCGTGCGCTCGCGCTGCGCCTCCTGGAGCACGAACAGCGTCTGGAACACCGGGGCGTGGCTGAGGCTGCGCTCCAGGCCCAGGGCGTCCACCACGGCCTCGAAGGGCACGTCCTGGTGCTCGTAGGCGGCCAGCGCGCCCGCCCGGACCCGGTCCAGCAGCTCGGGGAAGTCCGGGTCCCCGGAGAGGTCGGTGCGCATCACCAGGGTGTTGGCGAAGAAGCCGACCAGCCCCTCCAGCTCGGCCCGGTTGCGCCCCGCCACGACGGTGCCCACGGCGATGTCGGTGGCGTGGGTGTAGCGGTGCAGCACGAGCTGGTACGCGGCCAGCAGCGTCATGTACGCGGTGGCGTCGTACCGCTTGCCGACCGCGCGCAGCCGCTCCAGCAGCGCGGCCGGGCAGCGGAACCGCTCCCGCGCCCCCCGGTAGGTCTTGACGGCCGGGCGCGGCCGGTCGGTCGGCAGCGTCAGCCGGGGGTCGACGCCGGCGAGCCGCTCCGTCCAGAAGTCCAGGTGCCGGTCCCGCCCCGGCGCGTCCAGCCGCCGCCGCTGCCAGTGGGCGTAGTCGGCGTACCCGATGGGCAGCGGCGCGAGCGGCGCGGGCTCCCCGGCGCTGAACGCCGCGTAGCACTCCCCCAGCTCGCGCACGAACACGCCGACGGACCAGCCGTCGGAGACGGCGTGGTGCATCGTCACCAGCAGGGCGTGGTCCCGCTCGGAGTGGCGCAGCAGCCGCACCCGCAGCAGCGGGTCCCGGGTCAGGTCGAACGGCGTGGCCGCCTCCCGCGCGCAGCGCTCGGGCAGCTCCGCCGGGTCGTCGAGGTCCTCCTCCTCGACGGTGAGGTCCCCGGCGTCCCCGACGAGCTGGTAGGGGACGCCGTCGCGCTCCACGAAGCGGGTGCGCAGGGCCTCGTGGCGGCGCACCACCGCGGTCAGGGCCCGCAGCAGCGCGGGACGGTCCAGCGGACCGCGCATCCGCATCGCCACGGGGATGTTGTAGGCCGCGCTGGACCCGTCGAGCTGCGCCAGGAACCACAGCCGCTGCTGGGCGAAGGAGAGCGCGACGGGCTCGCCGTCCGGCAGGTCGCGGGGCGGCACGGTGTCGAGCGCGGACAGGTCCACGCCCTGCTGCCGCAGCAGCGTGAGCAGCGCGCGCCGCCGCCTGGCGGGCAGCGCGCGGACCCTGCGGACCAGTTCGGCTCCGCCGTCCCGACGCGTGGTGGTCATCCTCGCCCTCTCGTCCGGTCCCGCGTGTCCGGCGCGTCCAGCGCGCCGAGCGCGTCGAGTTCCTCGTCGCTCATGCCCTCGATCAGCTCAAGGCCCCGGAGGATGCGCTCCACGTCGAGCGCACCGCCGTCACCGCCGCCGCCGTCTTCGGTGCCGCCCTCTTCGGTGCCGCCGTCTTCGGTGCCGCCGTCTTCGGTGCCGCCGTCGGCCGGGGCGCCGCCGTCGGGGGTGCCGTCGGCGGGGGTGCCGTCGGCGGGGGTGCCGTCGGCGACGCCGCCGTCCGGGGCGCCGTCGAGGGCCGCGCCGCGCCGGGTCAGCTCCGCGGCCATCGCGGTGAGCCGGGGCGCGCTGAAGACGGCCTGCACGGGCAGCTCCACCCCGGTCTCCCGCGTCAGGTGGTTGATCAGCCGGGTGGCCATCAGCGAGGTGCCGCCGAGGGCGAAGAAGTCGCTCCGGCCCGTCAGGTCACCGGCGTCGACGTGGAGGACGGCGGCCCAGGCCCGGGCCATCGTCCGCTCGGCCGCACCGAGCGACGCGCCGGGACGCGCGCCCGCCCCGGGGGCCGGGTCGGCCTCCGCGGCCCGGTCGGCCTCCGGCTCCGGCCCGGCGTCCGGCTCCCGCGCGGCCGGGGGCACGGGTGCGGCCGGGGCCCCGGAGGCGTCGCGGCCGACCCAGTAGCGGCCCGCCTCGAACGCGGTCGCCGGCAGCGCGACCAGCGCGCGCCGCGCGGGGTGCAGGCCGCGCCAGGGCACCCGGGCGCCGCGCACCCACAGGTGTGCCAGGTGCTCCAGGTCCCGGTCCTCGACGAGCCCGGCGAGGAACGCCTCGCCCCTGGCCCCGGTCAGCACCGCGCCCAGCGGCCCCGCGTCGTCCTCGGCGTTCCCGAGGTGGACCCGGCCCGCGCGTGCGGCACGTTCCTCCGCGCCGCCGGCCGGCTCCAGGTCGTCGGCCAGCAGGTCCGCCAGCGCGCCGCGCAGCTCCGTTGGCGAGTCGGCGACGACGGCGAGGCGTTCGGGCAGCGCCTCGCGGCCCACCTGCGAGGTGTAGGCCACGTCGGCGAGGCTCACCGCCGCCCCGGCGTCGCCGTCGAGGAAGTCGTGGAGCCGCCGCACCGCCGTGCGCAGCCGCCGCCGGTCCCGGGCGGAGACGAGCACCACCTGCGGGCCCGCGTCGGGCTCGCCCGCCGGGTCGGCCGGCTGCCGGGGCGGCGCCTCGACGACCAGGCTGACGTGGCTGCCGCCCGCGGCCACCGAGTTGATCAGGGCCCGGCGGACCGGCGGCGCGGACCCGGCGCCGCGCGGCTCCCACGGTGTCAGCCGGTCGCACAGCCGCAGCGGGCCGCCGTCGACCGCCAGGTGCGGGTTGGGCGCGCCGACCGCCACCAGCGGGGCCAGCTCGCCGTGGCGCAACTGGAGCACGACCTTGGTGAGCTGCGCGATCCCCGCGGCCGCCTCGGGGTGCCCGAGGTTGGACTTCACCGTGCCCACGGCCACCGGGTCGGCCACGCCGCCGAACACCTCGCGCAGCGCGGCGACCTCGATCTCGTCGGAGAACGCGGCCCCGTTGGCGGCGGCCTCCACGTACCCGACCGACTCCGGCGCCACACCCGCGCGCTCCAGCGCCCGCCGCATGACCTCCGCCCGGGCCCGGCGGCTGGGCGTCATGAACCCGTTCGACCGGCCGCCGTGCAGGGAGGCGCTCCCCCGGACGACGGCGAGCACCGGGTCGCCGTCGCGCAGCGCCGCCTCCAGCGGCTTCAGCAGCACGGCCCCGACGGCCTCGGCGGGCAGGTAGCCGTCCCCGTCGCGGAAGCTGCGGGCGCCCGGCCCCGTCCCCAGCAGCCCCATCTCGGCCAGGGCCCGGTACTTGTCCGGGTGGACGGTCAGGTTGACGCCGCCGGCCACGGCCAGCTCCGCCTCGCCGCGCCGGAGGTCGGCGCAGGCCAGGTGGATCGCCATGGCCGAGGAGGTGCACATGCTGTCCACGGCCAGGCTGGGACCCTCCAGGCCGAAGAAGTGCGAGACGCGGTTGGCGATCAGGTTGTAGGAGGCCGAGGCGGTCAGCGCCGCGAGCGCCGGGTCCGCGGCGTCCGCCTGGTACATCTGGTACGCCGCGCCGACGTACACCCCCACCCGGCGTCCGTAGCGCCGCTCGATGACCTCCTGGGTCACACCGCCGCGCTCCAGCAGGTGCCACACGGTCTCCAGGAACAGCCGCTGCTGCGGGTCCATCGCGGCGGCCTCGCGCGGGGAGACGCCGAAGTGCAGCGGGTCGAACCGGTCGACGCCGTCGAGGAAGGCGCCCCAGGGGCCGTCGGACGGCGCGCCCTCGGACGCCGGGAGCGCCTCGCGCGGCCACCGGTCGGCCGGGACCTCGGTGACGCTGTCCCGGCCCGCCCGGAGGTTGGCCCAGAACGCGTCCACGTCCGCCGCCTGCGGGTACCGTCCGCTGACGCCGACGATCGCGACGTCACCGGCGCGTTCGGGCCGCCCGGTGCCCGGTGCGGACGGGGCCGGGACGGGGGTGGGCCCGGCCGGGGGTTCGGTCCGCGCGGCGGCCGGGGCCGGGGCGGCCGGGGCCGGGGCGGCCGGGGCCGGGGCGGCCGGGGCCGGGGAGGCCGGGGCCGCGGCGGCCGGGGCCGGGGAGGCCGGGGCCGCCGGGGCGGGGGCCGCCGGGGCCGGGTCGCCGAGCAGCGTGCGCAGGGCGTCGGTGTGGTGGGTGGCGAAGTAGCGCGCCAGCTCGCGGACCGTCGGCCGCTCGAAGACCAGCGTGCGCGACAGCGCCCCGAAGGCCGGCTCCAGCTCGGCGGTGACGTTCACCGCGAGCACGGAGTCCATCCCGTACCGCTCCAGCGGCGTGTCGGCGTCGACGCGTCCGGCGTCCAGCTTGAGCGCCGACGCCAGCAGCCGCCGCAGGTGGCCGACCGCCCGTTCCTCCAGCGCCGGTTCCGCCCCGGCGCCGGGCACGGCGGCCCCCGGCCCGGCGTCGGCACGCGGCCCGGCCTCCGCGGCGGCGGGCTCGGCGGCGGGTTCGGCGGGCTCGGCGTGCGGGGCCCGTCCGGTCAGCCGGTCCAGCAGGCCCGCGCGCTCGCCGACCGCGACCAGCAGGCGGCCTTCGTCCAGGCCGTTGGCCTCGGGCGCCAGCGCGCACCGCAGGGCCCGCAGCCCCCGCGCGGTGTCCAGCGGGGCCAGCCCGGCGTCGCGCAGGTGCTCGCGCACCCGCGCGGTGCCGCCCATGCCGCCCTCGTCCCACAGCGGCCAGTTCACCGACACCGTGGTGCCGCCGCGCAGCCCGGCGGCCACCAGGTCCGCGCGGTGGACGGTGTAGGCGTCCAGGAACGCGTTGGCGGCGGCGTAGTCGGCCTGGCCCGGGTTGCCGAAGGCACCGGCCAGGGAGGACAGGCACAGGAAGAGGTCCAACGGCTGGTCCCGCGTCAGCTCGTCCAGGTGGACGAGCCCGGTCACCTTGGGCGCGAGGACGGCCGCGAACGCCTCGGGGGTCTTGCGCACGGCGTAGGCGTCGTCGACGACCCCGGCCCCGTGCACCACGCCCGTCAGCGGGCCGTGGTGGTCGGCCACGTGGTCCAGGAGCCGGGCGAGGGCGGCACGGTCGGTCACGTCCACGCGCTGGTACTCCACCGTCAGCCCGGCGCCCCGCAGGGCGGCCAGCGCGCCGCGCCGCGCCTCGTCCAGCGGCGAGCGTCCGGTGAGCACCACGGTGGCGTGCGCGACCGACGCGGCGATGTCCCGCGCCAGGACGAGCCCGAGCCCGCCGGCGCCCCCCGTGATCAGGTAGACGCCGTCCTCCCGCCACGCCGCCGGGGCGTGGTGGGCGGGGGCGACCTCGCGCAGCTCCCGCACGTACCGGCGACCGCCGCGGTAGCGGACCTCCGGCGCGCCCTCGACGGCCGCCTCCGCCCGCAGGCGGGCGGCCACCGCCGCGGGCTCCGCGCCGTCCAGGCACTCCAGGTACTGGGTGCGCAGCCGGGGTTCCTCCAGGGTGACGGTGCGCAGCAGGCCGGTCAGCGCGCCGTAGCAGGCCGCGCGCTCGGCGCCGGTGTCCGCGCCGGGCGCGCCCGCCCACACCACCTGGAGCAGCGCGGGCCGCCGCACCCCGGCCGCCAGGACGCCGCGGACCACCGTGAACAGGCGCCGGGCCGCCTCGGTGTAGCGCTGGTCCGGCGAGCCGTCGGCGGACGGCAGGACGTGGCACGCGGCGCCGTCGGGCAGGGCCGCGCGCAGCGCGTCGCACCCGGCGTCGCCCAGCGGGCCGACCACCACCACGTGGTGCTCGGCGTACTCCGGCGCGGCGGGCCCGCCGTCCCGGGCGGTCCACCCGGGGCGCAGCAGCACCAGGGCGTCGCCCTCCGCGCGCGGGGTCGAAGGCGCGCCCGGGGACGGAGCCGGGGCGGGGGACGGAGCCGGCGCGGGCGCGGGCTGCGCGGGCGCCGGGGCGGGCTGTGCGGACGCGCCGGTGTCCAGCCAGCACCGCTCGCGGGCGAAGGGGTAGCCGGGCAGGCTCACCCGCCGCGCCCCGGCGGACGGGGACGGCGGCTCCCACTCCACCGCGGCCCCCTCGGCCCACAGCCGCAGCAGGGCGTCGCCCGTGCCGTGCGCCGCCCAGTCGGCCCGCGCCGCCCGGACCGCCGCCGCGTCCGGCCGCCGCCCCGGGCGCACGGTCCCGCGCAGCCACGCGCCCGGCCGCCCGGGGTCGGACGCGAACGCGGTCAGCCGGGCGCGCGCGTCCGCCAGGGAGGTCGCGGCGAACGCCAGCCGCTCGTCCAGCTCCTCCCGGCCCGTCCGCAGCGTCCAGGAGACGTCGTGCAGCCGCCCCTCGTCCAGTTCGGCCAGCCGGTCCGCCGTCCGGCGCGCCAGTTCGACGAGCTGGCCCTCGCTCTGCGCCGACAGCACCAGCGGCGCGGGGCGCCCGTCCGGCCCGGCCTGCGGCGCGGGCTCGGGCACGTACTCCTCGATGACGACGTGCGCGTTCGAGCCGCCGCCCCCGAAGCTGGAGACACCGGCCAGCCGGGGGTACGTCCGCCGCCGCCCGTCGGCCTCCAGCGTCGGCCGCCGCCACGGCTCGGTGCGCCGCTGCACCCGCCACGGGGTGGCGGCGAAGTCGATGTGCGGGTTGAGCGGCTCCGCGTGCAGGCTCGGCACCAGCTCGCCGTGGCGGAGCTGGAGCAGCACCTTCGTGACGCCGGCGATGCCCGCCGCGCTCTCGGCGTGCCCGATGTTGGACTTCACCGAGCCGATCGCGCAGCTCGGCGGCGCACCACCGAGCCGGTCGAACGCCTTGCCCAGTCCGTCGATCTCGATCGGGTCGCCCAGCGAGGTGCCGGTGCCGTGCGCCTCCAGGTAGCTGAGCGCGCGCGGCTCGACCCCGGCCGCCGCCAGCGCGTCCGCGATGACCTCGCCCTGCGCCACCGGCGTGGGCACCGAGTACCCGGTGGTCCGGCCGCCGTGGTTGACGGCCGTCCCCTTGATCACCCCGTGGATCTGGTCGCCGTCCGCGACCGCCCGGTGCAGGGGCTTCAGCAGCACCGCCCCGACGCCCTCGCCGGGCACGTACCCGTCCCCGCCCGCGCCGAAGCTGCGGCACCGGCCGTCGCTGGAGAGGAACCGGCGCTGCCCCAGGACGAGGTACTTGTTCGGGTGCGGCGTGAGGTTGACGCCGCCCGCGAGCGCCGCGTCGCACTGGCCGCCGCGGATGGCCTCGCAGGCGAGGTGGATGGCCGTCAGCGAGGAGGAGCACATGGTGTCCACGGCCAGGCTCGGCCCGTGGAAGTCGTAGAAGTAGGAGACCCGGTTGGCGACCGTGGAGGCGCTGCCCCACAGCGCCACCGGCTCCCCGCGCTCCTGCGCCTGCGCGCCGTAGAGCTGGTACTCCTGGTACATCACGCCGACGAACACGCCCACCTTCGCCGACCGGCCCAGCCGCGCACCGGTGTACCCGGCGTCCTCCAGGGTGTGGTGGGCGCACTGGAGGAACAGCCGCTCCTGCGGGTCGAGGTGTTCGGCCTCAAGCTGGGATATCTGGAAGAACAGCGGGTCGAAGCGGTCGATCTCGTCCAGGAAACCGCCCCACCGGGTGGTGCCCGCGCCGTCCGCTCCGGCGTGCCGGGCCGGGTCCCAGCGCTCCGCCGGGACCTCGCGCACGCAGTCCCGGCCCGCCCGCAGGTTGCGCCAGAACGCGTCGAGGTCCGGGGCCTGCGGGTAGCGGCCGCCGACCCCGACGATCGCGATGTCCCCGACCTCGGCGGGCCGGTCGGCGCCGTGGGTCGCGCGGGGCTCGTGGGTGTCGTGGGCGGGCGCGGACGGCTCGGGTGCCGCGGGCCCCGGCAGGGCGCGCGTCGTCAGACCGGTCAGCTCGACGCACACGCCGCCCGAGGCGTCGAAGACGGTGACGTCCAGGCGCGCCGCCGCGGCGTCCGTCCCGCTGTCGGGCTGGTACCTGACCCACGCGTACGCCCGCTCCGGGACCGGGGCGCACACCAGCACCCGGTCGACCGCGAACGGCAGCGCCAGTCGGCCGTCCGCCCCCTCGGTGCCGTCCGTGGGCAGCCACAGGCCGACGGTCGCCTGCAACGCCCCGTCGAGGATGCTCGGGTGCAGCTCGCAGCCGTCGAGGTGCCGCGCCTCGGCGGGTACCCGCAACTCGGCCAGCACCTGCCGGCGGCCCGCCGCGTCCGTGCCCACGGCCAGCTCCGCCAGGGCCCGGTGCGCCGGGCCGTAGTCCAGTCCCAGGCGGGCGTAGAGGGCGTAGAGACGGTCCGGGCGGTGCGCGGCGTCCCCGCAGGCCGCCCGCACGTCCGCCAGGCCCGGCGCCCCCGGGGCGGCGGCCGGGCGCACGCTCGCGCGGCCCTGCCCGCACACCGCCCGCTCGCCCTCCGCACCCGGCTCCCACAGGGTGTACTCCAGGTCGCCGTCGGACAGCGGGCGCACGTCCACGCGCAGCTCCAGCCCGGCGGGACCGCAGACCGCCGGGCGCAGCCACACCACGTTCACCAGGGACACCCGCTCCGGCCGCGCGCCGCCCAGCGTGCGGACGACCGCCGCGCGCGCCATCTCCAACTGCGCCACTCCCGGCAGGACGCGGCTGCCGCGCACCTGGTGGTCGCGCAGGAACGGCTCGTCGCCCACGAAACGCGCCGCGTACGTCGTCGTCCCGTCCTCGGCCACCACGCGGTGCAGCATCGGGTGCGGGGCGGCGCCACCGTGGGGCCGGGCGAGGTGCTCGGCCAGCGCCCGCACGGTCTGGTGGCCGCCGAGTGCTCCGGAGTCGAGCGTCAGGCCGTAGCGGTCACCGAGCCGTTCGGCCAGCTTGGCCGTGGCGGCCCAGTCGAGGCCGAACTCCGCGAGCCCCACCTCGGGCCGCACCTCACCGACCGGCACCCCGAGCAGCCCGGCGACCTCCTCGGTGAGCACCGCACACACCTCCTCCACCCCCTCCGGCAGCCGCGACACGGGAGCGGAGACGGGAGCGGACGCGGGAGCGGGCCGGGGAGCCGGGGCGGGCGCGGGCGCCGGGCTCAGGGCGGGCGCCGGAGCCGGGGCCGCCGCGGGAGCGTCAACCTCCACCGGAGCCGGTGCCGACGCCGGGGCCGACGCGGAAGCGGACGCGGGGGCCGGTGCCGGGGTAGCGGTCGCGGGGGCCGGGGCGGACGCCGCGCGCGAAGCGGGGACCTCGGTCGCCAGCCACCCCGCCAACTCCGCGATCGTCCGATGCTCGAACATCACCGTCGGCGACAACGACACCGACAACCGATCCTCCAACTCTCCCACCAACGCCAACAAATCCGCCGAACCCAACCCCAACTCGTAAAACCCCAACCCCTCATCCACCTGCCCGACCGCCAACCCCAACCGCGCACCCACCAACTCCCGCAACACCACCACCAGGTCACCGCCACCCGGCGCACCCGACACCACAGGCGCGACAGGCGCGGCGGGCGCGGCGGGCGCGGGTTCCAGGGCCGGGGCGGACGCCGCACCCGACGCCGGGACCTCGGTCGCCAGCCACCCCGCCAACTCCGCGATCGTCCGATGCTCGAACATCACCGTCGGCGACAACGACACCGACAACCGATCCTCCAACTCCCCCACCAACGCCAACAAATCCGCCGAACCCAACCCCAACTCGTAAAACCCCAACCCCTCATCCACCTGCCCGACCGCCAACCCCAACCGCGCACCCACCAACTCCCGCAACACCACCACCAGGTCACCGCCACCCGGCGCACCCGACACCACAGGCGCGGCGGACGCGACGGGCGCGGCGGGCGCACCCGGCGCCGCCGGGGTGGCCCGCGGAGCGTCCTCGCGCACGTCGAGCGAGGCCACCTCCCGCACCCGCTTGCCGACGAACTGCCCCACCTCGGCGACCTTGGCCCCGGACGCGTCGTAGAACTCCACCGCCAGACGCACCAGTTCGTCGTCCCGGCGCACCGAGGCGGCCGGCACCCGCACGAAGCAGCGCTCGCCCAGCCCGCCCGCCGCCCGGAACGACTCGAACATCAGCGGCAGGTAGAGCCCCGGCCCCTCGTTGCCGTCGTGCAGCATGCCGATGCCCACCCCGCCGCCGAGCAGCCCGGCCTCGAAGAGCGCCGGGTGGAAGAGGAAGGCGTCCGTGCTGCCCCGGTACTCCGGGGCGAGCGCCAGCTCCGCGACCCAGTCGTCCGGCCGGTGGTGGACCGCACCCTCGATCTTCATCAGGCCCGAGTGGCGCAGGTCGTTCTCCCGGCACCAGGTGTAGATGTCGGTGAGCCGGGTGACCCGCTCGGCCCCGGCGAGCGGCAGCGCCAGCCGCTCGGCGTAGGGCCGCACGGGGCTGGGGTGCGCGGCCACCACCGCGTGGACGACCTCGGTGGCGTCCCCGGGGCGCCGGCTGCGCACCTCGACGCGCCACCCCCCGCGCGGGGCGGGCCGGCCCTCGACCGTGGTGAGCACGGACTCCCCGGGCGCGGCGACGAGCGGGGCCAGGATGGTGAGGTTGCGCAGCTCGACGTCCGCCATCGCGTGGCCGTGCCGGGCCAGCACCTGGAGCACCAGGTCCACGTAACCGACGCCCGGCAGAAGGCTGCGCCCGTACACCACGTGACCGTGCAGCAGCGAATTCTCGGCGGTGACCGTGAAGGTCTCGGTGAACGTGGACGGTGCGGTCATCGATATCCATCCCAGAGCAGCGTCGAAAGGGCCGACGGGGCCGCAGGGGACTCCCGTCGAATGATTCTTCCGGCCTCACGGAAAATACCGGAAGACGCGTTTCGATAAGCACGTCGGACAGCACCGCAAAAGGAGCTCACCGCTCGCCGACAAGCAGGCCCGAATACACACTTCCGGAACAGTTCGGCGGTGTGCTCATGGAGGGAGCTTTCACCGAACCCCTGCTGGCAGCGGTGCGAAGCCCGGCCACAGCGCGTCGTGCAGCACCGAAAACGGTTTCGTCAAAACCCGCGGAAATTCACTACGTTCTCCCTCGAAGTATCTCCCGACTATGCGTCGGCCTGTCGCCCCGTATCTTCGAGTCCTGCGCGGTAGGAAACCTGATGCCCTATCGAACGCTTACTGGACTGCTTGAAGCCTACCGGCCGTGCTCCGCGAGACGCAAGGAAAAACCGGTTGACCACTCCGGAAACGTTATTCCGAGCGGCGCCGCGCGCCCGTCACCCGCCCCTCGCGCCGGGGCCGGCCCGCACCGGCTCCGGCCCGTGCCGAAACCGCCACGCGCCGGACCCGGCCGGCGCACCCGGCCGGGCCGCCGCGCACGACCGCGTCCGCACCGTGGCTTCCGTACTCACCACGACGCGCCGTGCTCGCCGTGCGGTTCCGCACCGGCGACGACGTGCCCCGCTCGCCGCGCGGCCCCCGCGCTCACCACGCGGTGAGGGAGAACCGCTCGCCCAGGGCCCGGGCACCGATGGCGAAGTCCCGTATCCGCTCCGCCTTCTCGACCATCTTGTCGTCCCCGGCGCGCCGGGCGATCTCGACCAGCCACGTGTAGGTCTCCGCCGGGTGGACGTCGTAGGTGTAGTGCACCTTGGAGAGCAGGAAGAGGATGTCGCGGAAGTTCTCCCGGCCGATCACGCCCGCCAGGCCCAGGAGGGCGTCGCGGCGCTCGGTGGTGAAGGGCCGCCGCTCGGGCAGGTCGGGCGTGGCGCCGGGGGCGTAGACGGTGGGGTCGGCGAAGACCTCCTTCTCGTACGTCTCGTCGAACGCGCCGTCGAAGGCCAGGTCCACGCACAGGGACTGGCGGCTGACGTCGGAGAAGTTGGCGGCCGAGTGCACCGTCGCCGCGTCCAGGAACCAGATCTCGCCGGGCCGCATGTGGATGACGGTGTCCTCGTTGGAGTGGAAGGCCAGCGGGCTGTCCTCCAGCACCATGAACGTGCGCACGTAGCTGTCGAGGTCCCGGTCGAGCTCCACGAAGTCGCGGTGCGGGATGACGACGGCGTTCTTCAGGTTCCTGCTGCGGGCCATCTGCACCCGCTCGACGTTGAACACGGTGGTGACGAGTTCGCGCAGGTACGGCACCCGCTCCGCGTGCCGCGTCGGCCGCGCGGCCGCGCCGTCGAGGTCGCGGTAGAGCCGGTCGTCGCCGCCCCCGGTCGCGTTCCACAGCGGGATGTTCTTCCAGAATCCGTTGCTGAACTCGTCGTACTCCTCCTCCACGGTGGGCACCGCGGCGAGGTACTCCAGGTCCGGCGCCAGGCGGGCCCGGTCGAGTTCGATCTTCCCGAGAATGCGGGAGCGCATGTGTCCTCCATGATCGCGGACGTGTCGAGCTGTTCGCCGCGCGCGGCCGGCTTGATCCTCAGGAGCCGGGGGCCGTCGCTGCTCGGAGACTGCGGGGGCGCAGGTCCGTCCAGTTCTCCTCGACGAACGCCAGGCAGGCGTCACGGCTCGCCTCCGCCAGCGCGACCCGCCAGCCGGCCGGCACGTCCAGCGTGCTCGGCCACAGCGAGTGCTGGCCTTCCTCGTTCACCAGGACGAGATAGGCGGCCTCGGCGTCATCGAAAGGATGAGAACGCCGGCGCTCTGTTTCCTGTCGCGACGACTGCAACATGTCCACGACCCCCGTTACTCGATCGCCATGGTCGGCGCGACCCGGAGGAGCGCTCGCACCCATGATCGAATGGCCGAAAGCGTACGCCAGGTCTTCGGGGGCGGTCAACACACGTCCGGCACATCACCGTTACGCCACACACGCGTCGGCCCGGCGCCTCCCGCCCGACACCCGCACGGCACCAGGCACGCAGGTGGGCCGCCGTGTCGCGGTCCCGCCGCGCCGCCTCGACCGGGGCCGCCCGCCCTACCCGCGGCTCCCGGCGGTGGCGGCGGCCGGGGCCGCGGCCCCGGGGCGGGAATCAGCCACCGGGCACCCGGCGATCAGCCCGCAGATCGCCTCCACGCCGTCCAGCGCGGGGTCCAGCAGTTCCCGGGGGTGACGGGCGAAGCCGCCGGACGCCGTGCGGGCCTCGAAGGCGCGCACGGCCGCCAGCAGCCGGGCCGGGTTGCTCAGCGCGCCGGCCAACGGGCCGTCCGGCGCGGCGGTCAGCGCGTCGCACACCGCGCGCCATCGGTCGGGGCCGGCCACGTGCGCGCGGAGGTAGGAGCGGGCGTCCACGGCCCGCAGGGGCAGGACGCCGACCCGGTCCGCGCCGTCCCGCCACGCCGGCACGGCGCCGACGGCGCGGGCCGCTTCGGGGTCGCCCGCGTCGTGCAGGAGGACGGCGCCGGGCGCCCCGACCGCCCGCAGGTACGCGTCGAACGCCGCGAGCCCCGCGGCCGCGCTCCCCCCGGGCGTCGCCCCCTCCTCGGCCACCCGCCCCGCGGGCGCCGGGCCGTCGGCCACCCGCCCCTCGGCCGCCGGACCCTCGGGCGCCGCACCAGCAGGCGCCGAACCCTCGGCCGCCGAACCCTCCAGTCTCCGCCCCGCGGGCGTCGGCCCCTCCGCCTCCGGGCCGACCGCGCCGGTCCACCCCGCCACGGCTCCGGCCGCCAGCACCGGCACCAGGCGGCCCTCCCGGACCAGCTCCTCGGCCGCCGCACGCGGCACCCGGTACGCCGCCCGGACCGACCGGGCCAACCGCGCCGCGACGTCCGCGTCCCCGGCCGCGTCCGCCTCCGCGTCGGCGGGGGTCGCGGCCAGCCGGACGGGCACCGGGTCGCCCGGGCCGCGCTGCTCCAGCAGGCGCAGCACCAGGTCCACCGCCAGCAGGGTCCGGCCGCTGCCCGGCGCGCCGGTCACCAGCAGCCGCGCCGGACGCCGCCCGGCGTACCGCTCCAGTACGGCGCACGAGCGCATCGGCGGCACGGCGGGCTCCGCGGCGCCCGCCACCGTCCACGCGTACCGCAGGTCCATCGGCTCCCGGCCGCCGAGCAGCCGGTCGCGCGCGAGCCGCTCCCGCCGCAGCACGGCACCGGCCAGCCGCCCGGCCGCGTCGCCGCGCCGCTCCCGCCTCCACAGCCTCACCATGCCGCCGCACCCTACGCATCCCCCGGCCGCGCACCGCCCCGCCGCACCGCGCCGCCCCCGGACCGGCCCCGTGGGCGGGACACCCCGCCCACGCGTTGACGCGCCCGGCCCGGCGGGACCCGGGCGCGTCCGAATCCCGGCTCAGCGGCGGCTGCTCAGCAGGTCGGTGATGCGCAGGAAGCCGTCCGTCGGGCTGCCGTGCGCGATGGCCCGGCGCGCGAGACCCTCGGCCGCGCGCATCACCCCCGCGTCGATCCCGTGTGCCTCGGAGGCGTGCACGATGTGCGTCATCGAGGAGACGGCCGAACTGATCGGGTTGTCCAGGCCCGAGAAGGCACCGCTGTCGACGTCCGCCGCGCCCTCCGCGAACACCGGCGGGAGGATCTCGGCGATGCCCTGGGCGAACGGGGCGAGTTCACCGGCGGTGATGCCCTCGGCCCGGGCCACGGCCAGCGCGTGGGCGTAGCCCGCCATCGCCGTCCAGAAGATGTCGAGCAGGGCGATGTCGTAGGCGGCGGCCCGGCCGGTGTCGGTGCCCAGGTGGGTGTGGGTGCCGCCCAGCGCGTCCAGCACGGGCCGGTGCGCCGCGTACAGCTCCTCCGGGCCGCTGTGCAGGAACACCGCGTCCGGGGTGCCGATGGTGACGGCCGGGGTCATGATCGCGCCGTCGAGGTAACCGATGCCGTGCTCGGCCGCCCACTCGGCGCTGTCCCGCGCGCGCCCCGGGAGGTCGGCCGTCAGGTTGACGACGGTGCGCCCCTTCAGCGCCGCCGTCACCGCGTCGCGCCGGAGCACGGCGTCCGCGGCGTCGTAGTTCACCACGCACACCACCGTCACCGGGCTGGCGGCGACCGCCTCCTCCGCCGAGCCGGCGCTCACCGCGCCGCGCTCGACCAGCTCCCCGTCCCGGCCGGGCGTGCGGTTCCACACGGTGGTGCGCAGCCCCGCCTCCAGGAAGGCACCGGCCAGGGCACGCCCCATCGGTCCCAGGCCCAGCACCGTGACGGCAGACTGTTCGGACATACTTCTACTCCTGACGACTCGTGACGCACTGACGACTAGTGACAAGGGGACCGGTCATGACGCGCAGCCGCGCCCTGGACCCGGACGTCTGCGGTGTCACCGCCGCGATCGACGTGATCGACGGCAAGTGGAAGACGACACTGCTGTGGCTCCTGGAGTCCGGTCCGCAGCGTCCCGGGGCCCTGCGTCGGCAGATTCCCGGCCTCACCGAGAAGGTGCTGACTCAGGCGCTCCGGGAGATGGAGGCCGACGGCCTGGTGCACCGCGAGGTGCACGACGTCCTCCCACTCAAGACCGTCTACTCCCTCACCTCGTTCGGCCAGGACCTGGCCGACGCGCTGGCCCCCCTCTCGGACTGGGGCCACCGCCGCCTGGAACGCCTTGCCGATCCCCCGGCGGCCTCCTGACCGCCTCCTCCACCCTGACCCACCCCCGCGCGCCCGCCAAGTACCCACAAAAAAGTGGCCACCTCGGCGTTCTGTGCCCCACCCCGGGGCGGCCCGCCACGCCGCCCCGGTGACGGCCCACCGCGCCGACGCACCGGGCGGCCGCCGCGTCGGGGCCGGGCCGACGCCTTGAGCGGGAGGGGCCTTCCCCGGGCCCCGGTCCGGGCGGCCCCGGCGCGGCGGGCGGCCTCCTCGGCCAACCATCCCGGCCGCGACCACACGACCCGCCCCGACGCCCGGCGGAGACCTCCGCGACGGTGCCCGGGGGTCTGACGGCGGCCCGCGCGGAAGCGCCGCCGCGCGCCCGCCACGCGGCCCCTAAGCCACCTGGCGCGCCGCCGACCCGGAGCCGCCGCCCCGGAGCCGTCGGCCACCGCGCCGGCCGCCACGCGCCTCGCTCCCGGCCGATCCCCGAGCCCTCCCGTCACGTGACGCGGCGTCACCCGGCGCGGAGTCGGCCCGTGCGAGGCCACGGGAAACCACCCGCCCTTGCCACGCAACCTCCCACCTGGTTAGGTTAGGCTTACCTTGCCAAGCGGGAGGAGGGAGCGCATCCCGGCCCGGTCCACGGGGTCACCGGACTCGGTGACGCCGGTCGCCGGCGCGGCCGGAGGACCGGTGCCGACGTGTCGCACGCCGCGGTGGGCACGGACCGCCGGTGACGCACGCGTCCACCGCCGCGGGCGCGCCACGTCCGGGCAGGGCCGCGTACGCCGGTGGCAGCGACGTGGCCGCCCCGTCACCCCCGCCCCGGTCCGCGGGTCACGGCGGCAGCGGCGGCTCGGCCGGCGGTGGTCCCACCCGGTGCGACCGCCACCGGATGCGGCGTCGGCCGTGGCCGGGGAGGACGACCGCGCCCGGGGCCCTCGCGGGCACCCCGAGCGGTTCCCCGCGGGGCGTCCCACCGGGAGCCCCGCCCACCACGCCGCCCCGGGCACCCTCCGCGCCCGCCACCCCACCGCCCCGCAGAACCCGTTCGACGACGGCGGCGCGACCCCCGCGCCGGAAAGGAAACGCTGACGTGTCCCCCTCCGCTCCGGTGCGCCCCGGCCCCGGGTGCCAGGCGACCGACCTGCCGGCCCCCGCCCCGCCCCGCCCGTTCCGCTCCTCCTCGCTCCGGGGCGCGCGGCGCCCCGACGGCACGGGGGCGGTGCCGCTCCGTGGCCCCGGCCAGCGCGGACGGACGGTGCGCCCGCGCACCGTCGCGGGGAGCGCCGCGGGCCGCGCTCCGGCGGCCGAACGAGCCGTTGGCGCGGCGGCGTTCGGCCCGCCGCGCGGCCTCGACGGGCAGGGGGCGGCGTGAGCGCGGACCACGTGCCGTGGCCGCCGGAGGTCGCCGCGCGCTACCGGGCGGCGGGCCACTGGCGCGGCCGGACCTTCGGGACGACGCTGACGGCGCTGGCGAGCGCGTACGCCGACCGCACCGCCGTGGTGGGCGGGGACCGCCGGTGGAGCTTCGCCGAACTCGACGAGCGCGCCCACCGGATCGCCGCCGGGCTGCTCGACGCCGGGCTCGCGCCCGGCGACCGGGCGGTGCTGCAACTGCCCAACGTCCCGGAGTTCCTGCCGGTGGTGTTCGGGATGTGGCGCGCGGGCGTGCTGCCGGTGTTCGCGCTGCCCGCGCACCGGCACAGCGAGCTGCGGCACTTCGCCGCGCACAGCGAAGCAGCCGCCATCGTCACCGTCGGCACCCACGAGCGGCACGACCACGCCGCGACCGCCCGCGCCGTCGCCTCCGAGGTGGGCTCCGTGCGGCGGGTGCTGACGCTCGACTCGGCGGAGTTCGCCGACCTGGCCGCGACGGCGCCGCGCGAGCTGCCCGACCCCGATCCGGAGGGCGTGGCGTTCCTCCAGCTCTCCGGGGGGAGCACCGGGCTGCCGAAGCTGATCCCGCGCACCCACGACGACTACCTCTACAGCGTCCGCGAGAGCGCCCGGATCTGCGCGCTGCGCCCGGAGAGCGTGTACCTGGCCACGCTCCCCGTGGCGCACAACTACCCGTTGAGCTCGCCGGGGGTGCTCGGCGCCCTGCACGCGGGGGCGACGACGGTCATGGCGCCGCGGCCGGACGCGGACACCGCGTTCCGGCTGATCGAGGAGGAGCGGGTCACCATCACCGGGGTGGTGCCGCCGCTGGCCGCCGCGTGGGTGCAGGCGGCGGCCCGCACCGACCGCGACCTGTCCTCCCTGGAGGTCCTGCTGGTCGGCGGGGCCAAGTGCGGCCGCGAGCTGGCCGAGCGGATCGGTCCCGCGCTGGGCTGCCGGCTCCAGCAGGTGTTCGGGATGGCGGAGGGCCTGGTCTGCTACACCCGGCTGGACGACCCCGAGGAGGTGGTGCTCGGCACGCAGGGCCGCCCCCTCTCCCCCGACGACGAGGTCCGCGTCGTGGACGTGGAGACCGGCGCCGACGTGGCACCGGGGCAGCCGGGCGCCCTGCTGACCCGCGGCCCGTACACGATCCGCGGCTACTACCGGGCCCCGGAGCACAACGCCGCCGCGTTCACCCCGGACGGCTTCTACCGGACCGGCGACCTGGTGCGCCGCACGCCCTCGGGCCGGCTCGAAGTGGTCGGGCGGGCCAAGGAGCAGATCAACCGGGGCGGGGAGAAGGTCGCGGCCGAGGAGGTCGAGAACCACCTGATGGCCCACCCGGGCGTGCTCGACGCCGCCGTCGTGGCGGTGCCCGACCCCTACCTGGGCGAGCGGACCTGCGCCTACGTCGTGCCCACCGCGCAGGCGTCCCCCTCCGGTGCGGAGCTGCGCGCCTTCGTGCGGGAGCGCGGGGTGGCCGCGTTCAAGGTGCCGGACCTGGTCCGGGTCGTCGAGCGGTTCCCGACGACCGGCGTCGGCAAGACCAGCAAGCGCGAGCTGAGGGCGGCCCTGGCCGCGCTCGCGCGGAAGGAGTGACGCGCGTGCCCCCGCCCCCGACCCGGTCCGCGAGCCGGCCGTACCCGTTGACCGCGGCCGCCGAGCCGCCCACGACCCCCGCAGGAGCCCCCCGATGAGCCAGTCCCTGTCGCCCGAACGAGTCCGTGCCGACGTCGCGGAGCTGCTGGGCGTCGAGCCCGCCGAGATCACGCCCGAGGAGGACCTGGTCGACCGCGGCCTGGACTCGGTGCGGATGATGACGCTGGTCGAGCGCTGGCGGGCCGCCGGAGCGGCGACGCTGGAGTTCCCCGACCTGGCCGAGCGGCCGGTGCTGGCGCACTGGACGGCACTCGTGGCCGGGGAGGACGCATGACCCGGGTCGACCACCGGCACCGGCACCTGGAGCGGATCGCGGAGGTCCGGGCCGGGCGCACGCCCGAGAAGGTGGGCTACCCGATCGGCATCCGGGAGACCGAGGTGGTGCGCACCCGCGAGGTCGGCGCGGGCCTGCTGCGGGTGACCCTGGGCGGGGCGGGCGCCGCCGGGTTCGAGGCGCACGCGCCGGACGAGCACGTGAAGCTGGTCTTCCCGGAACCGGACGGCTCGTTGCGCCTGCCCGAGCCGCACGGGGCGATGCTGCGCTGGCCGCGGCCGTCGCCCACCACGCGGGAGTACACGGTGCGGCGCCACGACCCGGTGGCGGGCGAGATCGACATCGACGTCGCCCGGCACGACGGCGGCCTGGCGTGGGACTGGGCGCGCGCGGTCCGGCCGGGCGCCGTCGTGCACGTCGCCGGGCCGCCCGGCGGGCTGATCGTCCCGCACGCCTACGACCGGTACCTCCTCGCGGGCGACATCACGGCGCTGCCCGCGATCGCGCGGTGGCTGGAGGAGCTGCCCGGGAGCGCGCGGGGCTGGGCCTTCGTCGAGGTCGCCGACGCCACGGAGGAGATCGCGCTGGCCGCGCCCGGGGGCTTCGAGGTGTGCTGGCTGCACCGCGGCGAGCGCCCGGCGGGCACCGGTGACGCGCTGGCGCGGGCGGTGACCGCGGTGCGCGTGCCCGCGGGCGAGCGGGTGTTCGTGTGGGCCGCGGGCGAGGCGGGGCAGGTCAAGCCGCTGCGCCGGTGGGTCCGCGACGTGCTGCGGCTGGAGAAGGCCGACCACGACATCACCGGTTACTGGAAGCGCGGCGTCGCCGACTTCGACGACGGCCACTGACGGCCGGACGGGCCCGGGGAGCGGCGGGGCGGCCCGGTGCCGTTCCCCCGGCGCCACGCGCCACCCGATCATCTAATAAGGTAAGCCTTGCCTAACCAAGCAAGGTCGAGTCCGTTGACTCGAAAGGGAGTTCTCGCATGTCGATACGTAGATCCTCGGGCCTGGTCGGAACCCTGGCCCTGGCCCTGGCGCTGACCGGGTGCGGCGCGTCGTCCGAAGCGGGCGCCGACGCCGCCGGGTCGGACGAGACCCGGGTGTTCGCCGCGGACAACGGCGACGTCACCATCCCGGCCGACCCGCAGCGCGTGGTGGCCACCGGCTACGCCGTGCCCGCGCTGATCGAGGCCGACGCGCCGCTGGTCGGGATCTCGTCGTGGCAGCGCGGCGAGCCGATGATGAGCAAGGAGGACCTGGCCACCTACAAGGAACTCCCCAAGGTGGCGGGCGAGCAGGCGGCCGAGACGAACTACGAGGCCGTCGCCGAGGCCGAGCCCGACCTGATCGTCATCGGCGTGCCCGCCCCGGTGCTCGGCGACATCGACGTCGAACGGCTGGAGTCCATCGCCCCGGTCGTGGCGATCGGGCCGACGGTGCCCTCCGCGTGGCGCGAGCTGTCCCGCAAGCAGGCCGACGCCGCGGGCGCGCTCAAGCGGTTCGACGCCCAGCAGGCCGCGTACGAGGAGAAGGCCGCCGGGCTGGCCGAGAAGTACGCGGAGGTGCTGCCCGGACTGAAGCTCGGCCACGTCGGCGCGTACGGCGAGGTCGCCAAGGGCACCTTCCAGCGGGAGTTCAGCGGCTCGTGGGGCACCAACGTCGCCGAGGACCTCGGCGCGACGTACTACGGCGAGGTCAAGGAGCCAGGCCCCGGCTCGCGCGCGGTCAGCGAGTACCCGTCCATCGAGGAGCTGCCGGCCTCGCTCGGTGAGGCCGACGCCATCAC
This sequence comes from Streptomyces marinisediminis, assembly GCF_026262575.1. GTDB lineage: Bacteria > Actinomycetota > Actinomycetes > Streptomycetales > Streptomycetaceae > Streptomyces > Streptomyces marinisediminis. Next base: position 120,763 of record NZ_JAPKFL010000010.1, read on the forward strand.
CTACTCGGTCGCGGCCGACGGCAGCGTCCCGGAGCCGGTGCGGTACGTCATGGACTCCCCGCTGTGGCGGAACCTGCCCGCCGTGCAGGCCGGGAAGGTCTTCCCCGTCCGCTACACCGAGGCCGCGACCTACGGGCAGGCCGTGCAGACCCTGGACGCGATCGACGAGTCGTTCGCGCCGCTGCTCGGCCGGTGACGGCCGCCGGCCCCGCACCCGGGGCGACGACGGGCGGCGGGCGGACCGTCCCGCGGTCCGCCCTGCTCGTCGGCGCGGTGGCGCTGCTCGCGGTGGTCGCCGTGCTCAGCGTCGGCGTCGGCGCCCGCGCCGTCCCGCCCGCCGAGGTGGTGCGGGCGCTGCTGGACCACCAGGGCACCGACGACCACGTCATCGTGCGGGACGTCCGGGCGCCCCGGGCGCTGCTGGCCGTCGCGGTGGGCGCCGCGCTGGCGGTGGCGGGCGCGCTGATCCAGACGCTGGCCCGCAACCCGCTGGCCGAGCCCGGCATCCTCGGGGTCACCGCGGGGGCCGGGTTCGCCATCACCCTCGGCTCGGCGCTCGGCCTGGCCGCCGGGCAGGCGGGCGAGCTGCTCTTCTCGGTCCTCGGTTCGGTGGCCGCGGCCCTGCTCGTCGCGGCGGTCGGCCGCCGCTCGCCGCTGCGCCTGGTCCTCACCGGCGTGGCCCTGACCGCCGTGCTCAGCGGCGTCGGGCTGGGCCTGCGGCTGGTCCTGCCGGACGTCTTCGACGCCTACCGGTTCTGGTCGGTCGGGTCGCTGGCGGCCCGGGAACAGGCGCCGCTGGCCCTGCCGCTGACGGCGATCGGGCTCGCCCTGCTCGGCGCCCTGCTGCTGAGCAGGGCGCTCAACGCCCTGACGCTGGGCGAGAGCGTGGCGCACACGCTGGGCGCGGGCGTGCACCGGGTGCGGGCCGCCGCCCTGGTGCTGATCACCGTGCTCAGCGGGGCGGCGACGGCGGTGGCCGGGCCGATCCTGTTCGTCGGCCTGATCGTGCCGCACCTGGCGCGCCGGCCCGCCGGCGGCTCGGTGCCGTGGCTGCTGCTCTACACGATGGTGCTGGGCCCGATCCTGCTGCTGGTCGCCGACGTGGGATCGCGGGTGCTGCTGCCCACCGGCGAGGTGCCGGTGGCCATCGTGACCGCGTTCCTCGGCGGCCCCATGCTGATCTGGGCCGTCCGCCGGTACGGGGCGGGGGCGCTGTGAACGTCCTTCGGCTGCGGGCCGAACGCCGGACGGTCCTGCTCGCCACGGCGCTGGTCGGCCTGGCTTCGGGCCTGGGCCTGCTGGGGCTGTGCTTCGGCGCGTCCTGGTCCAGCCCCGGCGAGGTGGTCGCCGTGCTGACCGGGGCGGAGCGCTCCGTGGTGATCTCCGACTGGCGGCTGCCCCGGGTGCTGGCCGGGGTCGTCTTCGGCGCCGCCCTGGGCGTGGCCGGGGCGATCTTCCAGAACCTCACCCGGAACCCGATGGGCAGCCCGGACGTGATCGGCCTCGACGCGGGCGCCTACACCGGCGCCCTGTTCGCCATCACCGTGCTGTCCGGCACCTCCGCGCAACTGGCGACCGGCTCCGTCCTGGGCGGGCTGCTCGTCTCCGCCGCGATCTACCTGCTCTCGCTCGACCGCGGCTTCTCCGGGCTGCGGCTCGTGGTGATCGGCATCGCGGTCAACGCGATGGTGACGGCGGTCAACTCGTGGATCGTGCTGCGCGCCGAGCTGGAGGTGGCCATCGCCGCCGTCGGCTGGAGCGCGGGCTCGCTCAACGGCGTGGGCTGGGCGGACGTGCGGCTTCCGTTCTCGGTGATCGCCGTGCTGCTGGTCCTGACGGCCGCCCGGGCGCACGCCATGCACCAGACCTCCTTCGGCGACGCGATCGCCGTGACCACCGGGGTCGGGCTGGGCCGGCTGCGGCTGCTGATGGTGCTCATCGGCGTCGGCTGCACGGCCACGGTGACCGCGGTGGCCGGGCCCATCGCCTTCATCGCCCTGGCCGCCCCGCAGATCGGGCGCCGGCTCGCCGGAGCGGCCGGCGTGCCGCTGCTCCCCGCCGCGCTCACCGGGGCCGTGCTGCTCCAAGGCGCCGACCTGCTCGCCCAGATGCTGCTGGCGCCCGCCGCGCTGCCGGTCGGCGTGGTGAGCACCGCGATCGGCGGCTGCTACCTGATCTGGCTGCTCACCAAGGAGGTGGGGCGCGCGTGACCGCACGCCTGGCCGCGCGGGACATCACCCTGCGCTACGGCGACCGGGTGGTCTCCACCCGGCTCAGCCTCGACGTCCCCGACCGCGCGTTCACCGCCATCGTGGGGCCCAACGCCTGCGGGAAGTCCACCCTGCTGCGCGCGTTCGTCCGGCTGCTGCGCCCCGGGGCGGGGCGGGTGGAACTGGACGGCCGCGAGGTCGCCGGCTACCCGACCAAGGCGCTGGCCCGGGAGCTCGGCTTTCTGCCGCAGGACCCGCTGGCCCCCGACGACATCCGGGTCCGGCAGTTGGTGCGCCGGGGACGGTTCCCGCACCAGTCCCTGGTGGCGATGTGGTCGCCCCGCGACGAGGCGGCCGTCGCCGCGGCGCTGGCCGCCGCCGGCGTCGCCGACCTGGCCGACCGGCCGGTCCAGGAGCTGTCCGGCGGCCAGCGGCAGCGGGTGTGGATGGCCATGGTGCTCGCCCAGCAGACGCCCTACCTGCTGCTCGACGAACCCACGTCCTTCCTGGACATCACCCACCAGTACCAGCTACTCGGCCTGCTGGCCCGGCTGCGCGACGCGGGCCACACGGTGATCGCCGTCCTGCACGACATCAACCAGGCGTGCCGGTTCGCCGACCACCTGGTCGCCATGAAGGGCGGCCGGGTGGTGGCCGAGGGCGTGCCCGCGGACGTCGTCGACGCGGCCCTGGTCACGGAGGTCTTCGACCTCCCGAGCGTCATCGTCCCGGACCCGGTGACCGGCACGCCGATGGTCGTCCCCACACTGCAAGGAGAATGAGTTGAGCAGCGCGAGTGGTGCCACGGACGGACTGCTTCCCCTCACCAGCGCCCAGTCGGGCATCTGGAACGCGCAGCGCCTCGAACCGGACTCGCCGTACTACCTGGTCGGCGACGTGGTGGAGATATCCGGCGGCGACCCGGTCGACGCCGAGGCGCTGGCCGAGGCCGTCCGGGCGACCACCGAGGAGGCCGAGACCCTGCGGCTGCGGGTGTACGACACCGCGTCGGGCCCGCGCCAGGCGGTCGGCGGCGAGCCCGTCGCGCCGCCGCGGGTGGTCGACGTCAGCGGCGCGGCCGACCCCAGGGCGGCGGCCGACGCGCTCGTCGACGCGGAGCGGGCGCGGGCGGCCGAGGCGTGCCGGGGGATGACCGACCGGCCCCTGTACGCGCGGACCGTCATCCGGCTGTCCGACCGCGAGGTCTGGTACACCCAGCTCGGCCACCACCTGGTCTTCGACGGCTACACGGCCGCGCTGCTCGCCCGCCGGACCGCCGCCCGCTACACCGCGCTGGTCCGCGGCACCGAGCCGCCGAGGCCGACGTTCGGCACGCTCGCCGACCTCGTCGCCGCCGACCGGGCCTACCGGGACAGCGACCGGTTCGCCGAGGACCGCGCGTACTGGGTCGACCGGTTCACCCCGCTGCCCGACCTGGGCGACGCGGAGACGACCACGGGCCCGCCGGAGCGCACCGTGACGGCCCGTGCCGTCGTCACGCCCGAGGAGACGGCCCGGCTGCGCGCCTTCGCCGACGCGCACGGCGTCACCTGGGGCGAGGCGCTGATCGCCTGCTACGCCGCGTTCCTGCACCGCGTGCTGGGGCACACCGACGTGGTCTTCGCGCTGCCGCTGATGTGCCGGGTGGGCGCGACCGCACTGCGCACCCCCGCCATGGCGGTCAACGTGCTGCCGCTGCGGGTGACCGTACGCGGCGAGGACGGGCTCGGGGAGCTGAGCGCGCGGGTCGCGGCCGCCATGCGGGAGATGCGCGACCACCAGCGCTACCGGGGCGAGGACCTGCCGCGGGACCTCGGCGTGCCCGGGGCGGGCGCGCTGCTGCACGGCCGCGGGATCAACCTCAAGGCGTTCGACCTGGCGATCGACTTCGCCGGGGCCACCGGGGTGCTGCGCAACGTCGCGGGCGGCCCGCCGGAGGACATGGGGCTGAGCGTCCTGCCGACCCGCGACGGCGGGCTGCTGCTCGGCTTCGAGGTGGACGCCCGCACCGACGACCAGGCCGCGGTCGACGGCAAGCTGACGGGGCTGCGGGCCCTGCTGGCCGGGCTGACGGACGGCCTGGCCGTGGGGCGCGTCCCGCTGACCGGCGACGCGGACCGGCTGCCGGCCGGCTGGGCGCCGCCCGCCCTGCCCGGCACCCCGGTGGACGTGCCCACCGCGTTCGACGCCATGGTCGCCGCCCACCCCGGGCGCACCGCCCTGGTGTGCGGCGCCGACCGGCTGTCCACGGACGAGCTGGCGGCCCGGGTGCACCGGCTCGCCCGGGCGCTGCGGGCCCGCGGCGTCGGCCCGGACGACGTGGTGGCGCTGGCGCTGCCGCGCTCGGCCGAGCTGGTCACCGCCCTGCTGGCGGTGCTGGACGCGGGCGCCGCGTTCCTGCCCCTGGACACCGCGCACCCCGCCGAGCGGCTGCGCGAGCTGCTCGACGACGCCCGCCCCGCGCTGGTGCTGACCTCCGGCGCCGTCGACGGCCTGGCCTGGGACACCCTGGTCGACGAGGCGGCCGGGCGGTCCGGCGCGCCGCTGCGGGCCGACGAGCTGGCCGCGCCGCGCCACCCCGAGCACCTCGCCTACGTCATCCACACCTCCGGGTCGACCGGGCGCCCCAAGGGCGTGCTCGGCCGGGCCGGCGGCCTCGCCGCGCTGCTGCACCACCAGCGGTCGACGGTCGTCGCCGAGGCCGAGCGGGCCGCGGGCCGGCGGCTGCGCGCCGCCCACACCTACTCGTTCGCCTTCGACTCCGCACTCGACCACCTGGTGTGGCTGCTGTGCGGGCACGAACTGCACGTCTACGACGCCGAGACGGTCCGCGACGCCGACGCCCTGCTCGCCGCGTACGCCCGGGACGGCATCGACGTCGTCGACACCACCCCGTCGATGGCCGGACCGCTGGTGGACGGCGGCCTGCTGGACCTGCGGCCGACGCTGCTGGTGCTCGGCGGCGAGGCCACACCGCCCGCGCTGTGGCGGCGCGTCGCCGCGTCGGGGGTCACCGCCCGCAACATGTACGGGCCCACCGAGGCGGCGGTGGACAGCACCACCGCCCGGATCGGCGGCGAGGAGCCGACGATCGGCCACCCGCTCGCGGGCACCCGGGTCCGCCTCCTGGACGCCGCGCTGCAACCGGTGCCGCACGGCACGGCGGGCGAACTGTACCTGGCCGGACCCCACCTGGCCCGCGGCTACCTGGGCCGGCCCGGGGCGACCGCCGAGCGGTTCGTCGCCGACCCGTTCGGCGCGCCGGGCGAGCGGATGTACCGCACGGGCGACCTCGCCAGGTGGGTGCCGGGGCGGGGCCTGCAGTACCTGGGCCGCGGGGACGGGCAGGTCAAGATCCGCGGTCACCGGGTGGAGACCGGCGAGGTCGAGGCGGCGCTCGGCGCGGTGCCCGGGGTGCGCGCGGCGGCGGCCGTACTGCGCTCGTCCCGGCTGGTCGGCTACGTGGTGGCCGCGTCCGTGACCGGGGAGGCGGTGCGCGCCCACCTGGCCGCGCGGCTGCCCGAGCACCTGGTGCCCGCGGCGGTGGTCGTGCTGGACGCGCTGCCGCTCACGCCCAACGGCAAGCTCGACCGCGCCGCGCTGCCCGCCCCCGCGGTGTCCGCGGGCGGCCGGGAGGCGGGCACGGAGCGGGAGCGGCTGCTGTGCGCGGCCCTCGCCGACGTGTTCGAGGTGGAGCGGGTCGGCGTGGACGACGACTTCTTCGCCCTGGGCGGGGACAGCATCACCGCGATCACCGTCAGCGGCAGGCTGCGGGCGATGGGCGTCGGACTGCGGCCACGGGACCTGCTGGCCCGCCGCAGCTTCGCCGCCCTGGCCGCCTCCGCCGAGTGGCTCGGGGACGCCCCCGAGCCGGAGGACGACCCCACCGGGTCGGTGCCCGCGCCGCCCATCGTGCGCGGCCTGCTCGACCCGCACCCGGACGTGGCCACCGTCGCCGGGTACGCCCAGTGGACCGCCCTGCGGGTCGGCGCGCTCTCCCCCGCCGACCTCGCCTCGGGCCTGCGGGCCGTGCTCGACCGGCACGACGCGCTGCGGCTCCGGGTGGCCGACGACGGCCTCACCGTGCTGCCCAGGGGCGCGGTGCGCGCCGTCACCCGGCTGAGCCGGGCGCGGGACGTGGCCGCGCTGGCCCGGCGGCTGGCCGGGGAGCTCGACCCGCGCTCGGGCGACCTGGTGCGGGCGGCCCTGGTGCGCACCGGCGACGGGACGCCGGACCGGCTGGTCCTCGTGGTGCACCACCTCGCCGTGGACGGCGTGTCCTGGCGCGTCCTCCTGCCCGACCTGCACACCGCCTGCACGGGCGGCGTCCTGGAGCCGGCCGGGGCGTCGTGGCGGCGCCACGCGCGGCTGCTCGCCGAGCAGGGCGAGAGCGGCGCGCGCCGGGGCGAACTCGACCACTGGCGGGCCGCGCTCGGCTCCGCCGCCCGCCTGGGCGCCCGGCCGCTGGACCAGGCGCGGGACACGGTGGCCACCGCGCACCGGTCGGTCACCGTGGCCACCCCCGAGGTCACCGAGGCGCTGCTGACCACCCTGCCCGCGGCGTACCGCGCCGGGGTCGACGAGGTGCTGCTGGCCGCGCTCGTGCTCGCGCTGCGGAGCCGGGGAACCGGCGGGGACGCGGTGACCGTCACGCTGGAGGGCCACGGCCGCGAGCACCTCGACCTGTCGCGCACGGTCGGCTGGTTCACCAGCGAGTACCCGGTGCGCGTCCCGGCGGGCGGCGACGTGCGGGAGGTGCTGCGCGCGGCCAAGGAGGCCAAGCGCGCGGTGCCCGACGGCGGCGTGGGGTACGGCGTCCTGCGCCACCTGGACCCGCGGGCCGGCGCCGAGCTGGCCGCCATCCCGCCACCGGACGTGCTGCTGAACTACCTGGGCCGGTTCACCGCGCCGCCCGGCACCGGGTGGCGCCTGCCGGAGCGCGACGCCTTCTCGGTGATCGAGCCCCGGGCCAAGGCGCTGGAGCAGGTGCTGGCCCTCAACTGCTTCGTCCACGAGGAGCCCGAGGGGCGGGAGGAGCACGGGAAGCCCGAGGAGCACGGGGAGCCCGGGAAGGGAGGGCCCCGGCTGGCCGTCGAGTGGACCGCGGCGACCGGGGTGCTCGGACCGGACGCCGTGGCGGCCCTCCAGACGGCCTGGGCGGCGGCGCTGGAGACGCTGGCCGACCACGCGGCGGGCGCCGTCGGCGGGCTCACCCCCTCCGACCTCGCACTGGTCGGACTCGACCAGGCCGCCATCGACGCCCTCGAACGGACCGGCCCCGTCGCCGACGTCCTGCCCGCCACCCCGCTCCAGGTGGGCCTGGCCTTCCACACCCTGCTCCGCGACGACCGGGACACCGACGTCTACGTCGTCCAGGCCGTGACGACGCTGGTCGGCGAGCTGGACCCGCGGCGGCTGGCCGAGGCGGCGCGGGAACTCCTGCGCCGGCACCCCGCGCTCCGCGTGTACCTGACCCCGGCCGGGGACGACGTGGTGCAGGTGGTGCCCGCCGACGTCCGCCTGGAGTGGCGGCGGGACGACCGGTTCGCCGAGGCCGCCCGCGCCGAGCTGGAGCGCCCGTTCGACCCGGCCAGGCCGCCGCTGATCCGCTTCCTGCTCTCCCGCATCGGCCCGGCCGAGCACAAACTGGTGATCACCAACCACCACGCCCTGCTCGACGGCTGGTCGATGCCGCTGGTCGGCCGCACGCTGCTCGCCCTCTACGCCGAGCTGGGCGGCGGCCCCGCCGCACCGCTCGCCCCGCCGCTGTCGGAGTACTTCCGGTGGCTCGCGGGCCGGGACCGCGCGGCGTCGCTGGCCAGGTGGCGGGAGGCGCTGGCCGGCGTCGACGACGCGACGCTGCTGGCCCCGGCGGGCGCGCGGACCGGCGTCGAGCGCCCCGGCCGCGTCACCGTGGAGCTGGGCCGGGAGTTCAGCGACCGGCTGCGCGCGTTCGCCCGCGAGCAGGGGGTCACCCTGTCCGCGGTGCTCCAGACGGCCTGGGGTCTGCTGCTGGGCCGGCTCACCGGGCGCCGTGACGTCGTGTTCGGCTGCCCGGTGTCCGGGCGGCCCGCCGAGGTCGACGGCGTCGAGTCGATGATCGGCCAGCTCGGCACCACGGTCCCCGTCCGCGTCCGGCACACCCAGGACCAGACCGCGCGGGACGTGCTGGCCCGCGTGCACGCCGAGAGCGTCGCGCTGAGCGAGCACCACCACGTCGGCCTCCCCGAGATCCAGCGCGCCGTGGGCGTCGGCGAGCTGTTCGACACGATGCTGGTAGTGGAGAACTTCCCGCTGTCCACCCGCGGGCGCACCCCGCTCGCCCCCGGGCTCGACCTCGCCGGGGTGGACATCACCGACGCCACCCACTACCCGCTCACCGTGATCGTGCTCCCCGACGACGCGATCACGATCGGCCTCGGCTACCAGCCGGGCGCCTTCACCGAGGCGGCCGTGCGCGACTACGGCCGCTGGCTGCACCACCTCCTGCGGGAGCTCGTCGCCGACCCCGCGCGGCCCGTGCTCAGGCTGCCGGTGCTCGACGCCGGGGAGCGGGAGCGGATGCTGCGCACCGGCGCCGGGGCCGTCCCCGCCCGGACCCGCGGGCACTGGCTGGAGGAGTTCGCCGCCTGGGTGCGCCGCAAGCCCGACGCCGAGGCGCTGGTCTGCCGCGACCGCAGCCTGAGCTACGCCGACCTGGACCGGCGGGCCAACCGGCTCGCCCACGCGCTGATCCGGCGCGGGGTCCGGCCCCAGAACCCGGTCGCCGTGCTGCTCGGCCGCGACGTCGAGATGACGGTGGCGCTGTTCGCCGTCGCCAAGGCGGGCGCGGTGTACGTGCCGATGGACGCGGGCTACCCGCGCGAGCGGCTGGCCTACATGCTCGACGACATCGCCCCGGCCGCCGCCGTGACGACCGGCGCCGAGCTGCCCGGCGCACGCGAGGTCCCAGTGCTGCGGCTGGACGACCCGGCCACGCTCGCCTCCGTGCCCGACACCGACCCGGCCGAGGCCCGCGCCGGTCTCACACCGGACGCCCTCGCCTACGTCATCTACACCTCCGGCACCACAGGGCGGCCCAAGGGCGTCGGCGTGACCCACCGGGGCGTGCCCGACCTGATCGCCCTCCAGGAGGAGGTCGTCGGTGTCACCGAGCACGACCGGTACCTGCACTTCGCGTCGACCGGCTTCGACGTCGCGTTCTGGCAGACGATGGTGCCGCTGCTCTCCGGCGGCACGTCCGTGATCGCGCCCGAGGAGGTGCGCGTCCCCGGCGACGAGCTGCTCGACTACATCGCCGAGCACCGGGTGACCGGGGTGAACCTGCTGCCGTCGTTCCTGGCCGCGATGCCCGACGACCGCACGGTGGACCCCGAGGTGTTCTTCGTCGTGGGCGCCGAGCGCCTCGACCCGGAGCTGGCGCGGCGCTGGGGTGAAGGACGCCGGGCGCTGTTCAACGCCTACGGACCCACCGAGGTCACCATCAACGCCGTGACCTGGCGGTACGAGCCGGACGACCCCGGCCCGCTGCCGATCGGCCGCCCCGACCCCAACGTCCGCGCCTACGTGCTGGACGCCGGACTCCAGCCGGTCGGCGTCGGCGTGACGGGCGAGCTGTACCTCGGCGGACCGAGCCTGGCCCGCGGCTACGTCGGCCGCCCCGGCCTGACCGCGGCGGCGTTCGTGGCCGACCCCTTCGGGCCCCCGGGCCGGCGCATGTACCGCACGGGGGACCTGGTGCGGTGGCGGCCGGACGGGCGGCTCGTGTTCCTCGGCCGCGCCGACCACCAGGTCAAGATCCGCGGCTTCCGGGTCGAGCTGGGCGAGATCGAGTCCGCCCTGAACCGCCACCCCGACGTGCGCGCCTGCGCGGTGACCGTGCGGGAGGGCAGGCTCGTCGGACACGTCGTCCCGGTCGACGGCGCCGCCCCCGACACCGCGCGGCTGCGCGACCACCTGGCCGCCGAGCTGCCCGACCACATGGTCCCGGCCGCGCTCGTGCCGATCGACCGGCTGCCGCTGAGCCCCAGCGGCAAGCTCGACCCCGCCGCCCTGCCCGCCCCCGAGACCGCGGCCGCCGCGCGGCGCGAGCCCGCCACCCCGGCCGAAGCGGTGCTCCTGGAGGTGTTCCGCGGCGTCCTGGGCACCGAAGCGGTCGGCCCCGACGACGACTTCTTCGCCATCGGCGGGGACAGCATCGTGTCGCTCCAGGTCGTCTCGCGCGCCCGGCGCCACGGGCTCGGCCTGACCGCGCGGGACGTCTTCGAGGGCGAGACGGTCGCCGGGATCGCCGCGCGGGCCCGCCCCTTCGACCGGGGCGAGGCCCCCGCCGTCGGGGACGCGCCGCTCACCCCGGTCATGCGCGACCTGCTGCGCCGCGCCGGCGCCGCCGCGGACGGGTTCTGCCAGTGGGTGGAGGTCTGCGTCCCCCCGGGCGGCGACGAGGCGGCCTGGCGGGCCGTGCTCGACGCGGTCCTCGCCCGCCACGACGCCTTGCGGGCCCACCTGGCCGACGACGCCCTGCGCGTGCCGCCGGTCGGCGCCGTCACCGGGGCCGACGTGCTGACCCGCGTGCGGGCGACCGGCGACCCGCGGCCCCTGGTCGACGCCCACACCGCCCAGGTGCGCGCGACCATGGACCCGCGCACCGGTCCGCTGCTGCGCGCGGTGTGGGTGGACGCGGGCCCGGCGCGGCCGGGCAGGCTCGTCCTGATCGCGCACCACCTGGTCGTCGACGCCGTCTCCTGGCGCGTCCTGCTGGACGACGTGGAGCACGCCCACCGCGGCGGGTCGCTGGCCCGGCACGGCCAGTCGTTCCTCGGCTGGGCTCGCGCCCTGCGCGCCGCCGACCGGCGGGCCGAACTGCCGCACTGGCGAAGCGTGACCGCCACCCCGGCCCTCGCCCCTCCGCTCGACCCGGCCCGGGACACCGTGGCCACCGCCGCGCACCACGAGTTCCACCTCGCCGCCGACGCGACCCGCGCCCTGGTCACGACCCTGCCCACCGCCCACCGCACCACCCCGGACGCCGTGCTGCTCACCGCGCTGGCGAAGGCCGTCCGGGCGTGGCGCGGGACGCCGGAGCTGCTGGTCGCGCTGGAGAGCCACGGCCGCCCGCCGCAGGTCGACCTCTCCCAGACCGTCGGCTGGTTCACCGCCGTCCACCCCGTCCGGCTCGCCGCGGACGACGACGTGCGGGCGGTCGCGGAGCGGCTGCGCGCCCAGGGCGACGGCCTGGGCTACGGCGTCCTCACCACGGCCGGACTGCTGGAGCCCGTGGCGCCGGAGGTCGCCTGGAACTACCTCGGCCACTTCCCCGGCGCCCCGGCGCAGGAGACGCCGTGGCAGGCGCCCCCGGACGCCGACCCGCTCGGCTCGGGCGGCGCGGACGCGCTGCCCCTGCCGCACAGCCTGATGATCAGCGCCCTGGTCCGCGACGACGCGCTCGGGGTGCGCATCACGTGGCCGAGCGCGCTGTTCGCCCCCGCCGAGGTCGAGGAGCTGGCCGAGCACCTGCGCACCGCGCTCCTGCGCACCGCCGCCGCGCCGGAGGCCAGGGCGCTGGAGGGCGGCCGCCCGGTCGCCGAGGTGCAGCCGCTCACCCCGCTGCAGGAGGTGATGCTGCGGCACTCGCGCACCGAGCGGCCCGACCCGTACACCGTGCAGTCAGTGTTCTCCCTGGCCGGTCCGCTCGACGTGGCGGCCCTGCACGCCGCGGGCGCCGACCTGCTGGCCCGCCACCCGAACCTGGGCGCCGTGTTCCCCGCCGACCTGGCGGTGATCCCCGTCTCGCCCCGCCCGGACTGCCGGGTGTCCGACGGGCCGGCCGAGGAGGTGCTGGCGGCCGACCTGGCCGAGCCGTTCGACCTCGCCGGCGGCCCGCTCCTGCGGCTGACCGTGCTCCGCCGCGGTCCCGAACGCGCCGACCTGGTGCTGACCAGCCATCACGTGCTCTCCGACGGCTGGTCAGCCCCGCGTCTGCTCACCGAGCTGTTCGCCCTGTACACCGCGCGCGTCCGCGGCGCGGCACCCGAGCTGCCCGCCCCGGTGCCGTTCTCCGACTACCTGCGCTGGCGCGCCGACCACGAGCCCGACCTCGCCGCCTGGGCCGCCGAGCTGGACGGCCTGCCCCCCGGCGACCACCTGGGCGGCGGCGAGCCCGGCCCCGCCTGGCAGGAGCCGCGCCTCCTCACCTTCGACGCGGCGCTGGTGGCCGACCTCACCCGGCTCGCCGCCCAGCGCGGCCTGACCCGCAACACGCTGGTGCAGGGGGCGTGGGCGGTGCTGCTCGCGCGGCGCTCGGGGCGCACGGACGTCTGCTTCGGCGCCATGGTCGCCTGCCGGCCCCCGGAGCTGGCGGGCGTCGAGGAGATCATCGGGCTGCTCGCCAACACCGTGCCCGTCCGGGCCCGGCTCAGCGGCACGCTCGCCGCCACGCTCGCCGAGCTCCAGGCCCGGCAGCGGGCGCTGGTCGAGCACCACCACGTCGCCCTGACCGACCTGGAGCGGCTGACCGGGCGGCGGCGACTGTTCGACAGCCTCGTGGTGTTCGAGAACTACCCGGTCGACCCCGACCGCCTCCGCGAACCCGCGCCCGGGCTCACCGTCGTCGGCACCCGGTTCCGCGAGGCCACCCACCACCCGGTGACCCTGACCGTCATGCCGGACGGCGACGGGTGGACCGGCGTGCTCGCCCACCGGGCCGGGGTGGACGCCGACGGGCTCGCCGAGGAGCTGCTCGACCTGCTCCGCACCCTGGGCGACCACCTCGACGACGACGTGCTCGACCTCCTGGAGCGCCGGTGAGCGGGAAGGCCGCGCCCCCGGCCGAGCGGGTCGACGGCCGGCTGCTGCGCGTCGCGTTCATCCTGGTGCTGGGCACCTTCATGGCCACGGTGGACGCCACGATCGTCAGCGTCGGCATCGAGACCCTGGCCGACGGGTTCGGCGCCGACGTCACCGGGGTCCAGTGGGTCACCACCGCCTACCTGCTGGCCGTCGTCACCGCCGTGCCCGCGTCCGGCTGGCTCGCGGACCGGTTCGGCGGCCGCCGGACGTGGCTCGTCGCCGTGGGCGTGTTCGTGCTCGGCTCGGCGCTGTGCGCGCTGGCCTGGTCGCTGCCGAGCCTGATCGCGTTCCGGGTGGTCCAGGGGCTCGGCGGCGGGCTGCTGCCCCCGACCGGGCAGGCGCTGCTCGCCCGCGTGGCGGGGCCCGGGCGCACCGGGCGGGTGCTCAGCGTCGTCGCGGTCGTGCCGCTGCTGTCGCCGGTGCTCGGTCCGCTGGCCGGCGGCGCCATCCTCGGCGTGGCGCCCTGGCCGTGGCTGTTCCTGGTCAACCTGCCGGTCGGGGTGCTGGCGATCCTGCTCGCCCACCGCCACGTGCCCGCGGTGCCGCCGTCGACGCGGCGCACCGCGTTCGACCTGCGGGGCGCCGCGCTGCTCTCGCCGGGCCTCGCCGTGCTGGTCCTCGGGCTGACCGAGGTGGCCCACGGCCGCGCCCTCCCGGCCGCGATCGGCGTCTCGGCGGGGATCGCGATGCTGGCCGGCTTCACCGCGCACGGGCTGCGGACCCGCCGCACACCGCTCATCGACCCCCGGCTGTTCGCCAGGCCGCCCTTCGGCGCCGCCGCCCTCGCGCTGCTCGTCCTGGGCGCGTCGGTCTTCGGCACGATGTTCCTGCTGCCGCTGTACCTCCAGACCGGCCGCGGGCTGTCGGCCTGGCAGGCCGGACTGCTGCTCGCCCCCCAGGGGCTGGGCGCGGCGGCCGGTTCGGTGCTGGTCAACCGCACCATCGACCGGGTCGCGCCCCGGACCCTGGTGGTCGGCGGCATCGCGCTGATCCTCGTGGGCACGGTCCCGTTCACCCAGCTCGGCCACGCGCCGCCGGACGCCGTGATCGCCTCGGCGCTCGCGGTCCGCGGCGTCGGGATGGCCATGATCGGCGCTCCCGTGATGAACATCGTCTACAGCCGCATCGAGCCCGAGCACCTCCCCCGCGCGTCCGGAGCGCTCAGCCTGCTCAACACCGTCGGGGGTTCGGTCGGCACCGCGGTGCTCGCCGTCGTCCTCCAGGGCCGGCTGGCCGCCCGGGGGGCGGAGGTCTCCTGGGCCTTCGCCGACACCTTCTGGTGGGTGCTCGGATTCTGCCTGGTCGCCGCCGCCGGGGCCACGAGGCTGCCCCGCACCCCCGCCGGGAGGCCGTGATGCGCCCCCGGCCCGCACCGGCCGAGCCGACCGGGGCCCGCCCGCTGCCCCGGCGGCGGCCGGAGCCGCCGCCCGGCACCGCGCCGCCCTCGCCGCCGTCCTCGCCCACCGCGGGGGACGGGGGCGGGGGCGGGACGGCGGCACGCACCGCGCCGCCGCCGCGGAGCGGGCGGACCACCGGACGGTGGCCCGGCGCCGCCCCGGCGGTGGCCTCGGTCCACGAGCGCACCGCCGGGCACGGGCACGGGCCAGGCTCCGGGCACGGGCACGGCTCCGGCCGCGGGAACACGTCCGCGCACGAGAACGGCGCGTGCCGCTCATGAGGCCGCCCGGCGCACCGGGAGCGCCGCACTCCGCCCCCGCCGCGCGTCCGGTCGTCGACGGGCTCCCCGGGCCGGGGCGGCTGCGGGGCCGGACCGTCGTGATCAAGCTCGGCGGCAACGCCCTGGCCGACGACGACGTGCAGCGGACGTTCGCCGAGGACGTGGTGGAGCTGGCGCGCGCGGGCCTTCGCCCGGTCGTCGTGCACGGTGGCGGGCCGCAGATCAGCGCCCTGCTCGACCGGCTCGGCCTGGAGGTCCGCTTCGCGGCGGGCCTGCGCGTGACCACGCCGGAGGTGCTCGACGTGGTGCGGATGGTGCTGGCGGGCCGGATACAGCGCGAACTGGTCGGCCGCGTCAACCGCCACGGCCCGTGGGCGGTGGGGATGACGGGCGAGGACGCCCACACCATGACCGCCGTACGGAGGCGGGCCCGGGTGGACGGTGAGCCGGTGGACCTCGGGCTGGTCGGCGACGTCGTCGCGGTGCGCCCGGACGCCGTGCGCTCCCTGCTGGAGCAGGGCCGCGTCCCGGTGGTCTCCCCCCTCGCGCGCGGAACGGACGGGCAGGTCTACAACGTCAACGCCGATCTCGCCGCCGCGGCGCTGGCCGCCGCCCTGGGAGCCGAGAAGCTGGTGGTGCTCACCGACGTCGCGGGGCTGTACGCGAACTGGCCGCACAGCACCGAGATCATCACCCGCCTGACCGCCGGTGAGCTGGCGACGCTGCTGCCGGAGCTGTCGAGCGGCATGCTCCCGAAGATGGAGGGCTGCCTGCGGGCCGTCCGCGCGGGCGTGCGCACGGCACACGTGCTGGACGGACGGGTGCCGCACTCGGTGCTGAGGGGGGTCCTCGCCCCCGACGGCGCCGGGCCCGGCACCACCGTGACGGCGGACCGGGACGAGGCACGGCGCGGCCCACGGCCCTGACGCCGTCGGCGCCCGGCACGGTGGCGGGGCACCCGGCGCGGCGTCCGAGCGGCGGCGTCCGAGCGGCGGCGTCCGAGCGGCGGCGTCCGAGCGGCGGCGTCCGAGCGGCGGCGTCCCGGGCCGCGCCGCCCCCTGGGACGCCGCACGGTGGGCGCGGCGGGGGCGTCGGCGGCGCGGGGTCAGCCGCGCCCTCCGGTCAGGCTCACGGGCCGCAGGTCGGTCCAGTGCGCCTCGACGTAGGCCAGGCACGCCTCACGGGTGTCCTCGCCGAAGACGGGGCGCCACCCGTCCGGCACCTCGGCGAAGGAGGGCCACATCGAGTGCTGGTGCTCGTCGTTGACCAGGACGAGGAAGCGCCCCTGCGGGTCGTCGAACGGATTGATGGCCATGCGTGGTCACTCCTTGCGGGCGGTGCGGTGAGCGGTGCCGGGCGCGGCGGGCCGGCTCGGCGGCCACCGCGCGCGGCGCTCCCCGCGTGCGTCGGCGGGTCGTCGCGCCCCGGCGGCGCGGGCGGGGTGGTCGGGACTGGGTGGTCGGACGGGATGCGCGGGGCGCGGCGGCCTAGCGGGCCGAACCGACCTCGTCGGGGACGGGCCCCGCCGCGCGGGCCGCTCCCCGGCCCCGGGCGAGGAGGGACTCCAGGATCTCGCCGACGCGGACGGCGGTGTTGGACAGCAGGGACGAGGTGATGCCGTGGGTGTGCTCCGTCCCGCCCTGGACGTAGATCCCGCCGCGGAACCCGGGGCCGGTCGCGACGCGGTAGTCGCGCTCGACGCGGACGCGGCCCTGGTCGTCGCGGTGGCAGTGGTCCGCCACCCGGCCGAGGAGGGCGAGCGGGTCGGCGGGGCGGTAGCCGGTGGCGAAGACGACGGCGTCGGCGTCCAGCGGTGTCTCCTCGCCGGTGACCAGGGACGTGACGGTGGCGCGCACCCCGTCTCGGCCCTCCTCCACCCCGGTCAGCCGGGAGACGTTGAGGAAGCGGAGCCGCTCGGTGCCCAGGACCTTCTCCCGGTACGCCTCGCGGTACAGGGCGTCGATGAGGTCGACGTCGACCACGGAGTAGTTGGTGTTGCCGTGGTAGTCCATCAGCCTGCGCTTGACGGCGTCGGGAGCGGAGAAGTAGTCACCGACCGCGGCGGGGTCGAAGATGCGGTTGGCGAAGCTGCTGTCGTCGGCGGGGCTGTAGCCGTAGCGGGAGAAGACGGCGCAGACCTCGGCGTCGGGGAAGCGGCGGTGGAGGTAGGCGACGTTCTCGGCGGCGCTCTGGCCCGCGCCGACGACGAGGAAGCGGGACGGCCGGCCGCGCAGCGCCTCCACCCTGCCCAGCAGGTCGGAGGTGTGCCAGATCCGGTCCGTCCTGTCGACGCCCTCCGGCATGCGGGGCCGCAGGCCCGTGCCGATGACGACGTTGCGCGCCCGGTGCACCACCGCCTCCGGCCCCGAACGAGCCGTCACGTCCAGGTACTCCACCACGCCGTCGACGGTCACGGGCTCGACGGCGACGACCTCGTGGCCGTAGGAGACCATGTCGTCCACCCTGGCGGCGGCCCACTCGAGGTAGTCGTGGAACTCCACCCGCAGGGGGAACAGGTTCTTCTGGTTGAGGAAGTCGACCAGCCGCCCCCTGCTCTGCAGGTAGCACAGGAAGCTGAACTCGCTGGCCGGGTTCCGCAGCGTCACGAGGTCCTTCAGGAAGGACACCTGCATGGTGGCGTCGTCGATCAGCATGTTGCGATGCCAGCCGAAGCCCTGCTGCCGCTCGAAGAAGTGAGCGGTGACCGCCTCCCGCCGACCGACGCGCGCGTTGTGCTCGCTGAGCGCTATGGCCATGGCCACGTTGGACGGCCCGAAGCCGATGCCTATGAGGTCGTGGACCACGGGTGCGTCGCCAGGAAGAACCGGAGACATGTCACTCCCCTCGTGCGGGACGGCCGCCTGTCAGGCGCGGGAACAGGGCACCACGGCACGCCGCTGACGACGGACCACCGAGCGCAACTTAGGTAAAGCTAACCTAATTAACGTGGCGCTGTCGACGGCCCGGGCGACCCGGGAGCCGCAGCTCCGGAGCGGCGCGCGGGCCACTCGCCCTCGTTGCCAAGTTAGGTAAGGCTTGCTTTACTAACCCGGTCATTCGCTCTTCCGAGGAGGAACCTCCATGCGGGTCGTCATGTTCGGCTACCAGACCTGGGGCCACCGCACCCTGCAAGCGCTCCTGGACTCCGGACACGACGTGGTGACGGTCGTGACCCACCCGAAGAGCGAGCACGCCTACGAGAAGATCTGGAGCGACTCGGTCGCCGAGCTGGCCGAGCGGCACGGCGTCCCCGTCGTCATCCGCAACCGGCCCGACAACGACGAGCTGTTCGCGCGCCTCAAGGACGCCGACCCGGACCTCATCGTGGCCAACAACTGGCGCACGTGGATACCCCCGCGGATCTACACCCTCCCCCGCCACGGCACGCTGAACGTGCACGACTCGCTGCTCCCCAAGTACGCCGGCTTCTCCCCCCTGATCTGGGCGCTGGTCAACGGGGAGCGCGAAGTGGGCGTCACCGCCCACATGATGGACGAGGAGCTGGACGCCGGCGACATCGTGCTCCAGCGCGCGGTCACCGTCGGACCGACGGACACGGCCACCGACCTGTTCCACAAGACCGTCGACCTCATCGCCCCGGTGACGATCGGCGCGCTCGACCTCATCGCCTCCGGACAGACCGAGTTCACCCCGCAGGACCGCTCCCAGGCCACCTTCTTCCACAAGCGCGCCGAGGAGGACATCCGCGTCGACTGGAACTGGCCCGCCGAAGACCTCGACCGCCTGGTCCGCGCCCAGTCCGCGCCCTACCCCGCCGCGTTCACCTTCCACCGGGGCAGGCGCCTGGAGATCCTCACCGCCACCGTCTCCCGCGGCCGCTACGGCGGCACGCCCGGCCGCGTCTTCTACCGCGAGGGCGACGGTGTGGTGATCGTCGCCGGGGCCGACGCCCGCACCGGCCGCAACAAGGGCCTCGCCATCACCCGCGTCCGGACCGACGACGGCCGCGAGCTGCCCGCCACCGAGTACTTCACCTCCATGGGCGGCTACCTCACCACCCACCCCTGAGCCGGCACCGAGCACCACCCCACCCGGCCACCCCACCCGGCCCCCGCCCCGGCACGGAGTCCGACCGAAGCGCGCCGCGCACACCGCCCCGCGCCACCGCACACCCCACCCGGGACACCCCGCCCCACACCACGGCCTGCGGTCCCCCGACATCCGCGTCGGGGGCCACAGGCCCGCCGTCATCCCCCGGGCCCGGTGCCCTGACCCGGTCGACTGCTGGCATGGTGCGGGCCGCCCTGCTGTACTCACGGCTGAGCGGGACACACGCGCCCGCACCGTCCCGCTCGCCCGTAGGCAGCCGCCTCCACGGCGTGCACGGAAGCGGCGCAGTGCGGGGACGGGCGGCCCTCGCGTGTCACTCCGCGGGCAACGCCCAGGAAGGACCGTCTTCAGTGCCGTACCAGACGCGCTGACCGTCCGGGGTGACGGTGATCCCGAAGTCCTCCCGCGACACGCTGTCGATGCCTCCGAAGGTGACGGCGAGCTGTTCCAGCTCATCCCACAGTCGACGCGGGCCGATCTGGCGAACCCTCCCGGTCATGGTGGCCGTAGCCGTGGACCCGTCGCCGGTCCAGAGTCCGAGCGCGTTCGGGCTGCCGTCGTCGTCCACCCACGTACAGGATGTGTAGTCCGGCATGGCGAGCGACACAGGGAAGCTCAACCGATCCAGCACTTCGGCGACGTCGACCGACGTGGGGCGGGCTTCTCGGGTCTCCAGTTCAGCGAAGCGTGGTGCCACACCCTCCACTCGGCGCGGCATGAAATACGCGGGTACCGGCAGGAAGCGGCCGTGTGCTTCCGCCTTGCCGGTCACGGAAAGCCGGGCGACACCGAAGCCGACCGGCAGCACCATGACCGCCCCGTCCGCCGACTGTTCAAGGAACGCGCGAGGGATGTACCGAAGCCTCGCCGTGGCGATCAGACGGTCGTACGGCGCCTTCTCCGGATAACCGGCTGCCCCGTCCCCGGCCGCCAGAGTCGGGGAGTATCCGAGTTCGGCCAGCCGGTGACGAGCGACTCTGACGAGTTCTTCGTCCACGTCGACGCTGACCACTCTCTCATCGCCGAGACGCGCGCAGAGAAGTGCCGCGTTGTAGCCCGTACCGGTGCCGAGTTCGAACACGGAGTTCCCTGGCCGCACGTCCAGGGCGTCGAGCATGGCGAGCATGAGTGAGGGTTCGCTCGACGACGAGTTCGGGATTCCCCTGTCGTCGGTCTGCGTGGTGAGCGCGGTATCCGAGTACACACCGTCGAGGTAGCCGGGATCACCGTCCCTGACCTCTTTCCAACCGTCGCCGGTAGTGGTGTAGAAGGACGGGACGAAGTGGTGGCGCGGCACTTGGGCGAACGTGGAGGCCCATGCGCTGGTATCCGCACCGGTGAGACGTGCGGCGAACTCCCTGGCGCGGGTGTTCTCGGGATCGGTCACGGCTACTCCCCTTGTAGGTAATCTGCGTGCGCTGCGGCGATAGGCAGCCCCGTGCGGTTCTCCACCCATGACCACGTTCCGGCGGGGCCGAGCGCTGCACCGCTTCGGGCGGTTGCAGGAGCGCGGTGGCGGCGCACTGGTTCGTGAACAGGGCTTTCGTCTGGTCCTGGTGTGAGGGAGCCCCGCCCATGCGCTACGGGGGCAGCACACGGGAGGGGCGAAGTGGTGGCACCCTCGCCGCTGCGGGGGAGCGGCATCCCAGTGAAGGGGCGGACCGGGGCGAAAAGCCGAGCGCGTCCACTCGTGCGGACACGTCTGCCCGTGCTTCACGGCTGATCCGGTCGGGAGTGCCACCAAGCCGGCCAGGGGGGAGTATCGGACAGTCGTCACGTCCGCCCTGCCAGCGTCCGAGGAGGGCGGGGTCAGATCGGGAAGCGCCACGAGTCGTCCGGGGACAGCAGGCGGCTGCCCTCGGGCGAGAGTTCCGCGCGCATCGCGTGGAGAGAGAATCGGTTGTTCTCCTCCCACTTGCGGCGGACGCGTTCCAGGTCGTCCCAGAGCCGGCGGGGGCCGCCCTGGTGGACTACGGGGGACCTCCCGTCCTCAGCTCGCGCCCATGACCCGTCAGCGGCGAGCAGCCACACCACGCGCCCACCGTCGTCCGGGTACGTTGCCGCCCGGGTCTCGATTCCGGGCGTGTCCAGCTCGTAGAGCCACCGGAGGGGCCATTCCTGCCACAGATCGGGGATCGCCCCGTCCGGGGGCCGTACGTCCTCGCCCTCTCGTACGCGGGCGGACACGAACACGTCGTTCAGCTTTGCCGGGTAGTCCGCTCCCTGCCGGGTTTCCATGAACGTTGCCGGGTCGGGCTGGACGGTGCCCCGCGCGATGCCGTCGGCCCCCATGTCCGCCGTGATCAGCAGGGCGGTTTGGGCGATGGTCGTCACAAGCCGTCCGCCGGGGCGGAGCGCGCGGAGCCATGACGGAGGGACGGGGCGCACGGAAACGGTCGCCATGATGCGGTCGTATTCCGGCTCGGGGAGTTCCCCGGTAGCGTCGACGACTTCCACGCGCGGCGAACGTCCGAACTCGGCGAGCCGGGTCCGGGCAACCTCGACTAGATACGGGTCCACGTCCACACTGGTCACGTTGTCGTCTCCGAAGCGACGGGCGAACAGACCAGCGGAGTATCCGGACCCCGTGCCCACGTCCAACACATGGTGGCCGGGCTTCGCGTCGAGTCGGTGCGCCATGGACACGATGAGTCCCGGCAGGGTGGACGACGACGTTGGGTCGCCCTTGCCGTGCTCGCCGGGGGTGGCGTGGTCGGCGTGCGTGGGGCCGACACGGGTTACCAGCGTCTCGTCCGTGTACGCGGCGTGCAGGCGCTCGGGGGAGTTTTCGGGGAGGTCAGCCAACTCCCATTCCTGCGTGGGACTGTCGGGGATGCGCTGCCACCAGCGCGGGACAAGCCGGTGGCGGGGGGTGTTGCTCACGGCGTCATGCCACGCGGGGGCTTCGGCCGTCACCTTGTCGGCGAGCGCTTTGGCGGCTCCGGTCCAGGGGGGCGCTTCGGTCATGCTGTGTCTCCTTGCAGGGCATCGGCCATGGCTTCCACGAGCGGCACACCGGCCCGAACAGCGAGCCAGTGCCATTGACCGTTGGGATTCACCTCGAAGAACACCCAACGTCCGCCCGGCGTGACGGCGAAGTCCAGCGCGCCGAAATACAAGCCGAGCCGGTCCATGAGTTGACGCACCCCCTGTTCGACCGCCGGGGGCATGTCGACCACTTCGTACCGGTGGGACCGGTAGTCCGTCCGCCAGTCGAGCCGCGCGGCTTCGCTGTCGGTGTGGATGGCGACGGGGAACACGCGCTCCCCGATCACGGTCAAGCGCACTTCGTACGCCTTGTCCACGCGCTCTTGGAACAGGTGCGCGGTGCCGCGCACTCCGTCGTCCACCTCGTCCGCGGAAACGAGCGCCACGGGAAGGAACTGCCGGCTCCCCTCCGGGCCGAGCACACCCCCGCCGAGCCCCTTGTAGACGACCGCGTCGTCCCCCATGAACGTGCGGGCGTGCTCGGGTTCCGACGTAATCACGGAGCGGGGCACGTGCAGTCCGCAGCGGGCGGCCACGGCGAGTTGAACGGGCTTGTAGTTCGCGGCGGCATCCTTGCTCGGATGGTTGATCCATCGGACGGGCAGCGAGCCGAGCACGCCCAGCAGCCCGGAGCGTGCTTCCGAGACCGCGAGCGCGCGAGCGTGTCCGGGCCAGTTGTCGGGGGTGCGGAACTCGTTGGGGCGACGCCACCACACCGACTTGACGGATTCCAGGCGTACCGTGCGGGAGCCGGCGAGAGATCCCGTCCAGCCGTCCCCGGTGAGGGAGACGGCCAGACGGGAAGCGGTGGGAAAGTCGGCAGTGTCGTACCTGACGACGTGTTCCCCGCGTGTCACCAGCTCCTCAACCACCGCGTCGGCCGTGAGGTCGTCCCGGCCGGTCAGGATGAGGATCGATCGCATGTCAGTACAGGTCGGTCCCGCTGTCGGAGCCCGGTGCGTTACCGTCGCCGTTGCTGGTCTCCGTCTGCGTCTCCGGCATCTCCGCCGTGAGCGCGTGCCACGGGTTGCCTTCGGCTGACACGTTGAGCTGAAGCCCTTCGCTGTACGTGATGACGGGCGCTTCGCCGTGCGTCGGCGCCGGTGATACAAGGTGCCGGACCCCGAAGGGGACGGGTGTAGCCGCTGCGGTGCTCATGCTGCGTTCCTCCTGTGTAGTCGGTTGTCGCGGTGAGCGTGGTGCTCGTCGTGCTCCTACAGCACCGGTCGGCCGCCAGACCCTCACGCACGACGGCCGACCGGGTGTGGACCCCGCCCCCTGCCACAGAGCGGATCGCGGACCCGCGCTGTCCTGGTTCGGGTCCTATGTGGCGGGGGCGGGAGTATCAGCGCGCCACGTCCTCGGGACCGCG
The DNA here is from genome assembly GCF_026262575.1 of Streptomyces marinisediminis. Classification (GTDB taxonomy): domain Bacteria; phylum Actinomycetota; class Actinomycetes; order Streptomycetales; family Streptomycetaceae; genus Streptomyces; species Streptomyces marinisediminis. The sequence goes on from NZ_JAPKFL010000010.1 coordinate 143,930, forward strand.
GCGAGGACGTACAGGGAGTGCGACGGTCCGCCGGTTCGGTGGGCTGCCGGCTCGGGCGGCACCTGGTCGGGCTCGTCGGCGGGCAGCCGCACCGGCCAGGCAGACAGGGTGTACGTACAGTCCTCATCCGTGAACGCGGCGAACAGCGGGTGCCCGGCCTTGAGGTGCTCACGTGCTGCCCGTGGCCCCTCCGGCCCAGCGGCCCACGCACGGAGTTCTGCGGGACAGTCGGGGACGGGCACGACGGCTCTGCGCATGGTCGGCCGCACCCACGCCGAACGCTGCGGGTCGGGGTCGAGTCGGTCCGCGATGCGCCGTGCCTCCCCGCGCAGCCACCGAAGAGCGAGCACCGGGGAAATGGTCTGGAACGTCCCCAAGACGTAGGGCGCGGTCTCGCCCGTGCCGTACACGAGCCCTTCGGCGAGCACTTCACACCGGTAGCCCGCCGGAACCGGTCGGCCGCTCATACGGCCCCACCCCGCCACATGACCCACGGGCGTTCGATGACCTCGGCGAAACTGACGTGGTCCGGGTGCTCGCGCATGTGGCCGAACGCCCACTCCTGCGGCTCGGCCGGATCGGTGCTCGTCTTGGAGCGCGCGTCGCACTCGGTGCCGTCGTCCCGGAGTGTCAGGCACCGGAAGGCGTAGGCGAGCGGCGGGGCGTCGTCGTCCTGGTCGGGCCGCAACGTCCAGTTGACGTACCGGAACACGCGACGGGCCGCTGTGGTCACAGCAGCTCCCCGCGAGCTCGGGCGTTCGCTCGGGCCACTTCGGCACGCAGGCGCTCTATCGGCTCGGCGGGGCGAACGTGCGCGGGTTCCGCGTCCCACTCGGCGCCGCCGCAGACCGGGCGTAGCGACCAATACGGCCCGGCGACGCCGCGGAACTCCGCGACCTGGCCCCGGTGGGTGTCCACCACCAGCGTGCCGGGCTTCGGTACGTGGGTGAGTCCGTCTGCGGGAAGATTCTGCGCAGGCACGACCGCTCCTCTCCGTAGTGACTCCACTACCAAGGCGGCCCAGCGTGGCCTACAGTCGGCAGCCAATCAACGTTCCACGGGCGGAGAACACATTGGTAAACCGCAAGGAGTTGAACCCCGCGGAAAGCCCGGAAGCGGCGTACGGTGCGCGTTTGCGCAGCGCGCGAGAATCGCGGGGATGGCTGCAAGATGATCTAGGCGCACGGATCGGGTACTCCGGACGGCACGTATCGGGGGTGGAAACCGGACGCAAACCGCCGACTCGGCGCTTTTCGGCGGCTGTTGACTCCGTGCTCGGACTCGAAGGCACGGCCGATTCCTTCGAACGCGAGTGGGGGGAGATCGAGCATGGAGTCTTGTTGCAGGGATTCCCCGAGTACGTCACACATGAAGGGCGAGCGGTTGAAATCCGGCTCTACAACGTTGGGATCATCCCCGGACTGTTGCAGACATCGGAGTACGCGCAGGCTCAAGAAGACGGCCATGTGGAGCGTGGCGCCATCACGCCCGAACAGGCGGCGGAACGTGTCTCGTTCCTAGCGGAGCGCCAAGCAGCTCTAATGCGGTCTCGGCCGCCTATGGTGTTCGTCGTCATGGATGAAAGCTGTCTCCGCCACGCAGTTGGAGGCGCAGAGGTCATGGACGCGCAGCTTCAGCGTCTCGTCGAAGTCGCCGCCCGTCCGAACTGGATCATCCAGGTCGCGCCGTCCGACCTCGGCGCCCGGCGTGCCTTCAACCTTCCGGTCAACCTACTCACTCTTGCGGACCGCTCCGTGCTCTGCTACGCCGAGTCACAGACGCAGGGGCACTTGGACCGAGACAGCACGTCCGTGCTGCCCATGCTGACGGCATACCATCAACTTCAGGGCGAGGCACTGTCTCCAGCAGCGTCTGTGGCCATGATCAATCAGTTTCGAAAGGGCACCCCTTGACGACCGAATCCCCCCGTTGGTTCAAGTCCTCCTACAGCGGCAACGGCGGCGACTGCGTGGAGGTTGCGGCCAACCTTGCCGCGTCCCGTGGCGTCGTCCCTGTCCGTGACTCCAAGGACACGGCTGGTCCGGTGCTGCACGTCCCCGCCGCAGCCTTCGCTACGTTCGTGGCGGGCGTCAAGGCCGGACAGGTGGGCAACGTCTGAGCCCCCGGCCGAATACGCGCACGGCCAAGAGGCTGCCCCATCGTGCCCTGCATGGTGGGGCTTCGCCGCGTGCGAAGCACACGGAGAAGACGACCCTGCCACGCTTCCGGGGCGGGAGGCATGGCGGAGCGTATGGTCACGCGGCCTGGTGGTCCGCCGCGCGGCGGGCGAGAGCATCAAGGACAGGCAGACAGGCGGGGGCTCGTAGGGCGTCCGGTCGGTCAGGAGGACGCCCCGACCTTCGTCACCGCGGGACGCGGGGAGGCGACGGACAGGCACGCCGTTGCGTTCGGTGATCCCGGCTCGGCGTAGAACGTCGGCCATCCGTGCGGCGAGGCGTACGCGGCGCTCCTGTCCGGGGCTCCGTCCACGAACGCCCGTCCGCTGGGGCTGGCGCTCATGCGACCAGCTCCAGCCGGCAGGAGCCCACGGGGCGGTGCCGCCCGTAGCCGCACGCGGTCACGGCGGCGTCGTGCCGCACCCACAACCCGCAGTCCTGGCGGACCCGCCGGACCATGCCCGTCAGAGCGCACGTCCGAGGTTCGCGGGGCCGGAGGCCGGAAGCCGCGCACGGCCGGTCCGCGCTTGCGCAGCAGCCGGGACACACGCCCCCTCGCGTCACCAGGACGCGCGACAGGTCCTCGCGTGACCGGGCGTCCCGGCGGGCGGGCGACACGGTTGCAAGCGGGGTGCTTGCAATTGTTAGCGGGGTGGGGCACGGTGGGGGCATGGGTTCGCTGGGTCCGGGCGGTATCGGGGAGTTCCTGCGCGAGCAGCGGCGCAACGCGCAGCTCTCGCTGCGGCAGCTCGCCGAGGCGGCCGGGGTCTCGAACCCGTACCTGAGCCAGATCGAGCGCGGGCTGCGCAAGCCCAGCGCCGAGATCCTGCAGCAGTTGGCCAAGGCGCTGCGGATCTCGGCGGAGACGCTGTACGTGCGCGCGGGGATGCTGGAGGAGCGGGCCGGGGCGGAGATCGACGTGGCGGCCGCGATCCTGGCCGACCCGTCGCTCACCGAACAGCAGAGGCAGGCGCTGCTCCAGATCTACGCGTCGTTCCGTGCGCAGAACGACGGCGGCGGCGTGACCGACGCCGCCCCCTGAGACGTCGAAAGGGACGCACATGCCGACCAACACCGACTTCCGCAAGGTCCTGACCGACCCGACGCCGCTGTACTTCGCCGCCGGGGTCATCGAGAAGCTGCGCACCGAGGCGCCCGAGCGGATCGCCAAGCTGCGCGACACCGACACCAGGGCGATGCAGACCCGGGTGCAGGAGGTCCTCGCCTCGCTCGACTCCGACGTGCGCAAGTGGCGCGAGCAGGCCCAGACCTTCGCGCTTCAGGGCGTCGGCTACGCCGCCGAGGCCGCGGTGAAGGCCAAGGAGGGCTACGACGCGCTCGCCGAGCAGGGCAAGGTCGTCGTCGAGGGCTGGCGCGGCCGCGCCGACGGCGAGGAGGGCGTCGGCGGCTTCGGCTACGAGGCGACGGTGGAGCGCGAGCCGGTGAGCGTCGAGGAGCCCGCGGCCGAGGAGGCACGGAGCGGGACGGCGGACACCGAGGCCGCGAAGACCGAGGCGGCGAAGACCGGGAAGGCGGAGCCGTCCGGTTCCGCGGCGACCTCGGAGGCGGCCTCGACGGCGGCCTCGGAACGGAAGGCGTCCGGCGCCAAGGGGTCGGCGGCCAAGGGCACCGCGAAGAGCGCCACCGCGAAGCCCGCGGGCGGCGCGGCCAAGGGCTCCGCCGACGCCAAGCCCTCGGGCCCCCGCCGGAACACGCCGCCGCCGGCCTCCTGACGGCCGGCACCGCTGTGGCGGACGGCACGGCCGGGCACGCCCCGTGCGCGGTTACCCGCCCGGCCCCCGTGCCGGTAGCGTGGGCTGCCGGGACGGCATTGACCCAGGAGGATGAGCAGCGTGATTCTGTCCGGATTCACCACCCTGATGTCGCTGGTGTACATCGGCCTCCTGGTGCTGGCCGTCTTCTGCTTCGTGGACGCCGTGCTGCGCCGCGAGGACGCCTTCCGCGCGGCGGACAAGAACACGAAGAACTTCTGGCTGATCCTGCTGGGCGTCGGCGTCGCGGTGCACCTCGTCGGGGTACCGGGTCTGGGCTTCCTGCTCACGATCGTCGTCGTGATCGCGAACATCGTGTACCTGGTCGACGTACGTCCGGCGCTGATCCAGGTGACCGGCGGACGCGGTGGACGGGGCGGCGGGTACCGGGGCAGCAGCAGCGACGGACCGTACGGTCCGTACAACGGCGGACGCTGAGCGGAGGCCGGGCGGCGCCCGGACCCGGGCCGGACGGCGGCTGAGCGCCCGCTCGGCCCACTCGCCGCCGGCACCCGGGCCGCACCCCGCCCCCTCCGGCCGCGTCGCGCCGGCGTACCGCGCCGGCCGCGCCAGCGGTACCGCGCCCGCCACACCGCCGCGTGCCAGCGCGAGCGGCGCGCGGGTCAGCCGCGGTCCAGCAGCACGACCGCCACGTCGTCGGCGAGCTCCTCGCCGTTGAGGTCGCGGGCGTCGGCGAGGACGGCGTCCAGCAGCGCCTCGCCCGTGACCCCGGCCGCCAGGCCCCGGCCCACCAGCCGGAGCATGCCCTCCTGGCCGAGCCGTTCCCGCGAGTCGGCGGCCGTGCGGCCCTCGATCAGCCCGTCGGTGTAGAGCATCAGGCTCCACGCGCCGCCCAGCTCGACGCCCGTGCGGGCCCAGCGGGCGCGCGGGAGCAGGCCGAGCGCGGGCCCGGCGCCGGTCTGCGGCAGCAGGCGCGGCGCCGCGTCGGGGCGGGCCACCAGCGGCGCCGGGTGCCCGGCCAGGCACACCCCGGCGCGCCGGCCGTCCGGGGCGATGTCGACCATGCACAGCGTGGCGAACAGCTCGTCGCTGTCGCGCTCGTGCTCCAGCACCCGCTGGAGCGTGGCCAGCAGCTCGTCCCCACACAGGCCCGCGAGGATCAGCGCGCGCCAGGCGATGCGCAGCTCCACGCCGAGCGCGGCCTCGTCCGGGCCGTGTCCGCAGACGTCGCCGATCATGGCGTGGACGGTGCCGTCGGCGGTGCGCACGGTGTCGTAGAAGTCGCCGCCCAGCAGGGCGCGGGAGCGGCCGGGGCGGTAGCGGGCGGCGAACCGCAGCGGGCTGCCCGCCAGCAGCGGCGTGGGCAGCAGCCCGCGCTCCAGCCGGGCGTTCTCCTGGGCCCGCAGCCGGGACTCGGTGAGCTGGCGCTGCGCGCGGTCGGCCTGCTTGCGCTCCACGGCGTAGCGGATGGCCCGGCCCAGTTGACGCGCGTCAAGCTCGTCGCGGCAGAGGTAGTCCTGCGCGCCGAAGCGCACCGCCTCGGCGGCCCGCTCGGCGTCGTCCTCGCCGGCCAGGACGAGCACGGCGTGCCCGGGGGCGAGGCGCAGCACCTGGCGCAGCAGGTCCTGCGCCTGGTTCCCGGCCAGCGCGAGGTCGAGCAGGATGCAGTCGACGTCGTCGGTGAACAGCCGCTCGGCCTCGGTGAGATTGCGCGCGGTGCGGACGCGGAAGCGCACGCCCTGGGCGTCGCTCAGCTCCGGCAGCGGCGCCCGGGCGGGGTCGGGGGCGATGACGAGCAGCGTGCCCGCCTGCCGCGGCACGACCGCCTGCGCCGTCCGCGGCGCGCTCTCGCGCCCTTCGCCCACGGGTACGGGCATCACGTCGTCCTCTTCCCTCTCCCCCGAGGGCGTTCGCCGCCGCAGGTGACCTTAGCCGCCCCGGGGGCCCGTGCGGAACGCCTCGCGCCCCCGCGGGCCCCGCGTATGCCGTGGATCACAGCCCGGGCGCGCACCGCCGCGCGTCCGCCTGCCGGGACGCCCGGCCGCGCGGGCGGGCCGTCACGCGTCCGGCGGAGCGCCACGGACCGCCCGGCCGCGCGGGCGGGCCGTCACGCGTCCGGGCGGACGACGCCGAGGATGGGCAGGGCGCCCGCGCCCTCCACCCGGATCTGGCGGCCGGTGCGCGGGGCGTGCACCATCTCGCCGTCGCCGATGTAGAGGCCGACGTGGCTGGCGTCCTCCTTGTAGACGATCAGGTCGCCGGGGCGCATGTCCGCCACGGCGACGCGGGGCAGCCGCCGCCACTGCTCCTGCGACGTGCGCGGGATGGCCCGGCCCGCGGCTTCCCAGGCGCGCTGGGTGAGGCCCGAGCAGTCGAAGGTGTCCGGGCCCTCCGCGCCCCACTCGTAGTCCTTGCCGAGCTGCTGGGTGGCGTACGCGATGGCCCGCTGGCCGGCCTCGCTCGCCCGGTCCCCGATCTCGTCGAGCACCCCGGTGCGCAGCCACCGGAGCTGACGCTGCCGGGCGGTGCGCTCCTCCAGCTCGCGCAGCCGCTCGCGCTCGTCCGCGGCGAGCTCGGACTCCAGTGCGCGGGCCTCCTCCAGCCGGGCCTCGATCCGCTCCCTGGCCTCGGCCCGCCGGGTGCGGGTGGCCTCCAGGGCCGCCATGGTGCGCGCGGCCTCCTCGGCGTCGTCGCCCAGCTCCGCGCCGACGCGGTCCAGGTCCCCCAGGACGCCGAGGGCGGCGCGCTGGCCCTTGTGGAACAGGCTGAGCGAGTGCAGGAACCGCTCCGGGTCGTCGCCCAGGGCGAGCCGCGCGCCGGCCGGGAGGCCGCCGCCCCGGTACTGGGCGCGGGCCATGGCGCCGGCCTGGTCGCGCAGGGTGCGCAGGCTCTCCTCGTTGCGCTCGATGCGGCGGTCCAGGTCCGCGACGGCCTCCTCCTGCTCCGCGACGCGTCCGACCGCGGCGTTGTAGGCGTCGGTGGCCGACCCGGCCTCGTCGTGCAGGTCCTCGATCCGCTGGCGCACGGCCTCCAGGTCGGCGGCCGCGGACGGCGCGCCGCCCTCCGGGCCGGGGGCCGGGGGCGCCGCCGGGTCGGACGGCGCCGCCGGGGCCCCGTCCGAGGGGGCGCCACGGAACGCGTCCGGCGGCGCGGGCTCGCCCGTCGGCTCGGCCTCCGCCGACGGCGCGGGAGCGGCCGGAGTAGCCGGAGGGGCCGAAGCGGCCGGGGTGCCCGGAGCGCCCGGCGCGGGCGCCGGGTCCGCGTGGGCGGGGCCCGGCACGGCCAGCAGACCCAGCACACCCAGCACGCACAGCGCCGTCCGGGCGCGTCCCCTGCGTATCACCAGCGCTTCCTCCCCCTGCGGCGGGCACCTCACGAGATCATGCCACGGCCCTACCCGTGGTAACAGGGTCACGCCCCGGCAACGACCGGAATACGGGACGAACACGGACACCGCTCTGCCGGGCGAGGTTCACCTCCCGTTCACTCTCGACGGTCGGGCGCTTCACCTGTCCTGCCTAATTTCGGCCGTACGGAGGGTGTGCCACCTCGCGAGGCGCAGGGTTCACCCCCATAGCTGATCAAGAGAGACTCCACACTCCATCGCTTGCCGATCCCCCCACCGGCGGGCTCAGGAAGGAACTGAACCGAAGTGAAGCTTCAGCGCACGAACCGGCTTCGCGCCCTGTCCGTCGGCGCGCTGGCGGTCACCAGTGCTCTGGTCCTGTCCGCCTGCGGCTCGGACGACAACACCACGCAGGGCGGGGACAGCCCGGAGAGCGCCGCCTCGGGCAACATCGAGTGCCAGGGGGAGGGCAACCTGCTGGCCTCGGGTTCCAGCGCCCAGAAGAACGCCGTCGACGCCTGGGTGCAGAACTACCAGCGGGCCTGCCCGGACACCAAGGTCAACTACAACCCGACGGGCTCCGGCGCCGGCATCCAGGAGTTCCTGCAGGGCAAGACCGCCTTCGCCGGCTCCGACTCCGCCCTCAAGGAGGACGAGGTCGAGCAGTCCAAGGAGGTCTGCGAGGGCGGCAAGGCGATCAACCTGCCGATGGTCGGCGGCCCGGTGGCCATCGGCTACAACCTCTCCGGCGTGGAGGAGCTCGTCCTGGACGCGCCCACCATCGCGAAGATCTTCGACACGAAGATCACGCAGTGGGACGACGAGGCGATCAAGAAGCTGAACCCGGACGTGGAACTGCCCGCCACCAAGATCCAGGCGTTCCACCGCTCGGACGAGTCCGGCACCACGGACAACTTCACCACCTACCTCAACGAGGCCGCTCCCGAGGAGTGGCCGTACGAGCCGGCCAAGGCCTGGGCGGCCAAGGGCGGCCAGTCGGCCAACGGCTCCGCGGGCGTGGCCACCAACGTCGCGCAGACCGACGGCGCGATCGGCTACTTCGAGCTCTCCTACGCCACCGGCAACGACATCGACACCGTCAAGCTGGACACCGGCGCCGGCGCGCCCGTCGAGGCCACCGTCGAGAACTCCTCCACCGGTATCGCCGCCGGCAAGATCGTCGGCACCGACGGCGACCTGGCCATGGAGCTGGACTACTCGACGAAGGAGGAGGGCGCCTACCCGATCATCCTCGTCACCTACGAGATCGCCTGCGACAAGGGCAACAAGCCCGACAAGCTGGAGGCGATGAAGTCCTTCCTGACCTACGCCGCGAGCGAGGAGGGCCAGGACCAGCTCGCCGAGATCGAGTACGCCCCGATCCCCGACGAGGTCATCACCAAGGTGCGCGAGAAGATCGACTCCCTCTCCTGACCTGACGCCGGTGCGGCTCCCCAGCCCAAGGGGGCCGCACCGGCTCAGGCGTGTCCCGCCCCGTGCAGCCGCTCGTCAACCATCCGGTGCACCGCCGCCAGGGACCGGCCCCGCTCAGCGGCCGGCCCCGCACCAGACCGGAGAGATCATGAAAATAGCCGACACCATCGCCCCGCCCCCACAGCAGGAGCTGCCGCCCCAGGCGCCGAAGCCCTCGAAGTCCGCCCGCCACCGCGGTGACCGGATCTTCCTGGGCCTCTCCCGGGGCTCCGGCATCGCGCTGCTGGTCATCATGGCCGCCATCGCGGCCTTCCTGACCTGGCGGACGGCCAACGCGCTCGCCGTCAACGAGGGCAACTTCTTCACCACCTTCGACTGGAACGCCAACGCCGACCCGCCCGTCTTCGGCATCGCCGTCCTCGCCTTCGGCACGGTGGTCAGCTCGGTGATCGCCATGGCGCTGGCCGTGCCGATCGCCGTCGGCATCGCGCTGTTCATCTCGCACTACGCCCCGCGCAGGCTGGCCACCCCGCTCGGGTACGTCATCGACCTGCTGGCGGCCGTGCCGTCCATCGTCTACGGCCTGTGGGGCGCGCTCTTCCTGGTGCCGCACCTGTCGGGGCTGTTCTACTGGATGGACGACTACCTGGGCTGGACGGGCGTCTTCGACTACTCCGGCGGAGCCGCCCGCTCGCTGTTCACCGTCGGCATCGTGCTGGCGATCATGATCCTGCCGATCGTCACCAACGTCTCCCGCGAGGTCTTCCTCCAGGTGCCCAAGATGCACGAGGAGGCCGCGCTCGCGCTGGGCGCGACCCGGTGGGAGGTCATCCGCATGTCGGTGCTGCCGTTCGGCCGCTCCGGCGTCATCAGCGCCTCGATGCTCGGGCTGGGGCGCGCGCTGGGCGAGACGATGGCGGTGGCCACCGTGCTCTCGCCCAGCTTCGTCATCAAGCTCAGCCTGCTCGACCCGGGCGGCGGCACCTTCGCCCAGAACATCGCCGCCGGCTTCAACGAGGCCGGGGACGTCGGGCGCGACGCCCTCATCGCCTCCGGCCTGGTGCTGTTCGTCATCACCCTGGTGGTGAACGGCGGCGCCCGCATGATCATCGCTCGCCGCAAGGAGTACTCGGGGGCCAACGCATGAGCAACGCCGTCTTGGACACCTCCCCCGTCGACTCCGCCGACCGCGGGTCCGACTCCCTGCGCCACGCCCGCCTGCCGCGCTGGGCGCCGCTGGGCATCGCCGTGCTCTCCGCCGCGCTGGGCAGCGCCGTCGGCCTGGTCGCCGACCTGAGCAGCAAGGCCCAGTGGGGCCTGATCGCCGCGCTGCTGTTCGTGGGGATCACCTTCGCCCTCACCACCGCCGTCGAAGGCGTCCGCCAGGCCCGGGACCGGCTGGCGACCAGCCTGGTGTGGGTCTGCTTCATCGCCGCCCTCGTCCCGCTCGCCTCCCTGGTGTGGGAGACGGTCGTCCGCGGCATCGGGCTGCTCGACGGCTACTTCCTGACGCACTCGATGAGCGGCCTGCGCGACCTCCAGCCCGGCGGCGGCGTCTACCACGCCCTCATCGGCACCGTGCAGCAGGTCGGCCTGGCGGCGCTGATCGCCGCCCCGATCGGCCTGCTGACGGCGATCTACCTGGTCGAGTACGGCGGCGGCAAGCTGGCCCGCGCCGTGACCTTCTTCGTCGACGTCATGACCGGCATCCCCTCGATCGTGGCCGGCCTGTTCGTCCTCAGCTTCTGGATCATCCTGCTGGACTTCGGCTACTCCGGCTGGGCGGGCGCCATGGCGCTGGCCATCCTGATGATGCCGATCGTCGTGCGCTCCACCGAGGAGATGCTCAAGCTCGTCCCGAACGAGCTGCGCGAGGCCTCCCTCGCCCTGGGCGTGCCCAAGTGGCGGACGATCCTCAAGGTGGTGCTGCCCACCGCGATCGGCGGCATCACCACCGGCGTCATGCTCGCCGTCGCCCGCATCGCGGGCGAGACCGCACCGGTGATGCTGCTGGTGTTCGGCGCCGCGTCGATCAACAACAACCCGTTCGAGGGGCCGCAGTCCTCGCTGCCGTACTTCATCTGGCAGCAGTTCAAGGCCGGCAACCAGTACGCGTACGACCGGGCCTGGGCCGCCGCGCTCGTGCTGATCGGTCTCGTGATGCTGCTCAACCTGCTGGCCCGCGGCATCGCCCGCTGGAAGGCCCCCAAGGCCGGTCGCTGATCCCGGCGGACCCACGACGTAGACGAAGCACCAGAAGAGAAGTGATCTGACATGGCCAAGCGCATCGACGTCAGCGGCCTCACCGCCTACTACGGCTCCCACAAGGCCATCGAGGACATCTCGATGACCGTCGAACCCCGTTCGGTGACCGCCTTCATCGGCCCCTCCGGCTGCGGCAAGTCCACCTTCCTGCGCACCCTGAACCGCATGCACGAGGTCACCCCCGGCGGCCGCGTCGAGGGCAAGGTGCTGCTGGACGACGAGTCCCTGTACGGACCCGGCGTCGACCCCGTCGCCGTCCGGCGCACCATCGGCATGGTCTTCCAGCGGCCGAACCCGTTCCCGACGATGTCCATCTACGACAACGTCGCGGCAGGACTGCGGCTGAACGGCGCGTACCGCAAGAGCGAGCTCGACGGCGTCGTCGAGAAGTCGCTGCGCGGCGCGAACCTGTGGAACGAGGTCAAGGACCGGCTCAACAAGCCCGGCTCCGGCCTCTCCGGCGGGCAGCAGCAGCGGCTGTGCATCGCCCGCGCCATCGCCGTCGAACCGCAGGTGCTGCTGATGGACGAGCCCTGCTCCGCACTCGACCCGATCTCCACGATCGCCATCGAGGACCTGATCGGGGAGCTCAAGGAGCAGTACACGATCGTCATCGTCACCCACAACATGCAGCAGGCCGCGCGCGTCTCCGACCGCACCGCGTTCTTCAACCTCGCGGCGATCGGGCAGCCCGGCAAGCTCATCGAGATCGACGACACCGAGCGCATCTTCTCCAACCCCTCGGTGCAGGCCACCGAGGACTACATCTCCGGCCGCTTCGGCTGAGCAGACGTCTGCGGTGCTGCATGGCGGTGCCACCGCAGGACGAAAGGGCCCGCCTCCGTTGCCCCGGAGGCGGGCCCGCCCCATTCCGCGCCCGGCCGGGGAGGCGGAACCCTTCGGGACGGCGCCCCCGGCCCCCGGCCCCGGCCCCGGCCCCGTCCCGCCGGGCGGCGTACGCGGCGGAAGCGGCGTGCCGGACGGGAGCGGGGCGTCGGCGGGGTGCCCTCAGAAAAAAAAGAATGCTATCTTTCCGCTGCCGACGGACGCTGCCGACCAGGGGGACGTATGCCCGCACCGCGCACGCCGCGCCCCCGCCCCCGCCCGCGCCGTGCGCGCGGCAGCGCCCCCCACTCCGTCGGCCCCCGACCCCCGCGCGCCGCCGCCCCCCGGACTGACCAACCGGCGGTCGGCGGCGTGCGGGCCCGTCACCGGCCGCGCGCGGCCGTCACACGGCGCTGCAGCCGCCGTCCACCGGCACCGAGGCGCCGGTGACGAAGGAGGCGCGGTCGCTGCACAGCCACACCACCGCCTGCGCGACCTCCTCCGGGTCGGCGAGGCGCCGCTGTATCGCCCGCGCCACGGCGTGCTCCTCAAGACCCGGCACCCGCGTGGCGGCGTCCGCCAGCATCTCGGTGCGCGTGCTGCCCACCATCAGCGCGTTGACCCGGATGCCCCGCGCGCCGTACTCGGCGGCCGCGGCCTTGGTGAGCCCGGCCACCGCGTGCTTGGCCGCCACGTACGGCGCGGCCGCGCCGGTGGCGAACAGCCCCGCCGTGCTGGAGGTGTTGACGATGGACCCGCCCCGGCCCTGGCGCAGCATCACCGGTATCTGCTGCCGCAGGCAGTTCCACACCCCGCGCACGTTGACGTCCATGATCCGGTCGTAGTCCGCGTCGTCCATCGCGTGCAGCGGCGTGCCCAGCGTCCCCCACCCGGCGTTGTTGAAGGCCGCGTCCAGCGAGCCGAAGGTCTCCACCGCCACCGACACCGCGCGCGCCACGTCGGCGGGGGAACAGACGTCGCCCGCCGCCGCCACCGCCCGCCCGCCGGAGGCGGTGACGGACTCCACCAGCTCCCGCAGGCGGTCGGCGCGCCGCGCCATCACCACCACCGCCGCGCCCTCGGCGGCCAGCAGCCGGGCCGCCGCCGCGCCGATGCCGCTGGACGCCCCCGTGACCATCACCGTCTTGCCGCTCAGCACAGCACCCTCACCCTTCGTCGAACGCCTTCCCCGCGGCCCCCACCGGGCCCGGGCCACGCCAGCCGCCCCGCGCCGCCGAGGCGGACGGCCCTCGGCCGCGGCGCCCCGGCGGCGCACCGAGCCGCCGGGCTCAGAAGTGCTCCGCGTGCTCCTTCGCCCACGTCTCGAACGGCGTCGCCGGTTCCCCGGTGACCTCGGCCACGGTGTGCGCCACCGCGGCGGCCTCCCCCGCACCACGCCGCCGCGCCGCCTCCAGCAGCGCCTGCGCCACCGGCTCGGGCAGCCGCGCGCGCCACCGCCGCAGCGCCTGCTCCGCCGTCAGCTCCTCGAAGCGCAGCGGCCGGTCCAGCACCCGGGACAGCACCCGCGTCTGCTCCCGGGCGGACAGCGGCTCCGGCCCGGTCAGCGCGTAGGTGCGGCCCGCGTGCCCCGGCTCGGTCAGCGCCCGCACCGCGACCGCCGCGACGTCCCGGGGGTCGACGCAGGCGGTGCGCGCGGTGCCGCCCAGCGCCCGCACCACGCCCTCCGCCCGCACGGAGGCGGCCCAGGAGAGCGCGTTGGACATGGGGGTGCGCATCCGCAGCACCGTCCAGGACAGGCCGGAGGCGTGCAGCAGGCGCTCCCCGTTCCGGTTCCAGCGCGCGATCAGGTCGTCGGCGCCCGGGTCCGCCACCGCCAGCCAGGAGAGGCGGACCGCGTGCCGGGCCCCGGCCGAGCGCGCCGCGGCCAGGATGTTCTCGTCGTCGGCGGGGCGCATCGGGTCGGCCGTCACGACGAAGACGGCGTCGGCCCCCGCCATCGCGCGCTCCAGCGCCGGCGCGTCCCGGTAGTCCGCGACCGCGACCTCGCCCGGCAGCCGGAGATCCGCCGCCCTGGCCGGATCGCGCACCACCAGCCGGGTCCGGGCCACCGGCGCCAGCAGCCGCGCGACGTGGCGGCCCACGGCGCCGGTCGCCCCCGTCACGACGATCCGCGGCCGCCCGCCGGGCCCCGCCACCGGTTCCGCCACCGGCTCCGCCGCCGGTTCCACCGCCCGTTCCATCAGGCGCACCTCCCGCGCTCCTCGCCGAACTCCAGCCGTCTGATCACGCTCGGCACCGCCAGCGCGGGGAGCAGGCAGCGCCAGGTCTCCGCGACGCGCTGCGGCAGGTCCTGGTGGCCGGACTCCATCCTGGCGTGCATCTGCGCCCCCGTACAGGCGTTCACCAGCAGCCGGGCCATCGCGTCCACGTCGACGCCCGCACGCAACTCGCGCCTGCGGTCCGCGACGTGCAGGTCGCGGGCGAGCACGTCGGCCCACTGCCGGTGCGAGTTCTCCGCCGGGTCGATGAAGTGCTCCTGGTCCATGACCAGGCGGGCCCCGGCCAGCAGCACCGGGTCGTCCAGGAGACGGCAGGCCCAGGTCAGCGTGATGTCGACGGCGTGTTGCAGCCCCTGGGAGGCGTGCGGCGTCACCACCAGGTTCGGCTGGTTGCGGACGATCTCCCGGGCGAGGTCCTCCTTGTTCTGGAAGTGGAAGTACATCGCGCCCAGGGTCAGCCCGGCCCGGACGGCGATCCGCGCCACGCTCGCCCCGGCGAACCCGCTGGCGGCGAACTCCTCCGCCCCCGCGCGCACCAGCGCCGCGCGGGTGCGCACCGCCCGGTCCTGCTTCACCATTCTTCCGGCCACCGCTCGTCCGATCTCCCTCGACAAAGAAAAGAGTGTTCTCTATTTTATGATCGGCGGCCCTCCGATTGACAGCACGGAAGGTTTTCGCATTTCAGCACGCGTCGACAGCACGGCAGGTTGACACGTTCCAACGGGGAGAGAACGCATGGACACCGGCACCGCTCGCACGCCCACGCCCGCCGTCACTCCGCCACCGGACCCGGCGCTGGGGGGTTACGTGCGCAAGTCGGAGCCGGCCGAGGTCTTCGTCCGCGCCTGGCACACCGTGTCCGCGCACACCCACGTCGTCACGTTGAGCTGGCCCCGCGCCCACGCCTTCTACACCCTGGACTCCGGGCTCACCAGCCCGCTGCTGTTCACCGAGTCGGTGCGGCAGGCGCTGGCCGTCCTGTCGCACACCGTGCACGAGATCCCGCTCGGCCACCGCCTGGGCTGGGAGTACGTCCACTCCACCGTCACCACCGCCGCCCTGCGCGACGGGGCCCGGGCCCCGGCCGTGGAACTCCGGGTGACCCACACCGGCGTCACCCGCCGCCGCGGCGGCTCCGTCCACCTGACGGCGCACGTCACCGGCACCCGCGACGGCGACCCCCTGGGCACCGCCGAGATCCGCTACACCACCCACCCGCCGGCCATCTACGACCGGCTGCGCCGCGAGTACGCCGACGCCCGGCGCGCCTTCGCCAACGCGCTGCCGCTGCCGGCCCCCGTCGCCCCCAGCCTGGTGGGGCGCGCGGACCCGCGGGACGTCGTCATCGCGCCGACGGCCACCCGGCACCGCTACCAGCTCCGCACCGACACCGCCCACTCGGTGCTCTTCGACCACCCGCACGACCACGTGCCCGGCATGGTGCTCCTGGAGGCCGTCTCACAGGCCGCGCAGGCGGAGGCCCGGCCCCGCCGCGTGCTGCCGGTCGACTTCGACAGCACCTTCTCGCGCTACGTCGAGTTCGACGCGCCCTGCTGGCTCGACGTCCGGCCCGAGCCGCGCGACCCCTCCGGCCGCGAGCGGGTGCGCGTGCGCGGCACGCAGAACGACCAGGAGGTGTTCTCCTCCCTCACCGTCCTCGACCCGCGCACACGCTGACCCGGCCCCGGCGGAGACGGGACACGGCGGGCACGCGCGGGCCGGACGCCGCGGGTACCGCACACGCCAGCCGGACGGCGTCCGCGCGCCGCCAGCCGGACGGCGTCCGCGCGCCGCTAGCCGAACACCAGGTGGGTCGCGAAGTAGGCGAGCGCGGCGACCGCGGCCGCGGCCGGCATGGTGATGAACCACCCCGCGACGATGTTCTTCGCGACGCCCCACCGCACCGCCTTCACCCGCCGCGTCGCGCCGACGCCCATGATGGCCGAGGTGATGATGTGCGTGGTGGAGATCGGCGCGTGGAAGATGTAGGCCGTCGCGTACATCACGGACGCCGCCGTCGTCTCCGCCGCGAAGCCCTGCGGCGGGTCGAGTTCGATGATGCGCCGGCCGAGGGTGCGCATGATCCGCCAGCCGCCCGCGTACGTGCCGAGCGAGAGCATCACGGCGCAGGCCACCTTCACCCACACCGGAATGGGGTCGCCGTAGTCCTCCACGTCCGCGATGACCAGGGCCATCACCACGATGCCCATCGTCTTCTGCGCGTCCTGGAGGCCGTGCCCGAGTGCCATGCCCGCCGCCGAGACGGTCTGCGCGACCCGGAAGCCGCGCTGCGCGCGGTGCGGGTTGGTGCGGCGGAACACCCACAGGATCGCCGTCATCACCAGGTACCCCAGCCCCAGCCCCACCAGCGGGGAGACGAACATGGGGATGACGATCTTCTCCAGCACGCCGTCCCAGTAGACGGTGCTGGCCCCGGCCAGTGCCGCGCCGACCATGCCGCCGAACAGGGCGTGCGAGGAGGACGAGGGCAGGCCGAAATACCAGGTGATCATGTTCCACGCGATCGCCCCGACGAGCGCGGCGAACAGGATGATCATCCCGTGGTCGCCCCTCGGCGTCTCGATCAGGCCCTCGCTGACGGTCTCCGCGATGCCGCTGCCCATGAAGGCGCCCGCGAGGTTCATCACGGCGGCCATCAGGAGCGCCACCTTCGGCGTCAACGCCCGGGTGGAGATGGACGTCGCGATGGCGTTGGCGGAATCGTGGAACCCGTTGGTGTAGGTGAAGAAGAGGGCGACCCCGACCACGACGACGAGAGCGAGCGTGTCCACGGCGGTCAGGACTCCTTGACCGCGATGGTCTCCACCGTGTTGGCGACGTGCTCGAACGCGTCCGCGGCCTCTTCCAGCACATCCACCACCTGTTTGAGTTTCAGCACCTCGATGGCGTCGTACTTGCCGTTGAACAGGTGGGCGAGCAGCTTGCGGTGGACCTGGTCGGCCTGGTTCTCCAGCCGGTTGACCTCGATCCAGTACTCGGTGAGGTTCTCCATCGTCCGCAGATGCGGCATCGCCTCGGCGGTCAGCTCGGCCGCCCGCGCCAGGACCTCGATCTGCTGGTCCACGCCCTTGGGCAGTTCGTCGATCTGGTAGAGGACCACGAGGTCGACGGCCTCCTCCATGAAGTCCATGATGTCGTCGAGCGAGGACGCGAGGCGGTAGATGTCCTCGCGGTCGAACGGCGTGATGAAGGAGGAGTTGAGCTGGTGGAAGATCGCGTGCGTGGCGTCGTCGCCCGCGTGCTCGGCGGCGCGCATGCGCTCGGCGATCTCGGTCCGAGCGGAGGTCTCCGCCCCGAGCAGTTCCATGAGGAGCTTCGAACCGGTCACGATGTTGTCCGCGGACGCTGCGAACATGTCGTAGAAGCTCGTCTCCCTGGGGGTCAGACGAAAGCGCACTTCAGGTCCTCGGGGGTGCTCGGGCGACAGTTTGCTTGATGCTAGGCGCATCATCCGGCCACAGCGAACCGGCGGTCACCAGTGTCGCCCATCGTGCGCGGCCACGGGCACCGGGGCCGAAACCGGCAGTTCCGTGGCGTCGCGGCGCCGCCGGGGCAATCGGTACAATATACCCACACGGGGTATGACCCCGCGGCGACGAGGGAGAGTGACGATGACGACCGTGGAGCCCACGCCGACGGCCCCCGCCGAGCCCGGCGAGGCGGCCGCACCGCCCGGCCCGCACGGGTACGCCAAGGAGAAGGACGCGCACCTGAAGCGGCTGCGCCGCATCGAGGGCCAGATCCGGGGCCTGCAGCGCATGGTGGACGAGGACGTGTACTGCATCGACGTTCTCACCCAGGTCTCCGCCTCCACCAAGGCCCTGCAGTCCTTCGCCCTGCAACTGCTCCAGGAGCACCTGCGCCACTGCGTGGCCGCCGCCGCGCTGGACGGCGGCGAGGAGATGGAGGCCAAGGTGGCGGAAGCCACGGCCGCGATCGCCCGCCTCCTGCGCACCTGAGCCGGACCAACCAGACAATCCCGCGCACACCGCCGCGTCCGGCCGGGTCTCGCCGCGCGTCGGCGACTGGCCGAAAACATGCGGCCCACCGGCGCCCGTGTGGCAGGACTCACCCGTCCCGCACCGGGGTCCGGGTGCCGAGCACCTCGTCTATGCGGTCCGCGCTGAGCCGCTCCTCCGGCGCCGCGGACGCCGCGATCATCAGTTCCCCGTAGAGCTCGATCTCCGCGAGCGCCTCCCGCTCCTGGGCCGCCGCTTCCCTCGGCATCCTGGCCACCTCCTCGCCGCTGGGCCACGAACGGTGGGCGCTCCCGCGCAGGAGCCACCCGGCCGCTCACCCGCATCGCCCCAGAGTAGGACGATCCGCCCGGCCGCACAGGGCACTTGCCGACTCACGCACCCCGCACCGCGGCCGCACCGCCTGCCCGGGCCGCCGCGGCCGGGGCGCTACGGCCGCTGGCCCGGGACCGCGATGGCGCCGGTGTAGACGTCCCCGGGCGGCGGCAGCCGTACGGCGACCCGGCGCCCGAACCCGTGCAGCTCGGTCGTGGAGACCACCTCCACCGGCCCACCGCCGCCCTCCCCCGGAGCACCGCCGACCGCACCCGCACCGCCGGCACCGCCCGCACCGCCGGCACCGCCCGCACTGCCGCCACGTGCGCCGCCGTCGGCACCACCGGCACCGGAGAAGGCGAAGGTGTAGCGCAGCAGGCGGGGGCGGCCCGCGGCGTCCAGCCACACCTCGAAGGGCACGGCGTCCGAGGGGAAGCCCCGCGCCGCGGCGGCGAGCTGTTCGCGGGTGCGCCCGGTGGCCGAGCGGGCGGCGGCCGCCACGTCCGTGGTGCCCGTGTAGCGCCGGACCGGCTCGCCCTCGGCCGCCCCCGCGCCCGCGTACCGCACCGCCGTGGCGCCGCGCAGCAGCTCGGCCGCCGTCAACGGGTCCGTGGCGCCGTTGGCGACCAGGTTCCCGTCCGCCAGGCGGCGCGGGTCGACCTCCACCCACTTGTCCGCCGGCACACCCGCCCCCCGGTGCTTCATGTAGAGCGAGCCCGGCGCGATGACCTGCGTCACCGGGCGCTGCCGCCCGTCCGGCAGGCTGACCTCCAGCCGGCCCAGCCGCCGCCCGTAGTCGAAGACGCCGACGCCGCGGACCGTCAGCCGGGTGCCGCCGCTGACCAGCTCCATCCCGGTGCGCACGTCGGACGTCCCCGCCCGGACCAGCGCCTGCGCGGCACGCCGCACCACCGCGGCCGGATCGCTCCCGGGCGGCTCCTCCACCGCGACCGTGCGCCGGGTGCACGCGGTACCACCCACGGCCGTCAGCACGAGCGCCGCGAGCCCGGCGCCCGCGGCCTTCCGCCTGTCCATCGCAACAGACCCCCAACAGACCGTTCGTGGAACCCGCTCCGCTTAACGAGGGTCCCCAAAGCCCGTTACGCCCCGGTAGCGTGGTGCCGTGCCCGAAACGCTCACCGCGCCGGCCCTTCCCGGCGAGCACCGCACGACCCTGCGCGAAAGCGGCGCCTTCGTCAGCGCCCACTGCCACTGCGGCTGGCGGGGACCCGCCCGCCGGGCCCGCTCCCGCGCCCAGGACGACGCCACCGCCCACCACGGCGACCGCGCGGCCGCACCGGCGTGAGGCCGCCGGACCGCCCGGGGATCAGGCCGCGAGATCGCGGCGGTGGGGCGCCGGCTCCTCCTCGCGGGGCTCCGGCTCCGCCGGGACGCGCGGTGCGCACACCAGCCGGCCCGCGCGCGGCGACGCGGCCACCGCCCGGGTCAGCGGCGTGAGCAGCGCGAGCGCGACCGGGGCCAGGAGCAGCACCACGGCCGTGCCGAGCGCCAGACCGCCCACGACGTCCGTCGGGTAGTGCACAGCCGTGTAGACGCGGCCGAAGCCCTGGAAGAGCGCGAGCAGCACGGCCAGCGCGCCCAGCCGCCGGTTGACCAGGAAGATGCCGACGGCCAGGGCCATGACCAGCGCCGAGTGGTCGCTGACGAACGAGAAGCCGTCCTTGCCGGGCACCAGCACCTGGAGGCCGTCGTGGTCGACAAAGGGTCTGGGCCGGGCGACGAGCTCGCGGATCGGGTAGTTGACCAGGTACGCGGCGGACGCCCCGAGCGGTGCCCACAGCAGCCCCGCGACGGCGTGCACGGGGTCCGCGCCGCGGCGGGCCGTCCACCAGGCCCACAGGCCCAGCACCATCAGGCCGAAGATCACGCCGTACTCGCTGAGGAACGCCAGCGTGGAGTTCGCCCAGTCCGGGACGGACGCCGCCCAGCCGTTGACTCGGTAGAGCAGGTCGACGTCGGGACTGTCCCAGTCACCCATGGCGTCCTGGCCTCGCATTCCACTCACTCGCTACGTACGCGTCTTCGTCGCTGCCCCCGTGGTGTCGGACGAACCGATCCTTGCCAGGAAACGCCGGGACAGGCCACGCCGTTCCGCTCTCCACTGAAAGATCACCGCGACGTTACCGAAGGGTGACCGGTCAGCGCAGCTCAACGCCCCTGTCTCACTCAGGGTACGCGCCCGGCGACAGGTCGGGCCACCCGCCTCCGGCCCCGGGGCGGGCCCGCGTCCGGTCCCCGCGCCGGGCCGTGCGGCTTCCGGGCCCGGGCCGTGCGGTCCCCGGGGCCGGTAACGCGTCCGGCGCCGTGCGGCGGCCGCCCGGCGCGCGGGCTCACGCCGTGGGGCGGGTCGCGCCGAAGTAGTCCGGAAGGGAGTCGATCGGGCTGAAGCGGATCACCGCGCCGGTGTACGGCGCGTCGATCATGTAGCCGCCGCCGACGTAGATGCCCACGTGGTGGATGCTGCGCGAGTCGCCGCGGTCGTGCGCGAAGAAGACGAGGTCGCCCGGGAGCAGCTCGTCCCGCGCGGGATGCGGACCGCTGTTCCACTGGTCGTTCGCCACCCGGGGCAGCTCGATGCCCACGGACGCGTAGGCCGCCTTCGTCAGCCCCGAGCAGTCGAAGCGCCCGCCGTCCTCCGGCGTGCCGTCACCGCCCCACAGGTACGGCGTGCCCAGCTTCTCCTGCGCGAAGTGGATGGCCCCGGCCGCCTGCCGCGAGGGGGAGAGCCGCTCGCGCTGCTGGGCGAAGGACGTCTCCAGGCTCCGGATGCGCTTGACGTAGTTCTGCGTCTCCGCGTACGGCGGCACCCCGTTGTACTTGATCACGGCGTAGGGGCCCGCGTTGTAGGCGGCGAGCATGTTCGCCACCGGGTCGCCGGGCACGTCGTCGACGTATCCGGCCAGCGCGCAGTCGTAGGAGGCGGCCGAGGGGATGGCGTCCTCCGGGTCCCACACGTTGGCCTTCCCGTCCCCGTTGGCGTCCAGGCCGTGCGTGGCCCAGGTGCCGGGGATGAACTGGCCTATCCCCATCGCGTCGGCCGGGGAGCGCGCCTGCGGGTTCCAGCCGCTCTCCTGGTAGAGCTGCGCGGCCAGCAGCGGCGGGCTGAGCTCGGGGCACAGCCCGCCCCAGTCCCGCACCAGCCGCTCGTACTGCGCGGGCACCGAGCCGGGCGCGAGCGCCACCGACGCACCGCCGACTCCGCCGAACCGGGACGCCGACAGAAAGGTGCCCGCCACCAGCAGCGCCATGAACCCCAGCACCAGTCCCATGGCCCCCACGGCCATCCAGCCCGCTTTCCGCACGTCCCAACCATCCCATTCCATGGCAGAATTCGGGAAGGACAGCGCATCATCATGACCGACATCCCACCCCGGGCGGTGAGTTCACATGTTTCTCGCGGCTGACGAAGGCGACATCACCTCCATCATCGGTGGCATCGCGCCCGACTGGGGTCCGTTCGGCTCCCTGGGCACCGAGGCGCGGCTGATGATCGAGGTCATCATGGCCGTGGCCATCCTCATCTGCCTCGGCATCGCCATCTGGGGCGCGGCCAAGCAGCGGATCGGCGCCACGGCGCTGCGCGACACCTTCAGCGCGGAGCAGGGCAAGGGTCTGATCGTCGCGGGGCTCACCGGCGTCTTCATCATCGGCTCGCTGGGAACCCTGTTCACGATCGTCTACGGTATGGCCATCTAGCGAAACCGGCCGTACCGCACCACACCGCCCCTACCGGGAGCTTCCGTGCACATCGTCCACCCCGACCTGGACACCTACCTCCTCGAGCACTGCAGCCCCGCGGCCGACGACGTGCTGCGGGATCTCGCCGAGGAGACGCGCCAGGCGGTGCCCGACCTGACGTCCATGCAGATCACCCAGGACGAGGGCGCGTTCCTCACCCTGCTCACCCAGCTCACCGGCGCGCGCCTGGCGGTGGAGGTCGGCACCTTCACCGGGTACTCCTCGCTGTGCATCGCGCGCGGCCTGGCCGACGGCGGCAAGCTCATCGCCTGCGACCGCAGCGAGGAGTGGACGGCGACCGCCCGCCGCTACTGGGAGCGCGCCGGCGTCGCGGACCGCGTCGAGCTGCGGCTCGGCCCGGCCCTGGAGACCCTGCGCTCCCTGCCGCGCGAGGAGAACGTCGACTTCGCCTTCATCGACGCCGACAAGGGCGGCTACCCCGACTACTACGAGGAGCTGGTCACCCGGTTGCGGCCGGGAGGCGTCATCGCCCTGGACAACGTGCTGCAGGGCGGCAGCGTGGTCGACGAGGCGGAGCAGAGCGAGCCGGTGAAGGCGATCCGCGCCGTCAACGACGCCATCGCGGCCGACGTGCGCGTCACCTCCGTGATGCTGCCGCTGCGCGACGGCGTCACGGTCGTGCGCAAGCGCTGACCGGGCCCACCCGCACGGCCCGGCCTCCGGGGCACCCGCGGGCGCGCGGGCGGCCTCGCCGACTTCGCCGCGCGGGCGGCCTCGCCGCGCGGGCGGACGGCGGTTCCCCGCGCCTCGCGGATTCCCGCCCGCGCGCCCGGGGCAGACTCCCGGCGAGTTATCCACAGGTGTGGACACCACAGCCCTTGCCCCGCACTGCTGGGCGCCCCCGTGTCACTTTGCAGTCATATCGTCACACCCCGCCCGTGGACAGCGAGACCCCGCTACCTTCGAGTGAGGGGACAATAAGCGGAAGACGGTTGATGGTTGACACTGACGGCGACGGGGCGAGGGGCGGCCTTCCATGAGTAGCGGCGACGGCTACGGCGACGAGCGCGCGTACGGCGCACCACGCCGCGCGGGCACCCGCGTCCGCCTGCCCAACGACGAGCTCCCGGCGGACGCCCGCACCCCGACCGTCCGGCCGGGCCGCAGCCTGCTGACGGTCGTCGGCGTCGTCGTGCTCCTCATCGCCGCCATCGCCTTCGCCACCCGTGGCGGCGGGGACGGCGGGGACGACGGCGCGGGCGGCGCCCAGGCGAACCCCACCGCCCCCACCGGCACCACCCCGGTCGACGCGCCCCCCGGCACCCTCCCCTCCGGCTTCCCCCGAACCCCCCAAGGCGCCCAGAGCGCCGCCGCGAACTACGTCGTGGCGCTCATCTCGGCCGAGATCATCAAACCGGAGAAGCGCCGGTCGATCGTGGCGCAGGTGTTCACGCCAGACCAGGTCGACACCATGACGGAGCAGATGGAGCGCTCCTACACACCGGAGTTCTTGGAGCAGATCGGCCTCGACGCACAGGGCGACGCCCCGCAGGGGTACACCTACGTCTCGCGCACCGTGCCCGTCGGCACCAAGGTCGTCGACTACGCCGAGGACACGGCGCGGTTGGAGGTGTGGTGCACGGGTGTGTACGGGATGGCCGGGCCCGAGTCCCGCACCCCGGTCACCACGGACTGGTTCACCATGACCCTGACGCTGCGGTGGTCCGAAGGCGACTGGAAGGTCGCCGAGTTCACCCAGCAGCCGGGCCCCGCCCCGGTCAACGGTGACCTGCGCGCATCGAGCGCGGACGAGATCGCGGAAGCGGTGGAAGGATACGGAGGCTTCACTTATGCCCGGTAAGCGCTCCTCTCAGCTCCCGGCACCGCGCGCGGCCGGGCTGGCCATGCTCCTGCCCGCCGCCACGCTGCTGCTGGCGGTCCCGGCCGCCGCCGAGCCGACCCCGGCCCCGACCGGAGCCGAGCCCTCCCCCACCGCCGAAGAGAACAAACCGGAATGCGAGTTGGTCTCCGGCACCGCACGTGAACTCTGCGAAGGCGGCGAAGGGGCCGGCGGGAGTGGCGGGGGGTCGCGGGCGGAGACGCTGGACACGCTGGACCCGCTCGCCTCGCTGGCAAGCGGCTGCGCCGACGCCGCCGCGTGGATCGTCGGCAAGCTCTCCGAAGCCGTCGAGGCCACCGCCGACGTCGACTTCACCAACACCACCTTCCTGCGCCAGTACGCCGTCGTCTTCGCCGCCTCCACGATCCTCACGCTCGTGCTGTGGCTGCTGGCCGTCACCAAGCGCGCCGTCCGCGGGGTGCCGCTGGTGACCGCCATCGGGGAGGCCGTCGGCTTCCTGTGGCTCGTCGTGCTGGCGTCCGCCTTCACCCCCCTGATCCTCTACACGCTCGTCTCCGCCACCGACGCCGTCACCGACGTCATCGCCTCCGCCACCGGCTCGCAGACCGACACCTTCTTCGGCACCTTCGCCGAGGCCCTGCGCTCCGGGGAGGACATCGGCGGCGGACCGATCATGCTCATCGTCGTCTCGCTGGTGTCGGTGCTCGCCGCGGGCGTGCTCTGGCTGGAACTGGTGATCCGCGCCGCCCTGCTCTACGTCGGCGCGCTCCTGGGCGTCGTCGTCTACTCGGGCCTGGTCGACCGGAACCTGTGGGGTCACGTGCGCCGCTGGGCCGGGATCATGATCGCCGTCATTCTGGTCAAGCCGGTGATCGTCATCGTGCTGGGCCTGGCCGGAGCACTCTCCGCCGAGGAGGGCCCGGGCGCGCTGGGCGCGATCGTCGCCGGGCTCGCCATCATCCTGCTGGCCATCTTCGCCTCCGCGATGATCTACCGCTTCGTGCCCGGTTTCGGCGACGACATCGTCCAGCACCGAAACGCCTCCGCCGACCCCGCCTCCCGCAAGGCCGTCGCCGCCGTCTCCACGCCCGCCGCGATGCTGCGCCAGGGCATCAGCACGCACAGCACCCGCGGCAGCGCACCGACCGGCGCCCAGAACGGCGCCCAGGCAGCCGGGGGCGGCCAGGCCAAGCAGCCCAACCCGGTCGCCGGCGGCGTCGCCGCCCACAGCACCCGCACGGCCACGCCCCCACCGCCCCGCACGCACACCCGCGGGCCAGAGAACCGCACCGGAGGTGACCGCAGGTGACGACACCCCACGCCGTCGCGCCGCGCCGCACGTACACCATCGGCCGGGCCCGTCCCAACGCCGTCATCGGCAAGAACCGGGAGACGGGCGAGATCGCGCTGATCGTCGTCGGCGCGTTCCTGGGCATGATGAGCGGCCTGCTGGTCCCCCTGCTCTCCCTGCGCATCACCCTGCTCGCGGGCTTCCCGATGCTCGCGCTGGCCGCCGTCTACGTCCCCTACCGGGGTCGCACCTACTTCCGCTGGATCGAGATCGACCGCTCCTACCGGCGGCTGCTGCGCCACGGCGCGACCTACCGCTCGGCCGCCCCGGAGGCGGGGGTCGCCCTGGACGGGCGTGAGGTCGCCATCGGGCCGCCGCCGGGCGTCGGCCGCATCTCCTGGCTGACGGCGCCCTTCGGTCCCGACGAGATCGCCGTGCTCCTGCACGCCGACCGCCGTACCGTCACCGCCGCCATCGAGATCGAGGGCCCCGGCGTCGGCCTGCGCGACAGCGAGGACCAGGAGGCGCTGGTCGACCGCTTCGGCACCCTCCTCAAGCACGTGGCCAACGGCGACGGCTACGTCACGCGGCTGCAGATGCTCGCCCGCACCCTCCCCGCCGACCCCGACGCGCACGCCAAGGACGTCGCCCAGCGCGGCGACGCCCACGCCCCACCCTGGCTGGCGGAGTCCTACGACCAGTTGCAGTCCATGGTCTCCACCTCCAGCGAGCAGCACCGCGCCTACCTCGTCGCCTGCATGCAGCACGGCCGCGAACTGGCCGCGGAGGCCACCACGATCGCCCGCGCCAACCGCCGCACCGGCCGCCGGCTCTCCCGCGACGAGGGCCTGGCCATCGTCATGACGCGCGAGCTCACCGACATCTGCGCCCGGCTGGCCGAGGCCGACATCCGCGTGCGCCAACCGCTCGGCCAGGCCCGGCTCGCCTCGCTCATCCACGCCATGTACGACCCCGACCACCCCATCGACCACATCCAGGCCATGACCGAGCGCAACGCCTGGCCCGCCGAGCTGGACGCCACCGAGCCGGGCTACCTCCAGGCCAAGACCCGCGAGTCGGCCACCCGCGAACCGTGGTGCCACGCCACGGCCTGGGTCAAGGAGTGGCCGATGACGCCCGTCAGCGTCAACTTCCTCGCACCGCTGCTCGTCCACACCCCCGACGTCATCCGCACCGTCGCCGTCTGCATGGACCTGGAGCCCACAGAGCTGGCCATCGAGCGGATGCTGACGGAGAAGACCAACGACTCGGCCGAGGCCAGCCGCCAGGCCAAGATGAACCGCACCGTCGACCCGCGCGACATCGCCGCCTCCGGCCGTGTCGACCAACGCGGCGAGGACCTGGCCAGCGGCGCCGCCGGCGTCAACCTGGTCGGCTACCTCACCGTCTCCGCGCGCTCCCCCGAAGCCCTCGCCCGGGACAAGCGCACCATCCGCGCGGCGGCGGGCAAGAGCTACCTCAAGCTGGAGTGGTGCGACCGCGAGCACCACCGCGCCTTCGTCAACACGCTGCCGTTCGCGACGGGCATCCGCCGATGAGCCTGCTCACCGCCGTCACCGACGCGTTCACCAGTTTCCTGTTCGGCAGGACCGAGACCACCCGGCTGCCCGTGCGCACCTCCACCGGACAGGCCCAGGCCGTCTACCTCCCGACGGCCGCCCCCGGCCTGGGCGACTCGGGCGTGATCATCGGGCGCGAGGTCTACAGCGGCAAGGGCTACATCTACGACCCCTTCCAGCTCTACGGCCAGCAGCTCCCCGCCCCGCACTGGCTCGTGCTCGGCGAGTCGGGCAACGGCAAGTCCGCGCTGGAGAAGACCTACGTGCTGCGCCAGTTGCGCTTCCGCGACCGCCAGGTGGTCGTGCTCGACGCGCAGGGCGAGGACGGCGTCGGCGAGTGGAACCTCATCGCCGAGCAGCTCGGCATCACCCCCGTCCGCCTCGACCCCACGGCCGCGCTCGACCAGGGCATCCGCCTCAACCCGCTCGATCCGGCCATCACCACCACCGGGCAGCTCGCCCTCCTGCGCACCATCATCGAGGTCGCCATGGGCCACGGCCTCGACGAGCGCGCCGGCTTCGCGCTCAAGGTGGCCCACTCCTACGTCAACGCCACCGTGACCGGGCGGCAACCGGTGCTCACCGACATCGTCGAACAGCTCCGCCACCCCAAACCGGAGGCGGCGCGGGCGATGAACGTCGCGCTGGACGACGTGCGCTCCTGGGGCCTGGACGTGGCCCTCGTCCTGGACCGGCTGGTCGACGGCGACCTGCGCGGCATGTTCGACGGCCCCACCACCGTCGGCATCGATTTGGACGCCCCGCTGACCGTCTTCGACCTCTCCCACATCGACCGCAACTCCATCGCCATGCCCATCCTCATGGCCATCGTCGGCGTGTGGCTGGAGCACACGTGGATCAGGCCGGACCGCAAGAAGCGCATCTTCCTGGTGGAAGAGGCCTGGCACATCATCAACAGCCCGTTCGTCGCCCAGCTCTTCCAACGGCTGCTGAAGTTCGGCCGCCGCCTGGGCCTGTCCTTCGTCGCCGTCGTCCACCACCTCTCGGACGTGGTGGACGGCGCGGCCGCCAGGGAGGCCGCGGCGATCCTCAAGATGGCCTCCACCCGGACCATCTACGCCCAGAAGGCGGACGAGGCCCGGGCCACGGGCCAGATGCTCGGCCTGCCCCGCTGGGCCGTGGAGATCATCCCCACCCTGACCCCGGGCATCGCCGTGTGGGACGTCAACGGCAACGTGCAGGTGGTCAAGCACCTGGTGACGGAGTCCGAGCGGCCTCTGGTCTTCACCGACCGTGCCATGACGGAGGCCGCCGCGCACAACACCGAGGTGGGCGAGGCCGCACTGGACGACCTGGACATCGCCCTGGAGACGGAGACCGAACGCCGCGCCCTCACCTTCGACAAGCTCAGCCACGCCGACGGAACGGTGGCCTGAGATGGCCGGCGGCACCGCGCACGGCCCGGCCGCCGGCCCCGCCCGCGGGCCCGGTGGGGGCGGCGTCCCGGACGGCCTGCTCATCGGCCTGCTCGCCGTGCTCCTGATCGGCACGGTGCTCACCTGGACGGCCGCCGGACTCGCCGGGCTCCTGTCCCACGGCGCCTGGCCGGCGGGGCTGTCCTTCGCCCGCACCCCGCTGGCCCTCCGCGAGCTGGTCGCCGCTCCGGCCGACCTCGCCGCCGCCTGGCCCGACGCCGACCCGGCCACGCTCTCCGGCCCCGGCCTGTTCTGGGGCCTGCTCGTCGGCGAGGCGATGGTGGCGGGCGTCGTGGCCCTGGCCGCCCTGACCGCCCTGGCGCGGCGCCGCACCCGCCGCCGCGCCCGCACCGCCGCCCGCCAACTCGCGGAGGGCGCACCGGCCACGGACGCACCGGGACCGCAGGCGACGACGGACGGCACGGCGACACGCCCCCCGTCCGCCGGCCCGCGCTCGTCCGCGCGCCCGACCGTCGCCGGAACGCCCCCGGCGATCACCGCGCACTCCTCGTCCGCTCCACCCACTCCACCCGAACTGACGAATCCTCTTCCCCGCCCCGTCGCGTCGGTCATCGCCGAGCCGCCCCTCCCGGGCGCTGCCGGCGGCCTGTACCTGCGGCGCGACGCCGACCCGGCCACCGTGCTCGCCACGGCCGAGGGCGCCGCCGTCGTGGTCACCGCCGATCCCGGCCTGTGGGCCACGACCGTCGGAGCCCGCGCCAAGCTGGGCCCCACCCACGTCTACGACCCCACCCACCGCACCGACGCTCCCGAACGACTGCGCTGGGCCCCGGAGCACGGCTGCACCCACCCCGGCACGGCACGCGCCCGGGCCACCGCCCTGCTCGCACCGGTGCGCGGCCCGGCCGCCGCCGACGGCGCCGTACACGACCTCGCGGTGACGATGCTGCGCTGCTGCCTCCAGGCCGCCGCCGTCTCCGGCAAGCCCTTCCGCCAGGTACGCCGCTGGGCGACGGGCACGGGCACGGCCGACGCCGTCCGCGTGCTGCGCCGCACCCCGGAAGCGCCGGGGGCCGCGGGGGAACTGGAGGCCGCCCTCACCGCGCACCCCGAACGCCGGGACGCGGCCACGGCGTTGCTCCGGCACGCGTTCGCGGAGTTCGGGCAGCCGCACCTCCGCGACGCCTGCTCCGCCGCACGCAACGATTCGGTCGCGCTGGAATCCTTCGCCGCCGAACTGGGCACGCTGTATGTCGTGGGCGAACCGATCGAGGCCCCGCGCCGCCAGGCCGGCGCGATGCCCTTCCTCACGGCGCTCACCGAATGCGTGGTCGAGCACGGCCGGGGCATGGCCGAACGGTCATCCTCCGGTCGGCTCGACCCACCAATCACCCTGGTGCTGGACGACCCGGCGGCGGTGGCCCCGCTCCCCGCCCTCCCCGCGCTGCTCACGGCCGGCCCCGACGCGGGGCTCCACACCCACGCCTACCTCCGCTCCGCCGCCCAGACCCACGTCTGGTGGCCCGAGCTCGCGGACATCCACCTGGGGGCCCCGCGGCCACCGCGCTGACGGCCACGATCACCCCGTACGGCAGGCCTCGCCGACCTGCGTCCCCATGCCGACGCGGCCCCAGGCGTACACCCGTCCCACGAGGCCTACGGACTCGGCCGGTCGACCGGCCGGCTGGAGCTCCAGCGCGCCATAGCCGACGGGAAGTGCGCACGGCTCCCGGAAGCGGACGCCCACCGCGCCGCCCTTCCCGCCTCGCCGCTCATGACGCCGCCGGGTCGTCGCACGTCTTCGGTGGTGCAGAGCCGTGTTCCATGGTGCGGAGTCCTGGTTCAAGACCACGTCCTCGGCCGCCCCGGCAGCCCGCCGTTCCGAACACTTCCCGAAGACGCCGAAAGCCCACGACGCACGCCTCACTCGACTTCTCGGCGCGTACGCCCAGCGGTGCCCACTCTCCAGCGAGAACATCGCGGTCCACCCGCTCGGCCAATGCGGCGTTCCCGACAATGCGGCGTTCCCGACTCGGTGTACGAGGTACTCGATGCCACCCTGCGCCGGGTGCTTTCCACACGATCGAGGAAACCACCCGTCATGCCGGTCACCTCGGGGTCCTCCGCACAATGCTCGACGGCGAAACGGGCTCCTGCCGACGCGCACGGTCCGCCCCTTTCCGCAACGGCCCGTGGCCTGGACACGGCGGGCCGTCCTTGCCGACGCCTCCCGGCGACAGGCGGGCGCCGGCAAGGG
>NZ_JAPKFL010000100.1 GCF_026262575.1 Streptomyces marinisediminis
CCCAGCCCACCGGTGCCCCCGGTGATCAGCACCGTGCCCCGCAGGCGCACCGGCGTGGCGGGCGCCTGCGGCGCGCGAACCACACGGCGGGCGTGGATGCCGGTGGAGCGCACAGCCACCTGGTCCTCACCCGCATCCACGGACAGGAGGGCGGCGGTGCGCTGCCACGCCCGGGCATCCAGAGTGCGGGGCAGGTCGATCAGACCGCCCCAGCGGGTGGGGTGCTCCAGGGCGATGACCCGGCCCAACCCCCAGGTCTGTGCCTGGGCGGGGTGGGTGAGGGGGTCGGAGGGGCCGGTGGAGACCGCGCCCCGCGTCAGGCACCACACCCGCGCCGACCCATCGCTGCGACCCAGCTCCTGGGCCAGAGCGAGGTTGCCGGTCAGCCCCGGGGCGACACCGCGCTCCAGCGGCGCGTCCTCCAGCGCCAGCAGGGAGACGATGCCGGTGACCCCGCTCAGGTCCCCGGGCAGGGTGCTGGTTCGCTCCACCTGGGCGCCTGCCGTGCGCAGGCCGTCCTCACACCACTGGGCCACCTCCTGCGCACCGGTGGGGGGTGTGAGCAGCAGCCACCGCCCGGAGAGGGGCGTGGCGGGCTGGGGTGATACCGGTTTCCAGGTGACGTGGTAGCGCCACTGGTCGATCAGGGACCGCTGCCGCTGATCACGCCGCCAGGACGACAACACCGACAACGCTTCACCAAGTGGCCGGTCCGCGGACAGACCACCGGCCAACGCCGTGAG
>NZ_JAPKFL010000101.1 GCF_026262575.1 Streptomyces marinisediminis
GCGGATGACGGCCAGCACGTCGTGCCCGTTGCGCCGCGCGTCCGACAACCGCTCCAGCAGCAGCACCCCCACACCCTCGGCCAGCGCGAACCCGTCGGCCGCCTCGGCGAAGGGCTTGCAGCGTCCGTCCCGCGCCAACGCCTGCTGGCGGCTGAACTCGACGAAGGAGGTCGGCGTCCCCATGACCATCACGCCGCCGGCCAGCGCCATGGTGCACTCGCCGCCGCGCAGCGCCTGGGCCGCCATGTGCACCGCGACCAGGGACGAGGAGCAGGCGGTGTCCACGGTCACCGCCGGGCCCTCAAGACCGAGGGTGTAGGAGACGCGGCCGGAGAGCACGCTGCCCGCCGTGCCGGTGAGCAGGTGGCCCTCGAAACCGTTCGGCCGGCCGCGCGTCGCGCCGCCGTAGCCGGAGGCCGCGGCGCCGGCGTAGACACCGGTGCGGGTGCGGCCCATGGCGGTGGCGTCGATGCCCGCGTCTTCGAACGCCTCCCAGCAGCTCTCCAGCAGCAGGCGTTGCTGCGGGTCCATCGCGATCGCCTCGCGGGGGGAGATGCCGAAGAAGGCGGGGTCGAAGTCGCCCGCGTTCGCCAGGAAGCCGCCCGCACCGACGTAGGAGGTGCCCCGGTCGTCCCCGGCCGTGTGCCGGAACACCTCCGGGTCCCACGCGCGGTCCGCGGGCACCGGG
>NZ_JAPKFL010000102.1 GCF_026262575.1 Streptomyces marinisediminis
GGACGTACCACCGGACCGGGGCTGGGACCGGCTGGCGCCGCCCGCGTCCCCGGAGGACCGGGCGTCCGCGCCCACCCTCCAGGGCGGCTTCCTGGCGAACGCGGGCGACTTCGACCCCGCCTTCTTCGGCATCTCCCCCCGCGAGGCGATCGCGATGGACCCGCAGCACCGCCTGCTGCTGGAGACCTCCTGGGAGACGTTCGAGGACGCGGGCATCGACCCGCGCTCCCTGAAGGGCACCAGCGCCGGGGTCTTCGTCGGCGTCAACACCCAGGACTACGTGGCGCTGCTGGCGAAGGTGCCGGAAGGCGGCGAGGGCTACGTCTCCAGCGGTACGTCCGGAAGCGTGGCCTCCGGCCGCATCTCCTACACCTTCGGTCTTGAGGGCCCGGCGGTGACGGTGGACACCGCCTGCTCGTCCTCGCTGGTGGCACTCCACCTGGCGGCCCAGGCGCTGCGCGGCGGCGAGTGCACCATGGCGCTGGCCGGCGGCGTCAACATCATGGCCACCCCGGGCACGTTCGCGGACTTCGGCAAGCAGCAGGGGCTCGCCCCGGACGGCCGCTGCAAGGCGTTCGCGGACGCGGCCGACGGCACCGGCTGGGGCGAGGGTGTGGGGGTGCTGCTGCTGGAGCGGTTGTCGGACGCGCGGCGCAACGGGCACGACGTGCTGGCCGTCATCCGG
>NZ_JAPKFL010000103.1 GCF_026262575.1 Streptomyces marinisediminis
A
This sequence comes from Streptomyces marinisediminis, assembly GCF_026262575.1. Classification (GTDB taxonomy): domain Bacteria; phylum Actinomycetota; class Actinomycetes; order Streptomycetales; family Streptomycetaceae; genus Streptomyces; species Streptomyces marinisediminis. The sequence goes on from NZ_JAPKFL010000103.1 coordinate 2, forward strand.
GCGGGGCCCGAGAGGCCGGACTGCACTTCCAGCTCCAGGACCTCTTCCAGCACCCCACCCTCGCCGAACTGGCCGCCGCGACCCGCACCGAGGACGGGGACGGGGACGGCGCTGGGGACAGGGACGGGGACGGCGAAGCGGCGGACGCGGAAGCCGCGCGGGAACCGTTCGCGCTTCTCCCGGCCGAGGACCGGGACCGGCTCCCGGCCGGGCTGGAGGACGCCTACCCCATGGCCGAACTCCAGATCGGCATGGTCTACGAACAGCAGCGCGACCCCGACCGCAACCCGTACGTCAACGTCACCTCGCTGCACGTGCCCGGACGCTTCGACGAGGCGGTGTTCCGCGCGGCGCTGGCCCGGGTGGTCCGGCGGCACGCGGTGCTGCGCACCTCGTTCGACCTCAGCGGGCTGAGCGAGCCGACGCAGTTGGTGCACGCCACGGCCGCGTCGCCGCTCGTCGTCGTGGACCTGCGCGGCGGCGGGGAGGACGCGCGGCGCACCGCGCTGGCGGAGCACGTGCGGCGGGAGCGGACGACGGCCTTCGACCCCGCGGTGGCGCCGCTGTGGCGGATGGCGGTGCACGTGCTGGCCGACGACGCCTTCCAGTGGACGGTGACCGACCACCACGCGGTGCTGGACGGCTGGAGCCTGGCCGCCACCCTCGCCGAGGTGACCGAGAC
>NZ_JAPKFL010000104.1 GCF_026262575.1 Streptomyces marinisediminis
GACTCCGGTTCGGGTCTGAACAAGCCCGCGGCCGTGATCGTGGAGACGGTGCAGGGCGAGGGCGGCATCAACGTCGCCCGCCCGGAGTGGCTGCGCGCCCTGGCCGACCTGTGCGAGCGCCACGACATGCTCCTGATCGTGGACGACATCCAGATGGGCTGCGGCCGCACCGGCGCCTTCTTCTCCTTCGAGGAAGCCGGCATCACCCCCGACATCGTCACCGTCTCCAAGTCCATCAGCGGCTACGGCCTGCCGATGTCCCTGACACTGTTCAAGCCCGAACTCGACATCTGGGAGCCCGGCGAGCACAACGGCACCTTCCGCGGCAACAACCCCGCCTTCGTCACCGCCACCGCCGCCCTGGAGACCTACTGGGCCGACGGCCAGATGGAGAAGCAGACCCTCGCCCGCGGCGAACAGGTCGAAGCCGCCCTCGGCCAGATCGCCGCCGAACACCCCCGGGCCGTCACCGAGGTCCGCGGCCGCGGCCTGGTCTGGGGCATGGAGATGACCGACCCCGCCACCGCCGGCCGCATCGCCCGCCGCGCCTTCGACCACGGCCTCCTGGTGGAGACCTCCGGCCCCGAGAGCGAGGTCGTCAAGCTCCTCCCCGCCCTCACCACCACCGCCGAGGAACTCGACGAGGGCCTGCGCATCCTCGCCCGCGCCGTCCGCGAGAC
>NZ_JAPKFL010000105.1 GCF_026262575.1 Streptomyces marinisediminis
GTAAATGGCCAGTAAACCACTGCGGCCAAATGATCCGGCTTTTGCCCATCTACCGGATGCTGATCATGACTGGACGGAAGATGATTGGCAGCGCCTCCTGGCTTGGTTGATCGACAGCGGGATTCTCACCTACAAGGACGTGGTGGCTCTCACGCTTGGACACCTCAATCCTCCGCAGGTTGGCACATCGATTGCCTCTAAGGATACGTTCAAAAGCCATTACCCCCCTAGAAAAACGTGGATGCACGTCCGGGCGTGGTTCTACAGACAGAGCGGCCGGTGTGAGGACTGCGGCGCGCGCTTGGAACTCCAAGCTGACCATGTTGAGACTCGGCAAGACCATGGCGACAGGGCCGACCGCTTGGAGAACATGCTCCTACGCTGTAGACGCTGCAACGTAGTGCGGCGGCCATCACATAAGCAGGGAGGGCTGACCTTCCTTACGGCTGAAGCTGCCTTGATGTGGATACTTTTCATCAAAAGGCCTCGGACGTACGAAGAGTACGCGGCCATGTGCAAGGACTACGGGATGACCATGGCGAGTATTCGGTTTCAGGAAGCCTGGGCCATGGCTCACTGGCTAGTGTCCTGAGTCGTTAGTTCGTGTGCAGTATGCGGCGAGGGTTTCGAGGATTTCGTCCGCGGTCTTGGTCCACACGAACGGCTTGGAA
>NZ_JAPKFL010000106.1 GCF_026262575.1 Streptomyces marinisediminis
GGCCGGGCGCGCGAGGCCGGACTGCACTTCGGCCTGCCCGAGCTGTTCGACGCGCCCACGGTGGCGAAGCTGGCGCGGCGCGTGGCGGAGACCGGCCCCCCGGCGGAGGAACCCGCCGCGCGGGAACCGTTCGCCCTGGTCCCGGCCGAGGACCGGGACCGGCTCCCGGCCGGGCTGGAGGACGCCTACCCCATGGCCGAACTCCAGATCGGCATGGTCTACGAACAGCAGCGCGACCCCGACCGCAACCCGTACCACAACGTGGAGAGCCTGCCGATGGCCGGCCGGTTCGACGCGGCGGTCTTCCGCCGGGCGCTCGCCCTGGTCGTGCGCCGCCACCCGGTGCTGCGCACCTCCCTGGCCCTCACCGGCTACCGGGAGCCGCTGCAACTCGTGCACGCCGATGCCGACCTGCCGCTGACCGTGACGGACCTGCGCGGGCAGGACGCCGCAGCGCAGCGGGCGGCGCTGCGGGAGGCGGTGCGCACCGCGCACGCCACGCCGTTCCCCCTGGACAGCGCGCCGCTGATGCGCATGGCGGTGCACGTACTGGCCGACGACGCCTACCAGTGGACGGTCACCGAGCACCACGCCATCCTCGACGGCTGGAGCGTCGCCTCGACGCTGGCGGAGATCGCCGACGT
>NZ_JAPKFL010000107.1 GCF_026262575.1 Streptomyces marinisediminis
CAGCAGCGCCTGCGCCTCGATGGGGTCGCCGAGCCGGGTGCCCGTCCCGTGCGCCTCCACCACGTCCACCTCTCCGGCGGAGAGTCCGGCCGAGGCCAGGGCGCGGCGGATGACGCGCTGTTGGGACGGGCCGCTCGGAGCGGTCAGCCCGTTGGAGGCGCCGTCCTGGTTGACGGCCGAGCCGCGCACGACGGCCAGCACCTCGTGGCCGTTGCGCCGCGCGTCGGACAGGCGCTCCAGGAGCAGCACGCCGACGCCCTCGGACCAGGCGGTGCCGTCCGCGTCCGTCGAGAACGCCTTGACCCGGCCGTCCGGCGCCAGCCCCCGCTGGCGGCTGAACTCGATGAAACTCCCGGGGGTGGCCATGACGGTGGCGCCCCCGGCGAGGGCGAGGTCGCACTCGCCCCCGCGCAGGGCCTGCGCCGCCAGGTGCAGCGCCACCAGGGAGGAGGAGCACGCGGTGTCCACGGTGACCGCCGGGCCCTCCAGGCCCAGCGCGTAGGAGACGCGGCCGGAGACGACGCTGCCCGCCGTGCCGGTGGTGAGGAAGCCCTCCACCCCGGCCGGCACGTCGACGAGCTGGGAGACGTAGTCGTGGTACATCAGGCCCGCGTAGACCCCGGTCTGGCTGCCGCGC
>NZ_JAPKFL010000108.1 GCF_026262575.1 Streptomyces marinisediminis
GAGGAGGGCCTGGGCCTCGATGGGGTCGCCGAGCCGGGTGCCCGTCCCGTGCGCCTCGACGGCGTCCACGTCGCCGGGGTCCAGGCCGGCGCCCGCGAGGGCCTGGCGGATGACGCGCTGCTGGGACGGCCCGTTGGGCGCGGTGAGCCCGTTGGAGGCGCCGTCCTGGTTGACGGCCGTGCCCCGGACGACGGCGAGCACCCGGTGCCCGTTGCGCCGCGCGTCCGACAGCCGCTCGACCACCAGCACGCCCACGCCCTCGGACCAGCCGGTGCCGTCGGCGGCGTCGGAGAAGGACTTGCAGCGCCCGTCGGAGGCCAGGCCGCCCTGGCGGGAGAACTCGGTGAAGGTGGTGGGGGTGGCCATGACGGTCACGCCGCCGGCGAGCGCCATCGTGCACTCGCCGGCGCGCAGCGCCTGGATCGCCCAGTGCAGCGCCACCAGCGACGACGAACACGCCGTGTCCACCGTCACCGCCGGGCCCTCCAGACCCAGCGCGTACGACACCCGGCCCGACAGCACACTGCCGGACGTGCCGAGCCCCAGGAAGGCGTCGACGCCGGAGGGCACGGACTCGGCGTTGGAGCCGTAGTCGTGGTACATGAGCCCGGCGAAGACGCCGGTGCGCGAGCCCTTG
>NZ_JAPKFL010000109.1 GCF_026262575.1 Streptomyces marinisediminis
TCCTGGGGTGTCCGGGGTGCGGCCCGGGGACCGGGTGATGGGCCTGTTCTCCGGCTCCTTCGCCCCCAGCGCGGTCACCGAGGAGCGCATGCTCGCCCCCATCCCCGAGGACTGGACCTACGCCCAGGCCGCCGCCGTGCCCGCGGTGTTCCTCACCGCCTACTACGCGCTCGTCGAGCTGGCCGGGGTCACGGAGGGCGACGCGGTGCTCGTGCACGCGGCCGCGGGCGGCGTCGGCATGGCGGCGGTGCAGGTGGCGCGGTATCTGGGTGCGACGGTGTACGGGACGGCGAGCCGGGCGAAGTGGCCGGTGCTGGAGGGGCTGGGCATCGCTCCGGAGCGGATCGCGTCCTCGCGGTCGGTGGAGTTCGCCGACGCCTTCCGGGCCGCCAGTGGCGGGCGGGGCGTGGACGTGGTCCTCAACTCGCTGACGGGTGAGTTCATCGACGCCTCCTTGGACCTGATGCCGCGCGGCGGCCGGTTCGTGGAGATGGGCAAGACCGATCTGCGCGACCCCGACGCACTCCGGCACTCCCATCCCGGCGTGCACTACCGCTCGTTCGAGCTGCTGGACGCGGGGCTGGACCGCATCCGGGAGATGTGGGAGCGGGTGCTGGAGCTGTTCGCGCGA
>NZ_JAPKFL010000011.1 GCF_026262575.1 Streptomyces marinisediminis
GGGCAAGCCCAAGGCGCGGGCGATGGTAATCTGCTCGGCCGTCGGTGCCTTGCACTTACGTTCGAGGCTCTCGGCCACGACCTGCCACCGTAGCTCTGGCACGTCCCCTCCTTCTGAAACGCCGCGCCCACCGTAGCCGCAAGCGGCGACTTGGTGTGGTGGTTCTTCAGTGAGCTTCTTCAGCGTTGCCGCTCCAGGGTGAGGACGGCTTTGGCGATTGACGTCATGCGGTTCGGGCTGCAGCGGGCTCTGCGGAAGATCCGCCAAGACTTCAGGCGGGCGACACCGCGTTCGACCGGTGCCCCGTGCCGCGGCCAGGGCCCGGTTGACGGTCTTCTCGGTGGAGGTGAGTTCCTGCAGGGGCCTTTGTTTGATGCCCTGGTCAGCCAGGGGCCACCGCCCTGGTAGGCAAGATCCGCCAGGATGGGGACGCCCTGGCGCTCGCAGATGCGGATGATCCGGCGGGTGCGGGCGGCGGTCAGGTCATGAGACCGGCCCGGCAGCGCGGGTGAGAGCCACAGCAAACGGCCGTCCGGATCGGTGACCACCTGCACGTTCACACCGTGGCGCACCCCCGCGCGGCTTGCGGCCAAACCGATGCTCGGCACCTTCGCCCCCCTGCCCACCGAGAAGCACGGACCGCGCGCGTCCTAAGGGGCAACCAGTGATGGCCCGAAGCTCTGGACGGTAGATGCCCGCAACCGGCTTGGCCGGGATCAGGATCGCCCCGTCGTGAACAGTTGCAGTGAACTGTTCACTACGTTTTGCTTCCGGTATGGCACAGTCCCTCCGTCCCCAGGCCCTGCAACGCCAACGACTGTTCAGAGACATGAGCGTGGAACAGCTCGCCGAGGCTGTAGGGGTTACGCCACGTGCTGTACGCCACTGGGAAGCGGGAACACGGACTGTTGGTGACCGAGCTTTCGGCCGATTGCTAGAGGTTCTGCGATGTGGTGCGCAGGAGCTGACAGGGCGCGAACCGGGTACCGAGAGCCTGGCCGACTTGCGTCGTGATGCTGGCTTGAGCACGGAAGAGGCCGCCTCAGCTCTACGACGCAAGCGTGGTGCACACGGCCTGCATATCAGCGCCGAGAAGATCCGCGATCTTGAGCGTGGCAGACGTGTGCGCGGCTGGATGTGGGGATCTCCGGAGACCCTGGGGAGGGTGGCGCACATGATCGCCCAGGTCTATAGAGTCCCCGACCGGGTGGTGATGGATGCCTGGCGCCGCAGCCGCCCGGAGGACCCTCTCCCAGTGCTTCCCGTCCGACGTCCACGTCAGCCTTCCGAGGAGTCGATGGCTGTATGGAGGGCCCTCAACGAGCGGCAACGTACCTATCTGACGTGCATCTTCCGTCACGACCAGGAGGTAGAGGAAGAACAGCGGCAGGACCGCTTGGTGGGAGCGGAACAACGGCCGGCAGCCGAATGGCGGCGCATGACGTTGGCGGTCTCCGCCTCGTCTGATGTAGTCGGGTACACCCGCATTCAGGAGGGGCTGCGCGCAGCGGGTGTACACGACCCCGGAGCTGGATCGTCGGTGGCCGCTTTGGAGCGGCGGGGCCTGATCGTCGTGTACCGGGACCGGCTGTATGTCGATGGGCTGGGGGATATCCCGCGTACCCGGGTGGAGATGACCCGGCGCGGGCGAGCGGTGGCCCGTGCGGCCCTCGGGGTTCCCCGGGAAGCAGGGCCACCCGCGCCGCTGCTGTCGTTGTGGCTGTGGAAGATCATGGTTAGGGTCGCGCGCGCCGGGGCGCAGGGGGTGGACGGCAGCCTCGCCGGACGTGGGCCGCATTACTTGGCGGTGGGGCAAAGCCCTGACGGACGGACCCCGAGCCGGGGCTTCATCGTGTTGCGGCACCCCGACGGAGTGGCTCATGGACCGTACCGGTGGTTCCTCACCGACTCCGGGCGGAGCCACATCATCGACCACCTCGACGCCTACCGCGGCCTGTATCCCAGTATCGACACCGAGGGCCTCGACGAAAGCTCTGACTGAACTCTTTTCGCGATTTCCAGGGCCCGTTGTCAGTGGCCTGCCGTAGGGTCCGGCGCGTGATGCAAGCTGACGACACAACGGATATTCAGCAGACTCACGCACTGCTGGAGATCGTCAAGGCGTTCGCCGTGTGCGAGCACGCGATGGTCGGCGAGGGACTGGACGGGCCGAGACGCCTGGACCGCCTCATGGAGGCCCACGGCATCCTGATGGCGGCCTGCGGCCCGGGGCACCTGATCCTGTTCGACGAACTGATGGGCAGGCTCACTGGCGACCGGGCTGGCTCCCTGGAAGGGCTGCTGCCCGACTGGATCGACAGCGAGGCTCTCGCCGGCGTGCGGCTCATGGACAGCGAGGGCGTCGCCACGGAGGACGGGTTCGACTTCCGGCACGAAGCCCAGCGCGTCCTGCGGGCCGCGCAGAAGGTCGGCAAGTTCACCGGGCAGGTAACGAAACCGAAGCTGGATGACGAGTACAGCCAGGAAGCCGTCTTCAGCGCGATCAAGGGCTCCTTCTACCAGAGGCACCGCTCCACGCTGGTTGAGAACCCGACGGTGCCGGCGGGCAGTCTCGCGGAGCTCAAGCTGCCGTCCCGGGCGAACGACTTCTTCAAGCCGATCGCCCAGTACGCGCAGTTCAACGGCTGGTGGTGGCCCTGCCCTGCCTGCAAGTGGCCGATGAAGGTGACTGCTGCCCGCACGGGCGCGCGTACAAGAGGCAGGGTGCGGTGTCTGTACCCCTGGCATGAGGAAACGGGCGCGTCGTACGAGTTCGTCGTGACCGCCCGCAAAAAGTCGGCCCCCGAGCTGAGTCCGACGTTCGAATGCCGGGCCCCGTCTGACCGGTTCGCACGCCTGTGGACCGGGGCCCTACCGCACGTGCCGCAGGCCAAGCCGGCCGCGGAGTACATGGCGCTGGTACGGCCGGTGTGGCGCTACACCGTCATCCCTGGCCTACCCGAACTGGCGCTGCACCGAGCCGCCGCGGCGGCCCTGGAGGGGACCGCCTGGACATCACATCTGTGGCCCAACGGGGACCAGTGTGACCTGTGGATCACCCGCGAAGGCAGCGAACAGCCGCAGTTTCTTGCTGACTTCAAGGACTACACCTGGCCGAATCACCTGGTCAGCAAGCTCCACATGGACGGCGGCGATAAGGGCGGCGCCGAGTACCTGGTGGTGCCCGACCATCGCCAGGACCAGGTGGCCCAGCTCCATGCGGTGTGCCGCACATACAGGATGAAGGCGGCGATGACCGCGACGGACTACCTGGAGATGGTCATCACGCAGATCAAGGAGGGCCAGGCGTGAGCGGGGAGATGACGGGGAAGGAAGCCGGCCTGGCTGGAGCACTCGCTCTGGCCGCGCACTACTTTCCCCGCAAGGACGACGAGGGGCGCATCCTGGCCGGCTTCGAAGAGGCCACGTTCTTCGCCCACCGCAAGCCGCACGCATGGTCGGAATGGGCGAGCTTGCCAGTGGCCGAGCGGAACCTGATCCGTCAGGTGATGGCCTTGATGGCTCCCGAATGGACGGATGCGAAGAAACTCCGGGCCGCCGTCCTCGCACTCCTAGGCACCCTGGCCCCCGATCCCGACCTCGCGGACCGGTCGGGAGGTTCGCTGCGGCTGCCGGCCGGAGACCCGCAGCTGGCCGAGGCGGTGATCCCCAGGGTGGGAGGGGATTTCCTCGGCTACGCACAGCGGGTCACCGGGCCGTTCTTCACTTTCGGCAAGCGCCCCAAGGCGCAGGCGTTCACGGGCCCGGGAACCCTCAAGACGAGGACGGCCTACCTGGGCCAAGAGCACGGCACGACCAGCAGGGAGATCCATATCCAGGCGACTCCCGGCTTCCTTGAAGCGCCCGGCCACGAGGTGCTCCCGCAGGTGCACACCCGCCCGCAGCGCGACCGGGTCGCGCCGACAGTGAACCAACTCCTGGATGTCGCCAAGATCCTCAGCGGCCAGGACAAGAGCGTCGCCTACCTGCACAAGGTGCTCAAGCGCTTCTTCAAGGCAATGAAGGCGACCGACGGCGAGCTGACCGAACTCGACCTGACGACCGGAGACCTGCAGGTCCTCAACGCCCCCACGGGTAGCGGCAAAACGGTACTCGTACGGGTCATGGCGTCCTGGGCAGCGCTCAACGACCGGCGGATCGCCCTCGCTGTCACCGATGTCCGCGCCACCCTGGACATGGCCTGGGACATCAACAACGACCTGGCCTATCTGCACAAGAACAAGCACCTAGCCGAGCCCGCTCACTGCACTCCGCTGATGTCCCCGTCGAGCATGCACCGGCGGGCCATGGACTACGCCGCCCTGGGCACCTCCACCCAGATCGACGAATGGGATCGGCGCGCCAGGACCGATATCGCGCTGCTGTCGGCCGGCTGCGCGCAGCGGGCGTTGATGGACCCGCCCACCCTGTACCCGTACGGGGAGGAGAACTGCACCTCGCTGACTTCTGCGCCCACCGGCTCCACCCGGCTCACGTGCTCGTTCGCCCCGGTGTGCGGCAAGTTCCAGCAGTTCTACCGGGCCACCGACGCGGCCGTGATCGTCACCAACCACGCCAACCTCCTGGAAGGCCGCACACGCATCGGTGTCGTCCTGGACGGGCAGGAGTTCCGTGGCAAGGCACGTGGCACCAGGGGCATGAGCGTGCTGGAGATGACGCTCCGTGCCTGCGATGCGCTGGTGATCGATGAGATCGATGCCTTCCAGACGGCCGCCATCAGCCGCTGTACCTCGGAGCTCACTCTGGCTTCCCGGAAACGGACGACCGCGCTGCGGGAAATCGACTCGGACGCCAGGAACCTCCCCGTCGTCCATGAGATGGCCCTCGCAGCGCCGGTCAGCCACGCCCGACTCATGGCTGAGATGCTGCTGCTGTGGCTCTGCTCAGGCAGCGGGCTCAGGCTGAACCCGGGCAACCAGGCGGACAGCCCTGACGGGGCCAGCCGTGACAACACCGGCTGGCGCCTGGCCCGCTCGAGGGACCGTGAAATCCTTCAGCTCCTGTTCCCCGACCAGACCGCGGCCGACGACGTTCCGCCCGAGCTGTTCGCCTTCCTCGACGAGATCATGCCCGCCCGCTGGTACGCGGCCGAACCGGATGAGGAGGCCGAGCTTCCCGACGGAGCCGACTGGAACGCCATCCAAACAGCCCTGACGATCCTCACCGCGCAGCGCGGCCAGGACCACCTCACCGACACTCGCGACGCGATGCGCACGCTCCTGCGTGAGCTCGTGCCCGATCCGCATCAGCAGGCCGCCGTGGTGAACCTGTTGATCACCCGCACCGTGCTACGGGAACTCGACAGCGCGCTGGACGAGCTGCGCATGCAGGCCCAGACCCTGCGCTATCTCGACCTGGGATCGGTCCGCAAGATCCTTGAAAGCATGCGCAGCAGCACGGTCGCCACCCTCTACCCCCTGGCCATGCTGGGCCGCTCCATCCACGGCTACCAGGTCAAGGGCATGGACAAAAAGGAGCAGGAAGCGGAACTCCTGTCACGTTCTTTCGGCGGCGATCCGCACACCTTCGTCAGCGAACTCGGCGGCCTCACCGCCCTGCTGGCGGCCGGCGTGCAGCGTCCGGTCATGGGCCTGTCCGCCACCGCATACCTACCACAGGCCGTACAGGAACACATCCATGCCCCGGTCCGCTGGTGGCTCCCCGACACCCGTCCGGAGTCCATCGTCACCCTCGCCACGCCTGTACGGGGCAGCAGCGGGGATGCCATGAGGATCGGGGGTCTCCCGCCAGAGCTGAAGCCCAACGCACTGCGCGATCTCGGCCGGGGCCTGTACGAGCAGCAGCTCGCCAAGCGCCTGGCCCGCCTGGAGAAGCACGAACCGGAACGGGCTCGCGTCATCCTCGCCGTCAACTCCTATGAGCAGGCCGCCTACCTCGCCTCCGGGGTGGCACAGGCCGACGGGCTGAACTACCGGATCTGCCTGCTGGTGAAGAAGCCGGAGAAACAGAACTACGAGGAGCACCTGCCTGCCCACGTGGACCGGATGGTCCGCGAAGAGCTCAAGGAGTTCCCCGACCGCGGAGAGATCCTGATCGCTCCCCTCGCCGTCATCGGCCGGGGCCTGAACATCGTCGTCGGAACGCGCTCGGCAGTCCGCGACATCTATCTGTGCGTCCGGCCTGTCCTGAGCATTGAGGACACCGACTGGCTGCACGCAAGCGTCAACGCCGCCGGTTACAACACCCTTCCCGCCGGCGGCAGCGACGAGCCCCTGGCCGTCCTGCGCACAGCAGGCGAAGCCTCCTGGAAGCAACTCACCAAGATCCTTCGCTCCCCGGCCCGGTTCTCCAACATGGACCACGACCTGCGCAAGGAACTCGTCGCAGGCATGCTCGTCCTGCTCATCCAGCTCGCCGGCCGTGCCCGGCGGGGCGAGACCGACATGACCCTCCACATCGTGGACCACTCCATCCACGACAAGAAGTTCAGCTCCGACCTGGCCACGATCATCGAACAGATCTACCGCGACTGGACGCGGAAACAGCGCGACATCATGAATGAGCTCTACGGTCAAGCGCTTCAGGCATTCCTGACCTACGCAGGGCTCGACCGCGAGACGCTCTGAACTGACCACGCCTGTCACCGCCTTGCCGCGGCGGAGACGGACCCGCATCCTCTCCCAAACGGAGAGACCGAGAGACGAGGTACCCCCGCTCATGGGGCGAAGCAACACGCAGCGGGATCTCACCGCGCACACCACATCCATCCGGTGCACCCCCGAGCTCCTGGACGGCATGACCGCCCTGGTCTGGGACTTCGGCGACTACCACTCACCCATCCGCACGGCCTGGCGGGAACTGGGGAGCACGGCCTCACAGAACGGAAAATGGATCAAGGGTGTCCAGGAATCCGACCCCTTCCTGGTCCCCTACTCCATCGCTGTCACCGTGCTCCAACAGATCACCGATGGCTACGTCTACCTGGACAAGAACCTGGCCTTCATGGTCACGCTCAACCCTGTGGAGCCCGACACCCTTAGAACGGTCTTCACCTACCTGGAAGGCATCGTCCGACGTGTCCCTCTGGACGAGATCCCCTTCATGGATCCACCCACCTTGGCCCCACTGGTCACGGACGTCACTCCTGAGCACCGCAGCCTTGCCAAGAACATCCTCCAGGAGGAAGACGGCAAGCCCGCCAGCCCGGACAGCTGGGCCTATGAGGCGGTGAAGTGGCACATCGCCAAGAAGCTGGCGTCAAAGCCCTTCCTGGACCGGGAAGTCGAGCCGGTCCGTGAGGCGTACGAGGCGGCGAACGGCCAGGTGAAACACAGGACCGTCGACTGGCAGCCCTCCGAGAACGTCGCGGCCGTGCAGTACCGGCCCATCAGTAACGGTGACCTGATCGCCTGGGAACAGCCCATCGGCCCGATCTTCGCCACCCTCGCCCACCCGGTCGACCTCGCCGAAGCAGTCAAGGCCCGTCCCGAGAACCCCACCCGCAGCCAAGTCCAGTACGCGCTGTCCCGCCTGTCGGTGAAGATGGCCACCTACACGGCCGAGCCGAACCCCGTCCTGAATCTTGACGCCCACATCCGGCGCATCAACAACACGGTGATCCACGCCAGCACCGTTCTCGTGGACCAGGGACCAGACCGGCCGATCATGTCTGTGTCCCTGGATGGCCGCGGTCTGCGACAGACGAACAAGCACGCGCTGGAAATCCTGGCGAAGATGGACGCCGACCGGTCATCGCTGAACGCCATCGAGGAACGCGTGGCCGATGAGCGCAGCCGCCTGAACGTCAGGGACGAAAACGGCAAGAGGATCGACATCCTGACCCCTCCTCCTGGAGCGATCAGGCCGACCATGCCGAAGACGGACTCCTTCGCTGTCGGTACCGGCGCCGGCATCTACCATCTCTCGCTGCTGCGGGAACACATCCAGCGAGTCTTCGGTGACGCCGTCTCCCCGCTCGACCTGAAGTCGAAGGGGAACGTCTTCGGTAAGCGTTCCCACGAGCCCGCCTCCGCCGCCCAGGAGAAAGAGAAGAAACAGAAGAAGCAGGATGGCGAATACGTCGATCTCATCGGCAAGCCCTCCCCGGAGGGTATCCGCCGTTCCATCGAGGCAGCCGGATACGAGAAACTCCGCATCCTGTGCCTGTGGTACCGCGACGCGACCCTTACGCGGATGATCCACGGCCTCGCCCACCCCTACGGCCTGGACCCGGAGGGCATCGATCCTGACCCCGACGGAAAGAAGTCATTCCCACTCGCTGACGGCATCGAAGCTGTCTTCTGCAACGCCGAATCCTTGCTGGAGCACGGCCCCGGCACTCAGCGCGCCACCGACGCCCAAAGGATCAGCGGCACGTTCGCAGAACCCGGCGTCCTCCTCGCCGCTTGGTGTGAAACAGAGATCCCAGTGCGCGGCGAGGAACACGAGGGCATGAAGCCCGCCGAAGTGAAGACCGTCCTCGCGGAGAATGACGCCAAGCACCAAGTCGTACGGGAGCTCGCCAAGGCCGCAGTGCCGTCCCAATTCCTCATCGGCCGCGAGTATGACCCGTTCACCAAGACCTTCAACATCATCAAGAAGCCCGCGAAAGCCTTCGAAGACCACCGCGTCTACATGGGTCTGCTGGACCTTTACCGTTCATGCGGGGTCGTGGACGACCGGTTCGAGCGTGCCCTCTACCCCGACGACGACCCCTACCCGCTGCCCCGCATGGCCTTCTGCGGCATCCACATCCGCAAGCAGGCCACGGACCGCAAGTACAAGGGCCAGCCCAAAAGGATCATCACCGCCAGCGCAATCATCCCCTCCCCTGAACCCGGCGGCCCGTGGCACATGATCGCCTGGAGCAACATCCACCCGCAGTGGGAGCACTACGCCCTCGCACAGAGCAACTTCCACGCCGCCAACTACCCTCTTCACACTGAAAACGGCGACGGCGAAATCCAGCGCTGGGCGCAGGCCGGTGAAGACGTCCGCACCGCCCTCCAAGAGCTCCACGATGAGCTCGACGGCCTGCCTTACGCCTTGATGATCGACGGCCACGCCAGCCGCCGCGTATGGCCCGGCCTCCACAACAACAAGCAGGGCCTCGGAAAAGATCCCGGCGACCCGCGCCTCTGGCTCCCCGCAAGCGGACTGCCCCCGTCCTGGAACCCGGTCAGCATCATCCGCATGAACTGCGCGCAGGCGGAAATGCCCCGCCTGGTCGCCGTCACCGAAAAGCAGAAGAACGGCAAGACCGTCACTGTCAAGACCTCCAGCGACCTCTACTACCCGGAATCCCGGCCCGAAGGCCATCCCTGGTTCCTGTTCACCGAACCCCGCAACTACGGCAAGAAGCGCCACGGGCAGTGGAATACCCGCTGGCGCGCAGGCCCCGGGAAGGCATCGAAGAATGCCGACGAACGCAAGGAGAACGAACTCAACGCACCGTGGTACAGCATGACCACCAGGGAGATCACCCCCATGCACACGCGGGACGGCTACGACCGAGAGACTCTCGCGGTTGCCGCGGCTCGGCTCTGCCACCAGGCGCTCTCCTGGTCAGACCGGACGCGATACCCGGCCCCGCTCCACGCCGCGCTTCAGATGGACCTTGGCCACCCCCAGTACCGACGCTCCGCGCCGAAGGACTTTGAGAGCATCGAAATTTTGAGGGAAGCCAGCGGCACCGACCTTTAGGTACAGGGACGGCTCCGAGCCGTACTGTGTGGCGGCCTCGAAGATGAGGCCGCCACCGTACGCAGCAACGCTGGTCGCACTCATCTCGACGGCGCCCGCTGGACATTGGAGTCACGGCTGGGACATCTACTGCAGGATCTCGAACGCCTTGCGGCGGAAGCCGACCGCCGTGAGCAGGAGAAGGAGCTGCGTGAGGCCGAGCAACGGCGCCGCTGGTACGCGGCCGTCGCGCGGGCCCGCGAGCAGCAGATCGAGCAGCACAGGGCGACGATTCTTACCGGGCAGATTCGGGCCTGGCGGCAGACCGAAGAGATGCGCCTTCTGCCAGACAGCCCGCGCCCGAGCAGGCGAGGCGCCGGTCGCGACGGACGAGGCGGACTGGCTGGAATGGGCTGAGGCGTACGCGGTGCAACTCGACCCCTTGAGGGAGCCCTTGCGCACTCCTGTGGATCCGCCTGCCGAGCGGGAGGCGCTGCGTGAGCTGGCGAAGATCGGTGCCTACGCCTACGCGTGGCCGTTCGACGCAGACGGCCGCTGGACGCTTCCCGGCGACTGGACAACCGACCCGCGAACGTGACCCGGCCGGCTCAACCGGGAAACGCCTTTGCCCTGTCCGTGGAGGACAGGGCAAAGGAACGTTCATGCGACGATGGTGAGCGGGGTTTCCATGCGTTCCCAGGCTCCCAGCACAGCCTTATGGGCGTCCGGCTGGAGGTGGGCGTAGCGCTGGGTGGTCTGGAAGCTCTCGTGGCCGAGAAGGTGCTGGACCTCGTAGAGCGAGACTCCCCTCTGGACAAGCCACGAAGCGCAGGTATGGCGCATGGAGTGCGGCGGGTAGTGCGGGACGAGCTGCAACTCACCGTCGTCGCCGAAGTGGTAGGCGGCCTCGACGGCAGGCCACCACGTGTGCCGTCGCCAGTTGCCATCGGCGAGCAGGCGCCCTGAGCGGCCCTTGGTGATGGTGGTGAACACCACCGCGTCGCGATCGAGCCGGTGGATGTGGCGTTCGAGAGCCTCCAGTGCGTGGTGCGGGAGCGGGACTTCCCGGCGGCTCTTGGAGCTCTTGGGGTACTCCTTGATGCCGCTCTTGGTATTGACCTCCACCACGAACAGGCGCGAGCGGCGCACGTCGATGCGGTGGCGGTGCAGGCCGGAGAGCTCGCCCCAGCGCAGTCCGGTGTAGAAGCCGAGCAGGCACATCGTCCGCCAGGCGGGGGCAAGTCCGTCGAGGATGCTCTGCGCCTGGTCTGGCGTGAACCACTGCGGCGGTTTGACCGCGATCGGAGGCAGATCGATGCTGCGGCACGGGCTCACCGCGATCACATCGTCGTCGACCGCCGCGCGCATGATGGACGATGTCAGGTTGTAGGCCCGCTTGATCGCGGCAGGGCCTGCGCCCTTCTCGACCAGGGAGCGGATCCAGCTCTGGACGTCCATGCGGGTGATGGCCCGCATTTCCCAGTCTGCCCAGTAGGGCATGACGTGGTTCTTGATGCTGGACGCGTCGCCCCGGAGGGTGTGGGGTTCGACGATGCGGGCGCTCCACCACCGGTCGTGCCACTCGCGGAACTTGGTTTCGCCGGCCCGCGGGTCGCGCATGCCTCCGCGGGCGAATTCGGTCTCCAGCTCGATGCCCCAGGCCCGCGCCTGGGCCTTGAGGGGGAAGGACTCGCTGAACCGGTCTCCGGCCCGGTTGCGAACGGTGGCCTGCCACTTGCCGGACTTCAATTTACGCAGGTACGCGGTACTACTCCTTCGTTCGGAAGCGGTGAGGGCTGGACTGGGGGCGAGAGCTCACCGACGGGGGCGCGGGAAACCAACCAGCCTCCTGGCGATGAACTCCTCCAACTCGGCAGCAGGGACACGGACGCGGGATCGTTCCGTCCCGGTGCGCAGGTCGACGACCGGGAGGTCGCCGGCGGCGATGAAGCGGTAGACGGTGCGGCGGTCGACGTCCAGGGCGGCGGCGACAGCGGGGATGGACAGCAAACGGGCAGGCATGCGCGAGTCCTCGGAAACAGAGAGGGAAAGGCCAAGCAGGCGAACTGATTCAGCCGGGCTGTCGGCGGTCCACGGCGCAGGTCAACCGGCCCTGTCAGGACAGTGGGACCAGATCGCTGAGGGGGCCGAACCATGTGACACGGCCGCGTGAAACGTGGACCGCCGACGTTCGGGATGCATGCGGCGGTGCTCCTGCGCTCGGATCGTGAGTCGGAGCGTGGGACGGGAAACTACCGCTCGGGAATGTCCGGAAGGCGCAGGATCTCTTTCAGGTGGTCCCAGTCGATCTCAATGTCTTCCAGTCGGAAGCGGTGCGGGTACCGCAACGCAATCCAGCTCGCACTCACGCCAGCCCACTCGGCGACGCCCCATGCAGGAACGCCCGCCTCAAGCCAGCGGTCCAGACAGGAGTCGCGCAGGCCGGAGACCTGCTCCCCCAAGCCCGTCAGCACCTCGTCCGGGCTCAACACCGCTTGGCGGGCCTGCCTCCACGCCCTCTTGTACTCGAAGGACGCCAACGGCCCACCTAGCTCGGCTGGGAACAGCAGGTTTTCAGCTTCCAAACCCGCCTCGTCGATCCAGCGCCTCAGCACACCCACGATGTCCGGGGAGAGAGGAACCCTCCGGCCCTCGCCGGCCCGGACCAGCACCTCTCCGAACTCCCCATCCGGGAGCGTCACGTCCTGCACCCGGACCGCGGCTGCTTCACCCGGCGAAAGCGCGGTGCCCGCCATGCAGGCGAGGAAAGGGAAAACGGCCCCCGAAGATTCCTCCTGGACCCACTCCAGAAGGGCGCGAATATGGTCCGCAGAGAGCAAGGACGATTCACCTATTGCCAGCTTCGACAAGCTACACGACTCCTCACACGAGACATCGGGACGCGTCGGCATCCCCTGGTCATTCAATAGTCTGCAGAAACGCCGGTTTGGCCAACCGGCGATCGTCGGCTATGTTGCGCCCGCGACGCACCTCTCGCGGTCCCGATCGATGCACAGAGAGCAGGTTCTGCTTTCTCAAGGCCGCTCTATGTTTGCTTCCTTCGCCGAGCTAATCCAGTACGTATGGGACTCAATGTGTCTGCTATCGGCGAATCTTTCCGAACCCTCCCATACCTGCCCCTCGGCGGCCAGGAAACGCGAAGAGAGAGCAGGCGCCTTCTAAGAGCGGCTAACACAATGAGCCGAGCTGTCGGTAGGTGATCAGGCAGCAGGCCAGTTTGAGGAAGGCTTCGTGCATGTCGGCGCGGCGTTCCCATCGGATGCGTAGACGTCGGAAGCCGTGGAGCCAGGCGAAAGTTCGCTCGACCACCCACCGGTAGGTGCCCAGGCCGCTGCCGTGGCGGGTGTTGCGGCGGGCGATGGCCGGCACGATGCGGCGGGCGTGGACCTGGTCGCGGTAGATGTCGTGGTCGTAGCCGCGGTCGGCGAAGAGCGCGTCCGGTCTGCGGCGCGGGTGCCCCACGCGTCCGCGGACCGGCGGGATGGCGTCCAGCAGGGGCATGAGCTGGGTGATGTCGTTGCGGTTGCCGCCGGCGAGGATGACGGCGAGCGGGGTGCCGTGTCCGTCGGTGATCAGGTGGTGCTTGGATCCTGCCCGTCCCCGGTCGACCGGCGACGGGCCGGTCTGGAGCCCCCTTTTATGGCCCTGATGTGGCTGGAGTCGACCACGGCCCGGGACCAGTCCAGCCGGGCTGCGGCGTTGAGCTCGGCCAGCAGCACCTCGTGCAGTTCCTCCCAGACGCCTGCCTCGTTCCAGTCCCGCAGCCGGCGCCAGCCGTGTGTTAGCCGTTCTTACGCCATCCAGGGGCGCCGATGACCAAGGGCTTTTTAGGTAGTCCGTACCGGTCGTCCTCGAAGGCACCGAAGATCGACCTCTGACTAAGAACTCCTAACGAAATGATCTCCAAGGTGGTTGGATCACTGCGGGACTGATGATCCGGGGGTTGGGGTGGCTCGGCCGAAGCCGTGGGAAGTCGACGACGAGCTGTGGGCGGTGATCGAGCGGCTGCTACCGAAGGTGGAGCGTCGGCCCCTGCATCCCGGGCGTAGGCGGCATCCGGACCGGCTGGTGTTCCAGGGCATCTTGTTCGTCCTGCACACCAGGATCGCCTGGGAACATCTGCCGCAGGAACTCGGCTTCGGCTCGGGCATGACCTGTTGGCGCCGCCTGGCCGAGTGGACCGAGGCTGGAGTCTGGCCCCGGTTACACGAGGTCCTTCTGGCCAAGCTTCGCAGCGTGAACGCCCTGGACTTCTCCCGGGCGGCCGTCGACGGCTCCCACATACGGGCATTGAAAGGGGGATCCAAGACGGGACGAAGCCCCGTTGACCGGGGCAGGACGGGCAGCAAGCATCACCTGATCACCGACGCCACGGGTATCCCGCTCGCCGCCACCTTGACCGGCGGCAACCGCAACGACGTCACCCAGCTGATTCCGCTGCTTCAGGCAGTGCCGCCGGTGAGGGGCAAGCGAGGCCGGCCCCGGCGGCGCCCGGGCGTGGTGCTGGGCGACCGCGGCTATGACCACGACAAGTACCGCCGCCTCGTCCGGGATCTCGGCGTGAAGCCGCTGATCGCCCGCCGGGGCACCGAGCACGGCTCGGGCCTGGGCACGCAACGATGGGTCGTGGAGCGAGCATTCGCCCACCTGCACTGGTTCCGCCGCCTGCGGATCCGCTGGGAGATCCGCGACGACATCCACGAAGCCTTCCTCGCCCTTGGATGCGCACTGATCTGCTGGCGACGCCTGAACTCCCGATAGAAGTTCAAGACAGGCACGGCCAACGTTGATGGCCTGGTGGCCGACCTCAGGCTGGCTTGCGCCACACGGAGATGTGCTTCGCGGAGTCCTGGGTGAACGGAGCCCCGTCCCAGTCCGCGACGCGACGTTCCAGCTCGAGCCCAGCGATCCGCGCCATCAGGTCGAGCTCCGCCGGCCAGGCGTACCGGTGCCGGGAGTTTTCGCGGCGGTAGCGGCCGTCGTCGCCGTCGCGGGTGAAGTGGTGCGAGACGAGGATCTGCTCGACCAGGTCGAAGGTGTCGAAGCCGAGATGCTGCTGAGAGACGTCGAACGGCACCGCGACCTGGCCGGGCGGCAGGAGCCGCAGCGGCGGCACACCCAGCTCGATGACAAACCGGCCGCCGGGCTCCAGATGCCGTGCGGCGTTGCGGAAACACTCGACCTGCTCGTCCTGCGTGAGCAGGTTCGTGATGGTGTTGTAGACGAGGTAGACCAGGGTGAACCCGCCGGGAACGACGGTGGTGGCCATGTCCCCGATGACTACCGGGAGGGTGTCCTCGTCGATCTTGCGCCGCAGCACCGCTGCCATGTGCTCGGACAGTTCGATGCCCACCACCGGCACGCCGCGTTCCCGGAGCGGGACTCCCACTCGTCCGGTTCCGATGGCGAACTCCAGTGCCCGGCCGTCTCCGGCGAGATCGGCGAGGAAGGTGAGAGTCGGTCCGAGAACGGCAGCCGAGGACGCTTCGGCCTCCTCGGCGTCGTAGCGGTCGGCGGTCGCACGGGTCCACAGTTCACTACTCGTCACGGGCGGCCACTTTGCCGGGTGCCGAGGGGCGCTGTCGACGCATTTACGTTCTCCGCGACGCAGCGCGCACCGCCCGCAACTCGTCGTCGCCTTCCCATGGCTTCGGCCGAACCACCCGCACCCCGGATCATCGGCCCCGGAGTGATCCAACCACCTTGGAGATCATTTCGTTAGGAGTTCTAAGGTTCGTCAACAGCAGGCCCGGTGCTGTGATGCCGGACCGGCCACGAGTCCGAACTGTCGCATTGTTCGGGAACTGCCGCCGTCATCCCGGGGCAGTGGCAGGTGCTCCCTTGGGCACTCCTACGATGAGGTCGGGGAGCAGAGCTGTCTGGGGCACAGCGGATCTCAGAGGATCCCCTTCCAGGACCAGGGTCGCGGGCCAGCCTTGCCGCGAAGGCAGTCGACCCGGTGTTGCGCTTGATCGCGCCACTCGGGATTACTGGCCGCATGCTGCGCGGCGTAACTGACCATGCGCAGCTCTCGCGCGCCAGCGAGAATCGGATATCCGTCCCATTGAGTGACGTCGGCTCCGTACTCGTCGCAGAAATCAGTGTATTCCCTTGAGGTGACGGCCCCGGTTGTTCTTGCTCGAACTGCGGTGGAGACGAGGTCCCATTCCGGCGGCCCAATCGAAAAGCGCTCCAGGTCCATGATCACGGGGCCCGTGCGAGCTCGGACGAGGTTCCCCGGCCAGGCGTCGCCGTGCACCGCGCAGTCCGGGCGGCCGGACGGGCGGTCGGCCCACGCGGCTGTGAGGTCACCAAGCAGGCCGTGCAGCCATTTTCGGTCCGCCTCTGAGAGGGTCACGGCTGCTTCCAGTCGGGCGGCTACACGCACGAATGGATCGAGGTGACCGAGGTCGAGATCTGGTGTGGGCAGGGCGTGCAACTGACGCAGCAGGGCCGCGACGTCACGGACTGATCCGTGAGTCGGTGGCGGGAGTTCCTCCCAGAATGTTGCGGGGCGTCCTTTGGTGAGAACCGGCTGCGCGACGTCCGCCAGGCGGACCGCAGGTACACCCGCGTCCGCGAGCCACCGGGCGACCCGGACCTCCCGAGCCGCGGCTGCTTCCTGACCGGCTCGGGCGATGCGGACGATGACCCGGCCGGGTAGACGCCATATCTGGTTCTCCGCCAGGCGTACGGCTTCCGCCCCGTGGGGATCGAGCCCAGCTGCGGCACAGACCTGTTCGAGAAGCTGGCGCTCCGACTCTGGCACCGAGGCAGTCATGCGGCGACCGTAGCGGCGATGCGCTCCCGGAGGTCTGATGCCTCCGGGATTCTGGGGTGTTTGGCCGCGAAGTGGCCGAGCTGCCGGAGGTCGTCGGCGGCGCGTCGAGAGGTGAGTTTACCGACCTCGTCCAGAGCATCGTGGCCGATGGCTGCGGCCTGCCGGGGGTCTCCCTTGGCCATCACCAGCGCGGCGAGTTTGGTCCGGGAGATCGCCCGGGATCGTTTGAAACTGTCTGTGTGTCCCTTGACCGCGGCATCGAATCGGCGAGCTGCTCGGCCAGGATCCTGGCCGACGAGAACTGCCAGGTCCCACAACGCGTGTGCTGTGTCCCCGTTGTGTTGTGCCTCGTCGTAGTAGGCCATCCACGGGGGGTCTTCGGACGGGCAAGCGCGGCTGAAGGCGCTGTCGGCGTCACCGACGGCCGCCATCGTCTCGCGCACGTTGCCCAACTTGGCGAACGCGCGTGCGCGGGCGCTGTGCAGCATCGCTTGCTCGGTGGCCGTAAGCCGGTCGGAGCGTACGAGTCCCTTCTCCGCATACGTGAGACCGTCGTCGGGCGCGTCAACCCACACGGCTTGTCGGGCGAGGAAGCTGTAGCTCTTGGCTCGGAGGTGCCAGTTACCGGCTTCTTCGGCGCACTCCGCCGCGAAGTGAAATGTGCGCGTTGCCTCATCGTGGTGGTAGGCGTCGAAGGCGGAAGCGCCGACGACCATCCCTAGTCGGGAGACGGACGCGAACAGGTCCGCGCGAAGGTGCCCCGGGCATTGGAGCTGGAGGAGACCAGCGGACCATTCCATTGCTCGCGCAGCCATGCCGCGGACCATTCCCCCGCCGCCCAAGGCGTTGTCCATGTTGCTGATGGAGGTGGCCGCGGTCAGGACCTGAGAGATCTCTTTCGAACTGACGCTGAGCGGTAGTGGAAGGTCTGCGGTGAAGACGGGTGCGAGGCTCAGTGGGGCAAGGGCCGCCAGGCTGCCTGCTTGAAGGAACGAGCGTCGGTCCACGGGCTCAGGGCTCCCAGTGCTATTAAACGGTTGGCCTCCGCCCAGGATGCGGCCTTCCCCCTTCCGTACGTCGCGCTCCACCCGTTCTGACACCCGGATATCGGCATCGGGCCGCTTCTTATCGGCATCACGCTTACCGAAGGCCATGGGCCAAGCCCGGTCGAAGAGCCCTCCTGTGTCGAAGAAGGCATCGAGCCTCTGCGCTACGTCCCTCCTCAAGCTGGGGTATCGACCCTTCTCGATCGCCAAGATCATATCATCGCTGACCTGCACTAACCGTCCCAGCGCAGCGGCAGACAACCCCTCTGCCAAACGCATTCGACGCAGCTCGTTGCCGAACCACTCCTGCGGGGACGCCTCTGGGTTGAGCTTCTTCATCGGCTGCGGCATGTCCTGCCCTCTGACGTCGTGATGCCGAACTTTCCAGGTGTCGGCATCAGGCCCTGCACTCTCGCGGCGCGCTCTGTCTGAATGGTTGCTGATCGATTGAGTCTCAGTACACACCGCAACCGAGCACCCCGACAGGGGTTCCGGCAGAACGGAGGGAGCGACCGTGGGATCAGCCTTCGAAACCCGCACCCAGTCATCCGTTCTGGCCATGCCCCGAATGGTGGGCGGCCAGCTCGACATGACTCTCGACGTCCATCCGCAGGACCTCGGGGCGGTGCGAGCCATCGTGCATGCTCACACCCGCTTGTGGCGTGTGGAGGACTCTGTCGCCGACCGCATCCTCACGGTTGTCACCGAGCTGTTGACGAACGTGTTGCAGCACACGACGCCGGATCAGGAAGGCCGCAGGAAGGCCGACCTCCTGATCCAGCAGGTCGCAGATGGTATGACCGCCATCGTGCGCGACCAAGACCGCTGCCCGCCAGTTCTCGCTCCCACAGACCCACTCGCCGAGAACGGCCGCGGCCTGGTGCTGGTTCGCGCTCTCACGGACGACATGTCCGTTTCGATCACAGGGACCGGCAAGGACGTATGGGTGTTCGTCGCTGATCCCGAACGGCTCCAGCCGCAGAGTTCTCCGCTCGTGGAGTCGTGATGCGGAAGGCCGTATACACAGTGAAGGCATCCCTACGGCGCTTCTCCTCCCGTAGGTTGCTCGCTCGCATCCGCCAAGTAAGAAGGGTCAAGCGTCTCGCCTGGCCAAGGCGGCTGACGTACCGCGCCCCGAGGCTTCATCTGCTCGAAGTACGGCGCCAAGTCGATCACACGCGTTCCATCGACGGCATCAAGGTCCGTGACCAGAAGGTCTCGGCCGTCGACGTCGAGCAAACGCAGGTAGCTAAGCGCGAGCTGGTTCGGCCTTCGGTGATTGCGGTGGACGAACGTCCCGGTCGCCGGCCATCGCTCGTTGCCTCGTGGGCTGCGGGCATGGAGCTGGACGTCTTCGGGTCGCGCCAGGTGGAAGCGCCACGTTACCGTCAGGTGCGAGAACTCCTCGATACCCTGCAAGGTTTCGAGCGGGCGTCTGGGAGCACTGACGTCCCCGTCGGAGCCCGCCCTGCACCATGCGCAGCAGCTCTGCTCGGACGGCCTCCCGGAGGGTTATCTGTCCAGCAGGGTCTACCTGGTCAGACTGGCCGAAGCAACGCAGGATCTCGTCTCCAAGGTGCGGAACAGCGGAATCGGAGCGACGCGGCCGGTGCCGAGACGGCCCTGGCGCAAGCCGCTGGTCAACGTGGCGCGTGGTGCGGTCTTCGCCGTCGCCCTCGCCTCCCTGGTGAGGGCCGCTTCGGTGCCGCACAAATGAGCCTGAATGGGGCAGTCCTCATTGGTCTGATTCTCGTCCCGACGGCGTGGCTGGTGTGCCGAGGCTCTCGCACGACTGGCCCTGATCCGGGAGACAGCGATGCCAGGCAGCCCTCGATCAACCTCCCTCATCCCGGTGACCGCCGGCTCCCTCACTCACTGCCTGTTCCCGGCCGGTTCGGCGGCCCCAACGCCCCCACATCAGCGGGGCCTAACGGAGATCCACGCGATGAAGCGTCTTCCGCGTATCGAGCAGTACGGCCTGATCGGCGACATGCAGACCAGCGCCCACGTGTGCGACGACGGCTCGATCGACTGGCTGTGCCTCCCCCGCTTCGACTCACCGGCCGCCTTCGCCGGGCTCCTCGGCACACAGGAACACGGCACCTGGCAGATCGCTCCTGCGCAGCCTGCTGACCGGTCCGGCTTCCAAGCGGTCGCAGAGCGCCGGTACTGCGGTGACTCGCTGGTCCTCGAATCGGTGTGGCGCACGCCGGCCGGTTCGGTCCGCGTCCAGGACTTCATGCCGCCGCGCGACGGGGCCCCTCAAGTGATACGGATCGTCGAAGGTTTGACCGGCGTGGTGTCCATGGTCTCGGCCGTTCGTCCCCGGCCGGGGTACGGCAGTGTCAGCCCGTGGATCCACGAGGCCGGTGAGCGCATGGTCGCAGAGGCCGGCGCGGACTCTCTGTGGCTCGACACCTGCGTCCCACAGGCGGAGAAGGACGGCACTGTCGTCAGTGCCTTCGCCGTCGCCGCTGGGCAGAGCGTGGCGTTCGTGCTCAGTTGGTGCCCTTCCCACGCAGCCGCGCCCGACGTTCCGGACCCGGAGGCCGCGCTCGCTGAGACGCTCGCCTTCTGGCGGGACTGGACGCAGGAGTGCTCGTACGACGGGCCATACCGCGAAGCCGTGGTCCGTTCCTTGCTCGCGCTGAAGGCGATGACGTACGGGCCGAGCGGGGGGATCGTCGCGGCGCCGACCACGTCGCTGCCCGAGGAGATCGGCGGCAACCGAAACTGGGACTACCGCTTCACCTGGCTGCGCGATGCCTCCACAACGCTGGCCGCGCTGCTGGGGACCGGGTACCGGCAAGAGGCGCAGGCATGGCGGCGATGGCTTTTGCGGGCGGTGGCTGGCGACCCGGAGAACCTGCAGATCATGTACGGGATAACCGGGGAACGTGACCTGCAGGAACGGGAGCTTCCCTGGCTACCCGGATACGAAGAATCAACCCCGGTACGGGTCGGCAATGGAGCGGCGGACCAACTCCAGCTCGACGTGTACGGCGAGGTGATCGAGACCCTGTACCTCGCGCACCACCGCGGTGTCGCCCACTGCGCCGACACCGCAGTTCTGCACCAGCGACTCGTCGAGCACCTGGCGCAGCGCTGGCGGGAGCCCGACGAGGGGATCTGGGAGATCCGCGGAGAGCGCAGGCACTTCGTCCACTCCAAGGTGATGGCCTGGGTGGCCATCGACCGCACCATCCGCCTGGCCGAAGCCGGCGCCCTCGACCTGAACCTGGCTCCTCTGATCGAGCTGCGGGCGACGATCCACCACGAGGTCTGCGCCAAAGGCTTCGACCCGACGCGCAACACCTTCACCCAGTCCTACGGCTCGCAGGAACTGGACGCCGCCACACTGCTGATCCCCCGCGTCGGCTTCCTGCCGCCCGATGACCCGCGCGTCGTCGGCACCGTGGACGCGGTACGCCATGAGCTGTCCACGGTAGACGGGCTCGTTCGCCGGTACCCGACCACCGGAGAACGCGCCGGAGTGGACGGCCTGAAGGGCGATGAGGGCACCTTCATCCTCTGCTCCTTCTGGCTCGTCGACGCCCTGGCGCTGACCGGCCGCCTCGACGAGGCGCACGCCCTGTTCGAACGCCTCCTCGCGCTGCGCAATGACCTCGGACTCCTGGCTGAGGAGTATGACCCCGTCCGGCAGCGTCAGGTCGGCAACTTCCCCCAGGCGTTCAGTCACATGGGTCTGATCCAGAGCGCTCGGCTCCTTCATCAGCTGACAACGCAGTCCTGCCACCGCCGCCGAGGCACGGTCGCCGTTCCGACTCCGCGGTCGACATCGCGCGACACGCACCGCACCTGCACCAGCCTGACGCCGTAGCACGACTAACACCCACCCACCGACGAGGATTCCCATGCCTGTCAGCGTCTTCCCGGCACGGTCGGCCGCGCCCGGCCACCGCAGACGTCAACGGATCGACGCATTCGCGTTGCGCCGTGTTCGCAGCGCCGTGGCGCTGCCCTTGGTGCTGCTGGTCGCGCTGCTCGGTGCCGCTTTCGCTCTCTGGTCGATGTCAGCTGTAGGTTCCGGCCAGCTTCTGGTCGGCCTTGTCTTCGCCCTGGCCGGGGTCACGCTGGTGGCGGCCCGCGGAGCGCGGACGGGCGCGGAGGCCGTGCAGACAGCCGCGGAGGCCGCTCAGGCGACGGCGCTAACGACCATCGCTGAGGCAGCAGCGGCTGTCGAGAAGTCGGTGCAGTGGTCGGCGGATGAGCTGTGCCGCGGAGGACGTCCGGCGCTGCCGGACATGCACACGCAGCAGTCAGGCGCTGCGACCGATATCAACGCTGCATTGAACGCACTCCAGGTGCAGGCCATCGCATCGCTGATACGCGTGCACGACAAGTCCCAGTCCGTCGTCCTCCTCGAAGTGCTGCGTCGTTTGGCCATGCGCGAACACGCCCTGGTGGGGAAGGCCCTTGAAGCATTGAGCCAATTGGAGATGCTGACCGACGACCCAGAACTGCTGGCCCAGATCTTCGAGATCGATCACCTCGTGACGCGGATGCGGCGCCAAGTCGAGAGCACGGCGGTGCTGGGCGGGCAGTCTCTGCGCAGTGTGCGCCGCCCCATTCCCGTCACGACCGCGTTGCGCGGCGCGGTCTCCGAAGTCGTGCAGTATCCGCGTGTCGCCGTCGCGGCCGGGTCCGTGGGCGCCGAGCTGGGCCTTCCAGGACATGTGGGCCCGGACCTCACACACCTGCTGGCGGAGCTGATCGAGAACGCTTGCGAGTGCTCCGATCCGGCGACGAAGGTGACCGTGCGCGCCCAGCGGGTGGCGAACGGGTTGGCGATCGAGGTCGAGGACCGGGCCATCCCCATGCATCCGCAGACACGTGGACAGATGAACGACCTGCTCAAGGCCCCCGATGAGGTCGACGTGAGCGGCCAGGTGCGAGCGGGGCAACTCGGGCTGCTGGTTGCCGCGAAGATCGCCCAGTCACACGGGCTGTCCGTCGTCCTGCAGGAGAACGTGACAGGAGGCACCACCGCCCTGGTCGTCATTCCGACACGTCTTCTCGTCGCGATTCCCCCCGTCGAGGACCCCGGCATGCTCCCCAGGGAGACTCGCCCCTCCAGGCCGTCGGCGGGGCAGGCCGCCGCAGCACCAGCCACCCCGCCGGCGCGGCAGAGCGCTCACCCCGGCACTGTCGGCGTGCTGGGGCCCGGGGCGGCAGATCGCCTTGCAGAAGCGCCTGCCCTTCCCACCCGCACCCGTCAGGCCGGCTCGTTCCGTCCACATCGCGAGCGTGAGCAAGCGCCCGTGACCGCGGCGACGCCAGGGCTCGCAGGCGCCTTCCGTACCGGCATCCAGGCCGGCGGGGCCGCCATTCCTCGCCCCGCTTCGGCAGAGCACCCCAGACCCTGAACCACGCCCCCTCCCGTTCGCGCGGGCTCGCTGACAACCGCTAGTTCTTCCCCTTCTGGAGCGATCCCTATGAGCACCCATCCCGAGATGCACACCGAGACCGGCCGCGCGTCCGCATCCGAGACCACCGCGAGTGGCCAGCGGGAGAGCATGGCGTGGCTGCTGCGTCAGTTCGCCTCCGACACCCTGGGCGTCACACACGCCGTCCTGCTGTCGAGGGACGGGCTGCGGCTGCTGGACAGCGACGTGGAGAAGGACTGGGCGGACGAGCTGTCGGCAGCCTTCAGCGGCGTTGCCTCCCTCGCGGCGAACATCACCGGTCCCAGCCGCAAGAAGAGGCCGCCCACGCAGGTCGTTATCGAGCGGGAGGACTGCCTGTTCTTCGTCCAGAGCGCCGGACGCAGCGCTGCCTTCGACAACCGCCCCGGCAACGAACGCGGCGAGGTGGACACGATCCTCGCCGTCATCGCCACTACAGACGCTGACGCGGGCACCGTCGGGTACGAGATGGGGCGCCTCGTCCACAAGTTCGCCCCCTACATGCTGATTCCCGTCCGCGTCAGCACGGGCGGAGAGGTCCGGTGAGCGCACACGGCCACGCGGCCGAGGAATCGACGTTCGTGCGGACCTACACCCTGACACGCGGGCGGACCAGGCCGCGGTACCTGCTTGGTCTGGAAACCGTGTTGGACGCCGGACAGGGGCGACCCGGCCCGGCACAACCCGAGGAGTGTGAGGAGATCTTCGCCCTGTGCCGGGAGCGCCGCCGCTCGGTGACCGAACTGGCGGGCCGCCTCCGCCGGCCCGTCACCGTCGTCAAGGTCCTCGTCTCCGACCTCCTGGACGTCGACGCCCTGGTCGTACCCCTCACTCACCCCTATGCCGATACGGACGCGGAATGCGGTCCGTCTACCCAGTTGCTGGCGGCCCTTTCCGCGGGCTTGAAGAGGAAGTGGCCTGATGCCATCGCCTACCCCCAGGCCGGATGACCCGGCCATGGTGCTGCACACGCCGCCGCGCTCGCTCGTCGACGCCGCACCGGCCGTGCTGAAGATCGTGATCGCCGGGGGCTTCGGCGCGGGCAAGACGACCGCCGTGCGTGCCGTCAGCGAGATCACGCCGCTGAGCACAGAGGAGTACCTGACCGAGGCCAGCGTCGACGTGGACAGCCTGGCGGGCCTCGAGGTGAAGGAGACGACCACGGTCGCCTTCGACTTCGGCCGCCTGAGCCTGCCCGACGCGCCCGTACCCCTGGAGCTATTCCTGTTCGGAACGCCCGGCCAGGACCGGTTCGTCGAGCTCTGGTACGACCTCTCGCGCGGCGCCGTCGGGGCGATCGTCCTCGTTGACACCCGCAGGCTGGAGAGCAGCTTCACCCCCGTCAGCTTCTTCGAGGACCTCGGCCTGCCCTTCGTCGTCGCCATCAACCAGTTCGACGGAGCCCACCGCTACCACCCCGAACAGGTCCGCACCGCCCTCGAACTCCCCGTCTCCGTACCAGTGGTCACCTGCGACGCGCGCGACCCCAACCACGTCGCCGGTGCCCTGCTCACCCTCGTCAGCCATGCCGTGAAGAACGCATCCACGGACCCCGCTCACCCCGCACCCACGACCAGCCTCCAGGACGCCTGATGCCACACCAGCCCAACGCCCCTCGCCCCGTACCGTCGGCCACTCGACCGTCACGTTCACTTCCGCGCCGCAACCAGCGGGACCTCGCCCGCGGCCCCTCCGCGCCGCCCGGGACCGTCCCACACCCCCAGCAGGCGACCGAGCTGGTCCAGCGGTACAAGCTGCTCGAAAACCTGGGAGTACCCATCGCCGCCAGCGAGGACTTCGACGAGCTGGCCCGCGACATGGCCACGCAGGCCGGATTCCTCTACGGGTTCGTCAACCTCTTCCTGGAGGAGCAGACCTTTGTCGGCCTCCACCAACCGCCGCCGGACAGCGGGTACGTCATCGTCGGCCGCACCATGAGCCGCGACCACGGCTGGTGCCCGGAGGTCATGGCCCGCAAAAAGGCACTCCCGCTGCACGACGTGCACGCCAGTCCGCGCTTCAGCGGCAACCACGTGGTCGACGCGGTCGGTATCCGCTCCTACTTCGGCGCCCCACTCATCCACGACAGCGGCACCGTGCTGGGCACCGTCTGCGTCATCGACCCAGAGAAACGGCCCCTGAGCGAGGCCCGACGACTCAGGGACATCGTCATCAACGCCGGCGCCCAGGTGACGGACCACATCGCCCGCGCGCCCGTCCGCTAGGCCATTCCACCGCCCCCACCCGGGAGCCGCCGGCAATCCCCGGCCGCTCCACCGCGTGACGTTCACCCAGGGAGAGGGAGACGACCATGCCCGCCAGATCCACAACGCCGCCTCCTGCGCTGCGTCCCTACCTCACCGCCCGCCACGAACTGCTGTGGGACGAGGCGGATGCTTTCGCGGCCGAGCACGTCGCGCCGCGCGCCGCACGCATGGAGGCCGCTCCGGGCAGGGTGGAACGCAAGGTCACCGACCTGATGGCCGCACGCGGCTGGTTCGCCGTCACCGTGCCAGCCGCCTTCGGCGGGCTGGGCGCCGGACACGTGGCCAAGACGATCCTGGTCCACCGCATCGCCCGGGTCTCGGCGTCTGCCGCGGCCATCCTGCAGGCCACCCTGATCCCCGTCGGCGCCCTGCTGCACTTCGCCACCTACGAGCAGAAGGGTCGCTGGCTGCCAGGGGTGAGGGACGGTTCCCTGCTGCTGTCGATCGCCGTGACCGAACCGCTCGCCGGCGGACACATCGGCGGCATCGAAACAACCGCCGAACGCGCCGGCAACCAGTGGGCGATCACCGGCAGCAAGATCCATATCGGCAACAGCCACCTCGCGGGAGCCCACCTCGTGGTCGCCCGCACCGCCGAGGCGGGTGTGAGCACCTCCCAGGCGCTGACCGCATTCATGGTCGAAGCCGACCGCCCCGGGCTCTCCGTCCCTGGCCACCGCCCCGGTCTCGGTCTGCACGGCTTCTCCGCCGGTCGACTCGACCTCGATCACGTCCGCATCCCCGACCACAACGTGGTCGGAGAGATCGGCCAGGGGCTGAGCGTGGCCCAGAGCAGCAGCATCCTGTACGGCCGGCCCAACCTGGCCGCCGTCAGCCTCGGCATCCACGAAGCAGTCGTGGCCACCACCACGGCTCGCCTCAAGACGCGCACCCGCTACCGGGGCGCCCTCTCCGATCTGCCCGTTCTGCGGGACCGCATCGGCGCGATGGAGGCCCGCCTGCGCGCTGGCCGCATCCTCACCTATCAGTCGGTGCACCTCCTTGACCAGGGCCTGCCCTGCGACGCCGACCTCGTCAACGCCAAGTACCTCGGCCACCAGTGGGCTGCGCAGTCCGCCCAGGACGCCATGGAACTGCACGGCGCCCACGCCCTCGACCGCGACTACCTCCTCCAGCGTCTGTGGCGCGACATCCAGCACACCTACTCGCCCGCCGGAACAGGCGAAGTCCAGCGCATACGCCTGGCCGACGCCGCCTTCGACGAAGAGCACATCCAGTGGTCCGAGCACCTCGCCGCCGAAGCCGCCTGGGCCCGACCCGACCCGACCGCCGTATGAACCCCCGTGCGCGGCGCTCGGTGAATCCCGACCGCCGGGCACGGGCCCGTGCCGCGCGGCCCCCGCGGGAACCGGCGACACCTTGACCGTCCATCTCAGCCGAGAAAGAGACATCGTGACTCTGCCCGTGACGACCAGCGCACCGATCACACCCTTGACACCGGCCCTGCAGCGCATCGCCCAGCACCTCGCGGACGGCCTCACACCACAGGAGATCGCCACGAAGACCGGGCTGTCGGCCATGACCGTCCGCCAATACCTCCGCGACATCCGCGAGAGCCTCCACTGCCCGCCCCGCTGCAAGCCCCTGGTGATCGTGCACCGCTTGTTCGCTCTCCAGCAGGTGGCCGCTCCCACGACACACAAGCCGACGCCAAAACTCAGCCAGGAGCAGCTGTTGCTGCTCCGAGCCGTCGCTGAGCACACCAGCCCCAGCGACATCGCCCGAGAGGCCGGCCTGGCCCCGGCCGACAGCCGCGCCGCGGTCGACACGTTACTCGCCGAGACGGGTGCCACCGATACAACCCAACTCGTCGTCCTCGCCCACACCTGGGGGCTTCTGGGCGCCGACCAGCAGGCAGCGGTATCAGCGGGAGCACGCCGATGAGCACATCTCCCGCCCCTGAGTTGTGCCAGGGCGCCGGCAGGCCAGCCGGAGACGACCCCGTGCACAGGTCCACTTATGAGGTGCGACCGCTGGCCACCGACGCAGAGCGAGCGGAGGCCGTCGTCCTCATCGAGAACCGCCTGGACTGGCTCGCCCACCGTGGCCTGCCAGTCCCCGGCCGCGGAGACGCCCCCGCTTCGTGCCGGGACGATCAGGCTGAGTCAGTGGGCTTGTTCGAGGACAGTGTCCTGCTCAGCTGCCTGAAGCTCGACCGACACCCCGACCTCGGGCACTGGGGCTCCGACGGCGTCGGACACAGCCTGCTCCTTTCCCACGTCCACACCCTCCCCGGGCGCTCGGACAACATCGTCCGACTCATCACCCTATGGGCCTCCGACTACGCCGCCCGCCTCGACCTGCCCTACGTGCGAGCCGAAGCCCTCGCCCGGCACGCCCTCGACGTGGACCCCATCGCACGGTTCCTCGACCGGCTGACGCACATGGGATGGGAGGTCAGAGGAACAGGCGCTGGAGCCCACGGGGAGCGGGCCGCCCGCCTGGAGTTGCGCTCCGAGCTACGTCCGGGCCTCACTCCGCTCATCCGCTGCGCCGTCCCCCTCACGCCCCAGGGCCACCCGGGCAACGACCGGAGCGCACCATGACGACCCAACCGCTTCGGCCCGACCTCGCCCGCGAGCTGGTCGCCCGCGCCCAGGCGTCGGCCACGCACCGGGCTCAACGAGTGCGCAACCACCTCGATGCCGTCCAACTCGGCCAAGGCCGTCACACCGATCACGCCAACACCAAGGTGCTGCGCCGAATCCTGGCGGAACACGACTGGCCCGGCCACCGCCTCGTCGGCCGCGACGCCGCCCGCGCCGCCTGGAGCATCGCCCTTCACAGTGACGACGAACCCGACTTCCAGCGCGCCGCCACCACCCTGCTGAAGCGCGCGGTCAGGGCCGACGACGCACCGATCCAGCACTGGGCACACCTACACGACCGTGCCCTGGTCAACAACGGGCTCGAGCAGGAGTACGGAACGCAGCTCCTCTTGCGCGTCGGCGGTGTCGAGCTCTGCCCGTTGCGTGCACCGGAGTCGCTGGACGAGCGAAGGGCCAGCGTCGGCTTGCCGCCGGTTGCCATCGCCTTGGACTCGGTGCGCCGCCGCTACGGCACGGATGACAGAGCTGAAGAAGCACTGACCGGCGTGCTCGCGGAGGCCGTATGAAGAAGCGGAATCGCGGCTCCCACAACCGGGCACTGGCCCGCGCCCTTTCTACCGAAAGGGGTGTTGGCTCATGAAGTTCATCACCCGCGTGATCGGAGCCTCCCGGCTCAGAAGCGCCACACAGGCGGACCTGCAGCGGCCCGACGGCGTACCTCGGGCGCGGCAGCTTTCAGGTGACGTGTCCGCCCCCCAACTCCTCTCGCGGGCAAGGGTTTCCGTGTCCTGGAGAGGTGGCCGAGAACAGCTCGACCGGCGCAGCCACATGGCTACCGTTCCGAGGGCTTAGCCGGCCGCACAGCAACACCTCGAATCGCACAGCTCCATCCCACCGACCAGGAGGATTCCCATGACACCCAGGGTGACCGACCAGCGTGCGAGGAGCGCTCCGACCTCTGTCGCACAGGACCCGTTCGACCTCGACATCAGCGTCGTCGAGTCCGGCGCACCGTCGAGGTGGGTTATCAACTCCGATGGCGGCTGCGGCTTGTCGCGCGGTAACGCCTGCGCTTCCAGCGGCTCCTGACCGACCCAGACCACCGGCACGGCGCCCGCGCCGTGCCCGGCGCCACCCTTGCGGCACACACACCGCGGCTCGATAGGAGCCGCGCACGACTACGGAGGAAGCAGCACATGGAGCACGACGAGTTCGACCTCGACGTCAGCGTCCTGGAGTCCGGCGACGGTCAGGCCACGCTGATCAACCTCACCGACGACGGTTGCGGCAGCACCTGCTCCAGCCCGTGCGCCACCAACGTGGCCTGAGCAGCTTCCATCACACGATGAGTAGGGAGAGATCCGCATGAACGCGAACAAGAGCCGGGTGAAGTCCCCGAATGCCACGGCGGATGGTGACGCCTTCGACCTGGACATCAGCATCCTGGAGTCCGGCGACGGTTCCTCCTCGGTGATCAACCTGACGGACGACGGCTGCAAGCCGAGCTGCCAGGGGTCCTGCGCCACCAACGTGGCCTGACCCCAAGCACGCCGATGCGCCAGCCCGCGTGGTCTTCCGCCGCGCGGGCTGGCGCCCCGACACGCGCCACGGACCAAGGAGGGTGCATGGTTTCCAGGAAGGTCGGACCGCTGTACCGGTGTGCGGACACGGCGCTCGTGCGCGCCGCCCGGTACTCGAGGTTGCCGCTGCCCATGTGGCCGGATCTCACCGATGCCACCCCGGCCCGAGGAGTTCGGTGGCAGGCGTGGCTGCGCGACGTCTGGTCGATGACCGAGGTCGCCGACACCATCGAGCAGGCCAGTCCCTTGCTCGCGCGGCAGGTTGAGACCTTGACCTCGGCGTCTCGACCTGAGACGCGTCAGCTACGCCGCACTGTGGTGTCCGTCATGCGGTACGTGTTGCGGATGACAGGCCGAGCCACGCCCCACGGCCTGTTCGCCGGCATCGCTCCTGCCTCGTTCGGGGCACGACCGGGATGGGCCTGGGGCGAGCGGCATCGCGGCGTCGTCCGTGCCGATGGTGACTGGATCGCTGACTTGGTCGCCCGCCTGGAGGCAGGCCCTGAACTCCTTCAGCACCTGCGCGTAATGGTCAACAACACTGCCTTCATACGGGGTGACCGGCTGATCGTGCCCTATCCTCCCCGCTCACGCCGCACTCAGAGGAGCCCTGCGGCGGAAGTGTCCCTCCGGTATACCCCCGCCGTACGCATCGCCGTCGACACCGCCGCCTCCCCCGTCCCCTTCTCGACGATCGTGGGACGGGTCAGGGCCGAGTTCCCCGACGTTGCTTCTGACCGGGTAGAGGGGCTTGTCACCAGTCTGATCCAGCGCGGCGTGCTCATCAGCAGCCTGTACGCGCCCTCCGCCACCCTGGACGCCCTTGACCACCTGGTCCAGCAGGTTGAGGCCGCCGACGTCCCGTCGACCGCAGACGTCGTCGCTGATCTGCGCGCGGTCCGAAGTGCCATCCGCCACCACAACCAGACTCTCCCCCTGGCGGACGGGCGGCGCCTGCGTAACGCCATGCGTCAAAAGATGACGGCCTTGAGTACCGTCAAGGCCCAGCCTCTCACGCTGGACCTGCGGATGGACTGCTCCCTCACTCTGCCCCCGCAGGTTGCCCGCGAGGCGGAGGAGGCCGCCACCGTGCTGGCCCGGCTGACTGCATATCCCTTCGGCACTCCAGCGTGGAAGGACTTCCACAACCGGTTTTTCGAGCGGTACGGCATCAATTCGCTCGTCCCGGTCCGGGACGTCGTGAACCCGGACGTCGGTCTTGGGTTCCCGGCCGGATACCGGGACGCGGAACCCGAACAGCGCGAGACCCTGACTTCCCGTGAGCAGCGGTTGATCTCCCTCGCCCAGGCGGCCCTGCTCGACGGACGCGACGAAATTTGCCTGGATGAGGACCTGATTCGCACGCTAACGGTTGCAGACCAAGATGCCTCGCAGGTCCCGGCCCACACGGAACTGCGCTTCCAAATCCGTGCCGCGTCCCAAGCCGCCCTCGAAGAAGGGGACTTCACTCTCCACGGTGTCGCGCCTTCCCGTGGTATCGGCACGACGATCGGCCGAAGCCTCGCGCTGCTCAGTCCAGAGGACCAGGCCCGCGCCACCGCTGTGCTGGAGGAGCTGCCGGTCAACGCGCCCGGCTCGCTACCCACGCAGGTCTCTTTCACTCCGCTCGACCGTGGCGACGCCAATGTCACCCGCGTTGCCGAACTCCTGCCAACCGTGATCAGCCTGGCGGAACACCGTCCGGTGGACGAACGCACCGTCACGCTCGATGACCTCGCCGTGAGCTGCGACCGCCGTCGGCTCTATCTCGTCTCCCTCTCCCGCGCGTGCGTGCTGGACCCCATGATGCTCCACGCGCTGGACCTGCGCGGACACACTCCGCCGCTCGCACGCTTCCTCACTGAGATCAGCCGGGCCCAGGCCGCTGTCCTGACCGTCTTCCCGTGGGCGTCCGCTACTGCCCTGCCCTACCTGCCCCGCGTGCGCTACAGCCGTACGATCCTCTCGCCGGCCAGGTGGCGGCTGGATCGGACAGAACTGCCCGATGGTCGGGCGTCCTGGGAAGAATGGCACAAGGCCGTCGACGAATGGCGCACGCGCCGTCGGATTCCGGACGGCGTCGCGCTGACCGAAGGCGACCAGCTCCTACCGCTGGACCTCTCCGAATGCGCACACCTCGCGCTGCTGCGCGCCCACCTGGACACCAACGAGTCGGCGATCCTGGCCGAAGCGGAATCCAACGGGGACTGGTTCGACGGACGGGCCCACGAGATCATCGCCTTGATGACGGCCGCTCACTCGCCCCATTGGCCAACCGTCCCGCCCGTGAGCGCCGGCCAGCTCCTCACCCGAGACCACGGTTACCTCCCGGGCACCGCTCCGTGGCTGCTGGTCAAGCTGTACGGGCACGTCGAACGACAGCCCGAGATCCTGGCCAACCACCTTCCCGAACTCCTGGCCCAGTGGGACGAGCCTCCGACCTGGTGGTACATGCGCTACCGTGACCCGCGATGGCACCTGCGCTTACGCATCGCGGTTCCCAGCGAACAGGACTTCGGACCCGCCGCACAGCGCGTGAGTGCATGGGCGGCCGGACTACGCCGTGCCGGACTGCTCACCGACCTGCAGTTCGCCACCTCCTACCCGGAAACCGGCCGGTGGGGCACCGGGGCGTTGATGAGTCTGGCCGAAGATGTCTTCGCCGCCGACTCCCGGGCCCTGGCTCTCCAGTTCGCCCAGAGCACGCGCCCTCACCAGCAGGCCCTGACCGCAGCAAACTTCGTAGCCCTAGCTGCCGCCTTCACTGGCAGCACCGCCCGCGGCATGGACTGGTTGATCGCCCACGGGCGGATCAGCGACCCGCGCCCCCTGGACCGCACGGTACTCGACGAGGCGGTACACCTGGCCGATCCGACCGACGACTGGGCGGCCCTGCGCGCGGCCCCCGGCGGTGCCGCCATCACCGCCGCCTGGAGCGACCGCGTCGAGGCCCTGGCCCGGTACCGAAAGGCACTCGACGAGTTTGGCGGCATCGACCCGAACCTCGTTCTCGACTCGTTGCTGCACGCCCACCACATCCGCGCCGCCGGCATCGACAAGGACGACGAGCGCATCTGCGTACGGCTCGCCCACGCCGCCGCCATGGCCTGGACCCACCGAGGAGATCACCATGGTCCTGTGTGAGAGCACACGAGCCGCCGCCGACACCATCGCGGACCGGCTCGCCGCACCGCAGGACGTCCGGTCGTTGCATCACCGCCAGGGCTGGTGGCCGCAGTCCCTCGCGCACGGCGCGGTCGGTGTGGCGCTGCTGCACATCGAACGGGCCCGCGCTGACCAGGGGCCGTGGCAGCGCGCACACGACTGGCTCGCCTGTGCCGCAGCAGAACCCACCGTCGGAGGCGCTGACAGCCACCTTTACTACGGGGCACCCGCGCTCGCCTTCGCCCTGCACGCCGCCGTCGACCGCCCCGGACGCTACGCCCGCGCCCTGGACACCCTCGACCAGTACGTCACGGCGACGATCCGGGCCCGGCTCGTCAGCGCCCACGCGCGCATGGACGGGGGCGATATGGCCGCTCTAACCGAATTCGATGCGATCCGGGGCCTCAGCGGAATGGGCGCGCTCCTGCTGCGCCGCGACCTTCACATTGACGTGCTCCGGGAAATCCTCACGTACCTGGTCCGGCTGACCGAGCCGGTCAAACACGATGGGGAACTCCTGCCCGGCTGGTGGAGCCACCTCGCCCCCTCCGGCAAGACCTCCCCGAACTACCCCGAAGGGCACGCCAACAACGGCGTCGCCCACGGCATCGGCGGCCCCCTCGCCGTCCTCTCCCTCGCGGCGCGCCGCGGCGTCACCGTCGACGGCCACCTCGACGCGATCACCCGCATCCTCGCCTGGCTCGACCACTGGCAGCAGGACGGCCCAGCCGGCCCGTGGTGGCCGTACTGGATCACCCGCGAGCAGCTACGCTCCGGGACGACCGGCCCCGGACCGTCCCGGCCGTCCTGGTGCTACGGCACCGCCGGATTCGCCCGCGCTCAGCAACTCGCCGCCCTGGCCCTCAAGGATCCGGCGCGCCAACAGACTGCCGAGTTTGCCCTCCTGCGCGCCATGACCGATCCCGGCCAACTCAGCATGACCGTGGACGTGTCTCTGTGCCATGGCTTCGCTGGCCTAGCCCGCATCACGCAGCTCGTGGCAGCCGACGCCATCACACCCGGCCTCACGGAGTGCTTGCCCCGGCTCCTGGCCCCGATCATCGACACCGCACCCGGCACGCTGGCGGACTTCCTGATCGACCCGCCCGGCGGCGGGGACATCGGGCTCCTCGAAGGTGCCGCAGGCACCGCCCTCGCCCTGACCACCTTCCACACTGGAACGCCGTCCGCGTCCGGGTGGGACAGCTGCTTCCTGACCAACTAGATGAGAAGAGAGGCATATGGCAGCGGACGAATGGCCGCAGCGCCTCATCCGGTTCACCGACTGGAGCCGCGCGGAAGCCACCGCCGTGAAGTATCTGCTCCCCGTGCTGACCGACCAACAGGCGGAACTGTCCCAGTGGTCGTTCCTGCGGAAATACCCCTCGTGGCGGTTGAGGTACCGGCCCGCCGGACCGGACTCTTCGAAGAACCTGGACGCTGCCCTGAACGAGCTGGTCAGTGTCGGCGTCCTCACTTCCTGGACACGGGGCATCTACGAGCCGGAAGAGACGGTCTTCGGCGGACCGTCCGGCATGAAGGTCGCGCACACCCTGTTCCACTACGACAGCCGTCACCTGCTGGAGGAGCTGGCCCGCCAGCAGGTCGCGAGCGGCCCCCAGCTCGGCCGCCGCGAGCTGGCAGTCCTCCTGCTCAGCGTGGCGATGCGCGCTGCAGGACTCGACTGGTACGAGCAGGGCGACGTATGGGCGAGGATCGCAGCCGAACGACCCGGCGACGAGATCCGCAATCTGCACCGGCACCGGCCCGCTGTCCACCGGTTGATGACCATCGACGTCAGTGCCACCAGCCGCAGCGTCACCGAGGGCCGACTCGCGTCGCTGGCCGTGTGGATAGCCACGTTCGAGTGGTTCGGTCAGCAGCTCGCAGACCTCAACCGCCAGGGCCGCCTGGAACGAGGGCTGCGGGCCGTGATCGCCCACCACGGCATCTTCCACTGGAACCGTCTGGGCCTCCCCACCGAGGACCAGCACACCTTGTCAACACTCGCGAAAGAGGTAGTCATGGGAACGAGCGACAGCGCCGCATCAGCCGGAACTGAGGGAGCTTCGAGCACTACGGTCAGCGGGGTGAACCGTGACACCACCGAAGCCCCTTCCGCCGACCGCCTGCGCTCCCAATTGATCGACCAGTTGGTCGAAGAGGGAAGCGTGCGCACGCCGCGCGTAGAGGAGGCCATGCGGGCCGTGCCTCGCCACCTCTTCGTCCCGAACGCCCCCCTGGAGAAGGCGTACGGGAACGCCCCCGTGAACACCAAGTTCGACGAGTCCGGTGCGTCCATCAGCTGTGCATCCCAGCCCGACATCGTCGGCATGATGCTGGAACAGCTCGATGTCCAGCCTGGCCAGAACATCTTGGAGCTGGGGGCCGGCACCGGCTTCAACGCCGGGCTCCTCGGCCACCTCGTCGGGGAGAAGGGCCATGTCACCACGATCGACGTGGACGAGGACATCGTGGACGGGGCACGCGGCGGACTGGCCGCTGCCGACATCCACAACGTGGAAGTGATCCTCGGAGACGGAGCTCTTGGCCACGCCCCCCAAGCGCCATACGACCGCATCGAAGCCACCGTCGGCGCCCACGGCGTGCCGCCCGCCTGGCTCGACCAGCTCGCTCCCGGCGGACGGCTGCTCATCCCTCTACGCCTGCGCGGCAGCGTCTCCCGCTCGATCGCTTTCGAGAAGCAGGATGGAGCCTGGCGCAGCGTCGGCAGCCAGATGAACACGTTCATGCCGCTTCGCCGGGGCATCGCCGACGACCCGCGCGTCTTCGTTCCCCTGGCACCGGACAACACCGTCACCCTCGTCACCAACGGAGACCAGAAGGTCGACGCGGACGCCCTGAGCGACATCTTCCGCCAGCCGCGCACCGAGGTGTGGACGGAGGTCACCTTCCGGGGGCCGGAGTCGGCGGAGTACCTGGAGCTGTGGCTCAGCTGCGCCATGCCGAACGGTTTGAGCCGAATGCCCGCCAAGGCCGAGGCCATTGAGAAGGGACTGGTCACCGCGCCCTACCCGTCCTCGACCGCAGTCTTCGAGAACGGCACGCTCACCTACCTTACGCGGCGACCGTACGCGAAGAAGGCCCCTGACGGTGCCACCCTGTACGAGTTCGGCGTCATCGGCCACGGGCCCGATGCTGAGGCCCTGGCCGGGAGCGTCGCGGACCAGGTCCGCACCTGGAACCGCGACTTCCGTGACCACGAGGTCCAGTTCGAGATCCAGCCACTCGACGCGGTGGCGCTCGCACCGCAGCCCGGCCGCTTCGCCTTCGACAACGCGCTGAACCGCATCGTCATCGAATGGCAGTGACATGGACGTCAGCCAGATAGCACGGCGGTTTCCACTCGTAGCCCGCCCGCGTCCAGCCTGCCCGCCCCTCGCGGATCGAGTCCGAGAGATCACGGACTTGGCCCGCTCCGCCGAGCACGACGGCAAGGTGACCTCCGCGACCGTCGCGCTGAACAAGGCGGCGCTGATCGCAAGTGACTGCGGCCTGCCAGACCTGGCGCGCACTCTGTGCTGGCGTCATACCGAAGTCTTCCTGCGCGCTCAGCCCCTGAGCGCGCAGGAGGCCCGGTACACCCTGGAACCTCTGGTCAACCTGGCCCGCCTACGCATCCGTGACGGCGACGGGCTCGGCGCGTACGACCTGCTCGACTCCTTGAACCGAGCAGTGAGATACAAGACGGAAGCGGTCATCGACGGCCGCACCATGTCCTTCCAGCACCTCACACAGTCGGCATCCGACCATCGGGAAGTGTGCCAGTGGCTGTGGACCGTCCTCCTCGGCGACGGAACCCGCGCCCTCGTCGCAGCCGGGCTGTGGGACCGCGCACGAACCCACAGCGAGCAGCACCGCGGCGTGGGCCAGCGTCTCTTCGACGGGCGACAAGTAGAGGTGCTTGCCCGCTGCCTCGGCGGGCGGCCGGGCGAGGCAGCGGAGTTCCTGAACAAGAGCACCCTGCAGGAGGACTGGGAGCGCGCAGTCGCTGCGTGCCTCGCCGCGCTCTGCCTCACCGCGGTCGGCGAGGACCCCCTCGGCTCTGCCGAGCCCATGGTGACGCACTATCTAGCCCTCGACCCCGATCCTGAGCTTGCGGTCTTCCGCACTCGGGTCGGGCTCACCGTGTTCGACCTTTCCCCGTATAGCCGCCAAGCCGACGTGTCGCACCGCCTCACCCGTGAGGCAATAGCGTCCGAAGACGGATACGTCGCGCGAGACGTGCTTGCGCATCCGCTGTGCGGCAAGCAGATCAGCCCAGATGAGCACCGTAGGTTGTCGGTCGCCGTCGCCTCGGCTGGCCTCGGCAAGGGGTACATGCCCGACCCTCTGGAGCGGGCGCTGCGGGACGCTACGTCGGTCTCGATAGGAGTCTGGGAACGCCACTTCACCGGCCGAGCCGACCCAGCAGATCGGTCGCGGTCGTATCGTTGATGGCGCCGAGCAACACAGCTGACTCGAACCCGTCGAGGCCGGAGGCGTCTGGTCCCGGTTCGCCGCTCTGGGCTCCGTCGTGCCGCCCACCGGGCCCGCGCCCGACCCCCTGGTCTCGGCGATGTGGCGTCTGACTCATGCGGACGCAGCCCGGCGGCCGGACGCGGAACCCGGCTGACCAATACGCGCATCGCCGCCTTTGAGGACGTCGGCCGCCGCCTGCGTCGGCTTGCCGCCGAAGGGCGGCTGATACGCGGCCGGCGCGCCGCCCTCACCCATCGCGGGAT
Organism: Streptomyces marinisediminis; assembly: GCF_026262575.1. GTDB lineage: Bacteria > Actinomycetota > Actinomycetes > Streptomycetales > Streptomycetaceae > Streptomyces > Streptomyces marinisediminis. The sequence continues at coordinate 37,265 of NZ_JAPKFL010000011.1, forward strand.
TTTCGCGTGCAACCGCGCCGGGAGCCTGCCTTCGAGCAGGCTGCCAACCGGTGAAGCGGCCAGGCGGGAGTTGCAGGAGCACCGACGCAGGAAGGAGGAGGCTGCGGCTCAGCGGCAGGCACTCATCGACGAACGTCAGCTCGCCCTGCGGCACGATCATTCTGCAAAGAGTCACAAATCTCTCGGTTCACTGCCGTCACTGCTTCGATGCGCCCTCGCATCTCTGCGGCCACTTCCTCACACGTTGATATAGCCTGCTGTGGGTTTTCAGGAAACGCGTAGCGGACTACAGTTTTATACTCCTCACGCACTTGAGGGTTTCCTGAGGTGAATATACTCGACGACAGGCGAACGAGCACTGAGTGGGGGGTGAGTTGGGCAACGTCCCATCGCCCGTCGGAGTGGCGGCTGGCCCATAGCAGCAACCTTTGCTCCTGGTTGACAACGAGCTTGCAATCTGCGCCGCCAATGGCTGAAGACAGGGCAGGAAGCGAGAGCCCGGAATTCCCGGCCATCCGTTCGACTTCCTGTGGTGTGTCAACGATGCGATGTGTCGCAGGCTGCCGTGAGGGCACAGAAGCAGGGTTCTGCTTCTCGTCGATCAAATATGCAAGTTTGGCGTCGTAGTGGCTGTTGGCGGCAGCTAGTTCTTCATCGGCCCACGTGATGATTGTGACTCGATACTCTGGTGTAGCTGCTGGAAACAGTACGCTCGTCACTGCCGTCACTGGAGTGCGGCTCAGCGACGGAATCCTCATGACGTGACTGTGCCCGTCCCGGGATTCGGATACAGCTGCAACACTCTCCCACAGTTGACGGCAGACGGCATCTGACTTGACCTGCATTATCAGGTCCAGGAGCTGATCGTCATGAGGGTATCTGGTACCGGCGAATCGCAGCAGTTTTACGTATTCGACAGCGTTCTGTTCCCAGTTCACGTATTGCGTTCGGGCTTCCTCGCCCAGCAGCGCCCAACGCATCAAATTGGCGCCCGGCTCCCGCACCCATGGCCAAATAGTGACCATCGCGGCGTTGTAGCCGGCCACATTCCATGCTTTGTCGGTGAGGTAGGCCGGGTCCGGTAGTTGGTGGTCGAGCAGCCGCTGCAGGCCATGGCGTGTGTGGTGGTCGCCCACTGATTGCGTGATGGAGATTTCACCATCAATCACCGACAGGAGGAGCGCATGTCTTTCGTCTGACCCGAGGGCAAGAACATTCGCGATCCTATCGAGTAGTTCGCGGTCGAGTGTCTTCGGCCTGTTTCCCCGCTCGAGAGCCTGGTACCAGGCTCGGCTGCGACCAATCGCTTCTGCGATTTCCGTCTGAGAGAGGGCGCGTCCCAGACCTCGCCTCTCGCCAGCGGCGGCGCGCCAACCTCGCAAGAGTCCGGGCAAGCTCAGAAGCGGGCCGTGAGTGCTTGGCTCAGCGCCGTGAAGTATCGCTGATCCGCCAGCCATTTCGTTCCTCCGTCACGGCGCTCGGTACGCCGCGCAATCAAGATCAAAGACGGTCCAGGCGCGATGCGGCCCGTCCGAGCGGTCGCCTGTCATCGTAATAGATCAACAAGGGTGCTCTGATCGAGCCTCGGTGATCTTCTCTTGTTGAAAGTTGGATTTCAGCAGCCCTATCGGTGCCGACGTGGACAGGAAGTCGGCTTGGTTACTCAGGTTCACCAGGCGAGCTGAATGAATGATGATGGTCACGGACAGTGTCATGCCTAAAAATTTGTGCATGCTCAATCTTTTAGGCATGTGGTGATCGTTAGTGGTTTCGCCGGTGGACCGGGGCGACTGACTTGCGGCTGTACTCCCTCTGCCTCTGGTGCAACAGGGCGGTCTTTAAGGGGAGATGACCTTTGCGGGGAACCGACGGCGGTTTGCATCATCGGCCTATGCCCAGTCATGAGGCGTCGAACCCCGATCGTTGACGAACTGTTGACCTGCCGGTTTAAATTCAGATGGTCCGGCGGAGCGAGCGCGTCCACTTCGTGTGGCAGCGCGTGAGCGGCCGGGCTGACTGCGGACAGGCCGTGAGAACTGGGGGGTTGCCCGAAGGGGTTGAGGAGAGCTTGTTGAGCGGTTGCTCTCTGCAACCAGTGCAGAGTTTAAGAACCAAGTCTGGATCTTGACACGGGTTCGTGCGTATGTTCGTCGTCCTCCGGGCGCGCTGCCCGGCACATCGGACGTAAGGAGCACGGCTGATCGTGTAGGTCCGTATACAGCGACGGCGCCCGGGAGCGGGAACTCCCAGACGCCGAACGCTAAGTGGCACGTCCGCCCCGGCAAGGGCGGAGGTTGCCCACCGTCACCACGCTGAGTCCTTCCGAGGGGCGCGTCAGCGTGACAACACTGCAACGAGGAGTATCGCATGCCTCCTGCACTGCGCAAAAGGCCCTTCTGCCTGACCTGCGCGGCAGCCACCTCCGCCTCGGCGCCTTCGTGCACCGCGCCGGAGCCCACCTCCCCTGCCCCGGCGAACCGCCGGCTCCGCCCCGTCGCCGGGAGCGGCCGATGAGCAGCGAAGCCCGCGAGTGGGTCTGGGAGCACAGCTCCAGCCGGGGGACCGCACGCCTGGTCCTGCTGTCGATCGCCGACCGGGTGGCCGACGAGCAGTGCGTCTCCTGGGCCTCGCTGTCCAGCCTGGCCAAGCGCACGCGCGCTTCCGTCTCCACGGTGCGCGAGGCCATCGACCGCCTGGTCCATGTCGGTGAGCTGGAGCAGCTCGTCGACCTCGCCGGCCCGCAGCGCAGCACGGTCTACCGCCTGCCCCTCGCCGCCCAGGCCGTGGCAGAGACTGCGCAGGACGAAGACGAGGACGCCGACCAGGCAGTGGCGGGCGAGCCCAAGGCCACCCCCGCCCTCCGGGTCTCGGCTCTGCGGCGGTACGGAATCCGGCCGCGCGAAGTAGCGAAATCCCCCGCGAGGGACCGGAAACCGGCAGTACCGAAATTCGGCAGGTCCCAACGGAAACCGGCACCCCGACGTACCGAAAACCGGCACAGCGGTCTACCGGAAACCGGCACACAGAACCGTAGTGAACCGGATTTGAACCGTAGGTACAGCAGTGGTGCTGTCGTCCTCTCGGCCAGCGAGTGGCAGGTCGACCCCACCACCCACACCTGGGCCCACGAGCAGGGACACCTCAAGCGCCTCGGCCAGGACGGCCTGCGGGCGGCCGACGCTAAGTGGCGTGCCCACCGAGCCGACTTCGCACCGAGGCCGGCGGCTGCCTGGGCCACCGACTGGCGCTCCTGGATCGCCCGAGAGCACGCCCCCAGCCGCCCGAACCTCTACGCCGTGCCCGGCGGAGCCTCCGCCGCACCCAGCGGCATGACGCGGGCCGAAGCCCACACCGCCGCCCTTCTCGCCGCCCTCGACGAGCCGACCGGAACGGAGGGCTGACCATGGACCGCCGCGAAACCGCCGCCTTGCTGGCCTACATCGGCCGACTCGACCCCCGGCTGATCCGCACGACCGAGCGCGAGGCGGCCGACCAGCTCGCCCAGTGGCACGAGCTGCTCGGCGACGTGCCGATGGCCACCCCGCACGGCTGGGACGCCCGAGTCGCAGCCCGCCAACACATCCGCACCTCGCCGTACCAGATCCTGCCCGCGGACGTGGCCCGCCGTTGGGAGAGCTACCGGCGCGACCGCCTGGCCCGGCACTCCGACCCCACGCCGTCCGTCGACCCGGACGACCAGGCCGCCTGGACCGCCGAACTGGTCGGCGCCCGCCGCGCCGTCGCCGCTGGCATCGCTCAGCCTGCGCAGGCCCCGGCTATCACCAGCGGTCGCGGCGGGATCGACCCGAAGCTGGAGGCGCGGCTGCGGGAGAGCGGCTCCTGCATACCGCCCGCCGCCCGAGCCGCCCTCGCGCCCTACCGGCCCGCCCGAGCCGCGCGAGAGGCCGCCGTCGCGCAGGGGCAGCCCGACCCTTTCGGTGTCCGCTGCGAGTGGTGTTTGGCGCAACCCGGTGAGCCGTGCCGCCGCCGAAGGGTCGGCCCCGACGGCGGAGCCCGCGGAACTGCCCCGCGTGCCACCCCGCACCCCGGCCGCATCGACCTCGCTGCCGCCCAGCAGGCCCAGCAGACCGAGCAGGTCCGCCAGCCCACGATGGCCTGACCGGCGTATACGAGCGGTGCGCCACCGCCCGGTCCACCTCCAGCACCGTCCGCCCGGCTGCGGCGCACGCGCTCGCGCCGCAGCCGACACCTGACGCCGCACACCTGCCGGGCACCACCCTGGCCGGCGACGCGGCAGCACATCGGAGAGTTCCTTGCGCCACATCACCACCTACGACGCACCAGCCACCGGTCTTCGCGGCATCGCGGACACCAGCTGGCACACCCGCGGAGCGTGCCACGGCATGGACGTGGAGGACGCCGACGCCGTCTTCTTCCCCCTCCCCCGGGACCACGAAGCCATCGCCGAGGCGAAGGAGCTGTGCGGCTGGTGCCCGGTGCGCAGCGACTGCCTCAACTACGCGCTGGAGAACGTCCTGAAAGATGGCATCTGGGGCGGTCTCACCGAGGCAGAGCGGCGCCCGTGGCACGACGGACTGCCCCAGCGCCTCGACTACCGGCGTGTGAGCGCGTTCTTCCAGGGCCGCGACATCCACCTGACCGGGGCCGAGCGCCAGGTCGTGATCGACCACGCCTACGTCCGGGGCTGGCAGCCCGCCCGCCTCGCCGCCGGCCTGCAGGTCAGCCCCAGGCACGCCCGTGACCTGCTCCGGCAGGCGGCCAACAAGGTGCTGGACCGCGACCGCACCTACGGCGTGCCCCGGCCCAAGAAGCAGCGGCAGAAGTCCACCCCGGCAGCAGGCCGCCCTGCATCTGCCAAGCCCGGCACCCGACAGCCGGCGTCCCGCCAGGCAGCGTCGACCGTGACGCCCGCCTCTTTCGGAAAGGCCGCATGACCCACTCCGCCCTGTCCTTGGGTGCCGCTCCCGACCTTCCTCTCATCCTCGCCGCCGGAGTCTCCGCCGTCTTCGCCTTGGTGCTGGTCGCCTGGGCGATCCGGCGCCGGGGAACCCACCCGCAGAAGCCTCTCGGCGGTGGGCCGGCAGTCAAGGTCGCCGCCCTCGCTGCCCTCGGCTGCACCGCCTACAGTGCCGACACCTCGTGGCGCTTTGCGGCCGACTACCTCGACATGGCCGGTACCGCCGAGCGTGCCGCGATGTTCGCCGCCGCTGAGCTAGCGCTCTTCGCTACCGCGCTGATGGCACGCCAGAACCTGGCCACGCAAGGTGCCCCCGGACTGCCCGGCACCCTGGTCTGGGTGATCACCGGAGTGCAGGTGATCCCCGCCTACGCCGAGAGCGGCGCCGTCGGCGGCACCGTCCGGGCCTTCGTCGGCCCAATCATGGCGGCCATGCTGTGGCACCTCGCCATGGGAATCGAACTGCGCCTGCACACCCCGAATGCCGCCTCCCGCGGGCTGCTCGCCGTCCTGGGGCGGGAGGTGCGTGAGTCGCTGCTGTCCCGCCTCGGCATCGCCGCCCGAGACCGCGACGCCGCGCAGATCACCCGCGACCGGGCCACCGCCCGCGCGGTCGACCTGGCCGCCCGTCTCGCCGAGCGTAGCTCGAAGCAGCAGGCGAGCTGGCGTGGCCGGCGGCTCACCCGGCGACTGTCGAAGGCGGTCGCCAGAGCCTCGGTCGGCACCGACCCCCTCCAGCGTGCGCAGCTGCTCGACCAGCTCGCCGCCCGCCGGCACGCGCTCGCCCTCGCCACGGTCCCCCTGCCCTCTCCCTGGTCCCCGGTGTCCACCACCGCCACGGTCCCCTGGCAGCAGACCTCGGAATCACCGGTCCCCGTAGCCGGTCCCCACGGTCCCGGTGAGTCGGAACACGGGGACCGGAAACCGGGCGCCCCGAGGGGACCGGTCCCCGAAGACTGGGGCTTCAACGCCCCCTCGGCCACGGGGACCGAAGGCGATGGCACAGGGACCGAACCCCGAGAAGCGACCGCCTACCCGGGGACCGTGCCCGTCAAGCCCGCGCTCGCGGGGAGCGACCTTGCAGAACTTGGTGCCGGCCATCCTTCGGGAGAAGTGCCTGGTCAGGGCGACGAACCCCCTCGGGGACGGACTGCCGCTGAGTCGGGGACCGAGCCCACCGGGGACCGGGGACCGACCGACACCGACACCGACACCGACACGGGGACCGAGCCCACCGAGGACCGGGGACACAAGGTCCCTCTCCGACGGAAGACGAACTCGAAGACCAGGACCAAGAAGGGGCAACGCGGGGGCCGCCCCCGTACCCCGCAGGCACAGCGCCCGTCGCGCGACTCGGAGCAGTCGGTGGACGAGCTCGTCCAGCAGGTCCTTCCTCATGTCTCTGCCCTGCTCGAACGCGACGGCAACCCGGCCATCACCCGAGTCCAGCTGCGGGAGATCCTTCGCCGCGAGGGGCTGAAGGGGGGCCGGAACGACCGGCTGAGCCTCGTCCTCCAGGAGCTGCGGAGCATCGACACCACGACGCCAAGGAGCACCACCGGATGAAGACCTGCCAGCAGTTCGACACCGTCCGTACGCAGTACGAGCGGGAGATCGGCTCCATGCTCGCCCACTCCAAGCGGTACGAGGGCAGTCCAGCGGCGAAGTCCAGCGCGAAGCAGGCCGCATCGGCAAAGCAACGGACGGCCCGGGCCCTCAGCGGCCATGACGGGCGCTGCCCCGCGTGCGGTTGAGCCAGCAAAGCCCAGCTCAGCCCCTTGTCCGCCATGGGTAGCCCGGCTTCGCGCCGGGCCACCGCCCCGCTTAAGGAAGGTACGCCGTGGTTCTTCCTCGGTCATCCGAGCCCACGGTCGCCGAGGCCGGCGCCTGGGCGGAGGTCCTGGTCCGCCGACGGCTCGTGCACGCCGCAGTCCTCGCGCCCACGGGCCAGTGGCTCGTCCAGGGCCGTCTCGACGGCCCGGTCCGAGTCCTCGCGGGACCGGCCGACGTCCTCGACCTGGCAGCCACAATCCAGCACCACATCCATTCCACGAGGCCCGAATCCCGATGACGCACTCGCCCCAGAACGGCACCACCCCGGAACCTGCCCTCGATTACAACCCGCCCTCGGGCCGAGCAAGTTGGGGCGGAAGCGTAGCTTCCGCCGAACCCGCCCCCAAGGGGACGGGACAGGACCTGCGCCGGGGGGCGCAGGTCCATCTGGCTTCGACCGAGGGCGGATCGAAGCCAGAGCAGGAGGAGACGCGATCCGAGCCGCGCAGCCGCCGTGACCGCGCCGCACGCGCCCGCCAGCGTCCCCGACAGCCGCCCGAGAAGAAGCGCCTGCACCAGCCCAACACCCGCTTCAACGAAGAAGAGTTCGCCCTGATCAAATCCGCCGCCGCCCGGTGTCACCTGTCCGTCGCCGGGTTCCTAGCCCGTTCCGCGCTCGCCGCCGCCCGCGACCTCGACCGCACCAGCGCCGAGATCGCCGACGAACGCGAAGTGATCACCGCACTGTTCGACAGCCGCCGCAGACTCGGCTGGGCCGGTAGCAACCTCAACCAGGCGATGAAGGCCCTCAACTCCGGCGCGGAGGCCCCGCAGCTAGAAGCAGCGGTCGCCGCCGTCCAGCGGGCGGCCGAGACCGTCCGCGAAGCCGCCTCCCAGCTCATCGCGCGCCGCTCCTCATGATCCCCAGCGTCAACGAGTCCGGATCGCGCACCATCGGCCTCCTCGCCTACCTGTACGGGCCGGGCAGGCACGAGGAGCACATCGACCCGCACCTCGTCGCATCCTTCGACGGCATGTCCCCCGACCCCGGCCGCGACCTGCACGCCACCCTCAAGGACCTTCAGCAGCTCCTCGACCAGCCCGTCGAGGCCCTCCCGAAGCACGCGCGGCCCGCCAAGCACGTGTGGCACACCTCCGTGCGCGCCACCGCAGACGACCGGATCCTGTCCGATGAGGAGTGGGGCGAGATCGCCCGCCGGATCGTCGCCGCCACGGGCATCGATCCCGGCGGCGGCGAACCCGGCTGCCGCTGGGCCGCCGTACGCCACGCGGACGACCACATCCACATCGTCGCCACCCTGGTGCGCGAGGACGGAAGCCGCCCCGACGACTTCCGCTCCGGCAAGCGGGCCCAGGCCGAATGCCGGCTCATCGAGAAGGAGCTCGGTCTGCACCAGGTCGCGCCCGGCGACGGCACCGCAGCCCAGCGTCCCACGAGCGCCGAGCGCCACAAGGCCGAACGTCAGGGCCGCGAGCGCACCGCGCGGGAGGAGCTGCGAGAGGCGGTGCGCCGCGCGGTGGCCGGTGTGCAGAGCGAGAAGGAGTTCTTCGACCGGCTGGCCGCCGCCGGCCTGCTCATCCGCAAGCGGGTCGCGCCCTCGGGAGACCTTCTCGGGTACAAGGTCGCCCTCCCCGATGACCGAAACAAGGACGGCGAGCCGGTGTTCTTCCCCGGCGCGCGGCTCGCCCCGGACCTGTCCCTGCCCCGCATCCGGGAACGCTGGCCTGCCGACAGCCCCGACCGTGGTGATGCCGCTGCGACGAAGCCGTCCGCGCAGCCGGCGTCGAGCAGTCCGGCCGTCGCGCGCCGGCGTACCGCATCGGCCGCGTGGCAGGCGCTGCTCATCGTCGAGCACGGCGACGACGCGGTCGCCGCCGCGTACATCGCGGCAGCCGGTGAGGTCCTGGACGCACTCGCCAAGACCTCCGGCGCCCACACACGCAACGAACTGCGCGAGGCGGCCTGGGCCTTCGAGCGGGCCTCCCGCTCCCACGTACGGGCCGAGCGCGGGCACGACCGGGCACTGCGCCAGGCCGCCCGCGACCTCGTCCACAGCGGCCCCGCGCTCGGCCGCGGGGAGGACGGCGCGACGACCGCGATGGCGATCGACATGCTGTTCTTCCTCATCACCGCAGCCGCCCACTGGCACGCCAAGAAGAACCACGCCCAGCAAGCCGCTGCGGCTCGCCAGGCCGCCAAGCACCTGCGCGCCGCCTACCGGACCGCCGCCAGCCAGCCTCTCGGCGCGCTGTACCAGCGCGGCCGGCACCTCACCCGTCCCCTCCGGCAACGGCAGGCCGCGGTCCTGCGCGAGGCGCTGCCGGAGCTGGCCGAACAGATCCTCGCCGAACCCGGCTGGTACGCCCTCGCCTCCACCCTCACCGACGCCGAGACCGCCGGCCACGACCCGGCCGCCCTCCTAAGCGAAGCCGCCGAGCGACGGGAGCTGTCGAGCGCGGAGTCGATCAGCGACGTGCTCGTGTGGCGCCTGCGCCGCACAGCCGGCCTCCCCGCCGACACCATCGGCATGGCGCCCAGCAACCACGCGGTGAAGAGGGCAAAGGGCAGAGCTGTCCCGTCACGTTCCAAGTTCCCTCGCCCACGGCCGGGCGACCAGCAGATGGGCAACTCCCGGTGAAGCACGCGTCGGCCTGTCCCAAGGACTTGCTGCCGCCAGGCCGATTGAGTCCGGCCATCCCGTCTCGTTGCCTGCGAAGTGGCCAAGGTCGGTTCTGACCGGGCCGGCGAAGTGGGCCGGCGCTGGCCGGCAGCACGGGGCAGGCCGGAGCCGCCCAGAAGCAGAGAAGACGAAATGCAGAATTGCGCCGCACCGGAGAGATGTGGGGCGTCAGGGCACCGGGCGGAGCCTCGGGCCTCGAACAGCCTATCGGGGCTGTGGACTTTGTGAATTGAAGCAGGTCGGGGACTTGCGGCACGATCATGTCGCGTGCAGGACGAGACGAGGGGAGGACAGTCAGATGTTTCACCGGATTCGCCGCCGCGCGGCGCAGCCCTGCGAGATGGAGCGACAGCACTACGAGGCGTTCGTGCGGCTGGAGGGCCGAGTGCCGCCGGAGGTCGAGCGGATGCGGGCCGACATGCGGTCCGCCGAGCCGGCGACGGTGGTGGACGACTTCCTGCCGCCGGAGCTGCGCGTACCGAGCCACGACCAGCTCGACGGCCGGGTCATGCCCTGGGCGCAGCCGATCGTCCTCGACGACGAGATCGTCGCCTGTACCGGGTGCGGGGCGTACCGGGACTGGGTCATCATCTCCACCCGCGACCAGATCTGGCTGCGCTGCAGCCAGGGGCACCAGCAGCACGAGGCGCGTCTCGACACTGCCTGGTACAACCGACACTCCGGCCCCGCGGACGCGACGCACGCCACGTTCGAGGACTGCCTGCGACACCTCGGCCACTGACCCCCACTCCTACGACCCCACCGGGCCACCGGCCCGCACTGCCCAACCGTCACCTCACAACAAGGGGTCAGATCACCCATGCGCGTCCGCGTCTCCGCCGCCCTCGGGCTCACCGCCGTCACTCTCCTCGCCCTGCCCGCCTGCTCCACGGGCCACAACGAGGCGAAGAAGCCCGCTTCCCCCTCCTCTGCGAGCAGCGGCAAGCCGGCCAGCACCGACAACGATGCCCCGCTGTCCTTGGCCGCGCTCGAGGCGCGCCTGCTCGACGAGACTGACCTCGGCGACGGCTACACCCGTAAGCCCGAGCGCCCCTCACAGCACGACGACGTCACCGTCCTCGACTGCCCTGCCCTCAACGAACTGGGGGGCGACGCAGCCACCGGAGGCTCGCTCGACTTCCCCCGCCAGGCAGAGGCCACCTTCACCTACGGCGACGGCAGCGACTCGGAGGTCTCCGAGGAGCTGTACAGCGACACCGCGAGCAAACTCTCCGACGGCATGGACCGCATTTTCGAGGCCATGACCGGCTGCCCGGAGTATCAGGTCCTCGCTGGCAGCAACGCGATCGACATCACCACGCAGAAGACGTCCCCTCCCCGGCTCGGTGACGAGCAGTGGAGCCAGCTGATGACCTTCTCCGCCGGTGGACGCGACAGCGTGGTGAAGCAGACCGCGATACGGGACGGCAGCGTGCTGATGATCGTCTCCGGCTCGCCAGCCCTGGTCGACCGGCACCTCGACAAGGCGCTCGCCAAAGCGACAGCAGCCCGCTGACACCCGGCCCGTACGACCACCCCGGCGCCCTCGCCCCCCGCGGTCGGGGGCGCCGGCGCGCTCGGCCGGCCGGGCGGTCCCCGGCCCGGTGCTGCTACGGGCGCAGCGGATCGGCTGCGAGGGTGGCGGTCATCCACGGCGCGGCGCTCTGACGGAAGCAGCACCGTGCGGGAAGCCACGTACACCCCTCTCGGTGAACACCAGCCCGGAACACGAGAAGCTCGGCCACCCCGAATCGGGATGGCCGAGCTTCGCTTGTGTCGGCAGGGTGCAGCCGCCCCGACCCGCCGCTCAGCCGGCCGGGGCGCGCAGGAGTCGCTCCTGAGTGCTCTCGGGCAGCACCCGCCGAAGAACCGGTGCGGTAGAACTGAGCGAGCCGGCAAACGCGGCGACGAGGTCGTGCGGCACGCTGGCGCCGAAGGAAGCCGCCCACAGGCACGGCGCGCCCAGCGCCGGCTCAGCCCACGCCTGCCACCCGGCCGGACCCGCTTCGTCCGCCTCGGCCACCAGGGCGCGCAGGTCTGCGTCCTGGATGAGCGGCGGTACCTCGCCGTGACTGAGGTGCGAGGTAAAGCTCGGGTCCATCGCTGCCACGCCGGGCTGGTCGACGTCGCGCAGCCAGCCGTGCGCCGTGACGGTGTCGAGGACCAGCTCGGGCCCTGCCAGCGGCACGGCAGGCTGGTCGCGGGCGTCGAGCGCGAAGAGGAAGTCGGCGAGAACCTCCCCAGGAACATCGGGCGTGAAGTAGGCGGACCACTGGGCAAGCGGGCTGCTCGTGTCCGCGCGAGCGGAGACCTGCCAGGCGATCGGCAGCTCGCCAAGGCGGAACGGCTCGTCCGGCAGGACCCACTGGGCCCACCGGAGGGTGTCGGGACTGATGTGCAGGACGGTGCTGCGCAGAACCTGACGGTCCTCCGGCGCCTCGTCCGGCTCCTGTCGTCCGCGGACGATCGTCAGGCTCGTCCAGCCGAGGCCGGCAAGAATGTCGGCGACGGTGTCATAGAGACGTCCGTCGTCGCCGGCCAGGTGCCGGGGGCCGACCCAGTACGCGGACTGGGCGCTGGTCGGGTTGGACGGGTCGAGCGGAAGGTCGGGGTGCAGGGGCGCCTCCAAGGGCTGGTGCGGGTCTACTGGCCGCTGGCGGTACGGCGGGGGCGACGCGGGGGCGCTTGGACGGGAGACTGCCAGGCCAGCTCGACAGCGACCTCGGGCGGTAGGTGGCCGAGCTGCGTATCCGCGTCCCGGCCTTCGGCGAGGTAGACGACTGTCTGCCCGGTCTCGTCCGTGGCCTGGATGACCTGGGCAATGCGGTGTGCCATCGGGAAGAAGGGATTCATCGCCTGGCGCACCGGAGCATCCCGGTCGCACGCCGACAAACGGTCGATGAGATCGCCGACGGTCATTTCCGTGCCTTCCACGGAGCCTCCTTGCATGAGATATGGGCGGGCGGGGAGACCGCCAGAGCGCGGTCTGCGGCGGAGTACGCCGGGCTCGAGCCTCCGGCGCTACAGGCGCCGGGAGGTCTCCAGTACGCGCGCCACGGCTGCGGCGACGATTTCGGCCGGCGTCTCGGTGTCGAAGGACACGTGGTAGCCCCGCACCTTGGCCGTTCCGGTGACGGCAATCTTCCATCCCTCGCCGCTGGCGCCGGGGCGGCCGTGCGGGAACCAGCCGAGGTAGAAGCGGCCGTCCTTCGAGCTGACGTGTACGTCAGCGCGGTCGTCCACGACGAGGTTGAAGTCGGTAGCGGTGAATTGGTCCAAGACGAGTGCGGGCTGGCCGGGGCCGAGCTGCCACTCACGCAGCCGAAGTGCCTCGACTGTGGTGGAAAATCCGGGGCTCACGGGAGCCACGGTCACGGGCGATCACCTCTCTGACCTGCTATTTTCCCGAAGGTCGTCTACGTTGACATGCCCAGCACGCGTTGGCCAGTCTTTCGTGGATCTTTCCCGTCTGCCCCCGGCGAACTGTCCCGTCTCACTGAACCATGACCGATCTCACCGAACTTTGACTGGTCCCGCTGTTGCTCGGACGTCGTTGCAGCGAGCTGGCGAACGAGTGTCAGTGCCCAGCACTACGCTCCCGCTTGGAGTCGTGATCAGGGCGGGGGAAGTATGAGTGCGGAGCTGGATATCCTGGATGGTTTCGTACGCGACGCCATACTTCTGGATGAAACGTTCAAAGACACGTCGACGCTGAGGCACCCCAGTGATCAGGGCAACGAACGCGAATACGCGGTGCGGTCGGTGGTCGGCAAGTACATTCAGCGGCGAGCGGTGATCTACAAGCGCGCCGGCGTAGAGGACTCCGACACAGGCGCTTGGTTCCGACAGCAGGACGTGGTTCTGGCAGACCCTTGCGTCGAGCACCACCGAATGCTCAAGGACGACGGGCGGGTGTATATCGACCCGTCGGCTGTCCACACCGCGGTTGAGGTGAAGAGCGTGCTCGACGGCGGAGTCCTGGACACCGCCATGCAGTCCATCGCGGACGTTCAGACTGCCCCGCGCCGACGTCGGGCCGAGGTACATCACCTTCGGTTCCCCACCAGCACCGGACAGGTCGACCACATCCCGACCTCTGGTGGGGTGTTCGCCTACAGCTCGACGTCGAAGCGGGTAAAGACGGTGACCCGCTGGATCGAGGGCTGGTGCCGGGACCGTCCGCCAGAGGAGTGGCCCAAATTCGTCACCATCGCTGACCTGGGCCACTTCATGTGGTGCGACCCGCAGTCCGGGAACTGTGTTCCCTGGCCCACCACGGGAACCGAGGTGCTCATGTGCTTCCAAGCGACGCGGGCGCATCATCCGCTCGTTGCACTGTCCACCCATCTCAACCATCTTGCCCGCCTCTGGTGGGTGCCCGGAACGGAGTTCCGCCTCGGAGGAGTCGCCGACATCCCTCACGGCCTGCGCGTGGGCGAGCCCGTCTACCCGGCCGGAGTCACGGCGCCACGAAACACCTGCAATCACCCGTGCCTGGACTGTCAGCGTTTCGGATCGGCCTGACGAGTGGGGACTGTCCTGAAGTTTGTGTATGCCCCGGTGTGACCCGTCTGGCATGAGACGTGACCTCTACAGCGGGTGAGGCGTGGTGCCGGGGACCTCTGCTGGAACAGGGGAAGCGCAGCAGGCCCCCGAGTTCCCCGGGGGCCTGCTGTACGGATGGTCAGTTCGACTTCTCGGTGCCGTCGTCCTGCTCGGGCTCGGAGGCCGCCGTCCGTCGGCGGGCGGCGGTGACCGCGCCCGTACCGGCGGCGAGGAGCAGTCCGGCTCCGCCGAGAATCCACGGGGTGGCGTCGGCGCCCGTGTGAGCGAGGGAGCCGGCCGGAATCTTCGGCGGCGCTGTGTCCGCCGTGTCTGCGACCGGGGCGGGAGACGACTCGGCGTCGGACCCGCTGGTGGCCGTGGTGTCCGGCTTCGGCTCGCTCGTGGTTTCTTCGCTCGGCTTGGCAGCAGGCGAGGACGGAGTGCCGGTCGGCTGCTGCGTCGGCTTGTCGGTCGGCGTGGGCTTCGCAGGGGTGCCGGTCTTGGCGTTCGTGACGGTCACGGTGACGGGTGCGCCCGGGCCGACGGTGAAGCTCTTGGTGGGCTTGTAGAGGTCGTAGCCCTCGGGGGCCTTGATCTGCCGGACCCAGCACTCGCTCTTCTTGCTGGTGACCGGCAGTTCGCCGGTGGTGGTGCCCTTCGGGCCGGTGGTGAGGGTGAGCAGGGTCTTGTCGCCGCAGCCGATGTTCACGGTCGAGCCGGGAAGGAGCTTGCCGGTCTTGTCGTCCTTGGCCTTGAGAACGACCTGGGCGGGCTTGAACGGGTCGATGATCGTCAGGCTGGCGGTGGCGCCGGGGGTGACGATCACGTCCTGGTCGGCGACGACGTTGTGGAGGGGGCTGCCGGAGGAGGTCTCCTTCAGCCGGTAGATGCCGGGGGCGAGATCGGTGAAGGTCAGCTTCCCCTGTGCGTCGGTCTTGCCCGTGCCCGCCTCCTGGCCGGCGGCGTCGAGGAGGAGGAACGCCGCGCCCTGAAGCAGGTCGCCGGCCGGGTCCTTCTTGATGATGGCCACGCTGCCTGCGGCGGATTCGGTCGTCTCGGTGGGAGCGGTGGAGGGGGATGGCGTCGGCTCAGGCATCTGAGCGCTGGCGGCCGGGGCCCAGGTGAGCGTGCCGGTCACCGCCGCGGCGACGGCGACGGCAGCGGGCAGGCGGCGGACAGGGCGGATACGCAAGAAGGACTCCTGAACGAAGAAGAGGACGAGGGTGGATGCGGGGCTGGGAGTGTCAGCGGGATCGGGATCCGCTGCGTGCGGGAGGCGGGGCCGGTGCCATCCGAGTGGTGCGGCCAGGAGCGCGGGACGATGCGGTCGTCCTCTGGTCTCCGGGGAACCAGACGGACGCGTACTGCTCGATGGCCTCGCGTAGTCCGCCTGTGTGGGCGCCTTCCCACGGCACCCAGTCGGGACGGTCGCGGAACTCGTGGAACGTGCCGTACCCCGACTGCCTTGGACTGCGCCCCTGGGCCGCGTCGCGGTGGTCGAAGGTCTTGTGATCCTCGAACCGCAGTTTCACGACGTCGAGTTCACCTCGGTCCTGGTGAATGGTGGCCAGACGCAGACCGTCGTACTCACCGGCACGGATCGTTCCGGCGAAGTCGATGCGCAGCTGTAGCGGGCTGCCGGGGTCAGGGGTCGCGTAGTAGGTGTTGCCGACGACGGCTGCCTCGGCGAAGGGGAGCTTCAGGTGGTTCACGAAGAACTCGTCAGCAAATAGGGCCAAGCGGATGTCTCCGGTCGTAGGGCGAGGTGGCGCGGGTCAACGGCGCGGGCCCGGAAGCGCCGGACGGCTGGTGGTGCTCCAGCGCGGAACGCTGTGTGAGGTGGTGAGGGCAGTCGGGCGCGCGGCACGCTGGACGTCGAGGGGGGTCGGGCCTGGCGGACGTGGGGGCACAGCCGGCGTGAGTCGGGCCATGCCGTGGACGTAGCTGTAGGTCTCCTCCCGCCACCGCGGCAGGGGTGCGGGGTCGGATACGCACTCGGTGACGGCCTTGACCAGGGCCACGGGGGTGTCGGTGCTGGCAGTCGCGTACCAGGCGGGGCGGTCGATGGAGGTGCCGGCCCACAGCTGCCAGCGGGCGTCGCGGGTGGTCAGCTCGGCTTCCGGGTCGAGATGGCCGGTGGTGAACTCGAGTCCGGCGAGGCCGTCAGGCGCCTGGATCGCGAGGGCGCCCCAGCGGGGGCGGTCGAGCTGCCAGCCGCGCTTGATGAGCGGGACGGCTGCGAGGAAGGGCTCGCGGTCCGCGCTGCGGGAGTCCGGCGCCGCGAGGTAGGCGTCCGGGCCCTGCTCGTACGCTTCGGCGAGTGCGGTGGTGAAGGCGGTCACGAACTCCGTCGGGCAGGAGTCGTTGAAGCAGACGCCCCAGGTCGGCGGGCCGAAGGGGTCCTTGTAGGCGTTGATGCGCCACAGGCCGTCGTCTTCGCCTTCGGGGAGGTAGCCGAGGCGGACCTTGCGGTCGGGGGCGTTGAGGTAGGCGTTGCCGAGGTCGTCGTGCTGCAGGTTCCAGCCGAGGTCGCGGAGCGGGGCCAGGGCGGGGTCGCCGATCGCGGTGGTGCCGGCGAGGTAGCGCGGGGAGACGTAGACGTCCCCGTCGATGGTGCGAAGGTCGTTGTCAAGTGACATGAGCGTCCGGTGGTCAGGTCGAGGTGGGTGCCGGTTCGACGCGGGCGCTGAGCTGGCCGAGGGCGGACTCGGCGCGGGCGCCGGCAGTCTCAGTGGTGGGGCCGGTGGTGATGAGGTAGCCGATCCGGGCGGTGAACATGTCGCCGCCGTCGACAGGCAGGACGAGCTGGTCGCCGGGGTGGTGCTGGAAGTGGACCTTGTCCAGCCAGGGAGGGATCGGGCCGTCGAACCGGAGGGTGGTGAGGGTGCCGGAGGTCTCGGGGTAGATCAGGCGGATCGCGGCGGCCGAGGACCTGGTCGGGGTGAGGCCCCGGGGTGCGGTCGCAGGCGATGTCGGCGGCGGCGCGGGGCAGATCGATGCCGGTGGCGAGGCGGACCAGGTGGCCGATCATGTCTCCGGCCAGGCGGCCGTTGACCTCGATGAGCCGGGGTCTGCCGTCGACGAGGCGCATCTCGACGTGGCTGATGCCGTCGGTGATCCCGAGCGCGCGGATCGCCGCCTTCGCCGCTGGGGCGACCACGTCGAGAAGCGGGTCGGAGGCGTCCACCGAATGCGCCAGCTCTTCGAAGAACGGCGGGGCGCTGACGGTCTTGCGGGTGACCGCGACCACGGTGGTCTCGCTCCGGTACGTGACGCATTCGACCGAGACCTCCGGCCCGTCGAGGTACTCCTCGACTAGGACGCTCGTGCTCTCCACTCCGCGCTCGGCCGCCCGCCCGGCGACGTCGGAGGCGGCGGTGAGCTGTTCGGGGGTATCGGCGCGGACCACGCCGAAGCTGGCCGCGTTGGCGGCGGGTTTCAGCACGACCGGGTAGCCGATGCGTTCCGCCGCGGCATGCGCCTGCGCGCGGGTGCGGACGCTCACCGAGGCGGCCGACGGAACCCCGTGGCGGGCGAACAGGGCTCGCGCGGTTGCCTTGTTGCGGCATGCCTGCGTCACCTCGGGGGCGGTGGTGGGCAGGTCGAGCTGGCGTACGAGGCGGGCGACCGGGACGAGGTACCACTCGGTCCAGGCGAACACGCCGGCCAGGTCGTAGCGGTCGGCCAGCGTACGGCCGGCTGCGGACAGTGCCGCCTGGTCGGCCGGGTCGGGGACGACCACGCAGTCCTTGATGTACGGCACTTCCCACGAGGGCTCGTCGCTGGTGATGAGGACGACGTCGTAGGCGGCTGCCACGGACTGCAGGCAGTAGCCGCGATACGCCTCTGCTTCCATGTCGGCCGCGGCGACGACCAGGACGACGGGACGGTCGGGCAAGAACAGGCTCCTCGGAGAATCAGATGGTGGCGGGGAACGGGCGATTTCACGGGCTGCGCCGGCGGCGGACCTCGATGACGGAGACCCAGTCGGGGTGCTCGGCGAGCAGCCTGCGGGCGTAGAGGGCGGTGTAGTTGTTGTTGAGGCCCTTCACCCCGTGCGGGTGGCGCCAGCGCAGGGCCTCGAACAACGCCTTCATGCCGACCCGCTTCGCTCCCCCGGCGAGTCGCTGGGTGGCGAGCTGTTCCAGCGCCCGGTATGCCCATGGGTGTTGGGCGTCGAAGGCGTGGAACTGCTCGCTGATGGTCGGGCCGTCTCGGTGCGGGAGGCCGAGGCCGGGAAGTCTGTCCTGCGTGATGAGGGACATGAGCGTCAAGGGCTCCTCTCGTACCGGGTGGTCAAGCGGGAGTTGCGGGCAGCCTGCGCAGCCGGATGAAGGCGGTTGCGAGACCGAGGGCTTGGAGGACGGCTGCGGCTGTGATGGCGTGCCCGAGCTGGGCGGGTGGCACGGCGGCGACGAGCAGTCCGGCGGCGGGGAAGGGAAGTAGGAGCAGCAGGATCGTGAGGCTGAGGGTGCTGCCGAAGACGTCGGGCGGGATCAGGTGGGAGCGCAGGGTGCGCAGGACGACGGTGAGGCCGCCTTCACCGGCCATCAGGACGGCGATCAGCAGCAGGTAGCCGCGGTAGGTGTCGGCCTGGGTGACGGCAAGGGTCGCTACGGCGGCGACGGCGGCGGCAACGGCGCCGACCGGCCACAGGCCCCAGCGGTCGATCGCACGGCGGGCGGCGGTGATGGCGAGCAGGGAGGCGGCGGCTGCGGCGGACCAGATGAGCCCGGCGTCCGAGCTGGAGTGCCCCAGTTCGCTGATCACGATCACCGGCATGGCGGCCTGGAGGAGCCCGATGGCGCAGTTGGAGACGACCAGGCCGCCGACCAGCCAGGCGAGGGCCGGCAGCGAGCGCAGGGTGGCCCAGCCGGTGCGCAGTCCCCCCTGCGTCGGCGCGGTCCCGAGCGGATCGGTCCTGCTGCGGGTGCCAAGCACTGCGGCGAGGAGGGAGAAGCCGGCGAGCGTCCCGAGCATCACAGCCGGTCCGCCGTGCTCCAGCAGCAGGCCGGAGACCAGGGGGCCGGCGAGCATCGCCGTCTGGTCGATGCCCAGGAGGACGGACTGCACGCGGTGCGCCCGGGCTCCGGCCGTGCGGCTCGCCTCGCCGCCGACGGTCTCGGCCGCGACGTAACTGAACTCGGTGACCACGCCCGTGATGGCTGCGAGTGCCATCACCGTGACCGTCGCTGCCGATGCCCCGGATTCCAGCATTGTGAGCAGGAGCGCGGCGGCGAGGACGACCAAGGTCCGGATGACGCAGGCGGTACGGAAGACAACAGCGGTTCCGCAGCGGTCGACCATGGTGCCGGCCACCGTGAAGGCGCCAAGGCGCGGCAGCCACTCCAGCGCGAAGGCGAGCCCGGTCAGTGTCGCCGAGCCGGTGGTCGCCAGGACCAGGAGCGGGATGCCGTAGGTGGTCATGGCGAACGCGGCGCCATCGGCGGTACGGGGCAGGTAGACGCCGCGCAGCAGGGTCGGTGCGGGGCGGTGCGCATGCTGAGGGGTGGTGCGGGCCCTCACTCGGCGCACTCGGTGCGCTGGGCGGCCTGCGGGTTGGCGTGCAGCCACTGGATCAGCAGGTCGCGCGGCCCGGCAAGGTCCGTCGCTGGCTGTGCACTGGGCGAGCCGTTGGGCACCGGACGGTGATGACCGCCCTCCTCGCCGAGCTCCGGCGTCTGGGCGAGGAGGGCGAGGGTGTGCTGGATGCGACTGGTGAAGTCGGCGACCGGTGCCGGGTAGGCGTGGCGCCGAGCCCAGCGGGCGGTTGCGTCGTAGACGTCGGCCAGCTCCAGGCCGGAGGTGGTCAGGTCCACCCCAGCGCCGGGTCTGGCGCTGATGAGCCGCAGTGAGCGTGCCAGTTCCGTGGCCTGCCCGATGTGGTGGGGCGTGAGATCGGAGAGCATGCGTGCCAGCCCTCGCCGGGGAATGGCGCCGTTGTCGTCGATCTCGGTGATCAGGCGGATCAGGGCCGGGGAGGACAGCACGGTGCAGGCGTGCTGGACGTCGCGGGTGTGGATCGCGGTCGTCATCGGCGCGGGCCCCCCGCCGGGAGTGCCGCCTTGGGGCGGGCCGCGGTGGCGTGCGAGAACAGCTCGCGGTGCTGCCACGCCGGCGGTGAGGGCTGGCCAGTCCTGGCCGGGTCCGGCGCTCCCGTCGGCGCAGGGACTCGAGATCGGTGACTGACCCACTTCTGCGGGGCAGGCGTCGTGCCCTTTCGTCCCCAGATCGGGTGACGGGTGGCCTGCGCGAGAGGTTGGCCGGCGGACCATGCGGACAGAGCCCCGAAGACGCTGCCGAGACCGTTGCCGGCCAGCGACAAGCGGTAGGGCTGTCCGGTGCCGGCGGTGTCGACCAGCCCGTCGGCGACGAGCTGACGAAGCGGCGGGTAGATGTTGGTCCAGTCGCTGCTGGGCATGACGATGCTGGCGAGGGCCCGGCCGCTCGCCTCTCCCCGGGACTTCAGCACCCACAGGATCGCGGCGGCATGCCGCCGGGTGAGGAGCGTCAGGCTGTCCTCGATCTGCTCGATCGCGGGCAGCGGCCGGTCCGGCTTCTCCAGGTGGTCCTCGGCCCAGGTGGCGATCAGCGGCAACACCGGCATCAGCGCGGCGCCGCGGTCGGTGTGGCCGTACGTGACGTGCCGCTGGGTGTGTTCGGTGCGCTGGACGAGACCGGCATCGCACAGCGACCGCAGCTTCGGGTGGAGCTGGCCGCTCTGCAGCCAGGACATGCGGTCTGCCAGCTCCGTGTACCGCAGAGGCCGGCCGGAAAGCGCCAGCAGGATCCGTACGTTCCACCGCGGGGTGATCATGGCGAGTGCCTCGGTGACCCGGGCAATGTCGGCATCGGTGTCGGGAGGCAGACCGGTGAGGGCCAAGGGAGGAACTCCTGGGGTGAGTGACGGGGAGGTTGGCCGCGCAAGATCAGCGGCTCGGAGCAGGGCTCGCGGCCAGAGCGGCCGGAGCAGGCGCCGGCACGGCGGCGGAGAGAGGCGCGGGCTGCGTGACGCGACCGAGGCTCTGGAGAACGGCCGAGACGGTCTTGGCCTGGACATCGCGGACGGCGACGGCTTCGGCGAGCCGGCGGGCGCAGTCCAGGACGTGCGAGACCTCGTGGGCGCCGATCTGCCGCTCTGGGTGGACGAGCTGAGTAAGGCGGTCGCGGTGGAAGGCGATGCTCTGCTCAGCGAAGGCCAGGTCGTGGTGGCTGGCGAGGAGGGCCGAAAGCATGCCTGGGGGTTGGTCCTGGGCATGGGCTTCAAGGTCGGCGAGCGGTGCGCCGTACAGGTCCTCGATCCGTCCGGCTATCTCGGTGGACATGAGCTGGGGCAAGCGGTGGCTTTCACGGTCGGCGGGCCCGGGCCGCCCTGGCGCGTGGCGGCGCCGGGGCGGCGGACGGGGGCAGAGTTGCGGTGGCCCTGATCCGGGCCATGCGAACGGGATGGGGCTGCTGATCGGCAGGGGGCATGGTGCGCAGCAGCGCCCCGAGCGCGGCGCAGTAGCCGTCGCGGGCGTCGAGTGCCGCCTCCAGCCACTGCGCGTCGAAGCGGAGCTTGTCCGCCGACAGCTCGCCCATGTCGCGGTCGGGATCCATGTCCGCGTGCACGCGGTCGCGGACGCGGGCGACCTGCTCCTCTGTCAGAGCGAGGAAGGAGCGCAGCTCCAGGGCCCGGGCGAGCGCGGGAGGGGCATCGGGCCTGGCAGCCGCCTGATACAGCTCGGCGACCGGGGCGCCGAAGCGTTCCTGCAGCTCGCCATCCATCGTGCTGGTCTTGAATCGCAGGCTCATCGGACGGCCCTGCCGGCTCGGGGCACCGACGGCGACGCGGGTGCTCCTGCGGGTCGGTGTGGAGCGCTGGTCTGCACCGCCGGCCCCGTTCGGGGGCGAAGGCGAGCCAGGCGTGCGGCGGCGAGGTCCTTCTTCCCCGGGGCGTCCGGGTCAAGGAGCCACCGTACGACCTGGGCCCGGCCGTCGCGTGCGGTGACGGCGGCGTTTACGCGGTGGGCGAGATCCATCGTCGGGTCGTCGATCTCGCTGGGCTGGGTTTCCAGCGCGGCGAGGAGGTCGTCCTCCGCTTGGTCGAGCGCAGCCTGCGACTCGACAAGAAGGCCGTGCCACTTGACGACGTCGGTGGCGTCGGGATTCGCGGCCGGTTCGGCGGTGACCGCGGCCTTCAGATGAGCTATGTCCATTCCGAAGTGGGCTTCGATCCGCTCGGTGAGCACGCCCACGACGTCTTCGCTGCCGTCGGGTATGTCGTCGGACAAGGGGAGGTTCCTTTCCGGAGAACGACGTCGGAGGGGAGGGGGAGGAGGGGACGATCGCCCCGGTAACTCAGCCGGTGAGAAGGGCGGGTGAGGGGCCTGTCAGGAGAGGCACATGCGGACGTCGCGGTAGACGTACGTGCCGGAAACCCAGCCCTTGACGCCGGTGGTCCTGTCCGTGATGTAGAACCAGTTGCCGCTCTTCTTGTGCACGGTGAACTTGTGGCTGGGGTAGAGCACGCCGAGGGCGGTGGACTTCGTGGTGGCCTTCGACCGGATGGTGACGGCCGTGGTGTGTACCTCGTACGGCAGCGGCGGCAGGTCGTAACAGCTGCTCGCAAGGGCCGCAGGCATGGCGGCGGGGGCAGCGCTGGCGGTGGTGGCGGACAGTACCGGCAGGGCGAGTGCGCCGAGCATCGCAGCGGATATGGCAATTCGGGTTGAGCGCATGCGGAAGAAGCCTCCGTAAAGGCATAGGGATTGCGTGAGTGGTGCCGCGGGGGTCGTCCTGGCGGCTGTATAAGAGTCCGGAGAATCGCCGGTTTGGCTAACCGGCGATCGTCGGCTATGTTTCGCCGCTCTCGTCGGCCGCCGTGCTCAGCGCGAACGGCCCGGCGGGTGCGAAGCAGGAGCCTTCGGCAGGGCAGTTGGGCGGGTGAATGCGGCTGCCGGGCGGACCGGCGGGAGGGGGCCGGCCGTGCCGGTGAGCCGGTCGTCGCACCACTGCAGGGCTTCGGCCTTGGTCTTGAAGCCGCCCTCGCGCAGGGTGTGGGTCCACGCGTCGGTGTCGACCTCCTCGACCACGACGCGGAACGGAGAGGGGGCTCGCTCGTCCAGGGCGCGCAGCGCGACGACGGTGACCATGTCGTCCGGGTCGTCTCGGGTGTAGGAGTAGCCCATCGCGTAGTGGTCGCCGTCGTGTGCGAGGCGCCGCTCAAGCGCCCGCGTCGCCTCATCCGCCGGCGGTGGACCCAGCTCGGGGTTGAGGCCGATGGCGTCGGAAGGGCAGCCGCGGTGGATCAGCCAGGATTGGGCCATCGCGGGCAGCGGCAGCAGGGCCTTCTCGAAGGCGAACGTCCGCTTCTCCTGGTTCCGCTGCAGGTGCACGGCGACGTACTGCGGCATGCCGGGGTGACCATAGGTGGCGGTGCGATTGAACAGGACGTAGTAGCTGTGTACGCCGCTGGCGGTGTGGTGTTGGGCGAGGGGGACGAGCATGTCGGACCGCACTTCGACCTGACGGTAGAAGTCGAGAGAGACCTGTTCGTCGGCGTCGAATTCGTCCAGTTCGAAGTCGACTTCGGGGATGCTCTTCCGGGCCGGCGCCGGTTCGGTGGGGGACAACAAGGGCCTTTCGGTGGAGATCAACGCTGCCGAGCCGGGGTGGAGGGCCATGCCCCGGGTCGAGCCGGAGGCTTCGGCACGTGGGTGGCGGTGGGTGCCCGGCGGGCGGCGAACAGCGAGGCGCGGCCGGCGTCGGTCAGAGTGACTGGCTGGCCGGCGTGCACGAGGTGGCTGGTGTCCCGGGAGACCAGGCCGGCGTCTTCCAGCGGCTGCAGCTCGGCGTAGGGGATGCGGGTGCCGGACGCAGTCACGACCGACATCCGGCCGGTCAGGAGGTGCTCGTAGAGCTTGGCTCCCCTGGCGATGGCGAGCAGCAGCGCCTGATCGGCGGCCGAGATCGGTTCTTTCTTGGCCACCGGAGAGGTGCGGGCGGCGGCCTCGATCGGCTCCAGGGCGGCGATCACGCGGGCTGCGGCGGAGTCGCGCATGGCGGCGGCCTTCTCCAGTTGGTCGACCGTGCGGTCGATGCGGTCGACCAGGGCGGCATCGACGGGGAACTCCCCGCGGACAGACGGTGGAGGAGCGTTCGGTAGAAGGTCACCCCGGTCTCGGCCGTGGCCAGCTCGCGGTGGTGATCGGCCAGGCGGGCGTGGGGCTCGTCGAGGACGCCGCGGTCGCGGTGGGTCCACAGGGTGTCGACGTCGTGGCCGGTCGCGGCCTCGACGCGGTGGTCGAGCTGGGTGACCGCACGCCGGGCTGCTTCCGGCGTGGGATCAGGGGGCATAGGCAGCTACTCCTTCGGTCACCGGACAGGGTGGTGCGTGGCGCCGAGGGCAGGGTGGGGCAGCCCGGGCATCGCGGAGGGCAGCGGTCCCGGCTTCGGGGCGGGCTGGCGCGTCGTGAGCTGCGGCGAGCGGGAGCGGGCAGCGTGGGTCCGGGCGCTGAGAGGCCGGCGCGTCATCCCCAGCCGTTGCCCGACGGTGTCGTACACGTCGTTGCGGGCCCTCGGCCGTACGGCAACGACGTGGATCTCGTTGGCGTGCGCGGACGTCGGCGGCGCCGGACGCAGGGCGTACACGACTCTCCATTCTTTGCGGGAGTCGACGACGAGCTTGCGGTAGCCCGACAGGTCGCCGGTGAGCTTCGTACCGAACAGTTCGGCGTTCACCACGTCCTGCATTTGGGCCAGTGCAAGGTCGCGGATGTCGCCGGGGGCCTGGAGGAGGTCGGTCAGAGCGCGCGGGTCGAAGCTGAGGCCGAAGGCCGGCTGCTGCCCCGTGTTCATGACGTCGGCTCTCCTGGCTCACCGGAACCGGAGGCGTCCCCTTCAGCGTTGTTCGTCTTCTCAGGGCGTGCCGACGGCGGCGGGCCTGGGAGGATCCGGTGCGCGGGCCGGTCCGGGGAGGTCATGCACGCTGACAGAGGGCCGCCGGGTGCGCGGATCGCCGCGAGGGCGTGGGTGAGGAAGTCCCGGTGCCACACGAACAAGCCGGACAGCCCGGCTTCGGGGTCCTTGTGCTGCTGGTAGGCGAGCCACAGAGCGTGGAGCCACGCGACGACGTCGTCGTGCTCCTGCCACTGCAGGCACCAGGGCGCAGCCGTGGTCACCTCTGCCCCGTAGACCGGCAGGAGGAAGTCGTCGACCCAGTCACTCAACGAGTCGATTTCGTCCTCGTACTCCTCGCCCTCCAGCTCCAGAATCGGGCGCGGCTCGGGCGAAGCAGCTGGAGCCGGCCCGCCCAGTCCCGGCATGCCGAACGCGGCGAACGGCGAAGGAGCCGGGGGCGGCGCCGAGGCGAGGTGGTCGAGCTGCTGGGCCTGCTGCGCGGACTGCTCCATCAGCCGCCTGACACTGGCCTCAATCCCTTCGAGGTGCGGGTCCGGAACACGTACCGGCTCCAGCTGACCACCGTCATGGGGTTCTACGGATCCAGGCATGAAAAGGCAGTCCTCCTAGGAGCCATGGGAAAGAATGTGAAGCGGAATCACCGGCCCGCAGATCTCCTTCCGGGAACTCCACGGAAGAGGACAGGGCTCCGGACGCATTCAGAAGGCCCGAACACCGGTCGGCAGAGTGGGATTGAGGCGTCAGACGGTCAGGCCGACGTCGTCCTGCGTGAGGGTCTGACGGACGGTCTCGGTGAGCCGGTCGGCTGCGATAGAGGCGTAGTGCTCGGTCTTCTCCACGCCGATGAAATCACGGCCTTCCAGCAGAGCCGCGACCCCGGTGGAGCCGGAGCCGACACAGAAGTCGAGCACCGTGCCGCCCGGCGGGGCGATCTTGACCAGCTCGCGCATCACTTCCACCGGTTTCTGCGTGATGTGCTGACGCTTCGCACCCGACGGCTGTGACGCGCTGTACAGACCCGGCAGGTAGACCGGGTTTCGGGAGGCGTCGATCGGCCCGTTGGATGCCCAGACGATGAACTCACAGTTCTGCGTGAAGCGGCCCTTCTGTGGCCTGGCCTGCGGCTTGTGCCAGGCCAGCACGCCGCGCCACAGCCAGCCAGCGGCCTGGATCGCGTCCGTCGTGACGGGGAGCTGGCGCCAGTCGGTGAACAGCAGCGCCGTCCCGCCGGTCTTCGTCAGCCGGTGGGCCTCGGTCATGATCTGCGTCAGCCAGAAGCCGTAGCTGCGCTGGTCCATGTTCTCGCCGGTGAAGTCAGCCAAGGTGTGCTTGGCGTCGCCGGATGTGTACTTCTGCTTCGCGCTGCGGGAAGTGCGCTCCTTGGCTGTCCGGCCGCCGCTGTTGTACGGCGGGTCGGTAATCACGGAATCGACGCAGTCGTCCGGAAGGCCGGCAAGGACGCTGAGCGCGTCGCCCTGGTGCAGGGAAAAAGGCAAAGAGAGACCCCGATTCGGGTTGAGGCGTGCGGAAAGAATCGCCTCGCGCATCTGTACCCCTGGGGCGGCCCGGAATTGGGGCATGCAGAAGCCCAGGGCCGTAGACAGAGGAGGGCGAGGGGAGTCCCAAAACTGTAGAGGCGAACGCGCCGCCGACCAAGAAGTGCCGTGCTGAGGGGCCGGTTTCCGACCCCTCACGCTGACTTTTTGGTCGGCCGCCAATCCGGCCCTACTGTTTTGGAACTGCCCGGCAGACACCGCCGCTGGCAGAATTCCACCCTGCCTATCGGAGGTTGCCCCTGCCTCGGCATACCTAACTCTCCCCATGGCCTGCGCGGCGAGCGGCAACTCGCCCGAGCAGGCCAGCACCTTCATCGCCCACCCCGGCCGCCGCGCCCCTTCCACCACGCCACGCGCACGCGGCACGCCGGAACTGCACACAAGGACACTCTCGTGACCCCTCGATACCCACGCCTGCCCGAAACCGGTGACCCGCGAGCGGGCCGTACCGGTTGAAGACGCTCGCCGCCGGCATCGGCGTCGTCTTCCTCTCCCCGTTCCTCCTCGGCGGCGCGGCCATGATGATGGCCAGCTCCAGCGAAGCCGCCACCAGTAGCAGCGCCACCTTCCAGTGCCTTCCCGACGTGGACACGGACAAGGTCACCGAGCAAGTCACCAAGATCCTCGACGGTGCGGACACATCCGATGTCCGCGTCGAGGGCCTGACCCTGCCCGGTGAGCAGGTCCCGAACGCGCAGACGATCGTCGCCACCGGCATCAGCCTCGAGGTTCCCAAGCGCGGTCAGATCATCGCGCTCGCCACCGCCATGCAGGAGTCCCGGCTGCGCAACCTCTCCGGTGGTGACCGCGACAGCCTCGGCTTGTTCCAGCAGCGCCCCTCGCAGGGCTGGGGCACACGCGACCAGATCAGCGACCCCGTCTATGCGAGCGAACGGTTCTACAAGGCGCTGCTGAAGGTGAACGGCTGGCAGCAGATGACCGTGACACAGGCCGCCCAGGCCGTACAGAAGTCCGGCTACCCGGACGCGTACGCACAGTGGGAGCCGCTCGCGACCGCGCTGCAAAAGGCCATCGCCGCCACCTTCCCCGGAGCCGACGACAACGGCTCCGACAAGGGCACTGACGGAAAGCCCGGCGACTCGGGCTGCGGCACCGGCGACGGCTCGCAATACGGGCCGATCCCCGAAGGGGCCGTCCCCAAGGGCTACAAGATCCCCAAGGACACCGACCCACGGGCTCGCAAAGCGATCGTCTGGGCGATGCACCAGCTCGGCACGATGTACCAGTGGGGCGGCTCGTGCGCGGCCCCCCGCGGCCCTGACCCGATGGGCCGCTGCGACTGCAGCTCGCTGATGCAGCAGGCGTACGACAAGGCCGGCATCAAGCTCACCCGTACCACGTACACGCAGGTCAACGAAGGCAAAGCCGTCTCACCGAAGGCCATGAAGCCCGGTGACCTGATCTTCAGCCGCGGCACCGCCGCGCGCCCCGAGCACGTCGGCATGTACCTGGGCGAAGGGCTCGTCATCGAGGCCCCGCGCACCGGCAAGCCCGTCCGGATCACACCGCTCAAGGACTGGGACGTCCTCGCGGTCCGCCGCGTGCTCTGACGCCAGCGCCCGCGCCGCTCTGCGCGGACCACCTCCTCCCCCTCTCGCTTCCTCCCCCAATGGCCCTCCGGCCTGCGCACGCAAGGAGCCTTGCCCCACCTATGACACCCCTCGCCGACCGGATCTATCTCGCCTTCGACCCAGGGATCACCCCGAAAGGGGGCGGCCTGCCGGGCCTTGCCGTCCTGAAGAACGTCGTCTCCAGCATCAACATGTTCGGCATCATCGCCGTGGTCGGCGCCCTCGCCGTCAGCCTGGCGGTGTGGGCCTGGGGTCACCACACCGGTGGCCACCAGGCCGAGGCGAACGGCAAGAAGGGCGCCACCGTGGCCGCCGGCGCCGCCCTCGGCCTGGGCGCCGCGAACGGCATCGTGGCCTTCTTCTCCGCCCTGGGGTCGAAGGTCCAGTGATGCCCAAGCGTTCCCTCTCCCTGTCGGGCTACGGAGCGGGCTGGTCGGCCAACCGCCGCATCGCTCTGATCGCGATCGTCCTGGCCTGCTTGCTCGCAGCAGCCGGCGCAACCGCGTACCTCACCGGGCGCGGAGGGTCACACGATTCGCCCGCCGGCAGTCAGGCCGCGTCGCCGAGCGTGTCGGCATCCGCAGAACCCTCCGAGGGCTCGGCCGCCAATCCGGGCTCGGTACCCCGACCGCCGCGGATCTCCGATCCCGTCGCCTTCGCCAAGGCCGCCGCGGCGATGCTCTGGTCCTACGACACCCGCACCACCAACCACGCCCAGCAGCTCGCCGGCATGGAGGCGTGGATGACGAAGGAGAGCCAGTACAGCGACTGGGCATCGGTCTCCGCGCAGGTGCCCGACCCGGTCCTGTGGTCGCGGATGGCGGACCAGAAGCAGTACGCCACCGCTGCCGTCGCCGAGGCGCACTACCCGGCCGCGTTCAAGCAGGCCCTCGCCGAAGACCCCTCCGCGATCACCAAGGCGTACATCTACGCCGTCACCGTCACCGGCAAGCAGGCCATCACCTGGGCCAAGGGCGGCGGAGGGGCGGAAGACCGCTCCATCACCCTCGCCGTGCAGTGCCGGCCCTCGTCCGACTGCTCACTCGTCGCCATCGCCCCGCGCGTCGCGCCCTGACCACAAGGAGGTAGCTCCCTCATGGGATTTTGCGACCTTCCCCTCGCGGACAAGGTCTGCGCGGTCGGCGAGGCAGTGGACTTCGCCTCCGACCCCGGCAAAGCCATCGGCGACTGGATGGCCAAGAGTGCCGGCGAACTCGCCGCCGCCTCGGCCGACCTCGCCGCCAAAGCAGTCGACGCCACCACCCACGTCGACCTGAATGCGACCTGGTTCCGCGACAACTACGAGACAATCCTCCCGATCGGCCTGGTCGTGCTCGTGGCCACCTTCTGCGCCCAGCTCGTCCGCGCCGCCATCCGCCGCGACGGCCAGGCCCTGAGACAGGCGTTCACCGGCACGGCGTCCGGCGTGATCTTCGCGTTCGCCGCCATCGCCCTGACCACCGTCGCGATCGAAGTGGTCGACGCCCTGTCCGCCGGCCTGTTCAAAGCCGCGAACACGGACATCGCCTCCGCGGTGCGCCGCATCGTCAAGGTCAACCAGATACCCGGCCTGGCCGGACTGGGCTGGCTCGTCGCCGTCTTCGTGGCCCTCGGAGCCGCCATCGGCGCCATCCTGTACTGGTGCGTGATGATGGTGCGCAAGGTCGGCATCCTCGTCATGGTCACGTTGGCCGTCTTCGCTGGCGCAGGTGGCGGCTGGGAAGTCGCCCGCCGCTGGCGCAAGGGCTGGATCGAGGCCACCGCCACCCTCGTCGTCTCGAAGCTGCTGATGACGATCATCTTCGTCCTGGGCATCGCCGCCATGGGCAAGACCGAGGCCAACGACGGCCTGGCCGCGCTCGCCGACGTCCTCGCAGGCATCGTGATCATGATCCTGGTGCTGCTGTGCCCGTACGCCACCTTCAAGTTCGTCCACTGGGCCGCCGAAGGCACCGACGGAGAATCGATTCACCGCGCCGGCGGAGCCGGTGCCCGGCTCGCCAAACAGCACGCCGAGCGCACCGCGAAGAAGGCCGCCGCAATGGCCGCCACTGCCGGAACCGGCGGGGCCGCAGCCGGAGCAGGCGCCGGAGCCGGTGCTGCCCCGCAAGGCCCTGACTCGATTCCGGGCGGCGGAGGATTCCCCGGCGACATCGCCCCCAACTCGACCGGCGGAGATAGCCAGCAGAGCCCCCAGGGCGGTGGAGGCGGTGCATCGCCCGGCGGCGACGCCGTCAAGTCCGGCTTGGAGAAGGCCGTGCAGCCAGCGCCGTCCAGCGTCACCGACGACACCAGCGGTCAGATCGGCGGCAGCCCCTCAGCCGGCGGCACCGGCTCGGGCGCCGCAGCCGGCCAGGCCGGCGGATGGCAGACCACGCCACCGACCACCACCCCGCCACCGCAGGGCGCCCCGCCTTCCCCCGGCCCGCAGACCGCAGGTTCACAAAACCTTGGCACGAGCGGGACGGCATCCCCACCGCCGCCTCCGA
This sequence comes from Streptomyces marinisediminis, assembly GCF_026262575.1. Lineage (GTDB taxonomy): Bacteria > Actinomycetota > Actinomycetes > Streptomycetales > Streptomycetaceae > Streptomyces > Streptomyces marinisediminis. Next base: position 67,763 of record NZ_JAPKFL010000011.1, read on the forward strand.
CCAGCCCCTGACCCTCTGCCCGCCCGCTGGGGGCGGGAGGCACCGCGCCTTTCGCCCCCAGCCTCCCCCGCGCCTTCAGGACCATCCCCTTGTCTGATCTCTCCGTCGCCCCGGTCACGGTGAAGTTCCCGCACCGGTCCCGACGCGGCATCCTCCTCGGCCTGTCCCTACCGCAACTCGTGCTCGTCTCCAGCGCCTTGGCACTCCTGCTGGCAACGGTGGTCTCCACCGGGCTGCTCGGCGCCATCGCGCTGTCCCCGCTGTGGGCGGCGGTCGCCGCACTGGTCGCCATCCGACGCAACGGCCGCTCACTGATCAACTGGGCTCCCATCGTCGCCCGCTACGCACACCGCCGCCGCACCGGGCAGCTCCTCTGGCTCGCCCGGCCCGTCACCCGGCCCCGGCAGGACGGCATCCTTCACCTGCCCGGCACCGCCGCCTCCCTTCGCGTGGTCACCCCCGGCGACTCCGCCAACGGCGCATCGGCCGTCCACGACCCGCACCGGCAGACCCTCACCGCCATCGCCCGCGTCAGCAGCCGGGCCTTCGCCCTGCTCGACCCAGCCACGCAGAACCACAACGTGAACGGCTGGGGGCGCACTCTGGCGGGCATCGCCCGCACCGGGCACGTCGCCACCGTGCAGGTCCTGGAGCGCACCGTTCCCGACTCCGGCGACACCCTCGCCCGGCACTGGGCCCAGCACGGACAGCCCGAGGCCCCGGTCGCCGGGCAGATCTACTCCGAACTGGTCGCCTCCGCCGGACCCGCCGCCGCCCCGCACGAGACCTACCTCGCCATCTCCCTCGACCTCAAGGCCGCCAAGCGCCTCATCAGCCAGGCCGGTGGCGGGCTCCCAGGAGCCTTCACGGTCATGGAGCAGACCACGGCCTCCATCGCCCAGGCCGCCCGCAACGCCGGCCTCATGGTCACCGGGTGGCTCAGCGCCCGGGAGAGCGCGGCCGTCATCCGCACCGCCTATGACCCCAAAGCCCTCTCGGCCTTGCAGCAGTGGTCCGACACCGGCCGCGCCGAAGCCGACCCCGCGGCGGCCGGGCCCGTCGTCCAGGTCGAGGAGTACGACCGGATCACCACCGATACCGCCCGCCACGTCACGTACTGGGTGGAGAACTGGCCCAGGACCGAGGTGGGCGCCGGATTCCTGCACGGGCTGATGTTCACCGCCGGTGTGCGCCGGAGCCTGTCCCTTATATACGTGCCGCAGGGGCTCGAGTCCGCACTGCGTGACGTCCAGCGGAAAAAGGCGGCGATCATCGCCGACGCCAGCGAACGCGCCCGCCGCGGCCAGGTCGACAGCGAGGAAGACTCCGTCGAGTACGCCGACGTCAAGCAGCGCGAGCGACAGCTCATCGCCGGCCACGCCGACGTCGCCCTCACCGGCCTGGTCACCGTCACCGCCGACACCGACGCCCTCCTCGACGCCGCCTGCGCACAGATCGAGACCGCCGCCGTCACCGCCGGCGTCGACCTGCGCCGCCTCAACTACCAACAGTCCGACGCCTTCAGCCTCGCCGCGCTGCCCCTCGCCCGCACCGCCCTCTGACCCCTGCCCCCCGGCGGCAGGAAGGAACGTAACCCTTTGCCCCCTCCTCCGCGCGCCGACGACGCGCACCCCTATCTCCGCGCCGCCACCGCCGGAGTGCGCCACCACACCCGCGCCCCGAACCGGTCGACGCCACGCAGCCCGGCGGACCGAGTCCACCTCGACGTGCTCCACGCCCACCTCACCGCCCTGCACCAGCTCCTCGACCAGCTCACCGAGACCACGCGCCCTGCGCATCCGGCCGCAGGCCGGCACCTCGCCACAGCGAACACGCGGCTGTGGCAGGCCACCGCCGAAGTCCACACCGCATTCCACCTCATCCCCGCCACTACTAAGAACACCACCGAGTGCCGACCCGAGCGGCTCCCGGAAGGACCGCCGGTCCTCACGATCTGCCAGCGCCACCTCGCCGCCGGACACACCATCCGCCGCAAGACCACCCCCTCCGACCTCCGGGCGCACACCACCGCGTGCGCCCGATGAGCACCATCCGCCGAAACGAGGGCCCCCGATGAGCCACCGGCCCGCCCGCCGCGCCCGCCGTGCCACCGCCAGCCCACTGTTCACCCCGCACGGCACCGACCGGGCCAGCCGCAAGGCCGCCCGCCGCCAGCTCGCCGAAGCAGCCGCCAAGGCCCGCGCCGAAGCAGCCGCCCTGCCGACGGGCGCCGCGCCGGCCGAGCACGAAACACCCGCACCCCTCTACCCGCCGAACGGACGCCCCGGACCTGCGTCCGCCCGTGGGAACCACCTGAAACTGCCGGCCCACCGCATGACCACCGCCATCGCAGCCGGCGCGTACCCCTTCCTCGCCGAAGGAGGGCTCGGCGCCGAAGGCATCTACATCGGCAGCGATGTCCACGCCGAAGCATCCTTCGTCTTCGACCCGTTCGCCCTGTACGGCAAAGTCGAGGGCTTCACCAACCCGAACGTGCTGCTCGCCGGCGTGATCGGCCAGGGCAAGTCCGCGCTCGCCAAAAGCTTCGCGCTCCGGTCGGTCGCCTTCGGCTACCGCATCTACGTACCCTGCGACCCCAAGGGCGAATGGACACCCGTCGCCCACGCCCTGGGCGGTACATCCGTCGCCCTCGGCCCCGGACTGCCCGGCCGCCTCAACCCGCTGGACGCCGCGCCCCGGCCAGAGAGCATCGCCGAGGCGGACTGGGTCGGCGAAATCCGCAAGCGCCGCCTCCTCCTGCTCGGCTCGCTGGCCCGCACCGTCCTCGGACGGGACCTGCTGCCCATGGAGCACACCGCCCTCGACGTCGCCCTCGACGCCGTGGTCACCAACGCTGACGCCACGGCTCGCACCCCGCTTCTCGGCGATGTCGCCGCCGCCCTGAACAACCCCAAGCAACTCGAAGAGGCCGCCGGGATGATGTCCGGCCGGCTCGGCGACGCGGCCCGCGACCTCGCCCACGCCATGCGCCGCCTGGTCCACGGCGACTTGGCCGGCATGTTCGACGCCCCTTCCACCGTGCGCTTCGATCCCAACACGCCGATGCTCACCATCGACCTGTCCCGGCTCGGTGGCTCCGGAGACGACACCGCCCTCGTCCTCGCCATGACCTGCGCCTCCGCATGGATGGAATCCGCACTCACCGACCCCCGCGGCGGCCGGCGCTGGATCGTCTACGACGAGGCATGGCGCCTGATGCGCCACGTCGGCCTGCTGCAGCGCATGCAGGCCCAGTGGAAGCTGAGCCGCGGCCTCGGCATCGCCAACCTCATGGTCATCCACCGGCTGTCCGATCTGCTCACCGCCGGCGACGCCGGATCACAAGGTCGAGCCCTCGCCGAGGGCCTCCTCGCCGACTGCTCCACCCGCATCATCTACCGGCAGGAAACCGACCAACTCCACGCCGCAGCCTCACTGCTTGGCCTCACCTCCGTCGAAACCGAAGCCATCGCCCACCTCAACCGCGGGCGCGGCCTCTGGAAGGTCGCCGGAAGATCATTCATCGTTCAACATCTTTTGCATGCCCACGAGCTGGGGCTGTTCGACACCGACGCCCGCATGCACTGATGGCGCCCGGGCCGCCCGGAGAACCACACCCAGCAGGTTCTACTCCTTCCCCTACGGAGAGCCGCGCACTCGTTCCCGGCGGAGCCGCTACCGCTCCCCGATCTGACTCCCTACCTCACCGCACTCGCCGAGGCGGAGACGCCCTCCGAGGTCAGCGCCGTCACCCACCGGCTCGTCGACGCCACCGCGCCCCTGCTCGACCACGTCGCAGGCCACTTTGTAGCCATAGCCCTCTAGGCCGGCCACGAGCACCGTCACACGCCACAGGCAGTGCGCCTCCTGCGCGAAGCCGCCCACGGTGTCCGGTCGGCCCCAACGCAAGTCGCCCAGGCCGACCTGGAGAATCTGCTGGCCCACTACGCCCCGCCCGCAGGGAGCCCAGGCGAAGAACAGCCCGCCCGGCCAGCCGCAGGGCGCCCCACGCCCGTGTGCCCTTCGGCCGCCTCCCCGCCGCGCTCCTGCCGCTAGAAGCGCACCCGCCCCTCGCCGCCTTGGGAGCACATGCTCACACCCCGCACGGATCTCTCCGCGTTCGCCACCGCCCTGGCAGACCGGCTGCCCGGCCAATGGAACAGCGAGTACGTCCGACACAACTCCTACGACGAGCAGTTCGACACCGCCGAGAGACTCTGGGACGTCGGCCAAGTCGACTACATCGTCAGCCAGTACGTCCTCAGCCACCACGCCGCCCTGCACGACCAGGACGGACGACAGCTCTACGTCACCGACCGGCCCTTGTACCGGCACCAGTTCGTCGTGGCACCGCTCGAGCCCGATGGGCCCGGCATCAAGCCCCACCACTTCTCCGGCGTCGCGGAACCGAACGGCATCGCCGTCCCCGACCAGCCGGCACAGGCATCCGCCCGGGTCACCCTTCGCCTGCTGCCCCGCTACCAGCAGGCACTGGACAGCGTGCTGCACAACGCAGCCGTCCAGCCCGAACCCCCGCTCCGGCCCGGACCGCCGCAGGTGGCCGACGTCGTCACCCTGACCTGGTACGAGGACGGCGCACTCGGCACGCCGTACAAGAGCGTCCCCGCCGACGCCCGTATGACGCTGTACGCCCTCGGGTTCCAGTACCACCCGCACCAGGCCGCGTTCCTGCTGCCCGCTGGGTACGGCGAGGACGGCCGCGCGCTCCGCCTGCGGGCCCTGGTGCACCACCTCGCCCAGAAGGGCATCGGCGTGAACCTCCGCCACACCACCACGCCGGCCACCACGTCCCCGCGCCTCCCCGTTCCCTCTCCGCCCAGCGCCGCTGCCGCCGCGCACCACAGGTAAACCGACTCCGGACCGCAGCCCCCTTCTACAAGGAGCCTCCATCCCCCCTGCTCGCCATCGCCGCGCCCTGCCCGTGATCACCGCAGCTCTCGCTGTCGCCCTGGCCGCGACCGCCTGCACCGACACCGACAGCAACCCCTCAGCCAAGAAGACGGCCCCCAGCGCCAGCGCCGCACCGACCCCCGCCCCCGCACTCACCCCTGCGCAGGCACGCGACGCCATCACCCACTACTCGACGACCAACAACCTCGCGCACGTCAAGAACGACCGCGCGCTCCTCGACACCGTCGAGGGCGGCCCCCGGTACGCGATGTCGCTGGCCGACCTCAAGCAGGACGAGGCCCTGCCGACCGCCGACCGGGAGCCGTACCGGCCCTGGTCCTACGACGTCTCGGCCACCGACCTCTACATCCCGCGCCTGAAGGACGGACAGCAGCGGTGGTTCGCCGCCGTCACCCGCGCCGGCAGCCAGCAGCAGTACGCCCGCGTCCTGATCCTGGCCGAGAACACGAAGTCGAAGCAGTGGGAGATGGTCGCCACCGTCGACATCGATGATCCGAAGCAGCTCCCGCAGATCGTGCTCGACAAGGACGGATACGCCACCGCGGTCGACGCTGCCTCGCAGGCACTTGCCGCACCGGTCGGTGTACTGCGCTCCGCCGTGACGGACAACTTCGCCACCGGCGGCGAGGTGACCGGGAAGAAGGTCTTCAGCTCCACCGAGACCTCGAAGCGGCAGGTCAAGGTCCACGACGAGACGACCCGGAAGTTCGGTCCGCGCGGCACCACCCGCTTCGCTGCCGCCGACCCAGACTTCACCGACGCGTACGCGCTGAAGACGACCACGGGCGCACTCGTCGTCTTCTCCCACACCCACACCCAGCACGACGCGGTGACCACCCCGGGCCTGGGGATCGTGCCGGAGAAGCACGACCGGGCCTGGCTCGGCACCAGCCCCCGCCCCGCCTTCACCTACACATTCACCTGCTCGGACATCGCCGCAGTCCCGAGCGCGCCGGAGCCGTCCAGCCTCCTCGGCTACGGCTGTCGCCGCACCGACGCAGAGGCCGCCGGCCCCAGCACCTCCGTCTAGAAGGAGCCGTGCCCCAGAACCCCGACTGCGAGCTGTACGACAACGTCGGCCGCGACGCCGACCAGATCGCCGCCGCCCGCTACGGCATCGCCACCCGCGGTGATCTGCTCCGCTGGGCCAGGCGGGACGCCGAAGCGTTCCTCGCGGAGCATCCGCTGCCGGACGAGCCGCTGCCGAGCCCTGACCTTGCCCCGTATCTCGCCGCACTCGCCGCCGCACAGACCCCGGCCGAGGCCAGTGCCGTCACCCAGCGCCTCCTGGACGCCGCCGAACCCATCTTGCGTGCCGTGAGCGACTATCCGATCCCGCCGAAGCCCACCTACGCACCCACCGTCCACCTCACCGCCTCCGCGACCGGACGGTCCCTGTGAATCCGGGCAGCGGGCCGATCCGCATCACCCGCGGACCGGGTGGCGAGGTTGAAGTCGACGGCGCCTTCGATGCCTTCGCCGCCGATGTCCTGCGACGGGCGGGCTTTCTGTTCGAGCCGTCCCTGCGCGGGCACTGGATCCGCCTCCCCTTCGACCTGGGCGAGGCGTGGGAGAACGAGCACGCGACGTGGGCCGCCGAAATGCTGTCGGCCGCCCGCTACCGCGTCGACCTCGACCCGTCACTGCGCACGTCCACCACCGATGCGCCGCCGTCGGCGGCCAGCCGCCTTACGAGGACAGCGATGACGGCCCAGGCACCGCCGTCGACCGCACCGCGCCGCCCCCGCTCCTGAGCGGCCTACGCAACGGAGACTCTGCCCTGACTTTTTCCACCACGATCACGCTCCATCTCAGCGGCAGCGACACGATCGTCGGCCTGGCCGACGGTCCCGGCTACCAGTGGGCCGAGACCGCCCTGGCGCTAGCCGGTTTCACCACCGTAGCGGTCCATCAGGCGTCCCTTGACCGGCTGCGCGAGCGCGGAGGCCAGCCCGTAAAGGGCGCTGAGCAGGCCGCCGAAGGCGAGGCTGCTGCCGTTGGCGGTGATCCACAGCAGGATCGCGATAGGAGCCATGCCGTTGGGGAGGCGGCCGGTGAGGGTGCCGCCGAGAAGGCGGGCGACGTACGGGCTGCCTGCCAGACCGCCGTACACGTCCCCGCCGCCCTCTTCAACTCCAGCCTGCTCCTGGCCCTTCCCCTGGCTGGCCCCCACGGGGAGCGGGCGCTCGCCACGGTGATCGTCGTCGCGGCCCGTCTGAGCACGCCTCCCCTGGAAGCCGGCATGCGAGCCCTGTGGCCCAGCGTGCTGCCCGAACAGCGTCTTCGGCACGCCACCCTCGCCCTGGACACCGGCACGCAGGGCCCTGCTGTACATCGTCGGGCCCCTGCTCGCCGCCGCGCTCGCCGCCGCACACAGCCCCTCCCTCGCGCTCGCCGCCACCGCCGTCCTCGGGCTGGCCGGCACGACCGTCGTCGCCACCGCGCCGCCGTCGCGCCAATGGGCGCCCGCACCGAGGAGCCCGGGAGACACACCGGCACAGCGGCTCCACTCCTCCGGCCTGGTGCTGCTGTTCGTCTCCCTCGCCGGTATCGGCTTCGCGATCGGCTCCCTGAACGTGTGGGCCGTCGCCATGGCCGAGGCCCATGGCAAGGACATGCTGTCCGGCCTGCTGCCCGCGGCCTTCTCGACCGGCAGCTTCCTCGGTGGACTTCTGTACGGGCGCCGCACCTGGCCAGGGTCCGCCAGCCGCCAACTCCTGCTCGGTGCAGGTGCGTTCCTGGCTGGGTGGCTGCCTCTGCTTGCCCTCCCGGGTCCGTACGGCGCCACCGCCGCGGTCGTCGTGCCCGGCGCGTTCCTCACCATCATGGTCGCCTCCGCCTACGTGACCACCGACACCCTCACCCCTGCGGGCCGCACGAGCGAGGCGTACGCGTGGCTGATCCTGTCGATCGGCGTCGGGCAGGCCGCCGGCACCGCCCTCGCCGGCCGTCTCGCCGGTCATCCCCTCGCCAGCGCCGCACTGCCCGCTGCCGGGGCAGCCTTCGCCGTAGCCGTCCTGCTCCTCGCCCGCCCCCGCCTCTCCCGGTGCGGGAACGGCACGCACCGCCGCCTTCGGCCGACCCGGTGCGCGCGCACCTGAGCGCTCGACACCGGCAACACCCCCCTTTCTGCAACCGATCAAGGAGATTCATCCATGGCTGTCCGTACGACCTGGAATGTTGTCCACACCTGTGGACACAGCGTGGATCACGACCTTTCGAACCGTCCCGCCGACAAGCGCGCCGGCTTCGCCCGCTGGCTCGGTGGCCGGGTCTGCACCGACTGCTGGAAGGCATCGCGCGAGGCCGACACCGCGTCCAAGGAGCAGTGGCTCGCCACCAAGCGCGCCGAGGAGCAGCAGGCCGCCGCCGAGTGGGCTGCGAAGTTCGACATGCTGGCACTGGAGGGCCCGGAGCGGGCGCTGGAGTGGGGTGAGCGTTCCCGCCACCAGCTGATGACCGCCGCGCACACCGCGCTCGTCGTCGAAGGCACCTGGGACGAGGCGGACTGGGCGGAGCTGGAGGAGAAAGCCCGAACGATCAGCCGCGCCGGATGGTGGATCGACCAGCGGGACACAGAGGGCGCTGACCTGCTCGAACTCCTCGACGCGGCCACCGAGGCGGACAAGGGGACGGAGAACCCGTTCCGCTGACAGCGGCGGAACATAGCCGAGGATCGCCGGTTAGCCAAACCGGCGATCCTCCGGACCATTGTTCCTCCCACCGCCACCCGCCCCGCGTGGAAGGATCCTCATGAACCTGCCCCCGACCACCCCGGCCTTCGCGCCGACGCCCGACCCGCTCACCCCGGCCCGGGACATCGCCCACGCCCACTTCCAGGCCGGCGACCAGGTCGTCGTCCTCAAGGGAGTTGCCGGCGGGGAACTGTGGGGGGATTCGATGCGCGTCGTCGCCCCGTCCTGGCACACCCCGACCGACGAGGACGGATGGCGACTGCGGGATGCGACCGGCGGAGCACAGTCGTTCATCACCGCGCACCCCCGCTACCTCGTGCACCTCTCCCGCCGCTGCCCGGACTGCCTGATCTACCTGCGCGCCATGGAGGACCACCTCCTGCCGAAGCACACCGGAGACGACACCCTGATCGACTGCGGCTGGTACACCACCACGGCGCTGAACCAGCTCGTCCACGTCGCCGATGCCCTGGGTGACCGGTGATCCCGCGCGTCAACGAGCGCTCCATCGCCGCCCACGAACCGCTCGGCGACGCTCTGGCACGCCCGGTATCAACCGACGAGGCCCTGACAGAGCACACCGTCGTCGCCCACTGGCCGGGCTTGGACTTCTACACCCTGGACGACGAGCAGGCTCTGTGGACGTCCGCCCAGTGGTCTGAGCACCTCGACGACCCGCTCTTCGAGCATCCGTTCGCCGCCAGCGCTCACGGGGACCGGCGGGCGATCCTTCACCTTGATGCCCGGCTCCACCCCGACGACCGTGACCTGAACGGTGCGCAGTGGGCCGAGGTCGGCCACCGCCTCGCCCGAGCCGCCGGGATCGAGATCCCCGGCGACGAAGCCGGATGCCGCTGGATCGCCGTCCAGGCCCAGCCGGGACGCATTGATGTGATCGCCAACCTGATCCGCCTCGACGGCACCTGGCAGCAGCAGCCCGCCGATCTCCTGCGACGGCATTGTGACGAAGCGCGTCGCATCGAGCAGGACCTGCACCTCATTCCCGTACGCATCCCTCCCGAGCCCCAGATCGTCGCCGCCCGGCCGGTACCGACGGCCTCGGCACAGCTCGCCATGGTCCTCTCACAGCTCGCCGACGAGCAGGCCGGCTCGCTGGCCGCGGTCCGCGGACTCGTCGAACATGCCGCCCACCGGATCGCCTTGCAGTCACGTGCCGCCGGCGACGACACGGCGCACAGCCTGGGGCTGATCGCCCGCCGTCTCTACCGCATCCAGCAAGACCTCGACGCAACGGCAACACGCCTGACCGGCCCGCCCGGCGTGCCCCCAGCTCCTTCCGCCGTGCGGCACACCACACGTAGATCACTGTAGGAGAAACGCCTCTTTGACCCTGGCCGACCGCTTCCTGCTCATCCGCCGCGATCCGCACTCCGCGGAGGTCCTGGCCCGCGGCGGCGACGGCGAGGCCCACAGCGTTCTTGAGCGCGCGGGCTTCGTCCCGGTGGTCCGCCTCCATGAGACGTACCACCGCGCCCCCACCGGCCTGGACGGGCCCGACGAGGCCCGTCTCGCCACCGAAGCCGTGGCCCGACTGCGGGCCGTGGGATACCACGTCGATTGCGACGACGACTTCGACACCGAGCACCGCCCGGTCCGCTACCTGCCGCTGGGTGCTTCGGTCGCTCATCTCGCCGAGCCGATCCGGCAGGCCGCCACCACCGAGGAGGCGGCCGACGTCCTCACCGAGCTGACCGCCTCGCACGACGGCATCCTCGCCGCCCTCGAAGACGTCCTCGTCGCGACAGCCGAGTTCCACGACGGCCTCGGCGGCGCGGCCGACCCGCACATCGCCCGCCGCCTGCGCTACCTCGCCGACGAGCGCCTCCCCCTCATCCGCGGCGATCTCTGCCACACGCGCAACGCGCTCGCCGACCGGCACGCTGCGCACCCCGGCCGCAGCACCTGCACCCAAGAGGTCCCGGCCGACGAGCGTGAACGGTCGGCCATATGCGCCTGCCCACCGGCCCCGCGCACCGTGTCGGCACCGCCCCCGGCCGTCACCGGACTGCGCCGCTGACCCCTCACCCCCCGCCCAAGGACACCATGCACGACCACGAAGATTCCGAGCGCCTCGCCTCGTTCGCCGACGTCCTCGCCGGCGAACTGCCCGATACCTGGGCCAGCGCCTACCACCCACCCGAGCACAAGGACGATCTCGCCGAACTCACCGACCGGATATGGGACCTGGACCTCGTCGCCGAGGCCATCGCCGAGCATCCGCTGCGGCACGCCGCCGTCCTGACCCGACAGGACGGCGCCCAGCTGGCCGTCCTCGACCGGCACGACGAACTAGGCGGCTTCCTCATCGCCGCCGTCGGCCCGCGTGCTTTGCCCGACGAGGCGTACCGCGGCATACGGGAACCGAACGGAATCGCCCTGAGCGACGACCCCTTCCTGAGCACCGAGCTGGTCGCCGGCGACCTGCTGGCCCGCTACGACGCCGCGCTCGCCCAGGCCCGCCACAACGCAGCCGCGGCCGTCCATCCGTCTCAGCCTGATCGTGTCGTCCTGACATGGCAGCAGGACGGCAGCCTCGCCGCCTCCCCCGTGGGCGAGACGGCCTGTGCCGTACTGGCCGCAGGCGGCTTCGTCCACGACGAGCAGACCGGCATCTACCGGCTGAGCGGCGACGACACCGCCGAGCAGGCCCGCGCCGTGCGCGAGACGGGACAGCGGCTGGGCGCCCACGGCATCGCCGTCGCCCTCCAGCACCCCTCCGGCCGCGTCGCGCCCACCGCCACTGCGCCAGCCACGCCGTCGGCCCTGGCTACGGCCCGGATCACGACCGCCAGGTCCGGCCCTGCAACTCCGCGCCACCGCTGAACAGGAGAACTGTCTATGGGCAACCGTGCCGATGATTGCGGCACCGACGTCGAGATCTACACCAAGGCCCTGACCACCACGATCCCCGACCGGAGCACCGGAAATGCTCCTCGACCTGCTCGACCGGCTGGAGGTCCGCACCGCCGGCCCGTCTACGTCTGGCACATCGTCCCTGAACACCTGGAAGACGCCGAGCAGAAGCGCTTGGCGAGCCGCGCGATCCCCTCCCTGCTCATGGCCGGATACAAGGTCAACATCGACCCTGATCTGTTCGACGAAGCCGCCTACCAGCAGGCCGTCACCGAGATCCGCTCCCGCCAGATGCGCCCTGCCGCGCAGAACCCGCCGCAGCCTGCTGCTCCCGGCCGCCACCAGCCTTCCCGCCGCGCCCCATAAGTCTCAACGGCGGCCCCGGCGCCCTTGCCGGGGCCGCCTCCCACCAACCGGAGAAACCCGTAACACCCCGCATCACCCCGCCCCTCTCCCGTTTCCTCAAGCCCCGCTTGGCCACCGCCCTGTTCCGCCGCTACCTCCGCGCCTGCATCCCCACCGGCCCCGACCGCCCCTTCCCCACAGCTGGGGCACGGCCCGAGGCGGCTCTGCCCGAGGTACGGCGGATCGGCCACCGCCACCACCACTGATCCGACCACCGTCCTGGAGGAGCATGCCCCACCCCACCCCGCATCTGGTGCGGCTGGCCGACGAGATCGCCCGCCAGCTCGGCCAGCTCGCCGACCACCTCGCGATACTCCCGCCCCACGAGGCCACGCAGGTCATCGCACGCGTTGTAGACCCCGCGGACGGCGTGCTCGGCGGCGTCACCCACCTTGTCTCCGTCAGCAGCCGGTTCGCCAAGGAACAGGCCGAGCGCGGCGCACTACCGGCCGAGATGTGGCTCGCCCTGGGGCGGGCTGCGAACGAACTCGACGCCATCGGCGACGACCTGGATGACCACCGTGAGACCCTCCAGCACGTCAGCGACCGGGCCCACGCCGGACCGGCGAAGCCACCTGCCCCTGCTCCGCTCGTTGTCCGGCGACGCCGGTGAGAGGAAAGCAGTGGCAGGGCTGGGGGCCGGGCGAGCAGGCCGAACAGCACTACCTCGTTGAGCCCCGTACCCTCGCCGGCGGCGGCGACCTGCGCCACGTCTCGGAGTTCCTGCGCGCCTCCGGCTGGCGCGACAAGTCCAAGAGCTGCGGTCCGCTCTTCCTGGAGAGTCCCGACCGTACGGTCCGCGTCGCCTACGACCCGTACGTGCTGCCGGGCGGGTGGACGATCCACGGCAAGGCGGCCGGGCACCAGGACGAGTGGCGGGTAAACCTCGGCCGGCAGACGCCGGTGGAGATCGTCGCCGGTCTGACCGATGCCCTGACCCGCCCCCGCTCCGCCCACGCCCCCACCGTCTGGGCACCTCTGCACGAGCAGCGTTGGCGTACGCCGCCCAACGCTGAGCAGGTCACCGCAGTGAGTCCCGACGGATCGGCGTGGATGCAGTACCGCCAAGACCCGAACGGCGAGGCGATGTGGTGGTCCGGCGCCAAGGACCAGCAGGGCAACGGCTGGACCGCCAGCTTCACCGCCACCACCCCGATGCACCTCGTGCAAGCCTTCTCCGCCGCGCTCGCCAGTCCCGAGCCCGTGATGCGCCCCCGCGGACGTGTCCCGCACAGCGGGCAGATCCGGACCACGTCCGTCTCCGTCCTGCCATCCCAGCTCAGCGCCTGGCAGCAGGCCCGTATCACCGCCGCTCGCGCGGCCACCTGGGCCCGCAACTCCGTCAAGAGCAGCCGCCCCCGCACCACGACCCGCCCCCACGCCCACGCCAGCGGCGCCCGCGCCAGCCGCTGACCCGAGACCCGACGATCCAAGGAGCCCTGTGCCCGCACTGACCCCGGACACCATCCGCACCGCTACCGAAACCCTGGCCGACCTCACCGACTACCTGCGCGAGGACCCCGACCCGGCCAAGGCCCTCGCGCTCGTCGAGCCGCTGCTCGACGAATACACGGGCGTCCCCGTTCAGATGGCCGACACCCTGCGCGCCCTCGCCCGCACCCTGCAGGACCACCCGGCCGTCCCGCGCACCACCGAAACCGACCTCCTGATCGCAGAGTTGCGCACCGCGGCGTGGGAGCAGTCCGACCAGCACGTCCTCCACTACGTCCTTGACGGCCTGTGCCATCACTTCGAGAGCACGCCCTTCGACGTGCCGGGGTGCGGCCGGTGCCGGTGAGCGAACGGCAGCTTGCCGCCTTCGCCGACACGCACGCCTGGCGGATCCCGTTCGACACCACCCCCCGCCACCTCGCCGGCCCCGGTGACGCCCGCCGCGTCACCCACGGCCTGGCCGCGGCCGGATGGACCCGCACGTCCGACCCGCTGAGCCCCGAGATCGTCCTGCGCAGCCCTGACCACCGTCACAGCCTGCAGTTCGACCCGCAGCCCGCCACCTCCGCATGGTGGCGGCTGCGGGCCGAGCCCACCGACACCGAGCCGGGCTGGTACGCCGAATTCGGCGAAATCGTCCCCGCCGAGATCCTCGCCAGCCTCACCGACGCCCTCATCACCTCCACCCCGGCCCAACGCGTCGAACCATTCGCGGCGCTGGAGTCGGCGGGCTGGCTGCTCGACCAACAAGACGCTGCTCACACCCCTGACGCCATGTGCCACGTGGAACACCGCTCCGACCAGGGCGAGAGCACCGCGTACTGGCATGTAGAGACCTGTGAACCGGGACACGGCACCCCGATGGGCCGACGGATCTGGCACGCCTGGTTCGACGGCCACACCCCTACCCATCTGATCGACGCCTTCGTCACCGCGCTCGCCGACACCGCCCCGCTCCAGCGCGGCATGTACGACCGCACCGCCCACCACAGCGTCGTGCAGAAACCGAGCCCGCTCACACCCGTGCAGATCGTCGAAGCGCACACCACCCGACTCGCCGGCATCCGCAAGCAAGCACGCGCCGCCCACCGCCAGCACCGGCCGAATGCCGCGACGCCGACACCAAAGGTCGGCACCACCTGTGCACCCGCTCGCCGCTGACCCTGATAGGACACCCCACCATTTCCTTCGATCCCTCCGCCCACCGCGAACTCCTGCGCCACCTGGACGGCTTCATCCGCGACAGCAAGAAGATCCTCGACGCCTGGGACGTCTACTCCGACGAGCACACCGGCCTCGACGGATGGCCGTACGACGACGACGCTTACGGGCTCCGCCAGAGCCAGCGCGACGCCGACACCGCCGAAGCGTTCGAAACCGTCCACGCCGGCGCCCGCCATCTGCTGGCCACCGCCGAGACCCAGCTCGCCCAACTCCCCGCCCGCGCGGTACAGAGCCGCTGGGTGTGGCAGCTGGGCGTCCTGAAGGATGCGCTCGACCGCCTGGATGTACTGCATGAGGAGTGGCGGCAGACGCGCGACAGCCTCGCCATCGACGCCCGGCCCGGCACCCCGGCCTACGACGACGCTCTCGCCGAGTACCACGCCGAATCCTGGAGCTACCTCGACGACTGGGCCTCCCACGGCCAGGCCGTCCTCGACATCAACACGGCTGCCCGGCGCGCCCCCTCCTGTCTGGCTCCGCGTCCCACCGCGACTACAGCGGCCGGGCGGACCAGCACGGTGCGGAGGTGACCATGCGGAAGATCCCCGAGATCGTCGATGTCGACTTCGTCGCCCCGCGGCACCTGGCCGGGGGCGGGGATCCCGCCTGGGTCACCGTTCCCCTGCACAGGGCCTGCGGCTGGAGCCCGATCCCGACGGCCAGTGGTGGACGCTCCACCACGTCCACCAGCCGGACCGGCCCGCCTGGTACGCGAGCTTCGGCGCACGCACCCCGGTCGAGATCATCGCCGGGTTCACCGACGCCCTGACCGACCCGGCAGCGAGCGCCACGGGCACCGACCCGTACGAGCCGCTCCTTCACGACGATTGGACACCCGCCGCCGGCAAGGACGGTCTCGTCTCACCGGACGGCAAGGCACACGTCGAGCACTACACCAGCGCAACGTCCGACTGCTGGTGGGCCACCACCACCCTCAGCGAGACCGATGGCCCGGTGTGGCAGGCCCGCTTCAGCGAGCACACCCCGCGGCACCTGATCGCCGCGTTTACCCGCGCTCTTGCCGACTCCAGCCCGCTCCCACGCATGGGGAGCTCCCTGAGCATCCCGGCCTACGGCACCAAGCTCGTCACCCGCTCATCCCGAGAGCTGCCCGCCGCCCAGGTCGCCTCCGCCCTGGAAGACCGCGTCCGCGCACTCGCCGCACGCCGCCCCGCCCCGCCCCGCCCCGCCGGTGAGGTCTTCGGCTACGCGACGCCCCCGGCAAACCCAGGCCGCACCCGCTGACCGCCGCCCTCCCCCACCCGGAAGCACACACCGCCTTTGCCTCCTTCCGCCAACCAGTCTTCCGACGGGTACGACATCGCCTTCCGTCTCCTCCTCGGCGTACTCGGCATCGTCGTCCCGCTGTCCCACCTCGCGTGGCTGTCCGGCAACATCACCGCGCGGCTGACCGGCGGCGACTGGGCGCCCTACCAGCCCACCGCCGCCCTCCTCCACCCCGACCGACTCTGGCCCCACGCCGGAGAAACGTCCCTGCTCATCGGCGCCCGGATCGTGCCGATCGCTGCCCTGCTCGCGCTCGGCGCCGTGGCCGGCGTCCTGTGGTCCCGTCACAAGACCAGAAGCGGCGGCCGGAAGAAGAAGATCAGCGGGATGGCCAAGGTCGCGGACATCGAGCCGCTGATGGCCAAGGCGATCACCACCAAGGCCCGATCCCTGCGCCCGAGCCTGAAAACCGCCAAGCACATCGACGCCAAGGACACCGGCATCCTCCTCGGCAACCTGCAAGGGACGAAGCACGAGGTCCGCATGGGGTACGAGGACGTCGCCGTCGCGATCATGGCCCCCCGCTCCGGCAAGACCACGTCCCTCGCGATCCCGTCGATCCTCGCTGCCCCCGGCCCGGTGCTGCTCACCTCCAACAAAGCCGCCGGTGACGCCTATACCGCCACCCTCGACGCCCGAGCAGCCGTGGGACAGGTCTGGTCGATGGACCCGCAGCAGATCGCACACGCCGCCCGCGAGATGTGGTGGAACCCTCTCGCCGACGCCAAGACCCTGGACGGCGCCGGGCGGTTGGCCGGCCATTTCCTTGCCGCCTCCGTGGACGCGAGCCAGCAGGGCGACTTCTGGTCCAAGGCCGGCAGCAACATCCTGTCCCAGCTCTTCCTCGCCGCCGCCCTCGACGACCGGCCGATCACCGACGTCATGCAGTGGCTCGCATTCCCCGCCGACCGCACCCCGCTCGACATCCTCCGCGACCACGGCTTCAGCGCCGTCGCCGCACAGCTCAAGGGCACGGTCGAAGGGCCGCCGGAGACACGGGACGGCATCTACGAGACCGCCCGCCAGTACGCCGCCGCGCTGCTGAGCAGCGAGATCGCCGCCTGGGTCACCCCGCAGAAGGACGTCTCCGAGTTCCGCCCGTCGGAGTTCGTCACCTCCACCGACACGCTCTACCTGCTGTCGAAGGACGGCGGAGGCGGCGCCTCAGCGCTGATCGCCGCGTGCGCGGACTCCGTGATGCGGGCCGCAACCGCACAGGCCGAGCGCGCCGGCGGACGCCTCGACCCGCCGATGCTCGCGATCCTCGACGAGGCCGCCAACGTGTGCAAGATCAGCGACCTGCCCGACCTGTACTCCCACCTCGGCAGCCGGGGGATCATCCCGATCACCATCCTCCAGTCCTACCGCCAGGGCCAGAAGGTCTGGGGAGACGCCGGCATGGACGCCATGTGGTCCGCCTCCACTGTGAAGGTCATCGGCTCCGGCATCGACGACCCCGACTTCGCCGACAAGCTCTCCCGCCTGATCGGCGACCACGATGTCGAGACCACCAGCACGTCCCACTCCGAATCCGGCAAGTCGACCTCCGTGTCGATGCGGCAGGAGCGGATCCTGCCCGCCGACGCGATCCGCGCCCTGCCCAAGGGCACCGCGCTGTGTTTCGCCACCGGTATGCGCGCCGCGATGCTCGACCTGCGCCCCTGGTACCTCGAGCCCGGCGCCGCCGAACTCACCGCCGCATCCAAGCGGGCCTCCGACGGCATCACCAAGCGGGCCGTCGCCAAGCACACACCGCGGCAGACCGACTTCGGGACCGCAGCATGAACGCGCTACGGCTCCCGGACGGAGCCCGGCTCGCCACCTACCTCGACGGCCCCGCCCAAGCACCCGTGACGACAGTCCTGGTCCACGGGCTCTCGGTCACCGCGGACCTGTGGCGCTCGCACGTACCGCTCCTAGCCGGTAAAGGAATGCGCGTCCTGCGCTACGACCAGCGCGCCCACGGCTACTCCACCCGCGGCACCGCCGCCTTGGTGCCTGGACCAGCTGGCCGACGACCTCGCCCACCTCCTTGAGACGACGGCCCCACGCGGACCGCTCGTGCTCGCCGGCCACTCCATGGGAGCAATGACGCTCACGCGCCTGGTCGCCCGCCACCGCGAACTTGCGCCACGCATCCGCGGCCTGCTGCTGGTCTCACCTCCGTACGGCGGGATCAGCACCCGCACCGGCACCGGCCCGTCCCAGTCGTTCCTCACGCTCAGCCGCAACCTGCTCGCGTCCGCCTGCACGCACACGCCGCGCCTGCTCGACGCCACCCGGCGGCGCCTTCCCACCACCAGCCGGTGGGCTCTGCGCTCAGACACCCACCCCGCATCCGACGGGCTGCCCCTTTCGTGCCGGCAGGGCCTGCACGCCACGGCGACCAGCGACATCGCTGCCCTGTGGCACGACCTCGCCGACCAGCAGCCCGACCCCGGTCCACTGCGACAACTCGGCAGTCGGGTCCACCTTCTGGCCGGAAGCCTCGACGCCCACATCCCGCCCGAGCAGACGCGGCGCCTCGCCGCCTTGCTGCCCGACGCCCAGATGGAGACCGTCCCAGAGGCCACCCACGCACTGCCTCTGCGTCACGCGCAGCTGGTCACCGACCGCATCACCCGCTTCGCAGCTCCCCTGTCCATCCACGGATTGGAGTCTTCCACGTGGGTCTCCTAGACCACGCCGACATCACGTTCGGCACCACCGACACCGGCGGCAGCTTCGCCGTCGTCAACAGCGACCTGCCCCAAGCCCGCACCATCCTGGCCAGCGCAGGCTTCACACCCCACGAGTACCAGGGCCAACTGCTCTACCAACTGCCCCTCGGCTCCTCCCCGGCACGCCATCTGAACGCCGTCGCCCAGGCGTACAACACGCTGCTGCGCTACACCCCCGATATCGCCTACCTGTGCACCCCGCCCCTCCATGGCCCCGACGAACCCGCCCAGAACCCGGACGTTGAGATCCACCTGCCCTCGCCCATCGTGACCGCTACGGCGCGTCAACCGCAGGTACATGAGGTCCTGACGCGCTACGGCTGGCAGCCCGCCGGCGCGCTCGGACACCACGTGTACGTGCTGCCGGACGAGATGAGCGACTCCGACAGGCTCGGCGTCGTGGTCATGACGAAGGCGAATCTCTACGCCATCGGCACGAGCGTCCGAGTCGACTGCGGCATCCCCTGCCTGACCGCCAATTCTCTGAGCGGTCGCGCTCGGCCGCCTGCCCTGGCCTCCTTCGCCGCCGGCCTGGCAGCGCGGCTGCCCGGCGACTGGAGCCTCGACTACCAGCGGCACGACACCTGGGCCGACCGTCTACGCCGGGCCGACCGAATCTGGACCGCCGGTGAGTCCCGCCCTTCGCTCGCTCTTCACACCCTTGAGGACGCCGTGCTGCACGGCACCGACGGCCTCCAGCTGAACATCGTCAATCACCGGGCCAGCCGATTTCTGGTCTGCCCACTCATCCCCGCCGACGTCCACGAGGACGCCGCCGACCGGATTCCCGCCCCTCCCGTTATCGGCACCCATGCCGATCCCCGCCGCGCGGCCTGGCGTGTCACCGATCGCCTTCTGCCGCACTATCTCGCTGCAACGCGCGATGCCCGCCGCACCACAACCAGGACCCGACATCAGCCGCGAACGGCCCCGCAGCCAACGGCCGCACAGCCCCCATCCCCGCGCCACCGCTGACACAGCCGCACATCTGTCCGCCGACGCCACACGCTCGTTGACCGCCCCATACCCTTCCTGGAGTTGCCACGTCCTCCGAAGCCCTCACACCTCACGACCTAGCCCTCGCTCTCGCCCACCAGATCGATCCCAACGCCGCCCCCCGGGACGTGATCGTCAGCTTCCGCGTCCGGCCCCAGGCGGCAGCCGAGTTCGGCCACAAGTCCAGCGGAGGACCGGCCACTTCGCTGGCCCAGGGCCTACACGCCCAGCTCGACGGTCTGCCCGCAGATCCCGACCCGCTGCCCACCGCGCTGGACGCCCTCCTCCAGGCCACGCACGCCGCGCACACCGGAGAGCAGAAGACGGCGATCTTGGCGCGGCTCGCCGATCAGCTCCGCAACGCCGCCGAGATCCTCCAGCGCTTCCAGTACGAAGCCCAGTGGGACCGCTTCCCCGCAGACGTCGCCACACAGCTCCACCAGACGCACGACCACGCCGAGCAGATCGCCGACGCTCTCGACCACCTTGCCCCCGTGTTCACGGATGCTCCGTCGAATTCAGCCTCGCCGACGCCGCTGCGGGACCGGACGCCGGCGGTTGCTACTCCCGCAAGCATCACGGCGCCACCGCTGGGTCGCCGACGCTAGCGCCCTCGGCGACCTGAAGGCAGAGGCCGCCCCCGTGCAACGCCTCCGGTCCACCGGCCCGAGCCCCATCGTCTCCGGTGGCGGCAGCGTCACGCCCCCTCGCCTCGCAGCAGGGTTCTGGTCGACGCCATCGCGTGCCGCACCTCCGTCCTCGCGCTCTCCACGCCGTGCGCCGACCAGGCAGGCGACTCGTCGCCGCCTACACCCGAGCCGTCCACCTCCGGCCCCCTGAGCTCATCTGCGACGCCAGTGCTCCTCACCACCGCCCCCGCCGTCTCACCTGCCAGGAACCACCATTTCCTCCACCCCACAGTTCCGCGCCATATCCCTGGGCGCCGGAGTTCAGTCCAGCAGCATGCTCGCGCTCTCCGCCGAGGGGGTCCTCCCCAAGGTCGATTACGCGATCTTCGCCGACACCGGCTGGGAGCCTGCCGCCGTATACGCCCACCTTGACCGTCTGGAAAAGGAGATTGCCGAACCTGCCGGAATACCCATCCTGCGGGTCTCCTCCGGTAACATCCGCAACGACGCACTCGACCCGGATCACCGGTTCGCTTCCATGCCGCTCTACATCCTGAACAAGGACGGAAAGCAAGGCATGACCCGGCGCCAGCGCACGGGCGAATATAAAATCAAGCCAATCAAGAAGAAGGTTCGCGAACTTCTCGGGTACCCGTATCCTCAACGTATTCCCAAGGGCGTGCTCGTCGAGCAGTGGGTCGGCATCTCCACCGATGAATTCCACCGCGCAAAAGATGCCGATGTCCGCTACATGCGCAACCTGCATCCGCTCATCGACTTGGGCTGGTCACGCACCGACTGCGTCCGGTACCTGACATCACTGGGACTTGCGGACACCCCCAAATCGAGCTGCCTCGGCTGCCCATTTCACGGAAATGCGCAGTGGCGGAACATCCGCGACACCAGCCCGGATGAGTGGCGGGATGTCGTGGAATTCGACGCCGCCATCCGGCAGGGAAACGCCCGCGCGAACGCGAGCGGCAACCCCCTGCTCGGGCAGGCGTTTCTCCACCGTTCCCGGGTGCCGCTGAGCGAGGCACCGATCGACCACGTCACGGCCGCCCAGTGGGCCGCCCGCCAGCACGAACTGGCCGACGCGAATGAGCTGGAGCAGGGTGTGGTCGACGGCTGCTCTCCCTGGGCCTGCCGTGGTGAAGCCGAGCCCGTACAGAACGATTTCGGGCTGGCCACTTGATATTGGACCTCTTCGCGGGCCCAGGAGGTTGGAGTCACGCGCTGACCGTGCTCGGCGTACGCGATGTCGGCCTGGAATGGGACGAGTGGGCGTGCAAGACCCGGGCGGCAGCCGGGCAGTTGACGATCCGGACCGACGTGGCCATGTATCCGACCTGGCCGTGGGTCGGCCGGACGCGGGGGCTGATCGCGAGTCCCCCGTGTCAGGCGTGGTCGATGGCCGGCAAGCGCCTCGGGCTGGTGGACCAACCACTAGTGCACCGGGCGGTCGCCGACCTCGCCGCCGGACGCGACACCCGCGAGCAGCTCCTCACCGCCTGCCGGGACGAGCGCTCCCTGCTGGCCGCCGAGCCCATGCGCTACCTCCACGCCCTGAACGCGGCCGGAGAGCCGGAGTGGGTCGCCATGGAGGAAGTACCGGACGTCCTGCCGCTGTGGAAGCAGTACGCGGCAATCCTGCGCCGCTGGGGATTCTCCGTCTGGACGGGCATCCTCAACGCCGCCGACTACGGCGTACCCCAGACGCGGAAGCGAGCGATCCTGCTTGCTTCCCGGGTCCGGACCGCCGAGCCTCCCCCGCCGACGCACGCCCTGCTCCCGGAGCCCGAGTCGCTGTTCGGGCCGGGCCGCGCCCGGTGGGTCTCCATGGCTGAGGCCCTCGGCTGGGGGGCGACCGACCGGCCCGTTCCCACCGTGTGCGCCGGCGGCGGGCCCGGAGGCGGACCGGAGCCCTTCCCCTCCGGCTCGCGCAAGACCCTCTCCGACGCCCGCGACCGCGGCACCTGGACGCCCCGGCCGGAGGGAATCGTCCTGCAGTCCCGTAGAGAAGGGGCCGGCTGGGCTGCCCGGCACGGCACACGCGACAACCGGGCCGCCGACGCCCCGGCGCCCACTTTCACGGCGGAAGCGCACCGCTGGTCCTGGTCCCTGCGGAGCAACAACCAGGCCAACGCCACCGTCCGATCCATCGAGGAGCCGGCTGGGACGCTGTTCTTCGGACACCGCGCGAACGAGTGCACCTGGATCGCCGAACCTCGCGCCGCTCAGCCGGAAGACGCCCAGCGCCAGGCTGCGCCGGAGCCGATCCGGATCACCGCCCGAGAGGCGGGCCTGCTGCAGACCTTCCCCGCCGACTACCCCTGGGCCGGCACCAAGGGCCAGCAGTTCTCCCAGATCGGTAACGCCGTACCTCCGCTCCTCGCCGGCCACCTCCTCGCCCCTCACCTCAACCGGCCCCTCAACCCCGACGACTTCACCCTGGCCGCCTGATGGCGCACACCCCCGACCCCCACGAGGACAACGACCTCGACACCCTCCCTCCACCGCAGCCCGTGTACTACGCCGAGCAAGCCCTCCTCGGCGCCCTCCTCCTCGAACCCCAGCGCCTCGGCGACGTACCCGGCGTCCGTCCGGACGCGTTCTCCACCGCCGCGCACGCCGCGCTGCACGCCGCGATCCACTCCCTACCGGCCCCCGATCTGGTCCTGCACGCACAGAACACCAAGTGGCTCGACCAGGTACTCGCCGCCGCTCGCGAGCAGGCCCGCGGACTGACCGCTTCCTACCTCCACAGTCTGATCCAGGTCTGCCCCTGGCCACGGCACGCGCCCGCGTACGCGCGGATCATCGAGGCAGAGCACGCCCGCCGCCGCCTGCGCGCCAGCGCCCAGCGCCTCGCTCAGACCGCGGGAGACACCTCGCTCCCGCACCCCGTCCACACCACCCTCGCAGAAGCCGACGCCCTCGCCGGCGTCGTGGACGACCTCGCAGCGCGGTTCCCTTCGCACTCCGGCTCCCTGCCCCGCACTCCAGCACCTGTGCCGACCACCGCCCCTTACGACGCCGGGGAGGCAGTCGACGAGGAGCGGCTGCTGCTCGCCACCGCGACAGCGCACGCCACGGACGTCGAACAGATGCGGTGGCTGACCCCGGACGACTTCACTCACCCTCTGCACGCCGGGCTGTGGCAGTGCCTGACCGCCCTGACCCGGCGCCGGGCCCCCGTCGACCCGGTCACGGTGCTGTGGGAGGCACAGCAGCGCGGCCTGCTCACCACTGGTGTCGATCCCGCAGAGCTGCTCGACCTCCTCGGGACGCCGGCCGGCTGCCCGCAGCACTGGGGCGAGCAGATCCTCCAGCGCGCCGTCCTCGCGACCGCGCACCACGTAGGCCGCCGCATCGAGGCGTTCACCGACGACCCGGCTACGACGCCGTATCAGCTCGTCATCGGCAGCCGCCGCGCGCTGGCCGACCTGTCCGCGGTGCGCACCCGCTGGCAGCACGCCGCCTCACCCGCACCGACGACCAAGCCCGCACGGGCCAGAGCAACGCCTCCGCCCCGGGCCGGCCCGCCGGCCACGGCACCACCCACTGCGCGCATCTCCCGCTGACCCCGAACCCGCCGGTGGCCGGACTCAGACAGTCCGGTCACCGGCAGAAGTGAGCACCTCTTCGTGCCGACGCCCACCACGGACGCGCACGTCCGCCTCGACATCCACCCCACACACCCCAGCGCCGTAACCGCCACGGTCACCGGCCCCCGGCCACATGTCGCCCGTGCTCTGCTGACCGCCTACGGCTTCGAAGCCACCAACGAGCACACCCTGGTCATGGCCCGTATCGACCACGAGGAGCCCTACTGGGCCGAGAAGGCCGCCCAGGCGATGACAGCGGACCACATCACCACCGAGATCAGCCCCCGGCTCCGCGAGGCGATCGACGAGGAGTGGACTTGGGCCAACTATCCGATGCCCTGGTGCAGCCGCGAGGAGATCCGGGAGGTCTCCAACGAAGCCCAGAAGGTCCACGACGACATCCGCCACGGGCGCCTCATCATCCACGCCCATGCCGACGACAGCAGCATCGTGGTCGCTGTCGGCACCTAGCCCGACAGCGGCCAGAGCGTCTACCTCCACGGCGAGGACCACCTGCGACAGGTCGCCGACACCTTCGACACGCCCGCCCAGGCCCTCGCAGCCTTCGAAAACCTCCACGGCAAGACCATGCGTCCTGGCCCTGCGCCGGTGACCGACACCGAACGCTCCGCCGCCGAAGCTCGCAGCACGCTCGGCACACCGGCCGCCGAGCCCGAACCGCCTGTCGCGGGGCCGGAGATCGTGCCGGCCTACGCGGCTGATGCCGGCGACCACGACGCCATCCTCGACCAGTTCCTCGCCGCACACGCCGACTGGGAAAGGTGGCGGACCTTCTCCGACGACACCACCCACGCGATCCACGAATCACAGACCCTGCGCATCGAGCGCGTCCATGAAGCCCACCCCCGCGAGACCGCCTGGACTGTGGCCGCGTACGAGGCGCCCGTCTCCGACCGGATGTGGCACCTCACCGCGACCGGCACCACCCCCGCCCCGGTGCTCCAGACCCTGCTGCACCACCTCGCTGAAGGCGACGGATGGGACACCGCCGTCGGAAGTCCCGTCGGCGAGAAGACCGTCACCGCCGCCACGAAGCCCCTCACCGACGCCGGATGGAAGCACACCATCGACGGACGCCGGATCCGCTGGACCAACCTGTCCGGGGACGTCGGCATCCAGTTCGACGCCTTCGCCGCCCAGAAGCCGAGCAGCCCTCTCGCCACCTGGACCATCTGGGCCGGCCCCAGCATGGATCACCCCACCTGGGCTGTCACTGCATCCCCTTGCACCCCCAGCTCGCTGCTGGGCAACCTCGCCGAGAACCTCACCCACGGAACGGGCACCCGCCAGACCAGATCCCAGCAAGCCCAGCGCCACACCCTCTTCACGGCCACCGCACATACCGCACCGCCAGCACACCCTGTCTCGCCCAAGGGCGGCCCCCGGCGCTGACAAACGTATTCAACAATGAGGAGGCTTTCGAACCGGCTGGGCACAGGAGGTGGGGCCCGGGGTTGGCCCGCCGCCCCTAACTCAGCCGTCACCACCGAGCCGCCCGCCGAGGCTCGTCCCCCGGACAGAGCACCAACTCGAGACCAGTGAGGCCCACCCTTACAGCAGGAGACGCTGGTGGCTCCCACGTGGTCAGTGCTGCGTCGTACCGTGGCGGCATGGAGATTGATCACCAGGGAACAGACGTTTCGTGTGGCGGGCAGCCGGTAGGCTCCACCGACGTGACCGTCGACATCACCAAGCCGATCAGCCTCCGCAAGCTCGAAGACCACCTCTGGGCTGCGGCAGACCTCTTCCGAAACAAGGTTTCGAACCAGAAGGACTACATCCTCGCCCTTCTGTTCTTCAAGCGCGCTTCCGATCTTTACAAGGAAGAGACGGCCGAGGCATTGGCTCAGCTCGGTGACGTGGAAGGAGCACGAGACCTGGCCCACGATCGCGCTTTCCACGCCTTGGAGATCCCATCCGATAACAGCTGGGACAAGGTCCGCGGGACAGACGCTGCCAAAATGGGTCAAGCCCTCAACGATGCTCTGGCCGCAATCGGGCGGGCAAATCCCAAACAGCTCGCCGGCGTTTTTGAGCGCACTGACTTCAATGACCAGATGGCCCTTCCCGCAGATGACCTGGTTGAGGTCGTTGAGCACTTTCACAAGCTGGGCCCGCTGGATTCGCGACGCGTGTCGGCAGACATGCTCGGACAAGCCTACGAATGGCTGATCGCAAAATTTGCGGCAGCTGCTGGCAAGGGCGGTGGAGAGTTCTACACACCCGCTGAAGTGGGCCAGTTGATGGCCGAGCTGATCGAACCCGGGAACGGGGAACACATCAACGACCCCACCTGTGGGTCCGGAGGGCTGCTCCTGCAGTGCGTCAACAGAGCCCGAGAGCGGGGCCGAGATGTGCGGTCACTCTTTCTGTACGGCCAGGAACTCAATCCGGAGACCTGGGCCATCGCACGCATGAACATGCTCCTGCACGGCGTGGGG
Source organism: Streptomyces marinisediminis (assembly GCF_026262575.1). Lineage (GTDB taxonomy): Bacteria > Actinomycetota > Actinomycetes > Streptomycetales > Streptomycetaceae > Streptomyces > Streptomyces marinisediminis. Next base: position 94,047 of record NZ_JAPKFL010000011.1, read on the forward strand.
GACGCCAGCGAGATCAAGCTGGGGGACACACTCGCGTCCCCTGCGTTTACCGTTGGCGATAGGCTCAAGACGTTTGATGTCGTAGTTGCCAATCCACCCTTTTCTTCAAAGAATTGGGGCCACGAACGACTCAAGACCGCAGGAGACAAGTTCGGCAGGATCAAGCATCTGCCACCGAAGACGCATGGCGAGATGGCGTTTGTGCAGCACATGATCGCAAGCCTCAACGAACGAGGCAGACTCGCGGTCGTACTCCCGAACGGCGTGTTCTTCCGAGGAGGAGCCGAACTCTCAGTCCGACGCGACCTCATCGAGAAAGACCTTGTGGAAGCGATCATTCAGCTCCCCAAGGACCTTTTCTACGGGGCCACGATCCCGGCATGCGTACTGGTCTGCAATCGTGCCAAGCCTGAGTCCAGAGCGCGACGAGTGCTGTTCATCGATGCATCCGAAGGCTTCGTGCGACGGGACACCAAGAACGTCCTCACCTCAGAGGCGATCAAGCGGGTTGCAGCAGCGTTCCATGCCGGCGATCCGCTGGAAGGCTTCGCGGCCTGGGCATCTCGCGAGAAGATCGCCGAGATTGGCTACAACCTCACCGTCCGACGGTACGTTCGCTCGAGGAGCCGAGATGAACTAGTAGACCTTGACACTTCAGCGGCTGCTCTCGAATCCGCCATCGCACAGAGCCGCGAAGCAGACGGAGACGTTCTTCAGCTTCTGCAGTCCCTTTCCATGGAGGCCCGGTGATCAACGGACATCGAAAGGTGATCTCCCTTTCGGACGTGTTGACGGAGCGCCGTACCCGGGTGGAGGTCCGGCCGGATGGGGCATATCCGATCGCCGGCGTCTACGGCTTCGGGCGCGGCATGCTGCTGCGGGACGCCGTGCGCGGATCCGAGATTTCAGCGAAGCACCTATTCCGCGTCTCCAAGGGCCAGATCATCTACAGCAAGCTCAAGGCGTTCGAAGGCGCTTTTGCCCTGGTTTCGGAGGCTGCAGACGGCCGGTTCGTATCCAATGAGTTCCCGACGTTTGACGTGAATCAGGATCTTGCACTCCCGTCGTTCGTAGCGCTCGTCCTCAGCTCGCCTAAGACCTGGAAATCCCTGCAGGAGTGGATCACAGGCGTCGGGGCACGCCGAGAACGCCTAAACGTCAAAGACTTCCTCGAGTCCGAGATCGCGCTGCCGACACTGGAAGAGCAGCGGCGAATCGTGAGCATCGTGGAGACAATCGAAACCGGCGTGGACAAGGCGCGCCAACTCCGGGAGAATGCGCACTCATTCCTGTTTGCACTTCGCGAGGCCCTGCTGGTCCAGAACGGTGACTGGGCATGTCCTGAGGGGTGGACCATCGTATCCGTCGAGGAGGTATGCGATGTATCCCTCGGGTTCACCAAGGGGCGGAAACTCACCGGTCCTACTCAGATGCTGCCCTACCTTCGGGCCATCAACGTGCAGGACGGGTTCATCGCTCTCAAGGACGTCACCGAAATCGAGGCGTCGAGGGCCGATCTCAATCGCTTCGCACTCCGCCGCGATGACGTGCTGCTGCTGGAGGGCGGTAATCTCGAGCACGTTGGTCGCGCCTGGATTTGGGACGGGTCAATCACCCCGTGCCTGCACCAAAACAGCACGATTCGCGCCCGTGTCCTGGACCAGGGCGTCTGCGATCCACAATTTCTCGCATGGGCTCTCGGTGCGTCACCTGCCCGTGACTTCTGTCTGGATGAAGCAGCTGCGACCAGTAACGTTGCACACCTCGGGCTGGCCGGCGCCCGGGCGATTCCGGTGCCCTTGCCGCCCCTCGACGTTCAGCAGCGCATCGTTCGCGACCTTGATCGAGTCCGGCGGCAGCTCGTCCGGGCGGAGCAGAAAGTGGCACGTTATATGGAGATGCGTGCCCATCTCATCGACGCACTAATCTCTGATTCCTGATCTCTTTCTGTCCATAGACGGCCCAGTCCGCTCTAACTGCCCAAGGGTGATCGAGTGATAGGCAGCGAAGCACCGGTCCAGCAGAAAATCGTGTCGTATCTCGCGGGCATGGGTTGGAAGCCAGCCTCCCGACTGGAAATGGCGGCTATGCGCTCAGGGCGCATGGGCGAACCGATGGTCGAACCGCTCGTTGTCGATGCCCTACGGGCTCTGAATGCAGGTCTGTCCGAACAGCAGGCATTGCAGATCACTGACCGCCTACGGCGGATCACCGATCCCGAGGTGTTCATCGAAGCACTGCGTGATGGAATCACGCTGTCGTTCGGCGCCGACGAAAAGGCTCGCAGATTTACCGTCGTCGATTGGGAAGCCCCCGAGCGTAACACGTTCATCGTCACCACAGAGTTCGAACTGCGGACCGGGGCATTGCGGGAGCCCCGACTCGATGTCGTATGCCTCGTGAATGGGATTCCTCTCGCGCTCATCGAGATGAAAGCCCCTACCATCAAATGGCAGAAGGCTGCACGTGATTTCCGACAGTACTGGAGCGACGCTCCGGAGTTGGAGCGCTTCTCCGCCGTCTGCGTTGCCACGAATGGATTTCATTTCCGCTGCGCGCCTAGCGGCGCCCGAAAGCTCTCACAGTTTGCCGAGTGGAAGGACGCCTGGCCGCTCGAGGTTTCGGATGACCACCGGGAAATGGAGATCGGCCTGTTGGGGTTACTGCGGCCGCAGAACCTCGCAGATATCGCAGCGAACTTCATCGTCTTCGAGACTCGCGACGGTGTGACCATCAAGAAGCTAGCGCGCTATCAGCAATTCCGCGCCGCCAACAAGATCGTCCAGCGTGTCCTTGACGGTACGCATGACCGCGGCATTGTATGGCACACGCAGGGCTCAGGAAAGAGTCTGACCATACTCTTTGCGGCTAGAAAGCTCCGCCGAGTTGGTTTGGGGAATCCGACCGTCTTCATTGTGATTGATCGCGTCGACCTCGACGACCAGATCAATGAGACCTTCACCGCTGCCTCCTTCAAGGGAGTGGTTTCAGCGACGAGCAGAGCAAAGCTGCGCGAGCTCCTCGCATCGGATCACCGTGGCGCCATCATCACTACCGTCGAGAAATTCGATGAGACGATGGATAAACTGGTCACCCGCGAGAATGTCATCGCGCTCGTCGATGAAGCCCACCGCACCCAAGAGGGCAAATTCGGCATCCGTATGCGAGCAGCACTTCCGAAGGCGAAATTGTTCGCCTTCACTGGGACGCCCATCGAGACCCGGGATCGGTCAACACGCCGTGCTTTCTCTCCCGAAATCAACGGTGTTTATGAGAATTACCTTGACGTCTACTCACCCAAGCAAGCCGTGGAAGATGGCGCGACCGTCGAAGTCCGCTACGAGTACCGGGGCGACGAATGGGGGTTCAGCAGCGAAGACTTGGACGCGGCTTTCGACGCCTTCGCCGAGACCGAGGGTCTCACAGAAGCTGTGCGGGAACGAGTCAAGGCAGATGCAGCTCGCTTGTCTATTGTCGCCAAGGCAACCGACCGGGTAGAAGCGATTGCCCGTGACATTGTCTCCTTCGTGCGTAACAGCACCGAACCGCAGGGCTTCAAGGCGCAACTCGTCGCTATCGATCGCGAGGCTTGCGCCGTGTACGCAGAGGCACTCCTTCGGCAGGGGATGCGGACAGAAGAAATCGCCGTCATCTACACATCGGACCAAAAGACCGACACCACTGCATATCGAAGGTGGTATGCGAGCGAACAGTTGCGCCGACGCGGCGCACGGCAAGTCGGCTCGGCCAATTCATCGACGGGTCTGGACGTAGCGGAGTCAAAGGCAAAGAAGCAGCTCATCGAGGAGTTCAAGAGCCCGACCCACCCGCTCAAACTCCTCATCGTTTGCGATATGCTGCTCACCGGTTTCGATGCTCCTATCGAGCAAGTCATGTTCCTCGACAAGCCGCTGAGGGGCGCCAAACTGCTTCAAGCGATCATGCGAACTAATCGCCCTTACCCGGGCAAGGATCGCGGCATCGTTATCGACTACGCGAACGTGTTCTCCAAGCTGCAGCAGGCATTCGTCGATTTCTCTCCAAGCGAGGTCGAACTTGCCGTGCTCGACATGGAGGAATTGCGCAACAACTTCCCAGTCCGCATTGCGGAGGCGCTCGCCCTGGTGGCGGGAATGCCGACATCGCAAGATGAGTACGAGCAGATGCTGTGGCTCGTGCGCCGATTTACCGAAGACAGGGAAGCCTCGGATCTTTTCGAGGAACGGTTCAGGCTGACCCAGTCGGCCTACGAGGCGCTCGCACCGGATCCGGCCCTCGCCGACCACTTGGGCGATTACGGTCGCCTCGTGCGCCTGCGTGCACTGTGGCGCCACGGCGCGCGGCTTGACGACGTGGTTGACGACTTCGATCTCGACGAGTACGGCGCCCACACCCGGGCCCTCGTGCGCCAGGCCATCTCCCTAGAGAGACTGCGCCGCGAAGTTCCGGTCTATCGTCTTGACGGTAGTTTTGTAGAGAGGATTCAGGAAAGCGCCGGTAACCCGGCAGAGAAAGCTGCGGTCGTTGAATCGGCAATCGAGTACGAAATCCGCGAGCGCGGCCAAGGAGACCCCGTGGCCCGATCGCTGGCCGAGCGACTCGAACGTCTACGCCGACGTAAGAGGGAATCCACCCAAGACACCCTGGACCTCCTCAATGGCCTGTTGCGCCTGTCCGGCCACTGGGCCGCAGAACAGGATGAAGCAGATTCTCTTGGCCTGTCCAAGCGGGCCCAGGGGTTCCTGTCGGTGGCCCGCGCAGGTGATGCCGTCGATCTGCCCGAGGACCAACTATTGGACCTTGCTCACCGAATCGACGCAGTCGTCGAAGCCAACGCAACATTCCCTGAATGGATTGACCGAGACGACATCCTTCGGGACGTTCGGCGCGAAATCATCGGCCTGTTGTTCAGGGACGACACCACAAAGGCACTGGCCACAACAGCCTTTGTTGATGACGTCATTTCCGTCGCGATAGCTGCAGCCCGATGAGCTCCAACAAGAATCAGTTCCGTCGATCACAGTCCATTCACCTTGGTAACGAAACACTGATCATTCAGGTTCGGGAGTCAACCAGGGTCCGCGGCATGCGCCTGGTAATGAGCCCACGAAGACCAGCCGAACTCATCGTCCCCGAGAAGACGAGCAGTACCGATGTAAGTCGGTTCCTCCAACAAAAACATAAATGGGTTGCAGAGAAACACGCGCTGATTCAGTCGTTTCGAGCACGCCCGGCAGAACTAGACCTTGAGCAGCCATCTGTCGTCTGGCTGCTGGGCAGGCCACGACAGATCCAGCATGCCCCTACTTCTCGCACTTCGGTTCGTCCAGATGGTCAGCGGTTGATGGTGGGCGGAAATCCAGCCGAGGCTGCAGCCGCCATCGAACGTTGGTACCGCAGAAAATCCCGTCAACACGCTCAGGATCTCCTGGAGCGTCACGCGAAGCGATTGGGTTTGGAATTCCGTAACATCACAATCCGAGATCAGCAAACCCGCTGGGGATCATGCTCAGCCAGCCGGAACCTCTCCTTTTCGTGGCGGTTGATCATGGCACCACCCGAAGTATTCGACTACGTGGCCGTCCATGAACTTTGCCACCTCAGGGAGCCAAACCATTCCAAGGCGTTCTGGCGCCTCCTTGATGTGGCACAACCCACGTGGCCGGACGCAGCAGAGTGGCTACGTCGACATGGGCAGGAACTTCGCTCCTACAACCCACGGGCAGTTATCGACGGATCAATGTGAGGCGATGGTCGATGGCGTCTCTTCGATGTCTGTGATCGACGCGGCTGGTTGACCCCCCGAAGTTCACGCAGGGTCGGCATGCCGACTGTGAGGAGATGAGCAACGGCACCCCGGCCGCGGAGGAGCGGGATCGCGGCCCGGGTTACTGCGGTGGTGGATCACGCTATGGTGCTCCCTGCACCCGCGGGGGTGGCGCCTGCTTGCTGTACCCGACGACGTGCTTTCCCACCCCAGCGGGGGTGGCTCCTCGGCTCTTCCGGCAGACATGGCACTGTGAGTGGATCCCTGCAGCTGCGGGGGTGGTCCCTAGGAGGACGGATCGTCCAGGTGCTCCCCGCGACTGCGGGGTTGACCCGGCACTTGCCGCTGACGAGCCATCGTCCTAGTTGTGCAACTAGGAGGATGGCTCGTCAAAGCCGAGGCATGAACTAGTCCCACACATGTGAGGCCCCGGGAGCTGCTACCGTCAAGCTGACGCTCCGTCACGCACGGATCCGAGCCAAGTAAGAGCCGGGCCCGTGCGCCTCACGTTGCCGCGCGAGGGACGGACCCGGCTTGCCCCGCCAGTCCATTAGCAAGACGAAGGAGATTCTACCCGTGAGTACCGGAAATGTGCCTACTGCCCCGCCTGCGGCTGGACCAGGCCCTGGGAGCTACGGCCTACTGATGGCACTGGTTGCCGCCTGCACGACCGCTCCCTCCGCACACGCGCCCGCGGCATGTAGTGCTGTCGTGGTGATCGTGGTCCTGATCCGGCTGATGCCGAGGAGGCGCTGGTCCTGAGTCACGCGGAGGGCATCCTTCTTCGGCACCGCCCGGCGGATGGAAGCCCTCCGTCGTCTCGTCGCTAATAACTGGCGAGCCTCTCATCATTCCGCCCCTCGGCGTGGGGCCATATCGAACTACCGCCTCACAGGAGGCACAGGCATGTTTCATCCCTCCGTGGTTCCACATCCCATTGACGGCAGTACACCGTTCGCTCGGCTGTCGCCGGCCGCGCTCACAGCATGGGCGAAGCACGATCGAAAGACGGAGGGCTGGCTTCCGCTCTGGCGGCACATGGCGGACAGCGCAGGAGTCGCCGGGAAGCTATGGGAGCACTGGGTGCCCCGCTCGACCAAGGAGTTGATCTCCGAGTCACTGCCGGGCGGGGAGAGGGACGCCTCCAAGCTCCTGCGCTTCCTAGCGGCGGCCCACGACAGCGGGAAGGCCACGCCGGCTTTCGCTTGCCAGGTCGAGCCCCTGGCCGATCGTATGCGGGACCTCGGGCTCGGCATGCCCCTGCGCAGTGATTACGGGCTGGACCGACGTTTGGCGCCACATGCTCTGGCCGGCCAACTCCTGCTGCAGGAATGGATGGCGGAGCGGTTCGGGCTGGCCAAGCGAGCTTCCGGGCAGCTGGCCGTCGTCGCTGGGGGTCATCACGGGACGCCTCCCGAGCACCAGCAGATCCACGATCTCCAGCTTCGTCCGCACCTGCTGCGGCACCCGGGGCCGAGCGAAGAAGTCTGGCGCAGGGTCCAGTACGAACTGATGGACGGGTGTGCAGACCTGGCGGGGGTGAGGCAACGGTTGCCGGAGTGGGGGAGCGTGCGGTTGCCGCAGCCCGCACAGGTGATCCTGACGGCGCTGGTGATCATGTCCGACTGGATCGCGAGCGCCCCGGAACTTTTCCCCTACGACCCCGACAGCTGGCAACCCGTCGGCCCGATCGGTGAACGGCGTCGGCTGCAGGCGGCTTGGAACGGACTCGACCTACCGACGCCCTGGGCGCCCGCGTTGCCACAGGAGTCGACTGGGGAGCTGTTCGCGAAGCGATTCCCCAAGCTGAGGGGCGCGAAGGGGCGGCCGGTCCAGGAGGAGGCGGTCCACATGGCACGTTCCATGCCGACGGCCGGACTGCTGATGATCGAGGCCCCGATGGGGGAGGGGAAGACGGAGGCAGCCCTCGCCGCGGCAGAGATCCTCGCCGCGCGTACAGGTGCCGGGGGCCTACTGATTGCGCTGCCCACACGGGCAACGAGCGACGCCATGTTCTCCCGGCTGATGAACTGGGTGGACCAGTTGCCACAGAGTGACGAAACGCCTCGTTCCGTCGTCCTCGCCCACGCCAAGGCGGCACTCAACGATCGTTGGGCGGGCCTGCTGCGGAAGGGGCGCCGATCCATCGCCGCAGTTGATCCGGGCGGTGAGGAGCGCCTCGATGAAGTGCGGGCGACGCGCGCGCGACCGGCCGAACTTCACGCCCATCAGTGGCTGCGAGGGCGGAAGAAGCAGCTCTTGGCGTCGTTCGCGGTGGGCACCATCGACCAGGTGCTGCTCGCCGCGCTGAAGAGCCGGCACCTGGCGCTGCGGCATTTGGCAGTGGCGGGCAAGGTCGTCGTCATCGACGAAGTACACGCCTATGACGCTTACATGGGTCGGTATCTGGATCGAGCCCTCGAATGGTTGGCGGCGTACCGGGTGCCGGTCGTGCTGCTCTCCGCGACCCTTCCGGCCGCGCGCAGGCGCAGCCTGGCCGCCGCCTACGCAGGCTCGGGGGGCGCGGAGGTGGAGATGGGGGCGGATGCCTACCCCCTGATCACAGCTGTCACCCCGGACCATCCGGCTCTCACGGCTCGACCCGCGTCCGGCTCTGGGCGCCGGGTGGATGTGATGGTGGAGCGCCTCGACGACGACGTGACGGTGTTGGCGGACCGGTTGGCGGCGGACCTCGCCGAGGGGGGGTGTGCTCTGATCGTCCGCAATACGGTCGACCGGGTGCTGGAAGCCGCCGAGGTCTTGCGGAAGCGGTTCGGCGACGATGCGGTGACAGTGGCTCACTCCCGCTTCCTGGCCGCCGACCGGGCGGCGAAGGATATCGAGTTGCTGCAACGGTTCGGCCCGGGGAACGACCAGCGCCCGGAGAAGCACGTGGTGGTGGCAAGCCAGGTGGTGGAGCAGTCGCTCGACGTGGACTTCGATCTGCTGGTCACCGATCTCGCCCCGGTGGACCTGGTGCTGCAGCGGATGGGGCGACTGCACCGGCATCCACGGCGACGGCCCCCACGTCTGGCCCAAGCGCGCTGCCTGGTGACCGGCGTGGACTGGTCGGCTAAGCCGTCCTCACCCGTCAAGGGGTCACTCGCGGTCTATCAGGGTGCGTACACCCTGCTGCGATCCCTGGCCGTTCTCGGCCCCCACCTGGACGGAAGCCCGCTGCGGCTTCCCAGCGACATCAGCCCGCTGGTGCAGAGGGCCTACGGCGAGGAGGAGGTCGGGCCGGAGTCGTGGGCGGGGGAGCTGGACGAGGCGCGGGTGAAGCACCTCAGGTTGCTCACGGAGAAGAGGGAGAAGGCGGAGGGGTTTCTCCTGGACTCGGTGCGCCGACCAGGCCGGCCTGTGTACGGATGGTTGGAGGCGCACGCCGGGGATGCGGACGACAGCCGCGAGGGTCGCGCCCAGGTACGTGACAGCGAGCAGACCCTGGAGGTGTTGGTCGTCCAGCGTCGCGCGGATGGGCGGTTGACCACCGTGCCCTGGTTGGACGGTGGCAAGGAGGGCGGGCGAGGCGGTTTGGAGCTGCCCACCGACTTTCCACCGAGCCGTCGCGCGGCCGAAGCGGTCGCTGCGAGCGCCCTCACCTTGCCTGGGCGGTTCGGCAAGCCTTGGCTGATCGACCGCACCATTGAAGAGTTGGAGCGCTTCCTGGTCCCGGCCTGGCAGGTGAAGGAGTGCCCCTGGCTTGCAGGGGAACTGCTTCTCGTTCTCGACGAGCGTTGTCAGACCCGCCTGGCAGGCTTTGACCTCGCGTACAGCCCAGTCGACGGACTCCGGGTTACCTCCCCCGGCGTGCCCGCGAACAATTCCGGACCGACCGAGGACGTATCCGGGCAGAGAGAGAGCGGCCCAAGTGAGCAGCACAGGTGTGATCGGGAATCGTCGGTGGTGGTCTCGGTTAGCGGCACTCCCGCACCGGGGGATTGCGCGGGGGGAGAGTCGGTGATCACTGGGAAGGCGGCGACGACAAAGCCTTCATCGTTCGATCTGGTCTCCGCCCCATGGCTGCCCGTGCAACGTCTCGACGGGAAGGTCGAGGAGCTGTCCCTGCTCGACGTCTTCGCTCAGGCGGACGACCTGCGCCGCCTGGTGGGCGACGTGCCTACGCAAGAGTTGGCCCTGCTGCGTCTGCTGCTGGCGATCGTTTACGACGCGCTGGACGGCCCCGCTGAGATCGAGGACTGGGAGGATCTCTGGCTTTCGGCTGATCCCTTCTCCCCCATCACGGGCTACCTCGACCGCTACCGGGAACGCTTTGACCTGCTCCACCCCGTGCAGCCGTTCTACCAGGTGGCTGAGTTGTCCACAGCGAAGAACGAACTGGGTCCGCTCAGCCGAATCGTCGCCGACGTCCCCGTCGGCAACGCGCTGTTCTCCATGCGGCGTCCGGGAGTCGACCGACTGGCTTACGCAGAGGCCGCACGGTGGTTGGTCCACACCCACGCCTACGACACCTCCGGCATCAAATCCGCGATGGTGGGTGACGAGAAGCGGGCCAAGGCCGGAAAGGTCTACCCCCTGGGCGTGGGTTCCTTGGGCAACCTGGGTGGGGTCTTCGCGGAAGGCTCCACTCTCCGGGAAACGCTGCTGCTCAACCTCATCGCCTTCGAGGACGCGTACGTGCAATCGGAGGACCACGAGGAGGATCTGCCCGTGTGGCGGCGTCCTCCGCTGGGCCCTGCACCGCGCGAGTGTGGCCCTGGTGGGGGCGGCCCCAGCGGTCTGCGAGACCTCTACACCTGGCAGTCCAGGAGGGTCAGGATGCACTCCGAGAACGGGGGGATCACCGGCGTGGTCCTCGGTTACGGCGACCCGCTCGCCCTGTCCGCCCCGTGGAAAGTGGAGCCGATGTCGGGCTGGCGCCGCAGCCCGACACAGGAGAAGAAGCAGGGCCGGGTTCCGGTGTACACACCACGGCCGCATGATCCGAGCCGGGCGGCTTGGCGTGGACTGGGCGCGCTGCTGCCTGCCAGGCAACAGGGGGCGGATGCCGGCAACCGAGACGAGCCCGCGGCTGGCCTGCGCCCCGGAGTGGCCGGATGGTTCGCCCAGGTCATCACCTCTACTGAGATCGCCCCGGACACGCTGATCCGGCTTCGACTGGTCGGAGCGGTGTACGGAACGCAGCAGTCCGTGGTGGACGAGATCGTGGACGACTCCGTGGTCATGCCGGTGATCACTCTGCACGAGGGGAACCCGGTGTATGGCGCTGCTGCGGTGGACGCAGTACACGAGGCGGAGTCGGCAGTGGCCGCTCTGGGCCAACTCGCCGGGAACCTGGCCCGGGCTGCTGGCACAGATCCCCGCTCGTCCATCGACACCGCCCGTGATTTGGGTTTCGGAACGCTGGACGGGCCGTACCGTGCCTGGCTCGAAGATCTGCTGGCCTACCCCGACCTGCCCACGGCACGTCAGGAGTGGCGGAACACAGTTCGCCGGCACGTTTCGCGGCTCGCCCGTCAGCTTCTGGCTTCCGCGGGTCCTGCCGCCAATGAGGGTCGGATGACTGACCTTCCCGGCGTCGGTGTCCGGTTGATGGACGCGGGCCGCGCCCACAACTGGTTCACCAGCCATTTGAACAAGGTGCTGGCACCGGCCGGGAACCGGCCCACCGACGGTGATCGAACACCCCATTGAGCAGGCCGGGCACGTCCCAGGACAACCGTACGGAGAGCGCATCATGACCATGAGTACGCGTCCCGCCGACGGCGGGAAGGTCTCCGCTCGCCCCAGAAACGGCGATCGGCAGCCACACCTCCTGCCCCGACAGGCCACGCTACGCACCGTTCCCCGCCTGCAGATCGGGTATCAACAGGACGTTGCGGCCGCCGTGGCCGCGGTGGCCAGACTGCGACGCGAGGCCGGACGCGATGTGTACGCCTCGCCCACAGGTTGGGGTCTCGATCACCTGGAAGCCTTGAGTCAACTTCGGGAAGAGGAACGCCAGCGGGAGGAAGAGCAGTACGAGGGACAGCCCACGCCGCAGTACTTCTCGTCGGCCTATCGCAGAAGGGACGAGCGAGGTGCGGAGAGCGAGGAGAGGGCGGTCCACCTCGCCGTAACCCTCTGGGCGCTGCATCAGCAGTCCGTGCGCGACGATCCGATGCATGTGTCCGGTTGGCCCCTCGGCCGTTCCGTGCGGCGGCTGGCCCACGGAAGAACCGGTGCGCGGGATCTCCTCGTGGCTGCCGACACCAAGAAGAAGGAGAAGGGCGACGGCAAGCGGGGAACCTCCGATCCGGTGGAGGAAGTCAGCACGACCGTCCGCAAGCGCTTCGTACGGATCGGCACGTCGACCGATGTCGAGATGCTGGGCCTCCGCCTGCGCGAGATGGTGCTACTGCTCCGCGCCTCGCGGATTCCCTTGGACTACGGGCTCCTCGCCGACCAGCTCCACCTGTGGCAGGACGAGAACCGCCGCGACGACATCCGGCGCGCGTGGGGACGCGAGTTCCACTTCGTCTACGGCAGTACCGACGCCAAGGGTGAGGACGGGAGCAGTGCTCCGCCCCCGTACGGGGACCTGCCGGACTTCACGAGCGACGACGCGGGTTACTAGCCGGACCGGCATCCCCGCGCAAAACGCAGTAACACCACCACCAAACAGAACGGAACCACGGTGACCCGAACGATCCTCGATATCCACATCCTCCAGACCGTTCCGCCCAGCAATCTCAACCGCGATGACACCGGCACTCCCAAGTCGGCCTATTTCGGTGGCGTCAGGCGGGCGCGGGTCTCCAGCCAGGCGTGGAAACGCGCTACGCGGAAGGCGTTCAACGAGCTCCTGCCGCCCGAGGAACTCGGCGTCCGGACGAAAAAGGTGGCCGAGGCACTGGCGGAGCGGATCATCGCCCAGGACGAGGCGCGGAAACCGGTAGCGATCGAACTCGCCGCGGAGATGCTGAAGACCGCAACCGGCTCCACCATTGATGTGCCCAAGCGTAAGGGGAAGAACGACGACGGCTCCACGGCACCGGAGTCCTCGTACCTGATGTTTCTGAGCAGGAGGCAACTGGACGCCCTCGCCGAGCTGGCCATCGCGGGCAGCGGACCCGACGGCGATGTGAAGGCGTTTAAGGAGCACCTCAAAAAAAGGGAGAACAAGGACAGGTCCCGGCAGGCGGTCGACACCCAGCACTCGGTGGACATCGCCCTCTTCGGACGGATGGTCGCGGACGCCGCCGACCTCAACGTGGAGGCGGCGACACAGGTTGCCCACGCCCTCAGCGTCCACAAGTCGGACATCGAATCCGACTACTACACTGCGGTCGACGATCGCAGCGGAGACGAAGAATCCGGCGCCGGAATGATCGGCACCGTCGACTTCAACTCCGCGACCCTCTACCGATACGCCGCCCTGGACGTCGACGAGTTGCAACGCAACCTCGGCGCCGGGCTCCGGGAGAGCGAGTCGCCGAGCACTCCGGTGGAGAAGGCGGTCACCGCTTTCCTCGAAGCTTTCATCACCTCCCTGCCGGCAGGGAAGATCAACACATTCGGCAATCACACCCTCCCTTCCGCGGTGATCGTGAAATTGCGTGACCGCCGGCCGGTCAGCTTCGTCGGAGCCTTCGAGAAGCCGGTGCAGAAGAGCCCGGAAGGTGGCTTCCTGCAGAAGAGCTGCCTACGCCTCGCAGAGCACGTGCCAGACCTGGAGAAGCAGTACGGGCTGGAGACAGAGGACCGCGGATGGGTCTTCCGGGTAGGCGAAGAGACGGAGTCTCTCGCCCAACTCGGCCACGAGGTAACCCTGGACAGGCTGCTGCGGGAAGTCGGGGACGCGGTGACGCGTCGACTGGGGTCCGACACATGACGGTGCTGCTACTGCGCCTGGCAGGTCCCCTGCAGTCCTGGGGCTCGGCTGCCCGCTTCGCCCGCCGCAGCACGGAGAATGCACCGACCAAGAGCGGTGTCCTCGGACTACTGGCCGCCGCTGAGGGCCGACCACGGGACGCGGACCTCTCGGACCTCGCGGCCCTGCGGTTCGGCGTACGGGTCGACCAACCCGGGCAGCGACTAAGGGACTTCCACACCGCACACCACTCCGACTCGGGAAAGTCGATGCCCCTGTCCGAACGGTTCTACCTCACCGACGCGATGTTCGTTGCCGGGGTCGAGGGGGACACGAGCCTGCTGCGCAACCTGTACCAGGCTCTGCTCGAACCACGCTTCCTGCCGTACCTCGGTCGCCGTTCCTGCCCGCCTTCCCGGCCCATCGACATGGGCCCCCCGCAGGAGGACATCTCCTTGGAGGACGCCCTGCGCGGCGCCGAGTGGGAGCCCTCCCCGTGGTACGTCGACCAGCTCGCACGGGCCGCAAGGCACGGCGGCCCGGCAGGCCCCGAATCGCTGGACCTTCTGCTCGACTGCCCCGCCGGCGAGACCCCGCACATGTCCTTGCGGGACACGCCCGTCAGTTTCAACACGCGCCACCGGCAGTACGGGCTGCGGGGGATCCGCGCCAAGCGAACCCCCGCTCCTCCGTCCCACGATCCGACCGCTGCCCTCCGTCCCGTCGATCCGCCCATCGGCGGCACGTCGGAGAGCCTCCCGAGGACCTCCTGATGTACCTGACCCAATTTCGCATCAACGCCGCACGCACCGGGGCGCGTCGACTCCTCGGTTCCCCGCACTTCATGCATGGGGCCGTGAACATGGCATTCCCCGATCTCCCGTCGCGAGAGGGCCAGGGACCACGCGTCCTGTGGCGGGTGGACCACCACGCCTCGGGACGGGCCGACCTGCTCATGGTCAGTCCAGCGCGCCCCGATCTGACTCATCTCGTCGAGCAGGCCGGCTGGCCCACTCTCGACGAGCCGGGATGGACGACCTTCGCCTACGGCGAGTTCCTGGACAGCCTCGCCGTGGGTGACGTCTGGGCTTTCCGGCTCACCGCCAATCCGGTGCACCACACCCGAAAGCCCGGTCAGTCCCGTGAGACCAGAACGAAACGAACCGCGCATCTGACCCCGCCCCACCAGGTGCGCTGGCTGCTCCAACGGCAGCAACGGGCCGGTTTCGAAGTGACGCGGAAGCCCGCCGATCAACAACTGACCGAGCACGGGGGCGAGCACGAGGTGATTGTGCACAACAAGTCCCCCCTCCAGTTCCGCAGGCAGGCTGGCGGGAGCCCTCAACCGGACGTCCGATTCGTCAGCGTCACGTTCGACGGCCGCCTGCGGGTCACCGACGCCGACGCCTTCCGCCGTACCCTTACCCACGGCATGGGAAAGGCCAAGGCTTACGGCTGCGGCCTGATGACCCTCGCCCCGGTGCGGTGATCAATGAGCACCGTCAGCCGCCGGAACACCTCGTCACCCCGCGACCTTGCCCGCATCGGAGACCGGCTCTCCTTCGTCTACCTGGAGCGGTGCACCGTGCACCGCGACGACAACGCGATCACCGCCACCGACACCGACGGCGTGACCCACATCCCGTCCGCCACCATCGGTACCCTGCTCCTCGGCCCAGGCACCCGGGTGACCCACCAGGCCATGTCCGTCCTCGGCGAGTGCGGAGCCGGCGTGGTCTGGGTGGGCGAGCAGGGCGTGCGCTTCTATGCGGGCGGACGAGCCCTGACCCGCTCCTCGGGCATGGTCGAAGCCCAGGCCAGCGCCTGGGCGAACCGCCGCACTCGACTGGATGTGGCCCGAGCCATGTACCGCCTGCGCTTCCCGGACGAAGACCCCGCCGGCCGGACGCGCCAAGAACTCCTGCAGATGGAGGGCCGCCGCCTCAAGGAGTGCTACCGCAGGGAATCAACTCGTACGGGCGTGCCGTGGCGTCGCCGCGAATACCACCGCGAGGACTTCTCCGCCGGTGACGCGCCGAACCAGGGAGTGACCGCAGCCGCCCAGTGCATGTACGGCATCGCCCACGCCGTCGTCACCGCCCTCGGCTGTTCACCGGGCCTGGGCTTCGTGCACTCCGGACACGAGCGTTCCTTCGTCTTGGACATCGCCGACCTCTACAAGACCGAAGTAGCCATCCCCGCCGCGTTCGACGCGGCAGCGGAGGGCACGGAGGACGTCGCAACACGCACGCGGAGAGCGCTGCGGGACCGCATCAACCAGACCGGACTCCTCGACCGTTGCGTACGGGACATCAAAAACCTGCTGAGCTACGACGGAACCCGCGACACATCAGACGCTGGGGACAACGTGACCCTGCTGACCGATGGCAACCGCCACATCGAGAGCGGACGCAACCACGACGAGGAACCCATCTGGTGACCATCATCGTCCTCGCCAACTGCCCATCGGGCCTACGGGGGTTCCTCACACGCTGGCTGCTGGAGATCTCTCCCGGCGTGTTCCTCGGCTCGCCTTCGGCCCGGGTGCGGGACGTCCTGTGGGCCGAGGTGAGGCAATACTCGGGGAAAGGGCGAGCGCTGCTGGCGTACCAGACCGACAACGAGCAGGGCTTCACGTTCGAGAGCCACGATCACGCTTGGCAGCCCCTCGACCACGAAGGACTGACCTTGATCCACCGCCCGAACGCCGACAGCTTCGGCGGACCAGCACGCACGTCGCAGAACCCACAGCGAGGCTGGAGCAAGGCAGCCAAACGACGCCGTTTCGGGAAGCGATAGTAGATGACGCCACGCTTCGCCGAGCAGTTGAACGACCAGATCAACAATTGTCCCCTATGCCCGAATCTCCACTAGTGAGTAAAAACAGGCGTCGGACACGGTAAAGCCGCTGGTCAGCTCCAGTGCTCCCCGCGCCTGCGGGGGTGGTCCCCAGGTCGCCGCCGAGTACGAGGGCATCCCGACGTGCTCCCCGCGCCTGCGGGGGTGGTCCCTCTCCCGGCTGTGCGGGGAGAAGGACGAGGAAGTGCTCCCCGCGCCTGCGGGGGTGGTCCCGGCGTGAGGGCCTCCACCGGAGCCTTACGCCGGTGCTCCCCGCGCCTGGGGTGGTCCCGTGCCCGCCAGCGGCTTGCCGTCGGCGTCGGTGTGCTCCCCGCGCCTGCGGGGGTGGTCCCTCACCGATCTTGTCGGGGTTGCAGGACCCGCAGTGCTCCCCGCGCGCCTGCGGGGGTGGTCCCCACACGCTCGCGACGGCCTGCGGGCCGTCTTCCTGCTCCCCGCGCCTGCGGGGGTGATCCTCCGTACAGCAGCCTCGTGTGAGCCACGATCCTCGGTGCCCCCGCGCCTGCGGGGTGGCCTACGGGCAAGCGTTCCAGGGAGCCCGTGCTGCCGTCCGATCAAGGCGACCGCCAGCGCACAGGTCTCGGCGTCGGCGCTCCCTCCTACGTCGAGTAGAACCGAAAGGGCACCGGCAGCCGTGGGAGCCCTCTGGGACTTTTCTGGGACTTCCAACCCCATCAACCGGCATGAGCGTGAAACAACCGAAAGACTATCTGCGCAGGTCAGTGAGCAAAGCCCCTTCATCGTGGCAGGTCACAACGCTGGCTGGTCTCTTCCGGGACATCTGATCAGCACGACTCAGTAGGTCCATGCTCAGCGTCGCCTGCCCTCGGCGCCCCATCGATACTCGCCACCTTGTCGGGATCTGACCTGCCCGACAAGGCACCTGACACACCTTCAGAGCGGGCGTCAAATGAGCGTCACGAGCGTCATTTCAGCGTCAAGGTATCGCCCGTAACGCCCACACCGCACATAATGCGCACACGCAAAACTGCAGGTCAGGAGCCCTTCGCGGCCGGTTCGAGGATGGCCACGCACTCCACATGATGCGTCATCGGGAAGAGGTCGAAGGCGCGGAGGAAGCGGGGGCGGTAGTCGGCGTCGGCGAAGTAGCGCAGGTCGCGGGCGAGGGCGGCCGGGTCGCAGGCGACGTAGGCGATGCGGCGGGGGGTGAGGTCGGCCAGGAGCTGGACGGTGGCGCGACCGGCGCCGGAGCGGGGCGGGTCGAGGACGACGATGTCGGCCTCGGTGATGCCGGTGCGGGGCAGGACGCGTTCGACGCGGCCCTGCTCGACGCGGACGCGGGGAAAGTCGGCGAGGTTGTGCCGGGCGTCCTCGACGGCGCGCTTGCCTGACTCGATGCCCAGGACGGCGCCGCGCTCTCCCACCCGGTCGGCCAGGGCGCCCGCGAACAGGCCGACGCCGCAGTAGAGGTCCAGGGCGGTCTCGCCCTTGCGCGGGGTGAGGCCGCGCATGACGGCGTCGACCAGGAGGTCCGCCGCCTGGGTGTGGACCTGCCAGAAGCCGCCGGCGCCCACGCGCCAGGTGCGGCCGTCGGCGCGCTCGCGGACGAAGGGGCGGCCGTGCACCCGGTGCACGGTGCGGTTCTCCCCGCCGCGGCCGTGCTGCTCCTCGGCGCGCAGCACGGAGACGGGGCGGTCGAGCTCGACCAGCGGGAGTCGGCCGCCCGGCACCGGGGTGACGATGACCTGCCGGTCGGTGGAGCCGGAGGCGGCGACGGCGTCGACGGAGGCCACGCCCGGCCAGGTGCGGCGCTCGACCCCGAGCTCGCTGACGCCCTCGGCGGCGATGAGGCAGTGGTCGACGGGCTCGACCTCGTGCGAGCGGTGGCGGCGGAAGCCGGGGCGCCCCTCGGCGTCGACGGCGTACTGGACGCGCGAGCGCCAGGCGGGGACCTCGCCCGGTGGGACCTTGTCGCCGGGTACCGGCTCCACGGTGCCGTCCCACTGCACGTCCTCGGGCGTCAGGCCGGCCAGCCGGGCGAGCTGCTCGGTGATGACGTCGGCCTTCAGCCGGCGCTGGGCGCCGGGCTTGGCGTGCTGCCAGTCGCAGCCGCCGCAGCGGCCGGGGCCCGAGAAGGGGCACGGCGCCTCGACGCGGTCCTTGGCGGCGTCCAGGACGCGGACGGCGTCGGCGCGCAGGAAGCGGGAGTCGGCGCGGCCCTCGGTGACGCGGGCGACGACGCGCTCGCCGGGCAGCGTGTGCCGCACGAACAGCACCTGCCCCGCACCGGTCCGCGCGACGCAGTGGCCGCCGTGGGCGACCGGCCCCACCTCGACCTCGAACTCGTGCCCGACGAGGGACGCTGACTGCTCGGGCTGCTCGGGCGCGGGGCTCGTCCCTGGGGATGCTGCGGTGGACATGAGAGAAGGCTCCAGGGAACGGGAAGGCGGGAGGGGCAGCGTTCCAGTCTAGTGCCGCGCGCGGACACGGGCGCACCTCGATGGCGACGACGCGGCCCCGGGCGGGTAGCGTTACGGTGTTTACCCAGGTGATCACAGCAGGGGAAGGTGTGGGGTAGCGGCCTCATGCACATTGTCATCATGGGGTGCGGCCGGGTCGGCGCCGCGCTCTCCAGAACCCTGGAGGACCAGGGCCACACCGTCGCCGTCATCGACCGCGACCCGACGGCGTTCCGGCGCCTGGGGTCCGGTTTCGGCGGGCGCCGGGTGACCGGCGTCGGCTTCGACCAGGACACGCTGCGCGAGGCCGGGATCGAGGAGGCGGGCGCGTTCGCCGCCGTCAGCAGCGGCGACAACTCCAACATCATCGCCGCCCGGGTGGCCCGCGAGATGTTCGACGTGCAGAACGTCGCGGCCCGCATCTACGATCCGCGCCGCGCCGAGGTCTACCAGCGCCTGGGCATCCCCACCGTCGCCACCGTGCGCTGGACGGCCGACCAGATGCTGCGGCGGCTGCTGCCCGCGGGCGCGGAGCCGCTGTGGCTTGACCCGACCGGTGGCGTCCAGCTCGCGGAGGTGCACGTCTCCCCCGCCTGGTTCGGTCAGCCCGCCGCCCGCCTGGAGGCGGAGTCCGGGGTGCGGATCGCCTTCATCACCCGGCTGGGCGAGGCCATGCTGCCCGACCAGCAGGCGGTCCTCCAAGAAGGCGACCTGGTGCACGTCCTGATGCGCAGCGACCAGGTCGGCGAGGTGGAGGCCGCCTTCGACCACGGGCCCGACGAGGCAGGGGAGCAACAGCGGTGAGAGTCGCGATTGCCGGAGCGGGCGCGGTCGGCCGGTCGATCGCCGGTGAGCTGCTGGAGAACGGGCACGAGGTGCTGCTCATCGACAAGGCGCCCAGCGCCATCGCCGTCGAGCGGGTGCCGCTGGCCGAGTGGCTGCTGGCCGACGCCTGCGAGATCTCCGCGCTGGACGAGGCGGCGCTCCAGCGCTGCAACGTGGTGATCGCCGCGACGGGGGACGACAAGGTCAACCTCGTCGTCTCGCTGCTCAGCAAGACGGAGTACGGGGTGCCGCGCGTGGTGGCCCGGGTGAACAACCCGAAGAACGAGTGGCTGTTCAACGAGGCGTGGGGCGTGGACGTCGCGGTCTCGACGCCGCGGCTGATGTCCGCGCTGGTCGAGGAGGCCGTCAGCGTCGGCGACCTGGTGCGGCTGCTGCGCTTCAGCCAGGGCGACGCCAACCTGGTGGAGCTGACGCTGCCCCCCGAGGCCGCGCTGGCGGGCACCCGCGTCGGCGACGTGTCGTGGCCGCTGGACACCGCGCTCGTCACCATCATCCGGGGCGCCCGGGTGCTCACGCCGAGCCCGGAGGACGCCCTGGAGGTCGGGGACGAGCTGCTGTTCGTCGCCGCTCCGGCCCGCGAGCGCGAGCTGGAGGACCTGCTGTCGGTACGCCGCGAAGCGGACGGCGGCGGCCTGTGAGGCCCGTCCCCGCCCGCCGGCCCCGCTCCGCCCGGCCCGACCGCGCCTGACGCCCGTCTCCCCGCCCGCCTTCACCGGCGGGGTCGACGCTCGCGCCTGCGCCCCGCACCCGGCCGCTGCGTGCAGGGCGCCGCCGCGGCGTCCACCAGGCACCACGGGACCGACCGGGCGGGTGGCGCCCCGCGCCCCTTGGCCGCGGCACAGCCCACACCCGCCTACCGGCCACCGCCCACGGCGGCCCCGCTGCCCGCGGCACGTCCCGCCCCAGCCCCCGCGCACCTCACGTCGGCGCCGGCCCACAACCGGCCAACCCGGCACCGACCACACCCGCGCCCACGCGCACGGCGCCCCCGAGACACGTCCGACGCCCGCCTCCGCCCAGGCGCCCGCACGGCGGCCGCCGGTGCTCGCGGCGCGCCCCGCGCGCGGGCCGCCGAACGCGTAGGCGCTGGTCTCAGCGCTCGCCGGGCGCCTCGGGGCCACTGGTCGGTGGGGCGGGCGCGGGCGCGGTGGGCTCGCGCTCCGCGCGGGCGCGGGCCTCGGCGTCGGCCTTCTCCTGCCGCTCCTTGGCCTCCATCTCCGCGAAGACGTCGATGGGCGGCGGCGCTTTGACCAGGAAGATCCAGGTCAGGTAGACGCAGAGCAGGAACGGAGGGATGCCGAGCGCGACGCGCAGCCAGCCGAGCTGGGTGGCGTCACCCCACAGGTAGATGGGGAACGTGATCGCCGACTTCGCCAGCAGCACCAGGCCCCACGCGTAGCTCGCCTTGGTGTAGGCCTTCTTGCGCCCCGGGTTCCGCGTCCGCCAGGAGAGGTTCTCCTTGAACAGCGGGCCCAGGATGATGCCCAGGAGCGGGACGCCGGCGAGGGACGTGCCCAGGTAGGCCACGGCCAGGCCGAGCGTGTAGAGCATGCCCGGCAGGTAGAAGTTCCGCGCCTCGCCGGACATCATCGCGAAGACGGCGCCGATGGCCACGCCGAACACACCGCTGAAGGCGTGCTTGACGGTGCCCCGGCCCAGCAGGCGCAGGACCGCCATCAGCGCGGAGAGCCCGAGTGCCGCGATCGCGGAGACGTGGATGTCCCGGTTGATGGTGTAGCTCAGCACGAAGACCAGGCCCGGGACGGTGGTCTCCACCATGCCCCGGGCGCCGCCGAACGCCTCCAGGAAGGCGGCCTTGGTGACCTCCTGGTCCGCGACGGGCGGCACGGCGGGCGCGGACGCCGACGCGGACGCCGACTCCACGGGGGACGCCGAGGGAGGTCCGCCCGGGGCCGGGGTCGGGGCCTGAGCCGAGGCCGGTGCCCCCGCCGAGGCCGGTGCCCCCGCCGGGGCGGGGCCCGCGGGCGGGGCCGACGGCCCCTCCGGCTCCGGGCCCCCCTGCTCGGTGGTCGGCTTGTCGAGTGAGGTCACTCGCTGCTCCTGTCCCACGGTCGTAGCTCGTACTTGGGGTTGAACAGCACCCGGCGGCCGCGGTTCATCGCGATCCGGCCCGAGGCGATCAGCGTACGGCCCGGTTCGATGCCCGCGATGGCGTGTCGGCCCAGCCAGACGACGTCCAGCGAGTCGGAGCCGTCGAACAGCTCGGCCTCCAGCGCGGGCACTCCGGCCCGGGGGCGGAGTGTAACGGTACGCAGCGTCCCGGTCACCTTGACGATCTGCCGGTCGGCGCAATCGCAGATCTTGGTGCAGCCGCTGAGTGAGGTGTCCCGGCGCGGTGCGGGGCGCTCCGGCGCGTCCGGCGTCTGGAACCGGCCGAAAAGGCGCCGTATCCGGCCGTTGGCCCGCTTGCCCACGGCCTCGGGGTTGCTGCTACCGCTCATACGTGCCAGCCTACGGCGCCCTTCGCGGCGGGCGGCAACCCCGGTGAGCAGGTTCACGTTTCCGTTGCCGGAAGGCGTCCGGGACGTGTTCCGGCGCTGCCCGGAGTTCACCGCTCGAAGCGGTACCCCATGCCCGGCTCGGTGTGGAAGTGGCGCGGGTGGGAGGGGTCGGCCTCCAGCTTGCGGCGCAGTTGGGCCATGTAGACGCGCAGGTAGTTCGTCTCGCGCCCGTAGGAGGGCCCCCACACTTCCCGCAGGAGCTGCTTCTGGCCCACCAGCCGCCCCGGGGTGCGCACCAGCACTTCCAGCAGGTGCCACTCCGTCGGGGTGAGCCGCACGTCGCCGCCGTCGCGGTGCACCTTCTTGCGCACGAGGTCGATGGTGAACGTGGCCGTCTCCACCACGCCTCCCCCGGCGTCGGCGTCCGGGGCCGGTTCGGCGCGGCGCACGGCGGCGCGGAGCCGGGCGAGCAGTTCGTCCATCCCGAAGGGCTTGGTGACGTAGTCGTCCGCGCCCGCGTCCAGCGCGCCGACCTTCTCGTCGGAGGTGTGGCGCGCGGACAGCACGAGGATGGGCACGCGGCCGGCGGCGCGGACGCGGCGGATCACCTCCACGCCGTCCATGTCGGGCAGGCCGAGGTCCAAGATGATCACGTGGGGCCGGCGCTCGGCGGCCAGGCGCAGCGCGGTGGCGCCGTCACGGGCCGTGTCGACCGCGTACCGGCGGGCCCGGAGGTTGATCTCCAGGGCGCGCACGAGCTGCGGTTCGTCCTCGACCACGAGGACCCGCTGCATGGGCTCTCCTCTCATCGCGCGCCCCGCTCCCCCGTGGCGGCGCGCAGCGTCAGGACCATGGTGAGGCCGCCGCCCGGCGTGTCCTCGGCCCACAGCGTGCCGCCCATGGCCTCGGCGAAGCCGCGGGCCACCGCGAGGCCGAGTCCGACGCCCACGCCGCGCGGGGCGTCGCCGTGGCGCTGGAACGGCTCGAAGATACGGTTCTTCTCGCTGTCGGGCACGCCCGGGCCCCGATCGGCGACGCGGACCTCCACGCGGTCGTGCAGGGCGCTGGCCGCGACGGTGACGGGGACGCCGGGCGGCCCGTACTTGACGGCGTTCTCGACCACGTTGGCCACCGTCCGCTCCAGCAGCCCCGGGTCGACGGCGACCGCGGGCAGGCCCTCGGGCAGCTCCAGCGCGACGCTGTGCGCGGGGACGCCGCCCAGCGCCCGGGGCACCACTTCGTCCAGGCCGGTGCCCCGGATGAGCGGGGTGAGCGTGCCGGTCTGCAACCGGGACATGTCCAGCAGGTTGCCCACCAGGTGGTCGAGCCGGTCGGCGCCGTGCTCGATGGCCGCCAGCAGGTCCGCCTCGTCGGCCTCGGACCACGCGACGTCGTCGGAGCGCAGCGAGGTGACGGCGGCCTTGATGGCGGCCAGCGGCGTGCGCAGGTCGTGGCTGACGGCGGCGAGCAGCGCGGTGCGGATGCGGTTGCCCTCGGCCAGCTCCCGCGCCCGCTCGGCCTCGCCCAGCAGCCGCTGCCGGTCCAGCGCGCCGACGGCCTGGGCCGCGAAGGCCGCCAGCAGTCTGCGGTCGGCGGCCGGAAGCATGCGCCCGGCCAGCACGAGCGTGCGGCGGTCGCCCACCGGTACGTCCACCTCGCCGTCCTCCGGCCGACGCGGCGCACGCCCGCCGGGCGCGGTGACGCCGGCCACCCGCGTCCAGGGGCCGTCCCGCTCCCGCTCCAGCAGGGCGACGGCGTTCATGGCGAACGTCTCGCGGACCCTGCTGAGCAGCGCCTCCGGGGAGTCCTCCCCGCGCAGCACACCCTCGGCCAGCACGGACAGCGTCTCGGACTCCGCGCGCAGCCGCACGGCCTGCTGGGTGCGGCGGGCGGCGAGGTCCACCACGGAGGCGACCGCCGTGGCGACGAAGAGGAAGATCACGATGGCGACGACGTTCTCCGCGTCGGTGACCGTCCAGGTGTGCGGCGGGTCGGAGAAGTAGTAGTTCAGCATGCCGGAGCACACGAACGCCGAGGCCAGCGCGGGCGGCAGGCCCCCGGCGAGCCCGGAGGCGACGGTGAGGGTGAGGAAGAACAGGACCGTGTTGGTGAAGCCGACGTCGGTCTCCACGGCCAGCAGCAGCCCGGTGAGCAGCCAGGGGGCGGCGAGTGCGACGGCCCACCCCGCGGCGGTGCGCGCCGTGCCGAGCCGGGCACCCCGGGCGGAGGGCAGCCCCCGGCCCCGGGCGACCTCGTCGTGGGTGACGATGTGGACGTCCAGGTCCGGCCCGGAGTCGCGGGCGACCGTGGTGCCCACTCCAGGCCCGAACACGTACTGCCACGGCTTGCGGCGGCTGGAGCCGAGCACGATCTGCGTGGCGTTGACGCCCCGGGCGAAGTCGAGCAGCGCCGCCGGGACGTCGTCCCCGAGCACGTGGTGGAAGGTGCCGCCCAGCGCCTCGACGAGCGCGCGCTGCTCGGCCAGCTCCGCGTGCGGCGCGGCGGACGGGCGGCTGCCCCGGCTGGCGATGTGCACGGCCAGGAGCTCGCCGCCCGAGCCCTTGGCCGCCATCCGGGCGGCCCGCCGGAGGAGGGTGCGGCCCTCGGGCCCGCCGGTGAGGCCGACGACGATGCGCTCCCTGGCCTGCCAGGTGGAGCGGATGCGGTGCTCGTCGCGGTACTGCTGGAGGTACTCGTCGACGCGGTCCGCCGTCCACAGCAGGGCGAGCTCGCGCAGGGCGGTGAGGTTGCCGGGGCGGAAGTAGTCGGCCAGCGCGGCGTCGACGCGGTCGGGCGGGTAGACGTTCCCGTGCGCCATGCGGCGGCGCAGTGCCTGCGGCGACATGTCCACGAGCTCAATCTGCGCCGCCCGGCGCACCACCGCGTCCGGCACCGTGTCCCGCTGCCGCACCCCCGTGATCGACTGCACCACGTCACCGAGTGACTCCAGGTGCTGGATGTTGACGGTGGAGATGACGTCGATCCCGGCGTCGAGCAGCTCCTCGACGTCCTGCCAGCGCTTGGCGTTGCGGGCGCCGGGGGCGTTGGTGTGCGCCAGCTCGTCCACGGCGGCCACGCGCGGCGCCCGCGCCAGCAGGGCGGGCACGTCGATCTCGCCGTCGGCGTCGCGGGGCACGACCTCCAGCCCTTCGAGCAGCTCCTCGGTGCGGGGACGGCCGTAGTGCTCGACGTAGCCGACGACGACGTCCGTCCCGCGTCCGCGCCTGCGCCGGGCCTCCGACAGCATGGCGTACGTCTTCCCCACGCCGGGGGCGGCGCCCAGGTAGATGCGCAGCGTGCCACGTGCCATGACGTTCACTTTCCCACGCGCCGCTGACCGCGCTCCCCCGGCCCGCGCCGCCCGGGGCCGCGGCCGGCGGCGAAGCGGGCGCGGTGCCCGGAGCGGGGCGTGCCGGCCACGGGCGCGAGGCCCTCCCGGGAGCTGGGAGGCGGGGTACCGCGGCGGGCGCGCGACCGACTCCTGCCGGTCGGCCGCCATCCCCCAGTCGGGGCCACGGGCCCGGGGGCGGAGAGCCCGGAGCGGGCGTGCCGACCGGGGCGGGGACTCAGCGCGCCGTACCGAGTGAGCCGACCGGCGCACCGGCCCCCGGCCGAGAGCTGGACGGCCCGCCTGCCGTGCGGCGGCAGCCGGCACCGGCCCCGGCGCAGGGCCACCCACGGCTTCCGGCCCTCCCCACGGTCCGGGGCCCCGGCGCCCCGCCCGGTCGGACGGGCCGCCCGGGCCCCGGCCGGGTCAGCGGACCTCCGTGGTCAGCGGACCTCCGTGGTCTCCGGGCCGCGCTGGAGCTTGTCGATGCCGCCGGCGAAGCGGGAGCCCTGGGAGGCGTCGTCCTGCTGGACGCCGTCGGGCACCATCTCCGCGTCCTGCGGGAGCTTCAGCACGATCGGGTCGCGCGGGGCCATCGGCGCGTCACCGCGCACGACCACCGTGTCGCGGAAGATCTGCTCCAGCACCCCGGCGGCCTGCGGCTGCACCGCGCCCTGGCCGGAGATGACGCCGCGCAGGAACCAGCGCGGGCCGTCGACGCCGACGAAGCGCACGACCTGCACCCCGTTCTTGCCCTCCGGCAGCCGCACCGGGACCTGGGCCCGCAGCTCCCAGCCGAGCGGGCCCTCGATCTCGTCGACGACGCCGCCCTGCTGGGTGATCCCGGAACCGATCTCCTCGCGGATCTCGTCCCAGATGCCCTCGCGCTTGGGGGCGGCGAACGCCTGGAGCTGGATGGCGCTGTCGCGCAGCACGACGGTCGCGGCGACGATCGCGTCCCCGGCGACCTCCACCCGCAGCTCCATGCCCTGCACACCGGGCACGAACAGGCCGCCGAGGTCGACCCGGCCCTCGGCGGGCTTGCTCAGCTCGGAGAGGTCCCAGGGGCCGTCGGGGCGGGGGGCGGGGGGCAGCTTGACGCGGGAGGCGGCCTCGTTCTCGGCGTTCTCCGCGTTCTCCGCGTTCTCCACGTTCTCCGCGCGGTCCGCGCCACCCTCCGCCGCGTCGTCGGCCGCGGCCTCGTCGGCGTCCGCCGGTGTGATGTCCGCCGAGAGCTTCGCTTCCTTCTCGGCACGCTTGCGACGTCCGAACACGTCACTGTCCCTTCAGGTCGGCGGCCTTCGTGCCGTCGACCGCAACGTTGGTGTTGAATCCGCCCGTGGAGCCGAAGCCTCCGGTGGACCGTGCCGACCCCGGCAGCTCCGCCACCTCGTGGAACCGCGCCTTCTCGACCTGCTGGACGACGAGTTGGGCGATGCGGTCGAAGCGGGCGAACCGCACGGTCGCGCGCGGGTCCAGGTTGACCACGATCACCTTGATCTCTCCACGGTACCCGGCATCCACGGTTCCCGGGGCGTTCACGAGGGCCACACCCAGCCGGGCGGCCAGGCCCGAACGCGGGTGGACGAATGCGGCGTATCCGTCGGGCAGCGCGATCGCCAGCCCGGTGGGCAGCACGGCCCGCTCGCCCGGGGCCAGGGCGCACTCCTCGGTGGTGACGAGGTCGCAGCCCGCGTCGCCGGGGTGGGCGTAGCCCGGCAGCGGCACCTGGGCGTCCAGCCGCCGGACGAGGACCTCCACGGGCCGTCGCGGTGCGCTCACGGGTTGACCTCGAAGGCGCGGGCCCGGCGCATCTGGTCCGGATCGTTCATCGCGGCCTGGATCTCCTCCTCGCGGCCGTTGCTCACGAAGTGCTCGACCTTGACCGCGATGAACAGGGCGTCGGCCCGGACCGCCACCGGGCCGTCGGGGCCACCGACGCGGCCGGTGGCGGTGCAGTAGATCTTGCGGCCGTGCACGGCGGTGACCCGGGCGTCCAGGTGCAGCACGGAGCCGACCGGGACGGGCTGGAGGAAGTCGGTCTCCAGGCGGCCGGTGACGGAGATCGTGTGCATGAGCCAGTTCAGGGAGCCGAGCGTCTCGTCGAGCGCGGTGGCCAGCACGCCGCCGTGGGCGAGGCCGGGGGCGCCCTGGTGCTCGGGCTTGACGGTGAACTCGGCCGTGACGTTAACGTCCTCGCCCGCCCGGGCGTCCAGGTGCAGGCCGTGCGGCTGCTCGGAGCCGCAGCCGAAGCACCGGTCGTAGTGGGAGCCGAGGGGCTCACCCGGCGCGGGGGCGTCAGGGTGGCGCTCGGGCGGGCGCGCGTCCGCCGGCGGCGTCAGCGAGGTTCTCTGAGATGTCACGTCAGCAGACCCTACCGCCGTCGCCGCCCGGGCCACACGGGTGCCGTACCCCCGGGGCCGGTGACGTGCCAAGCTGAGGGGCATGCAGCCGTACGACGAACGTCTGACAGCGCCCCGGTCCTGGTGGCTGACCATCCCGCTGCTGGCCGGGCTCACCCTGGGACTGGTGGTGCTGCCGCTGGGGCCGCTGCCGATGCTGGCCGCGCTGGTGGCCGGGGCCGCGGTGGCCGCGGCGGCGGTGAGCGCGTACGGCTCGGTGCGCGTGCGGGTGGTCGCGGACTCCCTCGTGGCGGGCAGCGCCCGCATCCCGCTGAGCGCGCTGGGCACGGCCACGGCGCTGGACGCGGAGGAGGCGCGGGCCTGGCGGACGCACAAGGCCGATCCGCGCGCGTTCATGGTCCTGCGCGCCTACGTGCCGACGGCGGTGCGGATCGAGGTCACCGACCCGCAGGACCCGACGCCGTACGTGTACCTCTCCACGCGTCGGCCTCAGCGACTGGTGTCGGCGCTGGGCGAGGGGGCGTCGGCGGCCCGCTGAGCGGCGGGCGGCAGCCGGTCCCACGGCACCTGCCGGCGGCGCAGGTCCGCGCGGACGTCGTCGGCGAGCTTGCGGGTCTCGCGGCGGTTCATCGCCGCGCCCACGACCGCGCCGATCATGAACGGGGCGAGGTTGGGCAGGTTGCGCAGGGTGCGCTTGAGCAGGCGCTGGCGCAGCTCCCGGCGCAGTTGCCCGCCCAGCGCCGCGTTGAGCGTCGCGGGAGCCAGCGGGTCGACGCCGCGCTGGTGGGCCCACGAGGTGAGGTAGGCCGCGGCGCGCTGCCGGGCGTTGCCCGGTGGGCGCAGCCCGTAGAGCTCGTGCAGCTCGGCGATCAACTTCAGCTCGACGGAGGCGACGCCGACGATCTCGGCGGTCAGCTCCGCGGGCATGGCGGGGGGCACCGGCAGCATCGCGGCGGCGCCGACCCCGGCGCCGACCGTGGCGGAACCTTTCATCGCGGTGGCCACCAGGGCGTCGGCGATCTCTTCCGGGCCCTTGCCGGGGAACTGCTCGCGCAGGGCGGCCAGGGAGCGCGCGGGGATGCGGGGCGCCGTCTGGATGAGCCGGTCCGCGACGCCGCCCGCGAACGCCCGGAGCCTGCCGCGCGCGGCCGCGTCACCCGGCGCGGCTTCGGCACGTCTGCGGCGGCCCAGGACGCGGTGGCGCGCGGCCTTCTCGGGCAGCGTGCCGCCCGGCCCGGCGCCGGGGGGCGTGGCGCTGGACGGGGCGCTCGGCGACGGGGCGCCGCCCGGTGCGGGCGAGGCCCCGTCGCCGGAACGGCCCCGCTCGGCATCACGTGCGTCTTCGCCGCTCACCAGCCGGTCCGCCGGTCAGGCCGCGCAGTCGCGGCAGATCGGCTGGCCGTTCTTCTCGGCCGCGAGCTGCGAGCGGTGGTGCACCAGGAAGCAGCTCATGCAGGTGAACTCGTCCTGCTGCTTGGGCATGACCCGCACGGCGAGTTCCTCGTTGGAGAGGTCGGCGCCGGGCAGCTCCATGCCCTCGTTCTGCTCGAACTCGTCGACGTCGACGTTCGAGGCCGACTTGTCGTTCCGCCGGGCCTTCAGTTCCTCGATGCTGTCCTCGTTGAGGTCGTCATCGGTCTTGCGTGGAGTGTCGTAGTCCGTAGCCATGTCTGTTCTCCCCCTCTGGGTTCAGTGACGTCTCAGCGCACGTAACGCGCGAGGGGCCGGTCTTGTGCCCGTCCCGAGGCGGAGATTTTGCCTCACATCAAGTCCTGTTATGGAAACGACACCCAATCGGCCCCCGGAAGGGGTGACCGGCTGGGGCGCCGCATGAGGGTACTGCGCCCCTCTTGACGCCCGGCGCGCGGGCTGCCTCGGGTCTTTCCCGCGTTCCGGACCTGCGGAAACCTGGTTTTTGCCAGGATTTCCGCCGGGTTGGCGACCACCGGGCGCACTCGGCCGGAAATCGCCCTGTGTCTTCCGTCACAGACGCCGTCGACCAGGGGCGAACGCCGACCAACGGCGCATTTTGCGCTCCTAGCGAACATGCCGCGAGGCGGTCCGCCGGGCGCCCTCACACCGGGAAGGCCACCCGCATAAGCAGGCCGCCCTCCGCCCGCGGCGTGGCCGTGACCGACCCGCCGTGCGCCCGGGCGACCGAGCGGACGATGGAGAGTCCGAGGCCCACCCCCTTGTCGCTGCCGGTGCGCTCCGTGCGCAGCCGCCGGAACGGCTCGAAGAGGTTGTCCACCTCGTACGCCGGCACCTGGGGGCCGGTGTTCTCCACCGTCAGTACCGCCTGCCCGTGCTCGACGTCGGTACTCACCACCACCCAGCCGTCCTCGGGCGCGTTGTAGCGCACGGCGTTCTGCACCAGGTTCAGCGCGACGCGCTCCAGGAGCACGCCGTTGCCCTGCAGCGAGGCGGGCCGGCGGGTGCCGCGCAGCTCGACGCCGTTCTTTGCCGCCTCGTCCCGCGCCTGCTCCACCGCCCGAGCGGCGACCTCGGCCAGGTCCACCGGCTTGCGGTCGACGATCTCGTTCTCGCTGCGGGCCAGCAGCAGCAGGCCCTCCACGAGCTGCTCGCTGCGCTCGTTGGTGGCCAGCAGCGTCTTGCCGAGCTGCTGCACCTCCGGTGACGCGTCGGGGTCGGCGAGCTGGACCTCCAGCAGCGTGCGGTTGATCGCCAGCGGGGTGCGCAGCTCGTGCGAGGCGTTGGCCACGAACCGCTGCTGCGCGGTGAACGCCCGGTCGAGCCGGTCGAGCATGTCGTCGAAGGTGTCGGCCAGCTCGCGCAGCTCGTCGTCCGGCCCCTCCAGCTCGATCCGCCGGTGCAGGTCGGAGCCGGCCACCTGGCGCGCGGTGCGGGTGATCCGGCCCAGCGGGGCCAGCACCCGGCCGGCCATGACGTAGCCGAAGGCGAACGCCACGACGGCCAGGCCGAGCAGCGCGAGCAGGGAGTTCTTCAGCAGCGCGTCCAACGCGAGCTGGCGTTGCAGCGCCAGGCACTGGCGCACCACCTCGTTGACATCGGCGCCGTAGGGGAAGTCGCACACGTCCGAGGTGAGCTGCACCTGCCCCTCGACGACCCGCACGGGCAGCGCGGCGCCGTCCTCCAGGGCCTGCGCGGCCAGCAGGTAGATGATCGTCAGCAGCACCATGCCCGCGATGAGGAACATTCCGCCGTAGAGCAGGGTGAGCCGTATGCGGATGGTCGGCCGCAGCCCGGGGAACGGGCTCGATGGCACGGGCGGGTCCCAGGTGGGCCGCGGCGGCGCGGAGGGCGGTCCGGCCGGGCGGGCGTACGGCGGACGCTGCGGGGCGGGCGGGGGCGGGGAGGTCATGGTGGGGCGCTCCAGCGGGACGGCGGCCGGGTGCTCAGAGGCGGTATCCGGCGCCGGGCACGGTGAGGATGACGGGCGGCTCGCCCAGTTTGCGGCGCAGCGTCATCACGGTGACGCGCACGACGTTGGTGAACGGGTCGGTGTTCTCGTCCCAGGCCTTCTCCAGTAGCTGCTCGGCGGAGACCACCGCGCCCTCCGCGCGCAGCAGCACCTCCAGCACGGCGAACTCCTTGGGCGCGAGCTGCACCTCGCGCCCGTCGCGGAACACCTCGCGGCGGCCGGGGTCCAGCTTGATGCCGGCGCGCTCCAGCACGGGCGGCAGCGCGACGGTGGTGCGCCGCCCCAGGGCGCGCACCCGGGCGGTCAGCTCGCTGAAGGCGAACGGCTTGGGCAGGTAGTCGTCGGCGCCCAGCTCCAGGCCCGCCACCCGGTCGCTGACGTCGCCGGAGGCGGTCAGCATGAGGACCCGGGTGGGCAGGCCCAGCTCCACCAGCCTGCGGCACACGTCGTCGCCGTGGACGAGGGGGAGGTCGCGGTCGAGCACGACGACGTCGTAGTCGTTGAGGTCGATGCGGTCCATGGCGGCGGCTCCGTCGTAGACGACGTCGACGGCCATGGCCTCGCGGCGCAGCCCGGTGGCCACGGCGTCGGCCAGGAGCTGCTCGTCCTCGACGACGAGTACGCGCACGGCACGGTCCTTCCTGTGGGAGCGGAGGGTCGATCGGCGGCCCGGGACGCGGCCACCCGCCCCCATCCTGCTACGAACGCCGATAAACCGTCCGTAAGGGGCGGGGGCCGATGGGAGAACGGAGGGAATTTTCCGGTGCCCGAGGTTTCCCCGGGGAGCGGCTGGGGGAGGAAGGATGCACACCCTCGATCACGCCCAGTAGGTGGCATGCCACCCGCGGCCCGTACCGGCACGTCCGGACGGTTCCCGGCACCGCCTGCCGCCAGGGACCACGCCGTGATCACCCCACCCCCGGCACACCCCCGTGCCGCCGACCCACGACGAGGGGGCGCCACCATGGACGCGTTCACCGCAGGGCTGCTGCAGCGCATAAAGAGCACGGAGCACGACCTGAACCGCGCTCGCGAGGCCGGTGACGACTTCCTGGCAGACGTCGAGCAGGCGGAGCTCGAGGACCTGCACCGTCTCGCCCAGGAGCACGGCGTCGAGGTCTCGGCCGTGCTCTGACTCCACAAGCCGACCCCTGGCCCGTGTGGCCCCCGTCCGCCGCGGACGGGGGCCACACGGCGTCCGGCGACGGGCGACCGGCGACCGGCGGGCGCCCGCAGGCCGCGGCGGTGGTGCGCCGCTCACGCCCCCAGCGACACGAGCGTCTCGCGCAGCACCGGGAACAGGCCGGGGGACGCCGCCAGGCTCAGCTCCTCGTCGGGGTGGCTGCCCGGCGTGCGGCCGCCGGTCACCGCGCCGGCCTCGCGGGCGATCAGCGCGCCCGCCGCGCGGTCCCAGGGGTTGGTGCCGCGCTCGTAGTAGCCGTCGGCCCGGCCGCAGGCCACGTCGCACAGGTCGAGCGCGGCGGAGCCGGAGCGCCGGATGTCGCGCACCCGGGGCAGCAGCGCGCGCACCAGGGCGGCCTGCTCGGCGCGCACGTCCGCCACGTAGTTGAAGCCGGTGGCGATCAGCGCCTGGTCCAGCGGCGGGCTCGGGCGGCAGCGCACCGGCCGGCCGTCCAGCCGGGCCCCCTGGCCGAGCGCCGCGTGGTGGACCTCGCCGCGCGCCGGGGCCGCGACGACGCCGACGACGGCCACCCCGTGCAGCTCGGCGGCGACCGAGACGGCCCAGTCCGCTCGCTGGTAGAGGTAGTTGACGGTGCCGTCGATGGGGTCGACGACCCAGCGCACGCCACTGGTGCCCGCCGTGCTGCCGCCCTCCTCGCCCAGCAGGCCGTCCTCGGGCCGCCGGTCGGCCAGGAAGCCGCTGATGAGCGTCTCCGCCGCGACGTCCATCTCGGTGACGACGTCGACGGGGCTGGTCTTGGTGGCGGCCACGCCCAGGTCGGCGGGGCGGCCCTCGACCAGCAGGGCGCCGGCGCGGCGGGCCGCCTCCAGCGCCACGTCCAGCAGCTCGTCGCGCAGCGCGTCGGTCAGGCCGTGCGGCTCGGTCATCCTCGGCGGTCCTCTCAGCGGTAGGAGCTGTCGGCGCCCGCCGCGGCGGGCCGGGGGGCGCGGGCGGGGCAGCAGCCGACCGGGCACACGTCGTGCGAGGCTCCGAGCGCGCCCAGGGCGCACCGCTCGGGCTCCGCGCCCCGCTCGGTGGCCGCTCGCTCGAGCACCAGCTCGCGCAACCCGGCGACGAAGCGCGGATCGGCGCCCACGGTCGCGGACCGCACGACGGGCAGGCCCAGCTCCGCGGCCTTGGCCAGCGCCTCGGTGTCCAGGTCGTAGAGCACTTCCATGTGGTCGGAGACGAAGCCGATCGGCACCAGCACGGCCGCGCGGGC
The DNA here is from genome assembly GCF_026262575.1 of Streptomyces marinisediminis. GTDB lineage: Bacteria > Actinomycetota > Actinomycetes > Streptomycetales > Streptomycetaceae > Streptomyces > Streptomyces marinisediminis. The sequence goes on from NZ_JAPKFL010000011.1 coordinate 127,713, forward strand.
TCCGGAGCCGTGCAGGGCCTCCAGGTGGTCGCAGACGTCCGGCTCCAGCCACGGGATGTGCGGGGCACCGCTGCGCGACTGGTAGACCAGCTCCCAGGGCCGGTCCGCCCCCGTGCGCTCCCGCACCGCCTGTGCGATCACCCGGGCCGCGTCCAGGTGCTGGGCGACGTAGGCGCCGCCGTCCCCGTGCGCGGCCGTGGGGCCGGAGGTGTCGGCGGCGGCCGTGGGGATGGAGTGGGTGGTGAAGACCAGGTGCGCCGTCTCCCGCGCGTCCTCGGGCAGCGCGTGCAGCGCGTCGAGCACCCCCTCGGTCATCGGCGTGAGGAACCCGGGGTGGTTGAAGTAGTGCCGCAGCTTGTCCACCCGGGGCGGTTCCAGGCCCTCCGCGACGAGCGTGGCCAGCGACTCGGCCAGGTTCTCCCGGTACTGGCGGCAGCCCGAGTAGGAGGCGTAGGCGCTGGTGGCCAGGACCAGCACGCGGCGGCGGCCGTCGCGGACCAGCTCGCGCAGCGTGTCCGTCAGGTACGGCGCCCAGTTGCGGTTGCCCCAGTAGACCGGCAGGTCCACCCCCTGCTCGGCGAAGTCCGCGCGCAGCGCGGCCAGCAGCTCGCGGTTCTGGGCGTTGATCGGGGAGACGCCGCCGAAGAGGAAGTAGTGCTGCCCGACTTCCTCCAGGCGCTCCCGGGGGATGCCGCGCCCCCGGGTGACGTTCTCCAGGAAGGGCACGACGTCCTCGGGTCCTTCCGGGCCGCCGAAGGACAGGAGCAGCAGGGCGTCGTAGGGATCGGGTCGCACGTCAGGCATGGGACCGATCCTGCCATCCCGGGCGGGGCGGACGGGCCACGGCCCGCCCCGTAAGCTGTGCACGTCCGTAGATGCCTTACCTCCCGTCTGCAGGGTGAGCCGCCCCGTGCCCCAGGTCTACCGCGCCCTCTTCGCCGCGCCCGGAACCCTCGGCTTCTCCGCCGCCGGCCTGCTCGGCCGCCTGCCGATCGGCATGCTCGCCATCGGCATCGTCACGATGGTCTCCGAGCTGACCGGCGCCTACGGCCTGGCGGGTGCGCTCGCGGCGACCGTCGCGCTCTCCTCCGCCGCCCTGGGCCCGCAGGTCTCCCGGCTGGTGGACCGGTACGGGCAGCGGCGGGTGCTGCGCCCGGCGGCGCTGGTGACGGTCGCCTCGGTCGGCGGCGTGACGGCGAGCACCGTCCTGGGCGCGCCGACGTGGACGCTGTTCGCCTGCGCGGCCGGCGCCGGGTGCGTACCGAGCCTCGGGGCCATGATCCGCTCGCGGTGGGTGGCGCTCTACCGGGAGCGCCCGCGCGAGCTGCACGCCGCGTACGCGTGGGAGTCGATCATGGACGAGGTGTGCTTCATCCTCGGGCCCGTCCTGTCGATCGGCCTGTCCACGGCCTGGTTCCCGCAGGCCGGCCCGCTGGCCGCCGCCTGCTTCCTGCTCGTCGGCGTCTTCTGGCTGACCGCCCAGCGGGCCACCGAGCCGCCGGTGCATCCGGCCGGGCAGCACCGCGGGGGCACGGCCCTGGCCGCGCGCGGCATGAAGGTGCTGGTGACCACCGCGCTGGCGCTGGGCGCGATCTTCGGTTCGATCGACGTGGTGACGGTCGCGTTCGCCGAGGAGGAGGGCCGCAAGGCGGCGGCGAGCCTGCTGCTGGCGGGCTACGCGCTCGGCTCGGGGGTGGCGGGCGTCGTCTTCGGCATGGTCCACCTGGGCGGGGCGGTGCACCGGCGCTGGCTGCTGGGCGTGTGCCTGGTGGCGGCCGGGATGGTGCCCCTGCAGTTCGCGCCGGGCCTGCCGGTCCTGGCGGTCGCGCTCTTCCTCGCCGGGCTGAGCATCGCGCCGACGATGATCACCACCGTCACCCTGGTGCAGCGGCTGGTGCCGAGCTCCCGGCTGACCGAGGGCATGACCTGGACGAGCACCGGCATGACGGTCGGCATGGCACTCGGCGCGGCCGTCGGCGGGCGGGCGGTGGACGCGCTCGGTGCCGAGCAGGCGTACGCCGTCCCCGCGGTGGCGGGCACCGGGGCCGTGCTCGTCGCCGCACTGAGCTTCCGCCGCCTCGCCCCGCCGCCGGTGTCGCCGCCGGACCGGGTCGGCCCCGCCGCGGACGCGCCGGGCGAGCGGGCCGCGGCCGCTCAGGGGCCGCCGGCGCCCGGGACGGCTTCCGCACCGGGGTCCGGGCCCCTGCCCGACGCCCCGGGGCGGGGTGCCGGGCCGGGCTGACCCGGCCGGCGCGCACCGGGTCGGCGTCGGGTCGCCGACCCTCCGCCGCCCTCCGTCCGGCCCCAGGCCGCGCGGGCTCCGCGGTGGCGGCCGGGAGGCCGCGGCCCGCGGGCGGCGCGCCGGCTCTCAGGCGGCGAGTCCGCTCTCCCGGGAGACCAGGGCGAAGGGGTGCCCGCCCGGGTCGGAGTACAGCCGCACGTCGCGGGTGCCTCCGTTGTCCTTGGTGTCCAGCGGGCGGCCGCCGAGGCTGACCACCTCGCGCTCCGCCTCGTCCATGTCCCGCTGCGCGACGAGCAGGTGCAGGTGCGCCTCCTGCGAGTTCTCCGGGCGCGGCCAGCTCGGCCGGGCGTAGGAGCGGTCCCGGCGGATCGTCAGCGCCACTCCCCCGGGCGCGGTGACCTCGACGTAGTCGGGATGCCGGCCGAGCCGTGCCTCCGCGTCGAGCAACTTGGCGTAGAACTCGGCCAGTTCCTCCGGTTCCGCGCTGTCCAGCACGAGCACGCTGGTCTTCTCGACGGCCATCGACCCTTCCCCTCTCCCCGCACGGCCCTGGGCGGCCGCGCGGCCTCTCAACGTCTTTACCCAGGAGAGGCTTTCGCACGCCGGACGCCCGCACGCCGCACGCGAGTATGATCCGCACCACCGCCGCGGCAGGGAGGATGACAGTGAGCGCGTCGCTCGGCAGCACCGGGTCCCGGGGCCGGCGGGACACCTGGCGGAACTGGGCCGGCTGTGCCGTCGCCCGCCCCCAGCGCACCGTCACGCCGTCCACGACGGAGGCGCTCGCCGCGCACGTGCGGCGCGCCGCGGAGGACGGCCTCACGGTCAAGGCGGTCGGCTCCGGGCACTCCTTCACGGCGGTCGCGGCCACCGGCGGCCTGCTGGTCCGCCCGGAGCGGCTCAGCGGCGTGCGCACGATCGACCGCGCGGCCGGGACGGTGACGGTGGCCGCCGGCACCCGGCTGCGGCAGCTCAACGAGGTGCTGGCCGGAGCGGGCCTGTCGCTGAGCAACATGGGCGACATCATGGAGCAGACGGTCTCGGGCGCCGTCAGCACCGGAACGCACGGCACCGGCCGGGACTCCGCGTCGCTGGCGGCCGAGATAGCCGGGCTGGAGATGGTGCTCGCCGACGGGACGGTGCTGCGCTGCTCGCCCACCGAGAACGCCGACGTCTTCGCCGCCGCCCGGATCGGCCTGGGCGCCCTGGGCGTCATCACCGAGCTGACCTTCCGGGTGGAGCCGCTGTTCCTGCTGCACGCCCGCGAGGAACCGATGCCCTTCGACCGCGTCGTCGCCGAGTTCGACGCGCTGGCCGCCCGGAACGAGCACTTCGAGTTCTACTGGTTCCCGCACACCGGCAACTGCAACACCAAGCGCAACAACCGCGTCCAGGGCCCGGCGCGGCCGCTGCCCCGGGTGCGCGGCTGGGTCGACGACGAGCTGCTGTCCAACGGCGTCTTCCAGGCCGCCTGCTCGCTCGGCAAGGCGGTGCCCGCGACCGTCCCGCACCTCGCGCGGGCCGCGAGCCGGGCGCTGTCCGCCCGCTCCTACACCGACATCCCGTACAAGGTGTTCACCAGCCCGCGGCGGGTGCGGTTCGTGGAGATGGAGTACGCGCTGCCCGTCGAGGCGGCGATGCCGGCCCTGCGGGAGCTGAGGGCGATGGTGGAGCGGTCGCCGCTGCGCATCGGCTTCCCCGTGGAGGTGCGCACCGCGCCCGCCGACGACATCCCGCTCTCCACCGCCTGTGGCCGGGACACGGCCTACCTGGCGATGCACGTCTACCGGGGCACGCCGCACGCCGCCTACTTCGCCGCCGCCGAGCGCATCATGACCGCGCACGGCGGGCGGCCGCACTGGGGCAAGCTGCACCGCCGCGACGCGGGCTACCTGGCGGGCGTCTACCCCCGGTTCGCGGAGTTCACCGCGCTGCGGGACCGGCTGGACCCCGACCGGCTGTTCGGCAACGACTACCTGCGCCGCGTGCTCGGGGCCTGACGCACCGGGCCGGGCCGCACCGGGCCCGGCGCCCGCGTCGCGCCGGCCGGGCGCCGCACCGGCCGGGGCGGGGCCGCGGTCCGCGCCGGGCAGGCGGTTCCGGCGCCGGGCGGGCTACGGGTGCGCGGCCCCGCCCGGCTCCCCGCCCCGCGCGGCCGGTTGTCCCGGGACGGGCCCGCCCTCCGGCGGCGCGCCGTCCCCCTCCCCGGGCGGCCCGGTGCCACCGTCACCACCGGTCCCCGCGCCGCCGTCGCCCCCGTCGGGCCCCGGGGAGCCGTCCGCGCCGGGGCCCGTGCCGCCGCCGGGCTCGGGCGCGGGGGCGGACGCGCCGGGGTGGGGGGATTCCCCCGCGGGGGTGTCCTGCCCGCTGCCGTCGTCGTTCCCCGCTTCGGGTGAATCGGCGCCGTCCGCTCCGGGCTCCGCCCCGGGCGCCTCCGGGTCGGCACCGCCGCCCGGCGACTCCCGCGGATTGTCCGGACGTGCACCGGGCTCCGCGCCGCGTTCCCCGTCCGGTCGGCCACCCGGCGCTTCAGTCTCCCCGGTGCTCCCGGTCCCGCCGGGGGCACCGGAGCCGAAGACCTGGCCGACCGAGGTGCCCGCGCCCGTGCCCTCCGACACGCTGCCGCCGGTGACCAGCTCGTACGCCGTCAGCCCTCCGACGGCGACGGCGAAGACGAGTGCCGCGGGCAGCAGCGCCCGACGCGTGGCCCGCCGCCGGCGGGGAGCCACGGGCCGCGGCGCCCGCGCGGGGTCGCTCCCGCCACCGGGCTCCGCCGCGGGCGCCTCCCCGCCGTGCGGCAGCGGCCGCGTGCCGTCGTCGGCCGGCGGCGCGGGCTGCCGCGCGGCGCCCGTCCACGGCCGCACGGCCACCGTCCGCACCTGCTGGCCGGTCCGCCGGAACAGGTGCTGGAACACCGGCCCACCGGTGGTCGCGACGAGGCTGACCACGCCGGCGCCGACGAAGGTGCCGTAGACGCCGAGCCGCCCGGCGACGACCGCGGCGATCACCGCGGCCAGGGCACTGCTCACCACCTGCGGCACCGTCAGGTCGATGGCCCGCTCCCGCGCGGGCTCCCGCTCCGCGGGCTCCTCCGCTGCTCCCGGCCGACCGGTGTCCGGCGTCCGGCGCGTCTCCGTCGCGGACTTCACGGATCGCACGTCTTTTCCACTGCGCACACCGGTGGGACCGCCTGACCGGTGCCGTTAGTTCCGCTTCCGCGGCTTCTGTGAACACCGCCACCCTCGCCCGCCGGGGGAACATCACGGACTTTTCCGTGGATTTCGTCAACTCCCTTGCACCCGCGGAAGGTCGGCGGCGCGCCGGTCCTCCCCGCTTGGCTCTAATGGAGTAGTGTCGAATCCTGGCCCCGACCTGCCCGGCCGGTGTGGCGGAGCGTGAACGGATCTGTCACTCTGGGTGGCCAACCGGTCACCGTGCCACAGCGGCCGACCGGTGGGCGGGCCCGACACGCCGGGCAAGTCGGCAAAGGTTGTGGCAGGCTGCACCCCGGGCGGGCCACACTCGTCCAGCGGGGGCAGCGACGCACGTGACGTCGGCAGGCACCACCCGGGAGGTTCCCATGCCCGAACTGCGTGTCGTGGCCGTCAGCAACGACGGCACACGGCTGGTGCTCAAGGCTGCCGACAGCACGGAGTACACCCTGCCGATCGACGAGCGGCTGCGCGCCGCCGTCCGCAACGACCGCGCCCGCCTCGGCCAGATCGAGATCGAGGTCGAGAACCACCTCCGCCCGCGCGACATCCAGGCCCGGATACGAGCCGGTGCGACCGCGGAGGAGGTCGCCCAGCTCGCGGGCATCCCGGTGGAGCGGGTCCGCCGCTTCGAGGGCCCCGTCCTCGCCGAGCGCGCCTTCATGGCCGAGCGGGCCAGGAAGACGCCGGTGCGCCGCCCCGGCGAGAACACCGGCCCGCCGCTGGGCGAGGCGGTGGCCGAGCGGCTGCTCGTGCGCTCCGCCGAGAAGGACACCGTGCGCTGGGACTCCTGGCGCCGGGACGACGGCACCTGGGAGGTGCTGCTCGTCTACCGCGTCGCCGGCGAACTGCACTCCGCGAGCTGGACGTACGACCCGCCGCGGCGGCTGGTCCAGGCGCTCGACGACGAGGCGCGGAGCCTGCTCGGGGAGAGCGACGACACCCCGGAGCCGAGCCTGCCCTTCATCCCCCGGATCGCCCGGCTGCCGCGCGAGCGCGGCTCGGACGACTCGGGCCCCGCCCCGGCGCGGCCCGAGCGGGAGGAACGGGACTCGCTGACCAGCCTGCTGGAAGCCGTGCCCAGCTTCCGGGGCGACATGGTCGTGCCCGAACAGGCGCTGCCGGAGGCCGAGCCGGTCTCCTCCGACGAGGCGGACCCGGCCGACGCCCGCGAACCGTTGGAGCCGCCCGCCCCCGCGGCGAGCGCCGGAGCGGCCTACGCGGACGTGCTCATGCCCCGGTCGGTGGGCGGCCACCGCGACCGGCTGACCGGCACGACGGACCGTCAGGCGGAGGCCGACGGCGTGCGTCCCGGGCGCCGCGCTGCCGTGCCGAGCTGGGACGAGATCGTCTTCGGCACCCGCCGCAAGAAGGAGTAGCCCGCACGCGCGGGGCCCGGCGCCGGGCCCCGCGAACGGGCGGCCTCAGCCCGTGGCGACCGGGCGGGAGGGGTCGGCGCACCACTGCGACCAGGAGCCGACGTACAGCGCCGCGTCGACGCCCGCCAGGGCGAGCGCGAGCACCTGCTGCGCCGCCGACACCCCGGAGCCGCAGTAGACGCCCACCTCCGTCCCGGGTCCGACGCCCAGCGCGGCGAACCGCTCGGCCAGTTCGCGCGGGGAGCGGAAGGTGCCGTCGGCGGTGAGGTTCTCGCCGGTGGGCGCGCTGACGGCGCCGGGGATGTGCCCGGCGACCGGATCGATCGGTTCCACCTCACCCCGGTAGCGCTCGGCGGTCCGCGCGTCGAGCAGCACGCCGCGCCCGGCGAGCGCGGCGGCCCCGTCGGCGTCGAGCACGCGCGTCGCCCCCGGCTCGGGCACGAAGTCCCCCGGCGCCGGAGCCGGTACCTCCGCCGTCAGCGGCCCGTCCCACGCGGCGAGGCCGCCGTCCAGCACGCGCACCGAGGAGTGTCCGGTGTGCCGCAGGAGCCACCAGGCGCGGGCGGCGGCCCAGCCCTGGCCGCCGTCGTAGACGACGACCGGGCGGTCGGCGCGGACCCCGGCGCGCCGCATGGCGGCCCCGAACCGCGCGGGGTCGGGCAGCGGATGACGGCCACCGGCGCCGGGCGGCCCGGCCAGCTCGGCGTCGAGGTCGACGTAGACGGCACCGGGCAGGTGCCCGGCCGCGTAGGCGGGACGACCGGGCGGGCCGCCCACCTCGTAGCGCACGTCGAGGAGGACGGGCGGTTCCGGGTCGGTCAGCGCGGCGGCGAGTTCCTTCGCGGTGATGAGGGGTGTCATGGGCGCATTCTCGCGCACCGCGCGAGAATGGGGGCCGCACCGCGATTTTCCCGCCGGGGCCGGGTACCCGTTGTCCGTGCGGAGTGCGACGATGACTACACACCGCACGCGTCCGTACACACACAACGCGGCCTGTCGGCCCGCCCCCGTAGGTGCGCCCGGCGCCCGTCCCCGGACGCCGCGCACCCGCACGGCCGCGACGACGACGGCCCGACGATGGTCCAAGGAGACGACGCCGATGACCGAGGGAGCCGCTCGGTTCACCCCGGGCACGCCCTGCTGGGTGAGCCTGATGGTGCACGACCTGGCCGCCAGTGAGAAGTTCTACAGCGAGCTGTTCGGCTGGGAGTTCGAGGAGGGCCCGGCCACGTACGGGCCCTCGGTGTGGGCCCGCTTCGGGGACCGGCAGGTCGCCGGGCTCGGGGAGATGCCCGAGGGCCGCGAGCTGCCGGTGACGTGGCTGCCCTACCTGGCCACCGACGACGCCGACGCCACCTGCGCCCTGGTGCGCGACTGCGGCGGCACCGTCGGTGTCGGTCCGCTGGACTCGGGGCGGGACGGCCGCATGGCGATCGCCGCGGACCCCAGCGGCGCCACGTTCGGCATCTGGCAGGCGGGCGAGCACGCCGGCGCCCCGGCGGACGGCAGCGTGGGCACCCCGGTGTGGAACGAACTCGTCACCCGCGAGGGCGCGGAGGTCAGCGCCTTCTACTCCCGGGTGTTCGCCTACTCGACGGAGGCGCTCACCCCGCCGGGCCCGGCCGACCGGGACTACCTGACGCTCAGCGTGGCGGACCGGGCCATCGGCGGCATCCGGGGGCTGGGCCGCTCGCTGCCCGCCGACCGGGGCCCGCACTGGACGACGTACTTCGCCGTGGCCGACGCCGACGCGACGGCCGACGCGGTGCGGGAGCTGGGCGGCCACGTGGTGCGCGGCCCGCTCGACTCGCCCTACGGGCGGCTGGCCCAGATCACCGACCCGGAGGGCGCCCACTGCGCCGTCATCACCCTGCGCGACCCGGAGGACGCCGTCACCCGGGGCGTGCGCTGAGGCCGCGCGGGCCGGAGCCCGCCGGCGCCCAGCCCCGCGGCCCGCGCGCCGTCGCGCCGCCCGCCTGCCGCCCTGCCCGCACCGCGCCTCACCGGCGCGGTGCGGGCAGGGCGGGCGCCGCGACGGGCAGCACGTCCGGGGAGAGGGCCGCGGCCCGCGCCGCGGCGGCGGTCAGCCGGCGCCGGTGGTGGCGCCGGCACAGCACCTCGTAGCCGACATCGCCCGCCGGGCCGCCCGGCGCTCCGGTGTCGCCGTCCGTCCCGGCCCCGTCCCGCGCGGCGACGTCGCCGACGACGACCTGCGCGCCCTCCACCACCATCCGCCCGCCGACCGTGCGGGCGTTGTGGGTGGCGCGGGCGCCGCACCAGCACAGCGCCTCGACCTGGAGCACCTCCACCCGGTCCGCCAGTTCGATGAGGCGCTGCGACCCCGGGAACAGGCGGGTGCGGAAGTCCGTCGTGATGCCGAAGGCGTAGACGTCGATGCCCAGGTCGTCCACGACGCGGGCGAGCTGGTCGATCTGGGCGGGGGTGAGGAACTGCGCCTCGTCGGCGATGACGTAGTCGGCACGGCCGCCCGCGGTCAGGTGGCGCACGAGATGGGCGTGGAAGTCGAAGCCGTCCCCGGCCTCCACGGCGTCGGCCACCAGGCCGAGGCGGGAGGACAGGCGGCCCTCGCCCGCCCGGTCGTCGCGGGTGAAGGTCATGCCGATCAGTCCCCTGGCGCTCCGGTTGTGCTGGATCTGCAGCGCCAAGGTCGACTTCCCGCAGTCCATCGTGCCGCTGAAGAAGACCAGTTCAGGCATGGGGCGGGGCTGCCCTTTCGTCGTCGGGGGGCGTCGGGGGGCGTCAAAGGCGGCGAAGCCTTCGGACGTGTCGGGCGCGTCGGAGGCGTCACGTGGGGGCGCCGGGCGGAAGGGCGCCGGGCGGCCACCGCGGGCGTCGTCCCCGTCGGCGCAGGCCGCGGGGGTGGCGGCTCGCCGGTGCTCGGCCGCGCGGGGCGCGGCGGCCGTCAGCTCCGCACTTCCAGCAGCGGGACGAGCTGCTCGGCGGCCGTGACGGAGCCGTGCATGCCCACCAGCGCGGACTCCTTGGGCTCCGTGCGGGTGGCCACGACGGCGGCGGTGCCGTTCATCGCCACCACCACGTCCCCGATGCGCCGGTAGACCCGGTCGTCCACGCCCGCGCCGGGCGGGCCGAACCAGCCCAGCGCGATGGCCTCGTCCCGGGTGGCCACCCACGCCTGGTCGGCCAGCACCTCGCGCCAGACGGCGTGCACGTCGGCGGCGGCCCCGGGGACGGCGTACAGGTGCCGGGCCCGGCCCTCGCCACCCAGCAGGCGCACGCCCGCACCCAGCTCCCAGTCCTCGTCGAAGTCGAAGCGGGCCTCGGGGGTCGGCGGCACGTCCACCATGCCGTGGTCGGCGGTGACGTAGAGCACGCTGCGCGGCGGGAGCTGCTCGGCGAGCCGCTGCGCGAGCCGGTCGACGTGGGCGAGCTGGAAGCGCCAGGCGTCGGAGTCGACGCCGTAGCGGTGGCCGTTGCCGTCCAGGTCCGCGTAGTACGTGTAGACCAGCGCGCGGTCGGCGGCGGCCAGGCGCTCGGCGGCGAGGTCCATGCGGTCCTCGCCGGACAGGCGGCCCAGGAACGTGCCGCCGGACAGCGCGATCTCGGTGAGCGGCGTGTGCGCGAAGTGCGGGGCGGACACCTGGCTGGTCGCCACCCCGGCCGCGTGGGCGAGCTGGAAGACGGTCGGGTACGGCTGCCAGAGGTGGGGGTTTGTCCAGGGCTGCCAGCGGAGCTGGTTCATCAGCGCGTCGCTGTCCGGGTCGAGCACGGCGTACCCGGGCAGCCCGTGTGCGCCGGGGGTGCGGCCGGTGCCGACGGACGCCAGCGAGGTGGCCGTGGTGGAGGGGAAGCCGGAGGTCAGGGGCCGCCCGCTGCCCCCGGCGGAGCCGGGCAGCAGCGAGGTGAGGAAGGGCGCGTGCTCGGGGTGGGCGCGCAGCACGTCCCAGCCGAGTCCGTCGACGAGGAAGACGCAGGCCCGGTCGGCCGGGGGGAGCTCCAGGCGGGTGTCGTGGACCGGCACCCCGAGCCCGGCGGCCACGGCGGGCAGCAGGTCGGCCAGGGAGGCGGTGCCGTAGGCGGGGACGGGCGCGGTGCGCGGGTCCAGCGGCGCGGGTTCGGGCCAGGCGGCGTCGGCGGGGGCGGGCTGGACCATCAGCGGGCGGCCACCGTCGCCTCGGACAAGCTCTGCGCGAACTTCAGCGCCTGGCGCACGGTGTCGGGCCCGTCCCCGGCCTCGCTGACCCGCAGCGACAGGTCGTCGGCGGTGGTGGAGCCGGTGTAGCCGTGGTCGGCCTCGCAGTTGGGGTCGCCGCAGGCGGCGGGTTCGAGGTCGATGCGGCTGACGGCGCCCCACCCGATGGTGAGCACCACCTCGCGGGGCAGCGTGCCCGGCTTGTAGGACTCGGGGTTGGCCACCACGCGGCTGAGGACCACCGAGGAGATGCGCTCCAGGCGGACGGACTCGGTGGAGGTGGTGGCGTAGGGCACCGGGGAGCTGCTGTCGGCCGCCTGCTCGTCGGTGTGGCTGACGATGAAGCGCGTCGCGGTCAGCACCAGCACGGTGACGTGGCGCCGCACCTCGTTGGCGTCGAACGTCGTCTCCTGGTGCACGAGGAACGACGCGACCGGCTCGCCGCCCACCGCGGCCTCCACGGCCTCGGCCACCAGTGCGGGGTAGTAGCCGCTGCGTTCGATCGCCGCCCGCAGCCCCTGCGTCGTCGTTCCGGTCTTCGCCATGCGGCCCATCCTAAGGCCCGAGTGCCGGCGCCTTGGCGGCCTGCGCCGGGGCGTCACCAGGCGGAGAGCCGGCGCGGGCCGAGGTCCGTGGTCGCGGGGGGCGGTGCGAGGCGCACGGCGGCGCTCAGCACGGCCAGTCCGCGCGGCGCGACGACCACCGGCTCCAGCTCGACGGAGACGATCTCGGGGTGGTCGTCCACCAGCCGGGAGACCTTCAGCAGCAGCTCCTCCAGCGCGGCGGTGTCCACCGGCCGCGCGCCGCGCCAGCCGAAGAGCATGGGGGCGCTGCGGATGGCGCGCACGAGCTGCGCGGCGTCGCGGTCGGTGACGGGCACCAGGCGGTGGGCGACGTCGCCGAGCAGTTCGGACGGCGGCCCGGCCAGGCCGAAGGCCAGCACGGTGCCGATGGAGGGGTCGACGGTGGCTCGCACGACGGTGTCCACGCCGCGCGGCACCATGGCCTGCACCACGGGCCGCAGCTCCTCGGGGCGGCCGAGGGCCTCGGTGAGCTCCGCGTACACCCGGCGCAGTTGCTGCTCGGAGACGATGTCGAGCCGCACACCGCCGAGGTCGGCGCGGTGGCGCAGGTGTGGCGCGGTGGTCTTCAGCGCCACCGGGTAGCCCAGTTCGGCGGCGGCCCGCACGGCGGTGCCCGGGTCGGGGGCGGGGCGCGCGGTCAGCACCTCGATGCCGTAGCGGGCGAGCAGGGCCGCGGCGTCGGCCGGGGTGAGGGCCAGGCTGTGCGGACGGGCGGTGACGGTGGCCCCGGCCGGCTGCGGCGGGGCTCCCGTGCCGTACAGCGCGCGGGCCACCGCGGCGGCGGCCCCGGCCTCGTCCACGTCGTCCTCGGGCACGCGGCCGGGCTCGGCGGCCTCGCGCCGCCACTGGGCGTAGCGCACGGCCTGGGCGAGCGCGCGCACCGCGCGCTCGGGCGCCGGGTAGGCGGGGATGTGGCGGGCGCTGAGCGCGGCGTCCAGCCCCTCGATGGCGGCGTGGGCGACGGCGACGGGCTTGCCGGACCCGGCGGACGCCCGGTGCAGCGCGTCGGCCAGCTCGGCGGCGCCGTGGTCCTCGACCCACGGGATGGCGGTGACGACGACGGCGTCCGTGGCGGGGTCGTCGAGCGCGGCCGTCAGGGCGCGGTGGAAGTCGGCCGGCGCGGCGGTCGCGGTGAGGTCGACCGGGTCGCGCGGGGCGAGCCGCTGGGCGAGGCAGGCGTCGTAGGTGAGCAGGCACAGCGACTCGGCGTTGCCCAGGGTGGCGATGCGCGGGCCCGCGGGCAGCGGCTGGAAGGCGAGCTGCAGCCCGGTGTCGACGAGCTCGGTGTAGGTGTCCACCAGCAGCACCCCGGCCTGGCGCAGCAGGTCGGTGACGGTGGCGTCGGAGGCGCGCATCGCGGGCGCGGCGTGGCCGGGCGGCGGTGCGCCGCCGCTGTGCCGCGCGCCGCGCACCACGACGACCGGCTTGCGCGGCGCCGTGCGCCGCACCAGCCGGGTGAACTTGCGCGGGTTGCCGATGGACTCCAGGTACATGAGGACGACGTCGGTGTCGGGGTCGTCGTCCCAGAACTGCAGGACGTCGTTGCCGGAGACGTCGGCGCGGTTGCCCGCGGAGACGAAGGAGGACAGCCCGCTGCCCCGGCGGTGCAGCCCGGCCAGGAGCGCGATGCCGATGGCGCCGGACTGGGTGAACAGGCCGACGCGGCCGCGCTCGGGGGTCTGGCTGGCCAGGGTGGCGTTGAGCCGGACGTCGGGGGCGGTGTTGATGACGCCGAACGCGTTCGGCCCGACGATGCGCATGCCGTAGGAGCGCGCGGCGCGGACGAGCGCGCGCTGTGCGGCGCGGTCGAAGTCGGCGGAGAGCACGACCAGGCCCTGCACGCCGTGCTCCCCGCAGGCGGCGACCACGGCGTCCACCTCGGTGGCGGGCACGGCCAGCACCGCCAGGTCCACCGGCTCCGGGATCTCCCGCACCGTGCGGTGCGCGGGCACGTCGGGCAGGCCCGGCAGCCGGTCCGTCCCCTCCGGGACGCGCTGGTTGACGGCGTAGACGCGCCCGGTGTAGCCGGCGCCGGTCAGCGAGTCGAGCACGGCCCGCCCGGCGCCGCCGGGGGCGCGGCTGACCCCGATGACGGCGACCGAGCCGGGGGCGAGCAGCCGCTGCACCGAGCGGGCCTCCGCACGCTGTTCGCGCCCGCGCATGACGGCCAGGGACCGCTCGGTGGGCTCCAGGTCCAGGGTGAGGTGGACGGAGCCGTCCTCGAAGCTGCGCCGCTGGGAGTACCCGGCGTCGGTGAAGACCTTGGCCATCTTGGTGTTGGCGGGCAGCACCTCGGCGGTGAAGCGCCGCACGCCGCGCTCGCGGGCGCAGGCGGCGATGTGCTCCAGCAGGGCGGAGGCGACGCCGCGGCCCTGGTGGGCGTCCTGGACGAGGAAGGCCACCTCGGCCCGGTCGGCGGGGGCGGAGGCGGGGCGGCCGAGCTCGTCGATGCGGTCGTAGCGGACGGTGGCGATGAACTCGTCGCCCACGATGGCGGCCAGCCCGACGCGGTCCACGTAGTCGTGGTGGGTGAAGCGCCGCACGTCCCGGTCGGACAGGCGCGGGTAGGGCGCGAAGAAGCGGTAGTACTTCGACTCGTCGGAGACCTGTTCGTAGAAGCTCACCAGGCGGTCCGCGTCCTCGGCGGTGATCGGCCGGACGCGGGCCGTGCCGCCGTCGCGCAGGACCACGTCGGCTTCCCAGTGGGTCGGGTAGGCGCGCTCGGTGGGCGTCTGCATACGCCCAGCGTACGGCGCCGCGCCCGGCGGCGTTCCGGCTCGCGGACACCCGGTGTTCCTGCGCCGCGCCCGGCGGCGTTCCGGCTCGCCGGCGCCCGGGGCGGGTGCGGCGGTGGGGCTGCCGGTGCCGTCGGACCCGCGTGTCAAAATGGTCTAGACAGGTTTCACCACCGAAGGGCAACACCATGGCTGAGCGCCGCGTCAACATCGGCTGGGCCGAGGGGCTGCACGCCCGTCCCGCCTCGATCTTCGTCCGGTCCGTGACCGCCGCGGGCATCCCCGTCACCATCGCGAAGGGCGAGGCCGCGCCGGTCAACGCCGCCTCGATGCTGGCCGTGCTGGGCCTGGGCGCCGAGGGCGGCGACGAGGTCGTCCTCGCCTCCGACGCCGAGGGCGCGGACGCCGCGCTGGACCGGCTGGCGAAGCTGGTCGGCGAGGGCCTGGACGAGCTGCCCGAGACGGTCTGAGCGCGCGGCGCCCTCTCGGCCGCTGGCGGCGCGCCGCCGCGTTCCGGCCGAGCGCGGACCGCGGCCGTGCGGCGGGGGGGGCGGGCATCCACGGGGGATGCCCGCCACTTTCTCGCCTGTTCCGCCCGGAGGCCCAGCAGGTCGGCCGCCTCGTGCCCGGTGGGCCGGACGACGCCGGCCCCGGCGTGCCGCCGGGTGGTGACGAACCCCTCCGGCTCCAGGGTTCGCAGCGCCTCGCGCACCGGTACCCGCGAGAGCCCGTAGCGCCGCGCCAGGGCGTCCCCGGTGGACCGGGCGCCCGGCGGCGGGCTCCGGCGACGACGCCGTCACGAACCCCTGTGCACACCGTCTGTGCGCAAAACGCGCGTGCCCGGCCTCCGGCGTCGTCCCCGACGCTTCGCGATGCCGCTGCCGCTGCCGCTGCCGCGCACCGTGTATTCCACCGCGGCGCGCGTTCCGGCAGCCGCTGGGGAAAGCGGCGGGAAGACGGCGACGGACCCCCGGCGGGTGCCGGGGGTCCGTCGCGGGTGCGCGTCAGGCGCGCGGGGACCGGGTCAGGAGAGCGGGACGCCCTTGTCGCGCAGGTAGGAGACCGGGTCCATGTCCGAGCCGTACGCCGCGGTGCTGCGCGCCTCGAAGTGCAGGTGCGGGCCGGTGGAGTTGCCGGTCGAGCCGACCTTGCCGATCTCCTCGCCCTTGCCGACCTCCTCACCGACGCCGACGCCGATCTTGGACAGGTGGCCGTACTGGGTGTAGGTGCCGTCCTCGTGCTCGACGACGATGTTGTTGCCGTAGGCGCCGCCCCAGCCGGCGGTGACGACGGTGCCCTCGCCGATGGAGTTGACCGGCGTACCGGTGGCCGCGGCGAAGTCGATGCCGCTGTGCTTGCCGGAGGACCACATCGCGCCACCGCTCTTGTACGGGGTGGTCACGTCGCCGCCCTTGACCGGCGCGACGAAGGCGGCGCGGGCGGCGGAGCGGTCGGCGCGGTCCGAACCGCGCTCGGCCTCGGCCTTCTCCTCGGCCTGCTTCTTGGCCTTGTCGGCCTGCGCGTCCGCGGCGGCGTGCTGCGCCTCGGCCTGCGCCCGCACGTGGTCGGCGAGGGAGGGACCGAGCGCGACGGCCTCGCTGAAGCCGTTCTTGAACTCGGCGGCGGCGGCCGGCGCGGCGAAGGTGCCGGCCAGGCCGACGGCCACGGCTGCGGCGGCGGTGCCCATGCGGGCGGCGCGGGCGGGACGGGTCGTGCCGGTGAAGCGGTTGAGCGCCATGGAGGCGTACTCCTTTCCTTCCTTCTCGCCTACCGGGTTAGCTGACGGGTTCGGAGCAGGAAGGTCTCCTACGGGCCACACGGGCCCGATTCACCCCAAGGGACTGAGTGGGTCCCCGGCTCCCCTGTGCGGGGACTCGGCGATTACTGCACGTCGGCCACGGGTGCGGTCACTTCTGACGAGCAGCGATAACGACGCTAAACGGGACATCTCGCCGAAGCCAAGAAAAACGGGGTTTTTGTCGGCCACGCCACACCTCGGAGCCGAGGGGTGGAAACGGGAATACGAACCTGGAAAGACCCGCGTCCGCGCAGGTCAGAAGCGCGCAAGGGGGCGCCGGCGCGGCCTTCGCGCACCCACCCGACGGGGTGTGGACACCCTCTTTACCGGCCGTCGAAACCCGCGAAATGTGACCGCGGCCACTGCCTTTCGGCCGCCGCGAAAGGGCGTCGGCACCCGCATTTTGTGGCGGCGGTCACCGCCGCGCTCCGGCATTCTGTGGCGGCCGTCACCGCCGTGTCCCGGCTTCCTGTGGCGGCGGTCACCGGGAATTCCGTGCGTGGTGGCGGCCGTCACACGGAAAGGAAAGCGGCGACCGGCAACCCGGGGCGCGGGAAGGGCGGAATCCGGCGGTATCCCGCACGGCGGCCCTCCCCCGGCATGGGAGCCGGAGGAGGGCCGCGACGGAGCGTGTGCGAACGGGCACCGGCCGTACGAACCCGGGGGCCGTACGGCCGGTGCCGGCGGCGTGCTAGCGGAGCACGGTCACCGGGCCGACGCCCAGGGCCCGCACCGGTTCCTCGATCCGCGCCGCGTCGCCGACGAGGACCGTGACCAGCCGGTCCACGGGGAAGGCGCTGACGACCGCCGCCGTGGCCTCCACCGTGCCCGTCTGGGCGAGCCGCTGGTAGAGCCGGGCCTGGTAGTCGTCCGGCAGGAACTGCTCGACCTGGTCGGCCAGCGTCGAGGCGACCGCGGCGGCCGTCTCGTAGCGCAGCGGGGCCACGCCCACGAGGTTCTGCACGGCCGTGTCGCGCTCGTCGTCGGTCAGCCCCTCGGCGGCCAGCGTGCGCAGCACCTGCCACAGATCGGCCAGCGCGGGCCCGGTGACGTCGGTGGCCACCGAGCCGCTGATGCCCAGCATGGACGTGCCGGTGCCCTCCGGGGTGGAGCGCAGCACCTGCCCGTAGGCGCGGACGCCGTACGTGTAGCCCTTCTCCTCGCGCAGCACGCGGTCCAGGCGCGAGGTGAGCGTGCCGCCCAGGCAGTAGACGCCGAGGACCTGGGCCGGCCACACCGGGTCGTGCCGGTCGGCCCCGGCGCGGCTGACCAGGAGCTGGGTCTGCACCGCTCCCGGCCGGTCGACGATGACGACGCGCCCGGTGTCGTCGGCCGTGACCGGAGTCGGCGGGAACGCCCGGCCGGGCGAGCCCGTCCACGCCCCGAGCGTCTCCTCCAGCGCGGCCCGCAGGTCGACGCCGGCGAGGTCGCCCACGACGACGGCCGTGGTCGAGGCCGGACGCACGTGGGCCTCGTAGAAGGCGCGCACGGCGGCCGCGTCGATCCGCCGGACCGTCTCCTGCGTGCCCTGCCGTGGCCGGGACATGCGCGAGGAGGCCGGGAACAGCTCGCCGGACAGCGCGATGGCGGCGCGCCGGGCGGGGTTGGCCAGCTCGTGCGGGATCTCGTCCAGCCGGTTCGCCACCAGCCGCTCGACCTCGGCCTCCCGGAAGGCCGGGGCGCGCAGCGCGTCGGCCAGCAGCGCGAGCGCGCTGGTCAGCCGCGAGACGGGCACCTCCAGGGAGACGCGGATGCCGGGGTGGTCGGCGAAGGCGTCCAGTGTGGCGCCGCAGCGCTCCAGCTCGGCGGCGAACTCCTCGGCCGTGTGCCGGTCCGTCCCCTCGCTCAGCGCGCGGGCCATGACCGTCGCGACGCCGTCCAGCCCGGCCGGCTCGGCCTCCAGCGGGGCGAGCAGGTTCACCTCGACGGCCACGACCTGCTGGCCGGGGCGGTGGCAGTGCAGGACGGTCAGCCCGTTGCCCAGCGCGTCGCGCTCGGGCGCCGGGAAGTTCCACGGCTTGGCCTGCCCGCCCGCCGGGCGCGGGTGGAACTCCATGGTGGGGGTGGTGGCGTCGCTCACTGGGCGGCCCCTTCCTGCGGCGTGGCGTCGTGCGGGGTCTGGTCGCCCGGCGTCGGTTCGTAGACGAGGACGGCGCGGTTGTCCGGCCGCAGCCGGGCCGCGGCGACGGCCTGCACCTCCTGCGGTGTGATGTCCAGCACCCGCTGGACGGCGGTCAGCGCGAGCTGGGGGTCGCCGAAGAGGACGGCGTACCGGCACAGTTCGTCGGCGCGGCCGCCGACCGTCGCCAGCCGGTCCAGCCACTCGCGCTCGAGCTGGGCCTGGGCGCGCTCCATCTCCTCCGGGGTGGGCCCCTCGGCCGCGAACCGGGCCAGCTCGTCGTCGAGCGCGCTGTCGATGGCCTCCACCGACGCGTCCCCGGAGGCCTTCACGTCCAGCCAGCCCAGCGACGGCGCCCCCGCCAGCCGCAGCATGCCGAACCCGGCGGTGACGGCGACGCGGTCGCGGCGGACGAGGCGGTTGTACAGGCGCGAGGACTCGCCTCCGCCCAGCGCCGTGAGGGCCAGGTCGGCGGCGTCCGCCTCGCGCGTGCCGTCGTGCGGGAGGCGGTAGGCCATCATCACGGCGCGCGAGGGCACGTCCTCCTCGACCGTGCGGCGCAGCTCCTCGCCGATCACCTCGGGCAGCGAACCGTCCCGCGGTGGCTGCTTGCCGTCGTGCGCCGGAATGCTGCCGAAGTACTTCTCCACCCAGGCGAGGGTCTGCTCCGCGTCGATGTCGCCGACGACGGAGAGCACCGCGTTGTTGGGCGCGTAGTAGGTGCGGAAGAACTCCCGGGCGTCCTCCAGCGAGGCCGCGTCCAGGTCCGCCATGGAGCCGATGGGGGTGTGGTGGTAGGGGTGCCCCTCGGGGTAGGCCATGGCGAAGAGCTGCTCGAAGGCCGTCCCGTAGGGCACGTTGTCGTAGCGCTGGCGGCGCTCGTTCTTCACCACGTCGCGCTGGTTCTCCAGCGACTCCTCGTCCAGCGCGGTCAGCAGCGAGCCCATGCGGTCGGCTTCCAGCCACAGGGCCAGTTCCAACTCGTGGGCCGGCATCGTCTCGTAGTAGTTGGTGCGCTCGAAGCTCGTGGTGCCGTTGAGCGAACCGCCCACCGCCTGCACGAGTTCGAAGTGGCCGTTGCCGGGGACCTGGGCCGAGCCCTGGAACATCAGGTGCTCGAAGAGGTGGGCCAGGCCGGTGCGGCCCTTGACCTCGTGGCGTGAACCCACGTCGTACCACAGGCAGACGGCGGCGACGGGGGTCAGGTGGTCTTCGGAGAGCACGACACGCAGGCCGTTGGCCAGCCGGTGTTCGGTTGCTGTCAGCGCTCCCGTGTCGGGCGGAGGCGTGGCCGTGGGGCCCATGGGCGACAAGTCCCTTCCGTTGGCGTGCGGGTGTGAGCTGCGGCTCTGGGGGTGGCGCGAGCCGTGGACGCGTGCGGGCCGGGCGGGCCGGCGGTGCGGCCCTGTCACTCTATGCAAGCGCGGGGGTCCTTCGCGAAGTTCCCGGCGGTTCCCGTCCTCGCACCGTGGCCGCCCGGCGGTGCCCGGCGGCCGGCCCGGGCCGCGCCACGACGGCCGCCCGGGCGGGGTGGCGGCCGAGGATGTCGGCGGCAAGGTCCACAATGGTCGGCGTCAGACCCCGCACGTCCGCTTCGGCACGCCCGGTTTACCCGGCCGGGCGCCCGGCCGCGCGACCGTAGCAACCGAAGGAGCAGCAGCCGCGATGGCCCGCCGCAGCACGAAGACACCGCCGCCGGACGGTTTCGAGGAGCGCATCCTCGACATCGACGTCGTCGACGAGATGCAGGGCTCCTTCCTGGAGTACGCGTACTCGGTGATCTACTCGCGCGCCCTGCCCGACGCGCGGGACGGGCTGAAGCCGGTGCACCGGCGCATCCTCTACCAGATGCACGAGATGGGGCTGCGCCCCGAGCGCAGCTACGTCAAGTGTGCCCGCGTGGTGGGCGAGGTGATGGGCAAGCTGCACCCGCACGGCGACTCGGCCATCTACGACGCCCTGGTGCGCATGGCGCAGCCGTTCTCGATGCGTCTGCCGCTGGTGGACGGGCACGGCAACTTCGGCTCGCTGGGCAACGACGACCCGCCGGCGGCCATGCGGTACACCGAGTGCCGCAGCGCGGCGGCGGCCGGACTCATGGTCGAGTCGATCGACGAGGAGACGGTCGACTTCGCGCCCAACTACGACGGCAGCGAGCAGGAACCGGTGGCGCTCCCGTCCGCCTACCCGAACCTGCTGGTCAACGGCGCCTCCGGGATCGCGGTGGGCATGGCGACGAACATGCCCCCGCACAACCTGGGCGAGATCATCGCGGCCGCCCGGCACCTCATCAAGCACCCGGGCGCCGACCTGGAGACGCTGATGCGCCTGGTGCCCGGCCCCGACCTGCCCACCGGCGGGCGGATCGTGGGGCTGGACGGCGTCAAGGACGCCTACACCAAGGGCCGCGGCACCTTCCGCATCCGCGCGACGGCGGAGGTGGAGCAGGTCACCGCCCGCCGCAAGGGCCTGGTGGTGACCGAACTGCCCTTCACGGTGGGCCCGGAGAAGGTGATCTCCAAGATCAAGGACCTGGTCAACGCCAAGCGGCTGCAGGGCATCGCGGACGTCAAGGACCTCACCGACCGCGAGCACGGGCTGCGGCTGGTCATCGAGATCAAGAACGGCTTCCACCCGGAGGCGGTACTGGAACAGCTCTACAAGCTGACGCCGATGGAGGAGTCCTTCGGCATCAACAACGTGGCCCTGGTGGACGGCCAGCCGCTCACGCTCGGGCTCAAGGAGCTGCTGGAGGTCTACGTCGACCACCGGTTCGAGGTGGTCCGCCGGCGCAGCGCCTACCGGCGGCGCAAGCGCAGCGACCGGCTGCACTTGGTCGAGGGCCTGCTGGTGGCCCTGGTGGACATCGACGAGGTCATCAGCATCATCCGGTCGAGTGACAACGCCACCGAGGCCAAGGAGGGGTTGATCGCCCGTTTCGGTCTCTCGGACGTGCAGACCCAGTACATCCTGGACACCCCGCTCCGCCGCCTCACCCGGTTCGACCGGCTGGAGTTGGAGAGCGAGCGGGACCGGCTGGGCCAGGAGATCGAGGAGCTCACCCGCATCCTGGAGTCGGACGCCGAGCTGCGCAAGCTCGTCTCCGCCGAACTGGCCTCGGTGGCCAAGAAGTTCGCCACCCCCCGGCGGACGGTGCTGCTGGACTCGGCGGCCGCCCCGGTGACCGCCGTGCCGCTCCAGGTCGCCGACGACCCGTGCCGGGTGCTGCTGTCCTCCACCGGCCTGCTGGCCCGCACGGCGAGCGGGGACACCGCGTTCGACGCGCGCGCCAAGCGCGTCAAGCACGACGTGATCGTCTCCGCCGTCCCCGCGACGGCCCGCGGCGAGGTGGGCGCGGTGACCTCGGCCGGCCGGCTGCTGCGCCTGCCCGTCATCGACCTGCCGCAGTTGCCCGAGTCCGGCACGTCGCCCAACCTCGCGGGCGGCGCGAAGGTCGCGGAGTTCCTCTCCCTGGCCGACGACGAGTCCCTGCTGTGTCTGACCACCCTGGACGAGTCCTCCCCCGGCCTCGCGCTCGGCACCGCGCAGGGCGTGGTCAAGCGGGTGGTGCCCGACTACCCGGCGCACAAGGACGAGCTGGAGGTCGTCACGCTCAGGGAGGGCGACCGGGTGGTGGGCGCCGTGGAGCTGCGCACCGGCGAGGAGGACCTGGTCTTCATCACCGACGAGGCCCAGCTCCTGCGCTACCCGGCGGCCCAGGTGCGGCCCCAGGGGCGTGCCGCCGGCGGCATGACGGGGATCAAGCTCGCGGGAGAGGCCAAGGTCATCTCCTTCACCGCGGTGGACCCGGCCGCCGACGCCGTCGTCTTCACCGTCGCCGGTTCGCGCGGCACGCTGGCCGACGCGCTCGGCACCGCGAAGCTCACCCCGTTCGACCAGTACCCGCGCAAGGGCCGCGCCACCGGCGGCGTCCGCTGCCAGCGGTTCCTCAAGGGCGAGGACTGCCTGAGCCTGGCCTGGGCCGGCCCCGCGCCCGCCCGCGCCGCCACGCGCACCGGCGCACCGGCGCGGCTGCCGGAGCCGGACCCGCGCCGGGACGGCTCCGGTGTGCCGCTGCCCGGCCCCGTGGACGTCGTCGGCGGGCCGCTGTGAGCGGCGACCCGCGGTGAGCTGTGCGGACGCCTCCCAGGGTCACTCCCGGGCGGCGTCCGCGTGTCGGGGCACACCGTGCGCCTCGCCGGGGGCGTACGGCTCCGGGGCGGGGCCCGGCTCGTCGGGCTCGGGCTCGGGCTGGGCACCCGGGCCGCTCGGCTCGGCCTCCGGCTCGTAGGGCACCTCCGGCTCGTCCGGCTCGTCCGGCTCGTCGGGTTCGGCGCCGGGGCCGTCCACGTAGCGCAGGACGCCCCACATGCCGCTGGGGTCGCGGTGTTCGGCCTCCGGGTCCGCGGAGACGCAGGCCGCCAGCCCGGCGCGCAGGGCGTCGGCGTCGACCCCGGCGCCGATCAGGACGAGCCGCGTCGCCCGCGCCTCCCCCGGCGGCCACGGACCGGGCGTGAAGCGCAGGAAGCCCCCCACGGCGTGCACCGTCCAGCACTGCGCGCCGCCGTCGCCGCTGAGGCGCACGTGCCCCTTCAGCCGGTACAGCCCGGCCGGGCGCTCGTCGAGGAAGGCGAGCAGCCGGCGCGGGCTGAGCGGGGCGTCCTCGGTGAAGGCCACCGTGTCGTAGGCGGTGTGCGGGTGGTCGTGGCCGTGCTCGTCGCCGTCGGCGCACAGGTCCTCGAAGGAGAGCTGGCGCACGGTCTCCTCGCGCTCCCGGGCGGCGTCGCGGTCGAACAGCAGCTCGGGGTCGACGCGGCCGTGGTCGGCGCTCACCACGGGGGTGCCGCCGGCCAGCCCGGTCAGCCGCGCGAGCAGCGCCGCGCGCGCGTCGTCGGTGACCCGGTCCACCTTGTTCAGCACCACCAGGTCCGCCGCCCGCACGTGCCGCTCCAGCTCCGGGTGGCGGCGGCACACGGCGTCGAACTCCGCGGCGTCCACGACCTCCACCAGCCCGCCGTAGGTGATCCGGGGGTCTCGGCTGGCCAGCAGCATGCGGATGAGCGTCTGCGGCTCGGCCAGGCCGCTGGCCTCGATGACGATCAGGTCGATGCCCTGGGAGGGGCGGGCCAGCTTCTCCAGGACGCCGTCCAGGTCCTCGGTGTCCACCGCGCAGCACAGGCAGCCGTCGCCGAGCGAGACCATCGAGTCGACCTGGCCGGCCACCGTCATCGCGTCGATCTCGATGGACCCGAAGTCGTTGACGACGGCGCCGATCCGCACCCCGCGCCGGTTGCGCAGGAGGTGGTTGAGCAGAGTCGTCTTGCCGGAACCGAGGAACCCCGCGAGGACGAGGACCGGAATGCGCTGCGTGACCACCTGGTGCCTTCCCTGTCGCCAAAACGGCAGTCGATCGTAACGGAGGTTAGGCTCACCTGTGTGACGACGTGCGCCATCGCCTCCCTGGAGAGGGCCGAACCCCTCGCGGCCACGGCCGCGACCGCCCGCACCTGGCTGCTGCTGGAGCAGCCGGGGCCGTGGGGCGCGCAGGCGCTGCACGAGAGCCACCTCGACGCCGGGACCGGCCGCGCCCTGGCGGCGGCCGCCGAGGGCACCGGGGTGCGCGTGGCGCTCATCCGCCGCCCGGGGCCGCACGCGGACCGCGGGGGCGCCGCACGCCGCCGGGTCTATCTCGCGCACACGCTGCCCGGCCGCTCCTGGGTGCGCACCTGGCGCACCGACGACCCGGCCGCCCTCACCGCGCTGGACTTCGCCGCGCTGGGCGCCGGGGACCACACCGGACTCGGGGAGCCCTACCGCGGCGACCCGCTCACGCTGGTGTGCACCAACGGGCGGCGCGACCGCTGCTGTGCGCTGCTCGGCCGTCCGCTGGCGGCGGAACTCGCCGCGTCCGGTGGGGCGAACGCCTGGGAGATCACCCACATCGGCGGCCACCGCTTCTCCCCCACGCTGCTGGTGCTGCCCTACGGCTACGCCTACGGGCGGGTCGACGCGCCCACGGTGAAGGGCGTGCTGGCGGCGGTGCGCCGCGGGCGGGTCGTCGTCGAGCACTGCCGCGGGCGCTCGGCCTGGGACCGGCCGGGGCAGGCGGCGGAGCTGGCCGTCCGCGCGGCGACGGGCGAGGTGGACGCCGACGCGCTCACGGTGACGCACACCGCGGACGCAGGCGACGCAGGCGACGCAGGCGGCCCGGACAACGCGGACGACGCGACCGACGCGACCGACGCCTGGACCGTGACCGTCACTCACCGCGACGCCCGTGCCTGGCACGTCACCGTCCGCTCCGCTCCGGGGCCGGCCACTCCCGCGAGCTGCGGCGCCGAAGCCGTCCCGCAGCCGCGCCTGTACGCCGTGCGGGTGAGCGCCGCCGCGGCGGACGGCTCCCCGGCCGGCGCCCCGCCGGCGGGCTGACGAGGTCCGCGCGCTCACGGGTTTGCCGGAGCGCTACACCGCCCCGGCACCCGTGAGCGCGCGGACCTCGGTCTCCGCCTGCTGGTAGGGGTCGGGGCGGGAGCCGTCGGTCAGGGTGCCGAGCCAGCCGCAGAGGAAGCCCAGCGGGATCGAGACGATCCCGGGGTTCTGGAGCGGGAAGAGCGCGAAGTCGGCGCCGGGGAAGAGCGCGTCGGGGCTCCCGGAGACCACCGGGGAGAGCACCACCAGGGCCAGCGCGGGTACCAGGCCGCCGTAGAGGGCCCACAGCGCCCCGCGCGTGGTGAACCGGCGCCAGAACAGCGTGTAGAGCAGCACGGGCAGGTTGGCCGACGCGGCGACGGCGAAGGCGAGGCCGACCAGGAAGGCGACGTTGAGGTTCTGCGCGAGCAGCCCGAGCCCGATGGCCAGCGCGCCGATGCCCACGGCCGCCGCCCGCGCCACGGCCACCTCGCCGCGCGGACGCCGCCGGGCGCGGTGCCGGAGCGACCCGTACAGGTCGTGCGCGATGGCGGCGGACGAGGCCAGTGTGATGCCCGCGACCACGGCGAGGATGGTGGCGAACGCGACGGCGGCCACCACCGCGAAGAGCACGGTGCCGCCCGCCGTGCCGTGACCGCCGCCCAGCAGGCGGGCCAGCAGCGGCACGGCGGTGTTGCCCGCGGCGTTGTCGGCCCGCACCGTCGGCGAGCCGAGCAGGGCGGCCGCGCCGAAGCCCAGCACGATCGTCGTCAGGTAGAAGCTGCCGATGAGCCCGATCGCCCAGATCACCGACCGCCGGGCGGCTCGCGCGGTGGGCACGGTGTAGAAGCGGGCCAGGATGTGCGGCAGGCCCGCCGTGCCGAGCACGAGCGCGAGGCCCAGGCTGAAGAAGTCGGCCCGCGCGAGCCAGCTCTCCCCGAACAGCAGGCCGGGGGCGAGGAAGGCGTCGCCGTGCCCGCTGCGTTCGGCGGCCCCGGCCAGGAGGGCGGTGGGGTCGCCGCCGAACCGCAGCAGGACGAGGACGGCCAGCGTGAGCGCTCCGCCCATGAGGAGGACGGCCTTGACGATCTGGATCCAGGTGGTGGCCCGCATGCCCCCGCAGACGACGTAGACGACCATGAGCGCCCCCACGGCGACCACCGTCCAGGTGCGCACGGCCGGGCCGCTCCCGCTCAGGAGCAGCGCGACGAGCGTCCCGGCACCGACCATCTGCGCGACCAGGTACAGCACCGAGACCACCACCGAGGCCGTGCCCGACGCCACCCGCACCGGCCGCTCCCGCAGCCGGGAGGCGAGCACGTCGGCGAGCGTGTAGCGGCCGCAGTTGCGCACCAGCTCGGCGACGAGCAGCAGCACGACCAGCCAGGCGACCAGGAAGCCGACGGCGTACACCATGCCGTCGTAGCCGTACAGGGCGATCATGCCGGCGATGCCGAGGAAGGAGGCGGCCGACATGTAGTCCCCGGACAGGGCCAGTCCGTTCTCCACCGGTGAGAACAGCCGCCCGCCCGCGTAGAACTCCTCCGGGGACCCCTGCCGGCGCCGCCCCGCCCAGGTGGTGATGGCCAGGGTGACGGCGACGAAGAGGCTGAACAGGACGAGCGCGGGCAACCGGTCGTCGTGCCAGCTCACCGCAGCGCCTCCCGGGTGCGCTGCTGCGTCTCCCAGCGCAGCTCCAGCGCGAGGCGGTCGCGGCGCAGCCGCGCGTGCCAGGCGTAGGCGCAGGTGATCAGCGCGGTGGTGAGGAACTGGCCGAGACCGGCCAGCATGGCGACGTTGACGGGCCCGCCGCCGACCGGGCGGGCCATGAGGCCGGGCAGCAGCGTCGCGGTGCCGAGGTAGGCCAGGTACCAGGTGAGGAAGGCGGCGGCGACGGGGAAGACGAACCCGCGGTGCCGTCGGCGCACCTCCTGGAACGCCGCGCTGCGGTGGACGGCGAAGTACACCGCGGCCCGGGCGTTCGGTGGCAGGGGCACGGCCGGCCCGCGCCGGGGTGCGGGCGCGTCGGCGGCGGGCCGGGGCGCCAGCGGCGGGAGCGGCTGCGCGTGCCAGGGGACGGCGCCCTGCGCGGAGGTGCCCCCGGAGGCCGGCCACGCTGCGGCGAACGCCGTGCCGACGGGCACGGGCTCGGGCAGCGGCTCGGCCGTGTCCGACCCGGCTCCCGCTCCTCCCCCGCCCGCGCCGGAGGCGGCGGCGCCGTACCAGGGGTTCTCGCACCGCGGCCCGCCGCGGCCGTCGTACCCGTCCTGCTCGCTCACCGCACGCTCCTCGTTCCGCCGGAGGGCCCCAGCATGGCGAGGCGGGGGCCGCGGGGGACGCGCATCCGGGCGGCCTTCACCATTTCAGGTGACGCGGCCGGGAAGCCGTCACCCGGTCGGCGCAGCCGGGGCCGCGGCGGGTCCGGGCTGCGCCGACCGGGCGGCCTCAGACGTCGATGCGCGAGCGGTCCAAGGTGGCGGCCGAGGTGGTGATGAACTCCTTGCGCGGCGCGACCTCGTTGCCCATGAGCAGGTCGAACGCCTTCTCGGCGGCCTCCAGGTCACCGATGTTGATGCGGCGCAGGGTGCGCCTGCGCGGGTCCATCGTCGTCTCGGCGAGCTGGTCGGCGTCCATCTCGCCCAGACCCTTGTAGCGCTGGATGGCGTCCTTGAACCGGACGTTCCTGCTCTGCAGCTCCAGCAGCGTCTGGCGCAGTTCGTTGTCGGAGTACGTGTAGATGTACTTCTCCTGGCCCTTCTTCGGGTGGGTCAGTTCGATGCGGTGCAGCGGCGGCACCGCCGAGAAGACCCGGCCCTGCTCGACCATCGGCCGCATGTAGCGCTGGAAGAGGGTCAGCAGCAGGCAGCGGATGTGCGCGCCGTCGACGTCGGCGTCCGCGAGGAAGATGACCTTCCCGTAGCGCGCCTGGTCGATGTCGAACGTCCGCCCCGACCCGGCTCCTATGACCTGGATGATGGCCCCGCACTCGGCGTTCTTCAGCATGTCCGACACGGAGGACTTCTGGACGTTGAGAATCTTGCCGCGGATCGGCAGCAGTGCCTGGAACTCGGAGTTGCGGGCGAGCTTGGCGGTGCCCAGGGCCGAGTCGCCCTCGACGATGAACAGCTCGCTGCGCTCGACGTCGTCGCTGCGGCAGTCGGCGAGCTTGGCGGGCAGCGCGGACGACTCCAGCGCCGTCTTGCGCCGCTGCGCCTCCTTGTGCTGGCGGGCGGCGATCCGGGTGCGGGCGGCGGCGACCGCCTTCTCCAGCACGGCGGTGGCCTGCTGCCGCGCGTCGCGCTTGGTGGAGGTCAGGAACTCCTTCAGCTCCCGGGCGACGACCTGGCCGACGATGCGGGACGCCGCCGAGGTGCCGAGCACCTCCTTGGTCTGCCCCTCGAACTGCGGTTCGGCCAACCGCACGGTGACGACGGCGGTGAGGCCCTCCAGCGCGTCGTCCTTGACCACGTCGTCCTCGGCCACGCGCAGCAGCTTCTTGGCGCGCAGCGCCTCGTTGACGGTGCGGGTGACCGCCCGCTCGAAGCCGGCGACGTGCGTGCCGCCCTTCGGCGTGGCGATGATGTTCACGAAGGAGCGCACCGTGCTGTCGTAACCGGTGCCCCAGCGCAGCGCCACGTCCACGCCCAGCTCCCGGGTGACCTCCTGGGGCATCATGTGCCCCCGGTCGTCCAGGACGGGCACGGTCTCCTTGAAGGTGCCCTGTCCGCGCAGGCGCACGACGTCGCTCAGCGCCCGGTCCGGCGCCAGGTACTCGCAGAACTCGCTGATGCCGCCGTCGTAGCGGAAGACCTCCTCGGTCGGACCCGCGTCCGCCGGGCCGCGTTCGTCCCGCACGGTGATGGTCAGCCCCGGGACGAGGAAGGCGGTCTGCCGGGCGCGGGCGTGCAGCGTCTCCAGGGACAGCCGGGCGTCCTTGAGGAAGATCTGGCGGTCGGCCCAGTACCGCACCCGGGTGCCGGTGCGGTTCTTGGGGATCTTCCTGCCCTTCAGCAGCCCGGCCGAGGGGTCGAACGGGGCGTCGGGGCCGGACTCGGTGAAGATCCCGGGCACCCCGCGGCGGAAGCTGACGGCGTGGGTGTGCGCGTCGCGGTCCACCTCGACGTCCAGCCGGGCGGACAGGGCGTTCACCACCGAGGCGCCGACGCCGTGCAGGCCACCGGAGGCGGCGTACGAGCCACCGCCGAACTTGCCGCCCGCGTGGAGCTTGGTCATGACGACCTCGACGCCGGACAGCCCCGTCTTGGGCTCGACGTCCACGGGGATGCCGCGCCCGTTGTCGCGCACCTCCACGGAGCCGTCCTCGTGCAGCACGACGTCGATCCGGTCGCAGTGGCCACCCAGGGCCTCGTCGACGGAGTTGTCGATGATCTCCCACAGGCAGTGCATGAGGCCCCGGCTGTCGGTGGAGCCGATGTACATGCCGGGACGTTTGCGAACCGCTTCCAGGCCCTCGAGGACGAGGAGGTGCCGCGCGGTGTAGTTGGAACCGTCCCGGTCCGCTCCGGTCAGCAGTGCTGTGGACGACGGCACAGACGTTTCGGCGGTCACGCGGTTCGCTCCTCGCTGAATCCAGGTGGGGGTGGCTTGCCTGCCGGTCAGAGGGTACCGAGGGACAGGTGCCCAGGTGGGCCGCCACCCACGGGTAAACCTATGCTAGAGGAGGATCGCATGTGCGTTCGATAACGCTTCGGGATGACGTGAACATCACGTTCCCTTTGAGGCATGAACCATTTAGGCTCCGGGCACGTCCTCCGATACGAGCCGGATGACCGCCCAGCCAACCGGGGGCACTCACCGGACGAACCGAATGAAACGCACCGGCAACCAGTAACCTGCAAGTACGGCTCTTTCGCCGCCAACCGGCAACATCCGTCCCCTGGGGAGGGAAAGACCTCAGGGAAAACGCACCGGGCAGGAACAATCTCGGGCTGGTTGGATGTTGACCCTGGTACGACAGCTCGTCGAGCTAGAGATGAGGCGACGTGACTACTGTTCTGACACCCGCGAGCCCGCTGACGGCGGCGGACCGCTGTGACCGCTGCGGCGCCCAGGCCTACCTGCGCGTCGTGCTGGAGAGCGGTGGCGAGCTGCTGTTCTGCGCGCACCACGGCCGGAAGTTCGAGCCGGAACTGAAGAAGATCGCCGCCGAGATACAGGACGAGACGGAGCGGCTCACCGCCACCCCCGCCAACGACGAACGCTGACGTCCGTACGCCGGACGCACGCGTACCGACACAGACGAGCGCGTTTCGGCTGCTGACGCCGACGCCACGGGCGGCCACCCCACCAGGGTGGCCGCCCGTCGTCGTCGCGCCACGCCCCCGCGCGTGACACCGCTCACACCGCCCGCTGGGCTCCCATGGCGTCCTCGATCGACTGCCGCAGGGCCCCGACCCGCGTGTAGACGCCGGGCAGCCCGCGCTCCCCGCAGCCGACACCCCACGACACCAGCCCGACCAGGCGCCCGTCGGCCACCAGCGGCCCGCCGCTGTCACCCTGGCAGGCGTCCTGACCGCCCTCGGGCAGCCCGGCGCACATCATCGTGCCGGCCTGGTAGGTGCCGGCCACACCCCCCGGGTAGGCCGTCGCGCACCGGCGGTCGTCGAGCACCCGGACCGCGGCCGCGCGCAGCCGGGTGGCGTAGCGGCCGTCCCCGCGCGTGTCGCCCCAGCCGTAGACCCGGGCCGGTGTCCCGGCGCCGTAGGCCGCGTCGTCCGGTGCGGCGAGGGGCAGCGCCGCCTCCCGCGGCAGCGGACGGGCCAGGCGGAGCACGGCGAGGTCGCCGGAGTTCGTGCGGCTGTCGTACTCCGGGTTGACCCACACGCGCGCCACGTCGATCTCCTGGCCCGCGGACGTCCGCAGGTCGCTGCGGCCGCTGAGCACGCGCAGGTCGCCGACCTGCTGATGGTCGACGCCCAGCACCTCGGCGCCCAGGCAGTGCGCCGCGGTGACGACCGCGCGGGGAGCGACGACGACGCCACCGCAGAACTGCCCCGACCGCGCCGGGCCGAACAGCTCCCGGCTGGCCAGGGCGACGACCCAGGGATGATCGTCGGTACTGACGGGCCCCCCACCGATCACCCGCTGCGTCACGGGCGGCCCGGCCGTCGCCTGGGGGGCGGTGGCGGCGGCGAGGGTGGCCGGCAGGGCGAGGCTGAGGGCGCCGAGCACCAGGCGCGTAAGAGTTCTCATAGGGCTACCTGACTCTACGCGCTCAACCGCTCACCCCGTGCTTGCGGCACCGGAGTGTCGGATCTTCAATCCGGCGCCGTGCGCGCCCCGGCGGCGCGCGCTCGCGTCGCAGGGATGCGCGCTTCGCCCTTCGGTGACGCGTGTGGGCCGCGCCCCGGCGTCGGGGCGCGGCCCACACGGGCGGCACGTGTGGAACTCAGTCCAGGTAGTCGCGCAGCACCTGGCTGCGGGAGGGGTGGCGGAGCTTGGACATCGTCTTGGACTCGATCTGCCGGATGCGCTCGCGCGTGACGCCGTAGACCTTGCCGATCTCGTCCAGCGTCTTCGGCTGCCCGTCGGTGAGACCGAACCGCATGGAGACGACGCCCGCCTCCCGCTCGCTCAGCGTGTCGAGCACCGAGTGGAGCTGCTCCTGCAGCAGGGTGAAGCTGACGGCGTCGGCCGGGACGACGGCCTCGGAGTCCTCGATGAGATCACCGAACTCGCTGTCGCCGTCCTCACCCAGCGGGGTGTGCAGGGAGATCGGCTCCCGGCCGTACTTCTGGACCTCGACGACCTTCTCCGGCGTCATGTCCAGCTCCTTGGCCAGCTCCTCCGGCGTGGGCTCGCGGCCCAGGTCCTGGAGCATCTGGCGCTGGACACGGGCCAGCTTGTTGATGACCTCCACCATGTGCACCGGGATGCGGATCGTGCGCGCCTGGTCCGCCATGGCGCGGGTGATCGCCTGCCGGATCCACCAGGTGGCGTAGGTGGAGAACTTGTAGCCCTTGGTGTAGTCGAACTTCTCCACCGCACGGATCAGGCCGAGGTTGCCCTCCTGGATCAAGTCCAGGAACAGCATGCCGCGACCGGTGTAGCGCTTGGCCAGCGAGACCACCAGGCGGAGGTTGGCCTCCAGCAGATGGTTCTTGGCCCGCCGGCCGTCCTCGGCGATGATCTCCAGCTCGCGCTTGAGCTTGGGGGCGAGCTTGTCGGAGTTCGACAACTTGTCCTCGGCGAACAGGCCCGCCTCGATCCGCTTGGCGAGTTCCACCTCCTGCTCGGCGTTGAGCAGCGGCACCTTGCCGATCTGCTTGAGGTAGTCCTTCACCGGGTCGGCGGTGGCACCGGCCGCGGCCACCTGCTGGGCGGGCGCGTCGTCCTCGTCGTCGTCGGACAGGACGAAGCCCTCGCCGGTCTCCCCCTCGGCCTTCGGCTCGGCCTCCTCCGGGCCGCCCTTGCCGGCCTTCGGGGCGGCGGGCTCCTCCAGGGCCTCCTCATCGCCCTCGAGCAACTCGTCGACCACTGACTTCTTGGCCGTCGTCTTCTTCGCGGCGGTCTTCTTGGCGGTGGCCTTCTTCGCGGTGGCCTTCTTCGCCACCGCCTTCTTGGCCGCGGCCTTCTTGGCGGGCTGGGACTCACCCGGAACGGCGGACTCCTCGGCCGCCGCCACCTCGGTGACGGACTCCTCGGCCGCCGGCGCCGGGGCGGTCTTCTTGACGGCGGCCTTGGCCGCGACCGGTTTGGCGGCACGCCGGGCCGGGGCCTTCGCTGCGACGCTCTTACGGGTGCGCTTGGGCGCCTCGGCGGCACTCACCATCAGCGTCACACCCTCCTCGTCGAGGATCTGGTTGAGGCTGCGCAGGACGTTCTTCCACTGGGTCGGCGGAATCTGGTCAGCCTCGAAGGCCCGACGCACATCGTCGCCGGCGATCTGCCCCTCAGTCTTTCCCCGCTCGATGAGCGCCATCACAGACTCGGACTCGGCGATCTCCGCAGGGAGCGTACGGGATGTGCTGGCCGACACGAACAACCTCTCGAAACGATGGAAACGACTTCGGCCCCGTCCGGGGACGGGCGGAACCGACGAGCACCGGTGGGGTTGAACCGGCTGCCCGGGGTAACGGTGCAGGCAGGAATACAACGGCGTTGCTGGGGGCCGTATTCCCTCTGCGGCTGCCACCTCTTGAACCATCGCGCTCCACAGGGAAAGCGTTACGGGGGTTCCGCGTGTCCCGAGTCACAGGACATACCGGGTGATCCACGCGCGAAAGCCGCGCCCGCCCGCGCCCGGCAGGGTGGAGAGACGCCCCACGCGCTGTCGCCGGGACCCAGCGGACGGGGCCCGGCGACAGCGCGAGGAGACGCGGAGGGACACGAAGGGACGTGAGGGGACGCGAGGGGGACACGGGAAGCGGGGCGCCCGACGACCACCGGAGTACGGGGAGCGCCGGGCCGGACCGGCGACCGCGCGGCAGCCGCGCCGGGCTCAGTGCTCGCGCGGGGCGGGCACCACATGCCCGTCGGCGGCGGGGGGCCCCGCGACGGGCGGCTCCGTGTGGACGGTGAGGAGTTGGCGCATGGCCGTCTCGGCCGCGGCGGGCTCGCCCGCGTCCAGCGCGTCGACGATCCGCCGGTGCTGCGCGACGGCGGCCTCGGTGGGCCGCTCGCAGCCGGTCGCCGGTCCGCCCGAGACGTGCAGGGCGGCGCAGACGATGCCCGACAGGTGTTCCAGCATGCGGTTGCCCGCGGCCTGCAGCAGCAGGGCGTGGAACTCCGCGTCGGCGCGCGAGAAGGTGAGGCCGTCGCCCTGCGGGAGCGCCCGCCCCATGATCTCGACCATGTCGGTCAGGCGCTGCTGGAGTTCGTCGCGGCCGTGGCCGACGGCCAGGCGCGCGGCCAGCGGCTCGATCGCGCTGCGCAGTTCGCGCAGCTCCCGGCGCTGGTCGTCGCGCTGCGGGCCGAAGGCGCGCCATTCGATGATGTCCGGGTCGAGCAGGTTCCAGTCGGTCACGGGCCGCACGCGGGTGCCGACGTTCGGCCGGGCGCTGACGAGGCCCTTGGCCTCCAGCACGCGCAGGGACTCGCGGACCACGGTGCGGGACACCTCGAACCGCTGTCCGATCTCCTCGGGGACCAGGGGGCGGTCCGCTCCCAGGTCACCGGAGACGATCATCTGGCCGAGCTGCTGGACGAGCTGGCCGTGCAGGCCCCGGCCGCGGTTTCCCGCTGCGCGGCGCCCCGCCCGGGCCATGTCGGAGTCGCCGTTTCCCCAGGCCGGGACGCTGGTGGTGGCCCGCGGGACGCCGGTGGACTCCGCGTAGGAGTAACGGTCCAGCTCACCGTGGCCGGAGTCGGCGGTGCGGGCGGCGGTCATCGTGGAGTGCGCAAGGGTAGTCACGCATCCTTTGTCGGCGGCCCCCCGGCCGGTCTTGAGGGCTTTGGTGAAAAGCACACGAAAGGGTGATCGTCGATCGGTGTGCGATTGACGCTGGTCAGCGAGGTGGCCGAGGCCCGCGTCAGCGGGCGCGGCCGCGCAGGCGGGTAGCGGCGTAGGCGCACAGCAGCGCGGCCAGCAGGACGGCCAGGGCGCCGCTGACCGGCTGCGAGACCAACCGGGCGGCGGTCGGCGCCCACTCCGGAGCGCCGGCGGGCCACCGCACCCGGAGGTAGGGCTCCAGGTGCTGCGCGAGGACACTCGCCGCGTCCTGGCCCGGGCGCGTCAGCAGGGCCCGCACCGCGGGCCCCAGCGCCAGGGGTGCGGCCAGGACGGCCACCGTGCCCATGGCCGTGGAGCGGAACACGGCGGCTGCCAGCAGGCCGACCCAGGCGCAGCCCACCGCCAGCGCGGCCGTCGCCAGCAGGCCCAGCGGCCAGTGCGCGGGCGGGTCGAGGAAGCCGGCACCGTAGAGGGCGGTCAGGGCGGCACCGTTCAGCGTCACCGTCGACACGGTCAGCAGCAGCGCGGTGACGCCGGTGACGGTGAGCTTGGCCAGCAGCAGGCCGAGGCGCCGCGGCACCGGCACCTGGGCCGGGACCAGCGCGGGGTAGCGGACCTCCTGCCCGAAGGAGAGCGCGCCGAGGAGCCCGGCCGCGACGGCCACCGGAGGCAGCGGAAGCGGCGCGGGCCAGCCGGTGAGGGCGCGGAGGCCGCCCGCGTCGCCGGCACCGTAGCCGAGCAGGAGCGCGCCCGCCAGAGCGCACACGAGTGCGGTGGCCGCGACGAGCCAACCGCTGCGCACCCCGGTCAACCGGTGCAACTCGTAGCGCAGCGGGCGGCAGGGGCGGGGTGGTGGCAGTGCGGGCAGCCGGGGGCGGCGCCCCGTCCGGGAGGCCGGCGCGGTGGCGGCGACGGCGAGCTTCCCGTGGGAGGCGTCGCCCGCTTCGCTCGCCGAGCGGGGCGCGGGCGGGGTGCGCCCGTCGGCGCGGTCGAGCGGCTGGGCCGACGGGCCCCCCGCGTCCCCGATCTCATCCGCGAGCCGGTGGATGAGGATGCCGTGCCGGTAGGCCGTCTCCCCCACCAGGGCGCAACTGCTGTTGTAGACGGCGATCCGCCCGCCGCTCTCCTGCACCACCTCCACCGCGCCGCCCGTTTCGGCGGGGCCCTCCTGCGAGGCGCCCCCGGCGGCGAGTCCCCGGGGCTCGGGTGCCGCCGTCTTCCGGGCCACCGCGAAGATCTCCGCGCGGGCCGCGCTGCGCGCCTCCTGCGCGAGTACGGTGGCGAGCCTGCGGGCGTGCGGCGAGGCCACGACCACGCGCGGACGCAGCCGGGTACGCGCGAAGTCGGCCACCTCCTGATCCGCGCGCAGACGCCCGGACGCGAGCGTGACCACCCGGTCGGCGAGCCCCGCCGCCTCCTTCGGGTCCCGCGTGGTGGTGAGGACGAGTCCGCCCTGCTCCGCGTATCCGCGCAGCAGGTTGCGCAGCCACGCGGCCTCCCGGGGGGTGAGCCCCCGCCCGGGGTCGTCGAGCACGAGGGTGTGCGGGTCCCCCAGGAGGGCCGCCGCC
Organism: Streptomyces marinisediminis; assembly: GCF_026262575.1. Lineage (GTDB taxonomy): Bacteria > Actinomycetota > Actinomycetes > Streptomycetales > Streptomycetaceae > Streptomyces > Streptomyces marinisediminis. The sequence goes on from NZ_JAPKFL010000011.1 coordinate 163,341, forward strand.
AGCCCGAGCCGCCGGTCCATGCCGAGCGAGAAGGCACCCAGCCGCTGTTCGGCGAGGCCGCTGAGGCCGACCACCTCCAGCAGCTCGTCCGCGCGCGACGCCGGCACGCCGGCGGCGGCGGCCAGCATCCGCAGGTGCCCGCGCGCGGTGCGCCCCGGGTGGCCGGGCACGTCGCCAAGGAGCACGCCCACTTCCCGGGTCGGCAGCGGAATCTGGTGCAGTGGCCGACCGCGGAATAGGGCCACCCCCCGCCCGCCCTGCAACTGGAGCATCAGCCGCAGGGCCGTGCTCTTGCCCGCCCCGGCCGGGCCGAGCAACGCGGTGACGCGTCCGGGTCGCGCCTCGAAGGTGAGGTCGTCGACGGCGGGCGGCCGGCCACGGCGGGGGGCGCTGGTGAGTCCGATCGCCTGAATCATCGCTTCTCCCGCTGGGCGCAATGAGGGAACGCCAAGCACGATAACGCGACATGTCGGACTTTACGGGCAGCCCGGTGTCTCGCCGGAATGTCGTGCGACCCGGGTGCGGCCCTCGGCGCGCTGGTTCACACCTCCGGCCGCAGCATCGGCGGATTGAGCAACGTGGCCCCACCCGCCCGGAACAACTGCGCGGGACGCCCGCCCTGACGCGTCGTGGTACCGCCGGTGGGCACCAGGAACCCCGGGGTGCCGGTGACCTTCCGGTGGAAGTTGCGCGGGTCCAGCGCGACGCCCCACACCGCCTCGTACACGCGCCGCAACTCCCCCACCGTGAACTCCGAGGGGCAGAAGGCGGTGGCGAGCGAGGAGTACTCGATCTTCGAACGCGCCCGCTCCACGCCGTCGCCCAGGATGCGCGCGTGGTCGAAGGCCAGGGGCGAGGAGGAGCCGTCCTCGCGATCCGCCCCCGCGGGGGCCAGCAGCCGGTCCACCGGCGCCCACCGGGCCGTCTTCGCGTCGCCGCCGGATACGGGGGCGGGGAGATCCGGCGCCAGCACCAGATGAGCCACGCTGACCACCCGCATGCGCGGATCACGTCCCGGATCGCCGTAGGTGGCGAGCTGCTCCAGGTGCGCTCGGTGCCCGCCCGGCTCCTGCACGCGCAACCCGGTCTCCTCGGCCAGCTCGCGCGCCGCCGCCGCGCCGAGGTCCTCCTCGGGCCGCACGAATCCTCCGGGCAGCGCCCACTGCCCCTGGAAAGGTGCCTCACCGCGGCGCACGGCCAGGGCGCACAGCGCGTGCCGACGCACGGTGAGCACGACCAGATCGACGGTGACGGCGAAGGGCGGGTAAGCCGACGGGTCGTAGGGCATGCCATGATCATAGTCGTCTCCCTGACGATAAACAGGGGCTCACCCGCGCTCCGCGTACCCGCGGGGCGGTGGGCGCGGCCCGGTGCGGGGCACGGGCGTGTCCGGGTGCGGCGGAGGCCGACCTCACTCCACTTCCGGTCGGCGGCGCCCAATCGCCGCGCGCTGGCCGCGCAGGCACGCGCGCAACGGCTCCGGGTCCAGCCCGCTGTTGCACGCCGAGTGCAGCAGCCGGGCGAACACGCACCCGGCGTCCACTTCGAGCGCCCGGCCGAGCGCCACCCGGGCCCCGGTGTCGTCACCGCTGGACCAGGCGACCCATCCGGCCAGGGTGAGTGGAGCGGCGGCGTACTCGACGTAGGCGCCCACGCAGCGCCGGCTGACCGCTCGCCACAGGCGCAGGGCGGGTTCCGCGTCATCCCCTTCCATCCATTCAGCGGCGCGGTCGCGGGTGACGCGGTCCTGGAGGCCGACGATGAGCGTCGCCGCCTCCTCGTCCGCCAAGGCGGCGTCGTCGCCGGCGTCGGCATCGGCGTCGGGTGCCCCCGGCAGCGGTCGCCCCGCCCGGTAGCGGGTCAGCAACCGTTCGGTCACCTCCAGCACCTCCGCGCGCACCCCGGCGCGGGTGTACTCCCCGAGCATGCGGGGCAGCAGCGCGGCACTGGCGGCGTCCAGCGCCTGCTCCTGGGCCGTGGCCGACGGCGGCCCCAGGGGAGCGAAACGCGCGGTCAGCTCCTTGAGGGAACCCTGTACCCGGATGCCGGCGTAGGCCGCGGCGGCGGCCATGGCCGACTCCCCCGGCGGCCCGAGGGCGGACCCCTCGGGCGGGCAGCAGTGCGGCTGTGCGCAGCAGTAGGAGAAGTAGCGGCCGCCGGAGACGCAGAGCGCCTCGTACACGGGCATCTCCCGTGCTCCGCAGGCTTCGCGCAGCTCCTGGGCCAGCGGCCGCAGGCGCTCCATCACCGCGCGCGGCTCCTCCTGACCCTCCGGGTCGCGGCAGAGGTAGAGCAACGCGCCGTCCGGGGCGTCCCCGCGGGCGGAGCTGTTGGCCCGCAGACACTCGGCGACCTGGCGAGCGGTGTCGGGCCACTCCTGGCGGACGGACGGGATGCCCACGCGGATGCGGCCACCGAAGCGGCCCGCCTCGCCGTGGACGGCGACGACCACGATGGAGTCGTCGGGGTGGTAACCGAGCAGGTACGGAAGGGCGTCGGCCAGCTCCCCGGGGCCGCGCAGGGTGACGTGCGGTTCGGCGAGCGCCTGAAGCGGCGCCTGGTGGCCGTGCGGCCGGTCGTTGTGCGTCATGACTCCGACGATGCCGGAGTGCCGTTTTCCTCCGTACACAGTGCGTGACATATCGTAGGACTGGTCGGATGGTCGGTCACTTTGTCCACAACCGCGATTCGCCCGCTGTCGGGGCCGTCGGGTTCCATGGACCCATGACTGCGAACGAGCTGCGCACCTCCGCCGACGCCGTCCTGGCCCGTCTGGTCGGGGACGCCACCGGTGAGGCCCGGCTGCGGGAGGACCAGTGGCGGGCCGTCGAGGCGCTCGTCGCCGAGGGGCGCCGGGTGCTGGTCGTCCAGCGCACCGGCTGGGGCAAGTCGGCGGTGTACTTCGTCGCCACCGCACTGCTCCGCGCGCGGGGCAGCGGCCCCACCGTCATCGTCTCCCCGCTGCTGGCCCTCATGCGCAACCAGATCGAGGCGGCCTCGCGTGCGGGCATTCGGGCCCGCACCATCAACTCGGCCAACGTGGAGGAGTGGGAGGACGTCGCCCGCTCGGTGGCCGACGGCGCGGTGGACGTCCTGCTCGTCTCGCCGGAGCGGCTCAACAACCCCGACTTCCGCGACCAGGTGCTGCCCGCCCTCGCGGCGTCGACCGGTCTGCTCGTCGTCGACGAGGCGCACTGCATCTCCGACTATGGGCACGACTTCCGGCCCGACTACCGCCGATTGCGCAGCATGCTGGCCACCCTGCGCCCCGGCGTTCCCGTCCTGGCCACGACGGCGACGGCCAACGCCCGGGTCACCGCGGACGTCGCCGACCAACTCGGCACCGGGCCGGGCGATTCCGCCACGGACGCCCTCGTGCTGCGCGGCCCGCTGGACCGCGCCTCCCTCAGCCTTGCCGCGCTGAACCTGCCCGACGCCGCCCACCGACTGGCCTGGCTGGACACCCACCTGCCCCGCCTGCCGGGCTCGGGCATCATCTACACACTCACCGTGGCGGCGGCCGAAGAGGTGGCGGCCTACCTCCGGCAGCGCGGCCACGAGGTGTCCGCCTACACCGGCCGCACCGAGAACGCCGACCGCGCGGCGGCCGAGGAGGCCCTCCTCGCCAACCGGGTCAAGGCGTTGGTGGCCACCTCGGCGCTGGGCATGGGCTTCGACAAGCCCGACCTCGGCTTCGTGGTGCACCTGGGTTCGCCGTCCTCGCCCATCGCCTACTACCAGCAGGTCGGCCGGGCGGGGCGTGGCGTGGAGCACGCCGAGGTGCTCCTGCTGCCCGGCCGCGAGGACGAGGCCATCTGGCGCTACTTCGCCTCGCTCGGCTTCCCGCCCGAGGAGCAGGTGCGGCGCACCCTCCAGGTGCTGGCGGACGCCGACGGGCCGGTCTCCGTGCCCGCCCTGGAGCCGCGCGTCGAGCTGCGCCGCTCACGGTTGGAGACGATGCTCAAGGTGCTCGACGTGGACGGCGCCGTGCGCAGGGTCCGGGGCGGCTGGACGGCCACCGGACGGCCCTGGGACTACGACGCCGAACGCTACGCCTGGGTGGCCCGGCAGCGCGCGGCCGAACAGCAGGCCATGCGCGAGTACGTGACGACCGACCAGTGCCGCATGGAGTTCCTGCGCCGCCAGCTCGACGACCCGGACGCGGCGCCGTGCGGACGCTGTGACAACTGCGCCGGGCCGCGCTTGACCACCGAGGTCCCCGCCGACGCGGTGAAAGCCGCCCGGGGCGAACTCGGCCGCGCCGGTGTGGAGGTGGAACCCCGGAAGATGTGGCCCACCGGGCTGCCCGCGATCGGGGTGGACCTGCGGGGCCGGATTCCCGCCGACCAGCAGGCGGCCCCGGGGCGGGCCGTCGGTCGCCTCACGGACATCGGGTGGGGGAACCGGCTGCGCCCGCTGGTCAGCCCCCAGGCTCCGGACGGGCCGGTGCCCGAGGACGTGGTGGGGGCCGTCGTCGAGGTCCTCTCCGACTGGGCCAAGGGCCCGGGCGGTTGGGCCTCCGGCGCGGCGGACGCCCAGCGTCGGCCTGCCGCGGTGGTGGCGCTGGGCTCGCGCTCCCGACCCGTGCTGGTGGGCTCCCTGGCCGAGCGCATCGCCGCCATCGGGCGGATACCGCTGCTCGGCACGGTCACCGCCGACGCCGACGGCGTCGACCTGGCGGCCGAACACACCAACAGCGCGCGGCGGGTGCGGGCCCTCCACACCGCGCTGCGGGTACCCGACGCGCTGCGGGAGGCGGTGTCCGCCGCTGGGGGCCCGCTGCTCCTGGTCGACGACTACACGGACACCGGCTGGACGCTCGCGGTGGCGGCGCGGCTGCTGCTGCAGGCCGGTGCGCGGGAGGTGAGGCCGCTGGTGCTCGCTGTCCAAGGCTGACCTGGACCCACAACGCCCCACTGCGGCGCCATCCGCGACGCGAGGGGTCGGCGGGCGCGTCGGCGGCGCCGGACGCGGTGGCGGAATCGAGCGTTGCCGGTTTCCGTTCCGGCCAGCGACAATGGGCCCGACTCCCACCTCGGACCGCACCGTCCGCCGTGCCTGTCGTGGCGTGCGCCCTGCCCAACGCGCCACCGCATCCCTGGGGCAGCGAAAGGGGAGAACATGACCGTCGTCTCCGTCCACGGCCCGACCACCGACACCGCCGCGCGGCTGGCCCGCACGGTCGAGCCCGCGCAGTGGGCCGCCGCCGCGATACCTCTGCTGCGCAACCCGCGCGAGGTGGTGTCGGGTCTGCACACACGTCACCGCCCGGCGCCGCGTACGGCCGTGGTCGCGGTGCTCGACCCCGAGGAACGGCTCGTGGCCAGCGCGTCGTTCACTCCCGGCCCCGCTCCACCGGACGGGTGGGAGTACCGCAACGCGCTGCTCGCCAGGCTGCGCCGCGTCATACCCCACGACCTGCGGCTGCGCCGACCGATACGCACCGCGGCGCTGCTGTACTGCCGGGAGGGCGAGGGGCGCTGGACGGAGGAGGACGGGGCCTGGATGTGGGGCTTGCGGGACGCCTGCTCCCTGCACGGGCTGCGCTGCGGGCCCTACATCACCCTCACCCGGCACGGCTGGCGCGTGGCGGGTGAGGAACGCTGGGGGCGGAGTCCGGCGGTCGGCGCACCGCCGGACCCCACCGCGCCGCAGCCCTGACCGCGGCCGGGCTCAGAGCAGGTCGCGCAGGCGGTGCGGGTCGCCGCAGACGATGAGTTGGGCGCCGGCTCGGGACAGGGCCGCGGGCAGGGCCTCGGCGATCCGGGCGTCGCTGCCGCCGTTGACGGCGAGCACCACGACAGGGCGGGCGGTGACGCGGGCGGCCGCGGCAGCGTCCACGCAGAACACGTCCTCCCCCGCGGCCTGCTGGCCCCAGTAGGCGTCCTCACCGAAGGACAGCTCGTGCTGCGCCCACGGGTGCGACTCGCCGGTGGTGATCAGCAGGACGTCGCCGGGCGAGCGGCCCTCGTCCAGCAGGCGGTCGACCGTCTCGTCGGCGGTCTCCACCGCGGTCTCGGGCGTGGCCGCCACGAGTTCGATCTCCGCGGCCTTGGCCGGAGCCACCGGCGCGGGAGCGGCGACCGCGGCGGGCGCGCCGGAGCGTGCGGTCGCCGGGCGGCCGGACCGGGGGCGGCTGCGGTCGCTGCGCGGCGGAGCCGGACGCGGACCGGGGCGCGCCGGAGCGCCGGGGCGGGGTGACGGGGAAGGGATGGCGGCGCCCGCGGATGCGCGGGGGCCGGGAACGCTGGGGCGGATCTGAGGCTCCTCGGAGCTGTGAGGCATGGGTGATGTCTATCAAACGCGGTCGGGCGGCGGCGCGGCGGGTGCGCCGCCGGGCAGCCGGTATCGGACTAGAACAGTTGGGCCTGCTCCGCCTCGGCTTCCCCGGCGGGCGCGGGGAGGGAGACGAGCGGGTGCGGCTTCTTCAGGTGCTGCCAGCGCGGCAGGGCATCCAGGTACGCCCAGGTCAGTCGGTGGTGCGGAGTGGGTCCGAGGTCCTGGAGCGCCGCACGGTGCGCGGGCGCCGGGTAGCCGGCGTTTCCGGCGAAGTCGAACTCCTCGTGTCCCTCCCCGAGTTCGGCCATCAAACCGTCCCGCCGGACCTTGGCGATGACCGAAGCCGCGGCGACCGAGACGCAGGACCGGTCGCCCTTGACCACGGTGCGCACCCGCCACGGCGGACCGAGGTAGTCGTGGGCACCGTCCAGGATCACCGCGTCCGGACGCTCGGGCAGCGCCTGCAAGGCTCGCACGGCGGCCAGCCGCAGCGCCGCCGTCATGCCCAGGGCGTCGATCTCCTCCGGCCAGGCGTGCCCGAGACCGTGGGCGGTGACCCAGCCGGTCAGCGCCTCGGCGAGTTCGGTACGGCGGGCCCGGGTAAGCAGCTTGGAGTCCGTCAGGCCCGCGGGCGGACGGCGCAGGCCGGTGACCGCCGCGCACACCGTGACCGGGCCGGCCCAGGCCCCCCGTCCCACCTCGTCGACTCCGGCGATCAGCCGGGCCGGCGTCGTCGCCCGCAGGGAGCGTTCGACGCGGTGGGTGGGCGGTTCGTACGGCACGGCCTCAGCCTACTCGGCCGCCGGTACCCACGCGGGCGGGGGCTCCGTGGCATCGACCCAGGTTCCGGGCGGGGCGAGGGCGGCTCCCAGGACACCGCCGACGATGGCGCAGGTGGTGTCGACGTCGCCGCCGGCCCGTGCGGTGGCCCAGAAGGCCGTGACGAAGTCGCCGCCGTGCCGGGCCACCGACCACAGGGCGAACGGCACGGTGTCGTGGGCGCTGGTGCGGCGCCCGCAGCCGAGCACGGCGGCGGCGGTGCCGACGTCGGCGTGGTCCAGCAGGTCTCGGGCGCGCCGCAGGCCGTCCCGCACGGCGCTGCGCGGGACGCGGGCGGTCACCGCGTCCAGCAGGGCGGCGCCGCTGTCCGGCCCCCATCGGTTGGCGGCGGTGCGCAGCGCTGCCGCGACGGCGACCGCGACGGCCCCGCACACGGCCTCGCGGTGCTGGTGGGTCACGTACGCCGAGCGCTCGGCCTCCGCCGCCGCCCGGCCGGGGTCGTCGGCGAACCACGCGCCCAGGGGCGGTACCCGCATGGCCGCCCCGTTGCCCCAGGAGCCCTGGCCGTCGAAGAGCGCGGCGGCCAGCTCCCGCCAGTCGGCACCTTCCCGCCGGAGCTGCCGCACCACGCGGTGAACGGCGGCGCCGTATCCCCGCTCGGCGTCGTGGTGGGCGGAGAAGCCGGCCGCGAGCGCGTCCTGGTCGGCGGCGCCGTGGCGGTGCAGGACGGCCACGACGGAGGCGGCCATCTCGGTGTCGTCCGTCCACCGCCAAGGGCCGGGCGGGGGTTCCCCGCGGGCCAGGAAGGAGCGGTGGCCGGGCGAGAAGAACTGCGCGCCCAGGGCGTCCCCGACGGAGAGCCCCCGCAGGCTCGCCAGCGCGCGGCGCAGGCGGAGGGAGTCGGCGGTCATGGTGGCAGGCACTCCGGAGACGGGACGGCGGGGAACCGGCCGACTGGCCGGGCGGCGGCGGAGGTCACGGCGCGCCGTAGGGCTCCGGCAGACACCAGTGTTCGAAGGGGCGGTCCAGGTGGTAGCGGCCGTCGGAGTCGAGCACCAGCGCCCTGGTCTCGCCGTTGCCCGGGTTGGACAGGGACTCGAACTCCGCCACGCTCCAGTGCATCCAGCGCATGCAGAACAGGCGCATGGTCAGCCCGTGGGTCACCAGCAGGACGTTCGGCGGGTGGTCAGGGGCCTGGAAGCTGCGCCACAGGCTCTCCAGGAAGGCGTCCACCCGGTCGTAGACGTCCGCGCCGGACTCGCCCTGGGAGAAGCGGTAGAAGAAGTGCCCGTAGGCGTCGCGGGCGGCCTTCTGGCGGCGCACGTCGTGCCAGTCCTGCCAGTTGCCCCAGTCCTGCTCGCGCAGCCGCGGCTCCTCACGCACCCGCACGCGGGTCGGGTCCAGCCGCAGCTCGCGGAAGGTCTCGTGGGTACGCCGGTAGGGAGAGACGTAGGCGGACACGCCGTCGTCGCCGAAGAGGGCGCGCAACTCCTGGCCGGCCCGGGCGGCCTGGTCGCGCCCCTTGGCGGTCAGCCGCAGGGCGTGGTCGGGCACCCGGGTGTAGACCGAGTCGTCGGCGTTTCCCTCGGACTCGCCGTGTCGTAGGAGGACGATGCGCCGGGGACGAGCCATAGGGCCAGCGTAGGCCGTGCGCGCGCCGTACTCCCAACCGCACGCGTCCGGGCCGCCGGGCGGCGCCCCGGCGTGCCCCCGCCCCGGTGAGCGCCCGGCGTGCCCACGGGGCGGGGCACGCCGGGCGTCACACCGTCCAGCTCCGCTGCAGGTCGATGACGTCGCCGTCGACCGCCGCGATGTCGGCCCCGGTCTGGGCCCGCAGGGACAGGCGCTCGATGCGGTCGGAGCGGTACTTGCCGTGCTCGGCCGCCGAGTCCCACATGGACAGCACCAGGAACTCGTCCTCGGAGGCCGCCTGGCCGAAGACGCCGCGCACCATGCCGGGAGAACCGGCCATCGCCGGGTTCCAGACCTTCTCCTGCATCAGCACGTAGTGCTCCACGCGCTCGGCACGCACCCTGCAGTGGGCCACGCGCAACAGGTCGGTGTCGGTGAACTCGGGCCGGAAACCGGTCTTGACGTCGAAGCGGTACTCGAACAGCAGTGTGCGCATGTCACGGTAGGTGCCGACCTGAGCGGCATGCAGCCGGTCGTGGGAACGGGCCATGAAGGAGTCGTAGAACGCACGGCTCTCCCAGAAGCCGAAGAGGTGCGCCACCGCGTTCCGCGACCGGCTCCAGCCTCCGCCCTGCCCCCGGAAACCGGGCTCGCCCAGCAGGCCAGCCCACTTCCGCTGCCCTCGTTCGAAGGCCCGGCGATCGACCACGGTGCACCGCATCCACTTGACCAGCACCGCGCCATCGTAAGGGCATCTCAGCCGGTGATCGTCCGATACCGCTGCCGCAGGATCGCCGACTCCTGCGGGCTGAGCCGCACGTCGAACACCCGCTCCAGGACGGCGTCGAGCTCGTCCTCGGCGACCTCGCGGGCCTCCCGCGCGCCGTCGGGACGGTACACCTCCAAGAGCGTACCGGTGAGCATGGTGCGCGCCTGCGGCTCCGGCTTCTGCACGACCGGCCGCGAGGTGAACGGCGAGCGTGGGTGGGTGCTGACGTAGTAGTTGGCCATCTCGTAGTCCGGCGGGATGCAGGGCTGCTCGGTGAAGGTGTAGAGGATGAACCAGCCCTCGGGGCGCAGGGACCGGAGCTCCCACACGGCGTCGGGGCGCCGGACGAGCGAGAACGTCCAGTCGCCCTGCCGCACCTCCGCGCCGTCCACGAGCGGGATGGGGCCTTGCGGTCCCTCCCCGCCGTAGCCCACGTCGGTGATCCAGCGCTCGCCGTCGATCTCGACCTGGAGCAGCATGTGCGTGGGGGCCCGCTTGGCGTCGGGCTCGCCGTTGAGCACGCGGCCGGCGAGCCCGGTGACGGGGAAGCCGATCCGCTCCAGCACGGCGGCGAAGAGCGTGTTCTGCTCGTAGCAGTAGCCACCGCGCTTGCTGCGGACGAGCTTGTCCTGCAGTGCCCCGAGATCCAGGAGCACGGGGCGGTCGAGCATGATTTCCAGGTTTTCCAGTGGGATGCGGGCCACGTGGGCCCGGTGCAGTTCGGTCAGGGTCGCGACGTCGGGTCGCAGCTCGCCGCCCGCGTAGCCGGTGCGCGCCAGGTAGGCGTCAAGATCCAGCTTCTCGCTACTCCACATACCGCGTTCGTCCTCTCCTTCGGCGGCCGGCTCGTGGCCGCACTCCGCACTGGCGTAACAGCGCGGCGGACGAGACCATTCCGCTCTGTATGCACCTGATTGCGCCAAGACGCCGAGGGGCGGGGCCCGGCCCGTGGCCG
>NZ_JAPKFL010000110.1 GCF_026262575.1 Streptomyces marinisediminis
CCCTGGGGTGTCCGGGGTGCGGCCCGGGGACCGGGTGATGGGCCTGTTCTCCGGCTCCTTCGCCCCCAGCGCGGTCACCGAGGAGCGCATGCTCGCCCCCATTCCCGAGGACTGGACCTACGCCCAGGCCGCCGCCGTGCCGTCCGTCTACCTCACCGCCTACTACGCGCTGGTCGACCTCGCCCGCGTCCAGCCCGGGGAATCCGTGCTCGTCCACGCCGCGTCCGGTGGAGTGGGGACGGCGGCGGTGCAGGTGGCGCGGCATCTGGGCGCGACGGTGTACGGGACGGCGAGCCGGGCGAAGTGGCCGGTGCTGGAGGGGCTGGGCATCGCTCCGGAGCGGATCGCGTCCTCGCGGTCGGTGGAGTTCGCCGACGCCTTCCGGACCGCCAGCGGCGGGCGGGGCGTGGACGTGGTCCTCAACTCGCTGACGGGTGAGTTCATCGACGCCTCCCTGGACCTGATGCCGCGCGGCGGCCGGTTCGTCGAGATGGGCAAGACCGACCTGCGCGACCCCGACGCACTCCGGCACTCCCACCCCGGCGTGCACTACCGCCCGTTCGAGCTGCTGGACGCGGGGCTGGACCGGATCCGGGAGATGTGGGGGCGGGTGCTGGAGCTGTTCGCGCGG
>NZ_JAPKFL010000111.1 GCF_026262575.1 Streptomyces marinisediminis
CGGCCAGTAGTGCTGGCGTTGGAAGGCGTAGGTGGGGAGGTCGACGGGGTGGGTGGTGGTGTGGTGGTAGGTGTGCCAGTTGACGGGGGTGCCGTGGACGTGGAGTGCGGCCAGGGCGGTGGTGAGGGCGTGGGGTTCGGGGTGGTGGTGGCGCAGGGTGGGGTGGTGGGTGGTGTGGGTGTCGGGGTCGGTGGCTTCCTGGGCGAGTGCGGTGAGGGTGCCGCCGGGTCCGAGTTCGAGGTGGGTGGTGACGCCGTGGGTTTCCAGGGTTCGTAGGCCGTCGTGGAAGCGGACGGTCTGGCGGACGTGGCGTACCCAGTAGTCGGCGGTGGTCAGTTCCTGGTCGGCGGGTTTGCCGGTGAGGTTGGAGACGAGGGGGATGCGCGGGGCGTGGTAGGTCAGGCTTTCGGCGACCGCGCGGAAGTCTTCCAGCATGGGGTCCATGTGGGGGGAGTGGAAGGCGTGGCTGACGTTGAGCCGTTTGGTCTTGTCGAACCGTGCGGCGATCTCCGCCACGGCGTCCTCATCACCGGAGATGACGACGGAGGTGGGTCCGTTGACGGCGGCGAGGGACACGCGGTCGGTCAGGTGCGGGGTGATCTCGTCTTCGGTGGTCTGTACGGCGATCATC
>NZ_JAPKFL010000112.1 GCF_026262575.1 Streptomyces marinisediminis
CTGATCCCACACCCCCGCGCTCGCGGTATCCGATAGGTGAGAAAATGGTACGTGATAGCGTTGACTTTTTGGAAGCTGTGGTCGATGCAATCGCGGCAGTCCTATGAGGCTCTTTGCGGAAGCAGCGGTGGGCTGAAGCAGAAGGTCGGCGGAGCGGCTTTGGGCTGGAGCTGCTTTGGGGCGAGTGATCTTGGCCCCGTAGGCTGATGGCGAGTCGGGCAGTCTGTGGACCTGCCCGTTAAAGCACGACGTTGGGGCCAAGATCTTAGAGGCTCGCCCCAAAGTGGCTGCCTACAGCCGTGGAGCCGACCGCCCCAGCCACAGAGAGGTTCTCCCCATTTCATGCCCGCAGCCGCCGAGCGCGCCGCCGAGCGCGGCCAGCCGGGGCGAAGACAGGAGGCGGGCCGCGCCGTAGAGGCGGCGCGCGCCCGCGCCGTGCGCGGGCCTTGATGAAGTAGTCAAAGTTGTGCCGCGCTGGGAGCACAAGGGTTTTTCGCACCGCATCGCTGAAGAGGGATCAGAACTGGTGCGACCTCCCGGATTACTGAGCCGCGACGCCAGGGTCCTGTCCACCTAGTGTCTTGAGTCGTTAGTTCGGG
>NZ_JAPKFL010000113.1 GCF_026262575.1 Streptomyces marinisediminis
ACACCGGCACCGACACCGGTGCCGACTTGGGCGCTGGTGCTGGTGCTGGTTCGGGTGCGGGTGTGTGGGAGGAGGTCGCGGGCTGGGGTGAGCCGCAGGTGGCGGTGCGCGGTGGTCAGGTCTTCGTACCCCGTCTGACCCGGGTGACAGTACCGCCGACCGAACAGCCCGAACCCTCCGAGCCCTCCGAGCTGCCCGAGCTGCCCGAGCTGCCCGGGGAGTCCGAGCTGTCCGGGGAGCTTGAGGCGGCCGGGGAGCTTGAGGCGGCCGAGCGGCTTGAGGCGTCCGGTCTCTCCGGCGCCGGTGCGGAGCTGTCCGGTCCGTCCGGTGCGGGTGTGGGTGTGGGTGTGGGTGTGGGGTCCGGTGTGGGTTCGGGTGTGCGTGCGGGTGTGGTGTTGGTGACGGGTGCGGGTGGTGGGTTGGGTGGTGTGGTGGTGCGGCATCTGGTGCGGGAGTGGGGTGTGCGGGAGTTGGTGCTGCTCTCGCGTGGGGGTGGTGGTGCGGGTGGTGCGGAGTTGGTGGAGGAGTTGGCGCGGTGGGGTGCGCGGGCGCGGTGGGTGGCCTGTGACGCGGCTGACCGTGCGGGG
>NZ_JAPKFL010000114.1 GCF_026262575.1 Streptomyces marinisediminis
GTGCCGACTTGGGCGCTGGTGCTGGTGCTGGTTCGGGTGCGGGTGTGTGGGAGGAGGTCGCGGGCTGGGGTGAGCCGCAGGTGGCGGTGCGCGGTGGTCAGGTCTTCGCGCCCCGTCTGACCCGGGTGACAGTACCGCCGACCGAACAGCCCGAACCCTCCGAGCCCTCCGAGCTGCCCGAGCTGCCCGGGGAGTCCGAGCTGTCCGGGGAGCTTGAGGCGTCCGGGGAGCTTGAGGCGGCCGAGCGGCTTGAGGCGTCCGGTCTCTCCGGTGCCGGTGCCGGTGCCGGTGCCGGTGTGGGTGTGGGGTCCGGTGTGGGTGTGGGTTCGGGTGTGGGTTCGGGTGTGGTGTTGGTGACGGGTGCGGGTGGTGGGTTGGGTGGTGTGGTGGTGCGGCATCTGGTGCGGGAGTGGGGTGTGCGGGAGTTGGTGCTGCTCTCGCGTGGGGGTGGCGGTGCCGGTGGTGCGGAGTTGGTGGAGGAGTTGGCGCGGTGGGGTGCGCGGGCGCGGTGGGTGGCCTGTGACGCGGCTGACCGTGCGGGT
>NZ_JAPKFL010000115.1 GCF_026262575.1 Streptomyces marinisediminis
ACACGGGTTCTTTCCAGGAGGTGTGGTGGGGGGATGAGCACGCGTGGTTGGACGGCGAAGAGTTGGACCCGTGCTGCACGGTGGGTGCTGGGTCTGGCCCTGCTGATGGGGGCGGTGGGGTGTGCGTCCGGGGATGAGCCGTACGCGGTGCCGGAGCGGGTGTGCGGTGTGTCCATGGACGAGAACGTCGTGCGTGCTGTTCTACCGGAGGGCGAGAGGCTCTCACAGAGTGGGGAAGTATTGCCTGAGATATACAACTTCTGCACGCTGCTGGTGGATGGCAGCCCTGCGGTGAGAATGTCTTTCAGTAAGGAGACGAAGTACTACCATCCGTTAGAGGAATACGCGCACGAGTTTCAGGATGGCGAGGACATTGCCCTGAATTTTCCGGGCAATGGTGGTCTGGATGATGAGAACGCGACGATCATCGTGAAGTGTGGGCTGCCGGAGCGTCCGAACATCATTTCACACATGCAGGTGCCGCCTCCGGGCGGTGCGTCCGTGGACGT
>NZ_JAPKFL010000116.1 GCF_026262575.1 Streptomyces marinisediminis
CATCAAGGGCCTGCCGCCCAACATGGCGCACGTGCCCAGCGGTTGCGCGTTCAACCCGCGCTGCGACCGGGCCCGGGACGTCTGCCGGACGGACGAGCCGCCGCTGCACCAGGTCACCGGGCCGGACGGCACGCCGCTGGCGGGCCGCGGCAGCGCGTGCCACTTCTGGAAGGAGACGATCGATGGCTGACCTGCACAGCAAAGCGGTGAGGCAGGACCAGCCCGGAGCACCCGGCCAGGGCACCGCCACCGCACCGGCCCCGGCGGCCGGTTCCGGCGTGCGCGGTGAACCGATCCTTCAGGTGCGCAACCTGGTCAAGCACTTCCCGCTCACCCAGGGCATCCTGTTCAGGAAGCAGATCGGCGCCGTCCGCGCGGTGGACGACATCTCCTTCGAGCTGCGCGAAGGCGAGACGCTGGGCATCGTCGGGGAGTCGGGCTGCGGCAAGTCCACCGTGGCCAAGCTGCTGATGAACCTCGAAAAGCCCACGTCGGGGGAGATTCT
>NZ_JAPKFL010000117.1 GCF_026262575.1 Streptomyces marinisediminis
CGGCCGGCGTCAACCCTTCCAAGGCCGAGCGCGTAGAGGCCACCGTGCAAGCCGCAGCAGGCGACGGTTGTCCGACCCAAGTGTTCGGAAACGATTGGTACTGCTTCTACCAGTACAAGGACTTCGGCGGTCGACGACTCCAGTGGAATCTGGTGCACACTGACCCGGTCTACTTTTCGGAGTACGACTTCGTAAACCGGACCTCGTCGTGGTCGAATAAGGGCGGCTTGACCGTGAAGGTGTACGGCCGGACTAGCTCTGGCTCCGACGCTAGCTGTCGTCCAGGTAATGGTAATTGGCTCTGGAACATGCTTCCGCACTCGAGCAGTTCCAGTGTGCATTCCAGTCTCGACAACCGAGCTGACTGCTTCGTCGCGAATAGAAACTAAGCTCCTGAAGCGGCTTCAAGTCCGCGCTTCAAGTCTTTAGACAGAACCATGTAACTGGCTTTATTCGAATGTGGACGAAAGGG
>NZ_JAPKFL010000118.1 GCF_026262575.1 Streptomyces marinisediminis
CCCGCCGGCCGGTCACCGTGGTGTGCACGGGGTGCGGCCGGGACACCGCGGCGGGCGTGCTCGTGGCCACCGCCCCCGCGGCGTGCGGGCCGGACGTGGGCGCGTGGGCGTGCCCGGACTGCGCCCCGTACCCGCCCCCCGGCCCCGGCGCGGAAGAGGCCGCGCGGTGACCCCGGGTCGGAGGGCGGTGGCTTCGGCGGTGTGCATGCGCTGCGGGCGCCCGGGCGCGCTGGCCGAGGTCGCCGACATGCCGGGCGGGTCCCGGGGCGGGTGCGCGGTGTGGTGGTGTGCGGCCTGCCGCGGCGTGCAGCACCGCCGGGGGAAGCCGGGGCGGCGGAGGTGAGTCCCGACCGCTACCTGGCGCCGGACTGCCGCGTCGCCGCCGACGCCCCGCCCGAGACGGCGCGGGAGCTGCACGCGTGGTGTCCCGGCCCCTACGTGAAGCGCATCGGCGGGTGGG
>NZ_JAPKFL010000119.1 GCF_026262575.1 Streptomyces marinisediminis
GGCCCGGGTCGCCCGCTGGGCCGCCGCGCACGGAGCCGGGCACGTGGTGCTCACCAGCCGCCGCGGCCCGCACGCCCCGGGAGCGGCCGACCTGGTCGCGAGCATCGAGGAACGGGGTGCCAGCGCCACTGTCATCGCCTGCGACGCCGCCGACCACACCGCCCTGCACGCCCTCAAGGAACGGTTGGAGGGCGAGGGCACTCCCGTCACCACCGTCGTCCACGCCGCGGGGGTGGGGCAGTTGTCGGCGTTGGAGTGTGTGGGGGCTGGTGAGGTGGTGTCGGTGGTCGAGGGGAAGGTCGCGGGGGCGGTGGCGTTGGACGCGGTGTTCGGGGGTGGGGGGTTGGACGCTTTCGTGTTGTTCTCCTCGATCGCGGCGACGTGGGGGAGTGGGGGTCAGGGGGTGTATGCGGCGGCGAACGCGCATCTGGACGCGTTGGCCGAGCGGT
>NZ_JAPKFL010000012.1 GCF_026262575.1 Streptomyces marinisediminis
AGGCCGAAGGCGCCTACACGGTCGACCCTTCCTCTCGGTACTGAGAAGCGTTTCCAGGATTGCCCTGCTTCGCACCACGGCAGGGCAATCCCCTGGAATGCTTTGCGTCAGGGTGAGAAGAGTGTCTCCTGCGACATCGCGAGACTTTGCTCGTGTTCTTCGGTGAGCTTACGACTCAACGAAACATAGGATGGGTCTTGTTCGATCATTACGGACCGCATGCCGGCGCTCAGGGCAGCGCGCGCGGTAGTTCCCGAACCACCGAATGGATCAAGTACCAAAGACCCAGCAGGAAGGCCGTCGAGAAGACGTTCCGGCAACGCTTGCGGGAACGGAGCAGTATGGCCATGACGGTTTTCGCCGCGAACCATCTTTACGATCGGGTGGATGCGAGCCACCTTACGTGCGTTATCAAGCAATACTGAGTCTTCGCTACCGGGTCCAGGCTTCTGGAAAATGAGCACATGCTCCCAGCAATTGAAGGGGGACTGGTAGAAAGGTGAAAAATTCTCGGCATTGAATCCGCGTTTGCCGTGAATTTCACCCTTGTCCCAGACGAGGTTTCCCCTCAGCTCGAATCCGACGCGTCGGAAGATGTCGGCGGTCCAAGCCGACAGGCTGATACGCTTCTTACCCATGTCCGAAAACGTGACAATTCGCTCGTTGTCGAAAGTGTCGAAGATGTTGTAAGCATAGACGGCTCCCGGCTTCAGGACACGGAAGACCTCGCGCGCGATGGCCTGCATGTCATGCAAGTAGCAGTAAAGATTCGGCCACTGGGAGTACTCGCGGGCATTGAAATAGGGAGGAGAGGTGATGGCTCGATCAAACGTAGCTTCCCCGATTCGCGCCAGAACATGCAACGAGTCGCCGGCAAGGATTTGCCACGGGTGGTCTTCTAGGGAAAGCTGACTTTCCTGGCCTGGCTCTTTCGATACAGGTGCGGACTGAAAGCGCTGAAAAAGAGCACTGTTCCAGAAGGCCTCCTGTTCATTACTGGACCCGATGTGGCGACGATAGTTCTGCTCGCGCCCCACGGCCGAAACTTCACTCAGGGCTTCCTTCGGGACTTCGTGGAAGGTGACGCTATCTCCGACCATCGAGTAATGACGGACGCACATGTCCAGAATCTCCCCGTCGGATTCGAAGGGCAGGATGTCCTTCTGCCAGCGGCGCACGCTCTCTACGGGGATCTCGTTCGAAGGATGCTCGATGGCTTCTTGCGACAACAGCGCCTTGAAGGAATACCGCTTCCCGCGATTATAAATACTCCGCTCAGGACACAGTACGTTCGAGCATTCCCAGCTCTTCACGCCCAGAATCGGGTACGAATTTCCGGAAATATTAGAGCTTCGGCAAGCGGGACAAGGAATCGGCGTCTCGTCACGCTGGTTTTTTTGCATGAGTAGTACGAGTCTTTTTTGCTGCCCGTGAGGATCAGTGAGAACGAACTGATCGCGGTAGGTGTAACCTTCATTGGCAATCTCGAAGCCTGCCTTCTGTGCGTCCACGTAAGGGATGTGCCGCCTCGTCTCCTGCATCACCTCACGCCAACGGAAAAACCTATTCTGCAGCCTCGCCTCAATGAAGTGCTCGCCGTACAGCACCAGGTCGCAGGCCAGTTGCCAGGCTTCCGCGATGGCTTCCGTGTCGATAATCACCGAAATGAAGCCATAGTTATTCAACTTGCCATACTCGGAAGAGAGCCAGTGGGTTAGCTTGCTCCGCAGATCGGTGTAGCCTGTGGACGCATATTCACTTCCCACGAAAGCCACTGTGAGCGCGTAATCCCGGTTGAACAAGTCCGGTGACTGGTGCTGCAGGTCCTGGAGGTACTCACCCGAATAGGGCATACCGCCAGGTTGCTCCTGGAAGTGGCGATGTAGAATTTTCGGTTCCCACAGTGACCACACAAGAGGTCCAGTGGCGGCGTTAAATACATCGTTCAGCACCTGGCGACCATGTGCTTTCCGAAGCTTTGAAGGATTTACGGCCTCACGTTGCAGGGCTTGTTTAGTCTGCCGGGGGTCGCATGGGTCCAATTCGTCCAAGCTGACAGGATAGGACGCATACCCGGGCCAATGCGCGGCGAGAATAGACTCAAGGGACTCCTTGTTCATGGAGTCAACGGCCCAAGAAATTGATTTCTTGGTAGGGTAATTAAAAGTAACTCCGGCTCGGGCCGCAACAGAGTAAAGCGTTCCTAGTGCGAATTGGTTCAGTGAGAGTTTTTGGTTCAGGCGGCCGTAGAACTGTGACTCGACCTTCTCCATGTCGACGCGGTCCGGGGGGCCGATCTCCGAGATCAGTTCGCCAAGGGTCAGGCGAACAGTGGAGTCGAACGTCCCGTCAAGACCGGTCAACTCGGTAAGAAGGTCCTGGATGTCAGCAACCGAGTTAACGGATGGCACGACGTTCATGGGAGGGCCTCCTGGTAGATCTGCGCCTTGGTGCGACGACGCGGCCACAGGCGATGGTAGCCGGAGGCGCAGACATCGAGCTGTTTCCAACCTCAGTTCGCGCAGGTCAGGTGGAGGGTGGGGGCGGCTTGTACGAGGTCGGTGTTGCGGTCGTCGGCGCATCGCGGTTCGCGCAGGAGGAGCCAGGTCTCGAGAGTGGCCGTGGCCTGTTCGGCGAACGCGCGGTCTCCACGTGCGAGCGGTTGGCAGCCTGCTGGTCCTGCGGGAAGCGTCTCCCGGCGGTTCCCGTAGGGCAGCCGTACGGTGCCGGGCGCTCCGGTAGCCCTTGTCGGCCACCAGTGGTCCACGCGGGCTCCGGCCAGGGCATCGGTGATGCCCTGGGGTCGTGCGGCCTTGATCTCGTGGATCGCCCCGGGCGGCGCGGGCGAGGCACACAGGAGCCTGCCGTGCCTCTTGTGTGCCCTGGGGTGGAAGGGCTGGTCGGCGGCGATCCGGTCGATCGGCAACAGCGTGGCGCCCAGGATTACGGACGTCTTGGGCGGAGACAGGCTCGACCGCCTGGGTGAGCATCGGGGCGGGGGCGCCAGGACATCGATGGGCTCGACGATGTAGCGGTAGGCCGTGGTGGTTGCGCACACCGAACCCGGCAGCGAACTGGGCGGAGGTGCGACCGTTGCGCAGGTGGGTCAGCGCCAGCAGTGCCTGTCATTGGGCGGGCAGACGGTGCCGACATGTGTCTTGGCCAGGACGGCGTGCCGCCAGCTCAATGCGAGGAAGCGCACCGCCCAGGTACTCAACGGCCTTGCTCGGCGAACAGGTTGGAAGACGCTCAGTGCCACGACGGACGCCAGGAAGCCGCCAGCCTCGGCCTCACCGAGCTGCTGGTGGAAGGGCAGGAGGACGGGTGGCGAACGGCATCGAATCGGTTCGCGAGCCCGACCTCCTCGCGTGAGGAAGTCAGGCTCGCACGTGTTCTGGGCTGGCGCTGAGCCGCGCTGACGTCCCTGGGGAGCCGTCCACGAGTAGCCCGCGGCCCACGGCCTACGGCCGCTCCGGGTGGCACGTGGCCGCACATACAGCAACGCCCCGCATCCAGCGTTCTGACTGGTGGCGGGGCGTTTCGGTACCTCGTACAAGGTACCCCCGGCAGGATTCGAACCTGCGCACACGGCTCCGGAGGCCGTTGCTCTATCCCCTGAGCTACGGGGGCGTGGCCGCGTTGCGGCGACGGGTGAAACCTTACCAGGTCGGGATGGGTGGTCCGGAACCCGTTTCGGGTGGGTGGGGGCGGGTGGCGTGGCGGCAGCCGGTGAGTTCGGTGCGGGAGCGGATGCCCAGCTTGCGGTAGATGCGGGTGAGGGAGGCCTCGACGGTCTTGACGCTGAGGAAGAGGTGGGCGGCGACCTCCTGGTTGGTGGCGCCGGTGGTGACGAGGGCCGCGATGCGGGATTCGTGGTCGGTGAGGTGGGGGTCGGGGCCGTGCCCGGCCTGGGCGGTCCAGGAGCGGGCGGCGTGGCGGGTGAACAGGGCCAGGGCGTCGGCGACCGCGCGGCGGGCGGCGGCGTAGCGGCGGCGACGGCGTTCGATGCGGCCGCGTTCGAGGAGGGTCTGGCCGTGTTCCAGGGGCTGCCCGGACGCGGCGAAGCGGGACTCGGCGGCGTCCAGGAGGGCGAGGGCGGCGTCGGTGTCGCCGCGGGCGGCGTGGAGGGCGGCGTCGGCGCGGTCGAGCTGGGCGGTGACGGTGGTGGCGCCGTGGGCCGCGGCGGCAAGGGACGCGCGGGTCGCGTCGATCAGCTCTTCGGCGGCGCCGAGGGAGCCGAGCGCGGTGAGGGCGGCGGCGTGGTCGGCGTGCCAGCGCAGGACGTGGGGTGCGCGGACGCCGTGGGCGTCCTCCAGGTCGCGCAGGCGCTCCAGGGCCCGGACCGCGCCGCGCAGGTCCCCGGTGCGCAGGCGGGCCTGGCCGAGCGCGTGCAGGTGCCCGGTGAGGTGGCGGACGTCGCCTTCCTGCTCGCAGGCGAGGACGCCGCGTTCGGCGTGGGTGGCCGCGCGGGCGACGCTGCCCCCGGCCAGTTCGGCCACGGCGGCGGCGTACCAGGCGGGGGCGGGGCTGTGGGCGGCCCGCTCGGTGGCGCGCACGGCACGGTCGGCGAAGTCGAGCGCCTCGCGGCAGCGGCCGGCGCGGGCGGAGGTCTCGGCGAGGTGGCACAGCAGGGCGATGGCCTCCTCCCCTGAGCCGCGTTCGGCCAGGGCGAGCAGCGTCAGGCCCGCCTCGCGGGCTTCGGTCAGGCGGTCGGTGTGGAGGGCGAGGCGGGCGGCGAGGAAGCGGGGGCCGTGGTGCCGGTGGCCGGGCGGGAGCGCGGCGGGCAGCCGCAGGGCGGCGGTGAGGTGGGCGTGGTGGTCGCTGCGGCCGGCGAGGTGGGCGACGGTGGCCTTGCCGGTGAGGGCCATGGCCTCGGTGACGGCGTCGGCCGCCGAGCGTGCGTGCCGGACGGCGCGGTCGGCCTCGGCCTCGGCGCGCAGCAGGTGGCCGGCCCGCAGCGCGGCCCGGGACAGGCGCAGCCGCAGCGGCGCCAGGAGTTCCGGGGTGTCGGCGGCGTCGAGGAGCGCGGCGGCGAAGGTCTCGTCCCCGTCCGCCGGGGCGGGGCCGGCGAGGTCGAGCAGGGCGAGGCGCACGCGGACGCGGTCGCGGGGGCGGGCGTCGGCGGCCAGCACGGCGTCGGCGGCCCGGTGGGCGATGACGTGCAGTGAGGCGGCGGCCCCGGCCTCGGCGGCGGCGACCAGGCGGTCCAGCCGGTCGGTCTCGGCCGGGCTCGCGCCGGGTGGTGGGGCGGGCGACGGGACGGGCGGTGGCACGGGCGACCGGGCGGACGGCGGACGGCCGGGCGCCGGTGCGGGCGGGTGCGGGACGGGCGGCGCACCGCACGCGGACGGGCCGGGCGGCGTCTCCGCCGGGCACGGGACGGGCTCAGGCGCGCCAGGGCCGGGCCGACGGGGTCCGGACGCGGGCGTGGTCGGGGCGGCCCCGCACCCCGGGGCCGGGGCGGGGGGCGTGAGGTCGGCGGCCAGGAGGGAGAGGTCGGCGGCCGTGTGGAGGTCGCCCTTGGCGTGGGCCGTCGCGGCGGCGGTGGCCAGGGAGCGGGCGGTGTGCGCGTCGGGCCGTGCGGTGGCGAGCGCCTGGTGCCGCAGGCGTCCGGCGGAGTCGGGGGACGCGGCGGCGAGTGCCCGGTGCCACCGGGCGCGGTGGGGGGCCGGGGCGGCGGCGGACAGGACGGCGGCGACACCGGGCGGGGTGAAGCGGAGGGGGCCGTCGGAGGTGGTGACGAGCCCGGTGGCGGCGGCCGCGCGGAGGTCGCGCTCGGCGTCCGGGCGCCCGGCGCGTATCAGCAGGTCCACGGTGGGGCGGACGGCGAGCGCGGCGGCGAGCAGCGTCTCGCGGACGCCGTGGGGCAGGGCGGCCAGCCGGTCGGCGACGAGGGCGCGCGGGGTTTCGGTGAGCGGGGCGGGACGACCGGGTTGCGGCGGCCGGTCGGTGAGGCCCGCGGCGAGGGCGAGGGCGAGTCCTGGGTTGCCGCCGGAGTCGGCGTGGAGGCCGCTGACGAGGCGGAGCGGGAGGGCGTACGGGGCGAGCAGGTCCGCCAGCGCGTGGGTGTCGAGCGGGGGGAGCGGGACGCGGACGGCGTCCGGGGGCCATGGCGGGCCGTCGTCCGGTGCGCCCGGCCACCGCCCGGCGAGCACGGTGCGGACGGGGCGGCCGGTGCGGTGGTGCAGGGCGGTGACGAGCGCGGTGGCGCGGCCGGGGCACAGCCGGTGGGCGTCGTCGACGAGGAGGAGCACCGGGGCGTGGTCCCCGGGCGGTGGTGACGCGGGTGATGGGGACGCGTCGGTCCGGGGCAGGGCCGGGTCCTCCGCGGCGGCGCCGGCCGCACCGGGGCCGGCCACCGCGGACCCGGACGCGAGGGACCCGGACGCGGCGGACCCGGACGCGAGGGACCCGGACGCGGCGGACCCGGCCGGGCCGCGCCCCGCCGAGCCGCCGTGGCCCGGGGGCAGTTGGGCGAGGAGGTCGGCCGGGGTGCACAGGGGCGGTGGGTGGCGCGCGGGGTCGGTGCCCGCGCAGTGCAGGGCGAGGTCGCCGCGGGCGCGGGCGGCGGCGAGCGCGGCGCGCAGGAGGGCGGAGGCGCCGATGCCGCGCGGGCCGGTGAGGACGACGTCGCGTCCGGAGTCGAGGTGGTCGAGGACGGCGCGCAGCACCCCGTCGCGCCCCACGAGTGGCGGGGGCGCGGCGGGCGGTGGCGGCGCGGCGCGGTCGGCGATCGTTCCCCCTGCTCGGAAGCGGGCGTCGCGCCGACCCTAGCCAGGTGGCGAGGACATGCCAACGACCGTGCCCCGGGTCGCCGCCGCCCTATCGCCGGTTCCTATGGGGCCGGCGGCGGGGCGGCGGCGGAAGCGGCGGGAGGAACCGCTTCGTCCCGGGGGTCAGGGCGTGTCGTAGCCGAGGGTGTAGGCGCCGGAACCGGAGTAGGCGTACACCTGGTAGCGGTAGTAGCCGGAGGTGCCGTCGTAGCTCACCGACTCGTCGGGGCCGGGGCTGGTGGAGCTGTCGACGGTGGTCCAGCCGGAGCCGTTCCACTTCTGCAGGGAGAGGTCGAAGTCGGCGCCGTCGGGGCCGTCGAGGCAGGCCCGGTGGGTGCCGGAGCCGGAGCTGTGGTAGTAGCTGCCGTCCGGCTGGTAGTCGGTGTCACCGCGGCCGGAGAGGCTGCCGTCGCGGCTGGTCTCGAACCCGGAGCAGGTGGAGGTGCCGCGCACGGTGAGCCGGTAGGCGGCGGTGTCGGTGGCGTCCGGGCCGGTGCCGGTGACGGTGACGTCGTACGTGCCCGACGCCGCGGAGTCGGCGGCCGTGAGCGTCAACTGGGCGGAGTCGCCGGAGGTGAGGTCGGCCGGGGCGAAGGAGGCGGTCACCCCGCTGGGCAGGCCGGAGGCGCTCAGCCGTACGCTCTGGCGCTGCCCGCGCGTCGTCTCCGTCGCGACCGTCGCCGCCACCGAGGAGCCGGCGTCGACGGTGCCCGAGGCGGGCGACAGGGCGAGGGAGAAGTCGTTGGCGGACCGGCTGCCGCCGACCGTCCACACGGCGTGCGCGATGGCGTCCGCGTTGCGGTCGAGCGCCGTGTCGTCGATGTTGTCGAGGTCGTCGCAGGCGCGGTGGTAGCAGGGGTCGTAGGGCTGCCCCGCGGTGCCGCCCCACATCCGGGCCTCGGCCGCGGTCTTGCGGCCCTCGGCACCGGTGAAGGTGCCGCCCGCCGCGATGCCGGCGCGGATGAACGGGCCGTAGTCGCTGCGCCCGTCGAAGTCGGTGCCGCGGGTGGGCACGTTGCGGGCGGCGAAGGCGTCCTCCAGGACTTCTTCGAGGTACGCCGATCCCTCGGGGCCCGGGCCCGCGCCGACGCCGTCGGAGTTGTCGCCGTCGTAGACGAAGTAGCCCGCGTTGGGCGAGCCGACCATGTCGAAGTTGTAGTAGCCGTCGATCCGCGCGCGCTCGGCCGCGGAGAGGCTGCCGACGTAGTGGTTGGAGCCGATGAGGCCGTACTCCTCGGCGCCCCACCAGGCGAAGCGCAGGTGCTTCTCGGGCGTGTGGCCCGCGCGCGCCACCTGGAGGGCGACCTCCAGGACGGCCGCGGAGCCGGAGGCGTTGTCGTTGATGCCCGGGCCGGAGCCGACGCTGTCGAGGTGGCCGCCGACCATGAGCACCTGCTCGGGGTCGCCGCCGGGCCAGTCGGCGATGAGGTTGTAGCCGGTGGCGCTCCGGTAGGTGAAGGACTGCACGCGGGTGTCGAAGCCCGCGGCGTCCAGCTCGGCCCGCACGTAGTCCACGGAGGCGCGGTAGCCGGGCCTGCCGTGGGCGCGGTTGCCGCCGTTGGCGTCGGCGATGCGCTGGAACTCGGCGAGGTGTCCCTTGACGTTCGCCAGCGGCACGTCCGGCGCGGCGGCGGGGGTGGCCGCCTGGGTGACGGTCTGGGTGACGGTCTGAGTGACGGTGGTCGCGGCGGCCGGCGGCGCGACCGTGACGGCGGCGAGAGCACCGGATATGGACAGAGCGAGAGCTGCGACGGGCGCCGTGAGGCGTCTGAGCATCCCTTTCTCCCTTCGTGTGGCACGCCGCCGCCGGGGGCGGGCGTGCCGGTGGGGGGTGGCGTGCCGAGAGTAGGGACGCGGGGCCGGAAGGGAATCGGGGGGAACCCTTGCTGTGCGGCACGTCCTCCGCGCCGGACGCGCTCTCCGGCCCGGGGAGGGCCGGGGCGGCCCGGCACGGACCAGGACTGCCGGGAGGTTCCGAAAGTGCTGGTACAACACGTAACGGGCCGGGGCAGATCGGTACACCGGGACGGCCAGGACGCCCACGACGCCCACGGCGCCCCGGGAGCGAACCCGCGCGGAGGAGGCGCCTCGGCCGCGCGACGGCCGCCCGCCCGGCGAGCGCCCGCCCCGTCGCGACGTCACCCGGCAGGCCGCGCGCGGGCTCCCGGCCCAGGTCGGGGCCGGTGCGCGGGGCCGGGGGCGCGGCGGGCCCGGGCCCGGTGGCGCACCGGTCGCCCGCGCGCACCGGCGCCGCGCGGCGTCGGCCGCCGCCCGGCGGGGAGTCCCGGACCCGCGGCCTGACCGCCTCGCCGGCGGCGCGCTCCGGATACGCTGCGGGTATGACCGTCCCGGCGTACCGACGACTGAGCGTGGAGCAGCGGCGCAGTCAGCTCATCGCGAGCGCGCTCGGCCTCTTCGCGCGCCGCCCGCCCGAGGACGTCACGCTCGACGACGTCGCGGCGGCGGCCGGGGTGTCCCGGCCGCTGGTGTACCGCTACTTCCCCGGCGGCAAGCAGCAGCTCTACGAGGCGGCGCTGCGCAGCGCCGCCGACGTGCTGGAGCGCTGCTTCGACGAGCCGCCCGTCGGGCCGCCCTCCCGGCGGCTGGTCAACGTGCTGGACCGCTACCTGGACTTCGTCGACGAGCACGCCGCCGGGTTCACCGCGCTGCTCGCCGGGGGCAGCGTCGCCGGGACCTCCCGCACCACGGCGATCGTCGACGAGGTGCGCAGGGCCGCCGCCGACGCGCTGGTCACGCACCTTCAGGTGCCGCCGTCGGCCGCGCGGATACGCGTGATGCTGCGCACCTGGATCGCCGGGGTGGAGGCCGCGTCGCTGATCTGGCTGGACGAGGGGCGGCAGCCGCCGCGCGAGGAGCTGCGCGACTGGCTCGTGGACCAGTTCGTGGCCCAGTTGGTGGCCACCGGTGTGCAGGACGCACCGGGCGGGGACGTGCTGCTGCGGGCGCTGGCCCAGGAGGACCGCGAGGGCCCGGTCGGCGCCCTGACGCGCCGCGTCGTACCCGTGGTGACCGACGCCGCGCACCTGCTGTGACACTGGGCCGGTGAGAAGCGAGGAGACGGTGTTCGTCGGCGGGCCGCTGGACGGGCGGGTGCTGGACGTGCTGGTCGGGCCGACGGGGCGGCCGCCGAAGTGGTACGAGGTGCCGGTGCCCGACGCGGGCGGCGGGCCCGCGGTGGTGCACGCCTACCGCCTGGAACCGGCGGCCACCGGACGGCTGGGCCTGCCGCGCGGCTGGCGGTACACCTACGTCCCGGAGGGACGGCCGCCCCGGGTGCGCCTGCCGTGGGGCGGGCCGCGCTGACCCGGCCCGGAGCGGCCGCGGGCGGCGCGTCGGCGGCGCGCGAGCGCGGGGCGCTGGGCGCGGGGCGCGCACCACGGCGCACACGGCGCGGGGACGGTGGGCGAGCCGCCACCGCGCGGGCGCAGGCGGGGCCGCGCCCCGACCTGGTGGGCGGCCCGCCCCGGACGCTGGCGCTCGGCACCCGCCCCGCCCTGGACACTTCCGAACTGCCGTCGGCACTGCGGGGGGGGACGCGCCGTGCCGCGCCGGCCGCACCGCTCGGCGCGCCGGGCGCCTGCCGCGTCGGCGGCGGGGTCGCCCGGGGAGGGCGGGCGGCGTGCGGCCACGGCGGGCGTGGAAAGCCCGGCTCCACCGAGCCCGGCCCCCGGCCGCCCCGCGCCCTGGCATCATCGCTTCCCTGATCCCGGGCTCCCGAACGGGTGATTCCGCTGGGCCGAATCGCGGACATTCGTAGTGACAATATGACCGCTGCGCCGGTGCATCGCCTCTTGTGGGACGTGGGAGGTGATGCGGTGTCAGCCCACCGCGGACGACGGATCGGCGGAGCGTGCGCCGCCGCGGCGTTGGCCGTCGCGCTGACGGGCCCGCTGCGGCCGCCGGTGTTCCCCGCCGCCGCCGCGCCGGTCCCGGGCCCTGAGCCGGCCCCGCGGGCGACACCGGAAGCGGCGGGCCCGTCGACACCGCCGACCGCTCCCCCGCCGACTCCTCCGTCCGCACCGTCCGCACCGTCCGCACCCTCCGCGCCCTCCGACACCGCGCCGTCGGACACCGCGCCCGGCTCCCCCACCCCGCCCGGCGGCCGCGCTCACCGGCAGCCCGCCGCCGAGCAGCCGGTGAGCGCGCTGCTGACCGAGTTGCGCACCGCCTACCGCGACGTCGCCGCCGCCACAGAGCGGTTCAACGCCGCCGACGAGGCGCTGCGGGTTCAGCGGGCGGACGTCGACCGGCTGCGGCGCGAGCGGGACGCCGCGCGCGCCGAGCTGTCCGAGCAGCGCGCGGCGGCGGGGCGGCTGGCCCGCGAGCAGTACCGCGGCGGTGGGGCGGGGCTGCCGTCGTACCTGCGACTGCTGCTCAGCCGGGACCCGCAGGAGGTCTTCAGCCGCGGCCACCTGCTGAGCCTGGCCGCCCAGGAACAGGCGCGGACGGTGCGGCGGGTGGCGGACGGGAGCCGGCACCTGGACCGCACGGCCGAGCGCGCCGAGGAGGCGCTGCGCCGGCGCGAGGAGCTGACGCGGACCCGGGAGCGGAGCCGGCAGGGCGTGCGGGAGCGGCTCGACGCCGTGGCGAAGCTGCTGGCCTCGCTCAGCGACGCCCAGTTGGCCGCCGTCCGGGAGCTGGAGCGCCGGCAGGCGCGGGAGGCCCAGCGGACCCTGCTGTCCGAGGTGCGGCTGACCGGCGGGGAGGCGGGCGCGCGGACGCCGTCGGAGGCGGGCGCGGAGGCGGTGCGGTTCGCCGTGGCGCAACTGGGCAAGCCGTACCGCTGGGGCGCGGAGGGCCCGGCGTCCTTCGACTGCTCCGGCCTCACCTGGCGGGCCTGGGCGGCCGCGGGCGCGGAGGTCCCGCGCACCAGCCAGGAGCAGTGGCGCCGGCTGCCGCGCGTCGAACTGGCCGAGTTGCGCCCTGGCGACCTGGTGGTCTACTTCGACGACGCGACGCACGTGGCGCTGTACGTCGGCGGCGGCCGGGTGGTGCACGCGCCCCGGCCCGGGGCCCGGGTGGCCGTGTCGCCGCTGGCCGGGCCCGGGGACGTGCGCGGCGCGGTGCGGCCGGACGCGGGGAAGCGGGCGCTGCCCCGTCACCCGCCACCGGCGCTGCCGCCCGCGAGCTGAGCGCACGGTCCCACCCCGCACCGGCCCGGCCGGAGGGCACACGCCGCTTTCCGGCCAATGTCGTGCGGTTTCCGGTTGGCACGCGGTCCGGACGGATAGCGAAGAACCCGGTGTCCGGAAGCAGAGGTGGTGCGGCATGCCGCGTGGGGAGCGTCCGCTGGACGAGGGCAGCAGTCCGCTGCTGGAGTTCGCCGCCGAGCTGCGACGGCTGCGGCGCGGCGCGGGCACGCCGTCCTACCGGGAACTGGCCCGGCGCGCGCACTACTCCATCGCCACGCTCTCCGAGGCGGCCGGCGGCAGGAAGCTGCCGACGCTGGCGGTGACGCTGGCCTACGTGCGCGCGTGCGGGGGCGACGCGCAGTCCTGGGAGCGGCGCTGGTACGAGGTCACGCGGGCGACGCTCCCGCCGGTGCCGGAGCCGGCGCGGGGCCCCACGGGCGCGTGCGCGGCCGGCGCCCCGCCCTACGCCGGGCTCGCGGCCTTCGACAGCGCGGACGCGGACCGCTTCTTCGGACGGGAGCGGCTGGTCGACGAGCTGGCCGAGCGGCTGGGTCGGCAGCGCCTCGTCGCCCTGGTGGGCGCCTCGGGCGAGGGCAAGTCGTCGCTGCTGCGCGCCGGTCTGGTGCCCCGGCTGCGCGCCGCCGAGGGCGGGACGCTGGTACGGGTCCTCACCCCGGGGGCGCACCCGCTCGCGGAGTGCCTGCGCCACCTGACCGCCCTGGGGGACGAGGACGCGTCCGCGGCGTCCGGCGGCGGGCCGGGCGGGACGGAGGAACCCGGCAGAAGCGAGCGCGGGCCGGGCGACCCCGTGGTGAGCCGGACCGGGGCAGGCCGACCCGCCACGGTCCAACCCGAGGCCGGCGAACCCGGGGCGGCCCGCTCCGGGGCGGGCGGAGCCCGGGCGCGCGTGCCCGGGCCGCGCGTGCCGGAGTCGGGGCGGCCCGGCGCGGGCGCGCCGCGCGCGGGCGGGGGCGCGGGGCCGCCCGAGCCACCCGCGCCACCCGCGCCCCCCGGGACGGACTGGGCCGAGCGGGTCGACCGGGCGCTGCGGGCGCACCCGGGGGCGGGCGAACTGGTGCTGATCATCGACCAGTTCGAGGAGGTCTTCACCGTCTGCCGCGGCGAGCGGGAGCGCGAGGCGTTCCTGGCCGAGCTGGCCGCCGTCGCCCGGGGCGCGGCGGGCCGGTGCCGCGTCGTGCTGGGGGTGCGCGCCGACTTCTACGCGCACGGCACCGCGCACCCGCTGCTGGTGGACGTGCTCCGGGAGGCCCAGGTCGTGCTCGGCCCCATGTCCGCGGAGGAGCTGCGCCAGGCGATCGTCGAACCCGCGCGGCGCTCCGGCCTGAACGTGGAGGGCGCCCTGCAGGCGACGCTGGTCGCCGGCGCGCACGGCCGGGCCGGGGTCCTCCCCCTGCTCTCGCACGCCCTGCTGGAGACCTGGCGCGGACGGCGCGGCACGACGCTGACCCTGACCGCGTTCCAGCGGGCCGGGGGCCTGGACGGTGGCCTCGCGCAGACGGCCGAGGGCCTCTACACCGCGCTGCGGGAGCGTCAGCGGGACATCATCCGGCAGGTTTTCGTCCGCCTGGTCGCCCTCGGCGACGGCCCGGAGGACACCCGGCGCCCCCTCCCCCGCACGGAGCTGGACGACGACGAGGACACCGCGCAGGTGCTGGAGTCGGCGGCCCGGCTGCGGCTGATCAGCCTCGACCACGAGCGGGTGCAGCTCACCCACGAGGCGCTGATCCGGGCGTGGCCACGGCTGCGCGGCTGGCTGGAGGAGGACCGCGACCGGCTGCGCGTGCACCGGCGGCTGACCGAGGCCGCGCACGCCTGGGAGGACGTGGACCGCGACCCGGGCGCGCTGTACCGCGGGGAGCGCCTGGCCCTGGCGCGCGAGCTGCTGACCGGTCCGCGTCCCGGCCTGACCGCCGGTGAGCGCGCGTTCCTGGACGCCAGCTCGGCCGCCGAGGCCGCCGCGCGCCGGTCGGCCCGCCGCCGCACGCTGACCTGGCGGTACGTGGTCGCCCTCCTCGCGGTGCTGCTGGCGGTCGCCGTGGTCGCCACCGAGCGGGCCGCGCGGGCGCAGTACGAACTCGCCCGGCAGCGGGACCGGGCCGCCGCGCAGAGCCTGGCCGACACGGCCGCCGACCTCGGGCACGACCAGCCGGGCCTGGCCGTGCAGCTCGGGCTGACCGCCTACCGCCTCGACGCCTCGCCGCGGACGCGCGACAGCCTGCTCAGCACCCTGGCGACGCCGTGGGTGGCCCACCCCGGCGAGGTGCTGTGGCTGGCGTACGCCCCCGGCGGGGACCTGCTGGCCACCGCGGGCAGCGACCACACCGCCCGGCTGTGGCGGACGGAGGACGAGAGCCTCCCGGTGGCCTCCGCGACGGTGCCCGGGCACCGCAAGACCGTCCGCTCCGTCGCCTTCAGCCCGGACGGCGCCACACTCGCCACCGCCAGCGACGACCACACCACCCGCCTGTGGAACATCACCAACCCCCACCACCCCACACCCACCGCCACCCTCACCGGCCACCGCGACGCCGTCCGCTCCGTCGCCTTCAGCCCCGACGGCACCACACTCGCCACCGCCAGCGACGACCACACCACCCGCCTGTGGAACATCACCAACCCCCACCACCCCACACCCACCGCCACCCTCACCGGACACACCACCTCCGTGTTCTCCGTCGCGTTCAGCCCGGACGGCGCCACCCTGGCCACCGCCGGGGGCTCCGACGCCCCCGTGGCGCTGTGGGACGTGCGCGATCCCGGCGCGCCCGACCGGCTGGCCACCCTGCCGGGGCACCGGGACGTCGTCGGGGCCGTCGCCTTCAGCGCGGACGGGAACCGGCTCGCCACGGCCAGCGACGACCGCACCGTGGGACTGTGGGACGTCAGCGACCCCGGCCGTCCCACGCCCACCGCCACCCTGTCCGGGCACACGAGCGCCGCGAGCTCCGTGGCCTTCAGCCCCGACGGCGGCACACTGGCCTCCAGCGGCTTCGACCGCGTCGTCCGCCTCCAGGAGCTGGACTTCGCGCGCGCCATCGCCCGGGCCTGCGCGCACGCCCACCCGACCATCTCGCGGGAGCAGTGGGAAGCCCACGTGTCCTACCTCGACTACGCCCCGCCCTGCGACCCGGCCGGAGGCCGGACCCGCACCCCGCGCGGGCGGCGAGCCGACGGGGGGAGCCCGCCGGCTCGGTGACCGGCGGACTCCCCCCTCCCGCGCGCTAGGCTCCCGCGGGCGCGTGGCGCCCTGGGGCGGGTCAGCACTCCTTCAGGCCCGGGGCCGGGTCCACCGGGGTGTGCACGTCGACCGCCGGGACGTTGCCCCAGCCGCCGGTGTCCGTGGCCGTCCAGTACCAGACGTTGTTGCCGCCCGGGTGGTGGTCGCCGCGGCCCCAGCAGGCGAACCAACTGTGCGTGCTGCGCAGCTCGCCGCGGACGGCGGAGCTGTAGGACCGGTGGGCGTAGGCCTTGGCCCCGTACTTGTTGCCGCACCACAGCTTGCCGTCGCTCTTCACACCGCAGAACGCGGCCGCCTCCGCGGACTTCGCCGGCGCCGGCGCCGCGCCGGCCGCGGGGCTGCCGCCCAGGACGGCGGTCAGCGCCGCCGCGGCCAGGACTGCGGTCTTCTTCCAGGTGGTCATGGACTCCCTCTCGTCGGTTATCCGGAGCACCCCAGACCTACCGCGGGAGCCCGCGTTCACGTTCGACCGCGCGGCCCGAACAATCGGACGCCGAACAACGGCGGCCGCCCGGGGCGGACCGGGGCCGGCGTACGCGCCCCGCGCGGGACGGCCCCGGGCGCGGGGACGCGTCCGCTACGCGCCGGCGACGGAGGCCAGGTAGGCCCGGGCCTTCTCCGGGTCGAAGAACCAGTGCTGGAAGTCGGTCGGGTCGTTGAAGCCGTTGGCGAAGCGGTCGGCCACCGGCTGGAGTTGGCCGCCCGCGCCGATGAGGTCGAGCACGTGCTCCGGCGGCGGCGCCAGCATCGCGTTCGTCCACCGGGTGACGTGCTGGGCGGTCTGCCAGTAGCGGTCGAAGGTGGCCTGCATCCACTCCTCGTCGAACGGCTGGTCACCGCGCTCGACGATGGAGGCGAGGTAGGACGCCGCGCACTTGGCCGCCGAGTTGGAGCCCTGTCCGGTGATGGGGTCGTTGGCGACGACGACGTCGGCCACGCCGAGCACCGCGCCGCCGCCCGGGAGGCGGCCGACCGGCTTGCGCACGGTGGGCGCGTAGCGCCCGGCGAGCGTCCCGCCCGCGTCCGTCAGCTCGACGTTCGTCGCCCGCGCGTACTCCCACGGGGTGAACTTCTCCATCAGCTCCAGCGTGGTGTCCAGGTGCACCTGCGGGTCCCGGATGCCCCGGAAGACGTCCAGCGGGCCGTCCGGTACGCCCTCCCAGAAGAGGATGTCGCAGCGTCCGGAGGTGGTCAGGGACGGCATGACGAAGAGCTCGCCCACGCCGGGGACGAGGTTGCAGCGCACCGCGGTGGTCTCGGGGTGCTCCGGGCGCGGGCCGAGTCCGTGCACGTAGGCGACGGCCAGCGCGCGCTGCGGGGTGGTGTAGGGGGAGCGTTCGGCGTCCCGGGCGAACATCGACACCAGCTCGCCCTTGCCCGCGGCGACGAGCACGAGGTCGTAGGCCCGGGCGAAGTAGTCCAGGTCGGAGACGGCGGCGCCGTGGATGACGAGCTGTCCGCCGCGCTGGGCGAACGTCTCCAGCCACCCGGCCATCTTCAGCCGCTGGTCCACGGACTGGGCGTAGCCGTCCAGGCGGCCCAGCCAGTCCACGGCCCGGCCGCCGTCGGGGGCGGCGACGGACACCCCCAGTCCCTCGATGCGCGGGGCCTGGCTCTCCCAGAAGTTGACCTGGATGTCGCGCTCGTGCTGGAGCGCCCGGTCGAACATGCACTGGGTGGACATCACCCGGCCGGCGCGGATCTCGTCGGCCGTCCGGTTGGACATCACGGTGACGTCGTAGCCCTGCGCCTGGAGGCCGAGGGCGAGCTGGAGCCCGGACTGTCCGGCTCCGACGATGAGTATTCTGCGCATGTCGTCCTTCTCCTCGAAACGCGTACGCCGGTGCGGGTGACGTGGCGGGGTGGGCGGTGCGGCGCGCGGGGTCAGGCGGGGGTGAGGTCCACCGCGTGGCCGACCAGCGCCAGCAGGGTGCTGACGACGCTGGGGCGTTCGCGCGCGTCCATGATCACCACGGGGACGTGGTCCGGGACGGAGAGGGCGTCGCGCACGTCCACGGCCTCGAAGCGCTCGGTGCCCTCGAAGTGGTTGACGGCCACCACGTAGGGGATGCCGCAGCTCTCGAAGTAGTCCAGCGCGGGGAAGCAGTCCTCCAGCCGGCGGGTGTCGGCCATGACGACGGCGCCGATCGCGCCGCGCACCAGGTCGTCCCACATGAACCAGAAGCGCTGCTGACCCGGCGTGCCGAACAGGTACAGCACCAGGTCGGCGTCGAGGGTGATGCGGCCGAAGTCCATGGCGACGGTGGTCGTGGTCTTCTCCGGCGTGGCGGCGAGGTCGTCGGTGTCCTCGCTGGCCTCGGTCATCACCGCCTCGGTGGTGAGGGGTTCGATCTCCGAGACGGAGCCGACGAGCGTCGTCTTGCCCACGCCGAAGCCGCCGGCGACGACGATCTTCGTGGCGATCGGGGCGCGGGTGGTGTCGCGCTGCCAGTCCCGCACCACCTCGTCGGTGACCGGGGGCGGCGGCGCGGCCGGGCGCGGCGCGGCGCCCGGGGCGGTCACCGGCTCCGCGGCCGCTCGCGCGGGCGGCACGGTCGGGGCCGGCGCGCCGGTGGCGGTCGCGGCCCGCGCGGCGCCGCCGTCGCCCGTGGCGGTGCCCTCGGCGGTGGTGCCCTCGGCGGTGGTGCCGCGCTCGGCCGCGGTGGTGGCGTCGTCCGTGGTGGTGGCGGTGTCAGAGCCTGCGAAGTCCACCCAGAACCCTTTCCAGTAGTGCTCGGTCGGGGCGTCCCGTCGATTCCCGGCCGGTTCCGTAGACGCGGATGCGGCCCTGGTCGGCGAGGTCGCTGAGCAGCACCCGCACGACGCCGAGCGGCATCCGCAGCAGGGCGGCGATCTCGGCCACGGTGCGCATGCGGCGGCACAGCTCGATGATCGCCTGCATCTCGGGCATGACGCGGTCGCGCAGCCCGGCCCGGCTCAGCGGCGGCAGTTCGCGCAGTTGCTCGGGGGCCTCGATGGCCGCGACGAACGTCTCGACGAGCAGGACGTGGCCGAAACGGGTGCGGCCGCCGGTCAGCGAGTACGGGCGCACCCGGGCGGGCCTGCGGTCGTCGGTCGGGCGCGCGGGCAGCGGGGCGTGCGGGGTCACTGGTCCAGCTCCATCGACTTGCGCAGCTCGTTGCGGAGTTCGGGGGTCAGGACGTGGCCGGCGCGGCCGACGAAGAGCGCCATGTGGTAGCCGATGACGTTCATGTCGCTGTCCGGGCTGGCGTGCACGCCCAGCAGCGAGCCGTCGCTGATGGACATCACGAACAGGCTGCCCGCGTCCATCGCGACCATGGTCTGCGTGACCGGGCCGGCGTCCATGAGCTTGGCCGCGCCCACGGTCAGCGAGCCCAGGCCCGAGACGATCGTGGCCAGGTCGGCGCTCGACCCCCGGGGCCCGGTGCCGGTCTCCTTCCGCTCGCCGGTCTGCGCCGGGTCGGATGACAGCAGCAGCAGACCGTCGGAGGAGACCACGGCCACCGAACGGATGCCGGGCACCTCCTCGACCAGGTTGGCGAGCAACCAGCGCAGGTTGTCCGCTTCGCTCCTGCGTGTGTGCGCGGTGGTGGACGCGTTCACTGACGTGCCTCCTCGGTGCCACCCATCTCGTCCGCCCCCGCTCGGTCCTCCTCCGCGGCGACCTGTGCCGCCGCCGCGCGCAGCCCCTCGCGGGCCCCGCGCTGGAAGCCGCCGAGCCGCTTGCGCAGCTCCTCGGCGTCCGCTCCGCCCCGGGCCGCCGGGCGGCCGGCGCCGCGCTCCGGCCCGGGGTCGGTGATGTGCGGGGTGCGCTTGGGCAGCCCCTTGTCGGTGTAGCGCCGTCCGCCCGCGGGCGCGGCCGCGGCGTCTCCCGACACGGCGTCTCCCGGCACGGCGTCTCCCGGCGCCGTCGCGTCCGGCGCCGCGCCCCGGGGGGCGGGCGCGGCGGGCGCCGCCGGGGCGGGCCCGGGGCGCGCGGCGGCCGGGGCGGGCGCCGCGCCGGGCTCCGGGCGCGGGGCCCCGTCGGGCCGGTCCTGGACCACCGTGTCGGCGGCCCGGGTGTGCTCCGGGGCCTCGGGGCGCACGGGGGCCTGCGGCCCGGCGGCCCCGTCGGCCGCCTCGGACTCCGCGGGCCCGGTGTGCTGCGCGGCGGCCCGTCCGTAGCGGGTGGGCAGGGTGTTGGAGTTGGACTCCGCGACCGAGCCGGGCAGGTGCGGCGCGGTGCCGCCGGGCGCCCCGCCGACGGTGGCCGCCGAGCCGGGCGCCGGCCGGTCGGGCAGCAGGGCGCGCGGCAGCACGGCGACGGCCGCGATCCCGCCCTGCCGGTGCGCCCGAAGCTGCACCCGGATGCCGTGCCGGCTCGCGAGCCGGGCGACGACGTACAGGCCCAGGCCCAGGTCGTCGGGGGCGCCGTCGCCGCCGGGGGGCCGCAGCGCGGAGGGCTCGCCGAGCCGCTCGTTGAGCGCGGCCAGCCGCTCGGCGGTGACGCCGATGCCCTCGTCCTGGACGGTGAGCATGACCTCGCCGTTCTCCAGCAGCCAGCCGGAGAGCTCCACCTCGGCGTCCGGGGGCGAGAACGCGGTGGCGTTGTCGAGCAGCTCGGCGACCAGGTGGCTGACGTCGTCGGCCGCGAACCCGGAGAGCTGGGCGTGCGGCGGCAGCGAGGTGAGCTGTACCCGCTCGTAGCGTTCGATCTCGCTGATCGCCGCGCGCAGCACGTCCAGCAGCGGGACCGGCTGCGGGTGGTGCCCGCCGGCGTGCTCCGAGCCGGCCAGCAGCAGCAGGTTCTCGCCGTGCCGCCGCATCCGGGTGGCCATGTGGTCGAGCTTGAACAGGGTGGCCAGCCGCTCGGGCTCGGCCTCCCGCTCCTCCATCGACTCGATGAGCGCGAGCTGCCGCTCCACCAGGGACAGGCTGCGCAGCGCCAGTTGCACGAAGGTGTGGTGGGCGCCGTCGCCGCGCCCGTCGAGCTCCTCGCGCAGCCGGTCCCGCTCGGCGCGCAGCCGTTCGTGCTCGGCGGCGAGCCGGTCGCGGGCGGCGGCCCGCCCGGCGTCGTCGGCCCCGGTGCGCCGGGTCTGCTCGGCCGTGCCCGCGGCCGCCGCGTGCAGGGTGTTGACCGCGCGGACGACGTCGGCGAACTCGTCGTTGCGCCCGGTGAAGCGCACCGGCTCCTCGACCGCCGGGTCGGCGGCGACGCGCTGGGCCCCGCGGCGCACGGCGGCCAGCGGCCGGGCGATCGAGCGGGCGACGCTGACGGCGGCCGCGGCCGCCAGGAGCACCGCCCCGCCGAGCAGGGCGAGACGGAGCTGGAACGCGGTGACGTCCTCGTCCCGGAGCTGTTCGAGCCGGGCCAGTTCCGCGCCGGCCAGGGAGAGCTGGACGCCGCGCATCCGGTCCACCCGGGCGGCGAGCGAGGCCGCGACCTCCTCCTGGCTCACCGCGAGTTCCTCGTCGGTGAGGGAGGGCTGGTCGGTGAGGCGGTCGAGGTAGGCGTCGGCGGTGCTGACCTCGGTGCCGTTGACGGTGGTGGTGAGGGACTCGCGGGCGCGGTCGG
Organism: Streptomyces marinisediminis; assembly: GCF_026262575.1. GTDB lineage: Bacteria > Actinomycetota > Actinomycetes > Streptomycetales > Streptomycetaceae > Streptomyces > Streptomyces marinisediminis. The sequence continues at coordinate 20,722 of NZ_JAPKFL010000012.1, forward strand.
GGGCGAGGCGGTCGAAGTCGGCGAGCGCGGCCCGCTCCCGGGTGCGGGCGAGCTGGGCGGCCGCCACGAGCCGGGAGTCGCCGTCCCGCGCCGTGAGCACGCCGAGCAGCAGGCTCCGGGTGGCCGCCGCGTGTTCCACGGCGCGGCCGAGGTAGGGCAGGGCGTCGGCGGTGCCCGCCGCGCCCACCCCGCGCTCGTCGCCCTCGCCGGGCTCCCCGGCCTCCGGGGGGCCGGAGGTCTCGGCCGAGCGGGCGGGCAGGTCCCGGGCGGCGGCTTCGCCGAGACCGCCCAGTGCCTGCACGATGTCGGTGTAGCCGGCGTGCACGGACTGCGCGTCCTGCGCGCCGCCCTCGGCGGACTCGGTCTGCTGGCGCAGCTCGGGCAGCCGGTCCAGCAGCCGCCGCACGGACGCGGGGAGTTCGGGGCGCAGCTCGGCGGCCTTGCGGTCGACGCGCGCGTGCTCGCCGCTGCCGGGCCGCTCACCGACCGCGGCGGCGGGCCCGGTTCCCCCGAAGCGCCCCGGGGGGCCGGCCGGCGCACGGTGGGCGACGCCCTGCGCCCCGGTGCCCCCGGCGGGGTCCGGGTACGTGGCGCCGGGCGCTCCGGTGGTCCCCGGCTGCGGCGGCGTGGTGCCGGGCGGCCCCGGGTCCGGCGCGCCGGCCCCGGCCCCGCCGGTCCCGGGCGGCACGCTCGTCTCCGGCGGCACGCCGGTCCCCGGGGGCACACCCGTTCCCGGCGGCCCGCCCGCTCCCGGCGGCGTCCCGGCCTCCGGCCCGTCGGCCTCCGGTGCGTCACCGGTGGTTCCGCGCTCGGCCACGGCGCGCACGGCGGCGTCCCGCTCGTCCGCGACGGCGTGTGCCAGGGAGATGGCCCGCCGGGTCGTCTCGGCCTGGTCCACCAGGGCCTGTGACTCGGCGACGTGCGCGGCGCCGGTGGCGATGCTCGGAGCGCCGGCGGCCAGCACCGCGACGGTGCACAGGGCGACGGAGGCGAGCAGCCGGTTGCGCACCCGGGCCCGGCGGCCCTGCGGCACCCGTGCGCCGGGTGCGCTCGCCGCGTCGTCCGTGGTGCCCGCCGAGCTCGTGGTGCTCGCGGTGCCGGCTTCACGCCGTCGGCGGATGCCTCGAAGTCGCTGCTTCCCCACCCGTGCTCGCATTCTCCTTCCGCCGTCCGGGGGCCTGCCCGGTCGGCGACTCAGCCGGTGCCGGCCTCGCCGGTCCGCGCCACGTGACGGCATCCGACCCTGCCAAGGGTCCGATTCAAGCGGGCGGACTTCTCGGGGTCGGCCACCCGAAAAAGTGAACCGCACGCGGGAGCGCGCCAACAACTTCGCCGGGCGCGGCCCGGGGCGGGCGCCGGAACCGGGGCTTGGACACCCCGCGCGGAGCGTGGCAGGATGCGCGCCCGCAGCTTCACGGAATAACTGATTCCGGGTCAAATGGCCGTCGGGGGACGGGAACAGCGCTGGTCCGTACCTGCGCCCCGGTTCGCGGGGCGCGCCTCGTGCGGCGCGGGCCGCGTCGGACGGCAGACTGCTCCCCATGCGCGTAGAGATGGCCACCCGCCCCGGCACCGCGGACGTCGCCAACGAGGACTATGTTTCGGCCGCTCTGCCCGCCTCGGGCCTGGGTGGCGCCCTGGTCGTGCTGGACGGCGTCACGCCGCCGCCGGACGGTGGCGGATGCGTGCACGGCGTCCCCTGGTACACCGCTCGCCTGGGGGCGGCACTGCTCGAACTGTCCGGTTCGCGCCGGGATATGACGCTGGCCCAGTGCCTCGCGCACGCGATCGCCCTTACCGCCGCGCGACACGCCTCAACCTGTGACCTTTCTCACCCCCGCACGCCGCAGGCAACCGTCGTCGTCGCCCGCTGGGACGGGGAGAGCGTCGAGCACCTCGTGCTCTGCGACTCGGTGCTGCTCGTGGAGTCGCCGCACGGGGAGGTGACCCCGGTGCTGGACGACCGCCTGGACCTCCTGCGGCCCACGGTGCGGGGCCTGCCGACCGCCGCCGAACGGGCCGCCGGCATCGAGGCGCTGCGCAACGCCGAGGGCGGCTTCCACACCGCGGCGGCCGACCCCGCCGTCGCCGACCGGGCCGTCACCGGCGCCACCCCACGGGCGCGGGTGCGCACGCTGGCGGCCCTCACCGACGGCGCCGCCCGCTGGAGCGACGTCTTCCGCCTCGGTGACTGGACGGCCCTGTGCGCGGCCCTGCGCGACCGGGGCCCGGCCGCCGTCATCGAGCGCGTGCGCGCCGCCGAGGCCGCCGACCCGCGCGGCACCGCCCACCCGCGCGGCAAGGCCCACGACGACGCCACGGCCGCCCTCGTGGAGTTCTGAAGCCGCGCGCGGGGCTACGCCCCGGGGTCGCCCTGGGTGTTGAACCGGTGCAGCAGCCGCGCCAGCTCCGCGATCTCGGCCCGGTCCCACCGCGCGAGCTTGCGCACGTACCGCTCGCGGCGCGCCACCCGCACGGACGAGAACCGGTCCCGCCCCTCGTCGGTGAGCGCCACCAGCGAGGCCCGCCCGTCGGCCGGGTCCGGGGTACGCGCCAGGAGCCCCAGCACCTCCAGCGCCCGGAGCTGCCGGCTCATCGTGGCCTTGCCGACGCCGAAGTAGGCCGCGAGTTCGGTGGCCCGCTGCGGCCCGGTGTCCTCCAGCCGCAGCATGATCCCGTACGCCGCCGGCTCCAGGTCGGGGTGGACCGCGCGGGCGATCTCGCCGGAGGACGCCCGGGCGCGGCGCAGGAAGACGGAGAGCTCCCGTTCCAGGTCGAGCATCTCCGGGGCCGGGCCCTCCTCGTGCACGGCGCACCCTCCTTCTCCTTCGCACCCGCGCTGACGTGCGTCACGCGCGGCCAGTATCCCGCGCACCGCGCCCCGCCCGGTATCCCGCGCACCGCGCCCCGCCCGGGTGCCGACGTCCCCGTGGCCCCCGACGCCCCCGTGCGCCGACGCCCCGGCGCCCGCGGCGGGGCCCGGGGCGCCGGGCGCGCGGCTTCAGGCGGCCAGCGGCAGGTGCCGGGCCTCCGCCGTCGCCGGGGCCAGGGCCAGCTCCAGCACCGTGCGCACGTCCGACACCGGGTGCACGGTGAGGTCGGCGAGGACGTCGGCGGGCACGTCGTCCAGGTCCGGCCCGTTGCGCTGCGGGATGATCACCGTGGTGACCCCCGCCCGGTGCGCGGCCAGCAGCTTCTGCTTGACGCCGCCGACGGGCAGCACCCGGCCGGTGAGGGAGACCTCGCCGGTCATCGCCACCTCGGGCCGCACCCGGCGCCCGCTGAGCAGCGAGGCCAGCGCCGTGACCATGGTGACGCCCGCGCTCGGCCCGTCCTTGGGCACGGCGCCGGCCGGCACGTGCAGGTGGACCCCGCGCTCCTTGAGGTCCCCGACCGGCAGCTCCAGCTCCGCGCCGCGCGAGCGCAGGTAGGAGAGCGCGAGCTGGCCCGACTCCTTCATGACGTCGCCGAGCTGGCCGGTGAGCGTCAGCCCGGCGCCACCGGTCTCCGGGTCGGCGAGCGAGGCCTCGACGTAGAGCACGTCACCGCCGGCGCCGGTGACCGCGAGGCCCGTGGCCACCCCGGGCACCGCGGTGCGCCGCTCGGCCGGGTCCTGCGCGGACTCGGGCGTGTGGCGCGGGTGCCCCAGCAGCTCGCGCAGCCCGTCGGCGTCCACGGTGACCGGCAGCGCCCGCTCGCCCAGCTCGGCGCGCGCGACCACCTTGCGCAGCAGCCGCGCCAGGTGCCGCTCCAGGGACCGCACGCCCGCCTCGCGGGTGTACTCCCCGGCCAGCCGCCGCAGCGCGGCGTCGGTGACGGTGACGGTGACACCGTCGGCGTCCAGCCCGGCCGCGAGGCGCTGCCGGGGCAGCAGGTGGTCCCGGGCGATCGTCACCTTCTCGTCCTCGGTGTAGCCGTCCAGGCGGACCAGGTCCATGCGGTCGAGCAGCGGCTGCGGGATGGACTCCAGCACGTTCGCCGTCGCCAGGAAGACCACGTCGCTGAGGTCGAGCTCGACCTCCAGGTAGTGGTCGCGGAAGGTGTGGTTCTGGGCCGGGTCCAGGACCTCCAGCAGCGCGGCGGCCGGATCGCCGCGGAAGTCCGCGCCCACCTTGTCGACCTCGTCCAGCAGGACGACGGGGTTCATCGAACCGGCTTCCCTGATCGCCCGCACGATGCGGCCGGGCAGGGCGCCGACGTAGGTGCGCCGGTGGCCGCGGATCTCCGCCTCGTCCCGCACGCCGCCGAGCGCGACGCGCACGAAGCTGCGGCCCATCGCGCGGGCGACGCTGGCGCCGAGCGAGGTCTTCCCCACCCCGGGCGGGCCGACGAGCGCGAGCACCGCGCCGCCGCCCTGGCGCCGCGCGCCGGACGCCGCGCCGCCGTCCCCGGCGTCCGCCCCGGCCCGCTCGGCGAGCTCGGCCCGCTCGGCGCGGCGCTTGCGCACGGCCAGGTACTCGGTGATGCGCTCCTTGACGTCCTCCAGGCCCGCGTGGTCGGCGTCGAGCACCGCGCGGGCGGCGGGGATGTCGTAGGAGTCCTGGGTGCGCTCGTTCCAGGGCAGCTCCAGCACGGTGTCCAGCCAGGTGCGCAGCCAGCCGCCCTCGGGGCTCTGGTCGGAGGCCCGCTCCAGCTTGCCGACCTCCTTCAGCGCCGCCTCGCGCACCGCGTCGGGGAGGTCGGCGGCCTCGACGCGGGCGCGGTAGTCCTCGCCCGCCTCCGCGCCGTCCCCGGTGAGGGAGGCCAGCTCCTTGCGCACGGCCTCCAGTTGCCGGCGGAGCAGGAACTCGCGCTGCTGCCGGTCGACGCCGTCCTGCACGTCCTTGGCGATGGACTCGGCGACGTCCTCCTCGGCCATGTGCTCACCCAGCCAGCCCACGGCCAGGCGGAGCCGGGCCACGGGATCGGTCGTCTCCAGGAGCCGGACGCGCTGCTCCAGGGTGAGGAACGGCGAGTAGCCGGCGTTGTCGGCCAGCGCGGCGACGCCCTCGATCTGCTGCACCCGGTCCACGACCTGCCAGGCGCCGCGCTTGCGCAGCCAGCTCGTGGTCAGCGCCCGGTACTTCTCGGCGAGCTCGGCGACGGCCCCGGGCAGCGGGTCGGGCACCTCCTCGGCGACCTCCGTCCCGTCCACCCACAGTGCGGCCCCGGGTCCGGTGGTGCCGGAGCCGATCCGCACCCGGCGCAGGCCCCGGACGAGGGCCCCCGGGTCGCCGCCGGCCAGGCGGCCGACCTGCTCGACGCTGCCCAGCACGCCGATGGCGGCGTACCTGCCGTCCACCCGCGGCACCAGCAGCACGCGGGGCTTCTCGCCGTCCGGCGCGGCGGCGCGGGCGGCCTCCACGGCGGCGCGCACCTCGGCCTCGGTCAAGTCCAGCGGGACGACCATGCCGGGCAGGACCACTTCGCCGTCCAGCGGAACCACGGGCAGATTCATGATCTCTCCCTCAGCAACGTAGTTGAGTCACCAGGACTCAATGAGGTGCGGAGGCGGGATGTTCCGCGGCGGGGCGCCCGTTCGCTCACGGCGAAGGCCGGCGGGAGGCGCGGCCCGCGCCGGGGTCCTGCGGGACGAGCCGGGTCAGGTGTCGACGCGCGGGTGGGCCGCCGAGCCGACGGCCTGGTAGCGACGCAGCGCCGGCCACAGCGCGATGCCGGTGAGGACCGCCAGCAGGTGGCTCCAGTCGGTGACCGGGTCGGTGAGCGTCACCAGGTCGGCCACGACCTTCGTGCCGACGACCGCGACGAGCAGCCAGCGCACCCACGGCACCCGCAGCACCCCGGCCAGGGCGCCCGCGCACGCCAGCACGCCGCAACTGATCCCGTAGTCCAACCGGGTGAGGGAGGACTCCGGCAGGTGGTCCAGCGCCACCGCGGCGGCGACCGTGAGCTGCGTGGCCAGCGTGGCCAGCACGTGCCCGGCGACGAACACCGCCGCCGTGCGCCAGCCCCCGACCCGCCGCTCCAGCGCGGTCAGCGCCAGCACGAACCCGAGGGCGACGGGCGCGAGCAGCGGCCCGTCGTACAGCAGCGCGCTCGCCACCAGGACGAACAGCGGCTCTTTGGCCAGGTTCTGCACGTCCGTGCTCGCGCCGGCCAGCCAGCGGCTCACGGCGGCCGGGTCGCCGATCTCGGTGAGCACCGTCGTGGTGATCAGCAGCAGCAGGTACCAGAAGGTGAACGGCGTGCCCTTGGGGTCGGGCAGCAGCCGCATCAGGTGCCGGTGCGGCGGCAGGTGCGGCGGCTCCGGTGGCCGCGCGGCCCCCCGGCCGCCGCCCGCCGTCCGGGAGCCCGCGGCGCGGCCGCCCGAGCCGCCGTCCGCCGCGGAGGCGTCAGGGGCGTCGGCGCCGTCGGACGCCCCGGGGGCGCCCGGTCCGGAAGCCGACGAGACACCCGTGGCGACGCGCTCGCGCGCCGCCCGTGCCGTGGTCCGCATGCCCGGCTCCTTCCCTAGCGCGACCGCAGGCGCCCGCGGGCGCGCGCACGCCCGACACACGCCCCGGCCCACGGGTCAATGTCAGTGGTGGAGGCCACACCTGTCAATCCAGCCGCTGAGGCGTGCCACCGTACGTGACCGGGTGCCCCGGGTACCGCCGGTGACTCCGCGCTAGGCGCCCCTTACGCTGCTGGCACACAGCGCTTGGCACCACAGCACCGACGGACCGGCACAGCAGGGCGGGCAGCCACATGGACCACAACAACACGGCGCACGGCCGGGGTGGCGCGGGAGCGGCCGCCACCCCGGGGGCACAGCGGCGCGTCCTCGTCGTCGAGGACGATCCGACGATCGTCGAGGCGATCGCCGCGCGGCTGCGCGCGGAGGGCTTCGCCGTGCAGACGGCCGCCGACGGCCCCGCGGCGGTGGCGCTGGCCGAGAGCTGGGCCCCGGAGCTGCTCGTGCTCGACGTCATGCTGCCCGGCTACGACGGGCTGGAGGTGTGCCGCCGGGTCCAGGCCAGGCGCCCCGTCCCGGTCCTGATGCTCACCGCGCGGGACGACGAGACCGACATGCTGGTCGGCCTCGGCGTCGGCGCCGACGACTACATGACCAAGCCGTTCTCCATGCGCGAGCTGGCCGCCCGGGTGCACGTGCTCCTGCGCCGGGTGGAGCGGGCGACGCAGGCGGCCTCCGGACCGCCGGGCGGGGCGCTGCGGCTGGGCGAGCTGGAGATCGACCACGCGCAGCGCCGGGTCCGGGTGGGCGGCCAGGACGTCCACCTGACGCCGACCGAGTTCGACCTGCTGGTGTGCCTGGCCAACTCCCCGCGCGCCGTCCTCTCCCGCGAGCAGCTCCTGGCGGAAGTGTGGGACTGGACGGACGCCTCCGGCACCCGCACCGTCGACAGCCACATCAAGGCGCTGCGCCGGAAGATCGGCGCGGAGCGCATCCGCACGGTGCACGGGGTCGGCTACGCCCTGGAGTCGCCCGCGCCCGCCGCCGACGGCGCCTGACGGTGGCGTCCGCCCCGGACCGCCCGGGCCTGCGCACGCGCGCCTGGGCCGCGCTGCGGCACGTGGACCCCTACCGGTCGGTGAAGGCCGCGCTCGGCGCGCTGGTGATCGTCTCGGTCGGCATCACCACCTTCCTGGTCCTGGTGGCCGTCAACGTGGAGATCGAGATGCGCGTCATCGCGATCCTCGCGCTGATCGCTTCGCTGCTCATCACCCAGTTCGTCGCCCAGGGCCTGATCGCGCCGCTGGACGAGATGACCGACACGGCGCGGGCGATGGCCCGGGGCGACTACGCGCGCCGGGTGCGCTTCGACCGGCGCGACGAGCTCGGCGAGCTGGGCCGCACCTTCAACAGTATGGCCGCCGACCTGGAGGCGGCCGACCGGCACCGCAAGGAGCTGGTCGCCAACGTCTCGCACGAGCTGCGCACGCCGATCGCGGCGCTGCGCGCGGTGCTGGAGAACGTGGTGGACGGCGTCTCCCGTGCCGACCCGGAGACGATGCTGACGGCGCTGCGGCAGACCGAGCGGCTGGGCGGCCTGGTGGAGCAGCTCCTGGACCTCTCCCGGCTGGACCACGGGGTGGTGCCGCTGCGCCGCAGGCGCTTCGAGGTGTGGCCGTACCTGGCGACGGTGCTCAAGGAGGCCAACATGAGCAAGGGCCAGGGCCACGCCCGCACCGACGTGCACCTGCACCTGGACGTCTCGCCGCCGGAGCTGACCGCGCATGCGGACACCGAGCGGCTGCACCAGGTCGTGGCCAACCTCATCGACAACGCCGTCAAGCACAGCCCGCAGCACGGCCGGGTCTCGGTGCGGGCCCGCGCCGGCGGGCAGCCCGAGAGCCTGGAGCTGGAGGTGCAGGACGAGGGTCCGGGCATCCCCGCGCAGGACCGGGACCGGGTCTTCGAGCGCTTCGGCCGGGCCGCCGGCTCCGAGGGGAAGCAGGACGGCGGCACCGGGCTGGGGCTGGCGATCGCGCGCTGGGCCGTGGACCTGCACGGGGGCCGCATCCGCGTCGCCGAGTCCGCGCGCGGCTGCCGGATGGTCGTCACCCTCCCGGGGCTCGGGCGGCTGTCCGATTGACGTAGGGTCGGCCGCGTCGCGCACCCGTCGCTCGCGTGAAGTCCGCGTGAACCGGTGAAGCCTTCGAATGGCTGTGGCAGCAGGGCGCCGCAGCCGCGGCGCCGTGTACCCCAAAAACCCGGAACCATGCAGCTTTCCCCTCGCGGAATGCGCTGAAACCGCCGTCCGGATGTGACGTACGCGACGACGGGGGGCTACGGACTGCACCGAACGCCCTCGGGGGCGTAGCCTTTATTTCCGCTGTCCACCACCATGTGAAGCGGAAGAGGGCGGTTGCCGCCGTGTCGTCACAGTCCCCGAAGACCTCGAGCATCTCGACCGAACAGGACGGGCAAGAAAAGGGCCCCGTCACCGGTTTCGGTCCCAACGAGTGGCTCGTCGACGAGATCTACCAGCAGTACCTCCAGGACCCGAACTCGGTAGACCGGGCCTGGTGGGATTTCTTCGCCGACTACAAGCCGGGCCAGACGACGAGCGGGGACGCCGAGCCCGCCGCGGAGCAGGCTCCGGCGCAGCAGGCCACCGCCCGGCCCGCCGCGCCCCAGGCCCCCGCCGAGCCCCGGCAGGCCCAGCCGCCGCGGGCCGAGCGGCAGCAGACCCAGCGGCCGCCGCAGGCCCGGCAGGACGCCGCCGGCGCCGCCCCGGCCCAGCAGGCCCCGCAGGCGGACGCCAAGCCGGCCCAGCCCCAGCCCCAGCCCCAGGCGAAGGCCCAGCCCGCGCAGTCGGGGCAGGCCGGGGACGGGCGGGCGCCCACGGCGAAGACGCGGGCCGCGGCGCCCAAGAAGGACAAGAAGGAGGAGCAGCCGAAGCAGGAGTCGGCGCCGCGGGAGCAGCCCTCCGGTCCGGAGTACGTCACCCTGCGCGGCCCCGGCGCCGCCGTCGCGAAGAACATGAACGCCTCGCTGGAGCTGCCGACGGCCACCTCGGTCCGCGCGGTCCCGGTGAAGCTGCTGTTCGACAACCGCATCGTCATCAACAACCACCTCAAGCGCGCCCGCGGCGGCAAGGTGTCCTTCACGCACGTCATCGGCTACGCCATGGTGCAGGCGCTGAAGGCGATGCCGGCGATGAACCACTCGTTCGCCGAGAAGGACGGCAAGCCGACGCTGGTCAAGCCGGAGCACGTCAACCTGGGCCTGGCCATCGACCTGGTGAAGCCGGGCGGTGACCGGCAGCTCGTGGTGGCCGGCATCAAGAAGGCCGAGACGCTCACCTTCTTCGAGTTCTGGCAGGCCTACGAGGACATCGTGCGCCGCGCCCGCGGCGGCAAGCTGACGATGGACGACTTCCAGGGCGTCACCGCGTCGCTGACCAACCCCGGCGGCATCGGCACCGTCCACTCCGTGCCGCGGCTGATGCCCGGGCAGGGCGTGATCGTCGGCGTCGGCGCGATGGAGTACCCGGCCGAGTTCCAGGGCACCTCGCAGGACACGCTGAACAAGCTCGGCGTCTCCAAGGTGATGACGCTGACCTCCACCTACGACCACCGCGTGATCCAGGGCGCGGCGTCGGGCGAGTTCCTGCGCGTGATGCACCAGTTCCTGCTGGGCGAGAACGACTTCTACGACGAGATCTTCGAGTCGCTGCGCATCCCGTACGAGCCCGTGCGCTGGAACCAGGACATCGACGTCTCCCACGACGACGAGGTCACCAAGGCCGCCCGCGTCTTCGACCTCATCCACTCCTACCGGGTGCGCGGCCACGTCATGGCCGACACCGACCCGCTGGAGTACAAGCAGCGCAAGCACCCCGACCTGGACATCGCCTCGCACGGCCTGACCCTGTGGGACCTGGAGCGGGAGTTCGCCGTCGGCGGCTTCGCCGGCAAGTCCATGCTCAAACTGCGCGACATCCTCGGCGTGCTGCGCGACTCGTACTGCCGCACCACCGGCATCGAGTACATGCACATCCAGGACCCCAAGCAGCGCAAGTGGATCCAGGACCGGGTGGAGCGCCCCTTCACCACGCCGGAGCGCGAGGAGCAGCTCCGCATCCTGCGCCGCCTGAACGCGGCCGAGGCGTTCGAGACGTTCCTGCAGACCAAGTACGTCGGCCAGAAGCGGTTCTCGCTGGAGGGCGGCGAGTCCGTCATCCCGCTGCTGGACGCGGTGATCGACTCCGCGGCCGAGTCGCGCCTGGACGAAGTGGTCGTCGGCATGCCGCACCGCGGCCGGCTGAACGTGCTGGCCAACATCGTCGGCAAGTCCTACGCGCAGATCTTCCGCGAGTTCGAGGGCAACCTCGACCCGAAGTCGATGCACGGCTCCGGCGACGTGAAGTACCACCTGGGCGCCGAGGGCAACTTCACCGGCCTGGACGGCGAGCAGATCAAGGTCTCGCTGACCGCCAACCCCTCCCACCTGGAGGCGGTGGACCCGGTGGTGGAGGGCGTCGTCCGCGCCAAGCAGGACATCATCGGCAAGGGCGGCACGGACTTCACCGTCCTGCCCGTCCAGCTACACGGCGACGCGGCGTTCGCGGGCCAGGGCGTGGTCGCCGAGACGCTGAACATGTCGCAGCTGCGCGGCTACCGCACCGGCGGCACCGTGCACATCGTCATCAACAACCAGGTCGGCTTCACCGCGGCGCCGGAGGCGGCCCGCTCGTCGATGTACTGCACCGACGTGGCCCGGATGATCGAGGCCCCGATCTTCCACGTCAACGGCGACGACCCGGAGGCCGTCGTCCGCGTGGGGCGGCTGGCCTTCGAGTTCCGGCAGGCGTTCAACAAGGACGTCGTCATCGACCTCGTCTGCTACCGCCGGCGCGGCCACAACGAGACGGACAACCCCTCGTTCACCCAGCCGCGGATGTACAACCTGATCGACAAGAAGCGCTCGGTGCGCAAGCTCTACACCGAGTCGCTCATCGGTCGCGGCGACATCACCATGGAGGAGGCCGAGCAGGCGCTCCAGGACTTCCAGGGGCAGCTTGAGAAGGTCTTCACCGAGGTCCGCGAGGCGGCGGTGACGCCGGGCGAGGCCGAGGTGCCGGCGCCCAAGCCGGAGTTCCCGGTGGCGCTGGAGACCGCCGTCAGCCAGGAGGTCGTCAAGCGCATCGCCTCCTCGCAGGTGGAGGTGCCCGAGCGGATCGCCGTCCACCCGCGGCTGCTGCCGCAGCTCCAGCGCCGCGCGGCGATGGTCGAGGACGGCACGATCGACTGGGGCATGGGCGAGACGCTGGCCATCGGCTCGCTGCTGATGGAGGGCACGCCCGTCCGGCTGGCCGGCCAGGACTCGCGCCGCGGCACCTTCGGCCAGCGGCACGCGGTGCTGATCGACCAGAACACCGGCAACGACTACACGCCGCTGCTGTACCTCACCGACGGCCAGGCGCGCTTCAACGTCTACGACTCGCTGCTGAGCGAGTTCGCGGCGATGGGCTTCGAGTACGGCTACTCCCTGGCCCGCCCCGAGGCGCTGGTGATGTGGGAGGCGCAGTTCGGTGACTTCGTCAACGGCGCGCAGACGATCGTCGACGAGTTCATCACCTCCGCCGAGCAGAAGTGGAACCAGACCTCCGGCGTCGTCCTGCTGCTGCCGCACGGCTACGAGGGCCAGGGTCCGGACCACTCCTCGGCCCGTATCGAGCGGTTCCTCCAGCTCTGCGCGCAGAACAGCATGACGGTGGCCATGCCGACGCTGCCGTCGAACTACTTCCACCTGCTGCGCTGGCAGGTGCACAACCCGCACCACAAGCCGCTGGTCGTCTTCACCCCGAAGTCGATGCTGCGGCTGAAGGCGGCGGCCTCCGCGACGGAGGAGTTCACCACCGGCGGCTTCCGCCCGGTGATCGGGGACACCGGCGTGGAGTCCGGCAAGGTCGAGGCCACCGACATCCGCAAGGTGGTCTTCTGCTCCGGCAAGGTCTACTACGACCTCGACGCCGAGCGGCAGAAGCGGGGCGCGCACGACACGGCGCTCGTCCGCATCGAGCGGCTCTACCCGCTGCCGGCCAAGGAGATCCAGGAGGTGCTGGAGCCCTTCACCAAGGCCCAGAAGTACGTCTGGGCCCAGGAGGAGCCCGCCAACCAGGGCGCCTGGCCGTTCATCGCGCTCAACCTGGTGGACCACCTGGACCTGATCATCGGTGCGGCGCCGGACAACGCGGACCGCCTGCGCCGGGTCTCCCGCCCGTCCTCCTCCTCCCCCGCCGTGGGCTCCCCCAAGCGGCACGCCCAGGAGCAGGCCGAGCTGGTGGCCGAGGTGTTCGACCTCTGACGCCGCACGGCGGCCACAGGACGCCGGGCCGGGCGCCCCCCGTCGGGGAGCGCCCGGCCCGGCGCCGTGTGCGGGCGCCGCGCCCGTGCGCGTACGGGCGCGGCGCCCCCACACAGCACCGTACGCGCCCGGCGCCGCACCGGCGGGGGTGGCGACGGGGCGGCCGCGGTGCCCGCGCCGCCTGCTCCCCGCGTGCTTGCCGCCTGCTCCCCGCGTGCTCGTCGCGGACTCCCCGCGCGCTTCCCCGCCTACTCGTCGTCCTCGTCGTCCAGCCGCGCGAGCCACGTCGCGAGCCGCTCGACCGGCACCTCGAAGTCCGGGTTCAGGTCGACGAAGGTGCGCAACTGCTCGGCGACCCACCCGAGGGTGACCTCCTCCCCGCCGCGCCGGTTCTCCAGTTCCTCGATTCCGCGATCAGTGAAGTACACACGCGCAGCATAAGCGGCCGTCCCGGCGCCCTCGGACGCGGTGCCGCGGCCGGCGGCCGGGCCCGGGCCGCTCCCCCGGACGAGGGATTGACGCGACACAGACGCGATGTATCGTGAGAGGCACAGATCAGACGTCCGTGCCCTGGGAGGCCCTCGTGTCCAGCCCGTCGGAGTGGTGGATCGACGCCCCACACCAGCTCACCCTCACCGAACCGGTCGAGCGGCTCGACGTCCGCATCGTCGGCGGCTCCGTCAACGTCGTCGGCAAGGACACCGCAGGGGCCCGTATCGAGGTCTCCGACCTCGACGGCCCGCCCCTGCACGTCACCCACCACGCCGGCACGCTCACCGTGGCCTACGACGACGTGCCCTGGCAGGGCTTCCTCCAACTGCTGGACCGCAAGCGGTGGCGCCGCAGCGTCCACCTCACGCTCGCCGTACCGGCCACGGCCGGGGTCCGCGTCGGCGCGATCACCGCCGCGACGGTCGTCTCGGGCACCACGGGCGAGGCGGAGGTGCGCGGGATCACCGGCGAGACCACCCTCGTGGGGCTCGGCGGCCCGGTCCACGCGCACTCCGTCTCCGGCGGCGTCGCGGCGCAGGCGCTGCGCGGAGCCCTCGCCTTCCACTCCGTCTCGGGCGACCTCACGGTCATCGACGGCGGCGCCGCCTCCCTGCGCGCCGACTCCGTCTCGGGCGACCTCACGGTGGACGTGCCGGAGAGCGGCGCCGACCCCACCGAGGTGTCGTTGACCACCGTCTCGGGCGAGATCGCGGTACGGCTGCCGCAGGCCCCCGACACCACGGTCGAGGCGCACACCAACGGCGGCTCGGTCTCCTGCGCGTTCGACACCCTGCACGTGGGCGGCCAGTGGGGCGCCAGGCGCGTCACCGGCACGCTCGGCGCGGGGCGGGACACGCTGAAGGCCACCACCGTCTCCGGCGGCCTCGCGCTGCTGCGCCGCTCACCCGGGACCCACACCGACGCCCCCCTGCTCGTGAAGGACGCCTGACATGCCCCCCGTCTTCGCCCACGGCCGCCTGCGCCTGTACCTGCTGAAGCTGCTCGCGGAGGCACCCCGGCACGGGTACGAGGTGATCCGGCTGCTGGAGGAACGCTTCCAGGGCCTCTACGCCCCCTCGGCCGGCACCGTCTACCCGCGGCTGGCCAAGCTGGAGGCCGAGGGGCTGGTGAGCCACACCACCGAGGGGGGCCGCAAGGTGTACTCCATCACCGACCGGGGCCGCGGCGAACTGGCCGGCCGCCAGGGCGAACTCACCGATCTGGAGCAGGAGATCCACGACTCCCTGACGGCCCTGGCCAACGAGATCCGGGAGGACGTCCGCGGCTCGGCCAGCGACCTGCGGCGCGAGATGCGCGAGGCCGCCGAGCGCACCCGCGACACCGGGCCGGGAGCCTTCGGCACCGAGGGGTCCGACCTGTGGCGGGAGGCCACCCGGGAGTGGAAGGAGCAGGCCCGCCGGGCGAAGGCCGAGAGCCGGAAGGCCCGGGAGGAGAGCCGGGCGGCGCAGGAGGAGGCCCGCCGGGCCCGGCACGACGCCCAGCGCGCCGCGCAGGAGGAGGTCCACCGGATCGCCCGGCAGGTGCAGGACCAGGTCTCAGCCCGCGCGCAGGCGGGCGACTGGCAGGGCGCGGTGCGCGAGGGCATGGCGGAGCTGGCCAAGGAGATGGGCTCGCTGGGCGGTCGCCTGTCCGCCCACACCGCCGCGTGGTCGCCCCCCTTCACCGCGGGCCGCTCCACCAAGGCCCCCGGCCCGGATGCGCCCGGCAACGGGACGCCCGAGCCCGGAGCCCGAGAGCCCGGGGCACCGGGGCCGGGGGCGCCCGAGCCCGGAGCCCCCGGGCCCGGAGCCCCCGGGAACGCGGCGCCGGAGGCCGGGGCACCCGGGGCCGGTGCCTTCGAGTCCCGAGATCCGCGCACCGGATCCCGGCCTGACGAGGCACCGGCGCCGGCGTGGGCGGCCGATGCGGGGCCCGCCGACGCCGACGCCGACGCCGCCCGGGTCCTGGAACGCCTGCTGGACCGCTTCCGGGACGACATACGGGACGCCGCGCGGGACCACGGCGTCACCGGGGAGCAGGTGCGGGAGGTCCGCCGCCACCTGTCGACGGCCGCGGCGCACATCGGCGTCCTGCTGCGCCCGCCGCGCTGAGTCAGCGCAGCCGCTTCTCGAGGAAGTGGTCGGCGTGGGGGCCGTCGTGGTAGGCGGGGATCTCGTGGTAGCCGCGCGCCGCGTACAGGGCGCGGGCTTCCACGAGGTCCGCCCGGGTGTCCAGGCGCATCACACCGGCACCCAACTCCCGGGCGGTCTCCTCGGCGGCGGTCGCCACCGCCGCGCCGCCGCCGGTACCCCGCAGCGCGCCCCGTACGTAGACGCGGGCCAGCTCCGCCACGCCGGGTTCCAGCAGCCGGACTCCGGCGCACCCCGCCGCCCGCCCCGGTACCGGGCCAGGAGGAAACGGCCGTGCGGCGGGGCCAGGGCGTCGCTGGGCTCTCCCGCCATCGCCGCGGCGACCTCCACGGCGGTGGTGGCGCGCCCGTGGTACCGGCCCACGATGTCGGCGCAGGAGGCGCGCAGCACCTCTCGCGCCTCGGCTCCGTCCACGGGCGCCGGCCCGACCTGCCACTCCACCGTTCCGCTCCCCCGCCCCCACCGCCGTCAGACCGCCGGCACACCAGACCGCCGAAACACCAGGCCCCCGGCACACCAGACCGTCAGAACATCAGACCGTCAGAGCGTTATCCGGTCAGACCGTCAGGACGACCTTGCCGAACAGGTCGCCCGAGGCCATCTTCTCGAAGCCCTCGCGCGCCCGGTCCAGCGGGAGGGTGGAGTCGATGACCGGGCGGACGCCCTTGGCCGCGCAGAAGTCCAGCAGCCCGGCCAGCTCGTCCTTGGTGCCCATGGTGGAGCCGACGACCTTCAGCTCCAGGAAGAAGATGCGGTTGAGCTCCGCGGACGCGGGGTTGGGCCCGCTGGTGGCCCCGGAGATGACGAGCGCGCCGCCCGGCTTGAGCGACTTCACCGAGTGGGACCAGGTGGCCGCACCCACCGTCTCGATCACCGCGTCCACCCGCTGCGGCAGGCGGGCGCCCGGCTCGCACACCGCCTCCGCGCCCAGCTCCAGGGCGCGTCGGCGCTTGGCCTCGTCCCGGCTGGTGGCGAACACCCGCAGGCCCGCCGCCGCACCGAGCACGATGGCGGCCGTCGCCACGCCACCGCCCGCGCCCTGCACGAGCACGCTGTCGCCGGGGCGCACTCCGGCGTTGGTGAAGAGCATCCGGTAGGCCGTCAGCCAGGCGGTGGACAGGCAGGCCGCCTCTTCGAAGCTCAGCTCCTTCGGCTTGGGCAGCACGTTCCACTGCGGCACGGCCACGCGCTCGGCGAAGGTGCCCTGGTACTTCTCGGTGAGGATCGTGCGCGGCTCGCGCGGCCCCACACCGTGCCCGCTGAGCCCGATGACCGGGTAGACGACGACCTCGTTGCCGTCCGCGTCCACCCCGGCGGCGTCGCAGCCGAGGATCATCGGCAGCGCCTCCTCGCCGAGCCCCACGCCGCGCAGCGTCCACAGGTCGTGGTGGTTCAGGGAGGCGGCCTTGACGTCCACGGTCGTCCAGCCCGGCGGCACGTCCGGCTCGGGGCGGTCGCCGAGTTCGAGGCCGGTCAGCGGCTGTTCCGGGTCCATGCGGGCGGCGTAGGCAGCAAACATGATCCTCAAGCTACGCCGCAGGGGCCCGTCGGGGAACCGCCCGGCCCTGTGACACGCGCCGCGCACCCGCGGCGGGGGGCGGCCCGGCCACCGCCGTGCCGCCCCCTCGGGCCTCGACGTCCGCCGCGCTAGAGGACTTTGGACAGGAAGGACTTGGTGCGCTCGTGCTGCGGGTCGGTCAGGACCTCGCGCGGGTGTCCGGACTCGACGACGACGCCGCCGTCCATGAAGACGAGCGAGTCCCCCACTTCGCGGGCGAAGCCCATCTCGTGGGTGACGACGATCATCGTCATGCCGTCGTCGGCCAGGTCGCGCATGACGTCGAGCACCTCGCCGACGAGCTCGGGGTCGAGCGCCGAGGTGGGCTCGTCGAACAGCATCAGCTTCGGCTCCATGGCCAGCGCCCGCGCGATGGCCACGCGCTGCTGCTGCCCGCCGGAGAGCTGGGCCGGGTAGTTGCGCATCTTGTCGCCGAGACCCACGCGGTCCAGGAGCTTCTCGGCCCGCGCCCGGGCCACGGCCTTCGACTCGCGCTTGACCTGGACCGGCGCCTCCATGACGTTCTCCACCGCCGTCATGTGCGGGAAGAGGTTGAAGCGCTGGAACACCATGCCGATGTCCCGCCGCTGCGCGGCCACCTCGCGCTCGCGCAGCTCGTAGAGGCGGTCGCCCTTCTGCCGGTAGCCGACGAGCTCCCCGTCGACGTAGAGCCGGCCGGCGTTGATCTTCTCCAGGTGGTTGATGCACCGCAGGAAGGTGGACTTGCCGGAGCCGGACGGGCCCACGAGGCAGAACACCTCCTTCGGCGCGACCTCCAGGTCGATGCCCTTGAGCACCTCCACGGGCCCGAAGGACTTGTGGACCTGCTCGGCCTTCACCATCGGCTGGGCGGTGTCGCTGCTGCTCATGCGGTGGTGCCTCCCACCTTGCTCGGCGTACGGGAGGTGGACAGGCCCGCGCGCAGGCGCTGCAGCGGCGTGGGCGGCAGCGCGCGGTCGGCGCCCTTGGCGAAGTGCCGTTCCAGGTAGTACTGGCCGATGCTGAACACGGTGGTCAGCAGCAGGTACCAGACGGAGACGACGATGAACATCTCCATGACCGTCAAGGTGGTGGAGCCGATGTTCTTGCTGACGTAGAACAGCTCGGCGTAGCCGATGACGAACGCCAGCGACGAGGTCTTGAGCATGTTGATGTACTCGTTGCCCGTCGGCGGGATGATCACCCGCATGGCCTGCGGGAGCACGATGCGCACCATCGTCTTCGTGCTGTTCATGCCCAGCGCGTGGGCCGCCTCGGTCTGGCCCCGGTCGACGGACTGGATGCCCGCGCGGCTGATCTCGGCCATGTAGGCGGCCTCGTTGAGACCGAGCGCGAGGAGCGCGGCGACGAACGGCGTCATGACGTCGTTCATCTCGTTGCGGTAGATCGGCCCCAGGTCGACGTACTGGAAGACGAGCGACAGGTTGAACCACAGCAGCAGTTGGACGATGACGGGCGTGCCGCGGAAGAACCACAGGTAGGCCCAGGAGACGGCCGCCAGCACGGGGTTGGACGACAGCCGCATGACCGCCAGCACGGTGCCCAGGACCACGCCGATGATCATCGAGTAGACGCTGATCTTCAGCGTCTCCCAGGCCGGCGAGACGAAGGTGCCGTCCGTCAGCCGCTTGCCGACCACGTCCCAGGCGATATCGCCGTTCGCGAAGCCCAGCGCGATCGCGCCGACGAGGGCGAGGACGATCGCGGCTCCGATCCAGCGGCCGTAGTGGCGCACCGGGATGGCCTTGATCGCCGCCGGCGGCACCGGCCCGTCCGGTTCCGTGCCCCCGGGCCCGGCAGCGCCCGCCCCGCTGGCCGCGCTGGCCGCGCTCTCGGAGTCGGTGGCGGCGTTGCTCTTGGTGGCCGCGCTCTTGTCGGCCGCACCGGCCTTGGCCGCGCCGGCCTTGGCCGCGCCGGCCTTGGCCGTGGCGGGCTTGGCCGTGGCGGGCTTACCGGCCGCGCGGGTCTTCCCGTCCGCGCCACTCCCGGTGGCCGCGGCCGGTGGGTCAGTCCTGGCCGGCTGGGTGGTGCCGGTTTTGTTCTCAGCGTTCTCGGCGTTCTTGGCGCTTTCGGCGCTTTCGGCGCTTTCGGCGTTCTGGGCTTCTTCGGCCCGGTCGGACCGGTCGGCCGGGTCGGCCTGCCGGGACTGGTCGGGCTTGTCGCGTGGTTCGCTCACAGGAGTCTTGCCTCAGGTGGAGTGCGGGTGGGGCGGCCGGTCGGCGTTACTCGCCCGCGTTGACGGTGGCCTCCTCGACGGCCCCCGCCTCGGCGTTCCACTCCTTGAGGACCTCGGCGTACTCACCGTTGTCGATGATCGCCTGCACGGCCTGCTGGATGGCGTCGCGCAGCTCGGTGTCGTCCTTGCTGACGGCGATGCCGTAGGGCGCGGCGTCGATCTGGTCGCCGACGACCTCGAAGCGGTCGCCGCCACCGCCGGTCTTCTCGTTGTAGATCGCGACGGGGAAGTCGGTGATGACGGCCTGCACGCGGCCGGTCTGGAGCTGCGTGACCGAGTCGGTGTCCTTGTCGGCGATGAACGACTTGATCTCGTCGTCGCCGCACTGCTCACTCTGCTGCTTGAGCAGCTCCTCGTTCGCGGTGCCGCGCTGGGCCGCGACCGTCAGGCCGCACAGGTCCTCCAGGGACTGGATCTTCTCCGGGTTCCCCTTCTCGACGAGGAGGGCGGAGCCGGCCTTGAAGTAGTCGACGAAGTCCGCGCCGCCCTCCGCGTCCGCGCTCTGGCCCTCCTGGCGCTCCTTGGTGTCGGTCATGGCCGACATGACGATGTCGTAGCGGTCGGAGTTGAGGCCGATCACCAACTGGTCGAAGGTGGCGTCGTGGAACTTCAGCTCGACGCCGAGCTGCTCGCTCATGGCCTCGGCCAGCCCCGGGTCGATGCCCTTGAGCTCCTCGCCCTCGAAGAACTCGATCGGCGGGTAGGCGATGTCGGAGCCGACGTTGATGACCCCGGCGTCCTGTATCTCCTTGGGCAGCGCGTCGAAGAGGGGAGCGGCGTTCTCCTTCTTCTCCTGCTCGACGGAGTCGCCACCGCCCTCGGCGCCGTCCGTCTGGTCACCGCAGCCGGTGAGCAGCAGGGCACCCGTGACCGCGATGGCTCCGGCCGCGCCGAGGCGGCGGCGGGCGGAGTGACGTCGGGTGAAGCGTGCGGTCATGAGGGGTCCTCCTGCGAGGGGTGAGGGGGTGTCCGTCAGGCAGCGAAGCACGTCGTCGGGGGACGCGGCCCTGCGTAATGCGAGGAATCTTGCCATCCGGACAGGCGTCTGGTGGAGCCACGCATATCAAAATCGGATAACGGCGATCGGGAAGCGGACGCCCCGCGCACCTGATCGAGCGGATCGCGAGCTTTCTCAGACCACTGAGAGCTTCCTCACGCGTCCCCGCGCCCCGTCGGTCACCGGGCTCTCACCGGGCCGTCTCACCGGGAGTTTTTCGTCCGGTTTTCTCGGTTATGCTCGGCCGGGCCGTTCACCCGGCGTACCCATGCCGCTGCTAAGACGGGGAAAGCGACTCGTGGCGGTCACCGTCATCAGGTACAAAGGGCTGTTACACCCCTCACCCGGGGACCCAGGGCGCGTGTGCGGCGCGTCCGGCGTCCGTACCTCCCTCCTGAACGGTGGCGACCGCCCGACGGAACACGGACGCGGTTCCGCCCGCGCCTCACCAGGCAGCGGTACCCTCGGCAGTTTATTCGGAATAAGGGGTCAACAGTGGCAGCGGAGATCGTCAATCCGCAGGGAGAGCTGGCCGAAGACGCGATCGATCCGGCCTTCGCGCTGCATCGCGGCGGCAAGATGGCGGTGCGGGCGACCGTCCCCGTGCGGGACACCGCCGACCTTTCCCTCGCCTACACGCCGGGCGTGGCAAAGGTGTGCAGCGCCATCGCGGAGAAGCCCGAGCTGGTGCACGACTACACCTGGAAGTCGCAGGTGGTCGCCGTGGTCACGGACGGCAGCGCGGTCCTCGGGCTGGGCGACATCGGCCCGGAGGCCTCCCTGCCGGTGATGGAGGGCAAGGCCATCCTGTTCAAGCAGTTCGGCGGCGTGGACGCCGTGCCGATCGCGCTGGACACCCAGGACACGGACGAGATCGTCGACACCGTGGTGCGGCTCGCGCCCTCCTTCGGCGGCGTCAACCTGGAGGACATCTCCGCCCCGCGCTGCTTCGAGATCGAGGAGCGGCTCAAGCAGCGGCTGGACATCCCGGTCTTCCACGACGACCAGCACGGCACCGCCATCGTCACCCTGGCCGCGCTGCGCAACGCGGCCCGGCTGACCGGCGCCGACCTCGCGACCCTGCGCGCGGTGATCTCCGGGGCCGGTGCGGCCGGTGTGGCGATCGCCAAGATCCTCCTCGAAGCCGGCATCGGCGACGTCACCGTCTGCGACCGCAAGGGCATCGTCTCGGCGGACCGGACGGACCTGAACCCGGTCAAGCGCGAACTGGCCGGCTACACCAACCGGTCGGGGCTCTCGGGCACGCTCGACGCGGCGATGGACGGCGCCAACGTCTTCATCGGCGTCAGCGGCGGCACGGTGCCCGAGCCGGCGGTCGCCCGGATGGCACCGGGCGCGTTCGTCTTCGCCATGGCCAATCCCACTCCGGAGATCCACCCGGACGTCGCGCACAAGTACGCCGCCGTGGTGGCCACCGGGCGCAGCGACTACCCGAACCAGATCAACAACGTGCTCGCCTTCCCCGGCGTCTTCGCCGGCGCGATGCAGGTCCGCGCGACGAGCATCACCGAGGGCATGAAGCTGGCCGCCGCCGAGGCGCTGGCCGCGGTGGTCGCCGACGAGCTGAGCGCCGACCGCGTCATCCCCTCCCCCTTCGACGAGCGCGTGGCCCCGGCCGTGACCGCCGCCGTCGCCGCCGCCGCCCGCCTGGAGGGCGTCGCCCGCCGCTGACCCGGGCGCGGCGACGGCGGCCACCGCCGGGCCGGACGCCGCCCGCGAGGGAGACGTCCGGGGGCCGGGACGCGTGCGTCCCGGCCCCCGGACGTCTCCCGTCCGCGCCTCGGGCGCGGCCACCGCGGCGCGGTCACCGCAGCGCGGCGACCACCGCGTCGGAGGGCGAGGCCCACACCGTGCGGGCCTCCGCGAAGCCCGCCTCGCGCAGTGCGCGGGCGTGCCAGCCCGGGGCCTGGATCTCCCCGTCGCTGTGGTCCTCGGCCGGGGAGCCGAAGATGCGGTCGCGTTCGGCGACGGCGTCGGCGAGCGTGGGGTCGGCCGCGGCCGCCTGCCACCACTGCGCCCAGTCCTGCGCTCCGGCGGCCTTCTCCCGCTCGCGCCGCGCCTTGTCGCGGGCGTGCAGGGCCGCGTTGAGGCGCGGCGTGGCGGCGTCGGGCATGTGGTCCGCGTTGAGGAACACCCCGCCCTCCCGCACGAGGCCGGCGAGCTGCCCGTAGAGCGCGGACAGCTCGTCGGTGCGCAGCCAGTGCAGCGCGGTGGCGGTGAGCACGGCGTCGTAGGACGGGTGCGGCAGCCGCTCGGTCCAGTCGGGCCGGCGCAGGTCGACGCTGACGAACTCCACCCGGTCGTCGCCGGCGAAGGTGCCGCGCGCGATGGTGAGCAGCGCCGGGTCCAGGTCGGCGCCGGTGCAGCGCGCTTCGGGGAAGCGGGTGAGCGTGCGGTCGGAGATGCTGCCGGTGCCGCAGGCCAGGTCCAGCACGCGGGGGCGGGGGCCGACGAGCGCCTCCACGGTGTCCAGCATGACGGCGAAGCGCTCCTCGCGGTCGGGCAGGTACCACTCCTGCTGCCGGTCCCAGGAGCGCTGCCAGGTCTGCCAGTCGGTGCCTGCGGCGGTGTCCGTCACGGTTACCCTCCCTGCGTAATAGGCTGTCACGAGAGTCAGCCCTTACCGAATACGGACCTCACCCTACTGCCGAGCCGTAAGGACCACAAGTGGAACTGACCTATTACGCGGACTACGCCGTGCGGCTCGTGAACACCGAGGAGCCGCTGCGCGGCCAGGACACGCTGACCACCCTGGAGGCCGTGCGCGCCCTCTTCGGCGCGAACGCCCGGCAGGCGGCCCGGGCCGTCGAGGCCGACGTGACCCGGCTGCGCGGGGTCCGCACCCGGCTGCGCGCCGTCTTCGCGGCCGCCGCCGAGGCCGACGAGGTGCGCGCCGTGGACCTGCTCAACGCGCTGCTCATGGAGTACCCGTGCAGCCCCCAGATCGCCGGGCACGAGTACCGCGACGCCGACGGCAACCCCAAGTGGCACATGCACCTGGCCGACAGCGCCGCCACCGCCGGGGCCGGCTACGCCGCCATCGCCGCGATGGGGCTGGCGTTCAGCCTCACCGACCTCGGGGTGGACCGGCTCGGGGTCTGCCAGGCCGAACCGTGCCGCAACGTCTACCTGGACACCTCGACCAACCGCTCCCGGCGCTACTGCTCGGACCGGTGCGCCACCCGCGCCAACGTCGCCGCCTACCGGGCCCGCAAGCGCCTGGGGAGCGGCCGCACCGCCGAGAGCGCCCAGCGCGCCAGCGGGCGCGGGGAGCGCTGACCGGCCGGCCGGGGCCGCAGCCGCAGCGCCGCCCGGGCGACCACGAGCGCGTCGGGGACCGCCCCGAACTCCCGGCTGTCGTTGGACGCGTGACGGTTGTCCCCGCGCACCCACCAGCCGCCGTCGCGGCGCCCGACGACCCGCTTGACGATCAGCAGGTCGTGCTGGAACGGGTGGCGCAGCACGACGACGTGCCCCGGGCGCACCGGCGCCCCGTACCGCAGCAGCAGCCGGTCCCCCGGCCACAGCGTCGGCACCATCGACGGGTTCGACACCTCCGCGAGTCCGATCCGTCCCACGTCTCTTGCCGCCCTTCCGGTCCATCCTCCGAACGCCCCGGCGGCGCACTCGGACTTTCGCCCTAATCCCCCGGGGCCCCGCGAGAAAACGACGCCTTCAGGGAGTAATCTCGCACGAGAGAAGACGATCACGAGGAGGCCCAGCTTCATGCTTTCCCGCCTGTTCGCCCCGACGGTGAAGGTCAGCGCCCACTGCGACCTGCCGTGCGGCGTCTACGACCCGGCCCAGGCCCGCATCGAGGCGGAGTCCGTCAAGGCCATCCAGGAGAAGTACCAGGCCAACGAGGACCCGCACTACCGGGCTCGTGCCACCACCATCAAGGAGGAGCGCGCGGAGCTCGCCAAGCACCACGTCTCGGTGCTCTGGAGCGACTACTTCAAGCCGCCGCACTTCGAGAAGTACCCGGAGCTGCACCAGTTGGTGAACGACACCCTCAAGGCGCTCTCCGCGGCCAAGGGCTCCACCGACCCGGCCACGGGCCAGAAGGCCCTGGACTACATCGCCCAGATCGACAAGATCTTCTGGGAGACCAAGCAGGGCTGACCCGGCCCCGCTCCCCGCCGGACCCGCACCACGCCGGGTCCGCCGGGGCACCGCGTCACCCCGCACCCGGTCCGCGGCCGCGCGACGGCGGCCGCGGGCCGGGTGTCGGCGTCTGCGCCCCCGCCGCCGGGGACTCCCCGGACGGCGGGGGCGGGCGCGCTCACCAGGTGACGGGGATGGCCTCCGGGATGCGGAAGGCGACGTCGGCGCGCCAGGGCAGCCGGTCGGGCGGGACGGTCAGGCGCAGGGGCTTCTCCAGCGCGGCCAGCTCCGCCACGACGACGGCGAGCTGCATCCGCGCCAGGGCGTTGCCCGGGCAGCGGTGGACGCCGTGCCCGAAGCCCAGGTGCGGGCGGGGCCGTCCGTCGGCGGCGAAGCGCCCGGGCTCGAAGCGGTCGGCGCGGGGGTAGGCGCGCGGGTCGTGGTTGGCGGCCTCCAGCGAGACGAGCACGCACTCCCCCGCCCGGACCGTCAGCCCGCCCAGGCGCACGTCCTCGGTGGCCACCCGCTTCACGCCGCCGGTCGACATGAGGGTGTGCCGCAGCAGCTCCTCGACGACGGCCGGCCCACCGGCCGCCGACCTCCGCACGGCCGGCAGCGCCCCGGGCTCGGAGACCACCGTGACCAGGGCGTTGGCGACGAAGCTGGCCGCGGTGCGGTAGCCCGCGACGAGCATCATGGTGGCGACCTCGGCGAGCCCGTGGTCGCCGAGCCGCGCCCCGTCGCCGGTGCGGGCCCGCGCGGCCCTGGCCACGACGCTGTCCCCCGGCCCCGCGGCCAGCTCGGGGGCGCGCCGCAGGAAGAAGGCGTACAGGTCGTTCAGCGCGGCCTGGATCTCCGACCGAGGCCGCCCTCGCCAGACCAGCACGGTGTCGCACCAGGCGTTGAGCCGCTCGCCCTCGCGCGGCGACAGGTCGCCCAGCAGCACCCGGCACGCCGCCGCGAACGTCAGCGGCCCGGTCAGCCCGCTGCGCAGGTCCCCCGGCGGCCCGTCCGCCACAAGCCGGGTCAGCAGGTCGCGGGCCACCCGTTGGGTCCACGCCCGGTGGGCGCGGACGCCGCGGGGGTTGAGGGCGTCCGCGAGCAGGCCGCGCAGGCCCGCTTCGGTGAGGGTGGCCATGCCGTCGCCGCGGGCGTTCTCCGCGCGCGGCCGCACCGGTTCCTGGCGCGGCGCGTCGGGCTCCAGCGCGGCGGCCAGGCTGAAGCGCGGGTCGCCCAGCACCGTGCGGGCCACGTCGTGCCGGGTGACGAGCCAGGCGAGGTCGCCGGTGACGGTGCGCACCCGGTGGGCGGGCTCCCCGGCGTCCCGCAGCTCCGCGTACGCGGGCGAGAGGACGGGGCCCCAGTCGTCGAAGGGGAACGCGGGCACGGGCTCGGCGGTCACGCGCCCGTCTCCCCGCCACCCGCCGCCGACCCGACCGGCCGCCCGTCCCGTTCCGCCGGCCGCCCCTCGGCCTGTGCGGGCCGGACCACGGCGAACGCCTGCCGGGCGGAGGCCCGCAGCGCCGGGGAGGAGAAGACCAGCGGGATGAAGGGGATGACCTGGTGGTAGATGTTGACCGAGCTGGGCACGCCCAGGATGCCCGGGGCGTCGGTACACAGGGGCAGCTCCGCCAGCAGGTAGCGCATGTTCTCCTCCTGCTGCGCGAGGGTGGGGGCGCCGCCCTTCAGCCGGGGCGCCAGCGCCCGGCGGCTGGCCGCCAGGAACACCGTGCGCACCTCGGGGTCGCGCTCGACCGCCCGCTCGAACCGCTCCCGCAGCACCCGGTAGCGGGGGTGGTCCGCGAACTGCGACACCGTCAGCACGGGCCTGTCGTCGCCCGGCACGCCGAGGGTCTCCCAGGCCCGCGCGACCCGTCGGGAGATCCGGCGGGTCTGGCTCCGGGCCCGGCTCCAGGCGCGTTCGGAGTCGTCGCCCAGGGCGCGGTAGGTGTGCATGACCGAAACGTCGGGGACGATGACGTCGACGGTGCGGAAGAGTGCGGTGCTCCACCGCAGCAGCGCGGCGAGCCGCTCCTCGCTGAAGTAGCTGTTGCCGGGGCTGACCCCGATCAGGACGTGCTCCCCCTGAGCGCAGACGGCCCGGCAGTTGTCGGTGTAGGGCTCGATGGCGAAGTCCGCCGGAACCCTCGTGCCCGCGATGTCCCTCATGCCGTTTCCCCTCTGGTGGTCGGGCCTGCGGCGGGCGGCGCGCCGGCGGGCCACCGGCGCGCCTTCCCCACTGCACACGTGAGGTGACCGTTCCCCCGCACGGCGTGACGCCCCGGACTCCTGGCGCTTGTTCACGCGAAGTGGTGAGGCGCGCGGCTGCCAAACGCGGGCGGTGGGGCACGGCCGGACGTGCGGCGCACGCGGGGCGCGGACGGGCCCCGGCCCACCGCGGACGGGCCCCGGCCACCATGGCCGCCGCCGTCCCCCGTGCCCAGGGCGGACGGCCCGCCCCCCGAGCGGCGCCCCGTCTTCCGTGAGCGGACGCCGAGCACCGTGGCCGGGGTGCCGGGGCACGCCTCCGCCCCCGGTGCCGCGCGCGGGCGCGACCGGGGGCGGAGGGACCGGCGCGGCCGGAGGCCGGAGCCGGGGGCGGGGGCTGGCGCGGTGGCCTACAGGCCGTCGGTGTACAGGAGACGGTTGGGCGAGCCGGGGCCGATGTCGCGCACCTTGTCCATGCTCGCGGTGCGCTTCAGCCAGGAGGCGAGGGCACCGGGCGGGGTCTGGCCGTTCTGGTCCAGGTACAGCGCGGCCACGCCCGCCGCGTGGGGCGCGGCCATGGAGGTGCCGCTCTTGGTGGTGGAGCCGCCGCCGAGCTGAGCGGAGACGATGTCCACCCCGGGCGCGTACAGGTCCAGGCAGGGGCCGTAGTTGCTGAACTCGGCCTCCGCGTCGCGCCGGTCCGTCGCGCCGACCGTGAAGGCGAGGCGGGCGCTGGCCGGCGAGACGTTGCAGGCGTTCTGCGCCTCGTTGCCCGCCGCCACCACCGGCAGGACGCCGGAGCGGGCCAGGGAGTCGGCGGCGGCGTTCGTCGCGTAGGAGTAGGAGCCGCCCAGCGAGGCGTTGAGCACGGCGGGCTGGTCGGCGTTGGCGGCGACCCAGTCGAACCCGGCGACGATGTCGCTGGTGCTGCCGCTGCCCTCGCAGTTCAGGACGCGGACGCTCACGAGCTGCACCTCGCGCGCCACGCCGTAGGTCTCCCCGCCGACGGTTCCGGCGACGTGCGTGCCGTGGCCGTTGCAGTCCGCGCCGTTGCGGCCGTCGCCGACGGCGTCGAAGCCCGGCACCGCGCGGCCGCCGAACTCGGCGTGGTCGTAGTCGATGCCCGTGTCCATGATGTAGGCGGTCACCCCGGCGCCGGTGTGCTCCACGGTGAAGTCGCCGTCCAGCGGGAGGTCGCGCTGGTCGATGCGGTCCAGGCCCCAGCTCTCGGCGGGGGCGAGCGCGCCACCGCCCGGCGCGCCCTCGGCGGGCGCGTCCTCGGCGACCGCGTGCGGGGCGACCGGGGGCACCGGCCGCGGGGCGTGCACGGCTTTGACCACCGCGTCCTGCTCCACGGTGGCCACGCCGGCCACCCGGCGCACGGTGGAGAGCTGGGCGTCGGTGAGGGTGGCGGCGAAGCCGCGCATCGCGGACTGGTAGACGTGGCGCGGTTCGATGCCGATGTCCTTGGCGGCCTTCGCCGGGTCGACGCCCTCGTCGAGGGTGACGAGGTACTGGCCGGGGATGGGGTCGGCGGCCTGGTAGAGCGGCGCCAGCACGGTGCGGCCGGGTTCGGGCACCGCGTCCCCGGGGGGCGCGGCGAAGGCCAGGGGTGTGGGCAGCAGGACGGCGGCCGTGAACAGGCCCAGCCGTCGCGCGAAGGAACGGAGCATGAGCGCCCTCTCTCGTGCGTGGAGTCACGGCCGAGCCGGGCGCGCCCGGGTGTCGCTGACACGCTCGACGGCCGTTTTCCTGACTTATCGTCAGAGACCGCATCGGACTTGAGCGAACTCACTCGTACGATTGACGCGAAATCAGGCCACCAGAGGACTCCCGTGCTCCCGGAGCCAGGCGTGGTACTCCGGGGCCTCGCGGGCGATGCGGACGTACTCGGCGCGCAGTTCGGCGAAGATCTCCTCGGTGTCCGTGCCGGGGGCGGAACCGGGGCGGGAGGCCAGGAAGAGCCGGACGCCGAGCGGGTCTCCGGCCAGCCGGCGGACCAGCACCCCCGGGCGCGGCCGGGTGCCCGGCTGGCAGGGGATCACCACCTCGCCGGCCGCCAGGAGGTCCCAGCCGGTGAGGTAGTCGCCCAGCATCACCTTCGGGTTGATCCCGGCTGCGGCGAAGACCCGGCGCAGGCCGTCCCACTCGCCGTCCGCGGTGGGGTCCACCATCCAGCGGACCCCGGCCAGGTCGGCCAGGTCCAACGGCCCCTCGTTCCCGGCGGCGGGGTGGTCGGCGGGCAGGGCCACGAACTGCGGCTCCCGGTCGATGAGGACACGCTGCTCCAGGCCGGGCGGGACGCGCAGCGGGCTGCCGGCCACCTCGTGCACGAACGCCGCGTCCAACTGCCCGGCGTCCACCATCCGCAGCAGCGCGTTGGCGGACACCTCGACGTGGATGCTGGTGTCGACGTCCGGGTAGCGGGCCTGGAGGCGGCGCAGCCAGCCGACCACGGTGCGGCTGCCGGTGTTCCCGGTGCTGCCGACGCGCAGCCGCGCCTCGCCCGCGCGGCGCACGGTCTCCCGGGCCTCCAGGACCAGGGCGGACATCTCCGAGATGATGGGCCGGGCCCGGCTGAGCACCGTCCGGCCGAGTGTCGTGGGCCGGCTGCCGGTACGCTCGCGGACGAACAGACGGCCTCCCAGGGCGCGTTCGATGCGTCGTAACTGGGTGGTCAGCGACGGCTGCGTCATGCCCAGTTGCCGGGCCGCCGCGCGGACGCTGCCGGCGTCGGCGATGGCGCACAGCGCCCGCAAATGCCTGACTTCCAGCTCCACGCCCGGAGGATAACGGCGGGTCCGGCGCGCTCACCAGAGCCGGGAGGCGGCGAAAGCGATCCGGCACGGCGAGCCGCGGGCCGGGAAGTGGGTGCCGCCCCAACCCCATAGGACGGCCCTATCGCGGGCTGGCATCCTCCGCACCGCTGGTCATGTACCCGACACTCGCTGTCGACCGCGATGTCATCCGGCGCTCAGGGCCCACCGCCACCCCACAGCAGGCGGCCGGGCGGGTGCCGGAGGAAGGGAAACCCCCCATGCAGCACACCAGGACAGCCCTCTCGGCCGCGCTCGGCGTCGGTCTGGCGGCACTGCTCGCCGCGGGCCCGGCGGCGGCCACCTCGGCGGCCCCCGAGGCCGGGGCCGGCACGTCGGGCGCGGCCACCGCCGCGTTCACCCCGCCCAAGGGTCCGAGCGCGAGCGTCTCCGACGAGCAGGCCACGCGGGCGTTCTTCGAGGCGGTGCGCGCCTCGGCGATGGAGAAGTACGCCGAGAACCCGGGCGCCAGCGCCGTCACCGTCACCTACGACGCCAGCCGGGCCCCGAGCTTCCGCACGCAGATCGCCAGCTCGACGCGGATATGGAACTCCTCCGTCAGCAGCGTGCAGCTCCGCGAGGGGAGCAACGCGGACTTCCGCTACTACGAGGGCAACGACCGGCGCGGCTCGTACGCCTACACCGACGGGCGCGGCAACGGCTACATCTTCCTCGACTACCGGCAGAACCAGACCTACGACTCCACCCGGGTCACCTCCCACGAGACCGGGCACGTGCTCGGGCTGCCGGACAACTACTCCGGCCCGTGCAGCGAGCTGATGTCCGGCGGCGGCCCCGGCCCGTCCTGCACCAACGCCTATCCCAACCGCACCGAGATCAACCGCGTGAACTCGATGTGGTCCTACGCGCTGTCCGCGTTCGCCAAGGAAGGCGCTGACAAGTAGCCGACAAGAGCCGGCGGGTAGCCGGCAGGTAACCGGCCGCCCCGCGGCCCCCGTGCCCGGCGCAGGCGGGTGCGGCACGGCCCGGGCGCGGCGCGGCACGGGCCCGCGCGGGCGCACAGCCCGGGCGGCGGGAGCCGGCCCGATCGGCTCCGTGGGCGCCGTGGCCGTCCGTCCGAGGGGGCGGGCGGCCCACGGCGCCCTTTCGCGCGCACGAAAAACCCCGTGGCCCGGGGGGCCGCGGGGATGGGAGAGTGGGCACCGACCGTCCGCAGCCGAACCGTGAGAGGGCGTCCGCCGTGCTGCCTCCCGCCACCGAGTCGATGTGTCTGCTGTGCGCCGCCGTCGTGGTGCACGACGAGCGGACGGACCGCGTGCTGCTGGTGCGGCGCGGCCCCCGCGCGGCGTTCGCCCCGGGGCGCTGGGACCTGCCGGTGGGCAAGTGCGAGCCGGGCGAGCCGGTCACCGCCGCCGCCGTGCGCGAACTGCGCGAGGAGACCGGCCTGGCGGTCGAGCCCGAGGCGCTGGAGCTGGCCCACGTCGTCCACGGCGCGCACGGCGTGCAGGCGCCCGGCGGCTACCTCACCGTCGTCTTCGCGGCGCGCGCGTGGCGGGGCGAGGCGGTCAACGCCGAGCCGCACAAGCACGCGGAGGTGCGCTGGGTGCCGGTGTCCGAGGTGCCGCGGGACGCCGTGGCGCCGACCCACGAGGCCGTCACCCGCTACCGGGCGGGCGAGCGCGCGGCGCTGCTCACCGGGTGGGAGTCAGCCGCCACAGCGAGGTGACCTCGGCCGCCCGGGCCGCGTGCAGCGGGTCGCCGGGATCGGCCGTCTTGGGGTGCGCGGGTCGGACGTCGAGCCGGTCGGCGACGGTGAGCCCGGCGGCGTCGAAGAGCGCGGTGAGCTCCGCCCGCGAGCGCAGGCCCAGGTGTTCGGCGAGGTCGGACAGGATCAGCCAGCCCTCCCCGCCCTCGGTCAGCGCTGCGGGCAGCCCGGACAGGAAGCCGCGCAGCATGCGGCCGCCCGGATCGTAGACGGCCGCCTCCACCGGGGACGTCGGCTTCGCCGGCAGCCAGGGCGGGTTGCAGACGGCCAGGGGGACGCGCCCGGGGGCGAACAGGTCGGCGGTGACGACCTCGACGCGGTCGGCCACGCCCAGGCGCGCGGCGTTCTCCCGGGCGCAGGCCACGGCGCGCGGGTCCTGGTCGGTGGCGAGGACGCGGCCCACCCCCCGTCGGGCCAGGACCGCGGCGAGCACCCCGGTGCCGGTGCCGACGTCCTGGGCGAGCCGGCGGTCCGCGGGCAGCGGCGCGCGGGCCACCAGGTCGACGTACTCGCCGCGCACGGGCGAGAAGACGCCGTAGTGCGGGTGGACGCGGTCACCGCCGAGCGCGGGGACCGGCACCCCCTTCGTGCGCCACTCGTGCGCCCCGATGACGCCGAGGAGTTCGCGCAGGGCGACGGCGAAGGGCCGGGCGCCGGGGCCGGGCGGACCGTAGGCCGCCGCGCAGGCGGCCCGGACGTCGGGGGCCCGCCGCAGCGGCACGGCGTACCCCTCGGGCCCCGGCGTCAGCGGCACGAGCAGCAGGCCCAGCAGGCGCGCGCGGCGGCCCTGGACCTGCCGGTGCCGGTGGAAGGCCTCATACGGTGTCGCGGCCGTCGCGGCGGACGCGGCGCGGCGCGCGTCCCGGCGGCGCGGGGCCCGGTCGGCGCGGCGGGCGAGTGCGCTCAGGAGCTGCCGCGCGCCGTGGTAGTCGCCACGCCACAGCAGGGCGGTGCCCTCGCAGACGAGGCGGAAGGCCTCGTCCGCGCGCAGGGCGTCGTCGGCCTCCACCACGCGGCGCGGCACCGGCGCCCCCGACTCCGAGTGCCAGCCCAGCGCGGGCCCGCCGGGGCCGAGGGGGAGGCCGAGCGGGGGGCGGGGCGGAGGGGCGTCCATGCGCAGAGCCTATCCAGGGCACTCCGGGCGCCGACCGCCGGACGTACGCCGGGGGACGACCCGGCGCACGCCCGGATCGCGGCGCCGAGAACGCACCCCGATCAGCCCTCATGACGAGGAGTGATCACACGACCACAGCGGGCAGGACACAGGTATGGCGACTCCCATCACCTCCGGCTCCCTGCTCACCGCGCTGCGCCGGGAAGGCTGCACCGTGGTCGAGGTGGGCGACTGGCGCAGGCACAACCGCAACCACCGGGGCCCGTGGGGCCCGGTGAACGGCGTGATGATCCACCACACCGTCACCAACGGCTCCGCGCGCACCGTCGAGCTCTGCCGGGACGGCTACCCGGGGCTGCCCGGGCCGCTGTGCCACGGCGTCATCACCAAGGACGGCCGGGTCCACCTGGTGGGCCACGGCCGCGCGAACCACGCCGGTCTCGGCGACGACGACGTGCTGCGCGCCGTCATCGCCGAGCGGCGCACCCCCACGCCGAACGAGCGCAACACCGACGGCAACAGGCGCTTCTACGGATTCGAGTGCGAGAACCTCGGGGACGGGCGCGACCCCTGGCCCGAGGCGCAGCTGGACGCCATCGCACGCGCGGCGGCGGCGGTGTGCCGGCACCACGGCTGGAACGAGTGGTCGGTCATCGGGCACCTGGAGTGGACGCACTACAAGATCGACCCGGCGGGCTTCACCATGGACGCGATGCGCGAGCGCGTCGGGAAGCTGCTGCGCTGACGCCGCCGCGCGCCCCCGGCACCGGCGCACCCCGCGGCCCGCCGCGTGCCGCGCACCGCGCACCGCCCGGGGACAATCAAGGGGTGACGCTCCCCGCCGCCCTGGCCGCCCGGCTGCCCTCGCCGCTGACCGAGTGCGCCGACGAGCGCTTCACCCGGCGCGGGCTGCGCCTGCTGCTCAAACGGGACGACCTGATCCACCCGGCGCTCCCGGGGAACAAGTGGCGCAAGCTGGTGCCGAACCTGGTGGCGGCCCTGGAGGCCGGGCACCCCACGCTGCTCACGTTCGGCGGCGCCTACTCCAACCACCTGCGCGCCACCGCGGCGGCCGGGCGCCTGCTGGGCCTGGCCACGGTGGGCGTCGTGCGCGGCGAGGAGCTGGCCGACCGGCCGCTCAACGCCTCCCTCGCCCGGTGCCGGGCCGACGGGATGCGGCTGCACTTCGTCTCCCGCGCCGCCTACCGGCGCCGCGCGGAGCCGGAGTACGTCGCCGCCCTGCGCGCCCGGTTCGGACCGTGCGCCGTGCTGCCCGAGGGCGGCAGCAACGACCACGCGGTGCGCGGCTGCGCGGCGCTCGGCCGCGAGCTGGCCGGACGGGCGGACGTGGCCGCGGTCGCCGTCGGCACCGGGGGCACCCTGGCGGGACTCGCGGCGTCCGGGCCGCCGGCGCTCGGCTTCCCGGTGCTCAGGGGCGGGTGGCTGGGCGCGGAGGTGGCCCGGTTGCAGGGGTCGGCCTTCGGCGGTCCGCGCGGCTCCTGGCGGCTGGACGAGGGCTTCCACTGCGGCGGCTACGCCCGCACGACGGCGGAGCTGGAGCGGTTCGCCGACGACTTCGAACAGCGGCACGGGCTCGCCCTGGACCGCGTCTACGTCGCCAAGCTGCTCCTCGGCCTGACCACCCGCGCGACCGAGGGGGCCTTTCCGCCCGGCACGCGCGTCGCGGCCGTGATCACGGGGTGAACCGCGCCCGCCGCACCGGGGCGGCGTCCGGCTAACCTTTGCCCCATGATCCGAGCCGCCACCCCCGACGACGTGCCCGTCATCCGGAACATGGTCCGCGAACTCGCGGAGTACGAGCGCGCCGCGGAGCACGCGCGGGCCACCGAGGAGCAGTTGCGCGAGGCGCTGTTCGGCCCGCATCCGGCCGTCTACGCCCTCGTCGCCGAGGAGCCGGGGGACGCGGGGCCCGTGCCCGTCGGCTTCGCCCTGTGGTTCCGCAACTTCTCCACCTGGACGGGCACGCACGGCGTCTACCTGGAGGACCTGTACGTGCGCCCCCACGCGCGCGGGGGCGGGCACGGGAAGGCGCTGCTGGCCGCGCTCGCGGAGATCTGCGTGGAGCGGGGCTACGAGCGCTTCGAGTGGTGGGTGCTGGACTGGAACGAGCCGTCCATCGGCTTCTACCGCTCGCTCGGCGCGGAGCCCATGTCCGACTGGACGGTGTTCCGGCTGGCCGGTGCCCCGCTGCGGGCGCTGGCGCGGAGCCGCCCGCGCGGTGCGGGCCCAAAGGCGGGGGGCGGGAGCGACCCCGCGGCGCGACCGGCGGCCGACGCTTCGGTCGGCGGCAACACAGCGTAGTCTTCTCGTAATTGATACCGCCCCACCCCTAGCCACGGACAGTGCCCATGTGTTTACGATGGGTTACGTCATCGGTAGGGGGCGGCGCGACGGCGTCCTGGGGACAGCATGCCACGGATCGCGATAGCGTCGCAGGCGGAACCTTCTGCTCGCGCCCGTCACCGGCCCCCGGCCCTCCGGGAGCGCCGCCGGCGGGCGGGGCAGCCCAACCAGTGTGCATCACCTTGGAGGTGAGGGTGTCCCAGATCGTAGGTGCGGAGCAGGACTTCGTCGAGGTCCGACTGCCCGCGGCGGGTGCCTACCTGTCAGTGCTGCGGACGGCCACCGCCGGGCTCGCGGCCCGCTTGGACTTCACCCTCGACGAGATCGAGGACCTGCGCATCGCCGTCGACGAGGCGTGCGCGATCCTCCTCCAGCAAGCGGTTCCGGGGTCGGTACTGAGCTGCGTCTTCACTCTGGTCGGAGACTCACTGAGAGTGACGGTCGCCGCCCCCACGACGGACGGTCGCGCCCCCGAGCGCGACACCTTCGCCTGGACGGTGCTCTCCGCGCTGGCCGGCGAAGTGGACTCGGCGGTGGCCGAGGACCGCACGGTCAGCATCAGCCTGCACAAGAAGCGTGGCGCCGGCCCCGGGGCATCGTGACCGATGCTCACGGGCCGGCCCGGGACGAGGGGGCCGGTATGAACGACCTGGAGCCGAACGCGCCGGTCGGCCGCCACGACATGGCGGCGGATACGGCGATCCCGGAACAGCAGGCCCGACCGCACCCGGCCGACCCCGGTCAGCCGGCGGAGCGGACCCAGCGGGCACAGGTGGCGGACGCCGCGGTACGGGCCAGGCCCGCGGGGGCCGGGCCCGGCCAGGGTCCACCCGGGCAGCAGCCGCAGCGGGCTCGCGGGTCCGGGACGGACCCCGGCCCCGGCGGGCCCGGGGCGGCCGCGGGGCCGTCCGGCGGCCCGCAGGCCCGGGCGGGGGCCCGCGAGCTGTTCGTCCGGCTGCGCGGCCTGCCCGACGACGCGCCGGAGCGCGCCGAGCTGCGCGACCGCCTGGTGCGCATGCACCTGCCCCTGGTGGAGCACCTGGCCCGCCGGTTCCGCAACCGCGGTGAGCCCCTGGACGACTTGACCCAGGTGGCCACGATCGGGCTGATCAAGTCGGTGGACCGCTTCGACCCCGAACGCGGGGTGGAGTTCTCCACCTACGCCACCCCCACCGTCGTCGGCGAGATCAAGCGGCACTTCCGGGACAAGGGCTGGGCGGTGCGGGTGCCCCGGCGCCTCCAGGAACTGCGGCTGTCACTGTCCTCGGCGACGGCGGAGCTCTCGCAGCAGCACGGCCGCGCGCCCACGGTGCACGAGCTGGCCCAGCGGCTGTCGATCTCCGAGGAGGACGTGCTGGAGGGGCTGGAGTCGGCCAACGCCTACAGCACCCTGTCGCTGGACGTGCCGGACACCGACGACGAGTCCCCGGCCGTGGCCGACACCCTCGGCGCGGAGGACGACGCGCTGGAGGGCGTGGAGTACCGCGAGTCGCTCAAGCCGCTGCTGGAGCAGCTCCCGCCGCGGGAGAAGAAGATCCTGCTGCTGCGCTTCTTCGGCAACATGACCCAGTCCCAGATCGCGCAGGAGGTCGGCATCTCGCAGATGCACGTCTCCCGCCTGCTGGCCCGCACGCTCGCCCAGCTCCGGGACAAGCTGCTCGTCGAGGAGTGACGGCCCGCGCCCGGCGGGCGGCGTTCACGGCTCCCGGGCCGCCCGGCCCGTCGGCACGCCCAGGGCGGTGGCGGCCGCCGTGTGGAACAGGCACACCAGCACGGCGATGGCGACCGCCGCGACGGCCAGCCCAGCGGGCACCCAGCCGCCGGTGCTGGAGGCCATCTGCCAGCCGACGGGCAGCGCCAGGAGCTGCGTGAGGATCGCCGGGCCCCGGCTCCAGCGGCGCAGCCGCCACAGGCCGCGCGCGGTGATCAGCGGCAGCAGCGCCAGGGCCAGCACGGTGAGGCCGCCCGTGAGGGCCTGCGTCAGACCGTCCGGGGTGCCCGTGACGGCCAGCACCAGCATGGCGGCCCCCCATCCGGCGACGGTGACACCCTCGGCCGCGACCAGGCCGGCGGCCACGCTCACCCGCGCCGGCCGCGCCCCGGCCGTCTTCTCCACTGCCTCGCCACTCACCCCGCCAGCGTAACCGGGCGCCCCCGGGTCCGGGCGTCAGGCGCCCGGACCCGGGGTGACCCGAAGTCGGTAACCTGCACAGCATGCGCGCACTCCTCGTGGTGAATCCGAAGGCGACCAGTACCAGCGCGCGCACCCGCGACGTGCTGGCCCACGCCCTGGCCAGCGACCTCAAGCTGGACGTCGTCAGCACCACCCACCGCGGCCACGCGCGGGAGCTGGCCCGGCAGGCGGCCGAGGAGGGCCAGGTCGAACTGGTCATCGCGCTCGGCGGCGACGGCACGGTCAACGAGGTCGCCAACGGCCTGCTGCACCGGGGCCCGGACCCGGAGGGGCTGCCCCGGCTCGCCGTCGTGCCCGGGGGCTCCACCAACGTCTTCGCGCGCGCCCTCGGGCTGCCCAACCACCCGGTGGAGGCGACCGGCGCCCTGCTGAGCGCGCTGGAGTCCGGGAGCAGCCGCACGGTCGGGCTGGGTTTCGCCGACGGCACCGCGGGCACGGTGGACGCCGGGGTGCCGGGCCGCTGGTTCACCTTCTGCGCCGGGTTCGGGTTCGACGCGGGCGTGGTGGGGCGCGTGGAGCAGCAGCGCGAGCGCGGCAAACGCTCCACGCACGCCCTCTATGTGCGCCAGGTGCTCCGGCAGTTCGTGGGCGATCCGCACCGCAGGCGGGGAACGATCGTTTTGGAACGGCCGGGCGGGGAACCAGTCGAGGGGCTGGCGGCGTCCATAGTCTGTAACACCGCGCCCTGGACGTACCTGGGCGACAAAGCGGTGTACGCGGCGCCGGCGGCGTCGTTCGACACGGCGCTCGACGTGCTGGGGCTCACCCGGCTCTCGTCGGCGGCGGTGGCCCGTTACGGCACCCAGCTGCTGACGTCGTCGCCGGAGCGGGGACCCCGCGGAAAGCACGCCGTGTCGCTGCACGATGTGGCGGCCTTCACCTTGCATTCGCAGGTGCCGTTGCCGTTTCAGATGGACGGTGACCACCTGGGGCTCCGTACGAGCGTCAGCTTCACAGGCGTTCGGCGTGCACTGCGTGTGATTGTGTAAGTCGAACGCCCAAAAGTCCTTCCACTCGAACGTTTAGACCAGGCTCCACCCACTAGAAGTACGGCTGTGAGCCAAGCGACACCAAGGAATCAAAAAAAGATTGCCGGAAGGGGTTGTATCCGCCGCCGAGGTTTGCGAGTCTCTTCATGGCGATCGGGACAGCCGCCCCTTGGTGGGCTCCCGGAACCGCCCGAACCCCCTCCACAAACACATGGGACCCGCATCACATTTGCTGGTCGGTGCCTTCACTTGTCGAGGGATTCGTGAAAGCGTTCACATTCACAAGCCACGTACACCCCGCGTAGGAGATGGAGCAGCCATGGACTGGCGTCACAACGCCGTTTGCCGCGAGGAAGACCCCGAGCTCTTCTTCCCCATCGGCAACACCGGTCCTGCGCTGCTGCAGATCGAGGAAGCCAAGGCCGTCTGCCGCCGCTGCCCCGTTCAGGAGCAGTGCCTGCAGTGGGCCCTGGAGTCCGGCCAGGACTCCGGTGTCTGGGGTGGTCTGAGCGAGGACGAGCGCCGCGCGATGAAGCGCCGCGCCGCCCGCAACCGCGCGCGGAAGGCCACCGCCTGACGCTCGCCAGGGCCGCCCGCTGCCCCGAGCCGCAGCACGCAGTGCCGGTTGCACACCGCCGCTAGCACACAGCACGACGCACGAGCCCCGTGCCGACCGGAGCCCCTCCGGACCGGCACGGGGCTCACTGCTTGCCCCGGCCCCGGTGCGGCGCCGGGCCCGCACACCGGCGGCCGCCGGAGGGGCGTCCGCCTCCGGCCCTCAGCGCACGCCCCCGGCCCCGGGCCCCGGCCGTCTGCCCCCGGCCCCGTCCAAGGCCCCGGGGCCGTCCGAGAGCCCGGCCGTCGGCGCTCGGCCGCCGCCCCGGCCCCCGCACGCGGCCCCGTCCGGGCCGCCCCGACCGGCGGCGCCGGACGCCCGCGGGCCGCGCCCGGCGCAAGGCCGTCAGCGCTTGTCCGCCGGGACCGGGAGGTCGAACAGCACGCGCGTGCCCCGCTCCCCCGCACTCACCATGTCGAACGTGCCGCCCAACTCACCCTCGACGAGCGTGCGCACGATCTGCAGCCCGAGGTTGCCCGAGGTCCGCGCGTCGAAGTCCGCGGGGAGGCCGCGCCCGTCGTCCTGCACGGTCACCAGCAGCCGCGGCTCACCGCCCGCCGCGCCGCGCACCGCGCCCACCTCCAGCGTGCCGAGCTCGCCTGGGCCGTAGCCGTGCTCCAGCGCGTTCTGCAGCACCTCGGTGAGCACCATGGACAGCGGGGTGGCCACTTCGGCGGCCAGGATGCCGAAGCGGCCGGTGCGCCGCCCGGTCACCTTGCCGGGCGCGATCTCCGCGACCATCGCCAGCACGCGGTCGGCGATCTCGTCGAAGTCGACGCGCTCGTCCAGGTTCTGCGAGAGCGTCTCGTGCACGATGGCGATGGAGCCCACCCGGCGCACGGCTTCCTCCAGGGCCTCGCGCGCCCGGTCGTCCCCGCTGGCGCCGATGCGCCGGGCCTGCAACCGC
Organism: Streptomyces marinisediminis; assembly: GCF_026262575.1. Lineage (GTDB taxonomy): Bacteria > Actinomycetota > Actinomycetes > Streptomycetales > Streptomycetaceae > Streptomyces > Streptomyces marinisediminis. Next base: position 59,971 of record NZ_JAPKFL010000012.1, read on the forward strand.
AGGAGCGCGGCGACGGTCTGGAGGTTGTTCTTCACCCGGTGGTGGATCTCCCGGATGGTCGCGTCCTTGGTGAGCAGTTCCCGCTCCCGGCGGCGCAGTTCGGTGACGTCGCGCAGCAGGACGAGCGAACCGATGCGGGTGCCCTTGGGCTTGAGGGGGATGGCCCGGAGCTGCACCACGCACTCGTCGCCCTCGATCTCCGCCTCCCGCGGCGCCCAGCCGCTGGCCAGCTTCACCAGCGACTCGTCCACCGGCCCGCGCGCGGGGGCCAGGTCGGCCGTCGTCTGGCCCAGGTGCAGGCCCACCAGGTCGGCGGCCAGCCCGAGGCGGTGGTAGGCCGACAGCGCGTTGGGGCTGGCGTACTGGACGTGCCCCTCGGCGTCCAGCCGGATCAGCCCGTCGCCGACGCGCGGGGAGACGTCCATGTCCCCCTGCTGCTCCGGGAAGGGGAACCCGCCGGCGGCGATCATCTGCGCGAGGTCGGAGGCGCTCTGCAGGTAGGTGAGCTCCAGCCGGCTGGGCGTGCGGACGGTGAGCAGGTTGGTGTTGCGCGCGATGACGCCCAGCACCCGCCCCGCGCGGCGCACCGGGATCGACTCGACGCGCACCGGGACCTCCTCGCGCCACTCCGGGTCGCCCTCGCGGACGATGCGTCCCTCGTCGAGCGCGGAGTCCAGCAGCGGCCGGCGCCCGCGCGGGACGAGGTGGCCGACCATGTCGTCCTGGTAGGAGGTCGGCCCGGTGTTCGGCCGCATCTGGGCGATGGACACGTACCGGGTGCCGTCGCGGGTGGGCACCCACAGCACCAGGTCGGCGAAGGAGAGGTCCGACAGGAGCTGCCATTCGGACACCAGCAGGTGCAGCCAGTCCAGGTCCGCTTCCCCGAGGGCGGTGTGCTGGCGTACGAGGTCGTTCATGGAGGGCACGGCCCGAGGGTAACCGCCACCGGTCGCGGCCGGCGCGAGCGGGCCGGGAGGCACTTCGGGCCGCGGCGCCTGGGCGGGACCCTCAACCCACCCGGCACCGCAGCCCGGAGCGACTGGGGGCCCGGCGCAGTCAGGGCAGAGAACGCCGCGGGCCCCGTGTTCCGCCCTCCTGTGCGGGGAGGGCGGAAGTCGGTACCTCCATTGTGGACTAGACCAATAGCCGTGTCCATGCCCGGGACGCGGTCCGGGGGCGGCGCCCGCCGAGGACCACGGCGCTCCCCGCCCGGGACGCGCGCCCGGCGGGCCCGGGCGGCTCGGCGGCCCACCGCGCGCCGCCGGGGCCGAACCCGGCGCGTCAGGGCGCCGACACGGCCCGGGCGGCGCGGCGGCGGCGCGGACGGCGCGCGCTCCGGTCCGGGCAGGGCGCGGCGCGGGGCGGCACTCGTCGGTCTCGACGCCGGGGGCCGCGGCCCTCGCCGGAGAACGCGCGCGTCAGGGCTCCGGCCGCCCGCACCGTCCGAGCGGCGGCGGCCCCTCGGCGTCGGCCGAGCCCGACCGACCGACGCCGACGGCCGGGCCGAGGAGAAGACCGACGACCAGGTGGTGCCGCCGGGCGCCGTGGGCCGTCGTCGGCCCGGAGGCCCGCCCGCGCGCCCTCCCGGAGTCCGCCGAGCGCGCGGCCCGGAGAGCCGAACGCCGGCCCGGGAGCCGCGCGCCGTGAGCGACGCGGAGCGGTGGCCGGACGGGCGGGCCGCGCGGCGCCGCTCCCGCGGGCCGCGTCCGCGGTGGGCCGGCCGCGCGGGGCGGTGGGCCGCTCCGCGTCCGGCCGGACGCGGAGCGGCCCCCGGGGGCGGCCGTGCGGGCCGCCCCCGGGGGCCGACGTGCGGGCGTGCCCGCGGCTCAGCTCTCGCGCCGCCCGGCGATCACCTCGGCGGCGGCCCGGCCGCAGACCCGGGCGGCACCGTGCGTCACCAGGTGCAGGGCACCGGCGGGCGGCGCCTGCGGAACGCCCATCTCGACCACCACGCTGTCCGGGCGGGCGGCGAGCAGGGCCTCCACCGCGGCGGCCATCCAGGGGTGCCGGTGCAGGTCGCGGACCACGGCGACGACCCTGCGGTCCCCGGCCTCGGCCAGCACGCTCTCGGCCACCCCGGAGGCGCCGGCGGCCTCGGCCTCCGCCCGGCTCCAGGAGCCGGTGGCGGTGCCGGGCAGCAGCCGCTCCAGCTCGGCGGCCACGCCCCAGGGGGTCTGGTCGCCGACGGCGATGTTGGCCACGGGGGTGAACGCGGCGACGTAGGGCGCGGCGTCGAGCGGCTGCCAGGAGGTGCCGTCGGCGGGGGTGGCGCGCAGCGCGCGGCGGGCCGCGGCGAGGCCGACCTCCGGGTCGGCCGGGGCGTCGGCGCGCGCCGCCGCGGCCCGCTCGGCCGCCCAGCGGGCCAGCGCCCGCACCCGCTCGGCCGCGTCGGCCAGCCGGGCGGCGTCGAGCTCGCCCTCCCGCACCGCGCGCACCAGCGCGTCGCGCAGGTTCAGCACGGTCTCCTCGTCGGCCAGGTGGCCGCCGACGCAGACGGCGTCCGCGCCGGCCGCGATGGCCAGCACGGTGCCGCGCTCGACGCCGTGGTGGTCGGCGATGGCCCCCATCTCCACCGCGTCGGTGACGATGACGCCCTCGAAGCCGAGACCGCCCTCGGCCACCGGGGCGCGCAGCAGCCCGGTCAGGGCCGGGAAGCTGAGCGTGGCGGGCAGCTCCGGGTCCAGCGCGGGCAGCAGGATGTGCGCGCTCATGATGGACTTGCTGCCCGCCTCGACGGCCGCCCGGAACGGGACGAGCTCGCGTTCGCCCAGGGTGCCGAGGTCGACGTCGATGCGGGGCAGCGCGTGGTGGGAGTCGACGTTGGTGTCGCCGTGCCCGGGGAAGTGCTTGGTGCACGCGGCCACCCCGGCGGCCTGGAGCCCCTCGACGTAGGCGGCGGTGTGCCGGGCGGCGCGCTCGGGTTCGGCGCCGAAGGAGCGCACGCCGATGACCGGGTTGTCCGGGTTGGAGTTGACGTCGGCCGACGGCGCCCAGTTGAGGTTGACGCCGCACGCGGCGAGGCGCCGGCCGAGCTCGCGGGCGACCGCGCGGGTGAGCGCGGGGTCGTCGACGGCGCCCAGCGCCAGGTTGCCGGGGAAGGAGGAGCCGGTGCGCGCCTCCAGCCGGGTCACGTCACCGCCCTCCTCGTCGACGGCGACCAGGACGTCGGGCCGCACCGCGCGCAGCTCGGCCGTCAGCGCGGCGAGCTGTTCGGCGGATTCGATGTTGCGCCCGAACAGGCCGACGGAGGTCAGGCCCTCGTCGAGCTGGCGCAGCAGCCACGCGGGCGCGGTGGTGCCGGTGAAGCCGGGCTGGAGGACGGCCAGGGCGTCCCGCAGCAGCGTCTGGGAGGTGGGGGCGAGTGTGGTCATCGGTGGGTCATCCCTTCACCGCGCCGGCGCTGAGCCCGCCGACGGCACGACGCTGGAGGAAGAGGAACAGGAGCAGGACGGGGATCGCGAAGAGCGAGGAGGCGGCCATGGTGGCGCCCCAGTCGTTGCCGAAGGCGCTCTGGAACTGGGTGAGCCACAGCGGGAGCGTGTACGCCTCGGGCTCCTTGTTCAGCACCAGCACCATGGCGAACTCGTTCCACGCGGTGATGAAGCCGAACAGCGAGGTGGACATCAGCCCCGGCGCGAGCAGCGGGAAGATCACCCGGAAGAACGCCTGGGTGCGGCTGCACCCGTCGATCATGGCCGCCTCCTCCAGCTCCTTCGGCACGGCGGCGATGAAGCCGCGCAGCGTCCAGATGGTGAAGGGCAGGACCATCACGAAGTAGATGAGGGTGAGGAAGCCGATGCTGTTGAGCACCTGCGCGTCCCGGGCGATCAGGTACATCACGATGACCATGACTTCCCAGGGCGCGAGCTGGGCCATCATCACGGCGAGCACGAGGCCCTTGCGGCCCTTGAACTTCATCCGGACGATGGCGAAGCTGGCCGCCAGCGCCACCACCAGCGCGATGAGCACGGCGCCCACGGTGGCCGTCAGGCTGTTGCGCACGAACGTCCAGAACAGCTCGACCTCGGTGGCCGTGCCGTAGTGCTCGAAGGTGGGCGTGAAGAAGAAGGTGGGCGTCTTCGTCAGGACCTGCGCGGCCGGCTTGAAGGACGTGGAGAACATCCAGTAGACGGGGAAGACGAAGAACGCGGCGAGGGCGAGCGCCAGGAGGTTCGGCCAGATCCGTCCGAGCGTCTTGCGGCGCCTGGCCCGCGTCGCCGCCCGGTCGGGGGCGCTCGGGGGCCGGGGCGCGACGGCGTTCGGGGCGCCGGCGGGCCCGGCGAGGGTGGTGTTGCTCACTGCTCGTCCTCCTGCTTGAGGATCAGGCGGAAGTAGAACGACATCGCCACGATGAGGATCAGGATCGTCAGCACCGAGGCGGCGGCCGCGACGCCGAACTGCATCTGGCTCATGCCCTCGACGTAGGCGAAGACGGGCAGCGTCTCGGACTCGCGGTTCGGTCCGCCCTGGTTCAGCGCGTAGATCTGGGCGAACGCCTTGAAGACCCAGATGATCTCCAGGAACGTGGTGATCAGGAAGAACGGCTTGAGCAGCGGGAAGACCACGGAGCGGAAGATCCGGTAGTTCGTGGCGCCGTCCATGCGGGCGGCCTCGTACAGCTCGCCGCTGATCGTCGTCAGGCCCGCGTACATGTTCAGCGCGACGAACGGGACGGAGGCCCAGACGATGAGCAGCGTGACGATGGCCAGCGTGGAGAAGCCGGTCTGGAACCAGTTGTGCTGCTCGTACCCGGCGAAGCCCAGGCTGCGCATCACCCAGTTCACGACGCCGAACTGGGTGTCGAACAGCCAGCGGAAGACGGTCGCGGAGGCCACGATCGGCATGGCCCAGGCCATCACCAGCGCCAGCGAGAGCACCAGTCGCATGGCCTTGCCGAGCCGGTTCAGCAGCAGCCCGATGAGCGTGCCGCCCAGCATGATCAGCGCGACGTTGACCGCCATGAAGACGAAGGTGCGCACCACGACGGCCCAGAAGGCGTCGTCGCGCAGCAGTTCGACGTAGTTGTCGAACCCGGTCCAGACCGTGGCCCGGGAGATCATCTCCATGCGGCCGAGCTGCTGGAAGGAGACCAGCACGTTGCGGACCAGCGGATAGCCCAGGAACACCGTGAGCGCGAGGACGGCCGGGGCGATCAGCAGGTACGGCAGCCAGCCGCTGGGCAGCGACCGTCTGCCGCGGGGTGCGGCCTCACCCGGAGGCCGGGAGTCCGGGCCGCTGGGCGGCGGCTCCTTGGTGACCGGGGTCGCGCCCTCGGTGGTCTGCACGGTCATGGTCTTCTTCCTCGGACCTTCGTCGGACCGGACTGCGGTGGTACGGGGAGGGGGCCGTGGGCGCCCCGGCCCCGGTGCCGGGCCGGGGCGCCCACGGTCGGTGGCTCAGCCCTGGTTGATGCGCTCGGTGATCGCCTCGTCGGCGTCGTCACCGGCCTTCTTCGGGTCCGTCCCGTTGAGCACGTTGGTCATGTACTGCTTGACCGGGTTCGGGTCGGTCTCGACGTTGGCCCAGCCCGGGGTGATCGGGGTCAGGCGCCCGACGTCCGCGGACTGCACCATGGCCTCGGCGAAGGAGCCCGGCTCGGGCGTGATCTGCGCGGCCTGCGAGTTCGGCAGCGCGGCCCCGCCGGTGGCCTCGGCGTACTTCTTCATCCACTCCTCGGAGGTGGCCAGCTTCAGCCACTCCTGCGCCAGCTCCTTGTTCTGCGAGCGCTCGGGGACGGCGAGGTTGGAGCCGCCGAAGAAGACGTGGCCCGGCTGCTCGGCCGTCTTGCCCGGGACCGGGAAGTAGCCGAAGTCGGCCTCGCCGCCGGCCTCCTCGATGGCGGCGATGGCGCCGTTCGCCTCCCAGCCCAGGCCGATCCAGGACGCCACGTCACCCTTGGGCACGATGTCGGTGGACTGCTGCGGGGTGGCCTCGTCGGTGTCCTTCGGGGCGGTGGAGAAGGACTGCAGCTCCTCGTAGAAGTTCATGGCCGCGGCCCCCTCGGGGGTGGCCAGGGCGCCCTTCCACTGGTCGCCGTCCTCGACCGCGAGGTCGCCGCCCTCGTCCCACAGGAAGCCGGAGTAGACGTACCAGCTCTGACCGGGCAGGTAGATCGGCTGGGCGTCGGTCTCGTCCTCGATCTTCTGGAGGCCCTCGACCCACTCCTCACGGGTGGTCGGCGGCTCGACACCGGCGTCGGCGAAGATGGACTTGTCGTAGATCACGACGCGGTTGGCGGCCCACCACGGCGCCGCGTAGAGCTGGCCGTCCAGCTCCGCCGAGGGCAGCATGCCCTCGTTCCAGGTGTCGTAGCCCAGCTCGTCCTTCATGTCGGTGAGGTCGGCGAGACCACCGGTGACCGCGTAGCCGGCGGTCTGGGTGTTGCCGAGCTCCAGGACGTCCGGCGGCGCGTCCTCGGAGAGCGCCGTGGTGACCTTCTCCTGGATGCCGTTCCACTGCTGGGTCTGGATCTCGACGGTCACGCCCTCGTGGGCGGCCTCGAACTCCTTGTTCAGCTCGGTGACCCACTCCTCGGGAGCGGACCCGTCCATGACCCACACGGTGAGCGTCTTGTCACCGTCGCCGCTCTGCGCGTCCTCGCCGCCGTCAGAGCCGCAGGCCGCGACCCCCATCATCGCCGCCACACCGATGGCCGCTATGAGCTTGCGCCTCACGTCACCCTCCTCGGGATGCAGAAACCTCCCGCCCACCGCGAGGACATACGTACGAAGTAGTGCCCGTGGGACTGGGATTGGTCTTTAATGGTTTAGACCAGTGCCCCGCAGCTTGGCCTAGACCTATAGGGGTGTCAAGGGTGTATAAGAGGGGGTCTCCCGTCCGTTACCGGACCGACACCTCGGCCGAGCGGCGGCCTCGCGCACGCCCCGTGCCAGGATGTGAGGCCGGGAGTGCCCAGCCGGTCGGCCGGACAGGCCACAGAGACGGAGTCGGAGGAAGCCGGTGACGGCGACAGGACGACGAGTGAGCACGCCCGAGGGCGGCGTCACCGAGAACGGATCGGGTCCGGGTGGCGCCACCCGGACGGCGCGCGTACCAAAGTACTACCGCCTCAAACGGCACCTGCTCCAGATGACGGAGACGATGCCGCCTGGCACGCCGGTGCCGCCGGAGCGCACGCTGGCCACCGAGTTCGACACCTCCCGCACCACGGTGCGCCAGGCGCTGCAGGAGCTGGTCGTCGAGGGACGGCTCGAACGCATCCAGGGCAAGGGCACCTTCGTGGCCAAGCCCAAGGTGTCCCAGGCCCTGCAACTGACCTCCTACACCGAGGACATGCGGGCGCAGGGGCTGGAGCCGACCTCCCAGCTCCTGGACATCGGCTACGTCACCGCCGACGACCGGCTGGCCGGCCTGCTGGACATCCCCGCGGGCGGCCGCGTCCTGCGCATCGAGCGGCTGCGGCTGGCCAGCGGGGAGCCGATGGCCATCGAGACCACGCACCTGTCCCAGAAGCGCTTCCCGGCGCTGCGGCGCAGCCTGATGAAGTACGCCTCCCTCTACACCGCGCTGGCGGAGGTCTACGGGATCCATCTCGCCGAGGCCGAGGAAACGATCGAGACCTCGCTGGCCTCGCCCCGCGAGGCGGGCCTGCTCGGCACCGACGTGGGCCTGCCCATGCTGATGCTCTCCCGGCACTCCTACGACCGCGACGGCGAGCCCGTGGAGTGGGTTCGCTCCGTCTACCGCGGGGACCGGTACAAGTTCGTGGCCCGCCTGCGGCGTCCCCCGGAGTAGCCCCCGCCGCGCTCCGTGCCGCTCCGCCACCGGGACGGCCGCCACCGCCGTGACGTGCGGCGCGGGCGGCGCGGGCGGCGGCCCGCGAGGGTCGCGCGACGGGCCCGCGCGGCCCACGCAACGAGCAGCCCGACCGTCCCGCGACGGACCGCACCCGGGCGCCCCGACCGTCCCGCGACAACCCGCACACGGGCGGCCCGGCGACCCCGCGACGGCCCACGCGCGGACGGGCACGGCGACCCCGCGACGGACCGCGCACGGGCGCCCCCGGCCGTCCCGCGACGGCCCGCGTCGGCGGCCGGTGTGCGCCGGCGTGCCGCGCCCGGTGCCGTTCACCGCAGAAGTCGACCGTTCGGCCTCCCCCGATCTGTACGACGAGTGACGCCCCCGCCACGGCTGACCTAGATTTCCTGCGCGTCGAGGACGACCCGACCTGCAGGAACGGAGTGAACGGGGATGACGGAACCCGCAGCAGCGGCCGGCAACGAGGGGACGACGGGGCGCGGCAGCCCGTCCCCGGGGAAGATCGCGGTGTGGACGGCCGTGGCCCTGGTGGGCGCCGTCGGCTGGGCCGTGCTCGCGCTCTCGCGCGGCGAGGAGGTGTCGGCGGCCTGGATGGTGGCCGCGGCGCTCGGCAGCTACGCGATCGGCTACCGCTTCTACGCCCGGTTCATCGCGCGCCGGGTCCTGCGCGTCGACAAGAGCCGCGCGACGCCCGCCGAACGGCTCGACAACGGCGTCGACTTCCACCCCACCGACCGCCGCGTGCTCTTCGGCCACCACTTCGCCGCGGTCGCCGGGGCGGGTCCGCTGGTCGGCCCGGTGCTGGCCGCGCAGATGGGCTACCTGCCGGGCACGATCTGGATCATCGTCGGCGTCATCTTCGCCGGTGCCGTGCAGGACATGGTGACGCTGTTCTTCTCCACCCGGCGCAACGGCCGCTCCCTGGGCCAGATGGCCCGCGACGAGATCGGCCCCTTCGGCGGCGCCGCGGCGCTCGTCGCCGTCTTCGCCATCATGATCATCCTGCTCGCGGTGCTCGCGCTGGTGATCGTCAACGCGCTCGCCCACTCCCCGTGGGGCGTGTTCTCCATCGCCATGACGATCCCGATCGCCCTGTTCATGGGCTTCTACCTGCGGGTGCTGCGCCCCGGCCGGGTGACCGAGGTGTCGGTGATCGGCGTCGCGCTGCTGCTGCTCGCCATCGTCGCGGGCGGCTGGGTCGCGGAGTCCTCGCTGGCCGGGACCTTCACCCTGGCGCCGGGCACGCTGGTGATCTGGATGGTCGCCTACGGCTTCCTCGCCTCCGTCCTGCCGGTGTGGATGCTGCTGGCGCCGCGCGACTACCTGTCCACGTTCATGAAGGTCGGCACGATCGTGCTGCTGGCCCTGGGCGTGGTCGTGGCACTGCCGACGCTGAAGATGCCGGCCGTCACCGACTTCGCCACGCGCGGCGACGGTCCGGTCTTCGCCGGTTCCCTCTTCCCCTTCGTCTTCATCACCATCGCCTGCGGCGCCCTGTCCGGCTTCCACGCCCTGGTCTCCTCCGGCACGACGCCGAAGATGATCCAGAAGGAGACGCAGGTCCGCATGGTGGGCTACGGCGCGATGCTGACGGAGTCGTTCGTCGCCGTGATGGCGATGATCACCGCGTGCATCATCGACCCGGGCCTGTTCTTCGCGGTCAACTCCCCCAGCGGCGTCGTCGGGGACACCGTCCAGTCGGCCTCGGAGTTCGTCAACGGCCTCGGTCTGGGGGCGCCGATCACGGCGGAGGACCTGCAGGCGGCCGCGGCGGCCGTCGAGGAGGACAGCCTGCTCTCCCGCACCGGCGGGGCGCCGACCTTCGCGCTCGGCATGTCCGAGATCTTCTCCGCGGTGATCGGCGGCGCCGGGATGAAGGCGTTCTGGTACCACTTCGCGATCATGTTCGAGGCGCTGTTCATCCTCACCACCGTGGACGCGGGCACCCGCGTCGGCCGGTTCATGCTCCAGGACACCCTGGGCAACGTCTTCAAGCCCATGAAGGACGTGAGCTGGAAGCCGGGCGTCTGGCTGGCCAGCGCGGTCGTGGTCGGCGGCTGGGGCTACTTCCTGTGGGTGGGCGTGCACGACCCGCTCGGCGGGATCAACCAGCTCTTCCCGCTGTTCGGCATCGCCAACCAGCTCCTCGCGGCCGTCGCCCTCGCGGTGTGCACCACGCTGCTGGTGAAGTCCGGCCGACTGAAGTGGGCGTGGGTGACGGGGGTGCCGCTGGTGTGGGACGTGGCGGTGACGCTCACCGCGAGCTGGCAGAAGATCTTCTCCGGCGACCCGGCGGTGGGCTTCTTCACCCAGCGCCGCATCTACCAGGAGGCCATCGAGCGCGGTGAGGTCCTCGCCCCCGCACGGGACATGGCGGACATGCACACCGTCGTCACCAACTCCACCGTCGACGGCGTGCTGGCGGCGCTCTTCGCCCTGCTGATCGTCGTGGTCATCGTGGACGCGGGCCGGGTGTGCTGGAAGGCGGTGCGGGCGCCGGAGTCCGTCACGCTGCACGAGGCGCCCTACCAGCGCTCCCGGCTCGTGGCACCGGCCGGGCTGATCGCGACGCGGGAGGAGAAGGCGGAGCTGGCGGCGGTCGCCGCGGGCGACGGCGACGGCGGTGCCGAACCGCCGGTGGGGGCGCGGAGGTGACCTGGGGCCGCCGGCTGCGCGGGGCCGCCGCGCGCGTGCGCTGGTTCTGGCGGGAGGCGACAGGCGAGGCGGCCTACGACCGGTACGTCGCCCACGCCCGTCGGCACGACCCCGCGGCCCCTCTCCTCACCCGCCGGGCCTTCGAGCGCCGCCGCACCGACGCCCGTGAGTCCGACCCCCGCGAGGGCTTCCGCTGCTGCTGACCGGCGACGGCGGGCAGCGGCGAGAGCCCCGCGGCGCCCGCCCCCGCCGCACGGGGGCGGGCGCCGCGGCGTCGGCCCGTGACCGTGCAGCAGACTGGGAGCATGGACGTGACCATGGACCTCACCGTGCGGGCGGCACGCCCCGAGGAGCTGGAGGAGATCGGGGAACTGACGGCCGCCGCCTACCTCGGCGACGGGCTGCTGGACTTCGGCGAGGCCGACCCCTACCTGGCGGAGCTGCGCGACGCCCGGCGCCGCTCGGAGCACGCCGAGGTGCTGGTGGCCGTGGACGCCGGCGGGGAGGTGCTGGGCGCGGTGGCGTTCGTCGGCGAGGGCGGGCCGTACGCGGACCTGGCGCGGCCCGGCGAGGCGGAGTTCCGCATGCTGGCCGTGCGCCACGAGGGACGCGGCCGGGGCGCGGGCGAGGCGCTGGTGCGCGCCTGCGTGGCGCGGGCCCGGCGGCGGGGGCTGATACGGCTGGTGCTGTCCAGCCAGGAGGGCATGGTGCCCGCGCACCGGCTCTACCGCAGGCTCGGCTTCGTCCGCACCCCGGAGCGCGACTGGCGTCCGCTGCCGGAGTTCAACCCGCTGTGGACGTTCGCCCTGGAGCTGTGACCGGCCTCGGCGGCGAGCGGCGGGGCCGGGCGCGCGGGTGCCGGGTGAGCGCGGGAGGCTCACCCGGCACGGCGCGCGGTGGACGGCTACGGGGCCCGGGAGGGCCGCCGGGGGCCGTCGAGCCGGCCCCGGGGGCCGGAGGTCGTCAGATGCCGCAGCTCGGCGCGTCCCAGTACCGGCTGCCGCGGTGGTCGAGGTGGGCGTGGTCGTTGTGGCCGGGGAAGCCCGGGCCGAGGATGCCGTTGAACCCGTGGTACCGGGCCCGCTTGCTCAGGGTGCACAGCGAGTGCGATCCGGCGCCGAGGTCGGCCGCGTCCCCGTAGAGGTGACGGCTGCTGGGCGCGCCGCCGACGGCGTTGTTGCAGGCGTGGGAGCGGAAGCCGCTGGTGACGCGGATCGGCTGGTCGCCGAGGGCGTGGCGCAGCGCCTCCAGCTTCCACATGGTGCGCTTGGCGTTCTCCCGGGCCGTCGCCGCGCTGACGGCGCCGCCGCTCCAGGAGGAGTTGCACCGGTTGAGCTCCGCGAAGTCGAAGTGCGCCGGGGAGCAGTCGGCTTCCTGGAGGGCGTAGATCTTGTTGAAGGTCTGCGGCCCGGCGATGCCGTCGGCGCCGAGCCCGTAGGCGGACTGGAAGCGCTTGACGGCAGCGGCCGTGGCGGGCCCGTACTGGCCGTCGATGGCGAGCACGTTGCCGTAGCCGGGGTAGCCGGCCACGCGGATCTGGAGCTCCCGGACGTCGGACCCGGAGGCGCCCTGCGAGAGCGTGCGGTTCCACGTGTAGCAGGAGTCGGCGGAGGCGACGGGTGCGGTGGCGACGGTACCGGCGAACAACGCCGTCGCGAACATGACAAGAGCAAGGAGGCTTCGGGTCACTCGTCTACGCATGGCCCAGAGCGTGGCCGAGCCGTCTGTACGCGTCAACAACGCGCGTTGAATGCCAGAGGGCGCGCCTCTGGCGGTGGGGGCACACGACCCGGGCCCGGCGCCGGACCGGCCCCCGCGCGGACGCGGGGTCCGGCGCCGGACCGTGGGCGCGGCCGTCCGCTCAGTCGCCCGGCACCGTCTCGTAGCGCGGCGTGGACTCGGCCATCTGCCGCAGCACGTCCTTGCGCTCCCGCTTGGAGAGGCGGTCGATGTAGAGCCGTCCGTGGAGGTGGTCCGTCTCGTGCTGGAGGCAGCGGGCGAAGTACCCCGTGCCGCGCACCCTGATGGGCTTGCCGTCGGTGTCCTGCCCGCTGACGACGGCGAAGTCCGGCCGGGGCACGGCGCAGTAGGCCCCGGGCACGGACAGGCAGCCCTCGTTGCTGTCGTCCAGCACCCGGCGCTCGGCGGGCAGTTCCTCCAGCACCGGGTTGCACACCGCGCCGACGTGGCGGACGCCGTCGTCGTCGGGGCAGTCGTAGACGAACACCTTCAGGTCCACGCCGATCTGGTTGGCGGCGAGCCCGACGCCCTCGGCGGCGCGCTGGGAGGCGAACATGTCGTCCACCAGGGCGGCCAGCTCGGGGCCGAAGTCGGTGACCTCCCGGCACTCGCGGTGCAGCACCGGGTTGCCGACCACGGTGATCGGGCGGGCGGTGCCGCGCTCCCGGTGCGCGCTCTCGCGCGCCTCGCAGTCCTCGGTGTCGACGATGAACTCCGAGTCGGCCGCGTCGGTGCGCGCCTCACCGGTCTGTTGCTCCTGAGCCATGCCGCCGTACGCCTTCCTCGACTGCCTGCGGGGTCGCCCTACAGGGTAAGGCTCCACGCGGCGCCGCGGTGCCACGCCCGGACGGTGGGGCCCGGCCGGGGAAGCGGGGTCAGCAGACCTCTTCGAGATCCCGCCACTCGCGGGTGTCGGGGCTGTCGGCGACCCAGCCGTCCAGCAGCCCGCGGACCAGGGAGGCGGGCGCGGCCAGCCCGCACTCGCGCTCGGGGGTCCACACCTGGTCGGGGCCGCTGCCCGCCGCCATGTGGCCCAGGGGGCCCGGCTGGCCCGGCTCGCTGTGGTCGTGCGGATCGTGCCGCAGGGCGGTGCCGTCCCCCTCGTCGCTGGCCATCCGCGACTCCGAGCACGAGCGGCACAGCAGCCGCACGGAGGACGACCAGTCCTCCGCGGCGAACCCCGCCTCGGCCGCCAGGCGCTCCAGGGCCTCCCGGTCGGCCTCGGTGGCCGCCTCCAGCAGCACCACCCAGGTGGGCACCGGCGAGGGTGCCCAGAGTTCTATCTCGTCGAAGACGGGGTAGGCCGACGGGCGCCCGCCCCCGCCGGCCACCGTGCGCTCGCCGTGCGGGACGCCGTCGTGCAGCACCACCTCGCCCCAGCGCCGCCCGGACGAGGGCAGCGGGATGGACTGCACGGCTATGCGGGCCGGGTCGAGCCGCCGCCCCCAGACCACCTCGGACTCGCCCTCGGGCGACAGCCGCACGGCCGCGCTGCCCAGCCGCATGCCCGTCGGCTCCCCGGTGCCGGTGCCGCCGACCGCGTCGGTGGGCACCTTCAGGCCGTAGGCCTGCCAGGCCCGGCGGGCCAGCGGCCAGTCCTGCAGGGCGGTGGCCGCGATGCCCACGTTCCACCAGTCGGGCGCCCCGGTGGCGCGGTCCAGCAGGGCCACCGCGCGCAGTCCGGCGGTGCGGGCCTGCTCCCAGTCGTGGCGGAACTTGTGCAGCAGCGCCAGGTTGAACCAGGACTCCGACAGCCACGGCTCCAGGTCCGCGGCCCGGGTGAGCAGCTCGCCCGCGTCCTCGTAGTGTCCGTCGCCGATCAGGGTGAAGGCACGGTCGGTGGCCAGCCGCCAGTCGGTGGACGGCCGCTGCCGTGCCCTGCCGAAGATCTTCACGATGCTCCCGCCTGATTCCCGCCTGTCGATGGGTGGCGTGTACCCGGTCGAGTGCGCCGCGCACGGCGCCTGGGGTGTCGCGTTACGGTGCTCTGCCCCCGCATCCAACCATGCCCGCTCCAGGGTGTGCTCATGACCCGTGTTCCGGACCGTTCCGCACGGCCGCGCCCGGGCCCCTACACGGCCCAGCTTGCTCCAGCCGCCCGCGGGGCGCGACACGGCGGGGGTCGAGCGGGGGTGCGGCGCGGGACGGCGGCGCCGCCGGGGCCGCCGCGGCGGCCCGACGGTGGCCGGGCGGGCGGCGGCCGGAAGGAGCGCCGGGCCGGGCGACCGGTGCGGGCGGAGGCGGCGGGCCCGGCTCAGCGGGCGTTGCGGCGGGCGGACGCCGACGGACCGCCGGGCTCCGCCTCCTCGCCCGGTGCCGGTGCGGCGGCCTGGGCGCCCTGCGCTGCCGGGGCGCCGTCGAACACCGCGCGCTCCGGTCTCGTCTCCCCGGACCGGATGAGGTCGATGCGGCCCATCACCTTCGAGCGCAGGTCGGTGGGCACCTCGTCGCGCCCGCAACAGCGCTTGACCAGCTTCTTCACCGCCTGCTCCAGCCCGTACTTCTCCAGGCACGGCGAGCACTCGTCGAAGTGCTCCGCGAGCTTCTTGCGGTCCGCCTCGGGCATCTCCTGGTCCAAGTACTCGTACAGGTGGTCCAGGACCTCGGAGCAGTCCGTCTCGTGCGGCTTGCCGCAGCTCATCAGTCCGAGCCCTTCCGGTCGTGCGCCTCGTCGAACCCCCCGGAACCGCCCGCACCGGCCGCCGCGCCGGCCGGGACGAGCCCGCGCTCGCGCGCGTAGTCCTCCAACATGCCGCGGAGCTGGCGCCGGCCGCGGTGCAACCGCGACATCACGGTGCCGATCGGCGTTCCCATGATGTCCGCGATCTCCTTGTAGGCAAACCCCTCGACGTCGGCGAGGTAGACCGCGATGCGGAACTCCTCGGGGATCGCCTGTAGGGCCTCCTTGACGTCGGAGTCCGGCAGGTGGTCCAGCGCCTGCGACTCCGCCGAGCGCAGCCCGGTCGACATGTGCGACTCGGCGCGGGCGAGCTGCCAGTCCTCGATCTCCTCCGCCGCGCTGCGCTGCGGCTCGCGCTGCTTCTTGCGGTAGGAGTTGATGAACGTGTTGGTCAGGATGCGGTAGAGCCACGCCTTGAGGTTGGTGCCCTCGCGGAACTGGTGGAACGAGCCGTACGCCTTGGCGTACGTTTCCTGCACCAAGTCCTCGGCGTCGGCCGGGTTGCGCGTCATGCGCAGGGCGGCCGAGTACATCTGGTCCAGGTAGGCGAGGGCGTCGCGCTCGAAGCGTGCGTTGCGCTCGGCGTCGGTCTCCCGCGATGCGCGCTGCTTACCGTCCTCGGTGCCGGTGACCGGACCCACCTCCTGCGTTGCGGCGGTGAACCCGGGGCCGGGCCCACTCGAACCGGAGAATAGACGACCCGTACCGGTTTCCACCTCATCCGCCACCTGAATCGTCCGGGCACCGGCCAGCGTCAGCGTGGCCCAGTCCACGTCAATGGCGCGGGGACGCTGCGGGCAAGCGACAGAACCCATGACGGCGGCTTCCTCTCCTCAAAGCGTGCGTCTCGACTCGCGGCGGCCGTCGCGCGGACGGCCGACCGGACGCGTATGCCCCCGGCACCGCGCACAACGCTGTGGCGGGTTCCGTCATTCCCGCAGCCAGGCGGCGACGGCGTCGGTGACCGCGGCGAGCGCCGCCTCCTGGCTGGTGGCGGCCCGCTTGGGCACCGCGAAGCCGTGGTCGGCGTCGGGCACGGCGGCCAGCGGGGTACCCGGCGGGAACTCCTCGGGCCGGCCGAAGGGGTCGCGGGCGCCCTGTACGACGAGGAGGGGCGCCCCGGCCCCGGCCAGCTCCCCCGCGCGCGAGGACTCCGGCCGGCCCGGCGGGTGCAGCGGGAAGGCCAGCGCGAGCACGGCGCGGGCGCCCAACCCGGCCGCCGTGCGGCACGCCACCCGGGCACCGGCGCTGCGGCCCCCGGCGATCACGGGCGGCCCCGGCTCGGCGAGCACGGGCCACAGCGCCCGCCAGGCGGCGTCCAGCGTCTTCGGCGCGGGCGCCACCTTCCGGCCCGCGACGCGCCAGGGCTGCTCGACGAGGGCGACGGTCACGCCGTGCGCGGGCAGAGCGGCCGCCAGCGCCGCCAGGTCCCGGGCCTCGACGCCGCCGCCCGCCCCGTGGCCGAGCGCGAGCACCCGGCGCGCGTTCGGCGCCGGGTGCCAGGTGACGCGGGCCTCCCCGGCCGGGGTGGGAACCCGCTGCGTACGCGGTGCGGAGCTGCTCATGCCCGCCAGCGTGCCAGAGCCGGGGCCCGCCCTGCGGCCGGACACCACCGCGCGCACGCCGCCCCCGCCCGGACGGCACGCCCGCCTGCTACCGCACGCGACGTGCCGCACGACGTGACTTTCCACACGCACGCCCGTGCCCGCACGCACGCCCGTGCCCGCACGCACGCCCGTGCCCGCACGCCCGTACCCGCCCCGGGGCGGCGCGGGGGGGGGTCGCACGGGGGTCAGAAGAGGGTCTTCTCCTCCGGCTCCGCGAGTTCCCGCAGCAGCTCGGGGGCGTTGTTGCGCACGTTGCTCACCTCCGTGCCCACCGGGTAGGCGCGGTGCCGCCCCGTGGGCAGGCCGTTCAGCAGGTCGCGCAGCTCGTCCGCGTCGTCGCGCGCCGGGTCCAGCCAGGCGTCCCAGCGCTCGGGCGGGAGGGCGACCGGCATGCGCGGGTGGATGTCGGCGAGCGAGCGCGGCCCGGTGCCGCCCGCCCCGGGCAGCGGGGTGGTCTCGGCCTCGGTGGTGAGCACCGTGCACGTCACCCACCAGGCGCGCGGGTCGCCCTCGGGGCGCGTGCCGTCGCGCCAGAACTCGTAGAGCCCGGCCAGCGCCATCACCGATCCGTCGACCGGTGTGACGAAGTAGGGCTGCTTGCGGGCCCGCTTCCGGCGGCCCTGCTGCTCCAGGTCCAGCTCGCCCCTGCCGGTGACCCACTCGAAGTACCCGTCGGCCGGCAGCAGGCAGCGGCGGGCGGCGAAGGCCCGCCGGAAGGCGGGCTTCTCGTGCACCGTCTCGGCCCTGGCGTTGATCATCTTCACGCCCAGTTCGGGGGACTTCGCCCAGGGCGGCACCAGGCCCCAGCGCAGCACGCGCAGTTGCCGCACCGGCTCGGGCGTCGGGGCGTCCTTCAGCGGCCGGTCCAGGACCGCGAAGACGTCCTTGGTCGGCGCCACGTTGTAGTCGGGGGCCAGCGTCTCCTCCGGCTCCCACTTGCGCACATCGAACAGCCCCACCAGGTCCTCGGGGCTCCGGCTCGCCGCGTACCTACCGCACATGGGTGCCACCCTGCCACGCCGCACCGACAGGCGGGGCGGCGTGGCAGGGACCGGGCGGTCAGGCCCCGGGTGCCTCCGCCGCCCCGTCCGCCTCGTCGGCCCGGTCCTTGGCGCTGAGCGCCAGCTCGCCGCGGAAGGTGACGTAGGGCTTCACCCGGGTCGCGCCGCGGTCGGCGTGGGCGAACTCCAGCTCGGGGAAGGTGTCGGTCTTGCGGCGGTCGGCCGAGTCCCCGCCGATCCGGCCCAGCGGCACCCGCGCGGCGCCGGGGGCCGGCACCAGGCGCAGGTCCCACAGGTCGTGCTCGACGCTGCGCCGGGCGAGCACGTCGTCGTAGGGCAGCGTCACCGACACGCGCCCGTCCGGCAGCGCCTGGACGGGCGCCTGGAAGTCGTATGCCTCCGCCTGCCGGGAGACGGCGACGACGGCGGCCTCGGGGCCGGCTTCGACGCCGTACAGCCGGGCCGTGACGGTGGCCGCGGCCTCCCCCACCTCCACCTGCTCGACCTCCGCGTGCCGGGGCCGCAGCCAGGTGCGCACGCTGAGGTTGCCGTCGGCGGTGGTGTAGGGCACCCAGGACGTCACGCCGTCCGCGCCGGAGCGGGGCGGCAGCGGGACGAGGGCGGCCGTCTCCACCAGGGTCGCCGCCACCCGGCGGCCCCGGCCCTGGCCACCGCGCGGCACCACGTACGCGTCCCAGCGGCCTTCCGCCAGGGTGTGCGCCGAGCGCTCGACGACGGCCTCGACACGGCCGTCGACCGCCTGGTCGCGGGCGGGCAGCGGGACCCGGACCGACCGCCCCTCCTCGTCCTTGCGCAGCCGCAGCACCAGGTCGTGCTCCCGGTGGGGCATGCCCGCGGTGGCCACGCGCACGACCAGCCCGCCGTCCGCGGTGGCCCGGGCGTGCGCGGTGGGCGTCCAGCGCGCGGCGGGCCGCGCGGGGGCCGGTGCGGAGCGGCGCCCCGGGCGCAGCGCGCGCACCGCCGAGCGCAACCGGTCGCCCAGCGTGCGCGGCCGGGGGGCGGGGGCGCCGGCGGCCGGGAGGCGGATGCCGCGCTCGGCGGCGAGTTCCGCGATCAGCTCCAGGTAGCGCCCGGCGATGGCGGCGGGCGCGTACCGCCGCACCGTCTCCAGCGCGGCGCGGCCCATGGCCCGGCGGCGCTCCTCGTCGTCGATGAGCTGGAGCAGCGCGTCGGCGAAGGCGTCCTCGCCCCCCTCCAGCGGCACCAGCAGCCCGTCCCGGCCGTGCGTGATGATCTCGCCGGGCCCGTAGGGGCAGTCGGTGGCCACGACCGGTACCCCGCAGTGCATGGCCTCCACGATGGTCATGCCGAAGGACTCGGTGTCCGAGGAGACCGCGGCGATGGCCCCCTTGGCCCACTCGGTCTCGATGGGCGTGACGGCCCCCATGAGCCGGACGCGGTTGTACAGGCCCAGCTCCTGGACGAGCCGGCGCAGCGCGTCGGCGTTGCGGCCGCGCCCGTACAGGCGCAGGTGCCAGTCCGGGCGTTCGGCGGCGACCTTGGCGAAGGCGCGGATCAGCCGGTCGTAGCGCTTGACCGGGATGAGCCGGCCCGCCGCGACGACGGTCTTCGAGGCCAGGTCGGAGGGGCTCACCTCGGGCGCCGGCACCGCGTTGGGCACGCACAGGATGCGGGTGGCCACGTCCGGCAGCGTCCGGCGGTAGTGCCGGGCGTCCGCCTCGGAGACCGTGACGAAGGCGTCCAGCCCGGCCAGCGCGGCGTTCTGGTCGGCGGCCAACTGGTCGGTGTGGAGGTCGAGCGTCACGTGCTCCTGGCCGATGCGCAGGTAGTCGCGCCGGCCGTAGCGGTCGAGGTAGCCGTTGAGCACGGGGCGGGTGCCGATCACCACGTGCGCGTCGGTCTCGCGCAGGTAGGCCGAGACCCGCTCGTCCGTCAGGCGGGTCGGGGCGAGCGGTCCGTTGCTCACCCCGGGGTCGGGCCACATGTCGGTGGGCTCGGCGAGCCGGGGGTGCCCGCCCTCGTACCCGGGGGCGTCCTTGCGCCAGTCGATGAGCGGCGTGATCCGCACCCCGCGGCCGAAGTCGATCCGCGGTTCCGTCCTGCTGCGGTACACCGAGGCGATCTCGACCGTGTGCCCGGCCTCGGCCAGCGCCGCGCTGAGGTTCGCCGTCGACCGGATCGTCCCCCCGATCCCGTACGCGTTGTACAACAAGAACGCGATCTTCACGTTCACACCTTCCCCGATTGCGGCAGATCCCCGGCGAACGCCCGCCAATGGTCAAGCGCCGAGCGTACCCGGGCGATGCCCCCCAAACCGCGCCGGACCGGTGGACCACCTCGCCCCGACCGCGCGGGGCCCGTGCGAGGCTGGTGCGGGGTTGTGCGGGTCTGGGAGAACTCTAGGGGAACGATGGGCATCGAGGACATGACCGACGTGTGGCACCGCGTGGTCGCGACGCAGCCGGGACCCGAACCCTGGCTGGTCGTGGCCACGGGTCTGCTGGCGTGCGCGGTGGTGGGCGTCCGCGGCTCCTGGCGGCTGGCGCGCACGGCGATAACCATCGCCCACGAGGGCGGGCATGGCGTGCTGGCGCTGGCGACGGGCCGGCGGCTGGAGGGCGTGCGGCTGCACTCGGACACCTCCGGGCTGACCGTCTCGCGCGGCAGGCCGGACGGGCTCGGGATGGTCCTCACCGCCGCCGCCGGATACCCGGCGCCCTCGCTCCTGGGGCTGGGCGGCGCGGCGCTGCTGGCCGCCGGCCACGTCACGGCGCTGCTGTGGGGGGCGACGCTGCTCCTCCTCGCCCTGCTGGTGATGGTGCGCAACGCCTACGGGGTGCTCAGCGTGGTGGTGACGGGGGCGGCGTTCGTCCTCGTCTCCTGGCTGACCGCTCCGCAGGTGCAGGCCGCGTTCGCGTACGCGGCGGTGTGGTTCCTGCTGCTGGGCGGGGTGCGGCCGGTGTTCGAGCTGCACCGCAAGCGGCGGTCCGGCGGGGCTCCGGACAGCGACGCCGACCAGCTCCACCGGCTCACGGGCGCCCCGCCGCTGGGCTGGCTGCTGCTGTTCCACGCCGTCGCCCTGTGCGCCCTGGTGGGCGGGGGAAGGTGGCTGCTGGGGCTGTGAGACGACCGGCTCCCCGGCCCGGTCCGCGGCGGCGCGTACCGGCCCCCGTGGCGGGCCGGTGACCGTACGCACGCACTACAGTGAGACCCATGACCGCCACCGCTGCTCCCTGGCCGGCACCCACCGCGTCCGGACCCGTCCACGCGACCGTCACCGTGCCCGGTTCCAAGTCGGTCACCAACCGCGCGCTCGTGCTGGCCGCGCTCGCCTCCGAGCCGGGCTGGCTGCGCAGGCCGCTGCGGTCGCGGGACACCGTGCTGATGGCCGACGCCCTGCGGGCGATGGGCGTGCGCATCGAGGAGGGCGTCGGCCCCGACGGCACCGGCGAGGCCTGGCGCGTCATCCCGGCCGGGCTGCACGGTCCGGCGACGGTGGACGTGGGCAACGCGGGCACCGTCATGCGCTTCCTGCCCCCCGTGGCCGCGCTGGCCGGCGGGCCGGTCCACTTCGACGGCGACCCCCGCTCGCACGAGCGCCCGCTGCACGGCGTCATCGACGCGCTGCGCTCGCTGGGTGCCCGGATCGACGACGACGGGCGGGGCGCGCTGCCGCTGACCGTGCACGGCGGCGGCTCGCTGACCGGCGG
This sequence comes from Streptomyces marinisediminis, assembly GCF_026262575.1. GTDB lineage: Bacteria > Actinomycetota > Actinomycetes > Streptomycetales > Streptomycetaceae > Streptomyces > Streptomyces marinisediminis. The sequence goes on from NZ_JAPKFL010000012.1 coordinate 81,125, forward strand.
CCCGGTGAAGGTGGACGCCTCCTCCTCCAGCCAGTTCGTGAGCGCGCTGCTGCTGTCGGGGCCGCGGTTCAACCAGGGGGTCGAGGTGCGCCACACCGGCGCCACGCTGCCCTCGCTGCCCCACATCCGGATGACGGTGGACATGCTGCGCGCGGCCGGCGCCCAGGTGGACACCCCCGAGGCCGGTGGCGAGCCGGACGTGTGGCGGGTGACGCCCGGCGCGCTGCTCGGGCGCGACCTGGTGGTGGAACCCGACCTGTCCAACGCCCAGCCCTTCCTGGCCGCGGCCCTGGTCACCGGCGGCCGCGTCACCATCCCGGACTGGCCGCGCCAGACCACCCAGCCGGGTGACGCGCTGCGCGAGATCCTCACCGCCATGGGGGCGAGCTGCGAGCTGGACGAGACGGGCCTGACGTGCACCGGCGGCGGCCGCGTGCGCGGCATCGACGTGGACCTGCGCGACGTCGGCGAGCTGACGCCCGGCATCGCCGCCCTCGCGGCGCTCGCCGACTCCGAGTCGGTGCTGCGCGGCGTGGCCCACCTGCGGCTGCACGAGACGGACCGGCTGGCGGCGCTCACCAAGGAGATCAACGGCCTGGGCGGCGACGTCACCGAGACCGCCGACGGCCTGCGCATCCGGCCCCGCCCGCTGCACGGCGGGGTCTTCCACACCTACGACGACCACCGGCTGGCCACCGCCGGCGCCCTGCTGGGGTTGGCCGTGCCCGGCGTCGCGGTGGAGAACGTGGCGACGACGGCGAAGACGCTGCCGGACTTCACCGGCCTGTGGGGCGCCATGCTGGGCGCGGGGTCCTGAGAGCGTCACCATGCGCCGCTACGGCAAGCACACCGACGAGGACGACATCCGGGTCCGCCCGGGACGCCGCGGCAGCCGCCCGCGCACCCGCATCCGCCCCAAGCACGAGGACGCGGCCGAGGGCTTCGTGGTGACCGTGGACCGCGGGCGCATCACGACGCTGGTGGCGGGCCGCACGGTGTTCGCGATGAAGGCCCGGGAGCTGGGCCGCAAGGGCGTGGTGGTCGGTGACCGGGTGGCCGTCGTCGGCGACCTCTCCGGGGAGCGGGACACCCTCGCGCGGATCGTGCGCGTCGAGGAGCGCACCTCGGTGCTGCGCCGCTCCGCGGACGACGACGACCCCTACGAGCGCGTCGTCGTCGCCAACGCCGACCAGCTCGCCATCGTCACCGCGCTGGCCGACCCCGAGCCCCGGCCCCGGCTGATCGACCGCTGCCTGGTGGCCGCCTACGACGCGGGGCTCGACCCGCTGCTGGTGCTCACCAAGGCCGACCTCGCCCCGGCCGACCCGCTGCTGGAGCGGTACGCGCCGCTGGGCGTGCGCGCGGTCGCGGCCCGGCACGACGCGCCGGTGGCCGCCGTGCGGGAGCTGCTTCAGGGCCGCACCACCGCGTTCGTCGGGCACTCGGGGGTGGGCAAGACGACGCTGGTCAACGCCCTCGTCCCCGCGCGCAGCCGGGCCACCGGGCACGTCAACACGGTCACCGGGCGCGGGCGGCACACCACCACGTCCGCGCTGGCGGTGCCGCTGCCCGACGACACGGGGTGGGTGATCGACACCCCGGGCGTGCGCTCGTTCGGGCTGCACCACGTCGATCCGGGACGCGTGATCCAGGCCTTCCCGGACCTGGAGCCGGGCACCGCGCAGTGCCCGCGCGCGTGCAGCCACGACGAGCCGGAGTGCGCGCTGGACGCCTGGGTCGCCGACGGCCACGCCGACCCGGCCCGGCTGGAGTCCCTGCGCCGCCTGCTGGCCACCCGCGAGCGGCGCGAGGGCGACTGAACCGCGCGCCGCCGCCCGCCCAGGGCTCAGCGCACCGCGTCGCCCGCGGCCAGGAGCGCCCGCACCACGTGGGCGACGCGGTCGGGCACCGCGTTCCCCGGGTCCTCCGGCAGCGGGGCCAGCACGAAGGACAGGGCCAGCCGCAGCCCCACCTCGCAGGCGTGCCGCACCGCGCGGCCCTCGCCGCCGGGCAGCGCGGCCAGCGTCGAGGCGCACAGCCGCTCGACGACGTACCGGGGCGGCCGGCCGGGCGGGGGCGCCGGCAGCCGGGAGTTCCACGTGCCGGTCAGCGCGGCCCGCACCAGGGGCTCCTCCCCCGCCCGGCCCAGCATCCACGCCGCGGCCGCCGCACAGCACTCGGCGGGTCCGGCGCCGCCGCGCCGGGCGGCGACCGCCGCCTGCGCCGCGCCCGTGACGAGCTCCTCCACCTGCCGGGCGACCAGGGCCGCGCCCAGGCCCTCCTTGGAGCCGAACTCGTTGTAGAGGGTCTGCCGGGACACCCCGGCCGCCGCGGCCACCTCCACCATCCGCACCGTCGCCCACGGGCGCGTGCGCAGCGCGCTCCGGGCAGCGCTCAGGAGCGCTTCACGTGCGGTGGGCATGCGCTCCTCCCGACCGGCGTCCGGCTGACGGACCGACAGACGTGCGGCACAGAATCGGGGCGGCGACCGCCCCTGTCAAGTCCGTTCGTATGAAAAAATGCACCCGCGCATACCAGCGGCGGCCCGTCCGTGTGGCCAGGGGCGGAACCGGTGGATACTGTCTGATCATGCCGGACTACCACGATGACCTGCGTCTCGCCCACGTACTGGCCGACGCCGCCGACGCCGCCACCATGGAGCGGTTCAAGGCGCTCGACCTGAAGGTCGAGACCAAACCCGACATGACTCCGGTGAGCGAGGCCGACAAGACCGCCGAGGAGCTGGTCAGGTCGCACCTCCAGCGGGCCCGGCCGCGCGACGCCGTGCTCGGCGAGGAGTTCGGCTCCGAGGGCCACGGTCCGCGGCGCTGGATCATCGACCCCATCGACGGCACCAAGAACTACGTCCGCGGCGTCCCGGTGTGGGCGACGCTCATCGCGCTGATGGAGCGCGGCGCGGAGGGCGACCGCCCGGTGGTCGGCGTCGTCTCCGCGCCCGCGCTGCACCGGCGCTGGTGGGCCGCACTGGGCAGCGGGGCGTACAGCGGCCGCAGCCTGTCCTCGGCGACCCGGCTGCACGTCTCCCGCGTCGCCCGCCTCCAGGACGCCTCGTTCGCGTACTCCTCGCTGTCCGGCTGGGAGGAGCGCGGCCGCCTCGGGGGCTTCCTCGACCTGTCGCGCAACGTCTGGCGCACCCGCGCCTACGGCGACTTCTGGCCCTACATGATGGTGGCCGAGGGCTCGGTGGACGCCTGCGCCGAGCCGGAGCTGTCCCTGTGGGACATGGCGGCCAACGCCGTCATCGTGCAGGAGGCGGGCGGCTCGTTCACCGGTCTCGACGGGCGGCCGGGCCCGCACGGCGGCGACGCCGCCGCCTCCAACGGCCTGCTGCACGAGAGCCTGCTGGGCTACGTCGGCGACCAGGCCGCGCCGCGCGCCTGAGCCCCGCGCCCGGCGGGCCCGCCACGCCCGCACCGCCGCCGTCCGCCCCCACCGCGCGCCGCCCCCACGCGTCGACGACGCGCCCGTGCGACGACGCGCCCGCGACCCCCGCACCGGAGCGCCCCGGGGGCCCGCCACTCCGCCTGCGGCGGCGACGCCCCGCGCCCCTCCGCCACTCGACCGGGCCGGACGAGCACCCGTCCGCCCGTGCCCTTCCCCCCGGCACGACGACGTGTGGCCCCGGCTCGGACGGGTACACGACGGCCGCGGCGGCGCGTCACCGGCGCCGACCCGGCGGCCAGGAGGTCGGCCGGGGTGCCCCGGACGTGCCGCAGGGGCCGGAGCCCAGACGGCGTCCGGCCCCTGCGGGACCTGGCGGCGGGCGGTCACCGGCCACGCAGGGCCTTGACCGTGGCGCGGGCGACCGCCCGCCGCGGCTTGCGATCGGCGGCCGTCAGCCGCGCAGGGCCTGGACGGCGGCCTCCAGACGCTTGCCGTAGTCCGGGTCGGCCTTGCGGAAGTTCTCGATCGCGCGCTGGGCGATGTCGTCCCGCGAGACCTTGGCGATGAACCCGGACAGGTTCGCGATCAGGCGCTCCTTCTCCGGCTCCGTCATCAGGCGGTAGAGGTTGCCCGCCTGGACGAAGTCGTCGTCCTCGGCGTGCGTGGGCGCCTCGTGGTCACCGGTCAGGCCCGAGACCCCCACCGGCTGCCACAGCGGGCGGCCGGTCTCGGCCGGGCCGCCGAAGCTGTTCGGCTCGTAGTTCTTCGCGCGCCCGTGCCGGCCGTCGTACATCACGCCGTCGCGGCCGTGGGTGCGCGCGTGCCCCGCCTTGGGCTGGTTCACCGGCAGGTGGTCGGCGTTGATGCCGACGCGGTAGCGGTGGGCGTCGCCATAGGCGAACAGGCGGCCCTGGAGCATCTTGTCGGGGGACGGGCCGATGCCCGGCACGAAGTGGTGCGGGGAGAAGATCGACTGCTCGACCTCGGCGAAGATGTTCTCCGGGTTGCGGTTGAGCTCCAGCTTGCCGATCTCGATGCGCGGGTAGTCCGCGTGCGGCCACACCTTGGTGAGGTCGAACGGGTTGAAGCGGTAGGTGGCCGCCTCGGCCGCGGGCATGATCTGGGCGTACACCGTCCAGGTCGGGTACTCGCCGCGCTCGATGGCCTCACGCAGATCGCGCTGGTGGCTGTCCGGGTCCTGGCCGGCCAGGACGTCGGCCTCGGCTTGGGTCAGGCACTTGATGCCCTGGTCGGTCTTGAAGTGGTACTTGACCCAGAAGACCTCGCCGTCCTCGTTCGTCCACTGGAAGGTGTGCGAGCCGAAGCCGTCCATGTGGCGGTAGGACGCCGGGATGCCGCGGTCACCGAACAGCCAGGTCACCTGGTGCGTGGACTCCGGCGACAGGCCCCAGAAGTCCCAGACGTTGTCCGCCTCCTGCGAGCCGGTGTACGGGTCGCGCTTCTGGGTGTGGATGAAGTCGGGGAACTTGATGGCGTCCTTGATGAAGAACACCGGGGTGTTGTTGCCGACGAGGTCGTAGTTGCCCTCCTCGGTGTAGAACTTCAGCGCGAAGCCCCGGGGGTCGCGCACGGCGTCCGCCGCGCCGAGGTTGCCGGCCACCGTGGAGAAGCGCAGGAAGACCTCGGTCTCCTTGCCGATCTCGGAGAGGAACTTGGCCCGCGTGTACGGCGTCACGTCGGCGGTCACGGTGAACGTGCCGTAGGCGCCGGCGCCGCGCGCGTGCACGATGCGCTCCGGGATGCGCTCCCGGTTGAAGTGGGCCAGCTTCTCCAGCAGGAGCTGGTCCTGGACGAGGACCGGACCGCCGACTCCCGCTGTCTCGCTGTTCTGGTTGTCCGCGACGGGTGCACCGGCCTCCGTGGTGAGCGGGCCGGTCGTCTCGGTCTGAGCAGTCACTTACGCCTCCTGCAAGGTTCCTGTCCCTGGGGCTGTCGCCGCAGCCGAGCCTACATTAGACTAAGTCCAAGTCAAGATGGAGAAGAATTCCATACAAGGTCCGGTCAAAAGGGCCCGCTGTTAAGCTGGCCGGACCGGTAACGATTGGTGGAACGAATGAGCGACCTGCTGGAACGACTGCGCGACCGCGGCTGGCGGCTCACCGCGCAGCGCCGCGTCGTCGCCGAGGTCCTCGACGGTGACCACGTGCACTACACAGCCGACGAGGTCCACGCCCGGGCGGCCGAGCGGCTGCCGGAGATCGCGCGGGCGACCGTCTACAACACCCTCAGCGAGCTCGTCGCGATCGGCGAGGTCCTGGAGGTGAGCACGGACGGGCGCGCCAAGCGGTACGACCCGAACGCGCACCGCACCCATCAGCACCTGGTGTGCTCCCGCTGCGGCACCATCCGGGACGTGCGCCCGGCGGCCGATCCGCTCAGCGCGCTGCCGGAGAGCGAGCGCTACGGGTTCGCCGTCTCCGAGGCGTCGGTGATCTACCGGGGCCTGTGCCCCTCCTGCGCGACGGCGTGAAGCCCCGGGCCCCAGCGGACCCACCGGGCCACCGGCTCTGACCCCCGGCCGCCTCGCCGGGGGCGTCGCAGGGGCCTCACGGGGGGCAGGGCCACTCGGCCGCGCCCTCGGGCCGCGCGGCCCCCGCGGTGACTGACGCGGACCAGCCCGCGCCCGCCCACCACAGCACTGGCTCACCCGCCACGCACGACACCGCCCGCCACGCACAACACCGAGGGCCCGGAGATGATCTCCGGGCCCTCGGCCTCAAGTAGCGGGGACAGGATTTGAACCTGCGACCTCTGGGTTATGAGCCCAGCGAGCTACCGAGCTGCTCCACCCCGCGTCGTTGTGATCCCTACTCTAACCACGCGGCGTCGACCAGTGCAAATCCGGGTGACGGCGGCCCGTCTCAGGCCGTCAGCTCGGCGTGCAGCGCCTCGCTGAGCCGGGCCGCGCGCTCGCTCACCGCGCGCGGTCCCAGGTCCACCGCGCGGGCGCACCAGCGCTGGGCCTCGGCCAGCTCGTTGCGCCGCGAGGCCAGCAGGGCGAGCCGCAGCGCGGCCCGGCCGTGCCCGGCCTCGGCCGCACGCGTCCACCACAGCGCCGCCTCCGGCTCCGCGCCCTCCCGGGCGAGCAGCAGGCCGAGGTTGAAGGCGCCGTTGCCGCTGCCCGCCTCGGCCGCCGCCCGGTACCAGCGGGCCGCCTCGACGACCTCGCCCCGGGCGGCCGCGCACATGCCCGCGCGGACCTGGGCGCGCCGGTGGCCCGCGCGGGCGGCCACCAGGTACCAGCGCTCGGCCTCGGGCACCTCGGCGCACCGGCCGTGCTCCTCGCCCTCCGCCGCGCCGCGCCGCTCCAGGTAGGAGGCCAGCCGGAAGGCGCCCTCCACGCTGCCGCCGTCGGCGGCGCGGCGCAGCGTGCGCTCGGCGGCCGCCTCGGCGCCCTCGCGCAGCAGCGCGGTGCCGACCTGGAGCGCGGCCTCGGCGTGGCCCGCGTCGGCGGCCCGCCGGTACCACGTCAGCGCCTCGGCCTCCTCGCCGCGGCCGGCGTAGAGGATGCCGAGGTTGAACGCCCCGTCCACGCTGCCCCCTTCGGCGGCCTTGGAGAACCACGGCTCGGCCCCCTGCGCGTCACCGCGCTGGAGCAGCAGGACGGCGAGGGCGTTGGCGGCCTCGGTGTGCCCGGCGTAGGCGGCCTTGCGGTACCACTGCTCCGCCTGGCCCGTGCGCCCCTGCCCGGCGCAGAGCAGGCCCAGGTTGAAGGCGCCGTTGACGTCCCCGGCGTCCAGCGCGGCCCGGTACCAGCGCTCGGCGGTCTGCCGCTCGCCCCGGTCGGCGTGCAGCGCGCCCAGCGCGTTCGCGGCGTTGCCGTCGCCGTCGCGGGCGGCCCGCAGCCACCACTGCTCGGCGGCCTCGGCGTTGCCGGAGTCGCGCAGCAGGAAGCCCAGGGCGCAGGCGGCGCGCGCGTCTCCGGCGTTGGCCGCGATCAGGTACCAGCGGCCCGCCTCGCGCAGCTCGCCCCGCTCCTCCAGCAGGGTGCCCAGGCGCAGCGCGGCGCGCTCGTGGCCCCGGGCGGCGGCCTGCCGGAACCAGCGTTCGGCCACCCGCGCGGCGCCGTCGTCGGCGCGCTGGAGGGCCGACAGGCCGACGCGGTAGGCGGCCTCGCGGTGCCCGCCCTCGGCGGCGGCGCGGAACCACTGCTCGGCCCCGTCCTCACCCCGGTGGTCGAGCAGGTCGGCGAGCGCGTAGGCGCCGAGGGTGTGCCCGGCCTCGGCCGACTGGCGCAGCCAGTACCCGGCCGCCGCCTCGTCACCGCGCTCCCGGTGGTGCCGGCCGAGCGCGTGGGCCGCGGCGGCCGAACCCGCGACGGCGGCGCCGCGCCAGCACTCGGCGGCCTCCTCCGGCCGCCCGAGCTGGTGCAGCAGCACCCCGAGGTTGTTCGCCGCGGCCCGGTCGCCCGCCGCGGCGGCGGCGCGCAGGGGCTGCTCGGCGCTCTCCAGATCCCCCCGGCGCAGCAGCGCCGCCCCCAGCGCGCTCAACGACCGGGCCTCCGATGCGGGGCCGTGGCACTCCGCGCTCGACGGACTATCTCGGGCATCCCGGTACGTGGCGTCGTCAATGCCTGTCATCTCCCCCATAAGGTCCATCGTCGCACCACCTGCAACCCGGGTACACCTGGTATACCGCAGCCCGTGAGGTCTCTTCAGCGTTTTGTCGACTTCCCGACACGACGAGTGCTCAAACTCGCTCGTCCGAGGGGGAGTTGCTGCAGCGCAGCACGAAGGGCCCGGAGTGTGATACTCCGAGCCCTTCGGTTCTGGTAGCGGGGACAGGATTTGAACCTGCGACCTCTGGGTTATGAGCCCAGCGAGCTACCGAGCTGCTCCACCCCGCGCCGTTGTGTTCACAACTCTACCACGGCGCGGGGCGGGCTCGGTTCACTCCCCTTCGCCGCCGTCGGTCTGGGCCTCACCGGCGCGCCGCAGGGCGTCCTGGAGCTGGTCCAGCGCGTCCTGGGCGTCCTGGAGCGCGTCCTCCAGCTCCTGGAGGTCGCCGGGCGGGGTGTCCTGCTCCTCCTCCGGCTGGTCGGCCGGCGGGTCCTGCTCGTCGGCCGGCGGGTCCCCGGGGGGCGGGTCCTCGGACTCCTCCACCTGGAAGACGACGTTGAGCGCCTGCTCCAGCGTGTCCTCGTAGGCGATCTCACCCTGGTAGGAGGCCAGCACCTTCCGCATGCGCGGGTAGTTGGTGTCCGCGCCGCGGACGTACAGCGGCTCGATGTAGAGCATGCCCTCCTGCAGCGGGATGGTCAGCAGGTTGCCGTACTCCACCTCCGAGTCGCCGCGTTCCAGGAGGTTGATGGACTCGGCGATGCGGGTGTCGGAGTTGAAGCGGCTCTGCACCTGCTGGGGACCGGAGACGGAGTTGCTCGCCGGCACGTTCAGCAGGCGGATGGTGCCGTAGTCCTCCTTGGTGGCGTCGGACTCCACCGCCATGAACGCGCCCAGCGTCTGCCGGTTGTTCGGCGTGAACGTGGTGGTGAGCGAGAAGGACTTCTCCTCCTGCTCCGGCATGCGCAGGCTCAGGTAGTAGGGCGGCACCGGCTCCTCGTCCGCGCTCGTCGGGTCGGCCGGGATCTCCCAGCGCTCGCTGCCGCTGTAGAACTGGCCCGGGTTGGTGACGTGGTAGCGGGTCAGCAGCTCGCGCTGGACCTTGAACAGATCCTGCGGGTAGCGCAGGTGGTCCAGCAGCGCGTCGCTGATCTCGCTGCGCGGCTCCACGGTGCCGGGGAAGGCCTTCATCCAGGTCTTCAGCACCGGGTCCTGGGTGTCCCACTGGTAGAGCTGCACGTCGCCGGTGTAGGCGTCCACCGTGGCCTTGACCGAGTTGCGGATGTAGTTGACCTGGTCCTGCTGCGCCAGCACCGCGCGCTGGCCGTCGGTGAGCGCGTCCTGGGTGGTGTCGCCCAGCGTGGTGCGCGAGGAGTACGGGTAGCCGTTGGACGTCGTGTACGCGTCCACGATCCACTGGATCTTCCCGTCGACGACGGCCGGGTACGGGTCCCCGTCGATCGTCAGCCACGGGGCGACGGCCTCGACGCGCTCCTTGGGCGTGCGGTTGTACAGGATGCGCGAGCCGTCCCCGATGGCGCCGGAGTAGAGGATCTTCGGCTCCCCGAAGGCCAGGGCGTAGGCGGCGCGGTTGACCGTGCCGGAGATGTCGACGCCGCTGTCGCCCTCGTAGGTGTAGAGCTTCTCCTCGTCGTTGGCGACGTAGTCCAGCTCCTGCTGGGGCCCGCCGACGATCGAGTACCGCGTCGTCTCCTCGCCGTAGTACACCCGGGGCTGGTACTCCCCCAGCGTGCCCTGCGGCGGCAGGTCCGACTCGGTGAAGACCGGGGTGCCGCCGCCCTCCTCGTAGTCCACCTCGGTGCCCAGCGCGCTCACCACGCCGTAGCCGTGGGTGTACTTGAAGTGGTCGTTGATCCAGTTCCGCTCGGGCACGCCCTCGATGTTGATCTCACGCAGACCGATGACGGTGTCGCGCTCGACGCCCTCGGGGTCCGCGTAGCGGTCCACGTCCAGGTTGTCGGGGAAGGTGTAGTAGCCGCGCACCTGCTGGGTCTGGCGGAAGGCCGGGGAGACGACGTTCGGGTCCAGCAGGCGGATGCTGGCCGCGTCGTTCACCGAGTCGCGGGCCGCCTGGAGCACCTCCTCCGGGGGCTGCTCCCCGTCCTCCTCCTCGTCACCGGCGCCCTCGTAGTTGGTGATCTCCGCGTCGTCGATGCCGTACGCCTTGCGCGTGGCGTCGATGTTCTTCGCGATGTACGGCGTCTCCTTGGCCTGCTGGTTCGGCTGCACCTGGAAGCGCTCCACGAGCGCCGGGTACAGGCCGCCGATGAGGATGGCCGAGAGCACCAGCAGCCCGAGGCCGATCACCGGGAGCTGCCAGGTGCGCCGCCACAGGGCGGCGAAGAACAGCAGGGTGCAGATGATGGCGATGAAGAACAGGATCGTCTTCGCCGGCAGGTAGGCGTTGGCGTCGGTGAAGCGCAGGCCCGTCCACTCCTCCTGCCCGCGGATGTCGCTGGACTTGACCGCCAGGCCGTAGCGGTCCAGCCAGTACGCGACGGCCTTCAGCGCCACGAACACCCCGAGCAGCACCGAGAGGTGGCCGGTGGCCTGCGCCGTGGCCCGCGCGCCCGGCGTGGTCACGCGCAGCCCGCCGTACAGGTAGTGCACCAGCGCGGCGGCGATCAGCGACAGCACGGTGGCCGCGAAGCCGAAGCTCAGCAGGAAGCGGAAGAACGGCAGCTCGAAGGTGAAGAACGAGATGTCCTTGCCGAACTGCGCGTCCGTCTGCCCGAACGGGGTGCCGTTCACCCACATCAGCCAGGTCCGCCACTGGCCGGAGGCCGACGCGCCCGCGATGAGGCCGATGAGCGCCGTCACGCCCAGGAGCAGCCACTTGCGGTAGGGCGCGATGCCCATGCGGTAGCGGTCCAGGCTCTGCTGCTCCATGGACATGGCGCTCAGTGGCGGCCGCAGCCGGTGCGCCAGCCAGATGTTGAACCCGACCGCGAGCGCCATGAACAGGCCGAAGACGGCGAAGAGGCCGACCTTCGTCCACAACTGGGTGGTGAAGACGTTCGTGTAGTCCACGGATCGGTACCAGAGCCAGTCGGTCCAGAATCCGGCGAACATGACGAAAAGCATGGCCAGTACCGCCAGCACGCCCGCCGTGATCAACAGCGTCTTGGCGCGCCGGGACGGCTGGCCGACTCTGGTCCGTGGCCCGGTGGGGCCTCCTGAGCCCCGTTCCGGCATCTGGAAAGCCAAGGTGCGCACCTCGAAGATCGCAGGGATGAAGCAGGCCCCGTACCACAGGGCTCACTCGGTCAACTTACTCAAGCTTTACCCAGTTCCCGTTCTGGGGGTCGTTGAAGGCACGATATGGGCATGAGTAATCCCCCCCTTGACGGCACACCCCTGGCGGCCTCCCCCCTCACCCGGGCCGTGCTGGAGATCGACGACTACACGGCCGGGCTCGGCTGGGACCAGCCGGCCCGGCTGTTCGCCCTGGTGGACACGGTGCGGCTGCGCGCCGAGGAGCCGGACCTGGCCGAACAGCTCGGCATCGGCGACGCCGCGCAGACCGACGCCCTCACACCCGTCGAGCAGGACGAGATTCCCGCGGGGGTCGCGCTGGACGAGTTCCTGGCCACCATCGCCTGGCCGGACGCGGTGTCGGGCTGCGCGCTCACGGTGGAGCGGCTGATGCTGCCGGCGACGGCCGAGTCCACGCTCCCGGAGGGCCTGTCCGACGCGGAGTTGACCGCCTGGGTGGCCGAGCACCCCGAGCGGCAGGAGGTCCGCATGACCGTCGGCGTCCTGCGCGACGGCGACCGGGAGTCGGCGCTGCGCCTGCGCGAGAAGGACGCCGCGACGGAGGTGCTCACGGGGCGCGACCTGGTTCCCGGCCTGGCGGAAGCCCTCTCCGCGACGTTCACCGGCTGACGGTTCCGGCCCGCACCGCCCGGGCGGACGGCCGTGCCGCGCGCGGACGGTCGCCCGGCGGCGCCGTCGCCCGCGGGGCGCCCCCGGGCGACGGCGCCGCACGGGGCGACCGGCGCGGCCGGGGCGGCGGGCGCGGGGCGTGGGTTACGGCCCGTGCGGGCGGGGCCCGGCGCTCAGGCCGCCCGGCACAGCGGGAGCGCGTCCGTGTCGTCGGCCCGGATGGCCTCCAGCGCGGTCATCGCGTCGTCCATGGTCTCGACGCGCACCAGCCGCAGGTCGCCCGGCGGGTCGGCGAGCGCGGTCGCGCAGTTGGCGGCCGGGGTGAGGAAGTACTCCGCGCCGGCGGCCTCCGCGGCGCGCGTCTTCATCGTGACGCCGCCGATCGGGCCCACCGCGCCCGCGCCGTCGATGGTCCCGGTGCCCGCGACGAAGGCGCCGCCGGTCAGGTCCTCGCGGGTCAGCTTGTCGACGATGCCGAGCGCGAACATCAGCCCGGCGCTGGGCCCGCCGACGTCGGCGAGCTGGATGTCGATGTCGAACGGGAAGGTGTGCGCCGTGCCCGCCTGGATGCCGACGATGGCGCGGCCGTCGTCCCCGGCGGCCCGCGTGGTGACGGTGACCTCGCGGGTGTCGGCCGCCGCCGGGTCCTCGCCCGCCTTCTCCGCGGCCGTCGCCGCCTTGACCGGGACGACGGTGAAGACGGCCGCCTCGCCCGGCTCGTGCTCGGTGACCAGCTCGGCCACGTCGGCCGGCGCCTCGACCGGCTCCCCGTCCACGGCCTTGATCACGTCCCCGGCGCGCAGGCTGCCCTCCGCGGGGCCGTCCTTGACCACGGCCCGCACCACGGTGCGCGTGTCGACCTCGATGCCCAGCTCGCGCAGGGCCGCGACCTTGGCGCTCTCCTGCGACCGGCTGAACTCCTCGGCGTTCTCCTCCTCCGCCTCCTCGGCCGTCGTGCCGTCGGGGTAGAGGGAGTCGTGCGGGACGACGGCGGAGTCGTCCGCCAGCCAGCCGTAGAGCGCCTCGCCGAGCGTCATCCGGTAGTCCGCGCTGGTCACGCGGACGGTCGTCATGTTCAGGTGCCCGGTGGTGTCGAAGGACTCGTGGCCCTCGACGCTCAGCACCGGGTCGCCGCCGTGCTCGCCGAGCGTGTTCACCGTGGGGCCGGGCGAGAGCTCCGCATAGGGCACCCGGATCACTGCCACCGCACTGAGCATGCCTATCAGGAGCAGCACGGATGCCAGGATCGTGGCGTGGCGGCGAGACATGCCCCGACACTACGGGACGGGGTCGTCAGTCGGCCCTCCGGGACGGTCCGTCCGTGGGTATCCGGAGCGAGCCGTCGGTGGGTATCCGGAGCGGGCCGTCGGTGGGTATCCGGGACGGGCCGTCGGTGGATATCCGGCCGAGCGCGGCGGGCGGGGCCGGGCGGTGGCGCGCGGCGGACCTATCCATCGCGGCGCGGAAGGCGTCGTACCCGGCGACCCCGGCCGCGTCCCCCGAGCCCCGCTCGCTGCTCTGCCGGGCCGCCCACAGGGCCCAGGAGACCGCGCATACCGTTCCCAGCAGGGGTATGACCCACCAGACGAGCGCCGCCATGTCCCACCTCCAGATCCCGCCCGCCGAAGCGGCGGGGAAGTCGTCCTTCCGGCGTCTCAACCCTGTGACGGCGGCGCGGGTCACGCAACCGGTCGCCCACCGTACGGGGCACGGCGGGGCGGACCCGGCCCGGCGGGCGTCACCGCAGGTCGGCCGGGCGGTACGCGGGCCGGGGCGGCGCGGGGCCCGGGTGTGGGCGCGGGCCGGGGCGTCAGGCGCCGACCCACTCCTCGGTGCCGTCGGAGAACGTCTGGTGCTTCCAGATGGGGACCTCGTGCTTGAGGTCGTCGATCAGCCGGCGGCAGGCGGCGAACGCCTCCGCCCGGTGCGGGCAGGACACCGCGACGACGACGGCCAGGTCGCCGACGGCCAGGTCACCGACGCGGTGGACGGCGGCGAGCGCGCGGACGGGGAAGTCGGCGGCGACCCGCTGGGCGACGCGGCGCAGCTCCGCCTCGACCGTGGGGTGCGCGGAGTAGCCGAGGCGGTCGACGTCGCTGCCGCCGTCGTGGTCGCGCACCGTGCCCACGAACAGGGCGGTGCCCCCGGCCGCGGCGTCCCCGACCGCGGTGAACACCTCGTCGAGCGACAGCGGGGCGTCGCGGACCGCCAGCAGCCGGATCGGGTCGGCGGCGGCCTGCTCGCCGGGGTGCTCCGGCCTGTCGTGCGTCTGTGCCATGCCCCTCATGCTGCCGCACGGGAGCGGATTCGGAAAGCTTCTTCCACTGCCTCCGCCGACGGGTCGGACGGCGGGCGGCCGGCGGACGGCGGACGGCCGGCAGGTCACAGGCCGCGCCGCCTGCGGGCCCTGCGGACGAGGGCGGCGGTGCCCACGAGGGCGACGGTGGCCCCGGCGGCGCCGAGCGTGGTCGCGGCGTCCTTGCGCCCCAGCCGGCGTCCGGCCACGGTGTGCCGCCCCTCGACCTCCGCCAGCAGCTCGGCGAGCACCTCCTCGTTGGTCCACTTCGGCCGCCAGCCCGCGTCGTGCAGCCGCGAGCCGCTGACGACCCAGGGGTGCATCGTGTACGCGAGGTCGCCCGCCGGTGACGGCGTCAGCCCCAGGCGGTGCAGCCGGGAGGCGGCGCCCAGCGCGACGGCCGAGGGCAGCTCCATGCGCCGGATGCCGGACAGCTCCTCGACCTCCTCCTGCTCCAGCCAGCCGTCGCAGCCCACCGCGAGCTCGCCGTCGGCCTTCTCCAGCGCGGCGTACTCCAGCGCGCTGACCAGGTCCTCCACGTGGCAGAACTGCCAACACGGCCGGGACCCGGAGACCACCAGCAGCCGGGGTGACTCGAAGTAGCGGGTCAGCGCGGTGTCCGTGCCGCCGACGAGCACGGCGGGGCGGACGACGGTCACGTTGAGCCCGGGGTGGGCGCGCGGCGCCCGCTCGGCCAGCCGCTCGATCTCCAGCAGGTCGCCGACGCCGGTGGCCTCGGCGGTGGCGCGCAGCTCGGCGTCCTCGGCCAGCGGCACGTCGTTGTCGGGCAGCGCGCCGTAGACCATGGCGGAGGTGCACAGCACGACGCGGCGCACGCCGGCGGCCGCGGCGGAGGTCAGCACGGTCTGGGTGCCGCGCACGTTGTAGGCGGTGCGGGCGGCCGGGTCGGCCTCCAGGTCGAGGTCGAGCGCGAGGTGGACGACGACGTCCACCGGGCCGTCGGCGGCGCCCGCCGAGCCCAGCCGCTCGGCCAGCGCCGGGTCCCGCACGTCCAGGGTGTGCCACTGGGCGCCCGTCACCTCGCCGCGCCGCTCGTCGAGCGCGACGACCCGCCGCACCTCGGCGGAGGCGGCCAGGCGCGCGGTGAGCAGCGCGCCGGTCCCGCTCGCGGCGCCGGTGACGGCGACGACGGGGCCCGCAGCGTCGTTTCGCGCTGCGCGAACGTTCGGCTCAGGGGAACTCACCGGGCTGCTCCAGTGGTTGTCTCTGGTACGGATGCGCAGGGCCCCATCCTGCCTGACCGGTGTCTAGGCTGGTGGTAAGCGCCCGGAAAACGGGCAGGTCCGTTCCGTACCGGCGCGAGAGGGCTGATACCGGACGGTACCGGCCCGCGCATGCGCCCCCAGCAGACCACCGCCCCACCGACAGAGCCGAGGAACTTCCGTGAGTGACACCCCATTCGGATTCGGCGTTCCGCCGGAGGAGCCGGACGACGGCGACGACGAGCGGAAGAAGGGCCGGCGCGGCGGCGACCCGTTCGGCTTCGGCGGTGCCGGCGGCCCCGGCGCGGACAACCCGCTGGCCGCGATGTTCGGCTCGCTGGGCGGCGGCTCCGGCGGCCTGGACCCGGGCGACCTCGGCGCGGCCTTCCAGCGGCTCGGCCAGATGCTCAGCTACGAGGGCGGGCCGGTCAACTGGGACATGGCCAAGGACATCGCCCGCCAGACGGTCGCGCAGGGCACGGCGGACGGCGGCAAGGACGCCAGCGTCGGCCCGCAGGAGCGCGCCCAGGTCCAGGAGGCGCTGCGCCTGGCCGACCTGTGGCTGGACGGCGTCACCTCCCTCCCCTCCGGCGCGACCGCCACGGTGGCGTGGAGCCGCGCGGAGTGGGTCGAGGCGACGCTGCCGGTGTGGCAGGAGCTGGTGGACCCGGTGGCCGAGCGGGTGGGCGCCGCCATGGGCGACGTGCTGCCCCAGGAGATGCAGGCCATGGCCGGGCCGCTGCTGGGCATGATGCGCTCGATGGGCGGCGCGATGTTCGGCACCCAGATCGGCCAGGCGCTCGGCGTGCTCGCCGGCGAGGTCGTCGGCTCCAGCGACGTGGGGCTGCCGCTCGGCCCGGCCGGGAAGGCCGCGCTGCTCCCGCGCAACGCGGCGGTGTTCGGCGAGGGCCTGGGCGTCCCGCAGGAGGAGGTGCGGCTGTACCTGGCGCTGCGCGAGGCCGCCCACCAGCGGCTCTTCGCCCACGTGCCGTGGCTGCGCTCGCACCTGTTCGGGGCGGTCGAGGGGTACGCGCGCGGCATCGCCGTGGACACCGCGAAGCTGGAGGACGTCGTCGGGCAGCTCGACCCGTCGCGCCCGGAGGACATGCAGGAGAAGCTCCAGCAGGGCATGTTCCAGCCGGAGGACACCCCGGAGCAGAAGGCGGCCCTGGCCCGTCTGGAGACGGCGCTCGCGCTGGTCGAGGGCTGGGTGGACGCGGTGGTGCACGCGGCGGCGGCCCCGCACCTGCCGTCGGCCGACGCGCTGCGCGAGACGCTGCGCCGCCGCCGGGCGAGCGGCGGGCCGGCGGAGCAGACGTTCGCCACGCTGATCGGCCTGGAGCTGCGCCCGCGCCGCCTGCGGGACGCCTCCCGGCTGTGGGCCTCGCTGGCCGACGCCCGGGGCCCCGAGGGCCGCGACGGCCTGTGGGAGCACCCGGACATGCTGCCCACCGCCGCCGACCTGGACGACCCCGACGGCTTCGTGCACCGCGAGCAGCCGGACTTCTCGGAGCTGGACAAGATGCTCGGCGACGCCGCGCACCGGGACGGGTCCGCGGGTTCCGGCGCGCCGGGGGAGGACACGCGCGCCGGCACCGAGGCCGACGACGGCCCGGCAGGCGGCGACGGCCCGGCAGGCGGCGACGGGGACGCCGACGACGGCGACGGCGAGCGGGGCCGGGGCGCGTGAGCCTGCACGCCGACGCGGTGCGCGTGCTCACGCGGTGGCCCCCGCCCGAGCCCGCGCAGGACGAGCTGCGCCGGGACTACCTGGAGCACCTCGCGAGCCACCGGGACGCGATGTGGCGCGCCTGCGCGCCGGGGCACCTCACCGCGAGCGCGCTCGTGGTGGACCAGGCCGGCGAGCGCGTGCTGCTGACCCTGCACCGCAAGCTGCGCCAGTGGCTGCAACTCGGCGGGCACTGCGAACCGGGGGACGCCTCGCTGGCCGGAGCCGCGCTGCGCGAGGCGACCGAGGAGTCGGGCATCGCCGGGCTGGAGCTGCTTCCCGGCGGCCCGGCGCGGCTGGACCGCCACCGCACGCCGTGCGCCTGGCACCTGGACGTGCAGTACGTGGCCGTCGCCCCGGCGGGCGCCGTGGAGGCGGTCAGCGAGGAGTCGCTGGAGCTGCGCTGGTTCGGCGTCGCCGAGGTGGCCGACGTCGCCGACGCGTCGGTGGCGCGGCTGGCCGAGCGGGCCCGGGCGCTGCTGTGAGGCGGCGCCCGGGCCACCGGGCGCCGCCTCAGTTGGAGAAGATGTTGCCGTGCGTGGGCCGGTCCATGCCGAACTGCCCGCGCACCCCGCCGCCGAGCCGGGCGTCCTGCGGCGGCAGCAGCTCGCTGGGCTGGACGAGCGCGAAGCCGGTGCCCGCGAAGTTCAGCTCCCAGCCCTCGCCGGTGCTGCCGCGCCTGCGCCACACCCCGGAGCTGCTGGTCTGCGCCTGCATCTGCACGGTGAGGTCGGTGGACCAGGCGACGACGGCGTCGGAGTCCACGCTCACGTAGCGCTCCGGGGTGACCTGGAGCGTCAGCGGCTTGCCCGAGGTCATGAGCGCGACCTGGCCCTGCCCGGTGATCAGCAGGTTGTACTTGCCGGTTCCGGAGATGCCGTACTGGCTGTCCACGCTGATGACCTCCCAGTGCAGCGTGGGGTCCAGGGCGAGCACGTAGCCGCTGTCGACGGTCAGCCCCTCCCGGCCGACGTCCACCACGTGCACGTCCTGGGCGAGATTGGCGAGGAAGACCGTCCCGTCCCCCGAGCAGCGCATCAGGTCCAGCGCCTCCCGCGCCCTGCGGCGGTTCCCGCCGCGCGGCCGGTACTCGGCGTCGAACTCGATCCGCCCCTGGTAGGCGACCATGGCCCCCTTCCGGGCGAGCACGTCCCGGCCGCCGTCCAGCCGCACGCGCAGCAGCTTGTCGTTCTGCAGCGCGAACGGCTCGGCCGTCTGCACCTCGGTGTGGGCGAAAAGCGGGCTCTGCATGGTGTTCCTCCCCCGTCAGCCGCGCACGCGCAGCCGGTCGGCACTGTCCTCGCTGGGCTGGACGACGACGAAGCCCTGCCCGGAGAAGCCGAGCTGGAACGCCTCGCCGCTGCCGCGCCCGATGAGCGCGGACGCCTTGAAGCTGCGCTTGCCCTTGACTTTGAGCTTGGTCGACCAGGCGACGAGCGCGTCCGGGTCGACGTACGTCTCGTCCTCGCCCCTGCCGCAGTCGACGACGACGGGCACGCCGCGCGAGGTGAGCGCCACCCAGCCGGTGCCCGCGAGCGTGACGTTGAACAGGCCCTGCCCGGAGAACTTGGCCAGGCCCTTCACCCGCTCCACGCCCCACTGGAGGTGGGCGTCGAAGGCGAGCACGTTGGTGCCGTTGACCGACAGCGAGTCGTCGGCCAGGTGCAGGACGACGACGTCGGCACCGTAGTCGGCCAGGTAGAGCAGCCCGTCGCCGTGGCAGCGCATGAGCGGCGCGCCCTCACCGGTGAGCCACTGGGCGGCCTGCTGCCGCACGGCGGGCGGGTTGGGCTCGTACTGGACGAAGCCCTCGTAGGCGATCATCGAGCCGGTGCGCGCGAAGACGTCCTGGCCGCCGGCCATCGCGATCTTCACCATGTGCGAGCCGTGGTTCTCCATCCGCGCGGCCGGCGCGGTCGGGGCGAAGCCCGCGAGCGGTGACTGGTCCATGACGGGCTCCCTCAGACCTCGTAGGGCTGGACGACGACGAAGTTCCCCGGCGCGCCGCGGAACTGCAGGTTGACGCTCTCCCCGCTGTGCCCGGGGTAGGCGTTCCGGCGGAGCCGGACCTGGGCGGAGACGATGACCTGCGCGGCGGCCGACCAGGCGACGACGGCCTGCGCGTCGGCGAACGTCATCGGCGTCACCGGGAGGACCACCGGGGTGCCGTGCGTCTTGACGACGACCGTGCCGGTGCCCTGGAACTGCAGGGTGAACATGACGCCACCGGGGATGCCGTGCCCCTCGACGCGGCGCACCTCGTACTGCAGCGACTCGTCGAAGGCGAGCACGTTCTCGGCGGACACGCAGACCGCGTCGCCCTGCAGCTCGATGGGGTGCAGGTGGCTGCTCTGGTCGGCGAAGAAGGCCTGGCCACGCCCCGTGCAGCGCATGAGCGGCAGCTCCTGGCCGGTGGCGTTGCCGACGACGCGGCCCAGCACCCCCGCGCCCTTGTAGCCGAAGTCGACGTCGCCCTGGTACAGCACCATGCTGCCCTGCCGGGCCAGCACCGGCTGCGGGTCGGCCCCGAGGTCGGCGCGCACGAGCTGGTGGCTCTGGAGGGTCCAGCGCTGGCCCACCGGGGCCTCGCGGTACTTCTCCAGGCTGACGCGCAGCCCGCCGCCGCCCTGCTGCGGGACGCCATAGGCGGGGGCGGGGGCGCCGGGCGGGCCCGACTGCTGCGGGACGGCGGGCGGGGCGTAGGCGCCGGGCGGCGGCTGCGGCGGCCCGGGCGGCCCCGGTGGCTGCGGCGGCCCCGGTGGCTGCGGCCCGGCCAGCGGGGCCGCCATGGTGGGCGCGGCGTGCGCGGGCACGGGGGGTTGCGGCGGTGGGGTGTGCGGGGCGGGGGCCTGGGGCACGGGGACGGGCGGGGCCTGGGGCGGAGGCTGGGGTGCCGGGGCCTGGGGCACGCCCTGGGCCGGGGGCTGCCCGGCGGGCGGCGCGAAGGCCGGGGGCGCCGCGGGGGCGGGCGCGGCCTCGGGGGGCAGGGCGAAGGCGGGGGGCGCCGACGCGGGCGCGGGCTCCGGCGCGGCCTCCTCCTCGGCCACGCCCTCCTCGGCGACCTCGCCACCGAAGTGGCGCAGCAGCGCTGCGAGGCCGCCGTCGAAGCCCTGGCCGACGGCGGCGAACCGCCACCCGTCCTTGACGTAGAAGTCGCCGATCATCACGGCACGCTCGGTGCTGAACTCCGAGCCGTCGAAGGCGTAGCGCGCGACCTCCTCACCTCCGGCCACGATCCGCAGGTAGCCCGGCCCGATCTGCGACATCTGCCCGTCGCCGTCGACGGTCGCGGTGAAGGACAGGCGGCGCACCCGCGGCGGCAGCCGGTCGAGGGTGACGCGGAAGGACTCGGTGTCGCCCGCCTGCGCGCCGAGCTGCTGGAGCGCCTCCTCGGGGGACTTCGGCTGGTTGAAGAAGACGAAGTACCGGTCGTCGGACAGCTTCTCGTCGGCGTCGAGGCCGAAGCAGCTGATGTCGAAGGTCACCCCGGGTGCGGCGACGTGTACGCCGACGTACAGGTCCGTCCCGGCCGTGAGGTCACTGAGCCTGGCCTTGTGGCCGCGCTGGAATTGCCTGGTCATACCTGACGCACGTCCCCCGTCCGTGGCTGAAACTCGCTGTGCGCCAGGCTAACGGGTGACCGCCGGGGCTCAACCCTCGCGTGCGTCGCGGGCGTGCGGCAGCCGGGAGGCGGAGGCCACCCCCTCCAGGTACCCCCGAGCCCGCTCGGTGCGCGGGTAGCCGTCCAACAGCCGCCAGAACGCGGGCCCGTGGCCGGGAACCAACAGGTGCGCGAGCTCGTGCAGCAACACGTAGTCGAGCACGTAGTCGGGCATGCCCTGGAGCCGGTGGGAGAGCCGGATGGTGCCGTCGGCGGGCGTGCACGAGCCCCAGCGGGTGTTCTGGTTGGTGACCCAGCGCACCGACGCGGGACGGGCGCGCCCCTGGAGGTACTGCTCGGACAGCCGCGCGGCGCGGTCGGCGAGCTCGCCGCGCGCCAGGGTGCGGCGGCTCTCCTGGGCGGCGAGCTTGTCGAGCATCACGGCCACCCAGTGCCGCTCGTCCGCCGCCGACATGCGCTCGGGGATCAGCACGATCGTCCGCCCGTCCTCGCGGTACGCGGAGACCGTACGGCGGCGGCGGGCGCTGCGCCGCACCTCGACCGGGCCGTGCGCGACCGGCCCGGTGGCGCCCGGGCCCGGGTCGAGGAGGCCGGCTCCGGGCGCGGCGGCCGTCGGGGCGAGGGAGGCGCGGTCCAGGGATTCGGCGGGCACGGCACGACGGTACCGGCCCGGAGGGCGAGCTGCCGAGAGGGCGGGGACCGCAGTCGCACGTCGGCGACGCACCGGCCGCACGCCCGGGCGCGGGCGGCGGGGACGAACGGCGGGAGCAGGCCTGGCGGGGGCGTCCGGCCGGGCGGGGCCCCGCCCGCCCCGGAAGCACCCGCTCAGTGGACGGGGACACAGGCCGCACGGTGGTGACGCCCTCCGGCTGAGCCTCCGGCAAGGGCCACCGGAACGGGCGGGCGGCCGGGACGGGCGGCGCGGGCGGCCGGGCACGGGGCAGGCGGCGGGCGGCCGGGACGGGCAGGCGACGGGCGGCAGGCGGCGGGCAACCGCCACGGGCAGGCGGCGGGCGGCCGCCACGGGCGGGACGGGCTGCTCAGTGGTGCAGGCGGACGGCGTAGGCGAACGGGACTGGCGAGCGGCGCGGGCGGGAGAGGCAGGCCGGCGAGGCAGGCGGGCGGCGGCGGCCTCACCGGAGGGCGTGCCAGGCATCTGGTACGACCATCACCCACCCGCTGTGGACAACTCTGCGCGCCGTCGGCCGGAATGCCGCATGCTGGCTCCGTCGCCCGGTGACGGACCAGTCACCGAACGTGGGCGGCACGCGGCGTCGTGCACGGCGCGTGCCGCGCCCGCACGGCCATCCGAGGACACCTGCGAGGGGGCGGACATGCATCCGATGATCAAGCCGGCGCTGCGCCGGAGCTGGCGGGACCGGGAGACGGTGCAGTACGGCGTGACGCCCGCGCACGCCGTGGTGCTCGGCCCGGTGGACGCCGCCACGGGCAGCTTCTTCGACCTGCTGGACGGCACCCGCAGCATGGCCCGGCTGCGGGAGGCGGCCCAGGTGATCGGCCTGGGCGCCCCCATGGCCGACCGGCTGGTGCGGCAGTTGAGCCGGGCCGGGCTGGTGGACGACGCCACGGCGCAGCGCGCGGTGGTCGCCGCCACCGGGGAGCGGCTCCGCCCGGATCTGTCCTCGCTGTCCGTGCTGCACCCACGGCCCGGGGCCGCGGCCCGCGTCCTGGCCGCCCGGCGGGAGGCACGCGTCCAGGTCCGGGGCGCCGGGCGGGTGGGCGGCACGCTGGCCGCGCTGCTCTCGGCCGCCGGGGTGGGCACGGTCGAGGCGGTGGACGGTGGCTGTGTGACGGCGGCGGACGCGGCCCCGGGCGGGGTCCGCCCCGACCAGAGCGGCGAGCGCCGGGACGCGGCCCTGCGCAAAGTGGTGCGCCGGGTCGGGCCGTGGGCCCGTCGGCCCCGCTCCCCGGGCGGCGCCGGTACCGAGCTGGACCTCGTGGTGTTCGCGCCGCGTGACGGGCTCGCCGCGTACGCGCCGGACCCGGAGGCGGCCCGGGAACTGGTGCGCGCGGGGCGCCCGCACCTGTACGCGGGGGTGGTGGAGGCCACCGGGTTCGTCGGCCCGCTCGTGCTGCCGGGCGTCTCGGCGTGCGCGGAGTGCGCCTTGCTGGAGCGGTCGGTGCGGGAGCCCTCGTGGCCGCTGATGGTGGGCCAGTGGCGGCAGGCGCGGCGTACCGGAACGGTGGCGTGTGACGGACCGCTCGCGGCGGTGGTCGCCGGGGCGGCGGCGTCGTTCGTCCTGAGCCTGCTGGACAGCGACGGTGCGGCGGCGCCGGGGGTGCGCACCTCCTTCGTGCTCCCCGGACTGCGCCGCGAGGAGGAGGTTGTGCGACCGTATAGCCGGTGCCCGTGTGGTGCCGCTGCCGCCGGGGCCGACGCACGGGACTCGGCAGGGAGCGCCCCGCCGGTGACAATGGCGTCCTGACGGCGGGCGGCGTGGAGCCGCGCGGGCCGTCGCGAGTTGGAGGGGTGCATGTCGGATCTTCCGCGCAAGGCTGTGACCCGCACCGCCAAGCTGGCCGCGCTCCCCCTGGGATTCGCCGGCCGGACGGCGCTCGGCATCGGCAAGCGCATCGGCGGGCGTCCGGCGGAGGCCATCGCCACGGAGCTGCAGCAGCGCACCGCCGAGCAGCTCTTCGCGACGCTGGGGTCGCTCAAGGGCGGGGCGATGAAGTTCGGGCAGGCCCTGTCCGTCTTCGAGTCGGCGCTGCCCGAGGAGGTCGCTGGGCCCTACCGGGCGGCGCTGACCAAGCTCCAGGACGCCGCGCCGCCGATGCCCTCGTCCACGGTGCACCAGGTGCTCGCCGAGCGGCTGGGCGCGGACTGGCGGGAGCTGTTCACCGAGTTCAGCGACAAGCCGGCGGCCGCGGCCTCCATCGGCCAGGTGCACCGGGCGGTGTGGCACGACGGCCGCGAGGTGGCCGTCAAGGTGCAGTACCCGGGGGCGGGCGAGGCCCTGCTGTCGGACCTCTCCCAGCTCGGGCGCTTCGCCCGGCTCGTGGGGCCGCTCATCCCGGGCATGGACGTCAAGCCGCTCATCACCGAGCTGCGCGAGCGGGTGAGCGAGGAGCTGGACTACGGGCTGGAGGCCGAGGCCCAGCGGGCCTACGCCGCGGAGTTCGCCGACGACCCGGACGTGCGGGTGCCGCAGGTGGTGCACCAGAGCGAGCAGGTTCTGATCACCGAGTGGATGGAGGGCACCGCGCTGGCCGAGATCATCCGCGACGGCACCCAGGCCGAGCGGGACGCCGCCGGCCAGCTCCTGGCCCGCTTCCTGTTCAGCGGCACGGCCCGCACCGGTCTGCTGCACGCCGACCCGCACCCGGGAAACTTCCGGATCCTCCCGGACGGCAGGCTCGGGGTGATGGACTTCGGCACGGTCGACCGGCTGCCGGAGGGGCTGCCGGAACCCATCGGCGTCACGCTGCGGATGACGCTGGAGGGCCGCGCGGAGGACGTCTACGGGCTGCTGTGCGCGGAGGGCTTCGTCAAGCCGGACATCGAGCTGCGGCCCGAGGCCGTACTGGACTACCTGCTGCCGATCATCGAGCCCGCGCAGACCGAGGAGTTCCGCTTCTCCCGGGAGTGGATGCGCGAGCAGGGCGCGCGCATAGCCGACCCGCGCTCGCCCGCGCACCAACTCGGCAAGCAGCTCAACCTGCCGCCCTCCTACCTGCTGATCCACCGGGTCACGCTCAGCACGATCGGCGTGCTGTGCCAGCTCGGGGCGCGGGTGCGCATGCGCGACGAGCTGGCCGACTGGCTGCCCGGCTTCGCCCCCGGGGAGGAGGCGGGCGAGGGCGGCGTGCCGCCGGCCCGGGTCGAGGCGCTGGACGACCTCCCCGAGCCGGGCGACCCGGCCGAGGTGGCCACGACCGCCTGACCACCCGGCCCGCTCCCGGACACCCGAGCCCCGAAGCCACCCGAGACGCGGACGCGCGCCCTCCACGCGGACGGCACCCGAAGGGCGGACGGTGCCAGTGCGCGCCGACGCACCCGAGCGGGGGCACGCGAGGCCCGGGCGCCACCGGCCGACGCGGACGCGCGCCTACCCGCGGACGGCACCCGAAGGGCGGACGGTGCCAGTGCGCGCCGACGCACCCGAGCGGGGGCGCCCCAGGCGCGGGCGGCGCCGGTGGGCGCTGGCGCACGTCCGGGGCGCGGGCGGAACGCGCCGGAGCCGGGGCGTGGGCCCCGGCTCCGGCGGTAGGTGCGGGCAGTGACACGTGCTGTGGTGAGGTAAGCGGCCGCGGTCAGGTCGTGTGGCCGTCATCGCTGTGACGGCGCCGGATCACGGGCATCTCCTGCTCTTTTCAGTGCATGACGGTCCTGGCGAGGGCGCGGCGGGCGCGCAGCGAGGCCCGTTCGGCCTTGCGCTGCATGCGTCGGGCGGCCACCAGGCGGCGGGCGACGCGTTCGCTGTCGACCTCGCGCAGATAGTCCTGCATTCGTGCTCTGCTCAGGGTTTCTGGCATGAGTTGCATGTCCCGGGTCCTGTTCTGGGGAGCGGCGGACCGTTCCGGCGAGCGGCGGTCGGCCATGGGAAGAAGTGTGTCGTTCATGGGGTCCTGCTGGGCCGGTCCGTACGCGGACGGGCGGTCGATGGTGCCGGGCGCGTTCATGCCGTGACCGGGTTCTTGCGCGGGCGGCCGCGGGGCCGCTTCCGGGGCACCACGACCCCCTGGACGAAGAGCTCGCCGCCCCACACGCCCCAGGGCTCGCGCCGCTCCTTGGCGCCCGCGAGGCAGGCTTCGCGCAGCGGGCAGGTCTGGCACAGCGACTTGGCGTACTCCACGTCGGCCGGGGCCTCGGCGAAGAACACCTCCGGGTCGTAGCTGCGGCACGGTACGGCGGCGCCGAGCCGGTCGATGGCCTGGTCCAGCTCGGTGAGGGTGGTGAGGGGGAACAAGGAGTCCTCCGGGGTATCAGGCGGGTTCAGGTCGGGGCGTGACGGGGTGTGCGTCTGCGTCTGCACGGTGACTTCCTCGTCTGTCGTTGTCGGTCCGGCTGGTGGCCGGGCTGCTTTTGGGCAAACAGAAGGGCCGCGGTACCCGGTGTGGGTTCCGCGGCCCTGGAAGGTGCCGACCTGATCGCCGATCAGGCTGGATCTCTCCAGGGTTCGAGCCCACGGAAGGCCCACATCGTGTGGTGCTGCGTCTTCTGGCGACCAAAGCCGGCATCCGCCGCGCCAAGGGCATAGGTCTGCGCCTGTGCCGCCGCTGCTACTGCGGACGCCTCGATCGGTCGCTCATCGCTGATCCGGGCACAGGGCAGACCGGTGCCACGGACGGAGGAGCCGAGCAGGCAGGTGGCAACGACCGAGCGCTCGGTCACTTCGCCGGTGTTGGTCAGAATTCCGATCACTGGTCTCGCCTCCTCTCGGCGCCTCGGTCGGGCTCCCCGGCCAGGGGCCGGACCCGAAGATGTTCAGGGATGAGTACATCATGGAGAAGTGGAGAAGATGGGGCGAGTAGCCCGCCCTCTCCACGTCTCGAAGGCTATGGCGCGCGTAGCGGCGTGCGCAAACTATTTTCCGGGAAGTTCGGCGGGAAGTTTTGAACGGTGTGTCAGGTTCCGAGCGGAAGCTTTCCTTCCGCCGGTGGCCTCAGCCGGCGTCCCCCGCCTGGTCCGCCAGTTCCTCCCCCGCGCACAGGGCGAGCACGTCCGCCCCGAAGGCCCGGACCTTGCGCGCGGTGACGCCCGCGATGGCCCGCAGCCCGGACTCGTCGTCGGGCACGGCCTCGGCGATGGCCAGGAGCGTCTTGTCGGTGAAGACGCAGTACTCGGGCTGGCCGATGAGCCGCCCCTGGCGGGTGCGCCACGCGCGCAGCCGGTCGTAGAGCGCCTCGTCCACGTCGGACGGGCAGCTCTCGCAGCGCATCAGCTTCACCTCGCCGGCGTCCGTGAGGGTGCGGCCGCACACCCGGCAGCGCACCACCGTCCGCCGCCGCGCCGGGCGGGGCGACGTGCCGTGCTCGACGCCGCCCCGGCCGGTCGGTGCGCCCCCGCCGCGGGCCGCCGCCGCGCCGGAGCCGGGGCGCAACCCGTCCAGGAACCGGCTGGGCGCGCGGGGCGGGCGGCCCTCGGGGTTGCGGGTCAGCGACCACGACAGGCGCAGCAGGCGCCGCGCCCGGGTGACGCCGACGTACAGCAGCCGCCGCTCCTCCTCGATCTGGGCGGGCGTCTTGGCGTAGGTGATGGGCAGCACGCCCTCGACCATGCCGACGAGGAAGACGGCCTCCCACTCCAGCCCCTTGGCCGCGTGCAGGGAGGCCAGGGTGACGCCTTCCACCGGCGGCGCGTGCTGGGCGGCCGCACGCTGCGACAGCTCCGCGACGAAGTCCGCCAGCGTGGCGCCCCGGCGGGCCGTCGCCACCTCTTCGGCGAGGCGGACCAGGGCCGCCAGGGACTCCCAGCGGTCCCGGGCGACGCCCGAGCCCGCCGGTGGCCGCGGCTGCCACCCGGCGCCGCCGAGCACCACGCGCACCTGGTCGGCCAGGCCCTGCGCGGCGGCCAGCCGCGGGTCGTTGTCACCGGCACGGGCGGCGCCGCGCAGCAGCACCCCCGCCTGCCGGATCTCGGGCCGCTCGAAGTAGCGCTCGGCCCCGTGCACCTGGTAGGGGACGCCCGCGTCGGCCAGCGCCTGCTCGTAGGCCTCGGACTGGGCGTTGATCCGGTAGAGGACGGCGATCTCGCCGGCCGGTACGCCCGCGGCGATGAGGTCGCGGATGTGCCGGGCGGTGTCGCGGGCCTCCTCCGGCTCGTCGGGGTACTCGGCGTAGGCGGGCTCGGGGCCGGGCTCGCGCTGGGAGACCAGCTCCAGCCGGTGCTCGGCCGCCCGGCCCGACGCCTGCGCCAGCAGCCCGTTCGCCAGGTGGACGACCTGCGGCGTCGAGCGGTAGTCGCGCACCAGGCGCACCACGGTGGCGGTGGGGTGGCGGCGGCGGAAGTCGAGCAGGTGGTCGGGGGTCGCGCCGGTGAAGGAGTAGATCGTCTGGCTGGCGTCGCCCACCACGCACAGGGTGTCGCGCTCGCCCAGCCACAGGTCCAGCAGCCGCTGCTGGAGCGGGCTGACGTCCTGGTACTCGTCGACGACGAAGTGCTGGTACTGGGCGCGCACCCGCTCGGCGACGTCCCGGCTGTCCTGGAGGATGCCGACGGTGAGCAGCAGCACGTCCTCGAAGTCGATGGTGGCCGTCTCGCGCTTGAGGTTCTCGTAGGCGGTGTAGACGCCGACCGTCTCGGCGGCGTCCCGGGGGAGCTGGCGGGCGGCCTGCGCGGCGGCGGCCGGGTAGTCGTCCGGGATGGTCTGGGTGACCTTGGCCCACTCGATCTCGCTCGTGACGTCGCGCAGCTCGGCGCGGTCCAGCCGCAGGCCGACGCGGGCGGCCGCCTCGGCGACCAGGGACGCCTTGCGGTCGACCAGCCGGGGCAGGTCACCGCCGACCGCGCGGGGCCAGAAGAACTGGAGCTGCCGCAGCGCGGCGGAGTGGAAGGTGCGGGCCTGCACGCCGTCGGCCCCGAGCTGGCGCAGCCGTCCGCGCATCTCCCCCGCGGCGCGGTTGGTGAAGGTGACGGCCAGCACCCCGGCCGGGGGCAGCACGCCCGCGCGGACGCCGTAGGCGATGCGGTGGGTGATCGCCCGCGTCTTGCCCGTCCCGGCGCCGGCCAGCACGCACACCGGGCCGTGCAGCGCCGTGGCCACCTCGCGCTGCTCGGGGTCGAGCCCGTCGAGCACCGCGTCGGCCGTCTCGGGCACCGGCGGGAACAGGGTGGAGTGGGTCGCTGCGGTCACCCCGCCATGCTGCCAGGTCCCCGGGGGCGCCGGGTCCGGCCGTCCACAGGGGGGTGCGCCTTGTCATACCGGTGTCCCGCCGGTGGCGGGAATCCGGACGCCTCTGCTCTCGTTGTCCGAAAGCAACACCCGACAACACGAAGGAGCGCCGGTCCCATGACGGGAACCGTGACGATGTACAGCACCACGTGGTGCGGCTACTGCGTCCGTCTGAAGCGGCAGATGGAGCGCGAGGGCATCGCCTACAACGAGATCAACATCGAGCTGGACCCGGAGTCGGCGTCCTTCGTGGAGAAGATCAACGGCGGTGACCAGACGGTGCCGACGGTGGTGGTGGTGCCGTCGGGCGGCGGCGACGAGGTCGTCATGACCAATCCGAGTCTCGCCCAGGTGAAGAAGGCGCTCGCGGCCTGAATCCGGCCGTCGGCGGCCTCGGGCCGCCGAGCCGAGCCGCCCCGCGGCGGCGGGGCGGCCGCGGGCTCAGGCCCGCCGACTCGGACGGCGGGCTCGGACGGCGGGCTCGGGCCGCGGGCTCACACCGGGCTCGGGCCACCGGGCCCGCACACCGGACCCAGGCCGCGAGCTACACAGCAGACCCGGGCCGCCGGGCTCAGGCGGGGGGCGCCTTGGGCAGCGGAGCGCCGTACCACCGCTCGACGAGGCGGGCCGCGATCGAGATGCCCACCAGGGGCAGCACCTCTCCGTCCTCGATCGCGACGCGCAGCTCCTCGCGGGAGAACCAGCGCGCCTCCTCGATCTCCTCGCCGTCCACGGCGATCTCCGCGGCGGTGGCGCGCGCGGTGAAGCCGAGCATCAGGCTGGAGGGGAACGGCCACGGCTGGCTGGCGACGTACTCCACCTCGCCCACGGGCAGTCCCGCCTCCTCGAAGACCTCGCGCCGCACGGCGTTCTCCAGCGACTCCCCCGGCTCGACGAACCCGGCGAGCGTGGAGAAGCGCCCCTCGGGCCAGTGCACCTGGCGGCCGAGCAGCGCCCGGTCCCGCGCGTCGGTGACGAGCATGATCACCGCGGGGTCGGTGCGCGGGTAGTGCTCGGCGCCGCAGGCCGGGCAGCGCCGGATGTGGCCGGCCGCGGCGATGACGGTGCGCTCGCCGCAGCGGGAGCAGAACCGGTGCAGGCGCTGCCAGTTCTCCAGCGCGACGGCGTGCACGAGCAGCGCGGCGTCGCGCTCCCCGAGCAGGGCGCCGGCCTCGCGCAGCCCGGCGGGGCGGGCGAGGTCGTCCATGCGGCCCGGCAGGGTGTCCTTCTGCAACGCGAAGTAACGCACGCCCTCGGCGTCGGTACCGAGGAAGTAGCGGTGCGCCTCGGTGATGGGGGCGTCGAAGGTGGGCATGGTCACCAGCTCGGTGCGGCCGTCGTCGGTGTCCACCACGAGCGCCTGACCGCCGGAGACGACGAAGCACCGCGTGCTCGGGTGGCTCCAGGCCGCCGCGAGCCAGGCCTCGTCCAGCCGGTGGTGCGCGCTGCGGTCGATGCCCCCGGTGCCGGTGAGCGTCACGGGTGGCTCGGCCTGCTGCTCGGTCCAGGTGGTCACGCTGCTCGGTGCTCCTTGTCTGGGGCGGCGGTGGGGCTCGGGCGCGTCCGCTGCGGACGCGGGCGGGCGGCGGGGCCCGTGGGGCCGAGGGAACCGGTGGGTCAGTCGCGGGCCGGCTGCCAGTGGCGCGGCAGGTCGTCCCACAGGTGGGCGACGGCTTCGGCCCCCTTCAGCAGCAGCCCCAGCTCCACCTTCTCGTTCGGGGCGTGCCAGCCGTCGGAGGGCACGGAGATGCCGAGGAAGAGGACGGGGGCGTCCAGGACGTCGCGCAGGTCCGCGGCCGGGCCCGAGCCGCCCTCGCGGGTGAAGCGCACGGGCCGGTCGTCGAAGGCGCGGGACATGGCGCGCACGACGGACTGGAGCGCGGGGTGGTCCAGCGGCGTCAGGCACGGCCGGGTCGCACCCCAGAAGGTGATCTCGTGCCGGATGCCGTCGGGCAGCCGGGCCGCCGCCCACTCCCGCACGGCCCGCTGGACGTGGTCCGCGTCCTGCCCGGCGACCAGCCGGAAGGAGAGCTTGAGCTGCGCCCGGGCCGGGACGATCGTCTTGCCGCCGGGGCCCTGGTAGCCACCGGAGACGCCGTTGACCTCGGCGGTCGGCCGGGCCCAGACGCGTTCGAGCACCGTGTAGCCCTCCTCGCCGAGCGCGGCGGAGCTGTGCGCGGTGCGCAGCCAGCGCTCCTGGTCGAACGGCAGCTCGGCGAAGAGGGCGCGCTCGCGCTCGGTCAGCTCCACGACGCCGTCGTAGAACCCGGGGACGGCGACGCGCCGCCGGTCGTCGTGGAGGGCGGCGGCCAGCCGGGCGGCCTCGGTGGCCGGGTTGGGCACGGCGCCGCCGAAGGAGCCGGAGTGGATGTCCTGGGCGGGGCCGAACAGGTCGATCTGGCAGTCGGTCAGGCCGCGCATGCCGGTGCAGACGGTGGGCGTATCCTCGTCCCACATGCCGGTGTCCGACACGAGCACGGCGTCGCAGGCGAGCCGGTCGGCGTGGGCGCGCAGCAGCGCGGGGAAGTGGGGCGAGCCGGACTCCTCCTCGCCCTCGATCAGCAGCTTGACGTGCACGGCGGGCGCGGTGCGGCCGGTGGCGGCGAGGTGGGCGCGCAGCCCCAGGGTGTGCATCCACACCTGGCCCTTGTCGTCGGCGGCGCCGCGGGCGTAGAGGCGGCCGTCGCGCTCGGTGGGCTCGAAGGGCTCGCCGAACCAGCCGTCGGAGCGGTCGGCCGGCTGCACGTCGTGGTGACCGTAGACGAGCACGGTGGGCGCGTCCGGGTCGGCCGAGGGCCACTCGGCGAAGACGGCCGGCAGCCCCGGCGTCGACCAGACCTCCGCGACGGGGAAGCCGGTCGCGCGCAGTCGTCCGGCCAGCCACTCGGCGCTCCGCCGGACGTCCTCGGCCCGCCCGGGGTCGGCGGAGACCGAGGGTATGCGCAGCCAGTCGACGAGGTCGGCCAGGAAGGCGGTGGCGTGCGCGGTGACGTGGTCGCGGACGGCGTTGTCCGGGGCGGAGCTCATGCCAGGAGCCTATCGAGGAGGCGTGTCGTCGCGCGCCGGG
Source organism: Streptomyces marinisediminis (assembly GCF_026262575.1). Classification (GTDB taxonomy): domain Bacteria; phylum Actinomycetota; class Actinomycetes; order Streptomycetales; family Streptomycetaceae; genus Streptomyces; species Streptomyces marinisediminis. The sequence goes on from NZ_JAPKFL010000012.1 coordinate 112,809, forward strand.
GCGTCCGGCACCGCGGGACCGTCCGGCGCCGCGGGGCCGTCCGGCGCCGGGCCGGCGGGTGCGGCCGGGGCGTCGTCCAGCAGCAGGCGTTCGAGCTCGGCCCGGCCCGGCAGGGGGTCGGGCCGCACGATCCGGCCGGTGCGGACGTGCACGAACACGGCGCGCACCGCCTCGGGCGGCAGCCCGTGCCGCTCGGCCCACGCCAGCCGGTAGACGGCGAGCTGGAGCGGGTCGGCGTCCGGACCGCGGCCGGTCTTCCAGTCGACGATCTCGAAGCCGTCGGCGTCCTGGTAGACGGCGTCGATGCGGCCGCGCACGACGCGCCCGGCCAGCCGGAGCTGGAAGGGCGCCTCCACCCGGTAGGGGGTGCGCCGGGCGTACGGCGTGCCCTCGAACGCCTCCTTCAGCGCGGCGAGGTCGCGCTCGTCGGCGATCTCGGCGGTGGTGCCGCCCGGCTCGCCGTCGGCGCCCGACAGCTCCTCCGGGCCGAGCATGGGCAGCGCCAGCTCCTCGTAGCGGGACTGGACCCAGGCGTGGAAGCGGGTGCCGCGCCGGGCGGCGGCGGGCCGGGGCGGGCGGGGCATCGGCCGCACCAGGTCCCGGGCGAACCGCTCGGGGTCCGCGGCCAGCCGCAGGAGCTGGGAGGCGGTCAGCGTGGCCGGCAGCGCGACCTCGCGCACGGTGCGCCGGGAGCGGCGCAGCTCCTCGGCGAGCGCGGTCAGGTCCCGGTCCCAGGAGGCCGTCAGCCGCTGTTCCTCGGGGGTGAGGACGTACTCCGCCTCCGGCGCCGGGGCCTGAGCGGGCACGGCAGCCGCGTCCCGCGCATCCACCTCGTCAGGCACCTCCGCCTGGCTCAGCACCTCCGTCCCGCCCGACAGCTCCGCCTCATCCGACACGTCCACACCACCACGCGCACTGTCCTCGTCCGGCACACCCGTCCCGCCCGGCGCCGTCTCCCCCGGTGCGGCCGGGTCCGCGGCGGCGGTGAGGTGGGCGAGGACGGTGCGGGCGGCGGCGCGGCGGCGGGCGAGCGCGGTCCCGTCCAGCGGGAGGGGCCACGCCAGGTCGGTCTCGGGCGCGGCGAGCGCCGGGTTCTCCTCGCCCTCCGCGGGCGGGTCCGCCCACGCCTCGACCTCGCCGTGCGCGGGGTCGGCCTCGGCGTGCCGGCGGACGGCGTCCAGGAACGGCGAGGGGCCGCGGGGCTTCTTCTGACGGGGCCCCCACCAGTGCCCGGAGGCCAGCAGCAGCGAGCGGGGGCGGGTGAGGGTGACGTAGCCCAGGCGCAGCTCCTCGGTGGCCTGGTGCTCCTTGGCGGCCGTGTCGTAGGCGGTGCGGTCCCGGGCCGTCCAGCCGGCGAGTTCGGGCAGCGTCGCGGCGTCACCGCGCAGGGGGTGCGGCAGCACCCGGGGCTGGGTGAGCCAGGAGTCCTGGCCGCGCTCGCTGGGGAACTGTCCCGCGACCAGTCCGGGCACGGCCACGACGTCCCACTCCAGGCCCTTCGACTTGTGCGCGGTGAGCACCTTCACCGTGTTCTCGCCGCCCGGGAGCGAGCTGTCCAGCCCCTTCTCGTACCGCACGGCGGTGCGCAGGAAGCCGAGGAAGGCCAGCAGGGTGGCCTCGCCGTCCAGGGAGGCGAAGCCGGCCGCGAGGTCGAGGAAGTGGCCGAGGGTCTCGCGGCGCCGGGCGGCCAGCGCCTGCGGCGAGGCGGCCAGCTCCACCTCCAGGCCGGTGACGGCCAGGACCCGGTGCAGCACGTCCATCAGCGGGTCGGCCAGGGAGCGGCGCAGTTCGCGGATCTCGGCGGCCAGCCGGGCGAAGCGGACCCGGGCCTCGGCGGAGAAGGGCAGGCCGTCGTCGAGGCCGCCGGAGTCCAGGAAGGTGTCGAGCGCGTCGGCCAGGGAGACGACCTCGGCCGGGTCGGTGCCCTCGACGGCGGCGGCCAGTCGCGCGTCGGCGTCGTCGGCGTTGCCCTGGCCGGGTCCCGGCCCGGCCAGCAGCCGGGCGCGGCGGCCGAGCAGCGCCAGGTCCCGGTGGCCGATGCGCCAGCGCGGCCCGGTGAGCAGCCGGACGAGGGCGGCGTTGGCCGTGGGGTCCTGGAGCACCTCGCAGGTGGCCACCAGGTCGGCGATCTCCGGCAGGTGCAGCAGGCCGGACAGGCCCACCACCTCGACGGGCAGGTCGCGGGCGACGAGCGCGGAGTGCAGTTCCGCGAAGTCGCCCGCGCCCCGGCACAGCACGGCGACCTCCCCGGGCGGGGTGCCGGTGGCGACGAGGTGGGCCAGCCGGTCGGCCAGCCAGTCCAGCTCCGCGGCGTGCGTGTCCAGCAGGGCGCAGCGCACCCGCCCGGCCTGCTCGTCGCCGGGCGCCGCGCGCAGCGCCTCGACGCCGTCGTGCCGGGCGCGCAGCGGGGCGGCGAGGGTGTTGGCCAGGGTCAGCAGCCGCCCGCCGCTGCGCCGGTTCTCGCTGAGCGCGTACCGCCGCGCGGGGCTGCCGTCGGGGTGCGGGAAGTGCTCGGGGAAGTCGTCCAGGTTGGCGACGGAGGCGCCGCGCCAGCCGTAGATGGCCTGGCACGGGTCGCCGACGGCGGTGACGGGGTGCCCGGTGCCGCCGCCGAAGAGGCCGGCCAGCAGCACGCGCTGCGCGACGGAGGTGTCCTGGTACTCGTCCAGCAGGACCACGGCGTACTGCTCGCGCAGCAGCCGGCCCACCTCGGGGACGTCCCGGGCCAGGCGGGCGGCGAGTGCGATCTGGTCACCGAAGTCGACGAGGTCGCGCTCGCGCTTGCGGGCCCGGTAGGACTCCACCAGGCCCAGCAGCTCCAGCCGGCCGCGCGCGGCCTCGGGGACGGCGCGCAGCGCGGCGTTGGTCAGTTTCACCTGCTCCAGCCGGGCCAGCAGCCCGGTGTCGTGGGCGCGCAGGCGCTCGGGCTCCACCAGGTGCTCGCTCAGTTCGGCGTCGAGCGCGAGCACGTCTTCCACCAGGGCGCTCAGGCTCTTGGTGAGGGCGTGGAACGGGCCGGGCGCGCCGCGCAGGACGGTGGCGGCGAGCTGGAAGCGGGTGGCGTCCGCGAGCAGGCGCGCGGACGGCTCGATGCCCAGCCGCAGGCCGTGCTCGGTCAGCAGCCGCCCGGCGAAGGCGTGGTAGGTGGAGATCTCCGGCTCGCCCGGGTCGTCGTCGCCGGTGGCGGAGTCGGTGTCCAGCACCCCGGCGCGCACCAGCGCGCGCCGCACGCGGTCCGCCAGCTCGCCGGCCGCCTTGTTGGTAAACGTCAGCCCCAGGACGCGGTCGGGCGCGACCTGGCCGGTGCCGACCAGCCAGACGACGCGCGCCGCCATCACCGTCGTCTTCCCCGAGCCCGCCCCGGCCACGACGACCTGCGGGGACGGGGGCGCGGTGGCGCAGGCGAGCTGCTCGCCGGTGAAGGGGATGCCGAGCAGCTCGCGGAGCTGCCCGGGGTCGCTGAGCCGTGCCGTCACGGTGGAGAACGCTAACGCCCGCCGCCGACACCGGCCGGTCCCGGTCTCCCGGCGGCACCGGCCGGACGGGACCGGCGAGGGGGCCGCCACCCGGCCCCGACCTGGGCGCACCGCCCTCAGGCGGCCTCACTCCACCACGTGGCGGCCCTCGGGGTGCGCGGTGCAGGAGTGGCGGAAGGCACAGCCGGTGCACTGCCGGCCCGGGGAGGGGGTGAAGCGCTCGTCCAGCACCCGGCCGGCGGCGGTGGCCAGCAGCTCGCCGATCCAGGCGTCCTCCGCGCGCTCGGGCAGCGGCTCCTGCCGCTGGACGGCGGGCAGCGCGTCGCCCCCCTGCGCCCGGGGCGCGCCCAGCCGCAGGTGGACGAGTTCCGCGCCGCCCGGCTCCGCCGCGTCCCCCGCCTGCTCGCGGACGGCGAGCTGGTAGACGGCGAGCTGCGGGTGCCGCTCGACCTCGCGCGCGGTGGGCTTGGCGCGTCCGGTCTTGAAGTCGACGACGTAGAGGCGGCCCTCGGCGTCCCGCTCCAGCCGGTCCACGCTGCCGCGCACCCGGACGCGGACCTCCCCGGCGGTGAGGGTGACGTCGAAGCCGTGCTCGCTGGCGAGGGCCGCGCGCCCGCCCCGGTCGAGCACGTGCCAGCGCAGGAAGCGCTCCAGGGCCGCCCGGGCGTTCTCCTTCTCCTGGCGCGACTTCCACGGCGCCTCGAAGGCCAGCGCGTCCCACACCGAGTCCAGCCGTTCCAGCAGCACCGACAGGTCGGCCGGTGTGGTGCCGGAGGCGACCTCGTCGGCCAGCACGTGCAGCACGTTGCCGAAGCCCTGGGCGGCCGTGGCCGGGGCGTCCGCCTTCACCTCGCGGCCGAGGAACCACTGCAGCGAGCAGCCGTCGGCCAACTGGCCCAGCGCGCTGCCGGACAGGGCGACGGGCAGCTCCGGGTCGCGCAGCGGGACGGCCGAGCGGGTCGGCTCGGCCAGGCCCCACCAGCGCTGCGGGTGCGCGGCGGGCACCAGGGCGTGGCCGTCGTCGTCGCGCAGCGCAGCCAGGCGGGCCAGGCGGCGGGCGGCGGCGTCCCGCAGGGCGGGGCTCGCGGCCGGGTCCACGGTGGTGGCCCGCAGCTCGGCGACGAGGCCGGCCACCGACAGCGGACGCGGCGGACGCCCGCCCGCGTCGCGCGGGGTGACGCCCAGCTCGCCGAGGAACCGGGAGGGCTGGTCGCCCTCGTCCCCGGCGGCCTGGACGGCGGTGACCACCAGGCGCTCCCGGGCGCGGGTGGCGGCGACGTAGAACAGGCGCCGCTCCTCGGCCAGCAGCGCGCCGGCCGGGAGCGGCTCGGCCAGGCCGTCCCGGCCGATGCGGTCGGCCTCCAGCAGCGAGCCCCGGCGGCGCAGGTCAGGCCAGCGGCCCTCCTGCAACCCGGCGACGACGACGAGCCGCCACTCCAGGCCCTTGCTGCGGTGGGCGGTCATCAGGCGGACGGCGTCGGGCCGGGCGGCGCGCCCGGCCAGGGTGTCGGCCGCGATGTCGTGGGCCTCCAGCTCGGCGAGGAAGTTGAGCGCGCCCCGGCCGCCGATGCGCTCCTCGGCGCGGGCGGCGGCGTCGAACAGGGCGCACACCGCGTCCAGGTCCCGGTCGGCGTTGCGGCCCGCCGCTCCCCCGCGCAGCGCGGCCCGCTCCAGGCGCTGCGGCCACGGCGTGCCGTCCCACAGCTCCCACAGCGCCGCCTCGGCGGTGCCGCCCCCGGCCAGCAGCTCGCGCGCCTTGCGCAGCAGCAGGCCGAGCCGCTGCGCCCCGGCGGCGTAGGCGGGGTCGTGGGCGACCAGGCGCTGTGGCTCGGACAGCGCCTCGGCCAGCAGTTCGTCCGACGGCCGGGGCACGGCGTGCCCCGCGGCGCGCTCCTCCTCGCGCAGCGCGCGGCCGAGGCGGCGCAGGTCGGCGGCGTCCATCCCGCCGAGCGGGGAGCCCAGCAGGGTGAGCGCGGTCTCCACGTCGAGCCGCCACGGCTCCTCGGCGGGCTCGGCTCCGGCGCCGTCCACCGCCGGGGCACCGCCCGCCTCCCCCGCCGCGGCCCCCGCCTGCCCGGCCCCGGCGGGCGTGTGCGGGGCGGCGGCCTCCGCCGGGGCGGCGACCGCGCGCAGGGCCGTCAGCAGCGGGGCGACGGCGGGCTCGTGGCGCAGCGGCAGGTCGTCGCCGGAGACGTCGACGGGGACGCCGGCGGAGGTGAGCGCGCGCCGCAGTCCCGGCAGGGAGGCGCCGGCCCGCACCAGCACGGCCATCCGCGACCACGGGACGCCGTCCTCCAGGTGCGCGCGGCGCAGCAGGTCGGCGATGTTCGCGGTCTCGGCGCCGGGCGTCGCGTACGTGTACGCCTCCACCCGGCCGCCGGACCGGGCCGCGACGGGTTCGCGGTGCGCCCGCGCGGCCTGCGCGGGCAGCCGGGGCAGCGGCATCCGGCGGGCGAGGTGGCGGGTGGCGGCCAGCAGGTCGGCGCCCGAGCGGCGGTTGGTGCGCAGCACGGCGGTGCGGGCGCCGGGGAAGGCGGCGGGGAAGTCGAGGATGCCGCCCACGTCGGCGCCGCGGAAGGCGTAGATCGACTGGTCGGGGTCGCCGAAGGCGACGAGCGTGCGCGGGCTGCCGGGCGGCACCAGGGCGCGCAGCAGCCGCACCTGTGCGGGGTCGGTGTCCTGGTACTCGTCGACGAACACGGCGTCGTAGGCGTCGGCGAGGTGCCCGGCGGCGCCGTGCGGGCCGGTGTCCTCGGCGAGCAGGACGGCGCGGTGGACCAGCTCGGCGTAGTCCAGCACGCCCTGGAGGTCGAGCAGGTCCAGGTACTCGGCGAGGAAGCGGGCGGCGGCCGACCAGTCGGGGCGCCCGGCGCGCTCGGCGAAGTCCGCCAGTGCCCGGGGCCCGAGGCCCAGCTCGCGGCTGCGGGCGAGCACGGCGCGCACCTCGTCGGCGAAGCCGCGCGTGGTCAGGCAGGCCCGCAGCTCCTGCGGCCAGCGCACCGCCCGGTCGCCGCCTTGGACGCAGCCGGCGAGCATCTCGCGGATGCGCAGGTCCTGCTCCGGCCCGGACAGCAGGCGCAACGGCTCGGCGAACAGCTCCGCGTCCTGGTGGGCCCGGACGAGGGCGTAGCAGTAGGAGTGGAACGTGGTGGCCTGCGGGGCGGCGCCGGGCAGCCGGGCGGCCATGCGGTCGCGCAGCTCGACGGCGGCCCGGCGGCTGAACGTCAGCACCAGGACGCGCTCGGGGTCGGCGCCCCGCCGCACCCGCTCGGCGACCGCCTCCACCAGTGTGGTCGTCTTCCCGGTGCCCGGCCCGGCGAGCACCAGCAGCGGGCCGGGGCCGTGGTCAACCACAGCCCGCTGGCCTGCGTCCAAGGCAGGGAGACCCGCCCGTTCCGGCGGGGTGCGCACCAGACGGTAGGTGTCGGACTTGTGGGAGGAATGCACGTGGATCGCTGGTCCTGGAGTCTGTGCTGGGTGGTGCAGACGGTACGGCACGGGGCCCGTGAGCCGCAGTCCGTCCCAGGGGTCTGCGGCACGGACGGCGCGACCGTCCACGGTACGGACGGCACGGCGCGGTCCCGGGCGCGCCATGACGGAAGCTGGTAAGTGTGAACGGCCCAGACCTCACCCGCCGACGCGGCCCGCGCGACGCGGCGCGCTCAGGCGCCGCGCCCCGGCCCCGGGCGCGCCTCCGGCGCGTCGCCCGGCCCGTGCCAGCGCGCCCGGGGCAGGTCCAGGCGCGGCGGCACACCGCGGGTGCGCGACGTGCGCAGCGGGGTGCCCTCGGCGCGGTAGTGGCCCAGCGCGCGCCGCTCGTGCCCGGGCAGCAGCACGCCGTCGGCCCGCACCACGCGCCACCACGGCACCGCGGAGCCGTACAGCGCCATGACGCGGCCGACCTGGCGCGGGCCGCCAAGACCGCGCCCGCCCGGGGCCCCGGGTATCGGCGGGGCACCCTCCTCCTCGGCCCGCTCCTCGCGCAGCAGCCGGGCGACGTCGCCGTAGGTCATGACCCGGCCCGGCGGGATCAGCTCGGTGAGCTCCAGCACCCGCTCGGCGAACTCCGGCAGCCTGTCCCGGTCGCCCGCCGCGGCCGCCTCCTGCGCTGCGTCACCCATGGCCGCCATGGTGCCCTACGCCGCGGACACCCGGGCGCCGCACCCCGGGGCGCGGGTGGCGCGCACGGGGCGCGCGAACGTCGCGAACGTCGCGAACGTCACAGCTCAGCCCCCGCCCGGCCCCTGATGCGCCGCTCGGCGGCGTCCGCATGCCACCATCGTCCCGGGCGGTGACGCGTGATACGGGACCGAGAAGAGCAAGCCGAGCAGCAGCCGAGCGGGACGACTCCACGACAGGAGGGCCGCCCGGTCGGTGCCGCGCACCCGGACACCGCACCGGCCGAGGAGCCCGGCGGCCCCGCCGCCGCCGAGGGCCCCGCCGCGGAGGGCCCCGCCGCCGGGGGCACCGACCCCGGCGCGCGCCCCGACCCCGCCGCGCGCGCCGACGGCACCGCTGCGCGCGCCGGGGCGCACGGCGGTCGCCCCGGCGCGCGCTCGCGCCGCCAGCGGCTGCGCCGGGCCGTGCGGGGCGGCCCGGCCGCGCTCGTCGGCCTCCGGCCCGCCGGGGGCACGGGGGCCGCCGGGAGCGCGGAGGAGGCCACCGAGCAGCTCGACGGTGACGAGCCGCTCCTGTCGGCGCGCGTCCACCGGCCCTCCGACCTGCTGCGCATGCTCCTGGGCGCGGTCGGCATCGCCGTCGTCCTGGCCATCGCCTACTTCGCGCACGCCACCACCGCCGGGCTCGAACAGGACATCGACAAGGGCGCCGACCAGGCTCCCCCGCTGGTCATCAGCGTCGCCGGAGTCGTCTCCAGCATCGCGGTGCTCATCGTCCCGGTGGCCTTCGCCATCGAGCGGCTGATCAAGCGCGACGGCCTGCGCATCGCCGACGGCGTGCTGGCGGCCGTCCTGGCGCACGGGGTCTCGCTCACCGCCGCGCTGTGGATCGCCGAGGCCGCCCCCGCGCCGATCCAGGACGCGTTCACCAAGGTGGCGCCCGGCGGCGGGCTGACCGACCCGGTGCACAACTACCTCGGTCCCGTCATCGCCTACATGACGGCGGTCGGCATGGCCCGCAGGCCGCGCTGGCGCGTACTGCTGTGGGTGGTGCTGCTGACCGACGCGCTCGCGGTGCTGATCAGCGGCTACACCACCTCGCTGGCCATCGTCCTGACCACGCTCATCGGCTGGAGCGTGGCCTACGGCACGGTGTACGCGGTCGGCTCCCCCAACGTCCGGCCGACCGGGCAGAACCTCCTGGCGGGGCTGCGCCGGGTCGGGTTCGCACCGGTGTCCGCCGTCCGCGCCGAGGACGGGGCCGCCGAGAGCGACCGGGGGCGGTGCTACCTGGTGACGCTGGAGGACGGGCCGCCGCTGGACGTGACCATCGTCGACCGCGAGCAGCAGGCGCACGGCTACTTCTACCGCGCCTGGCGGCGGCTGGCCCTGCGCGGCATCACGCAGCGGCGCAACCTCCAGTCGCTGCGGCAGGCGCTGGAGCAGGAGGCGCTGCTCGCCTACGCCGCCATCTCCGCGGGGGCCAACGCCCCCAAGCTCATCGCCACCTCCGAACTGGGCCCGGACGCGGTCATACTCGTCTACGAGCACATCGGTGGCCGCCCGCTGGACGCGCTGCCGGACGCGGAGGTCACCGACGCGCTGATGCGGGCGTCCTGGCAGCAGGTGCGCGCGCTGCAGTCGCGGCGCATCGCCCACCGCAGGCTCAGCGGCGCGGCCCTCCTGGTGGACGACTCGGACACCGTCTTCCTCACCGACCTGCGCGGTGGCGAGATCGCCTCGGGCGACATCAGCCTGCGCATGGACGTCGCCCAGTTGCTGACGACGTTCGGGCTCCGCGTCGGCGCCGAGCGCGCGGTGCGGGCCGCCGTCGACGTGCTGGGCCCGGACGCCGTGGCCGACAGCCTGCCGCTCCTCCAGCCGCTCGCGCTCAGCCGCAGCACCCGGCACACCCTGAGACGGCTGGCCAAGGAGCGGGCCGAGCGGGAGCGCGAACTGGTGCTGGAGGCCGCCCGGGCACACCGCGAGGCGCGCGACCAGGCCGACCCGGCGGCCACTCCGGCCACTCCGGCCGCTCCGACCGCTCCGACCGCTCCGACCGCTCCGACCGCTCCGGCCACGTCAGCCGCCCCGGCGGCGTCCGGCCGCCCCGGCGTCTCCGGCGGCGCGGAGGGCAAGGCCGAGCGGCGGCGGCTCGACCGCGCCGAGCACGAGGCCGTCGAACAGGCGCTGGAGGAGAACCGCGAGGAGGACCTGCTCGCGCAGATCCGCCAGGAGGTGCTGCGCATCCGCCCGCAGGCGCCGGTGACGCCCGTGCGGCTGGAACGCGTCCGGCCGCGCACGCTGGTCAGCTTCATCGCGGGCGCCTTCGCCGCGTACTTCCTGATCTCGCAGATCACCCACGTCAACCTCGTCGAGGTCTTCACCGACGCGCAGTGGGGCTGGGTGGCGCTCGCGGTGGGCGCCTCGGTGCTGAGCTACGTCGCCGCGGCCCTGGCGCTGCTGGGGTTCGTGCCCGAGCGGGTGCCGTTCTGGCGCACCGTGCAGGCGCAGGTGGCGGGCTCGTTCGTGAAGCTGGTGGCGCCCGCGGCGGTCGGCGGCGTCGCGCTGAACACGCGCTTCCTCCAGCGCGCCGGGGTGCGGCCGGGGCACGCGGTGGCCAGTGTGGGCGCCTCGCAGCTCTTCATGCTGGGCGTGCACGTCCTGCTGCTGCTGTCCTTCGGCTACGTCACCGGCAAGGAGCAGGCGCCGTCCATCCCGCCGTCCCGCACGGTGATCGCCGGGCTGCTGGCGGCCGCGGTGCTGGTGCTCATCGTCTCCGCCATCCCACCGCTGCGCCGCTTCGTCTCCACCCGGGTGCGGGCACTGTTCGCCGGCGTGGTGCCGCGCATGCTGGACGTGGTGCAGCGGCCGACCAAGCTGGCCAGCGGCATCGGCGGCATGCTCCTCATCACGCTGGCGTTCGTCGTGTGCCTGGACGCCTCGATCCGCGCGTTCGGCGGCGAGATCAGCTTCGCCATGGTGGCCGTCGTCTTCATGGCGGGCAACGCGCTGGGCTCGGCGGCGCCGACGCCGGGCGGCATCGGAGCCGTGGAGAGCGCGCTGATCATCGGCCTCACCACGATCGGCGGCCTCGGCGGCGACGTCGCCGCCTCGGCGGTGCTCCTCTTCCGCGCGCTGACCTTCTGGCTGCCGGTGCTGCCCGGCTGGCTGGCGTTCTCCCGGCTCACGCAGCGCAAGGCGCTCTGAGCAGGCCCCTGCGGCGCTCACCCGGACGGACCGGCGCAGCGGGCGGCGGCCGGGCGGGCTGCCGACGATGGCAGTCGTCCCACCGCAGGGAGGCACCGTGTCCGCAGCCGTCCGCCGGGGAACGGCCCTGGCCACCGTCCTGCTCACCGTGGGCACCGTGTGCGCCGGCGGGTGCGCCGGGAGCCAGGCGTCCGGCGGCCCGGGCGCGGGCGGGCCGCCGGCCCGGCAGGCCGCGGGGCAGGCACCGAGCCCGCCGCCGACGCCCCGGCTGCCGCGGTCGCTGACGGAGCAGGAGCTGACCTGGCGGGACTGCCCGCCGGCCCCCGAGTACGGGGCGGGCGGCCCGCCCAGCACGCCGCAGCCGATGCCCGACGGCACCCGGTGGCAGTGCGCCACGCTGCGCGCACCGCTGGACTACGCCGACCCGGACGGCGAGACGCTCGACATCGCCCTGGTGCGCGCCCGCTCGCAGGCCCGGGGCGCGCGGCGCATCGGCTCACTGGTGTTCAACTTCGGCGGTCCGGGCGGCTCCGGCGTCTCCACCCTGCCCGTCTCCGGCGCCCAGTACGCGGAGCTCCAGGAGCGCTACGACCTGGTGAGCTTCGACCCGCGCGGCGTCGCCCGGAGCGCGGGGGTGCGGTGCCTGTCCGACGCGGAGCTGGACGCCCATCTCCAGGAGGCGACGATCCCGACCACCGACGCCGGTGCGGTGGAGTACCTCGGTGAGCAGGCCGCCTACGCCCGCGCCTGCGCGGCCCGCTCCGGCGACGTCCTGCCGCACATCCGGACCGTGGACACCGCGCACGACCTGGACCTGCTGCGCCGGGTGCTCGGCGACGACGCGCTGTACTACTTCGGCATCTCCTACGGCACCGAGCTGGGCGGGGTCTACGCGCACCACTACCCGGGTCGCGTCGGCCGCGCGGTGTTCGACGCCGTCGTCGATCCGACGCTGGACCCGGCGGAGTCCACGCTGAACCAGATTAAGGGCTTCCAGCTCGCGCTCACGAACTACCTCAAGGCGTGCGACGAGGACGGCCAGTGCCCCATCGGCCGGACCCCGGCCCAGGGCGAGCAGGAGATCGTCGCGCTGCTCGACCGGCTCACCGAGCGGCCGCTGCCCACCCGTGACCCCGACGGTCGCGAGCTGAACGCCGCCCTGGCCTCCTCGGGCATCGCGCTCGCCCTGTACTCGGAGGACTTCTGGCAGATTCTCACCGAGGGCCTGCAGGACGCCCTCGACGAGCGGGACGGCACGGTGCTGCTCCAGTTGAGCGACCTGCTCAACGGGCGGCGCGAGGACGGCACCTACGACAACAGCCAGGCCGCGCTGACGGCGATCAGGTGCGCGGACGACAAGCCGCGCTACACCGTCGCGGACGTGCGCGAGCGGCTGCCCCGGTTCCGGGAGGCGTCGCCGGTGTTCGGCGAGATGACCGTGTGGGGGCTGCTGTCCTGCCACGAGTGGCCGGTGCCGGGCGCGGCCGACCACCCGGACGTCAGCGCCCCGGGCGCGAACCCGATCCTGCTCGTGGGCACCACCGGCGACCCGGCCACCCCGTACGAGGGCACCGCGCGCATGGCGGACGCGCTGGGCGGGGACGTCGGCGTCGAGCTCACCTACCGAGGCGAGGGCCACGGCGCCTACAACGGCGGCGACCCCTGCGTGCGGGAGCGGGTGAACGCCTACCTGCTGGCGGGCGACGTGCCCCCGGACGGCACCCGGTGCCCGGCCGGGTGAGCCACCGCCGTGGGCGCCGGGTGGGCCACAACCGGCGCGGAGTGGGCCACCGCCGTGGCGGCGGGCGGACGCCCGCCGCCACGGTCGGCACCGGTCAGTAGACCGGCTTGTCCGGTTCGACCTGGTTGACCCAGCCGATGACGCCGCTGCCGACGTGCACCGCGTCCGCGAAGCCCGCGTTCTTCAGCACCGCGAGGACTTCCGCGGAGCGGACACCCGTCTTGCAGTGCAAGACGATCTTCTTGTCCTGCGGGAGATCCTGGAGGGCGGTGCCCATCAGGAAGTCGTTCTTCGGGACGAGCCGGGCCCCCGGGATGGAGACGATCTCGTACTCGTTGGGCTCGCGGACGTCGATGACGTCGATGTTCTCGCCCGCGTCCATCCACTCCTTGAGCTGCCGGGGCGTGATCGTGGCGCCCGCGGCGGCCTGCTGGGCCTCCTCGGAGACGACGCCGCAGAAGGCCTCGTAGTCGATGAGCTCGGTGACCGTCGGGTTCTTGCCGCACACCGCGCAGTCCGGGTCCTTGCGGACCTTGACCTGGCGGTAGGTCATCTCCAGGGCGTCGTAGATCATCAGGCGCCCGACCAGCGGGTCACCGATGCCCGCGAGCAGCTTGATGGCCTCGTTGACCTGGATCGAGCCGACCGACGCGCACAGCACGCCGAGGACGCCGCCCTCGGCGCAGGAGGGCACCATGCCCGGCGGCGGGGGCTCGGGGTACAGGCAGCGGTAGCACGGACCGTGCTCGCTCCAGAACACCGACGCCTGACCGTCGAAGCGGTAGATCGAGCCCCACACGTACGGCTTGTTCAGCAGCACGCAGGCGTCGTTGACCAGGTAGCGGGTGGCGAAGTTGTCCGTGCCGTCGACGATGAGGTCGTACTGCGCGAACATGTCCATCACGTTGGACGAGTCGAGCCGTTCCTTGTGCAGGTTGACCTGCGTGTACGGGTTGATGCCCAGGACCGTGTCCCGCGCGGACTCGGCCTTGGACCGGCCGATGTCGGCCTGGCTGTGGATGATCTGGCGCTGGAGGTTGGACTCGTCGACCTCGTCGAACTCGACGATGCCGAGGGTGCCGACGCCCGCGGCGGCGAGGTACATCAGGGCGGGCGAACCGAGACCGCCGGCGCCCACGCACAGCACCTTGGCGTTCTTCAGCCTCTTCTGTCCCTCCATCCCGACATCCGGGATGATCAGGTGGCGGGAGTACCTGCGGACCTCGTCGACGGTGAGCTCGGCGGCTGGCTCGACCAGCGGTGGCAGCGACACGGAGACCTCAGCAAGGGTTCGTACGAACGGTTGTCCTCCGCGTAACACTGCCATGCGCAGTCTCATTCCGAGACCGGCATATCGCTGTGCGAGACGATACCGTCCCAGCAGTCGGGCAGCGTCTCGAAATCGACGGTCCCGGCCCGTACGTGACCCCCGCCACGCGGCCCGGTGCGGCGCCGTCGGCCACGGGGGGAGCGGCGCGGTGCGGCCGGTGGACCAGCGGCGACGCGTGCCGTGCGGCACCGGGAGTCCGCCGGGCCGAGGGCGGAGGAGCCCGCCGCGCCGTCCCACACTGTGGCGCGAAACCCACAGAAGGCGCCGCGCGGACAGCGAGCAGCGCTCAGGGACGCCGTGCGCCGGGTGCGGGCGGACGCGGGTACCGGCGCGGCGACCCCCGCACACCTGGCACCGAGTGCCGCGCACCCACGCCGAGCAGCGCGGGCCCGCGTCCCCGCCGGTGCGCCCGGAGCGGCGACGCGGGCCCCGCCCGGTGGCGCGGGGCCCGCGCGGGAGCCGCACCGTCCCGGAGCGGCCCAACAGGCCGACCGCATGCTGGACCGGATGACCAGACCGTGGGACGCCCACGGCGCCCAGGCACGCGGAGCGCGGGCGACGACGGGCGCCGGACCTGCCAGCAGGCCACGGCGCACGACACGGCCGGGCGCCCGGGCCTGCCGGCGCCCGCTACTCGCCGGGCGCCCGCGGCCGGTGCTCGGAAGCGGGCCCGGCGGCCCCGGGCCCGGCGGCCCCGGCCCGCCCGCGGCCCGGGGCCGTGCCCGGCGCCGGGCTCAGATGCGGCACGCCGCCTCCATCCAGATGTCGGCGAGCGACTCCTCCAGCCCGATGCGCGGCCGCCAGCCCAGCCGGTCCCGCGCGGTGCGCACGTCCGCCTGCTGCCACGTGCCGCAGCCGTCGGGGTAGGGCGGCTGCGGCGGGGCGGCGCCCAGGTGGGGCTCGTCGGCCTCCAGGACGGCGCCGGTGTATCCGGCGACCCGGGTCAGCGTGCCGACGGCGTCCCGCAGCCGCACGGCCCGGCCCGTGCCGATGTTGACGACGCCCTGCGCGGCCGACAGCGAGGCGGCGTGCACCGCCCGCGCCACGTCGCGGACGTCCACGAAGTCGCGTTGCACGCCCAGCCCGGCGAGCTTCAGCTCGTGGTCCCCGTGCTGCATCGCGCGGCGCAGCGCCTCCGCCAGCCGGCCCAGCGGCGAGCCGGCCGGGGTGCCGGGCCCGGCGGGCGAGAAGACCCGCAGCACGATCGCGTCGAGCCCGGAGCCGAGCACCAGCTCCGTCGCCGCGAGCTTGCTGACGCCGTACGGGCTGCCCGGGCGGGGCACGGCGTCCTCGCCGGTGGACGAGCCCGGCTGCGACGGGCCGTACTCGGCGGCACAGCCCACGTGCACCAGGCGCGCGGTGCAACCGCTGCGCCGCAGCGCCTCGCAGACGGTGGCCGTGCTCACGGTGTTGTGCCGGATCAGGTCCCGCGCGCCGCCCCGGATGGCGCCCGAGCAGTTGACGACGACGCCGGGGTGCACCGCGTCCAGGAAGCGGGTGAGCGCGCCGGGGCTGCCGTTGGACAGGTCGAAGCGGACGTCGGAGTCGTCCTGGCGGCCGAGCGCGGTGAGCTGGACGGCCGGGTCGGCGAGCAGGCGGTCGGCCACGTAGCGGCCGATGAAGCCGCTGGCCCCGAGCAGCAGCACCCTCATCGCGCTTCCTCCTCCGGTCGACGGGAGGGGCCAGTGGCGTGCTGAGCGGTCATCGGCGGTGCTCCTTGTGAGTGGTGAGGGCGGCCGGTCGCGGGACCGGTGGCGGCGGTGGACGGCGGGCGCGGAGGCGCCGGTGCGGGCGGACGCTGCGGGCGCGGCGGGCGCGAGGAGGACGGGGGCGGCCGGCGGGGGCGGGAGGTGGCGGGCGGGGAGGACTCCGGTGGCCCGCCCGGCGCTCCCGGCCCGCACGGCCGCCCGGTGGCCGCCCCCGCGGGCACCGGCGCCCGGCCGCTCACCGGGCTCCCTCCCGCGCGCCGGAGCCGGCCCCCGCGGGCCCGGACCGCGTCCGGCCGGGGCCGCCCGCGCCCCCGGGTGCGCCGACCCGCCGCCCACCGGGTGCGGACGCGCGGCTCGGCGGCGAGGCCCGCGAGCCCGCACCCGCCATTGGCGAAACGGTCCGCCTGGGCGGTGCCGCGCTCGGCGCGGCCCTCCGCCGCAGCTTCCCCAGCGGCGCGACGGGCGGCGGCCGGCTCCGCGCCGTGCTCGGCGGACCGGGCTCGCTCGCGCAGCCCGTGCGCCCGGCGCACACCGTCGGGGCGCGCCTGCGGCGGCTCCCCGGGGAGCGCTGGGCACCCCCGGCGGACCCGGGGCGCGTACTGCCCGCACGGGTGGTCGGCCGGGCCGCGAACCGGCCGGTCGCACCGGCGGACCGACCCGCCTCGGGCGTACGGGCGGCCGCCGCCGGTGAGAAGCGCGACGCGCATGAACGTCACCCCCGTTCCAGTGCTGGGCCCGGCCGTCCGGGTGGCCGGTGAGAACGAGGACGACGCT
The DNA here is from genome assembly GCF_026262575.1 of Streptomyces marinisediminis. Lineage (GTDB taxonomy): Bacteria > Actinomycetota > Actinomycetes > Streptomycetales > Streptomycetaceae > Streptomyces > Streptomyces marinisediminis. Next base: position 129,167 of record NZ_JAPKFL010000012.1, read on the forward strand.
ATGCGCGGGACGTGGGGCCAGGATGGACGGTTGTCCGCCGGACCACCGGAAGGGGTGAACAAGCGTGACTTTTACGCCCGCCACCCGTTTTCGCGCCGTCAGTCCGCCGCGGGCGGCGGACGAGGCGGGTCAGCCCTTGGGGTGCGGCCAGGCGTTCGGGCGGCAGGTGCGGTCGCCGGAGGTGAGCGTCTTGGTCTGCTGCATCATCACCGAGGCCAGCGCGCCGTCCTCCGGACAGCCCACGTGTCCGAAGCCCAGCCGGTGGCCCACCTCGTGGTTGATGAGCATCTCGCGGTACTCGCGGATGAGGTCCGGGCCGTAGGTCGGCGCGCCCTGGCCCCACCGGTAGGCGTTGATCATGATGCGCTCGGTGGCGGCGGAGTCGCAGGAGACGTTGTCCACGGTGGTGTCGAGCCCTGACTTCGCGCACCACTCGGCCGTCGTCGCCGGGCTGGCCAGCGTCATGACGAAGTCGACGGGCCCGGAGTCCACCCGCACGAAGCTGCGTCGGCCGTCGTGGGCCCAGCTCCGCTCGTCGTTGATCGTGGTGTGCACCGCCCGCGCGAACAGCTCCGCGTCGAGCCCGAGGCCCTTCTCGACGTCGACGCGGTAGGTGAGCGTCTCGCCCCGGCCGGGGCCCTCCGCGCGCCCGGGGACGGCCGCGAACGTGCCGGGCCCGGCGAGGTCGGCGGCGACGGGCAACAGCGTGCCGAGCTTCTCCTCGTACGCCTGCGGGGTCTGCGGGGCGGCCGAACCCGCCGGGTCGGGATCCGAGCCGACGCCGGGGGACCGCTCCCCCGGCGGGCGCTCCGCGGTGCCCGGCGTCTCGGCGCCGCCCTCGGATGCCTGCCCGGCCACCAGGACGGTCAGGGCGCCGGTGACCAGGGCGGCGAACACACCGGTGGCCAGCCGCAGCCGGCCGGGGCGGCGGGGCGGGCCGAAGCCGGTCGGGGCGGGAGCCGGCCGGTCGCCGTCGCCGGAGCGCGGCGCCGGGGGACGCGGGGAGCCCGCGGCGGGCGGGGGCGCGGCGGCGGGCGGGGACGCGTCGAAGGCCCGCACGTACTCGGGACGCGGGCCGCCCCGCGGGGGGCGCGGCGGCCCCACCACCGGCCCCTCGGCGGCCGGACCGGCCCCCGGCCGCCCGGCCTCCGCGGGCGCGGCCTCCGCGGGCGCGGCCTCCGCGCGCACGGGCTCCGCACGTACGGGCTCGGGGCGCGCGGCCTCGGAGCGCGCGGCCTCCACGTGCCCGGGCCCCGGCCGCGTGGCCTCCGCGTACCCGGCGCCGGGGCGCGCGGTACGCCCGCGCTGCCCGGCCATCGCGACGCGGGGCCCGGCCTCCGGCGCGACGCGCGGCGCGGGCGGCTCGGCGGACGGCGCGGGCGCGGAGGGCACACCGGCGGACGGCGCGGCAGCCGGCGGCTCAGGCTGGGACGCCGCGGCAGCGGGCGGCGCGGGCGTCCCACCGGCGACCGCTCCGCCGCCGGCCGCCTCACCGGCGACCGCTGCCGCGTCGGCCGCTGCCGAGTCGGCCGCTTCCCCGGCGGCCGCGTCCGCACCCGCCGTCTCCGCGGGCCTCCGGCCGGCGACCGCTGCCGAGTCGGGGGCGGGCGGGCGCGCCTGCGGCCGAGCCGCCGTCGCCGGTGCGCGGCCCCCGCCGCGCGGGCGGCTGTGACGTCCCACGGGGTCTCAGCTCCTGTCCGGCTCGGTGGTGGTGGCCGTTGTGGTGGCCGTTGTGGTGGCCGTTGTGGTGTCCGTTGTGGTGGCCGTGCCCGTGTCGGCCAGCAGGCGCCGGACGGCGGCGGCGACCTCCGCGGGGTACTCCATCATGGGTACATGCCCGGCGTCCGGCATGGTCACCAGCCGGGAGGAGCGGAAGGCGCGGCTCGCCTTGCGGGCCATGCGGCAGGAGACGAGTTTGTCCCGCCCGCCGTAGATCAGGAGCGTCGGCGCGAGCACCCGCTCGGCCTGCCGCCACAGCGAGTGCTGACCGCCCAGGGCGTAGGCCTGGACGATACCGCGCGCCGAGCGCGCCAGGCTGTCCCAGAAGTGCGGCAGCCCCAGGCGCCGCTCGTACTCGGCGACGGCGTCGGTGAGCTCCCGCTCGGTGACGCGGGTGGGGTCGGCGTAGCACAGGGCGAGCACGGCCCGGGTGCGGCGCTCGGCCGTCCAGTCCCGGGTGAGCCTGCGGTAGCCGCGGACGGCGCCGGGCAGCGCGAGCAGTCCGGTGGGCAGCGCCGAGCGCTGGGGCCGCAGCTCCGGCAGGGCGGGCGCGACGAGGGTGAGGGTGCGCACCAGGTCGGGCCGGGCGGCGGCGACGCGGGTGGTGACGGCGCCGCCGAGTGAGTTGCCCAGCAGGTGCACGGGCCCGCGTGCGGTGGCGTCGAGGTAGCGGATGACGGCGCGGGCGTGGCCGATGACGGAGTAGTCGCCGTTCTCGGGGGGCGGCGAGTGGCCGAAGCCCGGGAGGTCGAGCGCCTCGCCGTCCACGTCCCCGGCGAGCTCGTCCATCAGGGCCAGCCAGTTCAGGGAGGAGCCGCCGAGCCCGTGGACGTAGAGGGCGGGCGGCGCTTCGGGGGGTCGTTCGGGCGGCGGCGCGGGCGCGCGCACCGCCAGGGTCAGCCCGGGCAGGGACACCGTGCGCCGGGGGTGGGTGGCGTCAGCACCGGTCCCCGGGTCCGAACCCGAGGACTCGCGGTCTTGCGTTGCGGTCCGTACGTGCGGCGGGTCGGTGGAAGCCATGCAGGGCATGTTACGACTCGATCACACGGAACTATCGTATGACCGGCGTCACACGCCGTCTCGCGCGTCGCACCGCCGAACCCTAGGCTCGTGTGAGGAGCCGACCCCGGGGTAAGAGGTGGCCCGGTACCCGTAGTACCCGTACATTCCACCGATCCGGAGACCAGCGAGGACGCCGTGGACGACCAGCACTACCCCACGCCCGCCGACGAACCGGGCGAGGAGACGCCCGAAGCCGACGCCGCCGAGCAGCGCACCGAGGTGGTCGAGTCCGAGGACAGCCCGCTGAGCGGACGGGACCTGGACGCGGTCGACCCGGCCGACGCCGCCGAGCAGGCGCGCGTGGTCGATCTGGACGAGGACGACTACCGCTGACGCCGCCCCGCCCCGCCGCCCGGCTCCGGACGGCGGGGCACGTATCCGCGCACAACCGGGCGTACCAGGACAGCCCCGGGGGGCCCGGTGTCCGATAGATGAAAATCTCCTCCGCCGACGCGCGCACCCGGGTTACCGAAAAGTACGATGACGGACGCGGCGCGACTGCGCGCGCGGAACGATCCAGGGAGGCGGCGTGACAGCCATCGAGCAGACCGAGGCACGCCCGCGGGGCACGCGCCTGCCGCGACGGGCCCGGCGCAACCAGTTGCTGGGGGCCGCGCAGGAGGTGTTCGTCGCCCAGGGGTACCACGCCGCGGCGATGGACGACATCGCCGACCGCGCGGGAGTCAGCAAGCCGGTGCTGTACCAGCACTTCCCCGGCAAGCTGGACCTCTACATGGCGCTGCTGGACCAGCACTGCGACGCGCTGCTCCAGGCGGTGCGCGCCGCCCTGGAGTCCACGACCGACAACAAGCAGCGCGTGGCGGCCACCATGGACGCCTACTTCGCTTTCGTGGAGAACGAGGGCGGGGCGTTCCGGCTCGTCTTCGAGTCCGACCTGACCAACGAGCCGGCGGTGCGCGAGCGCGTGGACAAGGTCAGCCTGGAGTGCGCGGACGCGGTCAGCGCCGTCATCGCCGAGGACACCGATCTGCCGCAGGGGCAGGCGATGCTGCTGGCCGTGGGGCTGTGCGGCATGGCCCAGATCACCGCGCGGTACTGGCTCGGCGCGGGCCAGCAGATCCCCCGGGACGCCGCCGCGACGCTCATCTCCTCCCTGGCCTGGCGCGGCATCGCCGGGTTCCCGATGCACGACTGAGCGCTGTTCGCTCCGGGCGTTGCGCGCGCGTCCGTACGGGCCGCGCACGCGGGCTAGGGTGAGGGCACAGTGCGCGGCCCGTACGGACGCGCGCAGCGAGTGACCGTTTTGACGTGTCGGAAGGGACAACGCGTGGAGGTCAGGATCGGCGTGCTGCACACGCCTCGCGAGATCACGCTGGAGAGCCGCCAGCAGGCGGAGGAGATCGAGCAGACGGTCGCCGAGGCCCTGGCCGGCAAGGCGGGCCTGCTGAGCCTGGAGGACGAGCACGGGCGCAAGGTCCTGGTGCCGTCCGACCGCCTGGCCTACGTCGACATCGGTGACCCGACGGCGCGCCGGGTGGGCTTCGGCGCGGTCTGAGCGCCCCGCCGGGCGCGGCCCGACCGGGCGCGCACGCCGGACGGCGGCCTGGGGCTCGACGCCTCCGGCCGCCGTCCGGCGTGCGGCCCGCGCGCAGCCGCCCTCGCGGTGGGCACCCGTCAGGCCCATCTGGCGTTTCGCGGACGACCTTTCCGGGGTAAGACCGGGAAGGTCCGTTTTGTTCGCGGCTCGGAGGTGCTCATGCTCGGGGAAGCGCTCGGTTCCGCACTGCTCGGCCTGGTCATCGCCGCCGCCGCGCTGCGCTGGCTGCCCGGCCGCTTCGCGAGCGCGCCGCTGGTCCTGGCGACGGGCACCGTGGCCGCCGCGGTCGGCGGGCTCGTCACCCGCGCGGTGCTCGGTCCCGGCCACCTGGCCGTCGCCCTCGTGCTGGCCGTCGCCGTCGCCGCCGCGCTGCTCTCGCTGCTGCTGGACGCCCGCCGCCTGCCCCAGCCCGGCCGGTGAGCCTCGCCCCCGCGCGGGGGAGCCCGTGCGCGGGCGGCTACGCGGCCAGGCCGAGCGCCGCCATCCGCTTGGTGTGCGCCTCGGTGATCCGCGAGAACATGCGGCCGACTTCCGCCAGGTCGAACCCGGCGGCCACCCCGCCGACGAGCATGGTCGACAGCGCGTCCCGCTCGGCGACCACGCGCTGCGCCTGGGACAGCGCCTCCCCCATCAGCCGCCGGGCCCACAGCGCCAGGCGGCCGCCGACCCGGGGGTCGGCCTCGATCGCCGCGCGCACCCGCTCCACCGCGAAGCTGGAGTACCCCGTGTCGTCCAGCACGCCGAGGACGAGCCCGCGGGTGTCGGAGTCCAGGCGGGCCGCGACCTCGCGGTAGAAGTCGGAGGCGATGGAGTCGCCCACGTAGGCCTTGATCAGCCCCTCCAGCCAGTCGGACGGCGCGGTCTGCCGGTGGAACTCGTCCAGCGAGGGCACAAAGGGCTCCATGGCCCGCGTGGGGTCCACCTCGATCCGGGCCAGCCGCTCGCGCAACGCGTCGAAGTGGTGGAACTCGGCCGAGGCCATGGCCGCGAGCTTGCCCTTGTCGGCGAGCGTGGGCGCCAGCTTCGCGTCCTCCGCCAGCCGCTCGAAGGCGGCCAGCTCGCCGTAGGCCAGGGCGCCCAGCAGGTCGACGACGGCCTCCCGGTAGTGGGGGTCGGCCGACGCCTCCGCCCAGGTCTGCGCGGCGATACCGGTGTCCGTGGGGGCCGTGGGGGCCGTGGCGGCCGTGGGGGCCGCCTGGTCGGAGTCGGCGGGCTGCGAGGGCGTGGCAGAGGTCTCAGGCGTCTCCATGCGGGGCACAATAGCCCGCCCCACCTGGTGCGGAAGCCCCCAGGGCCCGCCCCGTCCCGGCCCCGGCGGCCGCGCGCGTCGTACGCGACCCGGTACAGCTTCGCGGTTTCGCGGTACAGTGGTATAGAGCCCGCCGGAGATTTCGACGGGTCTCGGTATTGAAGTCCCATCGCCGGGGGCCGCCCCCGGAACGCGGATGCCCGGTCGGTAGCACGATCGGCTCCGACCAGACCGCCCTCCGCACGTGAGGGACCGCTCGCGCGAGATGAGCGCTTGAGCGAGAGCAAGTGGTCCTGCGCCGCGTGATCGCACGCGCGGGCGCGGTACGACCCGCCTCGCCGCCTCGTCCCGCGTCTCATGGAAGAGGCAAGCTCCTGTCCACCACGACATTCCGCGAACTCGGAATCCTCACCGAGAGCGCCGAGGCCCTTGAGGCCATCGGCATCACCACCGCGTTCCCCATCCAGGAGATGACGCTGCCCGTGGCCCTCGCGGGCATGGACGTCATCGGCCAGGCCAAGACGGGCACCGGCAAGACCCTCGGCTTCGGACTGCCGCTCCTGGAGGCCGTCACCGTCCCGGCCGACGTCGACGCCGGCCGGGCCACGCCCGCGCAGCTCACCGACGCCCCGCAGGCCCTGGTGGTCGTCCCCACCCGCGAGCTGTGCCAGCAGGTGACCAACGACCTGCTCACCGCGGGCAAGGTCCGCAACGTGCGGGTGCTGTCCATCTACGGCGGCCGCGCCTACGAGCCGCAGGTCGAGGCGCTGCGCAAGGGCGTGGACATCGTCGTCGGCACGCCCGGCCGCCTCCTGGACCTGGCCGGGCAGCGCAAACTCGACCTCGGGCACGTCAGGGCGCTCGTCCTGGACGAAGCCGACGAGATGCTCGACCTGGGCTTCCTGCCGGACGTCGAGAAGATCATCCAGCTCCTGCCGGCCAAGCGGCAGACGATGCTGTTCTCCGCGACGATGCCGGGCCAGGTCATCTCGCTCGCCCGCCGCTACATGACGCAGCCGACCCACATCAGCGCCACCTCTCCGGACGACGAGGGCGCGACGGTGGCCAACACCACCCAGCACGTCTTCCGGGCCCACTCGATGGACAAGCCGGAGCTGGTCTCGCGCATCCTCCAGGCCGAGAGCCGCGGGCTGGCGATGATCTTCTGCCGCACCAAGCGCACCGCGGCCGACATCGCCGAGCAGCTCACCCGGCGCGGCTTCGCCGCGGGCGCCGTCCACGGCGACCTGGGCCAAGGCGCGCGCGAGCAGGCGCTGCGCGCGTTCCGCAACGGCAAGGTGGACGTGCTCGTGTGCACCGACGTCGCCGCGCGCGGCATCGACGTCGAGGGCGTCACCCACGTGGTGAACTACCAGACCCCCGAGGACGAGAAGACCTACCTGCACCGGATCGGCCGCACCGGCCGGGCGGGCGCGTCGGGCACCGCCGTCACCCTGGTCGACTGGGACGACATCCCGCGCTGGCAGCTCATCAACAAGGCGCTCGACCTGCCCTTCCCCGACCCGGAGGAGACGTACTCCACCTCCCCGCACCTGTACGAGCTGCTCGGCATCCCCGAGGGCACCAAGGGTGTCCTGCCGCGGGCGGAGCGCACGCGGGCGGGGCTGGCGGCCGAGGAGGTCGAGGACCTCGGCGAGCCCGGCGCGCGCCGCGGCCGCACCGCCGGCGCGCAGCGCTCGGGCGCCCCGCGCGAGGAGCGGCCCCGGCGCGCCCGTGAGCGCCGCCGCACCCGCGGTGGCGTGACGGTCGACGGAGCGGCGGCGGACGCCGCCGCGCAGCCGGCCGCGTCCGGCGCCGCCCCGGCGGAGGCGGGCGAGGCCGCCCGCAAGCCCCGGCGGCGCCGCCGCCGCACGCGCAGCGGCTCCGCGCCGCAGTCGAAGTCGGAGTGACCCGGCCGCCGCGCCGCTCCCACCGCCCCTGACGCCGGGCGGGCCGCACCCCGGCCCGCCCGGCGTCCGCCGTCCCGGGCCGGGGCGCGGGACCGGGGCCGGGACCGGGGCCGGGGTCGCACGGCAGACGCCGCCGGACGCCGCGGCCGGTACCGGCACACGGGGCCGGAGACGGCGTCGGGAGACGGGGCCGGTGTCAAGACGGCCGGAATCGTGGCCGGAGCCGGGGCCCACGGCGGGCCCGCGCCGCCGGGGGCGGGGGCCGGGGCGGCGGGGCGGAGCCGCTAGCGTCGGCGCATGAGCAAGCCGCCCTTCCTCACCCTCCCGCCCGGCGCCCGGGCGTACCGGCTGCCCACCGCGCGCGGGGAGTTCGCCGTGCACGACACCGGCACCGCCCGGCGCGGCACCGCCCTGCTGCTGCCGGGCTTCACCGGCAGCAAGGAGGACTTCATCGGCCTGCTGCGCCCGCTGTCCGACGCCGGGTACCGCGTCGTCGCGGTGGACGGGCGCGGGCAGTACGAGTCGCCCGGTCCGCGCACGGAGGAGGCCTACGCGCTGCCGGAGCTGGCGCGCGACGTGCTGGCCCAGGTGGCGGCGCTGGACGTGCCGGGCGTGCACCTGGTCGGGCACTCCTTCGGCGGCCTGGTCGCCCGTGCGGCCGTGCTGCGCGACCCGGCTCCGTTCCGCTCGCTCACGCTGCTCAGCAGCGGCCCGGCCGCCGTCTCGCAGGTCCAGCAGGAGCGGCTGAAGCTGCTGGTGGGCGCGCTGGCCGTGCTGGACATGACGGAGGTGTGGGAGCACATGCGGGCGCTGGACCCGCCGGAGGCGGCCGACGCGGTCACCGGCCCGGAGGTGGCGGCGTTCCTGCGCACCCGGTGGCTGGCGACCCGCCCCGCGCAGCTCAGCGCCACCGGCCGGACGCTGCTCACCGAGCCGGACCGCGTCGCCGAGCTGGCCGCCGCCGGGCTGCCGGTGCACGTGCTCTCCGGCGCGACGGACTACGCCTGGCCGGTCCCCCTGCTGGACGCGATGGCGGCGCGGCTCGGCGCGCGCCGCACGGTGATCGAGGGCGCCGACCACTCGCCCAACGCCGAGCGGCCCGCGGCGACCGCCACCGCGCTCGCCGCGTTCTTCGACGCCGTCAGCCCTGGACGAACTGGGTGACGCCGTTCGCGATCTGCTGCACGGCGATGGCCGACAGCAGCATGCCGGACAGCCGCGTCACCAGGACGACGCCGCCCTCCTTGATGACGCGCACGATGAACAGCGAATAGCGCATCGTCAGCCACAGCACGACGTGCATCGCCGCGATCGCCAGCCACACGCTGACCTGGCCGCTCAGGCCGTCCGCGCGGTCCACGGCGAGGATCACCGACACGATCGCGCCCGGCCCCGCGAGCAGCGGCATGCCCAGCGGCACCAGGGCGACGTTGACCTCCTTGGTCTGCTTGGGCTCGTCGGTCTTGCCGGTGAGCAGGTCCAGCGCGACCAGGAGCAGCAGCAGGCCGCCCGCGACCATCAGCGCGGGCGTGGAGACGTGCAGGTACCCCAGGATCTGCTGGCCGAAGAGGCCGAAGACGGTGATGACGCCGAAGGCCACGAGCGCGGCCTGCCAGGCCATCCGGCGCTGCACCTTCACCGGGCGCCCGGAGGTGAGCGCCAGGAAGATCGGCGTGATGCCGGGCGGGTCCATGATGACGAAGAGGGTGAGGAACAGCGATCCGAAGACGGCGGCGTCGAACACGGTGGTGCCTTGGGTGCGTGAGCGGAGTGGGGGTGGCGGGGTCAGCCCGTGACGGGCCGGGCGCCGGAGCCCCGCGCGGCGATCTCGGCGTAGACGTCCGGCGCGGTGGTGTGCTCGCCCAGGCGGCAGGTCTTGCGGCTGCCGTGGTAGTCGCTGGAGCCGGTGGCCAGCAGACCCAGGTCGGCGGCGAGGCCGTGCAGGTGGGCCCGGGTGGCCGGGTCGTGGTCCATGTGGTCGGCCTCGATGCCGTCCAGACCGGCGGCGGCCAGCTCCGCGATGGCGCTCTCGGGCACGCACCGGCCGCGCTTCGCGGCCAGCGGGTGGGCGAAGACGGCGACTCCGCCCGCGCCCTTGACCAGCCGGACGGCCTCGAACGGGTCCAGCTCGTGCTTCTCCACGTACGCGCGCCCGTCGTTCGCGAGCCACTGGGCGGTGAAGGCGGCGGAGACGTCGGGGACGACGCCGAGGTCCACCAGCGCGGCGGCGATGTGCGGACGGCCCACGGCGCCGTCGCCGGCGATGGCGGCGACCCGCTCCCAGGTGATCGGCACGCCCAGCTCCCGGAGCTTGGCGACCATGCCCTGGGCACGCGGCACCCGGTCGTCGCGCACCAGCTCCCGCTCGCGGGCCAGCTCGGGCTCGCGCGGGTCGAAGAGGTAGGCGAGCAGGTGCAGGCTCACCCCGTCCAGCCGGCAGGACAGCTCGGCCCCGGTGACGAGCGTCAGCCCGGCGGGCAGCGCGGCGATCGCCTCGTCGTACCCGGCCACGGTGTCGTGGTCGGTCAGCGCCACGACGTCCAGCCCCGCCGCGGCGGCGTTGCGCACCAGCTCGGCCGGGGTGTCGGTGCCGTCCGACGCGGTGGAGTGGGCGTGCAGATCGATGCGCACCGGCACACTCCAGCGGTCGACGTAGGCGGGGACGGCCCCAGTCTAACGGCCGCCAGGCCGGCGACCGCCGCGCGGCGGTGTGGCCCCGCCCACCCCGCACCGGGCACGACCGGACGCCCGGCGCGCACGGGCGCGGGTCCGCGGCGAGCCGCACGAGACGCGGAGGCACCACGCACGGACCGGGACGAACCGGACGCGGGCCCGGGACGGACGGCGCGCGGCGCCGGGACGAGCCGCACGCGGGGCCGGGTGGGGCGGGGCGGTCAGGACAGCAGGCGCGGGGAGAGGGCGCCGCACGGGACGAGGTCGACCTCCGCGCCCGCGTCCCGCAGGTCGGTCAGCACCAGCTCGTCGTAGAGGAGCAGTCCCGAGCTGTCCGGCCAGGCGACGGCCCACAGCCACAGCCCCCGGGCCTCCCCTGCGAAGACGGCGCGGTCCTCGGGCGTCCCGCCGACGTGCCACAGCGGGGTGGGCCGCCCGGCGGCCAGCACCTTCGCCTCCGGCGGCCCGGTGACGTCCAGGTGGCGGCCGGGGTCGGGCCCCTCGATGCCCGCGTACCGGGCGCCGAGCCCGACGCCGAGCTCCTCGGCGATCAGCAGCAGCTCCCCCGCGCCGCCCAGCGGGCCGGGGCCGGAGCAGGCGAGCGCGGTGGCGCGGCCCCCGTCGCGGTCGTCCCCGGCGCAGACGACCCCGGAGAACAGCCAGCCGACGGGCAGCGGCCACGGCATCCACAGCGGTACCCGGGTCCGGCGCACCACCACGCTGAGGGCGTCCACGCTGGGCGGGAGGACCGGCTGGAGCGGGTGCACACTGCCGTGCGCGTCACACCGCCAGGTGTCGGAGAACAGGCCGGGTGCCCTGACCCGGCCACCGCACTTCGGGCAACTGGGTTCGCCCCTCATGGACATCCACGGTGCTCCTCGGTGCCCGCTTCGTCAAGGACGATCACCCGGTCAGGGGTACCGGGCCGCGCCGGGGGTCGCGCAGGTCCGTGCCGTGGGTGAGCCAGCGCTCGCGCAGCGCCTGCGCGCCGTGTACCCGCTTCCACGCCGCCTCGGTCGGCGTCATCGGCAGCAGCGGCAGGAAGCGCACCGGCTCGCGCGGGGCGTCCAGGTCCGCGTCGTCCACCAGGCCGCCGGGCTCGGCGACCAGGACGGAGCTGAAGGGGGCGGCCGGCCACAGCGGCCGGCCGACGTCCAGGGACGCGCCGGGGGCGACGACCACGCCCTCGACCTGCGGCGAGGCGGCGAGCACCGCGAGCGGCCGCAGCACCTCGTCGGTGTCGGCCACCCCGGCCCGCACGCTGAGGACCAGTTCGGCGCGCGGACCGCGCTCGGGGTCGGCGACCGCCGCCGTCGGGTCGTTCATCGGCGCCAGGGACATGCCCAGCGTGGCGTAGCGCACCACGGGACCGCCGGGCCGCGCGTCGTCGGGGCCCGGCGAGGTGCCCGGGTCGAGGAAGCGCAGCACCTCGATCCGGTCGGTGCCCAGGAAGGTCACCGCCGCCCTGGCGTCGGGCTCGCCGAACGCCTCGCGCAGCCGCGCCTCCACTCGTTCGCGCACATCAGTCATGCTCGGGAGTTTAGGGCTCGTACGGATTGGGCAAAGAGACGCCGGTTTTCACCGCTCGGTGGGTGATGGTTCACCTGCCGAGTGCTAGCCTTGACCGACTGTCAAGGGCACGAACCGATTCTTCCCCCGCGGGGGCCGGCCGGAGGAGGTGGGCGGACATGGATCCCAGTCGACCGTGCAGTAGCAGCCCGTCCTCCCTCCGGCAGCGGCCCTGCTGACGGCGCCCCGCGCCCGCGAAGGCCCCACTCCGGCGCAGGTCCCGCCCCGCGTGGACGCGTTCACGCGTGCCCCTTCGGGTCCCCCCCGCGCCGGTTCGTCCCCCGGCCTGCCCCGTGTGCCCGGCGCCGTGCGCCTTCCCCGTGCCGCTGGCGGCTCATTCCGCGTGACCCCCGCGAGGAGCCCAGCATGTCGATGATGCGTGACCTGCGTGCCGCCGTCCGCCCGGCCCGCCGCCCCTTCCGGCGCGGTCTGGCCTCCGGGCGCTACGAGCCGGCCCTGCAGACCGCCGCCTCCAGCGCCGTGGTCGACTGCGCCGTCTACACCGGCGGGCGCCGGGGCGCGGCCCCGTCCGACCCGCGCGAAGCCCTCGCCGCGGTGCGGTCGCCGGAGGGCGAAGGGGGAGTCGGCGAAGGCGGAGGCGGGGACGGCTTCGTGTGGATCGGGCTGCACGAGCCGACGCAGGAGGAGTTCGCCGGGGTCGCGGAGGCGTTCGGGCTGCACCCGCTGGCGGTCGAGGACGCCGTCCACGCCCACCAGCGGCCGAAGCTGGAGCGCTACGACGACTCGCTGTTCACCGTGATCAAGACGATCCACTACCGGGCCCGCGCCGAGCGCACCGCGGGCAGCCAGGTGGTGGAGACCGGCGAGGTGATGTGCTTCACCGGCGCCGACTACATCATCACCGTCCGGCACGGCGCGCAGGGGTCGCTGCGCGGCCTGCGCCACCGGTTGGAGGAGGACCCCGAGCTGCTGGCCAAGGGCCCCTCCGCCGTGCTGCACGCGATCGCGGACCAGGCCGTGGACGGGTACCTCGCGGTCGCCGACGCCGTCCAGGACGACATCGACGACGTGGAGATCGACGTCTTCTCGCAGCAGGGCACCGGCCGCTCCAGGGCGCGCGGGGGCGGCGAGGCCGGGCGGATCTACCAGCTCAAGCGCGAGGTGCTGGGGTTCAAGCGGGCCGTCTCGCCGCTGCTGCGGCCGATGCAGCAGCTCAGCGAGCGGCCGATGCGGGTGATCGACCCCGACATCCAGAAGTACTTCCGCGACGTCGCCGACCACCTGGCCCGCGTCAACGAGCAGGTGCTCTCCTTCGACGACCTGCTCAACTCCATCCTCCAGGCCAATCTGGCGCAGGCCACCGTCGCGCAGAACGAGGACATGCGCAAGATCACCGCCTGGGCGGCGATCTTCGCGGTGCCCACGATGATCGCCGGCGTGTACGGCATGAACTTCTCCCACATGCCCGAGACGGACTGGGAGTACGGCTACCCCGTGGTCATGGCCGTGATCTTCGGCATCTGCGCCTGCATCCACCGCGGCTTCCGGCGCAACGGCTGGCTGTGAGCGCCCGGCGTCCCGGCGGCCGGCCCCGGCCGGGGCCCGGGCGGCGGACGCGGACCGGGCGGGGGAACCCGCGCAGGCGGGGCGCCTGACCCGGGCGGCGGGCCCGGGCTAGGCGGCGGACCGGGGCCCGGTGCCGCCGGGGGCGCGCAGCACCAGCAGCAGCCCGGCCAGGATCGCCGCGAGCGCGGGGTAGGCCACGGCCGACGGGGTCTGGCCCAGCCACAGCGCCGCCAGGAGCGTCGCGCCGGGGGTCTCCAGCAGGATCGCGGTGGACGTCACCGAGGGGCCGAGCCCGCGCACGACCCGGTTGAGCAGGCTGTGGCCGAGCAACTGCGCGACGACCGTGAGCACCAGCAGCTTCAGCCACGTCTCCGCCGAGTAGCCCGCGCCGAGGTCGGCGCCCGTGGCCAGGCACAGGGCGAGCAGGACGACGGAGGCGGTGGTGAAGCAGACCACCGTGTAGGCGGTCGTGGAGACCGTGCGGCGCACCCGGGAGCCCAGCAGCACGTAGCCCGCCGCCGCCATGCCGCCCCCCAGGGCCAGCGCGTCCCCGGCCAGCGCGCGCGGCGAGAGGGCGAGGTCGACGCCGGTGAGCAGCAGCACCCCGCAGAACGCCACCGCCGTCCCCGCCCACACCAGGCCCGGCTGCCGGTGCCCGCCCAGCCGCAGCAGCAGCGTCGTCCAGATAGGCGTGGTGGTGACCAGGGCGGTGGACGAGGCGACCGAGGTCAGGTGCAGGCTCGGCAGCCACAGCGCGAAGTGCACCGCGAGCAGCACGCCCGCGGCGGCCGCCAGCGCCAGCCGGCGGCGCCCCATGGCGCGCAGCGCCGCCCGGTGCCGCCGCAGCAGTGCCACGGGGACGAGCGCGCCCACGGCCATGGCGTTGCGCCAGAAGGCGATGGCCAGGGCGGGGGCCGCGGTGGCGGCGATCAGCGGCGCGGAGACGGAGATGCCGAAGACCGCCACCCCCAGCAGCGCCAGCTCCCGTCCGTGCTCCCGCCCGGCCCCGACCGAGCGGGCGGTCGCCGGGGTGGCCGACGTGGCCGGTACGCGCTCGGCACCGCGCATGCGTGCCTCCCCTTCCACCGGTGCGGGCCGCTCGGTGCGGCACCCCCGCCAGGGTAAGGCGCGTGACCCGTGCGTGCTGCTGACGATTCCGGCCACGGTAGTCTCGGCGCATGACCGACGCCGCCCCCGTCGCCTCCGGCGCCCTGTTCGAGCGGGCCCTCGTCGAGGAGGCCGCGAAGAAGTCCGCCCTGGTGTGGGTGCGCGGCCCGCAGGGCCCGGCCCGCGCGCTGTGGCACGTCTGGCACGACGGCGCGGTCTGCCTGGTGGGCGACGGCCCCGGGGAGCAGCCCCTGGACGGGCTGGGCCTGGCCGACGGGGCGAGCGCGACGGTCAGCGTCCGCAGCAAGGACAAGGGCGGTCGCCTGGTCGTCTTCCCGGCCCGGGTGACCGCCTTGGAACCGGGCACCGAGGCGTGGACGGCCACGGCCGAGGAGCTCAGGGGCAAGCGCCTGAACGCCCCCGACTTCGGCACGGTGCTGGAGCGGTGGGCCGCGCGGTGCCGTGTGCTGCGCCTGGTCCCCGAGGGCGCGGCGCTCCAGCGCCCCGGGGCGATGCCGGACGCCGCCACGGCCGCCGCCCCCCTGCCGACCCCGGCCACCACCCGCCGCCCGGCTCCGGCCGCGCTGCCCCGCCTGCTGCTCCGCCGCCGACGCTGAGCACCGCAACCCCGCGGGCCCGCGCCGTCCGGCCCTCGCGCCGTCCGGCCGACGCGCCGTCCGGCCGACGCGCCGTTCGCCTCGCACCGCCCGCCCCGCGCCGTTCGCCCGGGAGCGGCCGCCCCGGAAGCGCCGGCCCCGCGCCGTTCACTCCTCGGCGAAGATCTCCTGCCCGTAGTCGACGACCTGCTCCTCCTCGGGCGCCCGCAGCGCGAACCGCGTGTTCCAGTTCGACAGCGTCACCGTGCCCGCGTCCCCGGCCCGCTCCAGGCGCAGCGGGTAGGGCGTGCCGGCGAGGGAGACGTCCATGACCCCGCCGCGTCCGCCGTCGGCCGTGACGCGGACCGTGCGGACGCCGTCCACCTCGCCGCGCTCGCCCGTCGCGCGCTCGCCGTTCATCGCCAGCACCAGGTCCAGCAGCACGTCCATCTGGGTGAACGCGCTGAACTGCCGGTAGGAGGGGTCCTCGGGCGGGACCTTCACGTACTTGCCGTCCAGCTTGCCCGCCGCCTCCCGGTCGGCCTCGGTGGGCTCCTCGCCGGTGTGCTCCTGGTGGGCCCAGAACGCGGCGTCGGCCTTCAGGTACAGCTCCTCGGCCACCCGCAGGAGCTCGAAGCGGGTGCCGCCCCGCGCGGCGACCTCCCCCACGCCGCCCTCGGGGGTGAGGCGCATGTCGAGCCGGTAGGTGCGGTCGTCGCTCACGAGGGTGCCGGAGAGCCGCACCGTCCGCGCGTCCTCGGCGGCGGCGCGGGCGCGCTCCTCGATCTGCTCGGCCGCCAGCTTGCCGACCCCGTTCGTACCGGCGTCCGGGTCGCTCGTCCCGCAGGCCGTGAGCAACGCCACAAGCGCCGCGCAGACCGTCCCCGTCACCGCCCTCCTGACACCTCGGGCTCCACCGGGTGAGGCTGTCACGTCGGCTCGTCCTCCGCTGTGTGGGGGCTGGGGCAACCGCACCCTACCCCCACCGCGTCCCCGCCCTGGCGGCGAAGGTACGGGCGGGCGCCGTACCATCGTCGTATGGCTACCGACACGTACGGACCGGCTCCCACCGACGAGGCGGTGCGCGCCGCGCTCGCGACGGTGAACGACCCGGAGATCCACCGCCCGATCACCGACCTGGGCATGGTCAAGTCGGTCGACATCGCGGCCGACGGTTCGGTCGCCGTCGGGGTGTACTTGACGGTCTCCGGGTGTCCGATGCGCGAGACGATCGTCTCGCGGGTGAGCGAGGCGGTGCGCGGCGTGACCGGCGTGACCGGCGTCGACGTCGAGCTGGACGTCATGAGCGACGAGCAGCGGCGCGAGCTGGCCAGCTCGCTGCGCGGCGGGCAGGCCGAGCGGGAGGTGCCCTTCGCCCAGCCGAACTCGCTGACCCGCGTGTACTGCGTGGCCTCCGGCAAGGGCGGCGTCGGCAAGTCCTCGGTGACGGTGAACGTGGCCGCCGCGATGGCCGCCGACGGACTGAAGGTCGGCGTGGTCGACGCCGACATCTACGGCCACTCCGTGCCGCGCATGCTGGGCGCCGAGGGCCGTCCGACGCAGGTCGAGGACATGATCATGCCGCCGTCCGCGAACGGCGTGAAGGTGATCTCGATCGGGATGTTCACGCCGGGCAACGCGCCCGTGGTGTGGCGCGGCCCCATGCTGCACCGCGCGCTCCAGCAGTTCCTGGCCGACGTCTACTGGGGCGACCTGGACGTGCTGCTCCTCGACCTGCCACCGGGCACGGGCGACATCGCGATCTCCGTCGCCCAGCTCATCCCGAACGCGGAGATCCTGGTCGTCACCACCCCGCAGCAGGCGGCCGCCGAGGTCGCCGAGCGGGCCGGGTCGATCGCGGTGCAGACGCACCAGAAGATCGTGGGCGTCGTGGAGAACATGTCCGGGCTGCCGTGCCCGCACTGCGACGAGATGGTCGACGTCTTCGGCACCGGCGGCGGACAGCGCGTCGCGGACGGCCTGTCCCGCACGACCGGGACGAACGTGCCGGTGCTCGGCGCCATCCCCATCGACGTGCGGCTGCGCGAGGGCGGCGACGAGGGCAAGCCGGTCGTGCTGACCGACCCCGACTCGCCGGCCGGTGCGGCGATCCGCGCGGTGGCGGGCAAGCTCGGCGGCCGGCAGCGCGGGCTGTCCGGCATGTCCCTGGGCATCACGCCGCGCAACAAGTTCTGATCTCCTCCGCCCCGCCGGCCCGCGCTCCGGTGACACGGGCGCCGGTTCGGCGGGCCCGGCCCGGGCGGGCGCGGTGAGGCGCTGCGGGCCCGGGCGCCGCACGGCTCGGACGAGACGCCGCGGGGCTCGGGCGCCGCGCCGGCGCCGGGCGGCTCAGGCGTCGGCGGCCGGGCGCGGCCGGTCGTAGGCGGCCAGATCCGCGATGACGCTGAAGCCGAGCCCGTAGGCGCTCAGCCCGCGCCCGTACGCGCCGATGTGCACGCCGTCGTCCCCGGCGCCCGCGAGCACCCAGCCGTACGCGGAGTCGCGGTAGTGGAACGGCGTGGGCACGCCGTCGACGGGGAGCGTGAGGCTGGACCAGCCGTCCGCGCCGAGGTGGTCGGCCAGGTCCCACGCGAGGGCCGTCTGCTGGTCCAGCCAGTCCTGGCGCAGCGCCCGGTCCATGTGGGTGGGCCAGGTGCACGACAGCAGGCCGGACCCGGCGAGCCAGGCGGCCGAGGAGACGGACGTGGCCTCCAGCGTGCCCGTGCCGTCCGCGCTCTTGCGCTGCGGGCGGCTCGCGACGGTCACGACGACGGCGAAGCGCTGCTCGTGCGGGTCGGCCTCCAGGCGCAGCGACGGCTGCTCGCCGTGGCCGGTGGAACCGTGCTCCACGGTGCCGTCGGCCGCCGTGCCGACCTGCATCAGCCAGCGCGGGCCGGTGTAGGCGTCGTCCAGGCCGTACCAGGGGAAGGTGGCCATGAGATACCCGTCCACGGTGCGGTGCGCGACGGACGGGGTGGGCGCCGGGGCGAACGCCGGTGACGGTGCCGCCCGTCTGGTGCTCTCCATGAACCTGAAGCCTCCTCGCCGGTGACACCCGGGTTGCTGCCCCGGACACAGGGAGAATAACTACTGATCCGCCCCGAATGAGATCAGGGGATCAGTTGATCAGGTGATGATTCACCCCTAGTGGGGTGATGTCACCGCCGAGCGCGGCGGTGGTGCGCGGTGGTGCGCCCCTCCGGATTCCGGGGGCGGGGAACGGCGGCCCGGCGCGGAGGCGCGCCCGAGACGTCGGCCCCGCGCGGAGCGCGGGGCAACGGTGGCGCGGTGCGGGGTGTGCCGAGGGGTGACGGTTCAGGTGGCGTCGGCGTCGAAGGGTGGCCGTTCGCCCGTCGCGGTGGTGTCCTTCTTCCGCAGCCGGTCCGGCACCGCGGCGCCCGCGCCGGCCGCGGCACCGGACGCCGCCACCGGCCCGGGGGCGTCGTGCCCGTTCACCGCGTCGGTGACCTCCGTCAGCTCCTTGCGCATGTCGAACTGGCGCAGGTCCTCGCGCACGTCGAGGTCGTTGCGCAGCTCCTTCAGGCCCAGCGCGTCGCCGTCGCCCATCAGGTGCTTCTGCGCGAACCGCTTCGGGTGGAGGTCCTGGAACTCGAAGTCCTGGTACTGCGGGCCCAGCTCCTTGCGGATGTCGTCCCGCGCGTTGTCGGAGAACTGCCGGACCTTGCGGATGAACCCCGCGACGTCCTGGATCATGCGCGGCAGCTTCTCCGGGCCGAAGAGCAGCACCGCGAGGATGAACAGCACCGCGAACTCAAGCGCCCCTATGTCCATGAACACGTGCCGCGCTCCTCCGCTCAACCGACACCGTCGACGTCTCGCCGGCGGGGCAACCACCGGCCCCCCGCAACGGTACCCGGCGCACCGCGCGTTCCGGGAGTCGGCACGGCCCGCGTTCTGGCGCCGCCCCCGGCCCGACCGGGGGCGGCGCCGAGCCACCGGACCGGGGACCGGGCCGGACAGCCGGGCCGAGGTCGGGCCGGACGGCCAAGCCAAGGCCCGGCCGGGCCGCCGCCCACCGGTCAGTCGCCGGAGCCCAGGGTGACCGCGATCGTGCGGGTCCGTCCGTCGCGTTCGACCGTGAGGTCGAGCACGTCGCCCGGGCGGTGGCTGCGGATCTTCACGATCAGTTCCTCACCGGTGCGGATGACCTCGCCGTCCACCTCGGTGATGACGTCGCCGTCGCGCAGCCCGGCCGCGTCGGCCGGGCCGCCGGGGACGACGGCCGGGCGGTCGCCGTCGGGCGAGCCGATGCGGGCTCCCTCGCCGCCGTAGGTCATGTCGACGCGCACGCCGATCACCGGGTGCGTGGCCCGGCCGGTGTTGATCAGCTCCTCGGCGACCCGCTTGGCCTGGTTGACCGGTATGGCGAACCCCAGCCCGATCGAGCCGCCCTGGCTGTCGGGCGAGCCCCCGACCGAGCGGATCGCGGAGTTGACGCCGATGACCCGGCCCTCGCCGTCCACGAGCGGCCCGCCGGAGTTGCCCGGGTTGATCGCGGCGTCGGTCTGGAGCGCGTTGACGTAGCTGACGTCGCTGGCCCCCTCCTCACCGCCGGCGACGATGGGCCGCTCCTTGGCGCTGATGATCCCGGAGGTGACGGTGCCCGCCAGGTCGAAGGGGGCTCCGATGGCCACCACCGGGTCGCCGACCTTGACCGTGTCGGAGTCGCCGAGCGGGAGCGGACGCAGGTTGACCACGTTGTCGACCTTCACCACGGCCAGGTCGTACCCGGTGTCACCGCCGACGAGGCGGGCCGTGGCCGTCTCGCCGCTGGTGAAGGTGACCTGTATCCGGCCGTCCTCGCGCGCCGGGGCCACCACGTGGTCGTTGGTGAGGATGTGGCCCTTGTCGTCCAGCACGAACCCGGTGCCCGTGCCGGCCTCGGTGGCACCACGCACGTGGAGCGTGACGACGCCGGGCAGGGTGGCGTCGGCGATCCCGGCCACGCTGCCGGACGGACGCGCCACGTCCCGGGGCTCCGCCTGCGGCAGCGTGACGGTGCCGAACAGGCCCTGGCGTTCGAGGTAGGCGCCGAGCAGCCCACCGCCGAGCCCGGCCACCAGCGCCAGGACGAGCGCCGCCGCGAGCAGGCGCCCGGCGCGCGGCCGCCCGCTCCGCCCGGCCGCCTCGGCCGGGGGCGCGCCCTGCGGCTGGGCCCACGGGTCGTAGCCCTGCCAGGCCGCCGTCGGGGCCGCGCCCGGGGCCGCGGCCCGCGCCGCTACCGCCGGGGGCGCGGCCTGGCCGCGCTCGACCGCGCCGCCCGCGGCGGGCGCGCCCGGGGTGGCGGCGGGCGGCGCCGGGGGCACGGGGGTGCCGGAGGCGGGCGTCGCGCCGGGGTGCTGGACCGGCGGGGCCGGGGACCAGGGCCCGGGGTCGCCGTAGGGCGGGGTGGCGTACGGGTCCTCGCCGTGCAGCGGTGCGGGTGGCCCGGGCGGCGCCGCGGGGGGCCCGGCGGGCTGCGTGGCCTCGGGGCGGGCCGGGTCCGCCGACCGGGGGCCTGGCGGCGGACCCGGGCGGCTCCACCACGCCGCGTTCGTTCCGCTCGCCTTGGCCTCGTCCATCTCGTCCCCACACTCGCGCTCGTGCGGCAGCCCCGCTGCCGACCCGCTGTCTGCGCCTGCATTCAACCAGGCCCCGCCTGGACAGCCGGGCCCTGCATTGAACCAGGTGCGGGGGCCGCGGCGCAGCGGGCCCGCGTCACGGACGCCGCGAGACCGCCATCGGGGTCGCGCCGGGCGCGGGCGAGGGCCCCGGCGTGGCGGACACGCGCAGCGCGGCCGGCGGCACCGGCGGGAAGGGCACGCCGGGAGCGTGGGCGTACGCGGGGTAGCGGTGCGGCGGCGCGCCCGCGCCCGGGGCGGCCTGGACGGCGACGGCGCCCGGCGCCGTCGTGGGGCCGTCGGACACGGCGCGCCCGCCGGTGCCCTTGCGGGCGGGGGCGAAGCCCTGCGCCACCGACTCGTTGCGGCGGTCGGCCGGGCGCTCCACGCCCGCCGTGGTGCGCGGCGGCGCGGTGCCCGGCCCGGTGGACGCCGTCGGCTGCTGGCCCGGCGCGGCCCCGCCCAGGGCGCTCCCGAGGGCGACGGCGGCCAGCGAGAACGCGCCCGCCGCGGCGAACGCGAACCGGCGGCGCCCCCGCACGGCGGCGGCCCGCTCCAGCCCCCGCTCCAGCCCCCGGTCCGCCGCGGACGGCCGGTGGACCGGGAAGCCGTCCGCCGGCCGCAGCCGGTCCGCGGGCGGGGCGGCGCCGGCGAGGTAGGAGAAGTCCAGCGGGGAGCGGGCCCCGCCGCCGGGCCCGCCGCCGTCGTCCTCGCGGGCGGAGCCCGCTGGGGAGGTGTCCGCGTGGGCGGTCACCGGCAGTCCCTGCAGGCGGGCCAGCAGCCCGGCGGAGGGCGGGGGCGGCGCGGTGTCGGCGAAGACGCTCTTGACCCGCCGCTGCGCGTCCGCCTCGGCCTTGCAGCCGTGGCAGGTGGCCAGGTGGGCGAGGACGCGCTCGCGGGCGTCGTGGCCCAGCTCGCCGTCGACGAGCGCGGCGAGCCGGTCCCCCAGGTGCTGTTCGGCCCGGGTGGGCTCCGGGGCGCCGCTCATGCCACGCCTCCTTCGTTCGCCACCCCCACCGCGACGGGCACGGCGCGGCGGGCGCCGCGGCGCGTGGGCGAACGGTGCTGCAGGGCCTTGCGCAGATGCGAGCGGCCCCGGTGGATGCGGCTGCGGACGGTGCCGAGCTTCACGCCGAGCGTGGCCGCGATCTCCTCGTAGGACAGCCCCTCGATGTCGCACAGGACGACCGCGGCGCGGAACTCCGGCGCGAGGGTGTCCAGGGCCTGCTGCACGTCCGCGTCGAAGTGGGTGTCGTTGAAGTGCTGCTGCGGGGAGGGTTCGCGGCTGGGCAGCCGCTCGGCGGCGTCGTCCCCCAGCGCGTCGAACCGGATGCGCTGCTTGCGGCGCACCATGTCCAGGAAGAGGTTGGTGGTGATCCGGTGCAGCCAGCCCTCGAACGTGCCCGGGGTGTAGGTGGACAGCGAGCGGAAGACGCGGACGAAGACCTCCTGGGTGAGATCCTCCGCGTCGTGCTGGTTGCCCGTCAGCCGGTAGGCGAGGCGGTACACCCGTGCGCTGTGCGTGCTGACGATCTCCTCCCACGACGGAGGAGCCCACGCCTGGCTGTCCGCATCGGTGGCGAAGGTGGCCCGGGTGGCGGGCGCGGCGTCGGATGCGGAGCGGGCGGCCTGGCGGTCGTCAGCGGTGTCGGTCACGGATGATGGCTCGGCGTGCGCCCTGCGGAAGTGCCCGAGCACTCCCCGGACGCCGTGTGGAGCCGCACCTCCCCTGGTGGCTCTGGTGGTGTCCAGTGGAGCCCCTACCATAGTCACCCCGCCCGTTAGTTCCGGATAAACATCTTTGACCGGCTTTCCGACGCGCCGCCCCGCCGCCGGCGGACCGGCCGGCGAGGTGCCGCTCCTTCTCCAACGCCCGGTCCCATCAGCGGGTTCCCGGGGCAGCGGATACAGTCACGGTTGGTGGTTCGCGGGGACAGGAGAGGGAGATTACCGGCAACCGGCTGACGAGCTGGGCGTTCGCCGATGCGTATGGCGGGGAGACCGCCGACAGCGCGGTGCACGTCGCCCTGGCCTGGGCCCGTGACCGGGCGCGGGACTCGGGTCTGCGGCCGGTGTCCGACGGTACGGGCGCGGCCCTGCGGCTGCTGGCCGCGGCGACGGGCGCGAAGGCGGTCGCCGAGATCGGCACCGGCACCGGCGTCTCCGGCCTCCACCTGCTGCACGGCATGCGGCCCGACGGGGTGCTGACGACGGTGGACGTCGAGCCGGAGTGCCAGCAGTTCGCGCGGGAGGCGTTCCGGGCGGCCGGCTTCGCCGCCAACCGCGCCCGCTTCATCCCCGGCAAGGCGCTGGACGTGCTGCCCAGACTGGCCGACGGCGGCTACGACCTCGTCTTCTGCGACAGCGACCGGCTGGAGTACGGGCTCTACCTGGAGGAGTGCCTGCGCCTGCTCCGGCCGGGCGGGCTGATCTGCTTCGAGGGCGTCTTCGCGGACGGCCGCACGGTCGACTCCGGGGCGCAGCCCGAGGAGGTCCTCGCGCTGCGGGAGCTGCTGCGCACCGTGCGGGACAGCGAGGCGCTGCTGCCGTCCCTGCTGCCGGTGGGCGACGGCCTGCTGTGCGCGGTGCCCCGCGGAGCCTGACGCCCGCCGCGTCACCGCCCGGGCCGCCACCGGGGCCGGGGCGCGAGGAGGCGCTTGCCGCCGGGGCGGAACAGCGCCGCCCCCGGCGCGGTGAGGCGCGGGGGGCGGCGGAGTTCGGCCGGTGACCGGAAGGTTCAGCTCGTGACCTTCTTCAGCTCCTCGTCGAGAGCCACCGCCTCGTCAGGGGTCAGCTCCACGACGAGTCGCCCTCCGCCCTCGAGCGGAACGCGCATGATGATGCCCCGCCCCTCCTTGGTCACCTCGAGCGGGCCATCACCCGTCCGCGGCTTCATGGCCGCCATGCTCGTTCCCCTTCCTGGACCAGCTCCACGCCAGCCGACCGCCCCTGGACAGGCAGGACGCCACCGGCATCGAACACAATGCTTCCTGGCCATTATCCCGCATGGCACGACCCGATGACCAACATCGGCGGGGAACTCCTGGACAACCCGTTCCGCAAAACCACGCAATCCGGCGGTCTCCCTGCGATACTTCGCCCGCGCCGCCGCCGGACCGTTTGACGCAGGTCACACCGGCGTCCGTATATCGGTGCGTGATGATCTCCGTCATGCTGTGCGCATGGCCGACACCGTGCGCTACGACGTGACCGAGGGTCTCGCGACGATCGTGCTCCACCGCCCCGACGCGATGAACGCCCTCGACACCGAACTCAAGGAAACCCTCAGGGACACCCTGCGGCACGCGGCGGACGACGACGCCGTGCGGGCCGTGCTGCTCACCGGCAGCGGACGGGCGTTCTGCGTGGGGCAGGACCTCAAGGAGCACGTCGGCGCGCTGCGGGAGGCCGGAGGCGGCGCGCTGGACACCGTGGAGCGGCACTACAACCCGATCGCGCTGGCGCTGGCCGAAATGCCCAAGCCGGTGGTCGCGGCGGTCAACGGGGTCGCCGCCGGCGCGGGGGCGGGCTTCGCCTTCGCCGCGGACTACCGCCTGGCGGCCGACACCGCCGCGTTCAACACCTCCTTCGCGGGCGTCGCCCTGTCCACGGACTCCGGGATGGCGTGGACGCTGCCGCGGCTGGTGGGCCCGGCCCGGGCCACGGAGCTGCTGTTCTTCCCCCGGACCGTGCGGGCCGCCGAGGCGCTGGAGCTGGGGCTGGTCCACCGGGTCGTGCCGGCGGACGAGCTGGCGGCCGAGGCCGAGGCCGTGGCCCGCCGGCTCGCCACCGGGCCGACCGGGGCGTACGCGGCGATGAAGCAGGCGATGGCCTACGGCGCCGCCCACACGCTGGAGGAGACCCTGGCCAAAGAGGCGGAGCTGCAACTGCGGGCCGGCGGCTCGGCGGACCACGAGATCGCCGTGGAGGCGTTCGTGCGCAAGGAGCAGCCGCGCTTCACGGGGCGGTGACCGCGCGACGCCGCCCCGGCCGCCCGGACGCCCGGACGCGGCCCGGGCGCTCGGCCACGCCCCCAGCGGTCGGACGCGGCCCGGACGCCCGGACGCGGCCCGGGCGGCGTCAGCGGTAGGCGCAGTCGGCCAGGTGGTCGTTGACCAGGCCGCACGCCTGCATCAGCGCGTAGGCCGTGGTGGGGCCGACGAAACGCAGGCCGCGCCGCTTCAGCTCCCGCGCCAGCGCCGTGGACTCCGCGGTGCTGGCCGGGACGTCCGCGAGCCCCGCCGGAGCCGGGCGGCCGGGCGCGGGGGCGTGGGACCAGATGAGCGCGTCCAGCTCGCCCGCGTCCCACCCGGCCAGTACCCGGGCGTTGGCGAGCACGGCGTCGATCTTGGCGCGGTTGCGGATGATGCCCGCGTCCGCGAGCAGCCGGGCGCGGTCGGCCTCGGTGAAGCGGGCCACCTCCGCGATGCGGAACCCGGCGAACGCGGTGCGGAAACCCTCCCGGCGCCGCAGGATCGTCAACCAGGACAGGCCGGACTGGAACGCCTCCAGGCACAGCCGCTCGAACAGGGCGTCGTCCCCGCGCACCGGGCGGCCCCACTCGGCGTCGTGGTAGGCGGTGTAGTCCGGCGGCCCGGCGCCCCAGGGGCAGCGCGGCGCGCCGTCCGGACCGGCCAGCGCGTCGCTCGTCACGCCGGCCCCCCGTCGCGGCCCCGCTCGTCCTCGCCGAACAGCTCGGTGCCGCCCAGCGCCGCGGCCTGGGCCCCGGCCAGCGCGGACTCCAGCTCGGCGATGCGGGCGTCGCGCTCGGCCAGCTCCGCGCCGAGCCGGTCCAGCACCTCGTCCACCTCGTCCATGCGGTAGCCGCGCAGGGCGAGCGGCAGCCGCAGCCCGGCCACGTCCGGCCGGGCCAGCGGGCGGTCGGCGGGCAGTGCCACCACCCGGCCGTCCGGCACCGGGTCGCTCAGCCCGCCGCGGGCGGGGCCGCCGCGCCCGTCACCGCTGCCGACGACGGCGAGCGTCACCGCCGCGACCACCGCCAGCAGTGCCAGCAGCAAGAACCAGTACACGCGCGCTCCCGGACCGTCGTCGTCAGTGGGTCAGGTTCTGATCGTGCCACGCCGCGCCGACAGCTAGGGTCGGCGCAGGACGGTCACAGGGGAAGGAAGCGTCAGATGCTGCGGCTGGGACGGCGGGAGTTCGCGGAACACGAGCCGGTGCTCATGGCGATCGTGAACCGGACCCCGGACTCCTTCTACGACCAGGGCGCCACGTTCCGCGACGAGCCCGCCCTCGCCCGCGTCGAGCAGGCGGTGGCCGAGGGGGCGGCCATCGTCGACATAGGCGGCGTGAAGGCCGGGCCCGGGGAGGAGGTCACGGCCGAGGAGGAGATCCGGCGCACCGTCTCCTTCGTCGCGGAGGTGCGCCGCCGCCACCCGGACGT
Source organism: Streptomyces marinisediminis (assembly GCF_026262575.1). Taxonomy (GTDB): domain Bacteria; phylum Actinomycetota; class Actinomycetes; order Streptomycetales; family Streptomycetaceae; genus Streptomyces; species Streptomyces marinisediminis. The sequence continues at coordinate 155,162 of NZ_JAPKFL010000012.1, forward strand.
GGTGATCAGCGTCGACACCTGGCGGCACGAGGTGGGCCGGGCCGTGTGCGAGGCCGGAGCCGACCTGCTCAACGACGCCTGGGGCGGGGCCGACCCGAAACTGGCGGAGGTCGCCGCGCGGTACGGAGCCGGGCTGGTGTGCACGCACACCGGCGGCGCCGAACCGCGCACCCGGCCCCACCGCGCCGCCTACGACGACGTCATGGCCGACATCCTGCGCACCACGCTCGGCCTGGCCGAGCGGGCCGTCTCGCTCGGGGTGCGCCGCGACGGCGTCCTCATCGACCCCGGGCACGACTTCGGCAAGTCCACGCGGCACTCGCTGGAGGCCACCCGCAGACTGCCGGAGATGGCGGCGACCGGCTGGCCGGTGCTCGTCTCCCTGTCGAACAAGGACTTCGTCGGCGAGACGCTGGACCGTCCCGTGAAGGACCGGCTCGTCGGCACGCTGGCCACCACCGCCGTCTCGGCCTGGCTGGGCGCCCGGGTCTACCGGGTGCACGAGGTGGCCGAGACCCGGCAGGTGCTGGAGATGGTGGCCTCGATCGCCGGGCACCGCCCCCCGGCCGTCGCCCGGCGCGGCCTGGCCTGACCCCCGCGCGGCCCGGCCGGCGCCGGCGCCCTCCGGGCACCGGCCCGGCCCCGGCCCGCCGGCCGCCCGCCCCTCCCGGACGCCCCGGCGGCGGCACGCTCGTGGACGGCCCGGGGCCCGGAGGGTCACTTGGTGAGGAGCTGGATGACCTCGTCCACGTCGTCGGTGAGGTTGATCAGGTCCAGGTCGCCGGGAGAGACCTTGCCCTCGCCCGCCACGGTGTCGCGCAGCCAGCCGAGCAGGCCCTCCCAGTACGCCGAGCCGTACAGCACGATCGGGAAGCGGGTCACCTTGCGCGTCTGCACCAGGGTGATGGCCTCGAACAGCTCGTCCAGCGTGCCCATGCCGCCGGGCAGCACGACGAAGCCCTGCGAGTACTTCACGAAGCAGGTCTTGCGGACGAAGAAGTAGCGGAAGTTCACGCCGAGGTCGACGTACTGGTTCAGACCCTGCTCGAAGGGCAGCTCGATGCCCAGGCCGATGGAGGTGCCACCCGCTTCGGAGGCGCCGCGGTTGGCCGCCTCCATCGCGCCCGGGCCGCCACCGGTGATCACCGCGAACCCGGCTTCCACCAGGGCCCGCCCGATGGCCCGGCTCGCCGCGTACTCGGGGGAGCCCTCGTGGGTGCGGGCGGAGCCGAAGACGCTGATGCCGGGGCCGATCTCGGAGAGCGCGCCGAAACCCTCGACGAACTCGGACTGGATGCGCAGGACGCGCCAGGGGTCCTTGTGGACGAAGTCGCCGGGGCCGCGCGACTCCAGCAGGCGCTGGTCGGTGGTGCCGGCCAGCGTCTGGCCGCGGCGGCGCACCACCGGGCCGAGGTGCTGCTCCCGCGCCTCGCGGCCACCGGCGCCTCCGGCGTCCGCGCCCGGCTCGTCCTCCGGGCCGGGCGTCTCTCCGGGCTGCGGCCCCCGTTCCTGCGCTGAGCTGCTCATGTGGTGCTCCCTCCGGCTTCGATCTGTGCGCCAGCGTACGGCTCGGCGCCGCGCCGCGGTCGAACGCGGAGTGCGGTGCGCGTTAACGCCGGTCAACGGCGACGACGACCCGGCCCCGCGCCACCGCCGAAGCCGGGCCGTGAACCGGAGCCGGAACCGGCCGGGAACCGGAGCCGGTGCCGTGGACAGGACAGGGCCGGAGCAGGAACCGGGGCGGGGCGGGGCCGGGGCCGAAGTCGGGAGTGCCCGCCCCCGGCCCGGGCACCCGGATCGGACGGCGCGGGCTACGGCGTCGTCAGCCACGCCCGCAGGCGGGCCTCGCAGTGGTGGATCAGCGCCTCCTCGGCCCGCTCGTCCACCTTGTGGGCGAAGTTCGGGTCGCCGGGGCCGTAGTTGACGGCCGGCACGCCGAGCGCGCTGAAGCGGGAGACGTCGGTCCAGCCGAACTTGGGCAGCGGGGTGCCGCCCACGGCCTCCGTGAAGGCCGCGGCGGCCGGGTGGGAGAGGCCGGGCAGGGCCGCCGGCGAGTGGTCCACCACCGCGAAGTCGGCGACGCCGCAGCCGTCGAAGACCTCGCGCACGTGGGCGACCGCCGCGTCTTCGCCCAGGTCGGGCGCATAGCGGTAGTTGACGGTGACGGTGCAGGCGTCGGGGATGACGTTGCCCGCGACACCCCCGGTGACGGCGACCGCGTTCAGCCCCTCGCGGTACTCCAGCCCGTCGATGACCACGCGGCGCGGCTCGTAGTCGGCCAACCGGGCCAGGATCGGCGCGGCGCGGTGGATCGCGTTGTCGCCCAGCCAGCTCCGCGCGGAGTGGGAGCGGCGGCCCCCGGTGCGCAGCTCGACGCGCAGCGTGCCCTGGCAGCCGCCCTCGACCCGCCCGCTGGAGGGTTCGAGGAGCACCGCGAAGTCCCCGGCCAGCCAGTCGGGGTGGGCGCGGGCGAGGTGGCCGAGGCCGTTGCGGTCGGCGTCGACCTCCTCGTTGTCGTAGAAGACGAACGTCAGGTCGCGGCGGGGCTCGGGCACGGTGGCGGCGATGCGCAGTTGCACCGCCACGCCGGACTTCATGTCCGAGGCGCCGCAGCCCCACAGGAGGCCGTCGGCGTCCCGGCGGGCGGGCACGTTGTCCGCGATCGGCACGGTGTCGATGTGCCCGGCCAGCACCACGCGCTCGGCGCGGCCCAGTTCGGTGCGGGCGACGACGTTGTTGCCGTAGCGCAGCACACGCAGGTGCGGCAGGTCGCCGAGCGCCTCCTCGATGGCGTCGGCGAGCGGCTTCTCCTCGCCGCTGACCGAGGGCAGGTCGATGAGCTGTGCGGTCAGCGCGGCGGCGTCCTGGTGCAGATCCAGCGAGTTGACGGGCATGGGCCGACCCTACCGGGCGCCGGATAGGCTGGTCGCATGGGCGAGCGGGGAAGGGCGCGAGGGGGGCGGTGGCTGCGGGCCGTCGCCGCGGGCGCGGTGCTGCTGGCGCTGGTCGGCTACTTGGTCGTGCAGTACGTCTCGACGGACGGCGGCGGGCCCCGCTGCCTGGTGCGCGCGGGCGAGGGGGAGGAACCCTACGAGCTGGAGCCGGAGATGGTGCGCAACGCCGCGACCATCGAGGCCGTGGCCGCGGCGCGCGGGCTGCCCGAGCGCGCGGTGACGATAGCCCTGGCCACGGCGATGCAGGAGTCGAGCCTGCGCAACATCGACTACGGCGACCGCGACTCGCTCGGCCTGTTCCAGCAGCGGCCCTCGCAGGGCTGGGGGACCTCCGACCAGATCATGGACCCGGTGTACGCGGCGGAGAAGTTCTACGAGCACCTCGTCGAGATCCCCGACTACGCCGGACTGCCGCTGACCGTCGCCGCGCAGAAGGTGCAGCGCAGCGGCTTCCCCGACGCCTACGCCAAGCACGAGCCGCGGGCGGCCCAACTCACCGCGGCGCTCACCGGGCGGGCGGCCACCTCCTTGAACTGCACCGGCCTCGGGCTCACCGCGCCCGGGGACGCCGAGCGGGTACGGGAGAAGCTGCACCGGGAGTTCGGCGCCGACCTGCTGGCGGGCGCCGAGGTCAGCGGCGGGCGGAGCGCCCCGGGCGACGGGGAGTTGGTGATCCCGGTGCCGGACGCGGGGGCGCCGGACGACTCCGGTGACGACGCGCGTCCGGCGGGCACCACGCGGCGCGGCTGGGAGCTGGCGCACTGGTCCCTGGCGAACGCCGCCGAACTGGGCATCGCGCGGATCGGGTACGGCGACCGGGTCTGGGAGGCCGCGCGCTCCTCGGACGGCTGGCGAACGGTGTCCGGCGCGACGGCCGAAGACGTCCGGCTGACGCTGGTACGGGCGCCGCAGACCCCGTAGCCCCGCTCCGCTCCCGACCCGCACCCCGGACACCCCGCACGCCCGTCCCGCGCGCCGCACGGCTCCGCGCCGGGACGCCCCCGTGCCGGGCACCCGCACGCCCTTGCGCCCGACCGCGTGCCGCCGCACGCTCCCGGCTCCCCGCGCCGTCGGACTCCCCGCCGCACGGCTCCGCGCCGGGCGTCCGTCACCGCCCGTCACCGCCCGGCCCTACGCCGGAACGCCGCGCGTCCGGAACCGGCTCCACCGCACGGTGCGATCGGAGCGGCCGTCCCGCGCCGCCCGGCGCCGCCTTCGGACAGAGGTGCGGCCACCCCTCGAAAGGGGCACGTCGCGGTGCGGCGGGCTGACGCCGGGCGGACGGTGGGCCCACCGGGCGCATCCGACCCGACGACCCTTGCGAGCACTGGCCTGCGCGCCCCCAAGGGCCGGACGCCACCGACCAATTGACCGGTTTGCCCCACCCATATGATGCGACGCATTGCCAATCCTTTACCGAACTGGGCCGCAACCTTCCGGGCGGTGCAGGCGATAGGCACGGCGTCCACCGGGCAGCACCCCGGGGTCCCGAACACCACCTCTCCGTCAAAGGAGCATCATGTCCTTCACGCGCCGGATCGCCAAGAGCGCACTGCTGACGGCCGCGGGCGCGGCCTCCGTCGTCGGTGCGGCCGCCGGCTCGGCCCACGCCGTCCAACTGCCCACCACCGACCTGGGTGGCGTCAGCAACCTGGACAACCTGGACACGGAGAACGTTGGCGAGGGCGTCGACAGCGCCGCCCGCAACGTCACCGAGCTGGCCGGCCACGCCGGCGGCGAGGCCGTCGAGCAGACCGTCCCGGCCGCCGGGCGCACGGTGGGGTCGCTCGGCAAGTCCACGCTGCCGATGGCCCAGCGGGCGACCGGCGCCGTCGCGGGCGAGTCCGGCGCCCTGCTGGGCAAGGCCGTCACCTCCGTGACCGACAACGGCCTGCCGACCGACCAGGTGACCAGCCTCGCCCCGGTCGGCGCCAGCTCGCTGGGTGGCGGCTCCATCGCCGGTCTGCCGCTGGGCTGACGCTTCCGGGGACGGGCGCTCGCGTCCTGATCGCCCCCGCACCCCCACGGCGAGGGCCCGGGAACACAAGGTTCCCGGGCCCTCGCCGTGTCCGGCGCCCGCCGTTTCCGGGCGCGTCAGTCCTTCAGGCGCTGCGCCGCCATCGCGACCGCGGCGTCCGTGGCGGTCAGGGCGACGCGGACGTGGCGCGCGCCGGCCGGGCCGTAGAAGTCCCCGGGAGCGACCAGGACACCCCGCTCGGCCAGGGCCGCGACGGTCTCCCAGCACGGCTCGTCGCGGGTGGCCCACAGGTACAGCGACGCCTCGCTGTGCTCGATGCGGAAGCCGTGGCCCTCCAGCGCCGCGCGCAGCACCGCGCGGCGGGCCGCGTAGCGCTCGCGCTGCGCGGCCACGTGGGCGTCGTCCGCGAGCGCGGCGACGGTGGCGGCCTGCACGGGCGCCGGCACCATCATCCCGCCGTGCTTGCGCACCTCCAGCAAGCCACCGAGCACGGCCGGGTCCCCGGCGAGGAACGCCGCGCGGTAGCCGGCGAGGTTGGAGCGCTTGGACAGCGAGTGGACGGCGACGATTCCGGTGTGGTCGTCCCCGCAGACGCCGGGGTGGAGCACGGAGACGGGGTCGGCCTCCCAGCCCAGCTCCAGGTAGCACTCGTCGCTCAGCAGCAGCACCCCGTGCTCACGGGCCCAGGCGACGGTCCGGCGCAGCTCGTCGGCGTCCAGGACGCGGCCGGTCGGGTTGGACGGCGAGTTCAGCCACAGCAGGCGCAGGCCCGCGGGGTCGACCTCGCGGGGGTCGTCGTAGGCCACGGGCTCGGCACCGGCCAGGCGCGCGCCGACCTCGTAGGTCGGGTAGGCCAGGCGCGGGAACGCGACCCGGTCGCCGGGGCCGAGTCCGAGCTGCACCGGCAGCCAGGCCACCAGCTCCTTGGAGCCGACGACCGGCAGCACTCCGGTGTGCCCGAGGCCGCGGGCGCCCAGGCGCCGGCCGCACCAGCCCACGATGGCGTCCCGCAGCTCGGGCGTGCCCCACACCGTCGGGTAGCCGGGCCGGTCGGCGGCGGCGGCCAGGGCGCGCCGCACCACCTCGGGAACCGGGTCGACCGGGGTGCCGACCGAGAGGTCCACGATGCCGCCGGGGTGGGCGGCCGCGGTCGTCTTGTAGGGCTCCAGCCGGTCCCACGGGAACCGGGGCAGCCGGGCGGACAGGGAGGACACGGGGCGGCTCGCTTTCGTGGGCCCGCGCCGGGCGGTGCGGTGACCGCGCGGCGGGCGGTGCGGTGGCGGTGCGGCGGGGGACGGGAGGCCGCCGGGTGCGGCGGCGGAACGCCTCGGTCCCGCACGGCGGGGCGCCGTGCGGGACCGAGGCTCGCGTGCCGGGCTGTACCGGCGGTACTGGCTGTACCGGCAGTGCCGGCAGTACCGGCAGTACCGGCAGTACCGGCTGTACCGGCAGTGCCGGCCGTGCCGGGTGACGCGCGCGGGCGGCGGTGGACCGCCGCCCGCGCGCACGGCGCCGTACCGCGCGGTGCGCGGGCCGCCGACCCGTCGGTCAGGCGGCGCGGCCGCGCGGTGCGCGCCGCGGGGTCACTCGTCGTGCTCCTGCGGCGGGAGCGCGGCGACGAACGGGTGGTCCCGGTCGATCAGACCGAGCTTGCTGGCGCCGCCGGGCGACCCGAGCTCGTCGAAGAACTCCACGTTCGCCTTGTAGAAGTCCTGCCACTCCTCCGGAGTGTCGTCCTCGTAGAAGATCGCCTCGACCGGGCAGACCGGCTCACAGGCCCCGCAGTCGACGCATTCGTCCGGGTGGATGTACAAGGAGCGCTTGCCCTCGTAGATGCAGTCGACGGGGCACTCCTCGATGCACGCCTTGTCCTTCAGGTCGACACAAGGCTGCGCGATGACGTAGGTCACGCTGTCGTTCCTCCTCGATAGGGCCATATCGCGCGGGAGCGCGGCGTCGTCGATGCCCGCACCTAGTATCGCGGTTCCCGGGCAGCAGCAGAACAAGAGGGTCTGGCGAAGCAGTGGAATTCACCATGAGCGGACAGCTTGAGGTGCGGGTGTCCCCCGCTGACGTGGGGAAACGCGTGTCGTTGCGCAGTTTGACCGATCCGGGCGCGGACGGCGCGCGCCTGACGGACACGGTCGGAGTGCTCACATCGTGGACGGACGGAGTGCTGTGCGTCACACGGCGGAACGGCGCGGCGGTGCGCGTGCCGCAGGAGCGGCTGGTCGCGGGGAAGGTGGTGCCACCCGCCCCGGCCCGCCGCCGCGACCTGCCGGCGGCCGGGTACGCCGAGCTGACGCGGGTGGCCGCCCGCGGCTGGCCCGCGGTGGAGAGCGAGCCGCTGGGCGGGTGGACGCTGCGCGCCTCGGGCGGGTTCACCCGGCGCGCCAACTCGGTGCTGGTCCTGGGCGACCCCGGGCTGCCGCTGGACGCCGCGCTGGAGCACGTCGCCGCCTGGTACGCCCGGCGCGGCCTGCCGGCCTACGTGCAGGTGGGCACGGGCGCCGAGGGCGCCGACGAGGTGCTGGCGGCGGCCCTGGCCGAGCGCGGCTGGACCCGTGAGGCGTCCGCGGACGTGCGCGTCGCCGGGCTCGCCCCCGCGCTGGACGCCGCCGAGGATCCGCCCGGGGCCGCCCCAGGGGGCGCCGGCCACCCGGTCGAGGTGCGGCTCGCGCGGGCCCCGGACGCGGCGTGGCTGGGCCGGTACCAGCGCCTGGGGCGGGCGGCCCCCGAGGCGGTCCGCGTGCTCGGCGGCGGTCCGTCCGTGTGGTTCGCCACCGTGCCGGGCGGGTCCGGGGACGCCGGGCCCGCCGCCGCGATCGGCCGCTGCGTCGTCGACGGCCGCTGGGCGGGGTTCACCGCCGTCGAGGTGGCGCCACAGCGGCGCCGCACCGGTCTGGCCCGCGCGGTGCTGGCCGCCCTGGCCCGGCGGGCGCTCGCCGAGGGCGCGTCGGCCGCCTACCTCCAGGTGGAGCGGGACAACGCCGCGGCGCTCGGCCTGTACGAGCGCCTGGGGTTCGCGCCGCACCACAGCTACCACCACCACCGCGCGCCGCGCGGCTGACCGACGGGACGCGGAACCCATGCAGACATCGAAACCGCAACCGACGCCGGGTGACGACGCGGAGCTGCGCGAGCGGTTCGCGCGGGCCGCCCGGGCCGAGCGGCCCGACCTGGCGCTGCTGTGCCTGCTGGTGAGCGCCGCGGGGGACGAGGAGGCGGCCGCGGACGGGATCGACGCGCTCGTCGACACGGCGCAGATCGAACTCGACCGCCTGACCGGCCTGCTGCCCTTCGCGCCCCGGCGCACGCCCCGCGAGTGGGCCGACGCGCTGGCCGCGCTGCTCGGGGAGCGGGCGGGCTTCCACGGCACGGCGGGCGACTACGAGCGGCTGGACTCCTCGCTGCTCAGCGCGGTGCTGCGGCGGCGCCGCGGACTGCCGATCCTGCTGTCGGTGGTGTGGCTGGAGGTGGCCCGCAGGGCGGGCGCGCCGGTGCACGGGGTCGCCCTGCCCGGGCACTTCGTCGTCGGCTTCGGTGAGCCGGGCGGCGCGGACCAGGTGCTGGTCGACCCGTTCGCGGGCGGCCGGGTGCTGTCGGCCGAGGACGCCTCCGCACTGGTGTCCGGGGCCACCGGCACGCCGCTGACCCCGGCCATGCTGCACGCGGCCGATCCCGTCGACGTCGTCCTGCGGGTGCTGGGCAACATCCGGGCCTGGGCCGCGGGGCGGCCCGAGCGCGGCGGGGTGCGGCTGTGGGCGGTGGAGCTGTCGTTGCTGCTGCCGCACCACCCGGCCCCGTTGCGCTACGAGCGGGCGCGGCTGCTGGTGGAGCGCGGCGCGTTCCTGGCCGGGGCGGACGCCCTGGAGGAGTACGCCGCGCTCGTCGCCGACGTCGAGCCGGAGGCGGCACGCGGCGTCCGCGACGAGGCCAGGGCGGCCCGGGCCCGGCTGAACTAGGGCCCGTCCGACCGGTCCCGCCGGGTCGGCGGCGCATGGTGAGGCGGGGCCTACGGGCGCGGCGCCCGGCGTTCCCGGGGGCGCGGCGGCGCCCCCGGGACCACGCGCGGGCGGCCACGGGAGGCGGGCCTACGCCCCGTCGAGCGGGATCACCCCGATGCGCCGGGCCGGGTCCGTCTCCGTCAGGGCGGGGCGGAGGGCGGAGACGACGTCCTGCGGGGTCACCGGCGTGCGGCTGCCGTCGCCGCGCGCGACGAGGACCCCGTCGAACGTGCTTCCGTACAGGTCCTCCAGGGCCTCCAGGTCGTAGTGGTCGACCAGCTTGCCGCTCTCGATGGAGCGCATGGACAGGAACTTCGGCAGGGAGCGCTCCGGGCTGAAGCTGATCTCCGTCGTGCCCGCGCGCACGGTGACCAGACCGGACATCGCCGGCTCCGCGAACTCGCGCAGCGCGCGCTCGAACTCCGCGTCGCTGACCTGCGGCCCCTGCTCGCTGACCGGCAGGGTGACCGTCGTCTGCGCACCGGTCGCGGCCCGCTCGCGGTACGCCTGCTCGACGGCCTCGGCGGCCCGCTCGGGGTCGACGCGTTCCCCGGCACCGCCGCGGTCGACGACCGGCTCGCCGCCCTCGAAGGTGATGGTGGCGCCCGTCTCCGCGTCGGCGTCGCCGGTGAGGTCGGCGAGGACGGCGCGCAGCTTCTCGTCGTCCACCGTGAAGACCGGCTCGGCGGGGTGCTCGCCGCCCACCAGCGAGCCGATGACGGCCACCGGGTTGTACTCGCGGCCCGTCACCGAGGCGACGGTCGTCTCGGTGTCGAGGGAGAGCCCGGCGACGCTGGGCTTGAGCTCGTGGGTCCGCCCCTGGGCCTCCAGGGTCAGCGGCGCGGTGGCGCGCTCGCCGAGCCGCTGCTCCAGGGTGGCGACGGCCTCGGCCTTGCTGCTGCCGCCGATGTCCACGCCGAGGACGGTGGTGCCGTTGGGCACGTCGGCGTGGTTGAGCAGGAGCCCGGCGCCGTAGGCGATGCCGAGGACGCCGGCGGCGGCGACGCCGAGGAGCACCAGCTTGGAGCGCTTCTTCCGGGCGGGCGGCCGGGCCGGGGCGGCGGGCTGCGGCGTGGCGGGCGCCGGGGGCTCGGGCGGGCCGAGGTCGGAGGCGTCCGCGTCCGCCGCGTCGCCCGGTCCTGCAGTGTCGGCCGGCACGGCGGGGATGCCGCCGGGCGCGGTGTCCCCCACGCCGTGGCCCGGCGGCGGGGTCAGCACCGGCGGCGGGCCCGACGGCGGCTGCGCGGCCGCCGGCCCGTCCGCCTGGCCGTCCACCCGGAACTCCGGGGGCAGCAGCGGCATGTCGCCGCTCACCGGGCCGGTGGTCGGCCCGGTGAGCGGCGGGGCGGCCGGCTCCCCGGGCCCGGAACCGTAGGCGTCGGGCCCGCCCGAACCGGCCAGGTGCGCGCCGGCCACGCCCTGACCGGGGCGACCGGGCGCGCCGGCCTCCGGGACGCCGCTGCCCGGCGCGCCCGGTCGCCCCGCTCCCGGCGGCACCGCGATGCCGTCGGGCGGCGTGCCGAACGGGCCGCCGGGCGCGGGCGGCGCGGTGTCCGGGGCGCCGGGGCGCGGCGCGGCCTGCGGCGGCGCGTGGCCCGCGGGCGGCGGGCGCTCGTCGTCCAGGGGCGGCGGGCCGCCCGGCGCCTTGCGCGGCGCGAACCAGGAGCTGGTCTCCCGGGGCGCGGCGGGGGCGGCTGCCTCCGGGGCGGCCGGCGGGCCGGGCGGCGCGGCGGGCGGGTCGGCTCTCCCGGCGTCCGCGGGGGCGTCCGCCTCGCTCACCGGTTTGCGCATGACGACCGGCGGAATGGGCCGGGATCCGGGAATGTTGATCCGGATACGCGTGGTCAGCGTCGTCTCGGTCTTCGGCTCGTCCGACTCGTTTCCCGAGGGATACGAGCTGTCAGTTTCACGGCTCAAAACAGGATCTCCCGGTTGGGTGCGCCGCACTCATCGCGCTGAGGATGGTGTTGCGAGTACGGCTCGCCGGCGGCACTACCTTACTGGGGACGCCCGGTGGGGTCTTCGGGACCGCGTGATCGCGGTGGCGGGGGCGGCTGGACGGTGGCGCACACCACGGCCAGCGCCAGCCCGCCGTAGAGGTAGACGTACGAGCTGACCGCGTCTCCGGCGACGAGGAGGTCGCCCTCGGGCAGCCGCCACAGCGCCAGGGGCAGGACGGTCAGCGTCCACGCCACGGCGGGGACGGCGGCCCCGGCCCGCCGCCCCGTCAGCAGCGAACCGCCCACGCACACCGCCGCGGTGCCCGCGAGGGCGAGCAGCACGCCCCCCGGCGCCCACAGGGTGTGCACCAGGACCCCGGCGAGCCCCGCGGCCACGGCCAGGACCGCGAGGCCGGCGTACAGCGCGAGGCGGACGGCGGAGTGGACAGCGGAGTGGACGGCGGAGTGGACGGCGCTCACCCGTCCACCCCGGCGAAGAGGTCGTCGCCCGGCCCGGGCACGGGCGGCGCGCCGGGGGGCAGGCGGTAGCACTCGACGGTGTGCAGCGGCTGGCCGAGCTCGTTGGAGAGCGCGAACCAGGCGCCGTCCACGGTGATCTGGGTGGCGTGCGCCCGCATGGCGGCCGCCTTCGCCGCGGCGGCCCGCGGCCCGCCGTCGACGCGGACGGCGACCTCGGCGTCGTCGACCACGCCGGGCACGTCGGCGGCGGTGGCGCCGCGCGGGAAGGGGTTGCCCGCGAAGGCCGCGGGCGAGACGGCGGAGCGCGGCACGCAGTTCCACAGCACCCGCCGCACCCGGTGGGGCGCGCCCGGGACGGCGCGGGCGCCGGCGTCGGCCGCCAGCTCGACACCGCGCATCGCCACCCGGTGCGCCTGGATGTGGTCCGGGTGGCCGTAGCCGCCGTCGGGGCCGTAGGTGAGCAGGACCTGCGGCCGGGTCTGCCGGATCACCTCCGCGAGCAGGCCCGCCGCCTCGTCGAGATCGGCCTGCCAGAAGCACTCGGGGCGCTCGTTCTGCTCGGCGCCCATCATGCCGGAGTCGCGGTAGCGCCCGGCTCCGCCCAGGAAGCGGTGGTCGGTGACGCCCAGCTCGCGCATGGCGGCGCGCAGCTCCCCGATGCGGTGGGCGCCCAGGGCGTCCTCGCGGTCCGGTGCCAGGTGGGCGAGTGCGGGCGGGATGACCTCGCCCTCCTCGCCCAGCGTGCACGTGACGAGCGTGACGTGGGCGCCGTCGGCGGCGTACGCGGCCATGGTGGCCCCGTTGTTGATCGACTCGTCGTCCGGGTGGGCGTGGACGAGCAGGAGCCGGCGCTCGGAGGGCGGTGCGGGCGCAGTCATGGCACCTGAGCCTACGCGCCGCCGCTCAGAAGCTGACGCTGCCCAGCATGTCGGCCACGCTCGTGGTGAAGTCGCTGATGGTGGGCGCGACGGAGGAACTGGCGAGGTAGAAGCCGAACAGTACGCAGATCAGGGCGTGCATGCCCTTCAGCCCTGACTTCTTGATCAGCAAGAAGACGATGATCGCCAGCAGCACCACCGCCGAAATCTCCAGTGCCACGGCGGCTCACCTCCAAGGACTGCGTCGGGCGCCCCGGGGGGCGGTCGGAAGTTCGGAAGGTCATGCGGTCATGCGGTCGTGCGGTCGCACCGGGCCTCGCCGACCCCCCGTCCGGAGGGCCAACTGCGGTCTATGACACGGGAATAGCACGTACGACATACCCGTGCGCCCACGCCGCGCAACTGATCATAACGACCGGTGCGGCGACACGGCGCGGTGCACGGGAGCAGACGGGGGCGCACGCCCCGGGGGCGTGGCGGAACCCCGCGCGCGGGGCACGGCGGCGACGACGGCGCACGCGCCGGTCAGCGCGGGCCGGGGCGGGTCGCGCGGGTGCGGGGATAACGGGACGAGCACTCCGTACACGTCCGCCTCCTCCCCGAGCCGCCGGGCCACCGCCGTTCGCCACCGGGCGCTCTACCCCACCGCACCCCTCGTGCAAACCAGCCACGGCCGGCCCTGACGTGGATCACACCGGCCCGTACGCTCGCCCCATGGCACCCGACGACACCCCGCGCGCGAGCTTCCCGCGCCAGCATGCCCGTACCCAGCGCTTCACCCTCGGCGCACCGCGCGCCTTCTCCGTGGCCCCCGACGGCTCCCGTGTGGCCTTCCTGCGCTCCTCGTCCGGCGACGACCGGGCCCAGGCCCTGTGGGTGCAGGAGGTGGGCGCCGGCCCGGACGGCGCGCCGCGCGCGTACCCGGCCGCCGATCCGCGCGCGCTGCTCGGCGGGGGCGCCGAGGAGCTGTCCGCCCAGGAGCGCGCGCGCCGGGAGCGGGCCCGGGAGGGGTCGGCCGGGATCGTCGGCTACGCCACCGACGCCACCGTGGAGTTGGCCGCCTTCGCGCTGTCCGGGCGGCTGTTCACCGCCGAGCTGCGCGCCGGCACCGCCCGTGAACTGCCCGCCGCCACCCCGGTGGTGGACCCGCGTCCGGCGCCGGACGGGCGCCGCGTGGCCTACGTGGCCGAGGGCGCGCTGCGGGTGGTGGAGGCCGACGGCGGCGGCGACCGGGTGCTGGCCGCGCCGGAGTCGCCCACCGTGACCTACGGCCTCGCGGAGTTCGTCGCGGCCGAGGAGATGGGCCGCGGCCGGGGCTTTTGGTGGTCGCCCGACAGCCGCCGGCTGCTGGCCGCCCGGGTCGACGACGCGCCGGTGCGGCGCTGGTGGATCGCCGACCCCGCCCACCCCGGGCGGAAGCCGGCCGAGGTGGCCTACCCGGCCGCCGGCACGCCGAACGCCGAGGTGACCCTGCGCGTGCTGGACGCCGAGGGCGCGGCCGAGCCCGTCGAGGTGGCCTGGGACCGGGCCGCGTTCCCCTACCTGGTCGCCGTGCACTGGTCGGCCGGCGGGCCGCCGCTGCTGCTGGTCCAAAGCCGCGACCAGCGCCGCTGGCGGTACCTGACGGCCGACCCGGACACCGGCCGCACTAAGACGGCGCACGAGGAGACGGACGCCGCGTGGCTGGAGATCGTCGCGGGCGTCCCGGCCTGGACGCCGGACGGCCGCCTCCTGCGCGTCAGCGACGCCGGCGGCGCCCGGGCCCTGGTCGCCGGGGACCGGCCGCTGACCGACGCGTCCCTGCACGTGCGCGCGGTCCTCGACGTCGGCCCGCGCGACGTGCTGTTCAGCGCGTCGGGCGGCGGCGCGGACGCCACGCCGGGTGACGTGGGTGTGTACCGCGTCGGCTACGCGGGCGCGGCGCCCGAGCGGCTGTGGGGCCCGGGGCCGCACGTGGCCTCCGCGGTGCGCGGCGGCGACACCGTGGTCCGCGTGGTCGCGGATCTGGAGGGCCCCGGCGCGCGCGTCGACGTCGGCGGCCACCGCATCGCCTCGCACGCCCAGACCCCGGTCCTGACGGCGCGGCCGCGCCTGCTGCACGCCGGGGAGCGCCGCGTCCCGGCCGCCGTGCTGCTGCCCCGCACGCACCGCGCGGGCGACGGGCCGCTGCCCGTCCTGCTCGACCCGTACGGCGGGCCGCACGGGCAGCGCGTGGTGGCGGCGCACAACGCCCACCTGACCTCGCAGTGGTTCGCCGACCAGGGGTTCGCGGTCGTCGTCGCCGACGGCCGGGGGACCCCGGGCCGCTCCCCCGCCTGGGAGAAGGCGATCGCGGGCGAGATCGCCGAGGTGGCCGTGGACGACCAGCTCCACGCCCTGCGCGCGCTGGCCGCCGACCACCCGCTGGACCTGGACCGGGTGGCGATCCGGGGCTGGTCCTTCGGCGGTTACCTGGCCGCGCTGGCCGCGCTGCGCCGGCCCGACGCCGTCCACGCGGCGATCGTCGGCGCCCCGGTGACCGACTGGCGGCTCTACGACACCCACTACACCGAGCGCTACCTGGGCCTGCCCGACGCCGGGCCGGAGATCTACACCGCCAACTCCGTGGTGTCCGATGCGGGCCTGGTCCGGGCGGCCGGGCCGCGGCGCCCGCTGATGCTCGTGCACGGGCTGGCCGACGACAACGTGGTCGTGGCCCACACGCTGCGGCTGTCCTCGGCCCTGCTCGCCGCCGGTCACCCGCACGAGGTGCTGCCGCTGTCCGGCGTCACCCACATGACGCCGCAGGAGGAGGTGGCCGAGAACCTGCTCCACCTCCAGGTCGACTTCCTGCGCCGCGCGCTCGGCCCACGCTGATCGCCCCGGCGCCCGGGCGCGGCCGTCGGCGCGCCCGCGCCGGCCCGGCCGCGCCCTTGGCTCAGTGCTGCGCGGGGGCGTCGGGGTGGGTGACCGCGGGGTCGTCCTCGGCGAAGAAGCAGGCGGAGTCGTGGTGGGCGGGGCCCTCGACGTAGCGGTACTCGGCGGGGACGGCGAGCGGCGGCACCTCCATCGCGCAGCGCTCCTCGGCCTTCCAGCACCGGGTGCGGAAGCGGCAGCCGGTGGGCGGGTTGGCCGGCGAGGGCACGTCACCGGTGAGGATGATCCGCTCCCGGCGCCCGGCCAGCTCCGGGTCGGGCACCGGGACGGCCGACAGCAGCGCCTGCGTGTAGGGGTGGGTGGGGTGCTCGTAGATCTGGTGGTCGGTGCCCAGCTCGACGATCTTGCCGAGGTACATCACGCCGACGCGGTCGGAGATGTGCCGCACGACGGACAGGTCGTGGGCGATGAAGATGTAGGCGAGCCCGAACTCGTCCTGCAGCCGCTCCATCAGGTTGATCACCTGGGCCTGGACGGAGACGTCCAGCGCCGAGACCGGCTCGTCGGCGAC
>NZ_JAPKFL010000120.1 GCF_026262575.1 Streptomyces marinisediminis
GCGGCGGTGGCCGGGGTGTTGTCGCTGGCGGACGCGGCCCGGGTGGTGGCGTTGCGCAGCCGCGCGATCACCGCGTTGGCCGGGCGTGGCGGGATGGTGTCCGTGGCTCAGTCGGCGGACCGGGTGCGTGAGCGGATCACCGCCTGGGACGGGCGGATCTCACTGGCCGCCGTCAACGGACCCTCCTCGGTGGTGGTCTCCGGCGACCCGGACGCGCTGGCCGAACTCCTCACTGCCTGTGAGCGTGACGAGGTCCGGGCGCGTCGGGTGGAGGTGGACTACGCCTCGCACTCCGCGCACGTGGAGGCCATCGAGGCCGAGTTGGCCCGCCTGCTGGACGGGATCGAGCCCCGGCCGGGCCGTGTCCCCGTCTACTCCTCCCTGACCGGCGCCGAGCTGGACGGCGCGGAGATGGGCGCCGCGTACTGGTACCGCAACCTG
>NZ_JAPKFL010000121.1 GCF_026262575.1 Streptomyces marinisediminis
GCTCAACGGCTACGCCGTCGAGCTGTCGGAGGCCGAGGCGAAGCGGTTCGCGGCGGACCCGGCGGTGGCCGCGGTCGAGCAGGACCAGAAGGTCTCGCTGGCGGCGACCCAGCCCAACCCCACCTGGGGCCTGGACCGGATCGACCAGCCGAACCTGCCGCTGAGCAACAGCTACACCTACCCGGACTCCGCGGGTGACGGCGTCACCGCCTACATCATCGACACCGGGATCAACCACGGCCACAACGACTTCGGCGGGCGCGCGAGCTTCGGCTTCGACGCCTTCGGGGGCAACGGCAACGACGGCAACGGCCACGGCACGCACGTCGCGGGCACCGTCGGCGGCCAGACCTACGGGGTGGCCAAGAAGGTCGACCTGGTCTCGGTGCGCGTGCTCAACGACCAGGGCTCCGGC
>NZ_JAPKFL010000122.1 GCF_026262575.1 Streptomyces marinisediminis
GCGTACAGCTCGTGGCCCTTGTGGTCCAGCCGGGGGATGGAGTCCAGCAGGCCGCGGGTGTACGGGTGCGCCGGGCGCTTGTACAGCTCGTGCACCGGGGCCGTCTCCACGATCCGCCCCGCGTACATCACCGCGATCTTGTCGGCCACGTCGGCGACCACGCCCAGGTCGTGGGTGATCAGGATCAGGCCCATGTGGTACTCGCGCTGGAGCTCGGCCAGCAGGTCCATCACCTGCGCCTGCACGGTCACGTCCAGTGCCGTCGTCGGCTCGTCCGCGATGATCAGGTCCGGCTCCAGCGCCAGCGCCATCGCGATCATGATGCGCTGCCGCATACCGCCGGAGAACTGGTGCGGGTAGTCGTTGACCCGCGCCTTCGCCGCCGGGATCCGCACCCGCTCCATCAGCTCGAC
>NZ_JAPKFL010000123.1 GCF_026262575.1 Streptomyces marinisediminis
GATCAAGGGCCTGCCGCCCAACCTGCTGCGCATCCCGCCCGGCTGCCCCTTCCACCCCCGCTGCCCCCAGGCCCGGGACGTGTGCGTGCGCGACGAGCCGCCGCTGTACGAGGTCACCGAGGCGGACGGCACGCCGGTGCCCGGGCGGACCAGCGGCTGCCACTTCTGGAAGGAGACCATGCATGGCTGACGCCGAGCCGGTGCTGGAGGTCCGCGACCTGTACAAGCACTTCCCGCTCACGCAGGGCATCCTGTTCAAGAAGCGCGTCGGCGCCGTGCGGGCCGTGGACGGCGTCTCCTTCGACCTCTTCCCCGGCGAGACGCTGGGCATCGTCGGGGAGTCGGGCTGCGGCAAGTCCACCGTGGCCAAGCTCCTGGTCAACCTGGAGCGGCCGACGTCGGGGGAGATCCG
>NZ_JAPKFL010000124.1 GCF_026262575.1 Streptomyces marinisediminis
CGCCGAGGTGGACTGGTCCACGGGCGCCGTCGAGCTGCTGACCGACGCCCGCGCCTGGCCGGCCGGTGCGGAGCCGCGCCGCGCGGGCGTGTCCTCGTTCGGCATCAGCGGCACCAACGCCCACGTCATCCTCGAAGAAGCCCCGGACGGCCACCGCGCCGCCCGCGCGGCCCTGTCGGCCACCGGCACGTCCGGCGCCACGGCGTTCCTGTTCTCCGGTCAGGGCTCCCAGCGGGCCGGGATGGGCCGGGAGCTGTACGACGCCTTCCCGGTGTTCGCGGACGCCTTCGACGCGGTGTGCGCGGAGCTGGACCGCCACCTGGACGCCTCCGTGCGCGAGGTGGTCTTCGACGGCGCGGAGCTGCTGGACCAGACCCAGTACACCCAGGCCGGG
>NZ_JAPKFL010000125.1 GCF_026262575.1 Streptomyces marinisediminis
TGAACCGCCCCGGGTTCGGTAGAGATCTCAGATGGTGGTTGTGACCTGGGGTTTTGTGGTTGCCAGGTAGTGGTTGGTCTCGTATTCGGCGGGTGGGATGTGGCCTATCTCACCGTGTAGGCGTCGGTGGCAGTACCAGTCGACCCACTCGGCGGTGGCCAGCTCGACCTGGGAGAGGGTCTTCCAGGGTCGCTGGGGCTTGATCAGCTCGGTTTTAAAGGCCGATCGTGCTCTCCATGAGCGCGTTGTCATACGCATCTCCGACCGAGCCGATGGAGGCGGCGATGCCTGCCGCTTCCAGGTGTTCGGCCAGCTTGAACGACGTATATTGGGCGAGTTCAATCGGTCGTTGCAACACCGGACTGTTGCAGCGAGCGTAGCTGTTCTTCGAAG
>NZ_JAPKFL010000126.1 GCF_026262575.1 Streptomyces marinisediminis
GGACACTAGTGTCTTGAGTCGTTAGTTCGGTTGCGGTTGTAGGGTGGGGCGATGCCTGGTCCGAAGCCGCTGCTGCTGGAGTTGTCCGATCACGAACGCCGGGTGCTGCGGGGCTGGTTGCGCAAGCGGACGGCCCCGCAGGCACTGGCGCTGCGGTCGAGGATCGTCCTGGCGTGCGCCGAGGGCCGACCGAACGCGCAGGTCGCGGGAGACCGTGCGGAAGTGGCGCTCGAGGTTCGTCGCGGACCGGTTGGAGGGTCTGGTGGACCTTCCGCGTTCGGGCGCGCCCCGAAAGATCACCGACGAGCAGGTCGAGGCCATGGTCGCCAGGACTCTTGGCCAAGCGCCGCCGTCGGGT
>NZ_JAPKFL010000127.1 GCF_026262575.1 Streptomyces marinisediminis
GCCTGGACCATCTTGATGATCCCGCCGACCCCGGCCGCCGCCTGGGCGTGACCGATGTTCGACTTCAGCGACCCCAGCCACAGCGGCCGCTGAGCCGACCGCTCCCGCCCGTAGGTCGCCAGCAGCGCCCGCGCCTCGATCGGATCACCCAGCGTCGTCCCCGTACCGTGCGCCTCGACCGCGTCCACCTCACCCGGCGAAACCCCCGCATTGGCCAGCGCCTGCCGGATCACCCGCTCCTGCGCCGGACCGTTCGGCGCCGTCAACCCGTTGGACGCACCGTCCTGGTTCACCGCCGAACCCCGCACCACCGCCAGCACCTCGTGCCCGTTGCGCCGCGCGTCCGACAACCGCTCCA
>NZ_JAPKFL010000128.1 GCF_026262575.1 Streptomyces marinisediminis
ACCCTGCCCCGAGAACAGGAACGCCCGCTGGGCGCCCGGTCGGGCGTGGGCGCTGAGCACGTCGGCGTCGGCGTCCCGCCGCGCCAGCGCCGCCACTCCCGCCAGCAGTTCCTCCCGGTCGGTGCCGACGACGGCCGCCCGGTGGTCGAGCGCGGCGCGCGTGGTGGCCAGTGAGAACGCCACCTCGTGCACGCCCAGTTCCGGTTGCCGCAGGAGCCGGCCGTGCAGCGCGTGGGCCTGGGCCGCCAGCGCGGACCGGGACTTGGCCGAGAGCACCCACGGCACCGGGGCCGCCGCGTGCTCCGGCGGCCGGTCCGCCGTCTCCTCGCGCGCGGGGCCGGAC
>NZ_JAPKFL010000129.1 GCF_026262575.1 Streptomyces marinisediminis
GTGCTCTGCCTAACCGTGGACCATCTGTGGACTAGCAAGCAGCAATAATCTGGTATCGGACATCTGACCAGCGCGTAGCTCGCCGATCGACGCGGCCTCCGGAGCCGTGTGCCGCTCCGCTCGCCGCGGAGGGACTGGCCTGCGACACCCGGTAGCGTGGCTGGGGTAGGTGGGGGTGCAGCGAGGCACACGCGCGCCTGGTCGGTCGACGCGCCCGCCGTCGTGGCTGGCTGTCGTCGGCTGAGGTTCGTGCCACTGCCGTGCAGATGCAGCGGTCAGCCACGGTCAACAAGGGCGTCTTACGGTCGAGTTACCGGGCATCTCACCAGACATCGAAGGCC
>NZ_JAPKFL010000013.1 GCF_026262575.1 Streptomyces marinisediminis
GCGTTCGCGGACGCACCGCCCGGGGGTGGTACCTGCATGTGCGAGATGATGTTCGGACGCTCCGGCAGGCCGCACTTCACGATGATCGTCGCGTTCTCGTCATCCAGACCACCATTGCCCGGGAATCCCAGAGGGATGTCCTCTCCGTCTTGGAATTCGCGCGCGTACTCCTCCAATGGGTGGTAGTACTCCGTCTCTGTACTGAAGGAGAGCCGCACCGCAGGATTACCGTCCACGCGCAGCACACAGAGATTGTACGTCTCGGGTAGCGGTTTTCCCGTTTCCGAGAGCCTCTCCCCCTCCGGCAGAACAGCGCGCACGACGTCCTCGCCCATAGGCACCCCACACACCCGCTCCGGCACCGCGTACGGCTCACCTCCAAGGGCGCATCCCGCAGTTCCGACCATAAAGGGCAAGACCAGTGCCCACCTAAGTCCGTGCACCACCCTGGTCACTGATCGCCCGCCATACCGTCGCCGTGAACATTCCCATTGTTGGCGGCGTTGTTGATCACTTCATACACTCCGTCCTTGGCAGAGAATCCCGTCCGCCCCTCCGCCCAGTCCTCGTTATACGCGTACCAGGCGTCCGCGAGCGACACCAATTGCGTGGTCCTCAGTTCATAGGTTTTCCTGTGATCCTCGACCGCTTCGCCGTTGATGCGGTCCTGTTCGGATTCCATCCACCGGGTCGCGAGGATGTCGACGCCGCGCTGCACCACGTCGTCCACGCCGGGGATGACGACTGCCAGTGAGCCGAAGCCGTGGTACCTGTAGTTCTTGTCCCAGCCCACTTCGGCGAGTTCGTCGCCGGTGCGTTCGCCGATCGCGTTGTGACGCGCTTCCTCCAGGAAGCCGATCGTCCGCCCGGCGCGGTTCAGGCTGTCTTCGGGGTGTTCGGTCTCCGTGGCGTAGTCCTGGATGATGCTGTAGTGGAGTCCGTCGTTCAGGTAGGCGTGCGCCTCCTGGTCCAGCGAGATCTGGGTGGTCACCTGCATGAGCTGCTCCCCGTCGAGCGGGGCGCTGTTGCTGTTGTCGCTCATCGTCTCGTGCACCGAGACGCCGTGGTTGACCAGGACCTTGGCCATGTCGTCGCGGAGTTCGGCCGGGAAGTCGTCGCCGCGCGCGGCGAGGTGTTTCAGGGAGTTCTCCAGCACGGTGCGGTGCTGGTCGGTGTGCTCGGGGGCCTGGGCCATCGCGTCGCCGGGGTCCATTCCGGTCGCCCCGGCGACCAGGGCCTGGCCGGCCGCCTCGCGGTAGGCGCTCGGGCCGTCGTAGTCGTCAGCCGACTCGTGGAAGCCGGGGACGACGTCCTTGAACTCCGGGCGGTCCTTCAGGACCCAGGCGGAGTGGTCCTCGGAGGAGCTGAAGAACTCGGTGGAGGCTTCCGGGTTGTTGGACAGGGCGATCATGAAGCCGGTCATGGGGTCGCCGCCGGCGTCGTCGTCCTCGCCGTGGTGGAGCCGGTCGAAGCGGGCGTAGGACGGGGCGGCGTCCCAGGGGAGCACGTTCTCGCGCGTGCGCCCGCCGGGGCCGGGGTCCCTGACATCCCCGGTGTGCTTCTTCTCGTAGCGGACCAGCGCGTCACCGTACTCGTTGAGGAAGTCCCGCTCGTAGGTGCCGTGGCGCATGAGGTTGCTCATCGCCTGGAAGCCCAGGACGCGGGCCCTGCCCGAGCCGGGGCCGCCGCCGACGTCCTCACCGCCGAGCGCGACGGCGCGCTCCTTCCACGTCTGCATGGCGTCGCTGCCCGAGTGCGTGGCGGTCGCGAGCGTGGTGCCCAGGTGCTGTTCGGTGGCGGCCAGCAGCTTCGTGCGCGCCTCACGCGCGCCGCGTTCGGCGTCCGGGCCCGGGGACCAGTCGCTCAGGTTGGCGGCGTCCGCGGAGAACGTCAGCGCGCGCTCGGCGCCGAGCCCGGTGGCGACGCGCTCGGCGAAGACCGGGTCGTCGGCGTGGCGCTTGGACAGCTCGTTGAAGCGCGCGAGTTCCTTGTTGCTCAGCTCGTCCGGGTCCCGCTTGCCGAGCTCGATCAGCTCGTTGGAGTCCCGCACCGTCCGACCGGCGTCCTCGAAGCTGTCGAACCCGTGGGAGCGGAAGTCGTACGCGTCCGTGGCGTGGTAGCGCAGCGCCGCGGCCGTGGTGCGGTCGGTCTCGGACGCCGCCCGCAGGATGTCCCCGATCTCCTTGGCCGCGCCGTCCAGCTCCGCCTGTGTGGGCGTGGCGTCCTGGGCCGTGCCCGGCGCGCAGAACGCGGCCATCACCTCGCCCGCCGGGGTGATGTGGATGTTCTTCCGCGCGGCCCGGTCCACGGCCTCGCCGAGTTCCCTCTGGTGCCGCGTGAACGCCTCGTGGGCACCGCTGAGGATGGTGTGGACGCTCTTCGCGGCGGTGACGACGTCGTCGAACTCGGCGGCGGTCGTGGTGACGAACCCCTTCGTCACCGTGGCGTTGTGGCCCTTCCAGTCGGCGGCCTTCGCCCGTTTCGACAGACCCGCCGCGCTGGTGCCCCCGTCCTCACCGTCGGCGAGTCGCGTCAGCTTCTCCGCCATCTCGCTCCAGTCGGTGACCGCCGACTTCAGCTTGCCGAGCCGGAGGTCGTTGAGCTCCTGGAACGTCACCATCAGCGGCCCCCGTCACCTGATGTAGTCGTAGATGCGCGAGACGGTCATCTCCTCGCCCGCCGCGTTCCGCAGGGAGGTGACGATGTCGTCCTCGTCCTTGGCGTGCGCGGCCTTGGTGTAGTCCAGGTGGTTGGAGATGTGCGCGCAGGCCTCCTTCAGCGTGCCGAGCTTGGTGCCCCAGGCGTCGCGCAGCTCGGTGAGCGCGGCGCCGCAGTCCAGGCCGTCGGTGGTCAGCTCGGCGGCGGCCGCGGAGGTGGTCTGGCGCGCGTGGTCGCCGTCCCGGGACAGGCGCTCGCGCAGCTCGTACGCCATGGAGCCGAGCGCGCCCAGCTCGTCGTCGCGGACGGCGAGGTCGTGGCCGCCCCCGCCGCCCGTGCCCGCGTCGGCGGTGTTCAGCCGCGTCCGCGTCGCCTTCTCGGCGGCCGACGCCCGCGCCCGCTCCCATTCCTCCCACGCCATGCGGTTCCCCCCGGTCGGCGGTCGTGCTGGAGTCCGACGACGAGGCTACCGGCCGCGCCGCCGGGGGTCACGGGAGGGGGCGGCGCGGTCACCCGGCGTTCACCGCGCCGCCGCGGGCGTCGGTCCCGTCACGGGCGGGCCGGGCGGGGCCTCACGGGTGGACCAGGCAGAAGGGGTGGCCGGCGGGGTCGGCGTAGACGCGGAAGCCGCGCTTGCCGCCGTCGTCCTCGGTGTCGAGCGCCTGCGCGCCGAGGGCGAGCGCCGCGCGTTCGGCCTCGGCCATGTCGTCCACCCGCAGGTCGAGGTGGAGCTGCTGCGAGTCGTGGTCGGCGGCGGGCCACCGCGGGGGCTGGAACCCCTCGGCCCGCTGGAAGGCCAGCCGCGTCCCGTCGCGCAGGGAGAGGTCGACCCACCTCGCGTCGTCCGCGCCCTCGACCTCCCCGCCCAGCAGCTCGGCGTAGAAGCCGGCGAGGGCCTTGGGGTCCGGACAGTCGAGAACGACGACGTCCAGCCTGGCGACGGCCATGGTTCCTCCTGGTGGCGGTGATCGGTGTCGGCCACCCGGGTGCGTACCCGGCCCGGAGCGGTGCGACGCACGGGTTCAGCCCACCGGCTCGGCGGGGCCGCGGCGCGCGGCGGCCGATCGGGCGCCGCCACCCGGCGCACCCGACCCACCCGGTGCGCCCGGTGCGCCCGGTGCGCCCGGTGCGCCCGGTGCGCCCGCCCCGGCGAACGTGCGGCGGGCGTGGTCGAGCAGCGCGCGGACGGCCGGGGTGGGCGTGCCCTGCCAGACCAGGGTGAGGAACGCGGGGGCTTCGGCGTCCGCGATGAAGCGGGCCACCAGGCGGTCGCGGTGGCCCTCGGCCATCGAGGCGCCGAGGATCGCGACGCCCAGGCCGCGGGCCGCGAGGTCGGCCACAGCGTCCCCGGCGCTGGCCTGGAGCGTGACGGCGGGCCGCACCTCCCGGGCGGCGCACGCGTCGTCGAACACCGTGCGCAAACCCGTCCCCGGAGGCAGGCACACGAGCGGGTGCCCGCACACGTCGCGCAGGGACACCCGGCGCGCGCGGGCCAGCGGATGCCCGGGCGGGACGGCGGCGACCAGCCGTTCGCGGACGACGGGCAGCGCCGCCAGCCCCTCCGGGGCGGCGCCAGGCCGACGGAAGCTGGCTGCGCCTCCTGGACCAGCCCGAGTTCCTCCCGCCCCGCCCCTGACCCGTCCCGGCCCCACCGCCCGGCCGTCGCGGGGCTCCGGCGGGCGCCGCTACGGGGGCCCTGAGCCGCCCAGCCACACGGCGCCGTAGGCGGCCGAGAGCACCGCCGCGCCGAGCAGGACCGAGCGGGCGGCGCGGGGGCGCAGCCGGGCCAGGGCCGCCGCCACCGGGTACAGGAGGGGAAAGGCGGGGAGCAGGAGGCGGGGCTTGGAGCCGAAGTAGGCTTCCGCGCCCAGCGCCAGCACCACGATGACCCCGGTGTACGTCAGCAGGAAGGCCGGCTGCCGCTGGCGCACGGTCAGCCGGTAGAGCCACAGCACGCCCAGCACGCCGGCGGCCAGCGCCAGGCCGGTCACGTGCGGCGGCGCGAGGGTGTTCGCGACGACGAAGGACGCGAACGACCAGCCGGCGTCGAATCCGTTGCCCCACTCGCCCTGTACCTCGAAGTAGCCGAACAAGTGGCCCCGCTGCGCTCCGACCCACAGGACGTACGCGGCGGCGCCCAGCGGGGACAGCAGGCACCCCGCGAGCAGACGGCCCGTCCTGACGGCCGGTCTCCTCCCGCGTCGCGCGGCCACCAGCGCCGACACCGCGGCCCCGATCACCGCCAGCGTGACGGCCGCGCCCACCGGGCGGGTGAGGCCCGCCAGCAGGGCCAGCGACCCGGCGGTGATCCAGCGCTCCCGCAGCGTCGCGTACAGGCTCCACGAGGCCAGGGCGACGAAGAGCGACTCGCTGTAGGCCATGGACTGCACGATGCCCACCGGGAGCGCGCCCCAGAGTACGGCCGCCAGCGTCCCCACCCTGGGCCCGTGGAGCGCGTCTCCTGTGGCGAAGATCCCCCATGCCGCGACGACGGAGGCGCACGCGCTGATCACCAGTCCGGCGTCCGCCGGGTGCAGCGAGGTGAGAAAGGAGAGTCCTTCTTCCAGCCACGCCAGGAGCGGGAAGAACGCCATGCTGGAAAGGCTTCTCCCGTCCGGCGCCTGGGCGGTGAAGCCGTATCCGTGCTCGACTATGCGCACGTACCACAGGGAGTCCCAGCGCCGGGACAGGAGCACGTGGGCGTCGTTGCCGACAGCGCGGGACCACAGGAAGAGGACGACCGCGCAGAACGCGCGCACGGCCACGAACGCGGCCAACGCGGGGGAGGCGCGCCGTAAGGCGGACACCGCGGCCGCACCGTGCCGACGTGTGCTCCGGGGGCCTCGCGCGCGCACCGGCTCGCGGCCGTCCTCGCTGCTCAGCACCCGGGCGTCCGCGCGCAGGGCGCCGACGGGCGGGCGAAGTGTCACGGTGGGTCCCCTGTGTCGACTGCGGCCTGCCGTCCCCCGGCGGATGCGGTTCACCCGTGTGGGGTACAACGCGGGAAACCATAGCCGTGCCTCGGAAACGCATACGTGGCCGGCGGTGGGGGGGCCGTCTCCCCGCCCGCTCCGGCGGCCCGGGGTACGAGGGCCGGAGAGCCGCGGACGGCGCGGAACCGGCGCGCGGGACGCCCGCCCCGCCCGCACACCGCGGCTCAGGCCGGGCGCGGGGGCACCCGGGACGGAGGCGCCCGGAAGTCCGTCCCCCACCGGCCGCACGGGTGTGCGGGCCCCGGAACCGGCGCCCCCGCCGTCGGCGCCCGCACGGCCGGCGCGCACCGCCCCGCGTACGCGTGCGGTGGGACGCGGGGCGGGGTGCGGGTACGTCTCAGGTCGCACCGGGTCGCGACCCGGGTGCGATGTGGCGCTGCGGCGCGCCCGCCGAACATGGCGCGGTGACCGAGGTGTTGACGGGACCGCAGATGTCCCTGGTGGAGATGTTGCTGGTGGCGGCCACCGTGGCCCTGGTGCTGGCGCGGTGGCTGCCGGCCGCCGCGCGGCGGCCCGCCGGCCTCGGCGCGGCGACCGGCGCGGTGGTGTCGGGCGCGGTACTGGTGGCGACGGGACCGCGGTGGCACCTGGCGCCCGTCGCACTGGTCGCGGTGCTCGGCCTGGTCCGGGAGCTCGTCGCCGAACTGCGCCGACGCGGCGTCCGGCACGGCGCGCCACGCGACCGCCGACGCGGCGAGCCACCGGCCCACCGGCACGACGCGCCACCCGCCCGCCGGCACCACGCGCCACCGGACCGCCGGGCGCCCCGGTGGCTGGCGCTGCCCGCGACGGCCGCCTGTCTGGCGCTGGTGGCCACCGGCCCGGCGGCCGCCTGGGCGCTCCCGGTCCCGCAGTTCCCCGCCCCCACCGGGCGCCACCCGGTCGGTACGGCCGTGGTGCAGTGGACCGACCCCGAGCGCGCGGAGGGCGCCACCGCCGACCCGGCGGACCGGCGCACCGTCGTCGCCCAGCTCTGGTACCCGGCCCGGGGAGGCTCCGAGCGCGGTGAGCGCGCCCGCTACCTGGGCCGCACCCGCGCGGAGGCGCGCACCGTCGCCCGCGCGCTGGCCAACTACGCGGGCGTGCCCGCCTTCGCGCTCGACGGGCTGCCCGACGCCCGCACGCACGCGGTGCCGGACGCCCCCGTGGCCGACGGCGGACGCTTTCCCCTGGTGCTGTTCTCCCCCGGTCTGGGCGGCGTCCGCGGCCAGAACACCGCCTGGGCCGAGGAGCTCGCCTCGCACGGCTACGTCGTCGCGGCCCTGGACCACCCCCACGACTCCGCCGCCGTCGTCCTGGCCGACGGGCGCACGGTCCGCACCCGGGTGGCGGCCACCGGCGACCCCGAGGTCGACGAGCGACGCGCCGTCGGCTGGACCGCCGTCCGCGCCGCCGACCTCGGCTTCGCCCTCACCCGGCTGACCGGCCCGGGCGAGGGCGCCGGCCCGCTGGCCGGGCGGCTGGACGCGGACCGGGTCGCGGTCGCGGGGCACTCGCTCGGCGGCGCCGCCGCCCTCCAGGCCGCTCGCCAGGACCACCGGTTCGCCGCCGTGGTCAACCTCGACGGCTCCCCGCACGACCCGGGCGCCCGGCCCTACCCGCAGCCCGTCCTCGCGCTCACCCAGGAGATCGGCCCCGCCACCGACCCCGACTACCTGCCCCGGCTCACCCGCGCGCTGGACCTGGGCACCGCGACCGGCTACCGGCTCACCGTGCCCGGTGCCGCCCACCTGACCTTCACCGACGCGCCCCTGTACCTGCCGCCGCTGCCGTCGTTGACCGGCTCGCGGGCGCGCGCCGAGGGGCCCCGCCTCACCGCTGCCGCCACGCTCGCCTTCCTCGGCCCCGCCCTGCGCGGCGACGCGGCGGACGCCGCCGACGCGCTCTCCGCCCACGGCGAGCTCACCGTGCACCGGCCGACCGCACGCTGACGCCCGCCCCGCCCCGGTCGGACGCGCCCGGCCCGGCCCGCCGCGGCCGACGGCGCCCGCCCGGGTCGGCACCCGCCGCACCCCGGCCGGGCCTCGGCCCCGGGGCGCCGTTTGCCTCCCGGGGCCGTCGGGCACCCGGGCGGGGTGGCCCCGCGAGTCGGGACCGTGTTCGTCGCTGAGGGAGGAGGACGAGGCCGATGGTGCGCAAGAAGGTCGAAGGTGACGAGGACCAGCGGCGCCGGGCGGCGCAGGACGCGCAGCGCGCCGGGGAGCGCCCCAGCGAGCGCGGCGCGACGACCGGCGCTTCCAAGCAGCGCACGCACGTGCCCTCGCGCAACGCGCTGACGCACGAGGAGAAGACCGCGCCGCTGCACCGCGGCAAGCAGGGCGACCCCACCTGGGAACCCACCCGTCCGGACGCCGGGGAGCCCCCGGTGACGTTCCGCGGGCGCGGCCACCCGGAGTACGACGCCGAGCACGAGCGCGTCTTCGCGGTGGTCGCGGAGGCCGAGCGGGCGCACGGCGGCCGGGGCCCGCACCTGCAGGACGTGGCCCGGGCCGCGGACGTCGAGCCGGAGCGGGCTCGTGCGCTGCTGCACGACCTCGTCAGCGTGCACGGCCTGGTCTCCGAGGTGCAGGGCGCGGACGCCCCGGACCAGGGGCCCCGCTACGAGACGAAGCCACGCCGCTGAGGAGGGAGAGGCACCCATGGCGTACGACGAGTTCCTCATGACCGTGACCGAGCTGGGCGGCTACTCCGAGCGGGAGGACGCCGCCCGGGTGACCGAGGCCGTGATCAGCACCCTGGGCGACCGGCTCCCGCCGGAGATCGCCGAGCATGTCGCGGACCAGCTCCCGGCCCCGGTCGACGAGCTGATCGAAGGCGCGAACTCCACTCCGCAGAACTGGGGCGTGCAGGAGTTCGTCCACCGGGTCGCGGAGATCACCGGTGACCACGAGGAGCAGGCGGAGGAGCACAGCCGCGCCGTGCTGACCGCGGTCGCCGCCCAGGTCACCGGCGGCGAGCTGAACAAGCTGATCAGCGACCTGCCCACCGGGTACGCCGCGCTGTTCGGCCACCCCGAGCTGAGCTGAGCTGAGCCGGCCACCGGCCGCTCCGCGTCCCCGGGCGCGGCCCCGGAACGCGGGAAGGGCCCGCACGACGCGAACGTCGTGCGGGCCCTTCCCGGAATGCGGGTTCCGCCGGGAACCGTCAGGTCACTTGACGATCTTGGTGACCTGGCCGGCGCCCACGGTCCGGCCACCCTCGCGGATGGCGAACTTCAGGCCCTCCTCCATGGCGACGGGCTGGATGAGCTCCACCTTCATCTCGGTGTTGTCACCCGGCATGACCATCTCGGTGCCCTCGGGGAGGGTCACCACGCCGGTCACGTCCGTCGTGCGGAAGTAGAACTGCGGGCGGTAGTTGTTGAAGAACGGGGTGTGGCGACCGCCCTCGTCCTTCGACAGGATGTACGCCTGCGCCTCGAACTCCGTGTGCGGGGTGACCGAGCCCGGCTTGATGATGACCTGGCCGCGCTCGACGTCCTCGCGCTTGATGCCACGGAGCAGCAGACCGACGTTCTCACCGGCCTGGCCCTCGTCGAGCAGCTTGCGGAACATCTCGATACCGGTGACGGTCGTCGAGGTCTTCTCGTTCTTGATGCCGATGATGTCGACGTTCTCGTTGACCTTGAGGACACCACGCTCGATGCGGCCGGTGACGACCGTACCGCGACCGGTGATGGTGAAGACGTCCTCGATCGGCATCAGGAACGGCTTCTCGGTGTCGCGCTGCGGCTCCGGGATCGCCTCGTCGACGGCCTTCATGAGCTCCATGACGGACTGGCCCCACTCGGCGTCGCCCTCCAGCGCCTTCAGCGCGGAGACCTTGACGACCGGGACGTCGTCGCCCGGGAACTCGTACTCGGAGAGCAGCTCACGGACCTCGAGCTCGACGAGCTCCAGGATCTCCTCGTCGTCCACCATGTCGGCCTTGTTCAGCGCGACGACGATGTACGGAACGCCGACCTGGCGGGCCAGGAGCACGTGCTCCTTGGTCTGCGGCATCGGGCCGTCGGTGGCGGCGACCACGAGGATGGCGCCGTCCATCTGGGCGGCACCGGTGATCATGTTCTTGATGTAGTCCGCGTGACCCGGGCAGTCGACGTGGGCGTAGTGACGGGACTCCGTCTGGTACTCGACGTGCGCGATGGAGATGGTGATACCGCGCTGCCGCTCTTCGGGAGCCTTGTCGATGTTCTCGAACGCCGAAGCCTCGTTCAGCTCCGGGAACTGGTCGTGCAGCACCTTGGTAATGGCCGCCGTAAGGGTGGTCTTACCGTGGTCGATGTGACCGATGGTGCCGATGTTGACGTGCGGCTTAGTCCGCTCGAACTTCGCCTTCGCCACTGGGGTCCTCCTGTGGACTGGTGCTGTACGCCCCCCGCGCTCTGCGGGAAGGGTTCAGGTGGTCGTACCGAACAAGCCAGGACCCCGAGGGGGACGCCCTTGACCCGTTCGTTCTTAAGGGCTGGCGACCGGGTACCCGGCGCAGAACGCTTGCGGTGTTCTGCGCCGGATGCCCCGAATGCCGTTGTGCTACAGCCTAAGGGGTGAGATGACGGCGGCGAACCGACGTCACTCGCCCCGGGCCTTCGCGACGATCTCCTCGCTGACGTTCTTGGGAACCTCGGCGTAGGAGTCGAACTGCATGGAGTAGCTCGCGCGACCGGAGGTCTTGCTCCGCAGGTCACCGACGTAGCCGAACATCTCCGACAGCGGAACCAGGCCCGTGACGAGCTTGGCGCCACCGCGGTCCTCCATGGACTGGATCTGACCGCGCCGGGAGTTGATGTCGCCGATCACGTCGCCCATGTAGTCCTCGGGCGTGGTGACCTCGACCTTCATCATCGGCTCCAGCAGGGCCGGGCTGGCCTTGCGGGCGGCCTCCTTGAAGGCCATGGAACCGGCGATCTTGAAGGCCATCTCGGAGGAGTCGACGTCGTGGTAGGCGCCGTCGAGCAGCGTCACGCGCACACCGGTGAGCGGGTAGCCCGCCAGGACGCCGAACTCCATGGCCTCCTGGCAGCCGGCGTCCACGGAGGGGATGTACTCCTTCGGGATGCGGCCACCGGTGATCTTGTTGACGAACTCGTAGCCGTCGCCTTCGAGCGGCTCGATCTGGATCTGCACCTTCGCGAACTGGCCGGAACCACCAGTCTGCTTCTTGTGCGTGTAGTCGTGCTTGTCGACCTGCTTGCGCAGCGTCTCGCGGTAGGCCACCTGCGGCTTGCCGACGTTGGCCTCGACCTTGAACTCGCGCTTCATGCGGTCGACCAGCACGTCCAGGTGCAGCTCGCCCATGCCGGCGATGATCGTCTGGCCGGTCTCCTCGTCGGTGTTGACCTGGAAGGACGGGTCCTCCTCGGCCAGCCGCTGGATCGCCACGCCCAGCTTCTCCTGGTCGCCCTTCGACTTGGGCTCGATGGCGACCTGGATCACCGGGGCCGGGAACTCCATCGACTCCAGGATCACCGGGCTGCTCGCGTCGCAGAGGGTCTCGCCGGTGGTGGTCTGCTTCAGACCCATGACGGCGACGATGTCGCCGGCACCCACCGAGTCGATCTCCTCACGCTTGTTCGCGTGCATCCGGTAGATCTTGCCGATGCGCTCCTTCTTGCCCTTGACGGAGTTCAGCACCTGCGTGCCGGCCACCAGGCGGCCCGAGTAGACCCGGATGAAGGTGAGCTTGCCCAGGTGCGGGTCGCTCGCGATCTTGAACGCCAGGGCGGCCATCGGCTCGTCCTCGGAGGGACGGCGCTTGATGATCTCCTCGGCGTCCTTGACCGACTGGCCCTCGATCGCCTCGACGTCCAGCGGCGACGGCAGGTAGCGCACGACCGCGTCGAGCAGGGGCTGCACGCCCTTGTTCTTGAACGCGGTGCCGCAGAACACCGGGGTGACGGTGGTCGTGCCCTCGGCGCCCGTGGAGGCCAGGGTGACGCGGCGGACGGCGGCGTAGAGCTGCTCCTCGGTGGGCTCCTGGCCCTCCAGGAAGAGCTCCATCATCTCGTCGTCGTTCTCCGCCACGGCCTCCAGGAGCTTGCCGCGGTACTCCTCGGCGGCCTCCTTGTGCGTGTCGGGGATGTCGACGACGTCGTACGCCTCGCCCAGCGCCGTCTCGGCGGACCACACGAGCGCCTTCATGCGGACCAGGTCCACGACGCCCGTGAAGCTGGACTCGGCACCGATCGGGAGCTGCATGACCAGCGGCTTCGCACCGAGCCGGTCGACGATCATGTCGACGCAGCGGTGGAACTCGGCGCCGGTGCGGTCCAGCTTGTTGACGAAGCAGATCCGCGGCACGCCGTAGCGGTCGGCCTGACGCCACACCGTCTCGGACTGCGGCTCCACACCCGCGACCCCGTCGAACACCGTCACCGCACCGTCGAGCACGCGCAGCGAACGCTCCACCTCGACGGTGAAGTCGACGTGGCCCGGGGTGTCGATGATGTTGATGGTGTGGTCGATGTTGTCCATCGGCCAGTGGCAGGTGGTCGCCGCGGAGGTGATCGTGATGCCGCGTTCCTGCTCCTGCGCCATCCAGTCCATCGTGGCGGCGCCGTCGTGGACCTCACCGATCTTGTAGCTGACGCCGGTGTAGAACAGGATCCGCTCGGTGGTGGTCGTCTTGCCCGCGTCGATGTGGGCCATGATCCCGATGTTGCGGACCTTGGCCAGGTCAAGTGAAGTGGTAGCCATAAGGCTTCAGTCTTCTCTCGGTCTCGATGGGGTCTGCGACTACCAGCGGTAGTGCGCGAAGGCCTTGTTGGACTCGGCCATCTTGTGGGTGTCCTCGCGCTTCTTCACGGCGGCGCCGAGCCCGTTGGAGGCGTCGAGCAGCTCGTTCATCAGACGCTCGGTCATCGTCTTCTCGCGGCGGGCGCGGGAGTACCCGACGATCCAGCGCAGCGCGAGCGTCGAGGAGCGGCCGGGGCGGACCTCGACCGGCACCTGGTAGGTGGCGCCACCGACGCGGCGGGAGCGGACCTCGAGGGTCGGCTTCACGTTCTCCAGCGCGCGCTTGAGGGTGATGACCGGGTCGTTGCCGGACTTCTCCCGCAGGCCCTCCATGGCGCCGTAGACGATGCGCTCGGCGGTGGAGCGCTTGCCGTTCAGCAGCACCTTGTTGATGAGGGACGTCACCAGAGGAGAGCCGTAGACCGGGTCGACGTGGACCGGGCGCTTCGGGGCAGGGCCCTTACGAGGCATGCTTACTTCTCCTTCTTGGCGCCGTAGCGGCTGCGAGCCTGCTTGCGGTTCTTGACGCCCTGAGTGTCGAGCGAACCACGGATGATCTTGTAGCGAACACCCGGCAGGTCCTTCACACGGCCACCGCGAACGAGCACGATGGAGTGCTCCTGGAGGTTGTGGCCCTCACCCGGAATGTAGGCCGTGACCTCGATCCCACTGGTCAGACGCACACGCGCGACCTTACGCAGGGCCGAGTTCGGCTTCTTCGGGGTGGTGGTGAAGACACGCGTGCAGACGCCGCGACGCTGGGGAGAACCCTCGAGTGCCGGCGTCTTGTTCTTCTCGACCTTGTCCTGCCGGCCCTTGCGGACCAGCTGCTGGATCGTAGGCACAGTTTCTCCGGTTTCTGTGTGCCAGTCTCGGTAAAGCTAACCTGGGCCACATTGTCCGACCCACGCGGTCGGGTGTGTCGGAGACTGCGGGCTCCCGCGCAGGCGGGAGGACTCCTCTGGGGAGAGAAGGCGCAGATCCTGGTGTCACCGACCGCGCCGGCACCGCTGTGGGAGCAGCGGAACAGCGCAGGGGACACCCCAGGCACAAGGTCAGAGCGTACCTACCGCATCCGCTCCGGTCAAAAGAGAACGACCCGCCCGGCCCACCCCGCTGACCGGGCCGAACGCGCCCGCCGAGCGCGGCGGGCGCGGCGGGCACGGCGGGCACGGCGGGCACGGCGGGCGCGGCGGGCGTCAGGGCATGGAGACGCTGACCAACGCGATCAGGGCCCAGAAGGCCAGTGCCAGGTAGCCCACGACGATCCCCGCCGTCGCGAAGCCGTCGCCCCGCTTCCCGGTGCGGGTGATGTCACGGCGCGCGACGTGCCCGAGGACGACGGCGGGGAGCCCGCACACCCCCCAGGTGAACGGCGTCAGGACCGCGAGGACGACCGCCGCCACGGCGGGTGCGCTCAGCGGGCAGGTCTCGGGTCGACCCGGTGTCCAGTACACCGGGTCGACCGGCTGGGTGTACTGCACGGGATGGACGTAGGGCGCGGGCTGGGCGTACGGGGCCGGCTGCGCGGGCGGCTGGGCCGGCACCGGGCCCTGCGGCAGATCGGCGACCAGCGGCTGGAGGTCGCCGTACGTGGCGGCCTGGTGCACGCGGGCCAGGCGCGCCTGGTACTCGTCCCCGCGCAGCCGCCCCTCGGCGAAGGCGGCCTTCAGCACGTCGGCCGCCCGCTCGCGGTCGGCGTCCGAGGCCCGCATGTGCGCGTACTCACCCGGCCAGCCGTGTGACATCGCCGTCTCCTCCCCCGCCCGTGCGGGCATCCGCCCCCATCATCCCGGACGCCGGGCGGCTGCGGCAGGTTCCCGCGGCCGTTCCCCGCCCCGCTTCCGGAAAGCCCGCCGGGGGCGGCCGGAGGGCCGCACGACGCCGCAGGGCGGCACCCCCGCGTGGGGATGCCGCCCTGCTCGACGGAACGCCGGTTACTGGTTGTACGGACCGTAGTCGTAGTCCTCCAGCGGGACGGCCTGGCCGGAGCCGGTGCCGAACGGCGAGTAGTCGATGTCGTCGTAGCCGACGGCCGAGTACATCGCCGCCTTCGCCTCCTCGGTCGGCTCGACCCGGATGTTGCGGTAGCGGGACAGGCCCGTACCGGCCGGGATGAGCTTACCGATGATGACGTTCTCCTTGAGCCCGATCAGGGAGTCCGACTTGGCGTTGATCGCCGCGTCGGTCAGCACCCGGGTCGTCTCCTGGAAGGACGCCGCCGACAGCCACGACTCGGTGGCCAGCGAGGCCTTGGTGATGCCCATGAGCTGCGGACGGCCGGAGGCCGGGTGGCCGCCCTCCTGCACCACGCGCCGGTTCTCGCTCTCGAACTTCGAGCGCTCGACCAGCTCGCCGGGCAGCAGCTCGGCGTCGCCGGACTCGATGATCGTCACGCGGCGCAGCATCTGCCGGATGATGATCTCGATGTGCTTGTCGTGGATCGACACGCCCTGCGAGTTGTAGACCTTCTGCACCTCGCCGACCAGGTGGACCTGCACGGCCCGCTGGCCCAGGATGCGCAGCACGTCGTGCGGGTTGGCCGCACCGGCGGTGAGCGGCTGGCCCACCTGCACGTGGTCGCCCTCGCCGACCTCCAGGCGCGAACGCTTGGAGACCGGGTAGGCCGTCTCCTCCGAGCCGTCGTCCGGAGTGACGATGATCTTCTTCGTCTTCTCCGTCTCCTCGATCCGCACCCGGCCGGCCGCCTCGGTGATCGGGGCGACGCCCTTCGGGGTGCGCGCCTCGAACAGCTCGACGACACGCGGCAGACCCTGCGTGATGTCGTCACCGGCCACACCACCGGTGTGGAAGGTGCGCATCGTGAGCTGGGTGCCGGGCTCACCGATGGACTGGGCGGCGATGATGCCGACCGCCTCGCCGATGTCCACCAGCTTGCCGGTGGCCAGCGAGCGCCCGTAGCACATGGCGCAGGTGCCGACCGCGGACTCGCAGGTCAGGACGGAGCGGGTCTTGACGGTCTCGATGCCGTTGCGCACCAGCTCGTCGATGAGCACGTCGCCCAGGTCGGTGCCGGCCGGGGCCAGCACCTTGCCGTCGACGACGATGTCTTCGGCGAGGCAGCGGGCGTACACGCTGGTCTCGACGTCCTCGGTCTTGCGCAGCGTGCCGTCCGTGCCGCGGACGGCGATGGCCAGCTTGAGGCCGCGCTCGCTGCCGCAGTCCTCCTCGCGGATGATGACGTCCTGGGAGACGTCCACCAGACGCCGGGTGAGGTACCCGGAGTCGGCGGTCCGCAGGGCGGTGTCCGCCAGACCCTTGCGCGCGCCGTGCGTGGAGATGAAGTACTCCAGCACGGACAGACCCTCGCGGAAGGAGGACTTGATGGGACGCGGGATGGTCTCGTTCTTGGCGTTCGACACCAGACCGCGCATGCCCGCGATCTGCCGCATCTGCATCATGTTTCCGCGCGCGCCCGAGTCGACCATCATGAAGATCGGGTTCGTCTTCGGGAAGTTGGCGTTCATCGCCTCGGCGACCTCGTTGGTCGCCCGCGTCCAGATGGTCACCAGCTCGCGCGAGCGCTCGTCCTTGGTGATCAGGCCGCGCTCGTACTGCTTCTGGACCTTCTCGTCCTTCTCCTCGTAGCCCGCGATGATGCCCTTCTTGGCCTCGGGCACGACCACGTCGGAGATCGCGATGGTCACGCCCGAGCGCGTGGCCCAGTGGTAACCGGCGGACTTGAGGTTGTCCAGCGTCGCGGCGACCGCCACCTTCGGGTAGCGCTCGGCCAGGTCGTTGACGATCTGGGAGAGCTGCTTCTTGCCGACGGTGTAGTTGACGAACGGGAACTCCTCCGGCAGCAGCTCGTTGAAGAGCGCCCGGCCCAGCGTCGTCTGGAGCCGGAAGCCGTCGCCCGGCTGCCACGGCGCCTCGTCCTCCGCCGGCGCCGGCGGCGTCCAGCCCAGCGGCGGGACGGAGCCGACGGGGAAGCGGATCTCCACCTCGGCCTGGAGCGAGAGGTCCCCGGCGTCGAAGGCCATGATCGCCTCGGCCGTGGAGGCGAACGAGCGGCCAGCGCCCTTGAGCTCGCGCTCCACGCCCTCGGTGGTGAGGAAGAACAGCCCGAGCACCATGTCCTGGGTGGGCATGGTGACGGGGCGGCCGTCGGCGGGCTTGAGGATGTTGTTCGAGGACAGCATCAGGATGCGGGCCTCGGCCTGGGCCTCCGCCGACAGCGGCAGGTGCACGGCCATCTGGTCGCCGTCGAAGTCCGCGTTGAACGCGGTGCACACCAGCGGGTGGATCTGGATGGCCTTGCCCTCGACGAGCTGCGGCTCGAAGGCCTGGATGCCCAGACGGTGCAGCGTCGGCGCGCGGTTGAGCAGCACGGGGTGCTCGGCGATGACCTCTTCGAGCACGTCGTACACCACGGTGCGCTGACGCTCGACCATGCGCTTGGCCGACTTGATGTTCTGCGCGTGGTTGAGGTCCACCAGGCGCTTCATCACGAACGGCTTGAACAGCTCCAGCGCCATGGCCTTCGGCAGACCGCACTGGTGCAGCTTGAGCTGGGGGCCGACGACGATGACCGAGCGGGCCGAGTAGTCGACGCGCTTGCCCAGCAGGTTCTGCCGGAAGCGGCCCTGCTTGCCCTTGAGCATGTCGGACAGCGACTTCAGCGGACGGTTGCCCGGGCCCGTCACCGGCCGGCCGCGGCGGCCGTTGTCGAACAGCGCGTCGACGGCCTCCTGCAGCATCCGCTTCTCGTTGTTCACGATGATCTCGGGCGCGCCGAGGTCGAGGAGACGCTTGAGGCGGTTGTTGCGGTTGATGACGCGGCGGTACAGGTCGTTCAGGTCGGAGGTCGCGAAGCGGCCACCGTCGAGCTGCACCATCGGACGCAGGTCCGGCGGGATGACCGGCACGCAGTCGAGCACCATGCCCCGGGGGCTGTTGGCGGTCTGCAGGAACGGCGAGACGACCTTCAGCCGCTTGAGCGCGCGGGTCTTCTTCTGGCCCTTGCCGGTGCGGATGATCTCCCGGAGGCGCTCGGCCTCTTCCTCCAGGTCGAAGGTCTCCAGGCGCTTCTGCAGCGCGGCGGCGCCCATGGAGCCGTCGAAGTAGGTGCCGAAGCGGTCCCGCAGCTCGCGGTAGAGCAGCTCGTCACCCTCCAGGTCCTGGACCTTGAGGTTCTTGAAGCGGTTCCACACCTCGTCCAGCCGGTCGATCTCACGCTGGGCGCGGTCGCGGAGCTGCTTCATCTCGCGCTCGGCGCCCTCGCGCACCTTGCGGCGGACGTCGGCCTTGGCGCCCTCGGCCTCCAGCTCGGCGAGGTCGGCCTCCTGCTTCTTGGCGCGGGCCTCCAGGTCGGCGTCGCGACGCTGCTCGATCTGCTGCCGCTCGACGGAGACGTGGGCCTCCAGCGAGGGCAGGTCGCGGGTGCGGCGCTCCTCGTCCACGTACGTGATCATGTACGCGGCGAAGTAGATGACCTTCTCCAGGTCCTTGGGCGCCAGGTCGAGCAGGTAGCCCAGGCGGCTGGGCACGCCCTTGAAGTACCAGATGTGCGTGACGGGCGCGGCCAGCTCGATGTGGCCCATCCGCTCGCGGCGCACCTTGGCGCGGGTCACCTCGACGCCGCAGCGCTCACAGATGATGCCCTTGAAGCGGACGCGCTTGTACTTGCCGCAGTAGCACTCCCAGTCCCGGGTGGGGCCGAAGATCTTCTCGCAGAAGAGGCCGTCCTTCTCGGGCTTGAGGGTGCGGTAGTTGATGGTCTCCGGCTTCTTGACCTCGCCGTGCGACCACTGACGGATGTCGTCAGCGGTGGCAAGGCCGATCCGCAGCTCGTCGAAGAAGTTGACGTCGAGCACTCTCGTCAATCCCTCTCAGGGTCGTGTCAATTGTGGTCTGAACGGGGGTCCGGGGAGTGCCGGGGGCCGCCGTGGTGCGACGGCCCCCGGCCACCCGTCAGACCTCTTCGACGCTGCTCGGCTCGCGCCGGGACAGGTCGATACCGAGCTCCTCCGCCGCGCGGAAGACGTCCTCGTCGGTGTCGCGCATCTCGATCGACATGCCGTCCGAGGACAGCACCTCCACGTTGAGGCAGAGCGACTGCATCTCCTTGATAAGCACCTTGAAGGACTCGGGGATGCCGGGCTCCGGGATGTTCTCGCCCTTGACGATGGCCTCGTAGACCTTCACGCGGCCGGTCACGTCGTCGGACTTGATGGTCAGCAGCTCCTGGAGGGCGTAGGCGGCGCCGTAGGCCTCCAGGGCCCACACCTCCATCTCGCCGAAGCGCTGGCCACCGAACTGGGCCTTACCACCCAGCGGCTGCTGGGTGATCATGCTGTACGGGCCGGTGGAGCGGGCGTGCAGCTTGTCGTCCACCAGGTGGTGCAGCTTGAGGATGTACATGTAGCCGATGGAGATCGGGTCCGGGAACGGCTCGCCGGAGCGGCCGTCGAACAGCCGGGCCTTGCCGGACGGCAGCACCACGCGGTCGCCGTCGCGGTTGGGCAGGGCGTGCTCGAACAGACCCGTCAGCTCGTCCTCGCGGGCGCCGTCGAAAACCGGGGTGGCGACGTTGGTGCCCGGGGCGACCTCGTCGGCGCCGATGGCCTTGAGGCGCTCCATCCACTCCTCGCTGCCCTCGACCTTCCAACCCTGGGAGGCGAGCCAGCCCAGGTGGATCTCCAGGACCTGGCCCGGGTTCATCCGGGACGGGACGCCGAGCGGGTTGAGGATGACGTCGACCGGCGTGCCGTCCTCGGTGAACGGCATGTCCTCGACCGGCAGGATCTTGGAGATGACGCCCTTGTTGCCGTGGCGGCCGGCGAGCTTGTCACCGTCGGTGATCTTGCGCTTCTGGGCCACGTAGACGCGGACGAGCTGGTTCACGCCCGGGGGCAGCTCGTCGCCCTCCTCGCGGTCGAAGACGCGCACGCCGATGACCTTGCCGGTCTCGCCGTGCGGCACCTTCAGGGAGGTGTCGCGGACCTCGCGGGCCTTCTCGCCGAAGATCGCGCGCAGCAGGCGCTCCTCCGGGGTCAGCTCCGTCTCGCCCTTCGGGGTGACCTTGCCGACCAGGATGTCCCCGGCCTCGACCTCGGCACCGATGCGGATGATGCCGCGCTCGTCGAGGTCGGCGAGGACCTCCTCGGAGACGTTCGGGATGTCCCGGGTGATCTCCTCCGGGCCGAGCTTGGTGTCCCGGGCGTCGACCTCGTGCTCCTCGATGTGGATCGAGGAGAGGACGTCGTCCTGCACCAGCCGCTGCGAGAGGATGATCGCGTCCTCGTAGTTGTAGCCCTCCCAGGGCATGAACGCCACGAGCAGGTTCTTGCCGAGCGCCATCTCACCGGCCTCGGTGGACGGCCCGTCGGCCAGCACCTGGCCCTCCACGACGCGGGCGCCCTCGTCCACGAGCACCTTCTGGTTGAAGGAGGTGCCCTGGTTGGAGCGGTAGAACTTCGCGACGCGGTAGGTGGTGTACGTGCCGTCGTCGTTGGCCACCGTGACGTAGTCGGCGGAGACCTCCTGGACGACACCGTCCTTCTCGGCCTTGATGACGTCGCCGGCGTCGACCGCGGAGCGGTACTCCATGCCGGTGCCCACCAGCGGGGCCTCCGCCTTCAGCAGCGGCACCGCCTGGCGCATCATGTTGGAGCCCATGAGCGCGCGGTTGGCGTCGTCGTGCTCCAGGAAGGGGATCATGGCCGTGGCCACCGACACCATCTGGCGCGGCGAGACGTCCATGTAGTCGACCTCGGTGCCGGTGACGTAGTCGACCTCGCCGCCGCGGCGGCGCACCAGGACGCGGCCCTCGGCGAAGTGCATGTCCTCGGTCAGCGGCGCGTTGGCCTGGGCGATGACGAAGCGGTCCTCCTCGTCGGCCGTCAGGTAGTGCGCCTCGTCGGTGACGACGCCGTCGATCACCTTGCGGTAGGGCGTCTCCACGAAGCCGAACGCGTTGACGCGGCCGTAGGAGGCGAGCGAGCCGATCAGACCGATGTTCGGGCCTTCCGGCGTCTCGATCGGGCACATGCGGCCGTAGTGCGAGGGGTGCACGTCACGGACCTCGAAGCCGGCCCGCTCACGGGACAGACCGCCCGGGCCCAGCGCCGACAGGCGGCGCTTGTGGGTCAGGCCCGACAGCGGGTTCGTCTGGTCCATGAACTGCGAGAGCTGGCTGGTGCCGAAGAACTCCTTGATGGAGGCGACGACCGGCCGGATGTTGATCAGCGTCTGCGGCGTGATCGCCTCGACGTCCTGCGTGGTCATGCGCTCGCGCACGACCCGCTCCATACGGGCCAGGCCGGTGCGCACCTGGTTCTGGATGAGCTCGCCGACGTTGCGCAGGCGGCGGTTGCCGAAGTGGTCGATGTCGTCGGTCTCGACGACGATCTCGTCGCCCTCGGCGCTGACCGTCTCCGTCTCGCCCGCGTGCAGCTTCACCAGGTACTTGATCGTGGCGATGATGTCGGCGTTGGTGAGCACGCCGGAGTTCAGCGGCTCGTCACCGCCGAGCTTCTTGTTGATCTTGTACCGGCCGACCTTGGCCAGGTCGTAGCGCTTGGGGTTGAAGTAGAGGTTCTCCAGCAGGGTCTGGGCGGCCTCCTTGGTCGGCGGCTCGCCCGGACGCAGCTTGCGGTAGATGTCCAGCAGCGCGTCGTCCTGGCCCTGGGTGTGGTCCTTCTCCAGGGTGGCGCGCATGGACTCGTACTGGCCGAACTCCTCCAGGATCTGGTCGTTCGTCCAGCCCAGGGCCTTGAGCAGCACGGTGACCGACTGCTTGCGCTTGCGGTCGATGCGCACGCCGACCATGTCGCGCTTGTCGATCTCCATCTCCAGCCAGGCACCGCGGGAGGGGATGACCTTGGCGGAGAAGATGTCCTTGTCGGAGGTCTTGTCCAGCGCGCTGTCGAAGTAGACGCCCGGCGAGCGCACGAGCTGGGAGACCACGACACGCTCGGTGCCGTTGATGACGAAGGTGCCCTTGTTGGTCATGAGCGGGAAGTCGCCCATGAAGACCGTCTGGGACTTGATCTCGCCGGTCTCGTTGTTGGTGAACTCGGCCGTGACGAAGAGCGGAGCGGCGTAGGTGAAGTCACGCTCCTTGCACTCGTCGATGGAGTTCTTCGGGGGCTCGAAGCGGTGGTCGCGGAAGGTCAGCGACATCGAGCCGGAGAAGTCCTCGATCGGGGAGATCTCCTCGAAGATCTCCTCCAGACCGGACTTGGTGGGGACGTCCTCCCCGCGGTCCAGCGCAGCCTCGACCCGCGCCTTCCAGGCCTCGTTGCCGAGCAGCCAGTCGAAGCTCTCGGTTTGGAGCGCGAGAAGGTTGGGAACCCCGAGGGGCTCCTTGATCTTCGCGAAGGAGATACGCAGCGGTGCGGTGCTGGCGCCGTTGTTCGAATTGACGGTCGAGGCGTTGCGCGAGGCGGCCAAGAGGGGGTCCTTCCGAGGGCTCGGACTCACTACGCGCATACCGGTGCCCCTGGTGACGGGCAGGGAGCAGCTAATAGGCAGCGCAAAGGGTCAGTGTAGCCACATGGCCCACTGATGTCCAGAGCGGAAATCCGGAGATCGGCGCAGGGCCTCTCTCTCCCTCCGGGAACGTCTCTTCCTCGGTTGTCTCTTCGTGTCTCTCAGTGCCTGCGGCAAGGCTTCCCACTTCGCTGCGAATCCATGCCTGCGTGCTCTGCCGAACCTTGGGGCCGCCTCGCCCCCGACCGGCACGGCGCCCCTGAGAATCGCGCGCCGCGTGCCGTTCGTCAAGGCCCCGCACCGGCACCGCGCTTCGCCTCGGACGCCCCGGCCGCGGGTCCCCGGCAGTCACGCGGCACCCGGCCGGACATCGGTGATCACCCTACCTGCGCACGCCGGGAAGGCAAGGAGACCGCCCCGCGCGCGGACGAGGTGACCAGCGGGTAACCCATGAGATCACCCGGTCGTGGCACTGCGGAACGCCGAAAGGCGACCACCCGGTTGGGTGATCGCCCTCGGCGGCGGAGGCCGCGTCCGGCCGTGACGGGCACGGTCGGGCAGGCCCCCGCGGGGTTCAGCAGGTCACTTGACCTCGACGGAGGCGCCGGCGCCCTCGAGGGACTCCTTGGCCTTGTCCGCGGCCTCCTTGTTGACCTTCTCCAGCACCGGCTTCGGGGTGCCGTCGACGAGGTCCTTGGCCTCCTTCAGACCCAGCGAGGTCAGCTCGCGCACGACCTTGATGACCTGGATCTTCTTGTCGCCCGCGCCGGTGAGGATGACGTCGAACTCGTCCTGCTCCTCCTCGGCCGGGGCGGCGCCGCCACCCTGGCCCGGGGCCGCGACGGCGACGGCGGCCGGGGCGGCGGCCTCGACGTCGAACTTCTCCTCGAACTTCTTCACGAAGTCGGAGAGCTCGATCAGGGTCATCTCCTCGAACTGCGCGAGCAGCTCGTCCTGGCTCAGCTTCGCCATGGTGGCGTCCTTCCACATCGTTCGGCGGGTGCCGGGGTTTCGTACTTCAAAGGCGGGCGTACCGGCCCGCTGGACCGCGGTGGTTACTCCGCGGCCTCGGCGGGAGCCGACGTGTCGGCACCGCCCTGCTCGACCTTGTCGCGAAGGGCGTCCGCGGTGCGGACGAACTTCGTGAGCGGGGCCTGGAAGGTCGCCGCGGCCTTGGCCATGGACGCCTTCATGCCACCGGCCAGCTTGGCGAGCAGCACCTCGCGGGACTCGAGGTCCGCAAGCTTCTTGATCTCGTCCGCGGAGAGCGCCCTGCCGTCGAGGACGCCGCCCTTGATGACGAGCGCGGGGTTGTCCTTGGCGAAGTCACGCAGGCTTTTCGCCGCCTCGACCGGGTCACCGGTCACGAAGGTGACGGCCGTCGAGCCCACGAGGAACTCGTCGAGCGTGCTGACCCCGGCCTCCTGGGCCGCGATCTTCGTCAGCGTGTTCTTCACCACACGGTACTGGGCGTTGTCACCGAGCGAGCGGCGCAGCTCCTTGAGCTGTGCCACGGAAAGGCCGGTGTACGCGGTGACCACAGCGGCGTTGGAGTTGCGGAACTTGCCCGTCATCTCCTCAACGGCTGCGACCTTGTCAGGCGTCGCCATGAGCCTCGCGCCTCCTTCCGGGTGTTGTGGTCCTGGCCGGTCTGCCGAC
Organism: Streptomyces marinisediminis; assembly: GCF_026262575.1. Classification (GTDB taxonomy): domain Bacteria; phylum Actinomycetota; class Actinomycetes; order Streptomycetales; family Streptomycetaceae; genus Streptomyces; species Streptomyces marinisediminis. Next base: position 23,501 of record NZ_JAPKFL010000013.1, read on the forward strand.
CGGCCTCGTCGCGCCGGACCGCCCCATCGGGCACACAAAGAAGGACTGCGCGGACAAACGAAAACGTCCCGGCGCGCAGGCGCACGGGACGTGACTCGACCGCTCGGGCTCGCGCCCGGGGGGAGTAATGACCTTGCGTGCCTGCACGGGCCGTCCGCTCGAAAGCGAATCCTTAGGCCGCTGAGCACCGTTCCCGGCGCACAGCAACGACCAGCGGTCTTTGGCTACCGCGACAGCTTACGGCCCCGCGCACCAGCCAGGCAAATCACCCCGCCCCGGACCCGGCCACCCGGCCCCGCCCGGGACGCCCGCACCACCCGGGGCACGGGCGGGGCGACAGCCCCGGGCCGACGGACACCGGCCGCACGGACCCGGGGCCGGCGAGCCCCGGGGCCGTCGGCTGAGACGCGGGGGGGGGCACCGCCCACGGGCCGCGACGGACGCCCGAGCCGGGCCCCGGGGGCGGGAGCACGAGGAGCGGCGCCCAGAGCCGTCCAGCGGCCCCACCGCCCTCCAGTCCCGGCAGCCTCTCCGGGCCCGGCAGAGCGCCGCCCGGGGGCGCGGGGCCACGACGCCCGGCGTCGCGACCGGAACGCCCGGACGTCACACCCCACCACCGGAGTCGCGACCACCCGCACGCCGGCGCCGCGCCCGGACACAGGACGCCCGGAGGCGCCACCGCGGCGGACGGGCTCGCGGCCACGGCGTCGGCGTCGCGCCCCGAACGGCCAGGGCGGCCGGAGGCGCGACCACCGCACCCGGAGCCCCCCTCCAGGGCCTCGCCGGGGAGTCGGCGGCCCACCGTGCGCAGGCGCCCCGGACGGTGGCCGGGTGCCGGCGGGAACGCCGCAGGTCCCCGCTCTCCGGAGCGGGGACCTGCGGGTGGTGTGCGGGGACTCCGACGGCCCGGACGGGGCCGTCGGACGGCTCAGGCGGCCTCGTCCTCCACCATGAGGTTGCGGGTGCGGTTGCCGTCGACGGGGATGCCGGGGCCCATCGTGGTGGTGATGGTGGCCTTCTTGATGTACCGGCCCTTCGCCGCGGACGGCTTCAGCCGCATGACCTCTTCGAGGGCGGCGCCGTAGTTCTCCACCAGCTCCTGCTCACCGAAGGACACCTTGCCGATGATGAAGTGCAGGTTGGCGTGCTTGTCGACGCGGAACTCGATCTTGCCGCCCTTGATCTCGGAGACGGCCTTGGCCACGTCGGGGGTGACGGTGCCGGTCTTCGGGTTCGGCATCAGACCGCGCGGACCGAGCACGCGGCCCAGGCGGCCGACCTTGCCCATGAGGTCCGGGGTCGCGACGACGGCGTCGAACTCGTTCAGGCGGTTGCCCTTGGAGATCTCGTCGATCAGTTCGTCGGCGCCGACGATGTCGGCGCCCGCGGCCTCCGCCGCCGCAGCACGGTCACCGGTCGCGAAGACCAGGACCCGGGCGGTCTTACCGGTGCCGTGCGGGAGGTTCACGGTGCCGCGGACCATCTGGTCGGCCTTGCGCGGGTCGACACCCAGGCGGAAGGCCACCTCGACGGTCGCGTCGAACTTGGTGGCGGAGGTCTCCTTCGCCAGACGCACGGCCTCCAGGGGGGCGTAGAGCCGCGCCCGGTCGACCTTGGCGTCCGCGCTGCGGAGAGACTTGCTGCGCTTCACTTCGAGCTCCTGTTGTTCAGGTGTGGAGCCGTGGTTGCTGGGCCAGCGCCTGGCCCTCCCACGGAGTAGCTGGTGCGGCTGGGGTTCAGCCCTCGACCGTGACGCCCATGGAGCGGGCGGTGCCGGCGATGATCTTCTCGGCGGCGTCCAGGTCGTTGGCGTTGAGGTCGGGCATCTTGGTGGTGGCGATCTCCCGCACCTGGTCGCGCGTGATCTTGGCGACCTTCTTGGTGTGCGGCTCGCCGGAGCCCTTCTCCACGCCCGCGGCCTTGAGGATCATCTTGGCGGCCGGCGGCGTCTTGGTGATGAAGGTGAAGGAGCGGTCCTCGTAGACCGTGATCTCCACCGGGATGACCCAGCCGCGCTGCGACTCGGTCGCGGCGTTGTAGGCCTTGCAGAACTCCATGATGTTGACGCCGTGCTGGCCCAGCGCGGGGCCGACCGGCGGGGCCGGGTTCGCGGCACCGGCCTGGATCTGGAGCTTGATCAGCCCCGTGACCTTCTTCTTCTTGGGAGGCATGCTCTCTCCGGGTCTTGAGTGAGAGTGTTTCGCCCGCCATCCGTCATCCGGATGGAGGCATACCGCACCACGATAGCGAATACCGCGCCCAGGTCCTAAACGGAATCGGTCGCGCGGCTCCCGACGGGGCCGCAGGACAGCGCGAAGCCCCCCGCGGGGGCGGGGGGCTCACGGCGTCACGGCGACGGCGTCCGGCTCGTGGGTCAGTTCTTCTGGATCTGGTCGAAGCTGAGCTCGACCGGGGTCTCGCGGCCGAAGATCTCCACCAGGCCCTTGACCTTCTTGGAGTCGGCGTTGATCTCGTTGATCGTGGCCTGGAGCGTGGCGAAGGGGCCGTCGGTGACGGTGACCGAGTCGCCGACCTCGAAGTCCAGGACCTGGACCTCCACCTTGCGGCTGGGCGCCGGGCGGCCCTCGGCGTCGGCGGCCTCCTTGGCGGCCTTCGCCTCGGCCTCGGGGGCCAGCATCTTGACGACCTCGTCCAGCGTCAGCGGGTAGGGGTCGTAGGCGTTGCCGACGAAGCCGGTGACGCCGGGGGTGTTGCGGACGACGCCCCAGGACTCGTTGGTCAGCTCCATGCGGACGAGCACGTAGCTGGGCAGCTTGTTCTGCCGGACGGTGCGGCGCTCGCCGTTCTTGATCTGCGCGACCTCTTCCTGCGGCACCTCGGCCTGGAAGATGTAGTCCTCGACGTTCAGCGAGACGGCGCGCTGCTCCAGGTTGGTCTTCACCCGGTTCTCGTAGCCCGCGTAGGTGTGGATGACGTACCACTCGCCGGGCTGGTGGCGCAGCTCGTCGCGGAGCGCGGCGACCGGGTCGACCGGCTCCTCCTCGGCCTGCTCGGCCTCGGCGTCCTCACCGGCCTCGCCCGCCGCCGCGTCGGCGGCCTCGGGCTCCGTCCCGGCCGTCACCGGTTCCGCAGGCTCTGCCGAGCCCTCGGCGGCGTCTTCGGCGGGGGTGGCGGAAGCGTCCGCGTCGGCCTCGGCGGCCGGTGCGGCACCGGCAGCTTCGGTGGCCTGCTCGACGCTGTCGTCTGCCGCCGACTCGGCGGGGCCGAGCGCGGTCTCACCGCCCTGGGCGGGGTCGACGGCGTCGTTCAGGTTCGGGTCAGACACGGTAGCTGCTTCTTCCTGGCTTTATGGGGGTCGAACACACGGGCTCAGTGATCGGCGTCAGCCTGATCAGCCGAAGACGAACTTCACGGCCTCGCTGAACCCGAAGTCAATCACGAAGATGAAACCGATCATGACGAGCACGAAGATGATCACCACGATCGTGTACGTGATGAGCTGCTGCCGCGTAGGCCAGACGACCTTGCGCAGCTCCGCGACGATCTGACGGTAGAAGAGCCCCAGTCGGCCCAGCGGACCCTTCTTGCCGCGCTTCCCCCCGCGCCGCGGCTTGCGGTCATCCGAGGAACCCCCGGGCTCGGGGACCTCGGCAGTATCCGTGATCTCCGCCACTTGTCCTCACCTGATCCGGGGTCGAGGCCGTGCGACGTCCGGCCCGGCCGCACGGCGGTGCATTTCAGTACGTACGCCTGCACGCACCATCCTATGGGGTGAAGATGCGTGAGCAGGGCCGGAGGGACTTGAACCCCCAACCGCTGGTTTTGGAGACCAGTGCTCTACCAATTGAGCTACGACCCTTTGCCGTTCCTCAACCTACCGCATCCCCGCCGCTGCGCTAAGTGGCGGCCGGGTTGCCGTGGATGAGGGCCAACGAGGGACGAGTGTACGTGCTCGTCGCCATAACGTCGAACAGGTTCACTTCCACATCGGTGTGGGTAGGCGTCGTCGCGCCCCGCGAAAACGCCCTCCCGCACGGCGAAACCGCTGTGTGCGGGCCCCGACGAGTCTGCGACGATGCCACCTATGACTGCTGCACACCCCTCCGACCAGTCCCCCACCGCACCCACCGGCAACCGCGTGTCCGCCCGCGTCGGCGCGATCTCCGAGTCCGCGACGCTCGCCGTCGACGCCAAGGCGAAGGCGCTCAAGGCGGCCGGTCGGCCGGTGATCGGCTTCGGCGCGGGCGAGCCCGACTTCCCGACGCCGGACTACATCGTCGAGGCGGCGGTCGAGGCGTGCCGGAACCCGAAGTTCCACCGGTACACCCCGGCCGGTGGGCTGCCGGAGCTGAAGGCGGCGATCGCGGAGAAGACGCTGCGCGACTCCGGCTACCGGGTCGAGGCGGCGAACGTGCTGGTCACCAACGGCGGCAAGCAGGCGATCTACGAGGCGTTCGCCGCCATGCTGGACCCGGGGGACGAGGTCATCGTCCCGGCGCCGTACTGGACGACGTACCCGGAGTCGATCAAGCTCGCCGGCGGGGTGCCGGTGCCGGTCGTCGCGGACGAGACCACGGGGTACCGGGTCACCGTCGAACAGCTCGAGGCCGCGCGCACCGAGCGCACGAAGGTGCTGCTGTTCGTCTCGCCCTCCAACCCGACCGGCGCCGTCTACAGCCGCGAGCAGGTCGAGGCGGTGGGCCGCTGGGCCGCCGAGCACGGCCTGTGGGTGATGACGGACGAGATCTACGAGCACCTGGTCTACGGCGACGCCGAGTTCGCCTCGCTGCCCGTCGTCGTCCCCGAGCTCGCCGACCGCTGCGTGATCGTCAACGGCGTGGCGAAGACGTACGCCATGACGGGCTGGCGCGTGGGCTGGGTCATCGGCCCGAAGGACGTGGTGAAGGCGGCCACGAACCTCCAGTCGCACGCCACGTCCAACGTGAGCAACGTCGCGCAGGCCGCCGCGCTGGCCGCCGTCTCCGGGGACCTGACGGCGGTGGAGCGGATGAAGGAGGCCTTCGACCGGCGCCGTCGCACGATCGTGCGCATGCTGAACGAGATCGACGGCGTGGTCTGCCCGGAGCCGGAGGGCGCGTTCTACGCCTACCCCTCGGTGAAGGCGCTGCTGGGCAAGGAGATCCGGGGCAGGCGTCCGGCCGACACGGTGGAGCTGGCGGCGCTGATCCTGGAGGAAGCCGAGGTCGCCGTCGTCCCCGGGGAGGCGTTCGGCACGCCGGGGTACCTGCGGCTGTCCTACGCCCTGGGCGACGAGGACTTGGCCGAGGGCGTCTCGCGCATCCAGAAGCTGCTGGCCGAGGCGCGGGACTGACGCTCCCGTAGCCACGCCCAGGCGTCCCCGCGAGGCGGGTCCCGGCCGGTCCGGGGCCCGCCTCGCGCCCGTTCGGTGGGGGATTCGCCGAAAGCCGCTTCCCGGCGGGGCGCGGGTGCGGCAGGATCTTGGGATGGAACGCGCGCGTGATGTCCGTCTGCTGCCCAAGGCCCATCTGCACCTGCACTTCACCGGTTCGATGCGCTCCAGCACCCTGCTGGAGCTGGCCGACAAGTACGGCGTGCACCTGCCGGACGCCCTGCGCGGCGGCCGGCCGCCGAAGCTGCGGGCGACCGATGAGCGCGGCTGGTTCCGCTTCCAGCGGCTGTACGACATGGCCCGCTCCTGCCTGCGCTCGCCGGAGGACATCCAGCGCCTGGTGCGCGAGGCGGCCGAGGAGGACGTGCGCGACGGCTCGCGGTGGCTGGAGATCCAGGTCGACCCGACCTCCTACGCGCCCCGGCTGGGCGGCCTGATCCCGGCGCTGGAGGTCATCCTGGACGCCGTGGACCGCGCCCAGCGCGACACCGGCCTGCCGATCCGCGTGCTCGTCGCGGCCAACCGGATGAAGCACCCGCTGGACGCGCGCACGCTCGCCCGGCTCGCGGTGCGCTACCGCGACCGGGGTGTGGTGGGGTTCGGCCTGTCCAACGACGAGCGCCGCGGCTTCGCGCGCGACTTCGACCGCGCGTTCGACATCGCCCGGCAGGGCGGACTGCTGGCGGCGCCGCACGGCGGCGAGCTGTCGGGCCCGGCCAGCGTGCGGGACTGCCTGGACGACCTGTCCGCCGGGCGTGTCGGGCACGGGGTGCGGGCGGCGGAGGACCCGCGGCTGCTGGCCCGGCTGGCCGAAGCGGGTGTGACGTGCGAGGTGTGCCCGGCCTCCAACGTGGCCCTGGGCGTCTACGACAAGCCGGCCGACGTGCCGGTGCGGACGCTGTGGGACGCCGGGGTGCCGATGGCGCTGGGCGCCGACGACCCGCTGCTGTTCGGCTCCCGGCTCGCCGCCCAGTACGAGCTGGTCCGCGAGCACCACGGCTTCACCGACGCGGAGCTGGCCGAGCTGGCCCGCCAGTCGATCCGCGCGACGAGCGCGCCCGCGCCGGTGCGGGCGGAGCTGCTGGCCGACGTCGACGCCTGGCTCGCGGCGTAGCGGTGCGCGCGGCGCCGGTCGCGGAGCGCGCACCGGGCGCCGGAACCGCGGCGGACCGGGCGGGTCCCCCGGGCGGACTACAGCGCGCAGCCGACCGTGACCGGTTCGTTGACCAGGGTGACGCCGAACGCCGCGCGCACCCCGTCGCGCACCTCGCGGGCCAGCTCCAGCAGCTCCGCCGTCGTCGCCGTGCCGCGGTTGGTCAGGGCGAGGGTGTGCTTGGTGGAGATGCGGGCCGGGCCGCTGCCGTGCCCCTTGGCGAATCCGGCGTGCTCGATGAGCCAGGCGGCGGAGGTCTTCACGCGGCCCGCCCCGGCCGGCCAGGCCGGCGCCACGGCGTCCGGGCCGAGCCGCTCGGCGACGCGGGCGAGGAACGCGGCGTGCTCGGCCTCGTCGAGCTGGGGGTTGGTGAAGAAGGAGCCGGCCGACCAGGTGTCGTGGTCCTCCGGGTCGAGCACCATGCCCTTGCCCGCGCGCAGCTTGAGCACGGTCTCGCGGGCGCGGGCCGCGGGCACCCGCTCGCCGACGGCGACGCCGAGCGCTCGGGCGGTCTCGGCGTAGCGCACCGGCGCCGAGAGCCCCCCGGCGTCCTCCAGCGCGCAGCGCACCCGCAGCACCACGAAGCGCCCCGGGTCGGCCTTGAAGCGGCTGTGCCGGTAGCCGAAACCGCAGGCGGCGGCCGGGAGCGCCACCGTCTCGTCCGCGACGCGGTCGTAGGCGACGACCTCGGTGATCACCGAGGACACCTCCTGGCCGTACGCGCCGACGTTCTGGATGGGCGTCGCGCCCGCCGAGCCGGGGATGCCCGCCAGGCACTCGACGCCCGCGAGCCCGGCCTCCACGGTGCGGGCCACGGCGTCCGACCAGTTCTCGCCCGCGGCCAGCTCCAGGTGGGTGCCGTCCAGCGCGAAGCCGGTGGTGGCCACGCGCAGCACGGTGCCGCGGAAGCCGTCGTCCGCGACGACGAGGTTGCTGCCGCCGCCGACGAGCAGCAGCGGCGTCCCGGCCGTGTCGGCCGCGCGCACGGCGGCGACGACCTCGGCGTCGGTGGTCGCGGTGAGCAGCCGGTCGGCCGGGCCGCCGAGCCGGAAGGTGGTCAGCGGGGCGAGCGGGGCGTCGAGGAGTTCCTGCACGGCCACAAGGGTACGGGGGTGCCCGGCGGGCCTCAGGCGAGCCGGACCACGGCGCGGGCCATGCCCAGCACCTTCCGGCCCGCGCTGGTGGCGGTGAGGTCCACGCGGACGGTGCGGGCGGCGTCGTCCAGCTTGGCGGCGACCTTGGCGCTCACCTCGATCCGCGCGCCCTCGGCGTCGTCCGGGACCACGACGGGCTTGGTGAAGCGCACGCCGTACTCGACGACGGCGGCGGGGTCACCGACCCAGTCGGTGACGACGCGGACGGCGGAGGCCATGGTGAACATGCCGTGGGCGATGACGTCCGGCAGGCCCACCTCGCGGGCGAACCGCTCGTTCCAGTGAATCGGGTTGAAGTCCCCGGAGGCTCCCGCGTAGCGCACGAGCGTCTCGCGGCGCACCGGGAACGTGCGGGCGGGCAGCTCGGTGCCGGGCTCGACGTCGGCGTAGGCGATCGTGGCGGCCATCTCAGGCGTCCTTCCCCGCCGCGCGGGCGACCATCTTCGTCCAGGCGGTGACGACGTGCGCGCCCTCGGCGTCGTGCACCTCGCCCCGGATGTCGAGCACGTCGTTGCCGGCCATCGACTTGATGGACTCGATCGTGGAGGTGACGGTGAGCCGGTCGCCGGCGGTGACCGGGCGGGTGTAGCGGAAGCGCTGGTCACCGTGGACGACGCGGCCGTAGTCCAGCCCGAGCTGCGGGTCGTGGATGACATCGCCGGCCGCCCGGAAGGTGACGCTGAAGACGAACGTGGGCGGGGCGATGACGTCCGGGTGGCCCAGCGCCCGGGCCGCCCGCGGATCGCGGTAGGCGGGGTGGTCGTCACCGACCGCGTCGGCGAACTCGCGGATCTTCTCCCGGCCGACCTCGTAGGGCGCGGTGGGCGGGTAGGTCCGCCCGACGAACGACTGGTCGAGGGCCATGGCCCGCTACCTCCTGCTGCCTGCTAGCTGCTACCTGCGGGGAGCCGCCACGGGGGCGGCAACACGGGAGGCCGCCCCCGTGACACGGGGGCGGCCTCCACGACGAAGCTGTGGGTTCAGCGCGTCTCGCGGTGCGCCGTGTGCGCGTTGCAGCGCGGGCAGTGCTTCTTCATCTCCATGCGGTCCGGGTTGTTCCGCCGGTTCTTCTTGGTGATGTAGTTCCGCTCCTTGCACTCCACGCAGGCCAGCGTGATCTTCGGGCGGACGTCGGTGGCAGCCACGTTGAGTGCTCCTTGACGCGAACGAATGGGATGTAACGCAGAAAGAGTAGCCGATCGCAGGACCGACCCCACAATCGGCTACTGGTTGTGGTAGCGGCGACCGGACTTGAACCGGTGACACAACGATTATGAGCCGTTTGCTCTACCGACTGAGCTACGCCGCCACGATGTACACGGCCCCCCGCCTGAACGCGGACGGCCTCGCACACCAGAGCCCCAAAACGGAATCGAACCGTTGACCTTCTCCTTACCATGGAGACGCTCTGCCGACTGAGCTATTGGGGCGAGCGGTGAAGACATTACACGCTCCGCCGCCGAAGGTGAAATCCGTATCCGGCCCGCCCACGCCACCGGCGGCCCCCCGCTCACCGCCCGCACCACGGGCCCCGGCGACACCGGACCGGTACGACTTTTCCCCGCGCCCGTCGTCTGCGCGGCGCGGTGGCGCGACGGCGTCCTAGGCTCGGCTCGATCCCGCCCGTGCCCAGATCGGGAGCCCGATGCCGGACCGCCAGCCGCCCGAAAGCCCGCGCACCTCCTCGCCCGCGCGCGGCGGCGCCCTCGTGCTCACCGACGCGTGCCTGGCCGACGGCAGAACCGTGGACGTGCGGGTCGCCGACGGGCACATCGAGGCCGTCGGCACCGCGGGCAGCCTGGGCGGCGACGCCGCCCGCACCGGCGCCGCCCGCGTCGACCTGCGCGGCTACCTGCTGCTGCCCGCCCCCGCCGAGCCCCACGCCCACCACGACAGCGCGCTCACCGCCGACACCGCCGGACCGCCCTCCTACGCGCCCCGGGAGGTGCAGCGGCGCACCACGGAGGCCGCGCTGCTCCAGCTCGGGCACGGCGCGACGGCGATCCGCACCCACGTGCGCATCGGCGACGTCACCGCGCTGGACGCCCTGGAGGCCGTGCTCGCCGCCCGCCGCGCGCTGCGCGGCCTGACCGACCTGGGCGTCGTCGCCGTCCCGCGCCTGCTCACCGGCGTCGCGGGGGCCGAGACGCGGGCCATGCTGCGCGACGCCGTGGGCATGGGCGCCGGCGTCGTCGGCGGCTGCCCGGACCTCGACCCCGACCCCTCCGGCTACACCGAGACCGTGCTCGGACTGGCCGCCGACCACGGCTGCGCCGTCGACCTGCACACCGACGCCACCGACGCCGGACGGCTGTCCCGGCTGGCGGCGATGGCGGGCGGCCTGCGGCCCGGCGTCACCCTCGGCCCCTGCGGCGGCCTGGCCCGCATGCCGCGCGAGGTCGCCACCCGGCTGGCCGACCAGCTCGCCGACGCGGGGGTGCACGTGGTGGCGCTGCCCCAGGGCGGGTGCGCGCTGGCGGAGGCGCCGACCGCGCCGGTGCGACTGCTGCGCGGCGCGGGCGTCCAGGTCGCGGCGGGCAGCGGCGCCCTGCGCGACGCCGGGAACCCCGTCGGGCGCGGCGACCCGCTGGAGGCCGCCTACCTGCTGGCCTCCCGGGGCGAGACCGCCCCGCAGGAGGCGTACGCCGCGGTCAGCGCCCACGCCCGCGCCGCGCTGGGGCTGCCGCCCGTCCGCGTCGAGGCGGGCTTCCCCGCCGAGCTGCTCGCGGTGCGCGGGCGGACGCTGCCGGGCGTGCTGTCCCTCGGGTACAGCCGGGTGGTGCTGCACCGGGGCCGCGTCGTCGCCCGCACCAGCGCCGTGCGCGAGTTCTGCGACGCCGCGGACGCCGCCGGGCCCGGCCTGCCCCGCCAGGCGCAGGGGTGAGGGCCGCGCGGTGTCGTACGGTCGGGGCATGCGCACAGTCATCGCTGGTGGAAACGGTCAGATCGCGCTGCGCCTGGAGCGGCTGCTCACGGCGCGCGGAGACGAGGCGGTGGGCCTGATCCGCCGCCCGGAGGCCGCGCCCGAGGTGCGGGCCGCGGGCGCGGAGCCGGTGGTCTGCGACCTGGAGGCGGTGGACGCCCAGGAGGTCGCCGCCCACCTCGCCGGGGCGGACGCCGCCGTCTTCGCGGCCGGCGCGGGCCCCGGCAGCGGCGTCGCCCGCAAGGAGACGGTCGACCGCGCGGCCGCCGAGCTCTTCGCCGAGGCCGCCGCCCGCGCCGGGGTGCGGCGGCTCGTCGTCGTCTCGGCGATGCGCGTGGACCAGGAGCCGCCCCCGGGCACCGGCGAGGTCTTCGCCGCCTACCTGCGCGCGAAGGGCGCCGCCGACGCCGCCATCCGCGCGCGCACCGACCTGGACTGGACCATCCTGCGCCCCGGCCGCCTCACCGACGACCCCGGCACCGGACGCGTCCAGCTCGGCACCGGCGTCGAGCGCGCCGAGGTGCCCCGCGACGACGTCGCCGCCGTCCTCGTCGCCCTCCTCGACGAGCCCCGCACCGCGGGCCTCACCCTGGACCTGGTCAGCGGCACCACCCCCGTCCCCACCGCCGTCGCCGCCACCACGCCCTGACACCCTGACGCCCCGTCACCCCACCCGGCCGGGGCCGACCGGAACAGCCCAGCCCCCACAACGACGAACGGCCCGTACCCAGCGTCTCCGCTGCGTACGGGCCGTTCCACTCCTGTGGCGGCGCCAGGATTCGAACCTGGGAAGGCTGAGCCGGCAGATTTACAGTCTGCTCCCTTTGGCCGCTCGGGCACACCGCCTGGGATGGGCCGTCCGGAGGCGTGCTCCGCGACGACGGGGTAAACCATACCTGATGGCGGGGGGTGGTTCGCCACTCCGTTGATCAGCGGTGGGGCGTGGGGGGCGGGGCTAGGCTGGCGGGGCACGGACGCCGTCGGGCGGGCCGTCGTCCCATACCGGATCTACGCATGAGGAGCCTACTCACGATGGCCGACTCCAGTTTCGACATCGTCTCGAAGGTCGAGCGGCAGGAGGTCGACAACGCGCTCAACCAGGCCGCCAAGGAGATCTCGCAGCGGTACGACTTCAAGGGCGTGGGCGCCAGCATCGCCTGGTCCGGCGAGAAGATCGAGATCCGCGCGAACTCCGAGGAGCGGGCGAAGGCGGTCCTGGACATCTTCGAGACCAAGCTGGTCAAGCGCGGCATCTCGCTGAAGGCCCTGGACGCCGGGGAGCCGCAGGCCTCCGGCAAGGAGCACAAGGTCTTCTGCTCGCTGCAGGAGGGGATCTCGCAGGACAACGCGAAGAAGGTCGCCAAGGTGATCCGCGACGAGGGGCCCAAGGGCGTCAAGGCCCAGGTGCAGGGTGACGAGCTGCGGGTGAGCTCCAAGAGCCGCGACGCGCTCCAGGAGGTCATCGCCCTGCTGAAGGGCAAGGACTTCGACTTCGCCCTCCAGTTCGTCAACTACCGCTGAGTCCCGGCGGGGCGTCTGAGGGCGCGTCCCGGTCCGGGCGGGTGCGGTGCGACGCGCGCGGTGCGCCGTCGTGTACGGCGCCGCCCGGCGGAGTCCGCCCGGGGACGCACCGCCCTGCCGCCCGGGCACCCTCGACGCGCCCCGGTACGGTCCGCCGCCGGGGCGCCGCTGTGTACGGGGGACGCGACAGGCCGCTGGGCGGGCGGCGCGGTCAGCGCGCGGACGCCGCCCGGCTGCCCGGCTGCCCGGCTGCCCGGCTGCCCGGCTGCCCGGCTGCCCGGCTGCCTGACGAGCGTCCGGGATGGGTGGGAGCGGCGTTGCGGCGACGGGGTGCGGTGCCGCCTCTCCGCTGTCCCGGGCGCGTCGTTTCCGGCTCGCCGTGCGGGGAGCGCGCGGTCGGTCTCCGCGGCCCCGCGGGCGGCGCCACGCTCCGCGTGGGGCGCGGTACGCGGGCGTGGTCACCGCCTCCCTGGTCACCGTCGCCGTCGCCACCGTCGCCGTCGCCGCGGTCGCCGTCGGCAGGGTGGGGTGGGACGTTGGTCGAGGTCAGGCCGTGGGCGCGGTGCTGTCCGGGGCCGGGAGGTGGGCGAGGACGTTGACGACGCGGCCGCCGGGGTCGCGGGCGAAGAAGCGGCGCACGCCCCAGGGCTCGTCGGTCAGCGGGTGGACGATCTCGGCGCCGGACGCGGTGACGGCGGCGTGGACGGCGGCGAGGGTCTCGACGGTGTCCACCTCGATGCTGAGGTCGGGGACGACGGGGGCCGTGGCGTCGTGGGTGGCGAAGAGGAGCTGCGCGGTGGGGTTGGCGGGCGAGGCGAGCGCCATGACCCAGCCCATGTTCATCACTTCGCGCAGGCCCAGCAGGCCGTAGAAGGCGCGGTGCTCGGCGAAGGCGGCGGCGTCGGTGCGGGCGTCGGGGACGACGCGGCGGACGGTCACCGCGTCACCGGGCCGCGAAGGGGCGGTCGGTGGGGACGATCTCGCGGCCGAGCGGCGTCAGGGAGACGGGGATCAGCTTGAAGTTGGCGATGCCCAGCGGGATGCCGATCACGGTGACGCACAGGGCGAGGCCGGTGAGGACGTGGGCGAGCGCCAGCCACCAGCCGGCGAGGACGAGCCACAGGACGTTGCCGACGAGGCTGGCGGCGCCCGCGCTCCGGCGTTCGGCGGCGCTCCAGCCGAAGGGCCACAGGGCGTAGCGGCCGATGCGGAAGGACGCGATGCCGAACGGGATGCCGATGATCGTGACGCAGAGGACGACCCCGGCGGCGAGGTAGCCGAGGAACAGCCAGAACCCGCTGAAGATCAGCCAGATGATGTTCAGAATGGTCTTCATGGGTGCCAGCCTGCCATCCGTTCCAGGCGCGCGACGCGTTCGGCCATCGGGGGGTGGGTGGAGAACAGCGCGGCCATGCCCTCGCCGCGCCGGAAGGGGTGGGCGATCATCATGTGGCTGGCCGTCTCCAGGCGCGGTTCGGTCGGCAGCGGCAGGCGCTGGGTGCCCGCGTCGAGCTTGCGCAGGGCGGAGGCGAGGGCCAGCGGGTCCCCGGTGAGCCGGGCGCCGGCGGCGTCGGCCTCGTACTCGCGGGAGCGGCTGACGGCGAGCCGGATCAGGGACGCCGCGAGGGGGGCGAGCAGCAGGAGCAGGAGCATGCCGAGCAGCCCAGGCCCCTCGTCGTCCTCGGAGCGGCCGAACGGGATGAGCCAGGCGAGGTTCGCCAGGAGGACGACGACGGTGGCCAGCGCCCCGGCGACGGAGGCGACGAGGATGTCGCGGTGGTGGACGTGGCTCAGCTCGTGCGCGAGGACGCCGCGCAGCTCGCGCTCGTCGAGCAGGCCCAGGAGGCCGTCGGTGCAGCAGACGGCGGCGCCCCGCGCGTTGCGGCCGGTGGCGAAGGCGTTGGGGGCCTGCGTGGGGGAGAGGTAGAGCCGGGGCATGGGCTGCCGGGCGGCGGTGGAGAGCTCGCGCACGATGCGGTAGAGCGCGGGGGCCTCGAACTCGCTGACCGGCCGGGCCCGCATGGCGCGCAGCGCGAGCTTGTCGCTGTTCCAGTAGGCGTAGCCGTTGGTGCCCAGGGCGACGAGGACGGCGACGAGCAGGCCGGTGCGGCCGAACAGGGAGCCGACGACCACGATCAGCGCGGACAGGGCGCCCAGGAGCACGGCCGTCCTCAGCCCGTTGTGTCGGCGGTGCACGGTGCGCCCTCCCGGTGGTGCCACAGGGGAACCCTTGCTCTGGTGGTGTCTCCACCTCCCAGTGGACGCTCCCCGCGGGGACAACGCGAGGCGACGGCCTGGGGTTCCCCGGCCCGGGGCGGCCTACAGCAGTGAGCCGGAGGCGAAGCGCAGGATGAGCTGGGGGGCGCCGGACAGGACGAGTCCGGCCACGGCCGCCAGGGCCAGGGCCGCGGTGAGGGGGGCGGCGCGCCGCAGCCGTGCCGGGGCGGCGTCCGGGGCGCGGAACAGCAGCGCCGTCCAGCGCAGGTAGTACACCAGGCCGATGGCGACGTTGACGGCCATGACGACGGCGAGCCAGCCGAGTCCGGCGTCCACGGCCGCGCCGAAGACGGCCACCTTGGCGAAGAGTCCGACCACGCCCGGGGGCAGCCCGGCCAGGCAGAGCAGGAAGAAGCCCAGCGCCAGGGCGAGCAGCGGGTGGGCGGCGTGCAGGCCGCGGAAGTCGGCGACGCGGGCGCCGGGGCGGCCCACGTGGAGGACGACGGCGAAGGCGCCGAGGTTGACCACGGCGTACATGAGCGCGTAGGCGACGGTGGCCCCCACCGCGCGACCGGGGTCGTCGGCGTAGGCGGCGGCCGCGATGGGCACCAGGAGGTAGCCCGCCTGGGCGACGGAGGACCAGGCCAGCAGCCGTACCGCGCCGTGGGCGGCGTCGGCGCGCTGGCGCAGTGCGGCGAGGTTGCCGGCGGTCATGGTGAGCGCGGCCAGCACCGCCAGGACCGGCCCCCAGGTGCCCGCGTAGGCCGGGAAGGCGTAGACGGTGACCAGGACGAGCCCGGAGAACCCGGCGGTCTTGCCGACGACGGAGAGGTAGGCGGCCACGGGCACCGGGGCGCCGACGTAGGTCTCGGGCACCCAGAAGTGGTACGGCACCGCGGCCGTCTTGAAGGCGAAGCCGGCCAGGGTCAGGACGACGCCCGCGGGGGCGAGCGCGGACAGGGCGGGGTCGACGTCGCGCAGGCCCTCGGCGACGCCGCGCAGGTGCAGGCTGCCGGTGGCGGCGTAGACGAAGCTCACGCCCAGCAGGGTCACGGCGGTGGCGGCCACCGAGGAGAGGAAGAACTTCAGCGCGGCCTCGGAGGCCAGCCGGTCGCCGCGGCGCAGCGCGATGAGGGCGAAGAGGGGTAGCGAGGCCACCTCCAGCGCGATGACGAGGGTGGCCAGGTCCCGCGCGGCGGGCAGCAGCGCGGCGCCCGCGACGGAGGAGAGCAGCAGGAACCAGAACTCGCCGGGCGGCAGCTTGCTGTCGGCGACGGTGGTCAGCGACAGCAGCGCGGCGAGCAGCGCGGCGCCCAGCACCAGGAGCTGGATGGCCAGGGCGAAGCCGTCGGCGGTGTAGCCGCAGGCGGTGGCGTCGGTGGTGAGGCAGAAGGTGGCGCGTTCCCGGCCGGTCAGCGGCAGCAGGGCGAGCAGGGCGAGGGCGAGTCCGGCGACGGCGCCCCAGCCCAGCAGCGGCTTGCGGCGCTCGGTCAGGAACAGGTCGGCCACCAGCAGCCCGAGCGCGACGACGGCGGGCACGGCGACGGGGGCGATGGCCACCCAGTCGACGGACTGGACGGGGCCCGCGGCCGCCAGGACGGGGTGTCTCATCGGCTGACTCCCGGCAGGAGGTGCTGCACGGCCGGGTCGGTCAGCCCGAGCAGGAGCGCGGGCCACAGTCCGGCCAGGACGGTGAGGACGACGAGCGGCGTCCAGGCGGCGAACTCGTACCCGCGCACGTCGGGCAGCTTGGCGGCGGCCGTCTCGCGTCCGCCCGTGCAGACGCGGCGCACGACGAGCAGCAGGTAGGCGGCGGTGAGGAGGGTGCCGAAGGCGCCGAGTGCCAGGAAGACCAGGTACGCGGGGCGGCTGAGCCCGTCGGCGGGGTGGTAGGCGCCCAGCAGGGCCAGCATCTCGCCCCAGAACCCGGCGAGCCCGGGCAGTCCGAGCGAGGCGACGGCGCCGAAGGCGAGCAGGCCGCCGAGCCGGGGGGCGCGCCCGTAGAGCGCGGCGCCCGAGCCCCGGGCGAACTGGTCGAGCTCGGTGGAGCCGGTGCGTTCCTTGACGGCGCCGACGAGGAAGAACAGCAGGCCGGTGACGAGGCCGTGGGCGACGTTGGCGAACAGCGCGCCGTTGACGCCGGTGCGGGTGAGCGTGGCGATGCCCAGCAGCACGAAGCCCATGTGGCCGACGGAGGAGTAGGCGATGAGCCGCTTCAGGTCGCCGCCGGTGCCGTCGCGCACGAGGAAGAGGCAGGCCAGCGAGCCGTAGAGGATGCCGACGACGGCGAAGGCGGCGAGGTAGGGGGCGAAGAACCGGGCGCCCTCGGGGGCGGCGGGCAGCACGATGCGCACGAGGCCGTAGGTGCCCATCTTCAGCAGGACGCCGGCGAGCAGCACCGAGCCGACGGTGGGGGCGGCGGTGTGCGCGTCGGGCAGCCAGGTGTGCAGCGGCCACATCGGCGTCTTGACGGCGAAGCCGACGCCGAGCGCGAGGACGGCGGTGATCTGCGTGGCCCGGCCAAGTCCCGCGCCCTGGCCGGCGGCGAGGGCCACCATGTCGAAGGTGCCCGCCCGCAGCCCGAGCAGGAGCAGGCCGAGCAGCATCACCACGGAGCCGAGCAGGGTGTAGACGATGAACTTCCCCGCCGCCCGGGTCCGGCCCGCTCCGCCCCAGCGGGCGATGAGGAAGTACATCGGGACGAGGACGGTCTCGAAGGCGAGGAAGAACAGGATCAGGTCGAGCGCCGTGAAGGTGGCGAGCGTGCCCGCCTCCAGGACGAGGAGCAGCGCGACGAACGCCCTGGGCGCCGGGCCCTTGGGAGGGTTGCGGTAGCTGTAGAGCGCGCACAGGAACGTCAGCAGGGCGGTGAGGACGACCAGGGGCAGCGAGATGCCGTCGACGCCGAGGTGGAGGCGGACGCCCAGGGCCGGGATCCAGGAGACGTCGGTCTCCGCCTGCACCTCGCCGGCGCGGTCGTGGGCGAACCCGGCGGTGAGCGCGAGCGCGGCGAGGAGGACGAGGCCGGTGACGGTGACGCCGTGCCGCAGCACGGCCTGCTCGGGGCCGCGGCCGCGCAGTCCGGGCGGGGCGGGCAGCAGGGCGGCGACCGCGCCCAGCAGCGGCAGCACGACGACGGCGGCGAGGAGGAGCCGCAACACGGTGTCGTTGAGGGCGATCACGGCTCACGCTCCCGCGAGGACGACGGTGAGGACCAGCACGAGGGAGCCGGCGAACAGGACGCTCAGGTAGGTCTGGACGTTGCCGGTCTGGGCGCGGCGGACGGCGGTGCCCAGCCAGCCCGCGCCCGTCCCGGCGCCGCGTACGTAGGCGTCGACGACCTCGCGGTCCAGGAAGCGCACCAGGCGCGCGGCGGCGCGCACCGGGGTGACGGACAGGCGGCGGTAGACGGCGTCCAGGCGGAACCCGGCGGCGGCCGGCCCGCACAGCGGCCCCAGCAGGAGGGGCGCCGGGTCGGCGGTGCCGCGCGCGACGGCCTGGCGCCACGCGCCCCAGGTGACCAGGGCGCCGACGCCCGCGGCCGCCGTGGCCAGGACCGAGGTGACCAGGGTGGGGCCCAGGCTTCCGCCGCCGAGCCAGTGCGGCAGCCAGTCGTAGAGCAGGCCGAAGGCGAGGGAGGGCACGGCCAGCACCCACAGGACGACGGTCATGAGGGCGGGCTGCCGGGCGTGGCCGCGCTCGGGCCCGGGCACGTGGCCGGTGGCCAGCGCGGTCTCGGCGGAGGGGACGGCGGTGGGGTCGTCGGCGGCCCGCGCGTGCGCCTCGGTGGCGCCTGGCTCGGGGGCGTCGGCGTCCGGCGCCGCCTCGCGGGCCAGGCGCTCCGGCGGGGCGGAGGCGACGGCGGCGGGGGCTGCGGTGGGGGCTGCGGCGGCGGGGGCGACGG
This sequence comes from Streptomyces marinisediminis, assembly GCF_026262575.1. Taxonomy (GTDB): domain Bacteria; phylum Actinomycetota; class Actinomycetes; order Streptomycetales; family Streptomycetaceae; genus Streptomyces; species Streptomyces marinisediminis. The sequence continues at coordinate 41,705 of NZ_JAPKFL010000013.1, forward strand.
CGGCGGGTCCGGCGTCCGGCGCGGGCGGCGCGGGCGCCGCGGGGGCGCCCGACGCGTCCGGGGCGAGCGCCGGGGTGGCGGCCTCGCCGCGGCAGGCCAGCAGCCACAGCCGGGTGGCGTAGGCGGCCGTGAGCACGGCGGTGACCAGGCCGGCGACGAGCACGATCCACCCGGCCAGGGCCGGAATGCCCGCGTCCGGATCGACGGCGGTGTGCTCGGCGGCGCCGAGGACGGCCTCCTTGGAGAAGAAGCCGGAGAACGGCGGGATCGCGGCGAGCGCGAGCAGCCCGATGGTCAGCGTCCAGTAGGCGTCCGGGACGCGGCGCGCGGTGCCGCCCGCCCGGGCCATGGCCGTCAGCGAGCCGGTGCCCGCGGCGTGGATGAGCACTCCGGCGGCCAGGAACAGCAGCGCCTTGAACGCGCCGTGGGAGAGCAGGTGGAAGACGGCCGCGCCCCGGTCGGCCACGGCGAGCGCGCCCGCGAGGTAGCCGAGCTGGCCGATGGTGGAGTACGCCAGGACCCGCTTGACGTCGTCCTGCGCGAGCGCGGCCAGCGCGGACCCGGCCATGGTGACCGCCGCCAGCACCGCGAGGACCACCAGCGCGGCGGCCGACGCGGTGAACACCGGGAGCAGCCGTCCGACGACGTACACGCCCGCCGCGACCATGGTGGCCGCGTGGATCAGCGCGGAGACCGGCGTCGGACCGGCCATGGCGTCCGGCAGCCACGTGTGGAGCGGGAACTGCGCCGACTTGCCGGCCACCCCGGCGAGCAGCAGCAGCGCGATCAGCGTGGAATGGCTCAGCTCGAAGTCGGACAGGGTCGAGGTCAGGCGGGTGACGATCGTGGAGATGCGGAACGTCCCGGCCTGCGAGGCCAGCGCCAGGATGCCGATGAGGAACGGCACGTCGCCCAGCTTGGTGACCAGGAAGGCCTTCAGCGACGCCGACCGGGCGGCGGACGTCTCCCAGTAGTGGCCGACCAGGAAGTAGGAGCAGATGCCCATGACCTCCCAGCCCACGAGCAGCACGATCAGGTCGTCGCTGTAGACGACGAGCAGCATCGCGGCGGTGAAGAGGGAGACGAGCGCGGCGTAGGAGGCGTAGCGCGGGTCGTCGCGCAGGTAGCCGGTGGAGTAGAGCTGTACGCAGGAGGCGACGACGCCGACGAGCACCGCGACGAGCACCGCGGCCCCGTCGAGGTGGAACGCCAGCTCGACGGGGAGCGCGGCGTTGCCGGTGGGCGTCAGCTCGGCGGCGGCCGTCAGCGGCGCGCGGCCGCCCTGCCGGACGGCGACGACGAGCGCGAGGACGGCGGCGGCCAGCGTCGGCAGCACGGCCAGCGGCCGGACGAACCCCGGGGCGCGGCGTCCGGCCGCGAGCCCGGCGAGCGCGCCGAGGAAGGGCAGGACGGGGACGAGGACGGCGAGGGTGACGGTGCTCACGCGGTGGCCTCCGCCTGCTGCCCGGGCCGCGCCGCGCCGGTGCCGGACGCGGCCGCGCCGGCACCGGGCTGGTCCGCCGCGGGCCCCGGGGCGCCGGCCGGGCGCTCGGCCAGGTCGCGCAGGGCGTCGATGTGGGAGCCGGCGCGGTTGCGGTACACGAGCAGCACGATGGCCAGGCCGATGCCGATCTCGGCCGCCGCGACGGCGATGGTGAACAGGGTGAGGGACTGCCCGGCCCGCAGGGTGTCGCGCAGCCACACGTCGAAGGCGACGAGGTTGAGGTTGACGGCGTTGAGCATCAGCTCGACGGAGATGAGCACCAGCACCGCGTTGCGCCGGGCCAGCACGCCGTACAGGCCGATGCTGAACAGCAGCGCGGCGAGGACGGCGGGGTAGACGAGGTGCATCAGCGCTCCTCCGCTTCCGGAGCTCCCGGCACGTCCGAGGCGCCCGGCGCCTCCTGGGCGTCCTGGGCGTCCTGAGCCTGGGCGTCCTGGGCCTTCCGGGCCTCCGGCGCCGCCACCGCCTCCGGGGCGGGCGTTCCGGCCGGCCCGTCCGGCGTGGTGCGGCGGGAGACGACGATCGCGCCGACCAGCGCGGCCAGCAGCAGCAGCGACAGCGCCTCGAACGGCAGCACCCAGTGCCGGAACAGCGCCTCGCCGACGGTCTGGGTGTCGCCCTGCGGCCGGTCCAGCTCGATCCACGCGGTGCGGAAGGCGTCCACGACGAGGGTGACCAGCGTCGCGGCGGAGGCGAGTGCCACGGCGAGCGCCACCGGGCGGTTGCCGGAGTCGGCGTCCGGCGAGCGTCCGATGGGCGCGCGGGTGAGCATCAGCCCGAACAGCAGCAGCACGACGACGGAGCCGACGTAGATCAGCACCTGCACCCAGGCGACGAACTCGGCGGTCAGCAGCAGGTACTCCACCGCGATGCCGCCGAGCGCGACGACCAGCCACAGCGCGGCGTGCACGAGCTGGCGCGTGGTGACGGCGACCAGCGCGGCGCCCACGGTGACCAGTCCGGTCAGCAGGAAGACGATCTCCACGCCGGTGGGCGAGAGGAAGCCGGGAGCGTTCACGCGCTGGTGCCTCCCCCGTCCGCGTCGGGCGCACCGGGCGCGGCGCCGGAGCCGGGCACGGCGCCGGCGTCCGGGCCGGGGGCGTGCTCCCGCGCCTCGGCCGCCTGGGCGGCCGCCGCCCTGTCGGCGGCCTTCCGCGCCGCGGAGACCTCCTTCGGCTCCTCGGCGGCCGGGTCCGGCGGCGGCGGTTCCGGCACCGTCCACATCCAGGCGCGCAGCGTGTCGCGCTCGTGCGTCAGGTCGCGGATGTCGGTCTCGGCGTACTCGAACTCCGGGGACCAGAACAGCGCGTCGAAGGGGCACACCTCGATGCAGATGCCGCAGTACATGCACAGCGAGAAGTCGATGGCGAACCGGTCGAGCACGTTGCGGCTGCGCTCTCGGCCACCGGGCGCGGCGGGCGGCAGCGTCTCCTTGTGCGAGTCGATGTAGATGCACCAGTCCGGGCACTCGCGCGCGCACAGCATGCAGACCGTGCAGTTCTCCTCGAACAGCCCGATCACGCCCCGGCTGCGGGCGGGCAGCTCGGGCTGCACGTCCGGGTAGTGCGCGGTGTGCGCGCGCCGGGTCATGGTCTTCAGGGTGACGGCCAGGCCCTTGGCCAAGCCGGAGCCGGGGAGGCCCATCAGGCGAACACCACCTTCACGACGCCGGTGAGGGCGATCTGGAGGAGGGCGAGCGGAACGAGCACGGTCCAGGCGAACCGCTGGATCTGGTCCGCCCGCAGGCGCGGCCAGGCCACCCGCGTCCAGATCACCAGGAAGCTGAGCGCCGCCGTCTTCAGCAGCGTCCACAGCCAGCCGAGCCCGTCGGCGAACGGCCCGTGCCAGCCGCCGAGGAAGAGCACGGCCGTGAGCGCCGAGACGACGACGATGCCCGCGTACTCGGCGAGCAGGAACAGCGCGAAGCGCAGCCCGCCGTACTCGGTGAGCGGACCGAACACGATCTCCTCGGGGGCGAGCGGCGCGTCGAAGGGCGGGCGGTGCAGCTCGGCGATGCCGGCGGTGAAGAAGACGAACGCGCCGACGAGCTGCCAGGGCAGCCACCACCACTGCCAGGCGTCCAGGATGCCCGGCAGCGACAGCGTGCCCGCGGCCATCGCGACGGAGGCGGCCGACAGCAGCAGCGGCAGCTCGTAGGCCATGAGCTGCGCCGCCGTGCGCAGACCGCCCAGCAGGCTGTACTTGTTGGCGCTCGCCCAGCCGCCCATGAGCTGGCCCAGCACGCCGACGCCGAGCACCGCGAGCACGAAGAAGATGCCCGCGTCCACGACCTGCCCGACGCCGCCGTCGGGAGCGACCGGGATGGCGACGAGCACGAGCAGGTAGGGGACGAGCGCGACGGCGGGCGCCAGCCGGAAGATCCGCCGGTCGGCGGCGGCCGGGACGACGTCCTCCTTCTGCGCGAACTTCACCCCGTCGGCGACGAGCTGGGCCCAGCCGTGGAAGCCGCCCGCGTACATCGGGCCGACGCGGCCCTGCATGTGCGCCATGACCTTGTGCTCGGCCTGGCCGACGAGCAGCGGCAGCGTGAGGAACGCCAGCAACACGGCGGCCAGCCGCCACGCGACGTCGAGGAAGTCCATCACCGCCGGCCCTCCTCGGGGCCCTCGCGCCCCTCGCCCCGTGCCGCGGCGTCGGCGGCCGCGTCGTCGGCGGCCTCCTCGGCCGCGTCGTCGGCCGCCTCGGCGGCCCGCTCCTGCGCCTGCCCGGCGGGCGTCGCCCCGGCCGTGTCCGGCGCCTCGGGCCGCTCCTCGGCCCCGGCCGGCGCGGCGGCTCGCGCCTCCTGCGCCGACGGCGGCGCCTCGCCCCACGGGGCGTCGGCGGCGGTCCGCCGACGCGGCCGGTTCCCCGCCCGCTCCCCGGCCGACGCCCCCGACGCCCCCGACGCCCCCTGGGCCTCCGCACCCGCGCCGGGCGCGGCCGCCTCGCCCGGCGCGGCGGTCTCACCCGGCGCGGCGGTCTCGGCGCGCTGGCTCGCGGAGCCGTCCGACGCCGAGCGCGTGCGCCGCGTGGGGCGGGCCGGGCGGTGGCCCGTAGCCCCGCCCGGCGGGGTGGAGGCGGCGGGATCGGTGGACGCGGGGGGCTCGGCGGGCTCGGCGGACTCGGTGCGCTGGCTGGCGGAGCCGGCGGAGGCCGAGCGGGTGCGGCGGGGCGGGCGGTCGCCGGGGGCCGCGCGGCCGCGGGCGGGGCGGGCCGCCCGGGCGGGCGCGGGCGGGAGCTGCCCCTTCAGCGGCCCCCACTCGTTCGGGTCGGGCACGCCGGGCGGCAGCATCTGGCGCCGCTTGGGCCCGCCGTGCTCCGACTCCCCCGGTTCCTTCGCCCCGGGCCACGCCTTCGCCACCCGCGCCGCGAGCACGAAGTCCTTGCGCAGCGGGTGGCCCTCGAAACCGTCCGGCAGCAGCAGCGGCGTCAGCCCCGGGTGGCCGGTGAAGTCGACGCCGAACATCTCGTGCGTCTCCCGCTCGTGCCAGCCCGCCCCGGCGTAGACGCCGGTGGCGGTGGGCAGGGCGGGCGCGTCGTGCGGCACGGTGGTGCGCAGCACCAGCCGCCGTACCGTCGCACCGCCACCGTCCGCACCGCCCGAACCGTCCGCATGCCCCGCGCCCCCCGCGCCGGGCAGCGCGGCCACGTGCGCGCACACCAGGAAGCCGGTGCCGGGCTCGTCCACCGCGCTGAGCCAGTCGAAGAAGGTGCAGCCCAGCTCGTCGCGAGCGGTGCGCAGCGCGTCCGTCCACGCCTCGGCCGGGACGTCGACCGTGAGCAGCTCGTACGCCTCCTCCGCGCGGGCCCCGGCGCCGAACAGCTCCTCGGCCGCGCGGGGCAGCCAGCCGACGGCGGGGCTCATCGACCGTCCTCCGGCCTGCGCACCAGATCGCTGGTCAGCGCGGCCGTGGACGGCCGGGCGGAGCCGTAGCGCTCGCCGAGGGACTCGGCGGCGATCTTCTCCTGGAGCTTGAGGATGCCCTGGAGCAGTGCCTCGGGGCGCGGTGGGCAGCCGGGCACGTAGACGTCCACGGGGATGATCTGGTCGACGCCCTTGGTCACCGCGTAGGAGTCCCAGTAGGGGCCGCCGCAGTTGGCGCAGGCGCCGAAGGAGATGACGTACTTGGGCTCGGGCATCTGCTCGTAGAGCCGCTTGACGGCCGGGGCCATCTTGTCCGTCAGCGTGCCGGAGACGACCATCAGGTCGGCCTGGCGCGGGCCCGGCGCGAACGGGATGACGCCCAGCCGGATGAAGTCGTGCCGGGCCATGGAGGCGGCGATGAACTCGATGGCGCAGCAGGCGAGCCCGAAGTTGAACACCCACAGGCTGTAGCGGCGGCCCCAGTTGAGCACGACCTTCATCGGCTCGGGCGCGAGCTTGGCCAGCGTGCCCAGGCGGCGCGGCATCGGGAGGTCGGCGCGTGTCACGTCCATGTGAGGACGCCCTTCTTCCAGGCGTAGAGCAGGCCCACGGCGAGCAGGCCGAGGAAGACGAACATCTCCACCAGGGTGACCGCGCCGAAGGAGGCGAACACCGTCGCCCACGGGAACAGGAAGATCGAGTCGATCGCGAAGATCACGTAGAGGAAGGCGTAGACGTAGTAGCGGACCTGGGTGTGCGCCCAGCCCTCGCCCACCGGGTCGACACCGCACTCGTAGGGGAGCAGCTTCTCGCGGGTCGGCGCGACCGGGCGCAGCAGCGCGCCGCCCGCGAAGGCCACGGCGACGAAGAGCACGCCGACGACCGCGACCAGGCCGACGACCGCATAGCCGTGGAAGTAGTCCGGCACCGTCCTGTCCGTCCCTGTCTGTGCGCTGGCGTTCGACGATCTGTACGGACGGGAGTCTAGGCCCTGGCCGCCCGGCGCGGGGGTGCCGTCTCACGGCCGGGCGGCGCCGCCCGGCCGTCCCACCCGCCCGGCCGTCCCACACCCGGCGCCGCCGCCCGCGGTCCGGCGCGTTCGCCTTCCGGTCCCCGCGCCCCCGCGCCCCACGGCGCCACGGCGCCCGCCCCGCCCGTGCGGTTCGCCGTCCCCGGCCGCGTCTCACCGGCCCCGTCTCACCGGCGCGGCGCTCAGCGGCCCGGGTCCGGCGCCGCCCCGGGGGGCGGGGTGCCCGGAGCGCGTCCGGGGCGGGTGGCGCGGGCGGCGGCGCGGTCCATCACCGTCGCCGCGAGCCGGGCGGAGGCCTCGCGCGCGCCCTGCCCGAGCAGGCCCGTGCGCACCGCGCCGCCCGCCGCCAGGTGCCGGTCGTAGGGCAGGGTGAGCACCCGCGCGCCGCCGGACTCCAGGTAGCGCGCGGCGTCGGCGGCGTCCAGCGTGGTGTCCGGCGTGGCGTGGGTGAGCACGACGGCCGTCGTGGGCAGCAGGGCGCGGTGCAGGCCGTCGATCCAGTCGAGCACGGTGCGCGTCGCGGCCACGCCCTCGACCGTGGCGGGGCTGACCAGCACGCGGGCGTGCGTCGTCGTCAGCGCGGTGCGGGCCACCTCGGCGGGGAGCGTCTCGCAGTCCACGACGGTGGTGCCGAAGTAGCGGCGCAGCGAGGTCATCAGGACGCGGTAGGTCTCGACGTCGAGCCGGGCGCCGACCGAGCCCTGGCTGCCCGGCACGACCGGGGCTGGCCGCTGCCGCGGCCCCGGGCCCCTCGGTGCGCCGCCGCCGGTGCCGCAACACGATACGGCCACCGGGCCGCGCCGCTCCAGGGTGGTCCGCGGCGGTCGGCCGCCCGGGGTGGGGTTATCCCCACCCGGGGCGGCGGAGGAGCCCCATGGCGGGGCGCGGTGCGGGCCGGGCAGGCTGGGGCCCATGAGCACCGACCGCGGCCCCGTCGCCGAGCCGGCCCCGCCGCGCGCCGTGCTGAGCGGCGGCACCTGGCGGGAGATCGTCCACCTGCTGGCCAACCTCCCCGTGGACGTCGTCGCCTTCACGTTCGTGGCCGCCTGGCTGTACGCGGGGGTGCTGCTGGCCGTCACCGTCGTCGGGCTGCCGGTGCTGACGCTCGGGCTGATGGGCTGCCGCCAGTTGGGGAAGGCGGAGCGGGCCCGGGCGCGGGCGCTGCTGGACGTGCACGTCGAGGAGCCCACCCCGCTCCGGCACCGCACGCACGGCGGGGTGGGGGCCTGGGTGTGGGCGACGCTGAAGGACCCGGTCGCCTGGCGGTACGCGCTGTACGCCACGATCCGGCTGCCCTGGGGGCCGTTCACCTTCTTTGTCACCTTCGTGGCGCTCTTCCTCGCCTGGCCGGCGCTGCCCTGGCTGGCGCGCTGGCTCACGCACGTCGACCGCGCGCTGGTGCGCTACCTGCTGGCCCCCTCCGACGAGCTGGAGCGGCGCATCGCGGCCCTGGAGGCGGGTCGGGCGGCGGTGACGGACACCGCCAGCGCCGACCTGCGCCGCATCGAACGCGACCTCCACGACGGCGCCCAGGCCCGCCTGGTCCACCTCGCCATGAACCTCGGCATCGCCAAAGAGAACCTCACCCACGACCCCCACACCGCCGCCCGCATGGTCGACACCGCCCACCACGAGATCAAACTCGCCCTCCAAGAACTCCGCGACCTCGCCCGCGGCATCCACCCCGCCATCCTCACCCACCGCGGCCTGGGCCCCGCACTCCAAACCCTCACCACCCGCTGCACCACCCCCACCACCCTCCACACCGACCTCCCCCACCGACCCGCCCCCGCCACCGAATCCATCGCCTACTTCACCATCAGCGAACTCCTCCAGAACATCAGCAAACACAGCCACGCCACCCACGCCCACATCGAACTGTGGAAAACCGACAACCGCCTCCTCATCCACGTCACCGACAACGGACACGGCGGCGCCAACCCCCACCACGGCACCGGACTCACCGGCCTCACCCACCGCCTCCAATCCGTCGACGGACTCCTCCTCATCCACTCCCCCACCGGCGGCCCCACCACCATCACCGCCGAACTCCCCTGGCGCGACCCCGACTGAGCCGTGCCGACGCACGGCGCGGGGCACCACGGGGACGCGGGACAACCGAGCGCCGGGCGGCGACGCAGGGCGGCCGGGCGCCGGGCGGGGAAGCGGGGCAACCGGGCGCCGGCCGCGAACGCCCGACGACCGGGCACGGGCCCGGAGGCGTGCGGCGGGCCGGGCCCGCCTCCCCGTCCGCGCCCGCCGCCTCCGGGCGCCGGTCTGGGATGCTGGTGCGGTCGGGACGGGAGCGGGGCTGGGGGCCGAGAAGACCATGGAGCACAGCGTGCGCGTGATCATCGCCGAGGACTCGGTGCTGCTGCGCGAGGGGCTGACGCGGCTGCTGACCGACCGGGGCCACGAGGTGGTCGCCGGGGTCGGGGACGGCGAGGCGCTGCTGAAGACGGTGCGGGAGCTGGCAGCCGGCGGCGCCCTGCCCGACGTCGTGGTGGCGGACGTGCGCATGCCGCCGTCCCACACCGACGAGGGGCTGCGCGCCGCCGTGGAGCTGCGCGGCGCGTTCCCGGACCTGGGCGTGCTGGTGCTGTCGCAGTACGTCGAGGAGCAGTACGCCACCGAGCTGCTGGCCGGGTCCACCAGCGGCGTGGGCTATCTGCTGAAGGACCGGGTGGCCGAGGTGCGCGACTTCGTGGACGCGGTGGTCCGCGTCGCGCGGGGCGGCACCGCCCTCGACCCGGAGGTGGTGGCGCAGCTCCTGGGCCGCAGCCGCAAGCGCGATGTGCTGGGCGTCCTCACCCCGCGCGAGCGCGAGGTGCTCACTCTGATGGCGGAGGGCCGGACGAACGGTGCGATCGCGCGGCGGATGGTGGTCAGCGACGGCGCGGTGGAGAAGCACATCAGCAACATCTTCATGAAGCTGGGCCTGGCGCAGAGTGACGCAGATCACCGCAGGGTGCTCGCCGTGCTCACCTACCTCAAGTCGTGACATGCCGCAGGACGCCGCCGACGGGCGCGGATCTGCCGGGCGCGACCGCCCCTTTGGGCCGTCCGGGCAGCTCAGGGGCCCGGGGGCCGACCGCGGGGGTCACCCCCGGCACCTTTCCGGCACTCGGACACCGCGTCTCATTTACTGGTCCGGTATGTGAGCGAACCAGGGTAGGCGAACCTTACATCCACGTACGATGGACCCGAGCCCGCCGGCCCGAGGGAGGTCCACGCACGTGACCAGTCAGGTCAGTCAAGACAGCGCCAAGGAAGTCCGGCGCCTGGATCGGGTGGTGATCCGGTTCGCGGGGGATTCCGGTGACGGTATGCAGCTCACGGGGGATCGCTTCACGTCGGAGACCGCGTCGTTCGGCAACGACTTGTCGACGCTGCCGAACTTCCCCGCGGAGATCCGCGCACCCGCCGGAACGCTGCCCGGAGTGTCCTCGTTCCAGCTCCACTTCGCCGACCACGACATCCTCACGCCCGGGGACGCGCCGAACGTGCTCGTGGCGATGAACCCCGCGGCCCTGAAGGCCAACATCGCGGACCTGCCGCGCGGGGCCGAGATCATCGTCAACACCGACGAGTTCACCAAGCGCGCGATGGCGAAGGTCGGCTACGCCGCCTCGCCCCTGGAGGACGGTTCGCTCGACGGCTACTCGGTCCACCCGGTGCCGCTGACCACGCTGACCGTCGAGGCGCTCAAGGAGTTCGACCTCGGCCGCAAGGAGGCGGGCCGGTCGAAGAACATGTTCGCGCTGGGCCTGCTGTCGTGGATGTACCACCGGCCGACCGAGGGGACCGAGCGGTTCCTGCGCCGCAAGTTCGCCAAGAAGCCGCAGATCGCCGACGCCAACGTGGCGGCCTTCCGCGCGGGGTGGAACTTCGGTGAGACGACGGAGGACTTCGCCGTCTCCTACGAGGTGGCGCCCGCGTCCCAGGCCTTCCCGGCGGGGACGTACCGCAACATCTCCGGCAACCTGGCCCTGTCTTACGGACTGGTCGCCGCGTCTCAACAGGCGGACCTGCCGCTGTTCCTGGGGTCCTACCCCATCACCCCGGCGTCCGACATCCTGCACGAGCTGAGCAAGCACAAGAACTTCGGCGTGCGCACCTTCCAGGCGGAGGACGAGATCGCCGGGATCGGGGCGGCACTGGGCGCGGCCTTCGGCGGCGCCCTCGCGGTGACCACGACCTCGGGCCCCGGGGTGGCGCTGAAGTCCGAGACGATCGGCCTGGCGGTCTCCCTGGAGCTGCCGATGATCGTGGTCGACGTCCAGCGCGGCGGCCCCTCGACCGGCCTGCCCACGAAGACGGAGCAGGCCGATCTGCTCCAGGCGATGTACGGCCGCAACGGCGAGGCACCGGTGCCGATCGTGGCCCCGGCCACGCCGGCGGAGTGCTTCACCGCCGCCCTGGACGCCGCGCGCATCGCGCTCACCTACCGCACCCCGGTGTTCCTGCTCTCCGACGGCTACCTGGCCAACGGCTCCGAGCCGTGGCGCATCCCGGAGCCCGACGAACTGCCGGACCTGCGCACCCAGTTCGCCACGACCACCAACCACACCCTGGACGACGGCACCGACGTCTTCTGGCCCTACAAGCGCGACCCGCAGACGCTGGCCCGCCCCTGGGCCGTCCCGGGCACACCGGGGCTGGAGCACCGGGTGGGCGGCATCGAGAAGCAGGACGGGTCGGGCAACATCTCGTACGACCCGGCCAACCACGAGCTGATGGTCCGCACCCGGCAGGCCAAGGTCGACGGTGTCCAGGTGCCGGACATCACCGTGGACGACCCCTCCGGCGGGGCGAAGGTGCTCGTGCTCGGCTGGGGCTCGACCTACGGCCCGATCACCGCCGCGGTGCGCCGCGTCCGGCGGGGCGGCGACGTCGTCGCCCAGGCCCACCTGCGCCACCTCAACCCGTTCCCGGCCAACCTCGGCACGGTGCTGCGCCAGTACGACAAGGTGATCGTGCCGGAGATGAACCTCGGCCAGCTCGCGCTGCTGCTGCGGGCCACCTACCTGGTGGACGCCCAGCCCTACACCCAGGTGCGCGGCCTGCCCTTCAAGGCCGAGCAGCTCCACGACGTCATCAAGGAGGCCATCGACCATGGCTGACACCCTCACCCATGGCCCCGTCCAGCCCTCCCACGCGCTGTCCCTGGTGCCGAAGGCCGACGCCGCCCAGTCGGCCAAGGACTTCAAGTCCGACCAGGAGGTGCGCTGGTGCCCCGGGTGCGGCGACTACGCCGTGCTGGCCGCCGTGCAGGGCTTCCTGCCGGAGCTGGGACTGGCGAAGGAGAACATCGTCTTCGTCTCCGGCATCGGGTGCTCCTCCCGCTTCCCGTACTACATGAACACCTACGGGATGCACTCCATCCACGGCCGCGCCCCGGCCATCGCCACGGGGCTCGCCGCCTCCCGGCGGGACCTGTCGGTGTGGGTGGTCACCGGTGACGGCGACGCGCTGTCCATCGGCGGCAACCACCTCATCCACGCCCTGCGCCGCAACGTCAACCTGAAGATCCTGCTGTTCAACAACCGGATCTACGGGCTGACCAAGGGCCAGTACAGCCCGACCTCCGAGGCGGGCAAGATCACCAAGTCCACCCCGATGGGCTCGCTGGACGCCCCCTTCAACCCCGTCTCGCTCGCCATCGGCGCCGAGGCGTCGTTCGTCGCGCGCACGGTGGACTCCGACCGCAAGCACCTGACCGACGTGCTGCGGCAGGCCGCCGAGCACCCCGGCACCGCCCTGGTGGAGATCTACCAGAACTGCAACATCTTCAACGACGGCGCGTTCGAGGTGCTCAAGGACAAGCAGCAGGCCCTGGAAGCGGTCATCCGCCTCCAGGACGGCGAACCCGTCCGGTTCGGCGCCCCCGCCGAGGACGGCCTGGGCGGCAAGGGCGTCGTGCGCGACCCGGCCACCGGCGACCTGCGGGTGGTGGACGTCGCCGAGCACGGCACCGACGGCATCCTCGTCCACGACGCGGGCGCCGCCTCGCCCACGACGGCGTTCGCCCTGTCCCGGCTGGCCGACCCCGACACGCTGCACCACACGCCCATCGGCGTCTTCCGCAGCGTCCGGCGGCCCGTCTACGACACCCTCCTGGCCGACCAGCTCGAAGCGGCCGTCGAGCAGAACGGCAAGGGCGACCTCTCCGCGCTCCTGCACGGCAAGGACACCTGGACGGTCGTCGGCTGACCCCCCGACCCGGCCACCGGCAGGGCCCGCACCCCCCGGGGTGCGGGCCCTGCCGCGTCTCCGGCCCGGCCCGTCCCCGCGCGAGGCCGGCCGGGAGACGGCGGCGCGCGGGGACGGGGCGCGGCGGCGCGGCGGGAGGCGGGCACGGGATGTTCCGGGTGGGACAGGAGTGTCACGCGGAACGGGAATGACAACGGCCTGGTTCGCGGTTACCTTCGGATGGAGCAGAGCAGAGCGCCACGTGAGGAGGGACCGTGTCGGGGTCGAGCGACAGCCGCACCGGGCTGCTGTACGGGGTCGCCGCGTACGGGATGTGGGGTCTGCTGCCGCTCTACTGGCACCTGCTGGCCTCGACCCCGGCCGCCGAGGTCCTGGCGCACCGCATGGTGTGGTCGCTGCCGACCGCCGTGCTGATCCTGGTGTGCGTGCGCCGCTGGGACTGGGTCCGCCCCCTGCTGCGCCAGCCCCGCCGCCTGGGGCTGGTCGTCCTGTCCGCGACGCTCATATCGGTCAACTGGTACCTGTTCATCTGGGCCGTCAACGCCGGGCGGGTGCTGGAGGCCTCGCTCGGCTACTTCATCAACCCCCTGGTCACGATCGCGCTGGGCGTGCTGCTGCTGCGGGAGCGGCTGCGCCCGCTGCAGTGGACGGCGGTGGGGATCGGCGCCCTGGCGGTGACGGTGATGACCGTCGCCTACGGCCAGGTGCCCTGGATCTCGCTGACACTGGCCGTCACGTTCGCCTTCTACGGCTTCACCAAGAAGCAGACGAAGCTGGACGGGCTGGAGGGCTTCAGCGCCGACTCGGTGCTCCAGTTCCTGCCCGCCGCCGGCTTCGTCGTCCTGCTCGGGGTCCGCGGCGAGTCGACGTTCACCACCGAGGGCTGGCCGCACGCGCTGCTGCTGGGGGGCGCCGGTCTCGTCACGGCGCTGCCGCTGATCTTCTTCGGCGCCGCGGCGATGCGCGTGCCGCTGTCCACGATCGGGCTGCTCCAGTACCTGGCGCCGACCTCGATGTTCCTGCTCGGCCTGTTCGTCTTCGACGAGCGGATGCCGCCCGAGCGCTGGGCCGGGTTCCTGCTGGTGTGGGGCGCGCTGTGCCTGCTGACGTACGACGCCCTGCGCACCGCGGGCCGCAACCGCGCGGTGCTGCGCGCGGCCCGGCGCAAGGCCGCCGACGTCACCCCGCAGGACGTCCCCCAGGCCCCGGCCGGCCCGGCCCTGCCGCGCCGCGGGGCCTGACCCGGCCCCGCGCCCGACGCCCGTGCCGGACGTGCCGGGCGCACCCGGGCTCACGCGGCGATGTCGCGGCTGGTGAACCGGGCCCAGGCGGCGCTGCCGAAGACGGCGACGTAGAGCGCCTGGAGCCCCGCGTTGGCCAGCACGTCGTCCCACAGCACCGGGGCGCGCAGCAGGTCGGCGAAGGACAGCCAGTGGTAGGGGAACAGGTAGGGGTGCAGGGCGTCGAGCTGCGGGATGACGGCGAGGATCTGCACCGTGATCAGCAGGCCCACCGTCGCGGACATCGCCGCGATGCCGCTGCCGGTGAGCGTGGAGACGAACAGCCCGAGCGCGGCCAGGCCCAGCAGCGAGACGGTCACCGCGAGCGCGATCGCCAGCGCGCGCAGCAGGCCCTCGCCGAAGGAGACGGTGACGCCGGACAGCAGCGTGACGTCCCCGACCGGGAACAGCGCGACGCCCACCAGGAGCGCCGAGGCCGCGACGACGAGCGTGGCCAGCAGGCAGAACACGACGACGGAGGCGAACTTGGCCAGCAGCAGCCTGCTGCGGCCCGCGGGGGCGACGAGCAGGTAGCGCAGCGTCCCCGCGGCGGCCTCCCCGGCCACGGAGTCCCCGGCGACCACCCCGACCGTCATCGGCAGGAAGAACGGCAGCGTCGCGGCGAGCGCGGTGAAGACGAGGAAGAGGCCGTTGTTCGTCACCTGGTGGATGAAGGCCGGGCCCTCGCCGCCGCCGGAGCCGCCGCCGTCCCCGGTCTCCACCTTCACGGCGATGCCGATCAGGACGGGCAGCGCGGCGAGGATGCCCAGCAGGGCCAGGGTGCGCCAGCGCCGCAGCGTGACGCCCAGCTCGCTGCGGAGCAGGCCGAACGTCCACCACCACCGGGCCGCGGACGGGGGCGCCGACCGCGGCCCGGTGGCGGCCCCCTCGGACGCGGCGGTGGCCGGTTCAGCCGGCGACATCGAAACCCTCCCCGGTCAGCGCGACGAAGGCGTCCTCCAGGGTGCCGCGCTCCACCCCGAAGGCCCGGACGCGGACGCCCGCCCCGACGAGCGCGGCGTTGAGGTCGGCGAGGTCCACGGGGCGCGCGCCCCCGGCGCCCGCGCCGCCCGTCCCGGCGGCGTCCGGCGGGTCGCCGGTGACCTGGTCCCCGGCGACGCTCAGCCCCGTCACGCCGTGCTCCCGCAGCACCCGGGCCGCGTCCGCCGCGTCCGGCGTGGTGACCGCGAGCCGGCCGCGCACGCCCGCCGCCAACTGCGCGACCGGGCCCTGGGTGAGCAGCCGGCCGCGCGCCATCACGGCGGTGTGCGTGCACACCTGTTCGACCTCGTCCAGCAGGTGGGAGGAGAGGAAGACGGTGATGCCCTCCCCGGCCAGCTCCCGGACGAGCGCGCGCATCTCCCGCATGCCCTGCGGGTCGAGGCCGTTGGTGGGCTCGTCCAGCACCAGCAGCTCGCGCGGCTGGAGCAGGGCCGCGGCCAGACCGAGGCGCTGCTTCATGCCCAGCGAGTACGCCTTGGCCCGCTTGCCGGCGGCCGCGCCCAGCCCCACCCGGCCCAGGGCGGCGTCGATGCGGGCGCGGCGGGTGGCCGGATCGGCGGTGGGGTCGGCGGCGTCGAACCGGGCGAGGTTGTCCCGCCCGGTCAGGAACCCGTAGAGCGCGGGGCCCTCGATCAGCGCGCCCACCGCGGGCAGCACGCGCCGGGCGTCCCGGGGCATCGGGCGGCCCAGCAGCGCGGCGGTTCCGGCGGTGGGCTCGATCAGGCCGAGCAGCATCCGGATCGTGGTGGTCTTGCCCGACCCGTTGGGGCCGAGGAAGCCGAAGACGCTCCCGCGCGGCACGCGCAGGTCCAGGCCGTCCACCGCGAGCTGACCACCGCGGTAGCGCTTGCTGAGCCCGCGGGCCTCCACGGCCGGCTCAGCGGTGGGCGGCACGTCCAACGTCTCTCCTCGTCCCGGTGCGGTGCGGTGCGTCAGCCCGCGTTGGCGGCCTCGACCAGCCCGTCCTTGGTGACGGCGCCGAGGTAGACCGTGCCGTCGTCGGTGAGCATGGCGTTCACCAGGCGGGTGCCGAACACCCGGCCGGTGCCGAAGTCGCCCTCGACCCGTTCGGTGAGCTTGTCCAGGAACCCGTCGGCCTCGGGGGAGCCCAGCCCGGCGCCCTCGCCCACCACGCCGGGGGGCGCGGCGATCTTGACGACGCTGCTCCAGCCCTCGCCGACGACCTCGACGTCCCCGCCGAGCTCCGCGAGGGAGCCCAGCCCGGGCAGGCCGTTCACGCCGCCCGCGCCGTGGCCCCCGGCGGGCCCCTCGGCCGCGTCCCACTCGTCGGCCTCGGTGACCTCCGTGCCCTTCGGCGGGGTGAACGTGAACAGCTCGGCCGCGGGCTTGCCGAAGTCGACCTCCGTGTAGGCGGCCTCCACCAGCGGCGCGCCGCCGTCCCCGGCGTCCAGCGCGAAGCGCAGCGGGGTGCCGTTCTCGGCGTCCACCGCGATGCGCACCGCCTCGACCGTGGAGTGGGCGGCGTCCTTCGGCGCGACGGCCAGCTCGTAGGCGTCGCGCCCGGCGACGGTGGTGGTGCCCTCGACCCGGACGGCCGTCGTGTCGTCCACCGCGCCCAGGAGCTGCTCGGCGGCCTCCCCCGGGGTGAGGTCCTGCGGGCCGGGGGCGGGCCGCTCCCGCTCCGCGCCGCCCTCGGGGGCCTCGGCGTGGTAGGCGGTGTCGCTGGCGCTGTCGTAGGCCCACACCTCGCCGGCGTTGTGGATCAGGCTGTACTCCGCGGTCTCCTCGACCACCGAGAGCCGCTGCCGCTCTGGCCCGTCGATTGCCACGCGCAGGGTGTGCTCGCCGCCGGCCAGCTCCAGCAGCTTGTCGGCCGGGTCGGCCGGCGACTGCTCGCCCTCCGGCGCCGCGCCGTCGTAGGGGGCTGCACCCTCCCCGCGCTCCCCGCGCTCCCCGTGCGGGCCGCCGCCGAACAGGCCGCCGCCACCGCCGCCCGGCAGCCCCGGGATGCCCAGGTCGGAGCTGATCTCGACGGTGCCGGAGAGCCGCTGGACATCGGACGCCGCGATCTTGGCGACCAGCTCCTCGGCGGTGATCTCGGGCAGCTCCGGGTCACCGCTCTCGGCGAGGGCCGGGACGAGGCCGACGCTCGCCACCGTGACGGCGGCCACCGCCACGGGCACGGCGTACCGCATCGCCTTCTTGCCGGGCCGGCTCTTCCCCGTGTCCCCCGTGTCCCCCGTGTTCCCCGTGTTCCCCATCAGTCCATCAACCTTCCGTCCGTGGGCGGCGCCCACCCCTTCAGCCGCCGCCGTGGTCACCCGTCCTGCGGGGTGGTAGGACCATCCCACCAAACCCGGCGGCGTCCGGCGTCAGCCGCCGGGGCCAACCCGCGTACCCCCACGGGATGACCGCAGGCGTCCGGGCGTCATCCGATCCCCTAAGGGGTCCTACGTCCGAAGGGCCGCCGGAGTTCCGACCCGGGACCCGTTCCGCCCGCCGACGGTACGCGCGTAGCGTCCCTCCCATGGACACCACGGGAGTGCTGGACGAGGCGCTGGAGCGGCTGCACGCGACGGGCCCGGAGTTCGACGACTGGCTGAGCAACCACGGGCCGATGGCCGCCGAGGCGCTGGTCCGGCACGGTGCGGGACGCGACGTGCACCGCTGGCTGGACCGGTACGGCAAGCGGCTGGAGGACGCCCCCAGGCCCGGCGAACGCATCGCGGACGACTCCTGGCGGGAGGCCCTGGGCGACGCGCGGCGGCTGGGCGACTGGCTCGCCCACTTCGACCGGCTCCTGGTGAGCGCGCCCGAGCGGCCGTGGCGCGCGGTGCTGGCCGAGTGGTGGCCGCGCCTGCTGCCCGGCATCGCGGGCGGCGCGACGCACCCGGTGATCCGCGTGGGACACGCGGTGCGCGTGCTGCGGGACGGCGACACCGGGGCGCCGCGCCTGCGGGAGCTGGCGCACGGCCTCGGCTACTGGGCCGCCCGGTACCAGCCGCTCCCCGGGGACCTCGCGCTCGTCTCCTCCCCGCACCCGCCCGCCGAGGCGCTGCGCGCGGTGCCCCCGGTGGCCGACCAGAGCGGGGGCGTGGGCCACCGGCTCGCCCAGCTCACCGAGCTGCCCGACTGGGCCGGCGACGGCGCCGGGACGGGCGGCGGCGTCGAGGCCGTCCCCGCGCGCCTGGCCGACCTGGTGGACTCCGCGACGCGCTACTACGCCACCCACTCGCACGGCAACGCCGTCATGCTCGTGCACGCGGCCACGGCGCCGAACGCGGTGCTGCGGGTGCTGCCGGAGCTGCCCTCGGAGCTGTGGCCGGCGAGCCTGGCCGCCGCGTGGGCCGCCTCGGCCGCGGTGACGGCCGCCTACCGCCCGTCCGGCCCCGCCGGTGCGGCCGACCCCGGCGGGGCGGCGGCCGAGGAGCTGTTCGCCCGCGCGGCGGCGCACGGTGACGAGCACGCGATCAAGCTGGCCGACACGGCGCTCGACGTCGCGGCCCGCCACCCCGGCGACGTCCTGCCGCGCAGCGCGGCGCTCCGCGCGACGGAGCTGATCACACCGCTGTGACGCGCGGCCCGGCGCGACGGAGCCGCCCCGCGCGGAGCGGCCGCCCCGCGCCCGTGCGCGGTGCGGCTCGCGACGCGGCGGGCGGCTCGCGGCCGGGTCAGCCCGCGCGGTGGACCACGGCGTCGCACAGCGCGGCCAGCGCGTCCTTGGCCGGGTGCGGTGGCAGCGGCGTCAGCGCCTCGCGGGCCTGCTCGGCGCGCGCGACGGCGTCCCGGCGGGCCAGGCCCAGCGCGGGGTGGGCGCGCAGCCCGGCCAGGGCCTCGGCGTGCCGCCCGCCGTCGCTGAGGTCGCCCTCGAGCAGCTCGACCAGGGCCCGGTCCGCCGCCGAGCCGCCCGCCGCGGCCATGGCCCGCAGGTGCAGCACCGGCAGCGTCGCCACGCCTTCGCGCAGGTCGGTGCCCGGGGTCTTGCCCGACTCGTGGCTGTCGGAGGCGATGTCCAGCACGTCGTCGGCGAGCTGGAACGCCGTGCCGATGCGCTCGCCGTACTGGGTGAGGACGGAGACGGTGCGCTCGTCGGCGCCCGACATCAGGGCGCCGAAGCGGCAGGAGACGGCGATCAGCGAACTGGTCTTGCCGGCCAGGACGTCCAGGTGGTGCTCGATGGCGTCCTCCCCCGGGCCCGGCCCGGCCGTCTCCAGGATCTGCCCGGTGACCAGCCGTTCGAACGCCTCGGCCTGGATGCGCACGGCCTCGGGCCCGAGGTCGGCCAGCACCCGGGAGGCGCGGGCGAAGAGGAAGTCCCCGGTCAGCACGGCGATGGAGTTGTCCCAGTTGGCGTTGGCGCTGGCCACGCCGCGGCGCACGTCAGCCTCGTCCATGACGTCGTCGTGGTACAGCGTGGCCAGGTGCGTCAACTCGACCACGACGGCGGAGGGCACGACGCCGGGGGCGTGCGGGTCGGCGAACTGCGCGGACAGCAGGGCGAGAAGCGGACGGAAACGCTTGCCACCGGCGCGCACCAGGTGCTGGGCGGCCTCGGTGATGAAGGGGACGTCGCTCTTGGTGGCCTCCATCAGCCCGCGCTCGACAGCGGCCAACCCGGCCTGGACGTCGGCTTCCAGAGCCTGGTCCCGCACGTGCAGCCCGAAGGGCTCGACGACGGTCACGAGGTTCTCCTGTCTGCGGAAGATCCGCCTGCCAGATCTGCTGTTGCCGGCCGGTACGCGCTGGTCACCGGCGGTTACTGTGGGGTACACGCACCCTTCGCGTTCTTACCGGGAAGCGTATCCGGTCACATAAGGATCACGGCAGGCACGTCCCTCGATAGCCTGTGCCCGGTCCTGACCGGCGACGACCTCGAAGGCGAGGGCACCACCGACATGCCAGACAACGACCCCACCGGGCTGTACGGCCTCAGCAATCTCCCCTACGGCGTCTTCACCACCGCCGACGCCCCCGACCACCGCCGGATCGGCGTGCGCTACGGGGACGCCGTGGTGGACCTCGGTGCCGCCGCGACGGCGCTGGGCTCGCCGCACGCCGCCCTGCTCACCGCGCCCACCCTCAACCCGCTGCTGGCGGCGGGGCGCACGGTGTGGTCGGCCGTCCGCGCCGACCTGCGCGGCTGGCTGACCGAGCGCCCGGACGAGCTCACCCTCCTGCCGCTGTCCGACGTCACGCTGCACCTGCCCTTCGAGGTGGCGGACTACGTCGACTTCTACGCCAGCGAGCACCACGCGACCAACGTCGGCCGGATCTTCCGGCCCGACGGCGCGCCGCTCACCCCCAACTGGAAGCACCTGCCGATCGGTTACCACGGCCGCGCGGGCACGGTCGTGGTCTCCGGGACGCCGGTGGTGCGCCCGCGGGGCCAGCGGCGCACCCCGGACGGGCCGGTGTTCGGCCCCTCCCAGCGGCTGGACATCGAGGCGGAGGTCGGCTTCGTCGTCGGCGCCCCGTCCACGCTGGGCGAGCCGGTGCCGCAGTCCGCCTTCCGCGACCACGTCTTCGGGGTGTGCCTGCTCAACGACTGGTCGGCGCGCGACATCCAGGCGTGGGAGTACGTGCCGCTCGGCCCGTTCCTGGGCAAGTCCTTCGCCACCTCGGTCTCGGCGTGGATCACGCCGCTGGAGGCGCTGGACGCCGCCCGCTGCGCCCCGCCGGAGCGCACGCACCCGCTGCTGGACTACCTGGCGGACGACACCGCCGACCCCGGCGGCCTCGACCTGCGCATCACCGTCACGCTCAACGGCACCACCATCGCCGAGCCGCCGTTCTCGGCCATGTACTGGACGGCCCCGCAGCAGCTCGCGCACATGACGGTCAACGGCGCCTCGCTGCGCGCCGGCGACCTGTTCGCCTCCGGCACGGTCAGCGGACCCGAGCCGCACCAGCGCGGCTGCCTGCTGGAGCTGACCTGGTCCGGGGAGAACCCGGTGGAGCTGCCGGACGGGCGGCGCACGTTCCTGGAGGACGGCGACGAGGTCGTGCTCACGGCGTGGGCCCCGGGCCCGGACGGTTCGCGTATCGGTCTGGGAGAGGTTGCGGGCAAGGTCTGTAAAGCCTGACCTCCCCGGGGTTACTGTGGGCCGATTTCTCTGCTCATCCACAGGTAAGGAGAGGCTCAGTGCGGACACGGGCGCGGTGTGCGGGAGCGGCCGTCGCGGTGGCGGCGGCGCTCCTGCTCGGCGGGTGTGGCAGCGGCGGCGACGGTGAGGAGCCCGAGGACAGGCAGGACACCTCGGAGCAGTCCCCCGGCCCCGAGGACGGCGACGAGGGCGCCGGTGAGGACGGGGCCGACGGCGGCCCGGGCGAGGACGGCGACGACGACGGCGCGGACGGCGGCTCCGGAGGGGGCGGCGACGACGGCCAGGACGGCGGCGGCGACGGCGGCGCCCCGGGCGGCGGCGACGGTCCGGGCGACGACGGCGTCGGCGAGCCCAGCGCCGCGCTGGAGCCCCTCCAGGGCACCTGGTTCAGCCAGGCGCCCGGCGCGGACGCGCAGGACGTGGTCATCGTCAACATCACCGACAACATGATCGGCGTCGCCGGTACGACGATCTGCTCCGGCAGCGTGGACGACGGCAGCAAGCCGATGAAGGCCACGCTCACCTGCGAGGGCGAGGGCGGCGAGAAGTACACCAAGGGCACCGTCAACGGCGTCAAGAACGGCAAGCTGTCCATCGCCTGGGGTTCGGGCAAGGCCGAGGAGTACATCTCCACGGCGGACCTGGAGGGTGACGTGCCGGTGGAGAAGCCCACGGCCGGCCCCGCGGAGCCCCCGGAGGGCGACGTGCCTGAGCTGGAGCGCTGACGGCCCCGCGGTCGCGATCGGTGCTAGCTTGACCGCCATCTGTTCGTGACCGAGGAGTGAACATGCGCACGTCAGCGCGGATGACGGGGACGGCGGCGGCGATCGCGGCCGCGCTGCTGCTGGGCGGGTGCGGCGGAGGCGGCGGAGGCAACGACGAGAAGCCGGCCGCCGGCGAGTCGCACCAGGCGGGCGTCGACCCGGCGACGGAGCGCCAGCCCGGCTCGGTGCAGGGCATCTGGCGCACCAGCGTGGACGGCGAGGAACTCGTGCTGAGCGTCTTCGCCGACGGTGTGGCGCTGGTGCGCGAGTCGACGCGGTGCGACGGCCGGGTCATGTCCGGCGACGCTCCCACCCTCACGCTGACCTGCGACGGCGGTGAGGGCCAGGAGCGCACAGCCGGCACCGTGGAGCAGGTGGACAGCCGGGAGCTGACCGTCTCCTGGAACGGCGGCGCCACCGACACCTTCGAGAAGGTCGCGGACCCGCCGAAGGACGCGCCCACCGACCTCGGCGACCTGGAGGACCTGATCCCGGCCGGCTGACCCGCCCGGCGGGCCGGGGGCGGCGGCGGACGGCCCCCGACGGGACCGGGAACGGCGGAGGGCCGGACGCGCGGTGCGTGTCCGGCCCTCCGCCGTTTCGACCCGTCCGGGGCCGTCCCGGCTACCGCACGAACACCCCCGCCTGCCCGGCCAGCTCCAGGAAGTACTGCGGCGCCACGCCCAGCACCAGCGTCACCGCGACGCCGATGCTGATGGCGGCGGTGGTGAAGGCGCTGGGGATGGCCACCGTCGGGCCCTCCGGGCTGGGCTCGGAGAAGAACATCAGCACGATGACGCGGATGTAGAAGAACGCCGCGATGGCCGAGGCGATGACGCCGACGACGACCAGCGCGCCCGCGCCGCCCTCCGCCGCGGCCTTGAACACCGCGAACTTGCCCGCGAACCCCGAGGTCAGCGGGATGCCCGCGAACGCCAGCAGGAAGACCGCGAAGACGGCGGCCACCAGCGGGGAGCGACGGCCGAGCCCCGCCCACTTCGACAGGTGCGTCGCCTCGCCGCCCGCGTCGCGCACCAGCGTCACCACGGCGAACGCGCCGAGCGTCACGAAGGAGTAGGCGAGCAGGTAGAACAGCACCGAGGAGACGCCCGACGGCGTGACGGCGACGACGCCCGCCAGGATGAACCCGGCGTGCGCGATCGAGGAGTAGGCCAGCAGCCGCTTGACGTCGGTCTGGGTGATGGCGATGACCGCGCCGGCCAGCATCGAGGCGATGGCCACGCCCCACAGCACCGGCTCCCAGTCCCAGCGCAGCCCGGGCAGGACCACGTAGAGCAGGCGCAGCAGGGCGCCGAACGCGGCGACCTTGGTGGCGGCGGCCATGAACCCGGTGACCGGGGTCGGCGCGCCCTGGTAGACGTCGGGCGTCCACATGTGGAACGGCACCGCGCCCACCTTGAACAGCAGCCCCATGACCACCAGCGCGCCGCCGATGAGCAGCAGCGCGTCGCTCGCCATGGCGGACGCCAGCGCCGGGGACGGGCTGGGCACCGAGCCCTCGACGACCTGCGCGATCCCGGCGTAGGAGACGGTCCCGGCGTACCCGTAGAGCAGGGCGATGCCGAAGATGAGGAAGGCCGAGGAGAACGCGCCGAGCAGGAAGTACTTGACGGCCGCCTCCTGGGAGAGCAGCCGCCGGCGGCGGGCCAGCGCGCACAGCAGGTACAGCGGCAGCGAGAAGACCTCCAGCGCGATGAACAGCGTCAGCAGGTCGTTGGCCGCGGGGAAGAGCAGCATGCCGCCGACCGCGAAGAGCAGCAGCGGGAAGATCTCCGTCGTCGTCCACCCGGCCCGCACCGCGGCCCGCTCGCCCTCGCCCCCGGGGACGGCGGCGGGCTGGGCGGCGAAGGAGTCCACCCGGGTGCCGTGCGCGGTGGGCTCCAGGCGGCGTTCGGCGAAGGTGAAGACGGCCACCACGGCGACCAGGAGGATGATCCCCTGGAGGAAGAGCGCCGGGCCGTCGACGGCGATGGCGCCGACCCCGGCCACGGCCGCCTTCTCGGTCGCGTAGCCGCCCACCGCCAGCCCCACCACGGCGGCGAAGGCACCCGCCAGCCCCAGGAAGGCCAGCAGGACCTGCGCGCCGTAGCGCAGGCGGCGCGGGGCGAAGGCCTCGACCAGAATGCCGATGACGGCCGCGCCGAGCACCAGCAGCGTCGGGGAGAGCTGGGCGTACTCGATGGACGGCGCCTCGGCGGCGACCGTCCACAGGCTGTGGACGCTTCCGTGTGTCGCGCTCATTCCGCGGCCTCCACTGCGGGCAGTTCCGGTTGCGGGTCGGTCTGCCGCACATCCGAGAGGGTGTGCTCGACCGCCGGGTTGACGATGTCGGTCAGCGGCTTCGGGAAGACGCCCAGCGCGATCAGCAGGGCGATCAGCGGGGCGACGACGGCCAGCTCACGCCGCCGCAGGTCCGGCATCCGCTCGATCTCCGGCTTGTCCACCGGCCCGGTCATGGTGCGCTGGTACAGCAGCAGCACGTACAGGGCGGCGAGCACGATGCCCGCGGTGGCGACGACGCCGGCGGCCGGGTAGCGGCTGAACGTGCCCACCAGGACGAGGAACTCGCTGACGAAGGGCGCGAGCCCGGGCAGCGAGAGGGTGGCGAGCCCGCCCACCAGGAAGGTGCCGGCCAGCACCGGGGCGACCTTCTGCACCCCGCCGTAGTCGGCGATGAGCCGCGATCCGCGCCGGGAGATGAGGAACCCGGCGACCAGCATCAGCACGGCCGTCGAGATGCCGTGGAAGACCATGTAGAGCGTCGCGCCGCTCTGGCCCTGGCTCGTCATGGCGAAGATGCCGAGGACGATGAAGCCGAAGTGGGAGATGGACGCGTAGGCCACCAGCCGCTTGATGTCGCGCTGGCCGACGGCCAGCAGCGCGCCGTAGATGATGGAGACCAGCGCCAGCACGACGACCACGGGCGTCGCCCAGGCGCTCGCCTCCGGGAACAGGCCCAGGCAGAACCGCAGCATCGCGAACGTGCCCACCTTGTCGACCACCGCGGTGATGAGCACGGCGACCGGCGCGGTGGACTCCCCCATCGCGTTGGGCAGCCAGGTGTGCAGCGGCCACAGCGGCGCCTTGACGGCGAAGGCGAGGAAGAAGCCGAGGAACAGCAGGCGTTCGGTGCCCGCCGCCATGGTCAGCTCCCCGGCGGCCCGCGCCTCGGTGATCCGCTGGAGCGAGAACGTGCCGGTGCCGAGCTGGTCGGCGGTGACGACGTACAGGCCGATCACCGCGGCCAGCATGATCAAACCGCCGGCGAGGTTGTAGAGCAGGAACTTCACCGCCGCGTAGGAGCGCTGCTTGGCGCCCTCTGCCTCGCCCGCCGCGTGCGCCCGGTCCCCGAAGCCCCCGATGAGGAAGTACATCGGGATGAGCATGGCCTCGAAGAAGAGGTAGAAGACGAACACGTCGGTGGCCGCGAAGGAGACGACCACCATGGCCTCGACCATGAGGATCAGCGCGAAGAAGCCCTGGGTGGGCCGCCACCGGCCGGCGGGCCGCTCGCCGGGCACGGGGTCGGCGTCGTGCCAGCCCGCGGCGATGACGAACGGGACGAGCAGGGCGGTCAGCGCGATGAGCGCCGTGCCGATGCCGTCGACGCCGAGTTCGAAGCGGACGCCGAAGTCGGCGATCCAGGCGTAGGACTCGGTGAGTTGGTAGCGCGCGCCGCCCGGGTCGAAGCGGGCGACGACGAGGCCGGCCAGCACCAGCGTGCCCAGCGACACCGCCAGCGCGAGCCACTTGGCCGCCGCGCGCCGGGCGGCCGGTACCGCGGCCGTGGCCACCGCGCCCAGCGCGGGCAGCACGGCGGTGGCCGTCAGCAGGGGGAAACCAGACATGTATCAGACCGCCCTCATCAGCAGGGTGGCTGCGACCAGCACGGCCGCACCGCCGAACATCGACACCGCGTAGGAGCGGGCGAACCCGTTCTGCACCTTGCGCAGCCGCCCGGACAGGCCGCCGAAGGCCGCCGCCGTCCCGTTGACCGCCCCGTCGACGACCGTGTGGTCCAGGTAGACGAGGCTGCGCGTCAGGTGCTGCCCGCCGCTGACGAACGCGGCGTGGTTGAAGTCGTCCTGGAACAGGTCGCGCCGGGCGGCCCGGGTCAGCAGCGAGCCGCGCGGCGCGGTGACCGGCACCGGACGGCGCCCGTACTGCAGCCACGCCAGCCCGACGCCCAGCAGCATCACCGCGACCGTCGCCCCGGTGATGACCGGGATGGGCAGCGGCGGGTGCGGGTGCTCGAACCGCGTCACCGGCTCCAGCCAGTGCACGAACGCCTCGCCCCAGTTGAACAGGCCGCCCGCGAAGACCGACCCGAAGGCGAGCACGATCATCGGCAGCGTCATCACGCGCGGCGACTCGTGCGGGTGCGGCTCGGCCGCCGCGCCCGCCGCCTGCCCGGCCGTCTGCCCGGACGCCCGGCCGGGCGCAGCCGCGCCGCGCCCGGCGGCCGGCTCCACGTCCGGCTCGGCCGGGGTCGCCGTCGGGCGGTGCCGCCAGCGCTCCTCGCCGAAGAAGGTCAGCAGCATCACCCGCGTCATGTAGTACGCGGTGAGCGCGGCGCCCAGCAGCGTCGCACCGCCCAGGACCCAGCCGCGCACGCCGCCCGCGGAGAACGCGGCCTCGATGATGAGGTCCTTGGAGAAGAACCCGGACAGCCCGGGGAAGCCGATGATCGCCAGGTAGCCGAGGCCGAAGGTGACGAAGGTGATCGGCATGTGGCGGCGCAGCCCGCCGTACTTGCGCATGTTCACCTCGTCGTTCATGCCGTGCATGACCGACCCGGCGCCCAGGAACAGCCCCGCCTTGAAGAAGCCGTGGGTGACCAGGTGCATGATCGCGAAGGCGTAGCCGATCGGACCGAGCCCGGCGGCCAGCACCATGTAGCCGATCTGCGACATGGTGGAGGCGGCCAGCGCCTTCTTGATGTCGTCCTTGGCGCAGCCGACGATCGCCCCGAACAGCAGCGTCACGGCGCCGACGATGACGACGACGGTCTGCGCGTTCGGCGCCGCGTCGTAGATCGCGCCGGAGCGGGTGATGAGGTAGACGCCGGCGGTCACCATCGTCGCGGCGTGGATGAGCGCCGAGACGGGCGTCGGGCCCTCCATCGCGTCCCCGAGCCAGGACTGGAGCGGCACCTGCGCCGACTTGCCGCACGCGGCGAGCAGCAGCATCAGCCCGATCGCGGTCAGCGTGCCCTCGCCCGCGCCGTCGGCGGCCGCCAGCACCTCGCCGAACGCGAAGGTGCCGAAGGTGGTGAACATCAGGAAGATCGCGATGGCCAGCCCGGCGTCCCCGACGCGGTTGACCAGGAACGCCTTCTTCGCCGCCGCGGCGGCGCTCGGCTTGTGCTGCCAGAACCCGATGAGCAGGAACGAGGCCAGGCCCACGCCCTCCCAGCCGACGTACAGCAGCAGGTAGTTGTCCGCCAGGACGAGCAGCAGCATCGCGGCGAGGAACAGGTTCAGATAGCCGAAGAACCGCCGCCGCCGGGCGTCGTGCTCCATGTAGCCCACCGAGTACAGGTGGATCAGCGTGCCCACACCGGTGATCAGCAGCACGAACGTCATGGAGAGCTGGTCGAG
This sequence comes from Streptomyces marinisediminis, assembly GCF_026262575.1. GTDB lineage: Bacteria > Actinomycetota > Actinomycetes > Streptomycetales > Streptomycetaceae > Streptomyces > Streptomyces marinisediminis. Next base: position 69,049 of record NZ_JAPKFL010000013.1, read on the forward strand.
CCGGAAGGCGACGTCGGCCTGGAAGCCCTCCACCGGAATCCAGCTGAACAGGTGCTGGTGCAGGGTGCGTTCCCCGCCGGAGCGGCCCAGCATGTCGAAGAAGAGCACCGCGCCCAGGGCGAAGGAGACCGCGGCCAGCGCGGTGCCCAGCCAGTGCCCGGCGCGGTCCAGTCGCCGACCGCCGCACAGCAGGACGGCCGCGCCCAGCAGCGGTGCCGCGACGAGCAGTCCGATCAATGACTCCACTGGTAGATACCCCTTACAGCTTCATCAGGCTGGCGTCGTCGACCGAGGCCGAGTGACGGGAGCGGTAGAGCATCACGATGATCGCCAGACCCACCACGACCTCGGCGGCGGCGACGACCATGACGAAGAACGCCATGATCTGTCCGTCGAGGTTGCCGTGCATGCGGGAGAAGGCGACGAGCGTGAGGTTGGCGGCGTTCAGCATCAGCTCGATGCACATGAACACGACGATGGCGTTGCGCCGGATCAGCACGCCGAAGGCGCCGATGGTGAACAGCAGCGCGGCGAGGTAGAGGTAGTTGGCGGGGTTCATGGACGTTCCTCCTGGCCGCGCCCGTGGTAGTCGGCGGTGCGCTTCTCGGTCGCGGCGACCTCGGCCAGCTCCTTGGACGCCACCTCGCGGACCTGCCCGCGCCGCTGCAGCGTGTCGCTGACGGTGAGCTCGGACGGGGTGCCGTCGGGCAGCAGGCCCGGCCGGTCCACGGCGTTGTGCCGGGCGTAGACGCCGGGGGCGGGCAGCGGCGGCAGGTGCCGGCCCGCGCGCACCCGCTCCTCGGCCTGCTCCCGCTGCGAGGTGGCCTTCTCGATGCGCTCGCGGTGGGTGAGGAGCGTCGCGCCGACGGCGGCGATGGTCAGCAGCGCGCCGGTGACCTCGAAGGCCACGACGTACTCGGTGAACAGCCGCTCGGCGATGCCGGGGACGTTGCCGCCGTACTGGGCGTTGGCCGCGCCCATCCCGGTGAAGGTGCCCAGCGCCGCCTGCCCGATGCCGCCGACGAGCAGGATGCCCAGGCCCAGCGCGCAGGCCGCGGCCAGCCAGCGCTGGCCCTTGAGCGTCTCCTTCAGCGAGTCGGCCGTGGAGACGCCGACCAGCATCAGCACGAACAGGAACAGCATCATGACCGCGCCGGTGTAGACGACGATCTGCACGACGCCGAGGAAGTAGGCGCCGTTGGCCAGGTAGAAGACGGCCAGGACGACCATCGTCGCGGCCAGGCAGAGCGCGGAGTGCACGGCGCGGCGCAGCGCGACGGTGCCGAGCGCCCCGGCGACGGCGACGGCGCCGAGCGCGTAGAACTGCACGGCCTCGCCGGTGGAGGTGGCCGCCGCCAGCAGGCCAGCCGCGGCGTCGGTGGTGGTCAGCGCGCCGCTCACGGGTGCCTCACCTCTTCGACGGACTCCCCGGGCGCCGCGGTGGGCTCGGGGGTGGCGTCCGCGGCGGCGGGCTCGTCGGCGCCGAAGGTGTCGGCCGACGCCTGCGGCACCCCGGTGTCGGTGACCTGCTGCTGCACGGTGCCGGGGGCGGCCTCGGTGACCAGGCCCCGGTAGTAGTCCTTCTCCGTCATGCCCGGGTGGATGGCGTGCGGGGAGTCGACCATGCCCTCGCTCAGCCCGGCGAGCAGCTCCTCCTTGGTGAAGATGAGCGACTCGCGCGAGCGGTCGGCCAGCTCGTAGTCGTTGGTCATGGTCAGCGCCCGGGTGGGGCAGGCCTCCACGCACAGCCCGCACAGGATGCAGCGCAGGTAGTTGATCTGGTAGACGCGGCCGTACCGCTCACCGGGCGAGTAGCGCTCCTCGTCGGTGTTGTCCGCGCCCTCGACGTAGATGGCGTCCGCCGGGCAGGCCCACGCGCACAGCTCGCACCCGACGCACTTCTCCAGCCCGTCGGGGTGCCGGTTGAGCTGGTGGCGGCCGTGGAAGCGCGGCGCGGTGGGCTTCTTGTACTCGGGGTACTGCTCGGTGAGCCGCTTCTTGAACATGGCCTTGAAGGTCACGCCGAAGCCGGCCACGGGCCCCAGGGGATCAGGCATCGTCGGACTCCTTGTTCTGAGCGTTCTCGGCGTTCCCCGCGCCCGTCGCCGCGCCACCGGGGGCGTCGGCTCCCACGGCGGCGGTCTCCCGCTCGCGCCGCGGCCCGCGCCGCGGCGCGGGCGGCAGGGTCTGGCCGGGCAGCGGCGGCACCGGGTAGCCGCCGGCCATCGGGTCGAACTCGGACGGTTCCTTCCGCGCGGCCACCGCGGCCGCCTCCTCCCGCTCCCGCCGGCCGCGGTCGCGGAAGACGTCGACGACGAAGGAGGCCAGCAGCAGCACGAGGATGCCGCCGGCGACCCACAGCACGATCTCCTGGAAGTCCCAGCCCTCGTTGCGCATCGCCCGCACGGTGGCCACCAGCATCAGCCACACCAGCGAGATCGGGATGAGGACCTTCCAGCCGAGCTTCATGAACTGGTCGTAGCGGACGCGCGGCAGGGTGCCGCGCAGCCAGACGAAGACGAACAGCAGCACGTTCACCTTCAGCACGAACCACAGCAGCGGCCACCAGCCGTGGTTGGCGCCCTCCCAGACCGTGGAGATCGGCGCCGGGGCCCGCCAGCCGCCCAGGAAGAGCGTGACGGCCAGGGCCGAGACGGTGACCATGTGGATGTACTCGGCCAGCATGAACATCGCGAACTTGATGGAGGAGTACTCGGTGTTGAAGCCGCCGACCAGGTCGCCCTCGGACTCGGGCATGTCGAACGGCGCCCGGTGCGCCTCGCCCACCATGGCGACCATGTAGATCAGGAAGGAGACCGGCAGCAGCACCGCGAACCAGGTGTCCCCCTGCGCGTCGACGATCGCGGAGGTGGACATCGAGCCCGAGTAGAGGAAGACGGCCGCGAAGCTGAGGCCCATGGCGACCTCGTAGCTGATGATCTGCGCCGTCGCCCGGACGCCGCCCAGCAGCGGGTACGTCGAGCCCGAGGACCACCCGGCCAGCACCGTGCCGTAGGCGGCGATGGAGGCGGTGGCCAGGATGTAGAGGATGGACACCGGCAGGTCGGTGAGCTGCATCGCGGTGCGGGTGCCGAAGATGGACACCTCGTTGCCGGGCGGCCCGAAGGGGATGACCGCGATGGCCATGAACGCCGGGATCGCGCCGAGCACCGGCGCCAGGACGTAGACGGCCTTGTCGGCGCCCTTGACGACGACGTCCTCCTTGAGCATCAGCTTGATGCCGTCCGCGAGGGACTGGAGCATGCCCCAGGGGCCGTGCCGGTTGGGGCCGATGCGCAGTTGCATCCAGGCGACGACCTTGCGCTCCATGACGATGGAGATCAGGACGGTCACCATCAGGAAGGCGAAGCAGAAGACCGCCTTGAGCGCGATCAGCCAGAACGGGTCCTGCCCGAAGACGGACAGGTCCTCGGCGGCCAGCGCCGCGGTCGGGGTGGCGATCACGACCGGACCTCCTGCGTCGTCGTGTCCGGGGCGGCGTCGGCGGGCGCCGCGGCCGCCGCGAGGCGGACCACCTCGCCGGGCCGGGCGCCGGTGTCGGCGGTGACGCCGCCGCCGGTGGAGTTCAGCGGCAGCCACACCACCCGGTCGGGCATCGCGGTGACCTCCAGCGGGAGCGTCACCGACCCGGTGGGCCCGCTGACGGTCAGCGGCGCGCCGTCCGCGACGCCGGCCTCGGCGGCGGTGGCCGGCGAGAGCCGGGCGCGGGCGGGGTGCCGGGTGCCGGCCAGCGCCTCGTCGCCCTCCTGGAGACGGCCCTGGTCCAGCAGCAGCCGGTGCCCGGCCAGGACGGCCTCCCCGGCCCCGGCGGTGGGCAGCGGACGCCCGGAGGCGGCCGGTTCGGCGGCACGCGGGCCGTCCCAGGGGCCCAGCCGGTCCATCTCGGCGCGGGTGGTGCGCAGGTCGGGCAGGCCCAGGTGGGTGTCGAGGGCGTCCGCGAGCAGGGTGAGCGCGCGGGCGTCGGGGAAGACGAACCGGCGCGTCATCTGGTCGGGCTTGATCGCCGGGTCGAACGGGCGGTGGCGGCCCTCCCAGTTCAGGAACGCGCCGCCCTTCTCGGCGACGGCGGAGACGGGCAGCACCACGTCGGCGCGCGCGGTGACCTCGGTGGGCCGCTGCTCCAGGCTGACCAGGAACGGCACCGCGTCCAGCGCCTGCCGGGCCCGGGCCGGGTCCGGCAGGTCCGCGACCTCCACGCCGCCGACGACGAGCGCGGCCAGCTCGCCGGTGGCGGCGGCCTCGACGATCTGCCCGGTGTCCCGTCCGGCGGCGCGCGGCAGTTCGGCCACGCCCCACACGGCGGCCGTCTCCTCGCGGGCGCGCGGGTCGGTGGCGGGGCGCCCGCCGGGCAGCAGCCCGGGCAGCGCGCCCGCCTCGATCGCGCCGCGCTCCCCGGCCCGGCGCGGGATCCACACCAGGCGGGCGCCGGTCGCGGTGGCGGTGCGCACGGCGGCGGTCAGCGCGCCGGGCACGCCCGCGAGCCGCTCGCCGACGATGATGACGGCGCCGTCCGCGCGCAGGGCCTCGGCGGCCTCCCGCGCGGTGTCGGTCTCCAGGCCCACGCCGCCGGCCAGCGCGTCCAGCCACTCGGTCTCGGTGCCGGGCGCCGCGGGCAGCAGCGTGCCGCCCGCCTTCGCCAGTCCGCGGGTGGCGTAGGGCGCGACGGCGTAGGTGCGCTGCCGGTTCTTGCGGTGGGCCTTGCGCAGCCGCAGGAAGACGCCGGGCGCCTCCTCCTCGGCCTCGAAGCCCACGAGCAGCACGGCGGGCGCGGCCTCCAGCGCCCGGTAGCTGACGTCCGCCGCGCCCCGGGCCCGCGGCCCGGTGTCCTGGAGGCTCAGCCCGCGTCCGGCGACCCGGGCGGCGAGGAACTCGGCCTCCTCGGCGCTGTGCACCCGGGCGCGGAAGTCGACGTCGTTGGTGCCGAGGGCGACGCGGGCGAACTTGGCGTAGGCGTAGGCGTCCTCGACCGTGAGGCGGCCGCCGGTGAGCACGCCCGCGCGGCCCCGGGCCCCGGCCAGCCCGGCGGCCGCGGCCTCCAGCGCCTCGGGCCAGCTCGTCGGCGTCAGCTCACCGGTGGCGGCGTCGCGCACCAGGGGGTGGGTGAGGCGGTCCGGGCGCTGGGCGTAGCGGAAGCCGAAGCGGCCCTTGTCGCACAGCCACTCCTCGTTGACCTCCGGGTCCTCCTGCGCGATGCGGCGCATGACCTTGCCGCGCCGGTGGTCGGTGCGCGTCGCGCAGCCGCCCGCGCAGTGCTCGCACACGCTCGGCGAGGACACCAGGTCGAACGGGCGGGAGCGGAACCGGTAGGCCGCCGAGGTCAGCGCGCCCACGGGGCAGATCTGGATGGTGTTGCCGGAGAAGTAGGACTGGAACGGGGTGTCCTGCCCGGTGCCGACCTGCTGGAGCGCGCCGCGCTCCAGCAGCTCGATCATCGGGTCGCCGGCGATCTGGTTCGAGAAGCGCGTGCAGCGCGCGCACAGCACGCACCGCTCGCGGTCCAGGAGGACCTGGGTGGAGATCGCGACCGGCTTGTCGAAGGTGCGCTTGCGGCCCTCGAAGCGGCTCTCGGCCGAGCCGGTGGACATCGCCTGGTTCTGCAGCGGGCACTCGCCGCCCTTGTCGCAGACCGGGCAGTCCAGCGGGTGGTTGATGAGCAGCAGCTCCATCACGCCGCGCTGGGCCTTCTCGGCCACCGGGGAGGTGAGCTGGGTCCTGACGACCATGCCGTCGGTGCAGGTGATGGTGCACGAGGCCATCGGCTTGCGCTGGCCCTCCACCTCGACGATGCACTGGCGGCAGGCCCCGGCCGGGTCCAGCAGCGGGTGGTCGCAGAACCGCGGGATCTCGATGCCGAGCAGCTCGGCGGCCCGGATGACCAGGGTGCCCTTCGGGACGCTGATCTCGGCCCCGTCGATCGTCAGGCCGACCAGGTCCTCCGGTGGCCGCTCGGCGTCGCCGCCCCCGGAGGTCGTGGCGTCGGTGGTCACGGTCACGCGTTCACCTCCAGGTGAGCGTTGTCGTCGCTGCGGCCCGCGTCGTCGGCCCAGACGGTGGACCGGGCCGGGTCGAACGGGCAGCCGCGCCCGGTGATGTGCTGCTCGTACTCCTCGCGGAAGAACTTCAGCGAGGAGAAGATCGGACTGGCCGCGCCGTCCCCGAGCGCGCAGAAGGACTTGCCGTTGATGTTGTCGGCGATGTCCGCGATCTTGTCGAGGTCGGCCATGGTGGCCTTGCCCGCCTCGATGTCGCGCATGAGCTGCACGAGCCAGTAGGTGCCCTCCCGGCACGGGGTGCACTTGCCGCACGACTCGTGCGCGTAGAACTCCGTCCAGCGGGTGACGGCGCGCACCACGCACGTCGTCTCGTCGAAGCACTGGAGCGCCTTGGTGCCGAGCATGGACCCGGCCGCGCCGACGCCCTCGTAGTCCAGCGGGACGTCCAGGTGCTCGTCGGTCAGCAGCGGCGTCGAGGAACCGCCCGGCGTCCAGAACTTCAGCCGGTGGCCGGGGCGCATGCCGCCGCTGAGGTCCAGGAGCTGGCGCAGCGTGATGCCCAGCGGCGCCTCGTACTGGCCCGGGGCCGCGACGTGCCCGGAGAGCGAGTACAGCGTGAAGCCGGGGGACTTCTCGCTGCCCATCGAGCGGAACCAGTCCTGGCCCCGGGCGAGGATCGCCGGGACGGAGGCGATGGACTCCACGTTGTTGACGACCGTGGGGCACGCGTACAGACCGGCGACGGCCGGGAAGGGCGGCCGGAGCCGGGGCTGGCCGCGGCGCCCCTCCAGGGAGTCCAGCAGCGCCGTCTCCTCGCCGCAGATGTAGGCGCCCGCGCCGGCGTGCACGGTCAGCTCCAGCGGCTTGCCGGGGCCCAGCGCGTCGGGTCCGAGGTAGCCGGCGGCGTACGCCTCGGCGACGGCGGCGTGCAGGCGGCGCAGCACCGGGACGACCTCGCCGCGCAGGTAGATGAACGCGTGTTGGGAGCGGATCGCGTGGCAGGCGATGGCGATGCCCTCGATGAGCGAGTGGGGGTTGGCGAACAGCAGCGGGATGTCCTTGCAGGTGCCCGGCTCGGACTCGTCCGCGTTGACCACCAGGTAGTGCGGCTTGTCGTCGCCCTGCGGGATGAACTGCCACTTCATGCCGGTGGGGAAGCCGGCGCCGCCGCGCCCGCGCAGGCCGCTGTCCTTGACGAAGGCGATGAGGTCGTCCGGGTCCATCGCCAGGGCCTTGCGCAGCCCCTGGTAGCCGTCGTGGCGCCGGTAGGTCTCCAGCGTCCAGGACTCCGGCTCGTCCCAGAACGCCGACAGCACGGGGGCGAGCAGCTTCTCGGCCGACTCGGTCGTCGTCATCGTCCCTCGCCGCCCTTCGCGCCGCCCTGGTCGTCCCGCTTGTCGCCGCGCCGGTCGCCGCGCTTGTCGTCGCGCTTGTCGTCGCGCTTGTCGTCGGCGTCGCCCGGGCCGCGGCCGGGTACCGGGCCGGTGGGGTGGGCCGGGTCGGAGGCCGCCGTGCTCTCGGGGGCGTCGTGGGAGCTGGGGTGGCCCTCCGGGGTGCCCGACGTGCTGCGCGGCGGCGGGGTCTCCGCGCGCGGCCCGACGACGCGGCCCGCCGGGGCCTCGCCCCGGGCCAGCCGCAGCCCGACCAGCGAGGCCGGGCCCGCGCCGCCGCTCGCCTCGGTGGCGCCGGGGCGCTCGTCGGGGAACCCGGCGAGGATGCGGGCGGTCTCCTTGAACGTGCACAGCGGCGCGCCGCGGGTGGGGCGCACCTCGCGCCCGGCCACCAGGTCGTCCACCAGCCGCTTGGCGGACTCGACCGTCTGGTTGTCGAAGAACTCCCAGTTGACCATCACCACGGGCGCGTAGTCGCAGGCCGCGTTGCACTCGATGTGCTCCAGCGTGACGGCGCCGTCCTCGGTGGTCTCGCCGTTGCCCACCCCCAGGTGGTCCTGGAGCGCGCTGAAGATGGCGTCGCCGCCGAGCACCGCGCACAGGGTGTTGGTGCACACCCCCACCTGGTAGTCGCCGCTCGGCTTGCGGCGGTACATGGAGTAGAAGGTGGCCACCGCGGTGACCTCGGCGGTGGTCAGGTCCAGCATGTCGGCGCAGAACCGCATGCCCGTGGCCGTCACGTGCCCTTCCTCGGACTGCACCAGGTGCAGCAGCGGCAGCAGCGCGCTGCGGCTGTCCGGGTAGCGGGCGATGACCTGGCGGGCGTCGGCGGCGAGCCGTTCGCGCACGTCGGCCGGGTAGTCGGGGGCGGGGAGCTGCGGCATGCCCAGGGGGACGTTCGTCACCGGTCGACACCTCCCATCACGGGGTCGATGGATGCGACGGCGACGATGACGTCGGCCACCTGGCCGCCCTCGCACATCGCCGCCATGGATTCGAGGTTGGTGAAGGAGGGGTCGCGGAAGTGCACCCGGAACGGGCGGGTGCCGCCGTCGCTGACGACGTGCACGCCCAGCTCGCCCTTGGGCGACTCGACGGCCGCGTACACCTGCCCGGGCGGCACCCGGAAGCCCTCGGTGACCAGCTTGAAGTGGTGGATCAGGGCCTCCATGGAGGTGCCCATGATGGTGCGGATGTGGTCCAGGGAGTTACCCAGACCGTCCGGGCCGACCGCGAGCTGCGCGGGCCAGGCGATCTTCTTGTCCCCGACCATCACGGGGCCGGGCTCGGCGAGCCGGTCGATGCACTGCTCGACGATCCGCAGCGACTGGCGCATCTCCTCCAGGCGGATCAGGAACCGGCCGTAGGAGTCGCACGTCTCGGTGGTGGGCACGTCGAACTCGTAGGTCTCGTAGCCGCAGTAGGGCTGGGCCTTGCGCAGATCGTGCGGCAGCCCGGCCGAGCGCAGGATCGGGCCGGTGGCGCCCAGGGCCATGCACCCGGACAGGTCGAGGTAGCCCACGTCCTGGAGACGGGCCTTGAAGACGGGGTTGCCGGAGCAGAGCTTGTCGTACTCCGGCAGGTTCTTGCGCATCTTCTTCACGAACTCGCGCAGCGCGTCGATCGCCCCGGCCGGGAGGTCCTGCGCGAGCCCGCCGGGGCGCACGAACGCGTGGTTCATGCGCAGGCCGGTGATGAGCTCGAAGACGTCCAGGACGAGTTCGCGGTCGCGGAAGCCGTAGATCATCACCGTCGTGGCGCCCAGCTCCATGCCGCCGGTGGCGATGGCCACCAGGTGCGAGGAGAGCCGGTTGAGCTCCATGAGGAGCACGCGGACGACGGTGGCGCGGTCGGGGATGTCGTCCTCGATGCCGAGCAGCCGCTCCACGCCCAGGCAGTACGCCGTCTCGTTGAAGAACGGCGTCAGGTAGTCCATGCGCGTCACGAACGTGGTGCCCTGCGTCCACGTGCGGTACTCGAGGTTCTTCTCGATGCCGGTGTGCAGGTAGCCGATGCCGCAGCGGGCCTCGGTGACCGTCTCGCCGTCGATCTCCAGGATCAGCCGCAGCACGCCGTGCGTGGACGGGTGCTGGGGCCCCATGTTGACGATGATCTTCTCGTCGTCACTGGCCGCGGCGGCCGCGGCCACCTCGTCCCAGTCGCCGCCGCTGACGGTGTAGACGGTGCCCTCGGTGGTCTCCCGAGGCGTGGCCTCGGCCTGGGGTGCGTGCGGGGTGTTGGTGCTCATCAGCTGTACGACCTCCGCTGGTCGGGAGCCGGGATCTGGGCGCCCTTGTACTCGACGGGGATGCCGCCGAGTGGGTAGTCCTTGCGCTGCGGGAAGCCCTGCCAGTCGTCGGGCATCATGATCCGGGTGAGCGCGGGGTGGCCGTCGAAGACGATGCCGAAGAAGTCGTACGCCTCGCGCTCGTGCCAGTCGTTGGTCGGGTAGACCTCGACGACGGAGGGGATGCGCGGATCGGCGTCCGGCGCGCTGACCTCCAGGCGGATCACCCGGTTGTGGGTGAGCGAGCGCAGGTGGTAGACGGCGTGCAGCTCGCGCCCGGTGTCGCCCGGGTAGTGCACGCCGGAGACGCCGGTGCACAGCTCGAAGCGCAGCGCCGGGTCGTCGCGCAGCGTGCGGCAGACCCGCAGCAGGTGCTCCCGCTCGATGTGGAAGGTCACCTCGCCGCGGTCCACGACCGTCTTGGCGATGGCCTCCTCGGGCACCAGCCCCTGCTCCTCCAGGGCGCCCTCCAGCTCGTCGGCGACCTCGTCGAAGTAGGAGCCGTAGGGCCGGGTGGCCGCGCCGGGCAGCCGCACCGTGCGCACCAGGCCGCCGTACCCGGAGGTGTCGCCGCCGGCGCTCGGGCCGAACATGCCGCGCCGGACGCCGATCACGTCCCCGGCGTCCGTCCGGGCGGGGGGCACCGAGCCGGCCGGCCCCTCCGCGCCGTTCTTCCGCTGTTCCTCGCTCACCGCAGCAGCCCCTTCATCTCGATCGTCGGGAGCGCCTTGAGTGCCGCTTCCTCCGCCTCGCGGGCCGCCTGCTCGCGGTTGACGCCGAGCTTCTCCTCGCTGATCTTCTGGTGCAGCTTGAGGATGGCGTCCAGGAGCATCTCCGGGCGCGGCGGGCAGCCCGGCAGGTAGATGTCGACCGGAACGACGTGGTCGACGCCCTGCACGATCGCGTAGTTGTTGAACATCCCGCCCGACGAGGCGCACACGCCCATGGAGATGACCCACTTGGGGTTGGGCATCTGGTCGTAGACCTGCCGGAGCACCGGGGCCATCTTCTGGCTCACCCGCCCGGCGACGATCATCAGGTCGGCCTGGCGCGGCGAGCCGCGGAAGACCTCCATGCCGAAGCGGGCCAGGTCGTAGCGGCCGGCGCCGGTGGTCATCATCTCGATCGCGCAGCAGGCGAGACCGAACGTGGCCGGGAAGACCGACGACTTGCGCACCCACCCGGCGGCCTTCTCCACCGTCGTGAGCAGGAAGCCGCTGGGCAGCTTCTCCTCGATTCCCATCTCGTTTCGCCCCTATCCGAGTTCCGCAGGTACGGCTCCGCGTGCCGCGGGCGCGCCGGTCAGTCCCACTCCAGGCCCCCTCGGCGCCAGTCGTAGGCGTAGGCGACGCCGATGAGGCCCACGAAGACCAGCATCTGGACGAGGCCGAACATCCCGAGCGCGTCGAAGTGGACGGCCCAGGGGTAGAGGAAGACGATCTCGACGTCGAAGACGATGAAGAGCATCGCGGTGATGTAGTACTTCACCGGAAAGCGTCCGCCGCTGGCCGGCACCGGAGTCGGCTCGATGCCGCACTCGTAGGCCTCCAGCTTGGCGCGGTTGTAGCGCTTGGGCCCGATGACCGAGGCCATCACCACGGAGAACACCGCGAAGGCCGCCCCGAGGGCTCCGAGCACGAGGATGGGCACGTACGCGTTCACCGCACCTCGCTCCTTCCAGTCGCCGATGACTAGCTGGGGTCCGCTGCGAGCCCGCGCCCCGCCCCACCCGGCCCCCGAGTGGTTGCGAAGATCGTGCTTATGTGAGGCAGTTCACAAGCCCGAGTCGAAGGCATCCTATGCCGTGGCCTCTGTGACATGCGACACGGGGTACCGGACGGGTTTTGTGATCTTTGACACCTGACGATCGATCACCCGGCAGGCGCTCCGCTGATCTTCATACGCGAAGCCCGCGAACAGTCACCGAGAGTGACCTCCCACCGCTCGACCGCAGGCCGGAAGGGGTGCGGCTAGCAAAAGATGGCCAGGCCATGCAAATTCGCAAGGGACACGCGAAGGTGCTAGACGCGGCACTGCCGCACGCCGCCACCCCTCGCCCCCGCACGCCCCGCCCCCACCCCGCGGGAGGCACGGGCCCCCTTGTGCACCCCCGCACAAGCCCGTCCGCCCCGCGTACCGCCGCCCCGCCCGCCGCGGCGACCGCTGCCGCCGCACCGCCGCCCGGCCGCGGCCCGCCCCGCGCCGCCGCTCCAGCGCGTCCGCCCCGCGTCGCCACCCCGCCCGCGACCCGGCCCACGCGCGCACCGCCGCACCAGCGCACCGTCCGCACGCAGGCCCCGTCCGCCGCTTCCCCGGCGCCCGGCTCACCCCGCCGTGCGGCCGGGCCCCTCGGCCCCGTCCCGTGGACCGTCCGCACCGGCTCGCCCCGGCGCGCGCGGACCGTCCGCACCGGCTCGGCGCCGCGGCCGCCCCGCTCCCCCGCCCGCCCTCGCGTGCCGCCGGACCCGCCCGGCCGTGGCGCCGCGTCGCGTCGGCGCCGGGCACCCGTCCCGGTGGGCCGATGAGTTCGGGGGGCCGCCGGGGTCCGTACCGATGCGGGCCCCGTGCGGGGGCGCCGCGGTCCGAGAGGAGAGAGCGATGCCCAAGATCACGCCCAACCTGTGGTTCGACGACCAGGGCCTGGAGGCCGCCGAGTTCTACGTCTCGGTGTTCCCGAACTCCCGGGTCGGGAACGTCACCCACTACGGCGAGGCCGGCCCCCGGGAGGCCGGGATGGTCATGACCGTCGACTTCGTCCTCGACGGCCAGGACTACACCGCGATCAACGGCGGCCCCGAGATCACCTTCAACGAGGCGATGTCGCTGTTGGTCGAGTGCGCGGACCAGGCGGAGGTCGACCGCTACTGGGCCGCACTGTCCGAGGGCGGCCAGGAGGGGCCGTGCGGCTGGCTGAAGGACCGGTACGGCCTGTCCTGGCAGGTCGTGCCCCGGCGCCTGGACGAGCTGATCAACGACCCGGACACCGCGCGGCGCGAGCGCGCGATGGAGGCCATGCTCCGCATGGGCAAGATCGACGTCGCGGCCCTCGAAGCCGCCGCCGACGGCGCGTAGCCCGGGCCGCACCCCGCCACCCCGCGCACCGTCGACGCCCCCGGCGCCCCCGGGAGGCGCGTTCCCGGCCCGGTGGGCGCGCCGTCGCCCACCGGGCGGGCCGGGTCGCGCGGCACGCGGCCCGGCCGCCCCGCGCCCCAAGGCGCGGTGGGCGTCCCGGGCGCCCCGGGCGTCCCGGGCGCCGGTGGGACGGCGCAGGTCAGCGCGGGTGGCGTCCCGGTGCGTCCCACCCGCGGCGCAAGCGCTCCCCGGTGGGCGCGGGCACCTGCCAGGCTCCTGCCGTCCGCAGACGACGGCTTCGGTGAGAGGAGCAGCAGGTATGAAGACGAAAATCATGCGTACGTTGGCGAGCGCGGCGGGGGCCGTGGTGATGGCGGCGGGGCTCACGGGAGCGGCCACGGCCCCCGCCCAGGCGGCGTCGGAGCCCTGCCCCTACCCGTACGTGTGCTTCTACAAGGGCGGCAGCGTCAGCGGCCAGTACCAGGACGTGACGTCGTACTTCCAGACCGTCTCCACCAGCTCGGACGCGACGAGCGTCTACAACTCGCGCAACGACGACGTCGCCTACGTCCGCCTGAACACCGGCAGCGTGGTGTGCGTCAAGCCGAAGACGCGGCTGGCGCTGAACCCGTACAGCACCCGCGTCACGGGCATCAAGATCTCCTGGTCCTCGACGTGCTGAACGCGGCCGACCGGGCCCGGGCGGGCAGCGAGGGGCGGGCCGGTGTCCGCCCCCGCCCCCCGCGCGGGCCGCGCCGCACGGAACCGACTGTCTCCGGTGACCGGAAGGACCAGGAAGCGATGACCCACGGGACGACCCGGCGACGGCCGCTCGCGCGGACCCTCGCCGTCACCCTGACCGCGGCGGCGGCCCTGCTCGCCGCGCCCGTCGCGGGCGGCGCGTCGGCATCGGCGTCGGCGGCCGCGCTGCCGTCGTGCACCATGACCGACCCGAGGCTCCCCTTCATCCCCGCCGTCGGCTGGGACGACCACCAGTGCGTCCTGGGCACGGGCAACCAGGGCGCGGCCGTGCGCGCGCTCCAGCGGGCGCTGCGGGCGTGCAACGGCCAGAACATCGGCGTCGACGGCATATACGGGCCCAACACCCGGCAGGCCGTCTACAACGTGCAGGCCCGCGCGGGCATCGCCCGCGACGGCGTCTACGGCCCGCAGACCGCCTGGAACATGCGCTGGCAGGTCGGCGACCGCTGCATGACCTACCTCTCGGCCACGCGATGACGAGGAACGGAGGATTCCCCATGTTCGGCAAGCGCCGCCCGTCCGGCACATCCGGCACATCCGGCACGTCCCGCGCGTCGGGTACGTCCGGCACGTCCCGCGTGCTGCGGGGCGGCGTCCTGGCCGCCGCCCTGGCCCTCGCGGCGGGCACCGCCCCGGCGTCGGCCGCACCGGCGGCGCCGGCCGCGCCGGCGGCGTCCACGGCGTCGGTGGGCGCCCAGGCCGACAGCATCGGCGACTGCCCCTACCCCTACGTGTGCCTCTACGACGTCTCCTCCGGCCGCAAGGTGAGCCAGTTCCGCGACGTGACCAGCGGCTACCAGCCGGTCGCCAGCAACCGGTACGACGTGGTCAACACGCGCTACGACGACGTCGCGTACTTCCGGCACTTCGACACCTACGTGTGCATCGCGCCCCGCGCCCGCACCTCGCTGCCCAGCGTGAACGGCATCCGGATCAGTTGGGAGGCGACGTGCCGCTGAGCGCGCCGCACCACCGGTGACCCGGGGGCGCGGGGCCGTCCGCACCGGGCGGCCCCGCGCCCCGCGCGTCCCCGGGCAGCGGCGCGTCAGGCGGGGCGGGCCAGGGCCCAGACGTGGTCGTCGGTCAGGTAGCGCTCCAGCCTGAGGTCCGCCCCGGCGAGCGCGGACTCGAACGCCTCGCGCGTCAGCGGGTGCGTGCGGAAGGTGTGCGTCCACCGCGCGTCCGGGAAGACGTACTCGGCGTGCACGCTGTGCGCGCCGGCGCCACCGGCGGGTTCGCAGGACACGATGCGCACCGTGCCCCCGCCCGCGACGGGGCGCTCCCGCGGCAGGTCGCTGTGCCAGTCGTACCCCTCGCGCTGGACGAGGACCCGCCCGTCGTCGGCGACGTGGCGGCGGCAGGCGGCCAGCAGCGCCGCGCGCCCGGCGGCGTCCGCCGTGTGGACGAGGAAGGAGGCGAGCAGCACCGCGTCGAAGCGCTCGTCAAGCTCCAGGTCCTCGATGGCGCCGCAGACCGTGCGGGCGCCGCGCACGCGCGCCAGCATCTGCGGTGACTCGTCCACCGCCGTCACCCGGAACCCGCGCTCCAGCAGCGGGTGCGTCACGCGGCCCGCGCCGCTGCCCAGTTCGAGCAGCGTGGCCCCGGCCGGGACGGCGCCGGCGACGATCTCCGGCTCGTCGCCCGCCGGCATCCTGGCGTACAGCTCGACCGCGCAGCCGTCCGGGGTGATGGCGCCCGGCCCGGACCCGCGGTGCCCTTCGCGCTGGTGTGGAGTCATCGCCCCATCATGACGGCACGGGCGGTGCCTCGGGGAGAGGTGCGCCGCCGCCGGGTTCCGTGCACCCCTCCCCCCCGTCGGCGGCCAGCCAGCAGGCGCGCACCTCACCCGGCGTGGGGGCGCCCACCATGACGGTGTAGGCGGCGAGGTTGGCGTCGTCGGGCACCGTCTCGACGTGGCGGCGGCCGTCCTCGGTGACGACCTCCACCCGGTCGCCGGGCTGCGCCCATCTGATCCGCGCCCAGGCCGCCCGGCAGGCGCTGGAGTAGCGCACCTCGACGTAGGAGGAGCCCACGCGGCTGGTCGCCGCCGTCCAGGCGTCCCCGCCGCAGCCCTGCGCCACCGAGTCCAGCCCCTCGCAGGTGCCCCCGTGGCACTGGACGACCTGGCCCTGGACGGGGTCGCCGGCGGCCGGGTGCCCCCCGGACCCGCCGGGGGCGGCGGGCTCGTCCCGCCCGGCGAACACGCCGAGCACGACGGCGCCGGTCAGCGCGACGGCGGCCAGCCCGGCCAGCACACCGGTACGCGTGGCGCGGCGGGGCGGGGGCGCCTGCGGCCGCGCGGCGGGGGCGGGCGACGCCGCTGGGGCGGCGGGTGCCGGTGTGGCCGGTTCCGGCGTGTCCGCGTCCGGCGCGGCCCCGTCCGGGGCGAGCGCCGACGGCGGGTTCACGTCCGGTGCGGCCGGTGCCGGTGCGGCCGCCGGGCCGGCCGGTGGGTCGGCCGGTGCGGTGGTGCGGCCGCGTCCGCTGACCGCGTGGTCCGCCAACTCCCACAGCACCGCGACGCGTTCCACGTCACCGCCCGCCCGCCGGGCGAGCGCGCGCACGGCCGCCTCGGGGGGTAGCTGGCAGCCGTTGAGGCACCGGTCCCACGAGGACTTGCTGTAGGCGGTGACCTCGGCCAGCCCGGCGAGGCTGAGTCCGGTGGCGTCCTTCTGCGCGCGCAACTCCTGGAAGAACCGCTCGACATCGGGCTCCAGCCCGTCGGGAAGTGGCTTCCACTCGGTCATCCGCAAGACCCCTGTCGATCTCGTCGTGCTGGGCTTTTCCCCCAACCCTCACACGCCGGTGGGCAACGGCCCTACCACGGGCCGGAACCCGGGACGTGCGCCGGGCGTTGGGGGCACGGTAAAAACTTCCCCATGCCACTCCCCCGATATGTCGCCGTGACCACCGTGACCCTGACCGTGGCGATGCTGGGCGCGGCCGGCTGCGCGGAGCCGTCCTCCTCCCGCCCGGCCGCCTCCGAGGCCGTGGACACCAAAACCGTGGACACCGACGCCCCC
This sequence comes from Streptomyces marinisediminis, assembly GCF_026262575.1. Taxonomy (GTDB): domain Bacteria; phylum Actinomycetota; class Actinomycetes; order Streptomycetales; family Streptomycetaceae; genus Streptomyces; species Streptomyces marinisediminis. Next base: position 85,598 of record NZ_JAPKFL010000013.1, read on the forward strand.
GCCGCCCCGCTCGACCGCCCCTACGTCACCGGGGAGGGCGCGCCGGCCGACGACTGGGACGACGAGGGGCTCCTCGGCGAGAACCTGCCGATCCGCAGCGACCTGGCCGCGCTGTGGCAGACGGTGCTCTGGGCCGACGGCTACCTCGAACGCGACGCCATCGACTGCCGGTACGCCGGGGCCACCGTGCAGGCGACCCGCACCTGGCAGAGCAACCGCGGGCTGGGCGCCGACGGCATCGTGGGGCCCCTGACGTTCGGCCGCGCCCGGGAGCAACTCGTCGAGCGGGACGGGGAGATCCACTACACCGGCACCGAGCACACCGTGCCGTTCCGGCGCGCCGAGGACGGCCGGTACCTGGTGGCGGACGCCGGCTCCCACCGGCCGCTGCGCCGGGACCGGGCGACGCTCGACGTCTGCGCGGACGCCGCCGACCGCTGACGCGGGCCGGGCGTCACCGCGCCCCGCTGCCGGACCACACCTGGTGCCCGGCGTCCAGGCACGCCTGGACGTCCGGCAGCACCGCGCAGAACTGCACGTTGCTGCCCAGGGTGGCGGGCGCGGGCAGCATGCGGGTGCGCGCGGCACCGGCCGGCTCCCAGCGCTGCCCCGCCCCGCGCACGCTCAGGCTGAGCCCGCGCACGTCGTCCGACGGCACCACCTCGCCCCACACCGTGCCGCAGGCGGGGCTGTGGAACAGCTCCACGCGGTGCCCGTCGCGCACGTAGCGGCCCAGGCTGCGCCGGTCGCGCGCGCACCCCGCGCGCTCGGCGTCCAGCCCCGCGCAGCCCCGCCCCCGGCACCCGGCCGCGCTGTCGGCGCCCGCCCCGGGGGCCGGGGCGGGCACGGGCCAGGGCCACTCCGGCCGGACCGCCCCGCCCGCGGTGGAAGCGGGCACTCCGGCCAGCAGCGCCACCGCGAGCACCCCGAGCAGGGCGCGCGGCACGCGGGTCCGGAGCCCCTCCGCCCGCGTGCCGGACGGCGCGTGCGGGTACGCGGCATCCGAAGCGGGCCGGTGCGCGCCGGGGGGCGCGGGGGCCTGCGGCACGGGCGGCACGCGCGAGGCCGGAGCGGCGGCCCGAGTCGGCGCCGCGCGGGCGGGTTCGGGTTGGCGGGGGCCGGGGACGGGCTCGCGGGAGACGGGGGCGGGAGCGCTTCCGGGCTCCGGGGCGGGGGCGGCTCCCGGAACGGAGCCCGGAGCCGGAGCGGGGACGGGGGCCGCGGAGGCGGCGGTGGAGGGGGTCGCGGAAGCGGCGGGGGAAGCGGTGCGCCGGGCGGCGTCGGCGGTCTCCCACAGCACGCCCAGCCGCACCAGGCCGCGCGCGTCCACCCCGGCGAGTTCGCCGAGCGCGTCGACCGCGTCGCGGGGCGGGAAGGCCGCCCCGCCGAGGTAGCGGTGCCAGGAGGAGGCGCTGTAGGGGGTCCGCCCCGCCAGCGCGGAGTAGCTGAGGCCGGTGCGGTCCTTCAGCAACCGCAACCGCTGGACCAGTCGCCGCGTCTCCGGCGACAGCGTTGCCGGCAGCGGGCGCCAGCGTGCCATCGTCTCCCGCCACCTTCCCCGGGGGCCGTACGGTTCTCCGGCAGTCTGCCACGGCCGCCCGGTGGCGCCGCGTCAGCAGGCGGCCGGAGCGGGCCGCGTGGACGCTCCACCCGGCTGTCCGGTTGATGCGGGTGTGCACCCCGGGGACGGCCGGGGCGCGTGTGACGTGCACCACCCCGCCCTCTTGGCAACAACTGTCACATTGGCGTTACCGGGTCGAGACATGCTAGGCGCGGCGACCCGCGTCGCAAACCGGACAACTGCGTGGTCGTGGGCTCGTAGTCGGACATTGATCATGGGCACCGGTGCACCCTGACGAGGGATCAAACACCGCGAATCGGGCGCACCTCGTGGACTTGTGGTGGAGAACACGAGGGTTGAGCGGAACGTTCGGGCTCTGGTTCTCTGGCCCCCATGTCCAACGCTCACATACGCAGCCACCGGAAACCCCGGCGTTCCTCGCGGAACACGCTCATCCGCTCGGGTGTTGCCGGTGGCGTCCTCACGACTCTCGCGGTGACCGGCGCGGCCTCTCCGTCCTCCGCCGACGACCAGGCCTCCCCGGGCGACACCGTGGAACTGCCGACGCTGGACGGACTCATCAGCTCCGGTACCGCGCGCGCCGCCCAGGCCACGCAGACCATCGCCATCCGCTACGACGTGGCGGCCGCGCAGGACCAGGCGGCCGAAGCGGCCCAGGAGGCCGCCGCCCAGGCGAAGAAGAAGGCCAGGGAGCGGGCCGAGCGGGAGGCCGCGGAGGAGGCCGAGCGGAAGGCCGAGGAGGCCGCCGCCCGTGCCCGCGCCGAGGAGCGGGCCGAGCAGGAGCGCGCCGAGCAGCGGCGCACCGCCTCGCGCAGCGCCGAGCGCCCGGAGGTGGCCACCGCCTCCGAGGCCGCGACCCCGGCACCCGCGCCCGCCGGGGGCAGCGCGTCGGCCATCGTCGACTTCGTGCGCGCGCAGGTGGGCAAGGCCTACGTCATGGGCTCCACCGGCCCCAGCGCCTACGACTGCTCCGGCCTGACCAGCGCCGCGTACAAGCAGGTCGGCGTCAGCCTCCCCCGCACCTCGCAGGCCCAGTCGACGACGGGCACCGACGTGCCGCTGAGCCAGGTGCAGCCGGGCGACATCCTCTACTGGGGCGGCAAGGGCAGCGCCTACCACGTGGCGATCTACGTGGGCGGCGGCAAGTTCGTGGGCGCGCAGAACAGCGGCACGGGCGTCGTCGAGCGGGACATGAGCTGGGACCCGCCGTCCGGCGCGGTGCGCGTGCTCTGACGCGCTTCCCCGGGCCGGTCCCGGACAGGCGTGCGGAAGGGGCCGCCACCCCGTGCGGGGTGGCGGCCCCTTCCGCACGCCGCCGCGGCTTCCGCGCGCCGGCGCCGGGCTCACGCGCGCGGCGTGACCCGGGTGAGGGCGTTGATCAGCCGGTCGCCCGCGTCGCCGCCGGCGGGGTCGGTGAGGTTGGCCAGGAGCTTGAGCGTGAAGCGCATGAGCACCGGGTGGGTGAGGCCGCGCTGCGTGGCGAGCTTCATCACCTTCGGGTTGCCGATGAGCTTCACGAACGCCCGGCCGAGCGTGTAGTAGCCGCCGTAGGTGTCGGCGAGCACCTTCGGGTAGCCCTGGAGCGCCCGCTCGCGCTGCCCGGCGCTCGCGCGCGCGTGCGCCTGCACGATGACGTCGGCGGCCAGCGCGCCGGACTCCATGGCGTAGGCGATGCCCTCGCCGTTGAACGGGTTCACCAGGCCGCCCGCGTCCCCGACGAGGAGCAGCCCGCGCGTGTAGTGCGGCTTGCGGTTGAACGCCATGGGCAGCGCGGCGCCGCGGATCGGACCCGTCATGTTCTCCGGCGTGTAGCCCCACTCCTCGGGCATGGACGCGCACCACGCCTTCAGCACCTCGCGCCAGTCCAGCTCCCGGAAGGCGCTGGAGCTGTTGAGGATGCCGAGCCCGACGTTGGACGTGCCGTCGCCCATCCCGAAGACCCACCCGTAGCCGGGCAGCAGCCGGTCCTGCTCGCCGCGCCGGTCCCACAGCTCCAGCCACGACTCCAGGTAGTCGTCCTCGTGCCGGGGCGAGGTGAAGTAGGTGCGCACCGCGACGCCCATCGGCCGGTCCTCGCGCCGGTGCAGGCCCATCTTCAGCGACAGCCGCGTGGAGTTGCCGTCCGCGGCGACGACGACCGGCGCGCGGAAGACGGCGGGCCGGCGCTCCTCGCCCAGCTTCGCCTCGACGCCGACGACGCGCCCGGCGGCGTCGAGCACCGGGTCCTGCACGGCGCAGCGCTCGTACAGCCGCGCACCGGCCTTCTCGGCCTGCCGCGCGAGCTGCTCGTCGAAGTCGTCGCGCTTGCGCACCAGTCCGTAGTCGGGGTAGCTGGCCAGGTCCGGCCAGTCGAGCTGGAGGCGGTGGCCGCCGCCGATGATGCGCAGGCCCTTGTTGCGCAGCCAGCCGGCCTCCGGCGAGACGTCGATCCCCATGCCGACGAGCTGCTTGACGGCGCGCGGGGTCAGCCCGTCACCGCAGACCTTCTCGCGCGGGAACGCCGTCTTCTCCAGCAGCAGCACGTCCAGGCCGGAGCGGGCGAGGTGATAGGCCGCGGTGGACCCGGCCGGACCGGCTCCGACGACGATCACGTCGGCCTGGTGCTCGGAGGGGGCAGGCTTCGACTGCGGTTCCGCCACGAGGACTCCCGGAGGTTAGGCGCTGGTCCCCGAAGTCTATGCGGGGGCCTTATCGGGCCGGACGCCGCGGTGCAGGGCGACGATGCCGCCGGTCAGGTCGCGCCACGCCACCCGCTCCCACCCCGCGCGCAGCAGGCGCCGGGCCAGCGCCGGCTGGTCCGGCCAGGCCCGGATCGACTCCGCGAGGTAGACGTAGGCCTCCGGGTTGGAGGAGACCGCGCGGGCCACCGACGGCAGCGCGCGCATCAGGTACTCGGTGTAGACGGTGCGCACGGGCGCGACGACGGGGTGGCTGAACTCGCAGATGACCACGCGCCCGCCCGGCCGCGTCACGCGCAGCAGTTCGCGCAGCGCGGCCTGGGTGTCCTGGATGTTGCGCAGCCCGAAGGAGATGGTGACGGCGTCGAAGGCCGCGTCGCGGAACGGCAGCGCGGTGCCGTCCCCGGCCGTGAACGGCATCCACGGCTGCCGCCGCTTGCCCTCGCGCAGCATGCCGAGGCTGAAGTCGCAGGGCACGGTGTAGGCGCCGGCGTCCGCGAACGGCACCGAGGAGGTGCCGGTGCCCGCGGCCAGGTCCAGCACCCGCTCGCCCGGCCGGGCGGCGACGGCCCGCGCCACGGCGCGGCGCCACAGCCGGGCCTGACCGAGCGAGAGCACGTCGTTGGTCAGGTCGTACTTGGCCGCCACCTTGTCGAACATCGCGGCGACTTCACGGGGCTGCTTGTCCAGGCTTGCGCGCGTCACGGGGCTCATTGTCTCCCCCGCCCGGCCGCTCCCCGAAACCGGGTGGCCGCCCGCGCGCTGCGGCTCCCCCGCCGGCTCCCGGCGCGCTCGGCGCACGCGGCGCACGCGGCGCCGTCTCAGCCGCGCCGGTAGACCAGCCGCCCGGAGACCGCCGTGGCCAGGCACGCCCCGTCGGGCGCGGACACGGTGAAGTGGGCGGGCCCGCCGACCGCGAGGACGGGCGTGCGGGGGGCGTCGTACACCGGCAGCCCCGAGCGCCGCACCGCGACCCGCACGGCCGGTCGGGAGAAGGGCCCCACCAGCGCCGTCACCCCCTGGCCCAGCAGGCGCTGGAGGCCCCGGCGGGCGCTGTGGCCCCAGCGGGTGTCGTCCAGCACCGGCAGCGCGGCGCCGGTGAGCGGTGCGGTGCCCAGCTCGCCGGACTCGCGCGGGTCGGGGTGGTACGTCTCCTCCAGGTACCGCGCGGCGTCGGCGTGGCAGCGGCCCGCGTGGACGACGCCCGCCCACCGGCGCTCCCGGGCCCCCGGGTGGGCGCGGGCCAGCTCGTCGGCCGGGCCGAGCGCGGCGATACGCGCACCGGCCACCACCACCGCGTCCCCCGACGCCGGGACGTGCAGCGTCAGCACGGCCGGGCCCGGCTCAGCCCGCGTCGACGAGCTTCAGCCCGGGGTGCGCGGAGCCGCCGTCGAGCGCGGTGGACGACAGGTGGGAGACGACGCGCCCCTCCTCCGGGTCGTCGGCCGGGTCCTCGTTGACCACCAGGTGCTCGTAGGTCGTCGAGCGTTGGGCCGGCACGCGCCCGGCCGCGCGGATCAGGTGCAGCAGCTCGGTGAGGTTGGAGCGGTGCCGGGCCCCCGCCGAGGAGACGACGTTCTCCTCCAGCATCACCGAGCCCAGGTCGTCCGCCCCGTAGTGCAGCGTGAGCTGCCCGGCGTCCTTGCCGACGGTCAGCCAGGAGCCCTGGATGTGGGCGACGTTGTCCAGGAACAGCCGGGCGACCGCGATGAGGCGCAGGTACTCGAACACCGTGGCCTGCGTGCGGCCCTTCAGCGTGTTGTTCTCCGGCTGGTAGGTGTACGGGATGAACGCGCGGAAGCCGCCGGTGCGGTCCTGCACGTCGCGGATCATGCGCAGGTGCTCGATGCGCTCGGCGTTCGTCTCGCCGGTGCCCATGAGCATCGTGGACGTCGACTCCACGCCGAGGCCGTGCGCCAGCTCCATGATCTCCAGCCAGCGCTCGCCGGACTCCTTGAGCGGCGCGATGGCCGTGCGCGCCCGGCGCGGCAGCAGCTCGGCGCCCGCGCCCGCGAAGGAGTCGAGCCCGGCGGCGTGGATGCGGCGGATGGCCTCCTCCGCGCTGACGCCGGAGATGCGCGCCATGTGCTCGACCTCGGAGGCGCCCAGCGAGTGGATCACCAGCTCCGGGTACGCCTTCTTGATCGCGGAGAAGTGCCGCTCGTAGTACTCCACGCCGTAGTCGGGGTGGTGGCCGCCCTGGAACATGATCTGGGTACCGCCCAGCTCGACGGTCTCGGCACACCGGCGCAGGATGTCGTCCAGGTCGCGCGTCCACACCCTGTCGCTCTTCGGGGCGGCGTAGAAGGCGCAGAACTTGCACGCCGTGACGCAGGCGTTGGTGTAGTTGATGTTGCGCTCGATGATGTACGTCGCGATGTGCTCGGTACCGGCGTAGCGGCGGCGGCGCGCGGCGTCGGCGGCCTGCCCGAGCGCGTGCAGCGGGGCCCGGCGGTAGAGCTCCAGGGCCTCCTCGGCGGTGATGCGCCCGCCCTGGGCGGCGCGGTCGAGGACGGACGTGAGGTCGGCGTTCTCGGTCACCGGGGCGGCCCCTTCCGACGGGTGGTACGACGCGCTCCAGCCTACGCGAGCGGCCGGTACCCCCGAGGAGCCGGTCCCGCGCGCCCCCGGCGGCGGGGCGGGCGCACGGGACCCGGCACCCGGTGCCCGGACCGGCACACCGGACCCGGCGCGTGCGGGCACCGGTCGGGGCGGCGCGGCGCACCCGGCGCGCGGACCGGCCGGAGCGGCCCCACACCGTCCGGGCACGGGCCCCGTGCACCAGCCGGGAGGGGCCGCCCGTGCCGCCCCGCCGTCCCGGCTCGCACGGCCCGCGCCCCGCCCGTCAGCGCGGCGGCAGCAGCTCCACCCGGACGTCGGCGGGGTACCCGGTGTCGGGCCCGGTGCGGCGGGCGAACTCGGCGACGCCGGCGAGCTGCGCGGGACCGAGGCGGAAGTCGAGCGTGGTGAAGTAGCGGGCCAGCAGCTCCGCGTCGAACGCCTCCCAGCGCGCCGCCTGCTCGGCCACCTTGTCGACCTCCTCCAGCGACAGGTCGCGGGAGGCCAGGAACGAGCGGTGCACCTCGTGCACGGTCTCCGGCTCGCGGGCCAGGTAGTCGCGGCGCGCCGCCCACACCGCGAAGACGAACGGCAGGCCCGTCCACTCCTTCCACATCAGGCCCAGGTCGTGCACGCGCAGTCCCAGCCGGGGCGCGTCGTGCAGGGAGGCGCGCAGCGCCGCGTCGCCGATGAGCACGGCGGCCCGCGCCTCCCGCATCATCAGCCCGAGGTCGGGCGGGCAGGTGTAGTAGTCGGGCCGGACGCCGTACCGCTCGGCGAGCAGGAGCTGCGCCAGGCGCACCGAGGTGCGGGACGTCGAGCCGAGCGCGACGCGCTCCCCGTCCAGCTCGCCCAGCTCACCCTCGGACACCACGACGCACGACATGACGGGCCCGTCGCACCCCACCGCGATATCGGGCAGCGCCACGAGCCGCTCGCTGTGCCGGAGGAATTCGACGAGTGTGACGGGGCCGATATCCAGGTCGCCGTTCACGAGCTGTTCGCTGAGTCTTTCCGGGGTGTCCTTGGTGAGCTCCAGATCGAGGAGGCCGCCCGTCCTGGCCAGCCCCCAGTAGAGCGGCAGGCAGTTCAGGAACTGGATGTGGCCCACGCGCGGGCGAGATCGGGGAAAGCTCGGGGACGCACTCACACCGGCGAGCGTACGCCTGCCCCCGGCGGCCCCACTCACCAGGGACGACGCGCCCGCGCCGCGAGCACTACCGAACCCGTGCGCCCCGTGCTACGCTCGCAGTGAGTTGCAGTTAGGTTTCCTTGCAGTACAAAGCCTGCGGAGCATGTGACCGCAGGCTTTCGTCGTATTCAGGCTTCCAAGATTTTCCTTGCAGGTACTGGAGCAGGGCGACCCTTATAGGCCCAAGGAGGGCTTATGGCTACCGGAACCGTCAAGTGGTTCAACGCCGAGAAGGGCTTCGGCTTCATCGCCCAGGACGGCGGCGGTCCCGATGTCTTCGTCCACTACACCGCCATCAACGCGAACGGCTTCCGTTCGCTTGAGGAGAACCAGACGGTGACCTTCGACGTCACGCAGGGCCCCAAGGGCCCGCAGGCGGAGAACGTCACCACGTCCTGACTCCAGCACCACCAAGGAGCCCCCACCGTTCGGCGGGGGCTCCTGCCCATTTTCCGCCGCGCTCGCGCGGGCGCCCGGCCCGGTGCGGCCCGCGCTCCGCGCCGACAGCCCCGCGCCACGGGCGTCCCGGCGCCCCGGCGCCCGGGCGTCAGTCCGCTGCGGCGCCGCCGCCGGCGCGGGCCAGGGCGGTGCGGGCCTCCTGCGCGTGGCCGCCCCGGGCGACGACGTCGTAGCGGGCGGCGACCAGGTTGCGCTCGGAGGAGAAGTCCCGGCGGCCCCCGGTCGCGGCGTGCGAGACGTAGCCGAAGACCGCGCCCCACACCGCACCGATGAGGATGCCGCCCAGGATCAGCCCCAGCCAGGCCGGACCGGTGGTGAACAGCCCCACCAGCAGCCCGATGAACAGGCCGAACCACGCGCCGCTGGCCGCACCGGCCGCCGCCGCGCTGCCCTTGGTGAAGCGCCCGGTGACGTGCTCGACCAAGCGCAGGTCGGAGCCGATGATGTCCAGGTGCTCCACGGGGAACTTGTCGTCGGAGAGCTGGTCGACGGCGGCCTGCGCCTGGGGATAGGTCTCGAAGCTCGCGACGGTGTTCCACGCCATGCTGATCTCGCTCGGCGCGCTCGCCGGACGGTCGGTCTCGGACATGCGGACGCTCTCCTCCTGGCCGGGTCTTCGTTCCCTCCCGAGTGCCCGGCTGGCGGAGACTGACGCGTCGATCCGGCCCCCGACATGCGCGGCGCCGCCCGTACCCCACCGCCCCGCCACCTGCCCCCGCCTCACCCCCGGGCTCAGGGCGCGAGCGCCGCCGTCGGGACGCGGGTGAAGGTGAGCGTCTCGTACGGGGAGGACGCGCCGGTCTCGTACAGGACGCCGAGGGTGCCGGGGGCCAGGAGCACGAGGTCGGAGTAGGCGGACGGGGCCGAGGTGAGGCGCGGCCCGGTGCGCCAGGTGCGACCCAGGTTGTCGCTGACGCGCAGCGTGAGGTCGCGCCGGGCGGTCGGATCGGCGGGCCCGGAGTAGACGAGCCGGCCGGCCGCCCACAGCGTGCTGCCCTGCACGACGGGCCCGACCAGGCCCGGCTCGGGGCGGTAGGGGCCGAGCCGGGTCGCGCCGCCGGGGGCGAGGTAGGCGTCCGCGCGGGTGGCGGGCGCGGTACCGCCGTCGTCGCGGACGTTGGTGTAGATCCGGCCGTCGGGCAGCTCGGTGAGGGTGTTCTCGCTGAGCCGCAGCTCCTCGCCCGCCGGCTGGGCGACGTAGCCCAGGTGCCACGTCTCCCCCGCGTCGTCGCTGTAGAGCGCGTGCGCGCCGGAGCGGTACGCCGAGGAGCCCGGCGGCAGGTAGCTGTGGTTGCCCGGCACGAGCAGGCGCCCGGCGTGCGGACCGTGGCGCAGGGCGACGGCGTGCCCCGGCCCGGTGCCGTACCAGTTCCAGTGCTCCGGCTTGACCTGCGCGGTGATCTCGCGCGGCGCGGTGAAGGTGCGCCCCGCGTCGTCGCTGTGCTGCACGTACACCCGGCGGTGGGCCATGACGCCGTGCCGGTTGCGGCTCGTCAGCAGCACCAGGCGCCCGTCGGCCGGGTGCACCACGGGCGCGGGGTTGCCGACGGTGTCCGGGCCGGCGTCGGCCACCACGCGCAGCGGGCCCCACGTGCAGCCGCCGTCCAGCGAGCGGCGGGCGACGACGTCGATGTCACCGTCGTCGGCCAAACTCTCCCTGCGGCCCTCGGCGAAGGCCACCACCGCACTCCCCGCCCGCACCACCGCCGGCACCCGAAAGCCCCGGTACCCACCGGTCCGCGCCCGGAACGGCACCGACTCGGCACACCCCGCCGCCCCACCGCCCCCACCCGCAGCCGAGGCGGACGACGGGCCGACCGGCACCGTGGACACGGCCGCGAGGGCCGAACCGGACGCCGAACCAGACGCGGCCGGAGCGGGCAGACGGCCCGGGTGAGCCGCAGCCGACGCGGCGAGGCGCCCGGCCGGAGCGGGAGAAGAAGCGGAGTGCGCGGCCGGAGCGGGCGGCGGTGCGAACAGGGTCAGGACGGCGGCGACCGTGGCGGAGGCGAGGAGCACCGGCCCAGTCTCCCCACGCTCCCGACACCGCCCCGCGCCCCACGCCGACCCCTCACACGTCCGCCACGCAAGCCACCCGACCGCACGACCCCGGCCGCACCACCCGCCCCGCACCCGACGCCCCCACACCCCACCGACCGGCGCGGCCGGGCCCACGGACCACACGGGGCCAGGCGGGCCGTTGCCGACCACCTGCCCGCGTCCCGGGGGCGAGAGCCGGACACCGGACAGGCCGCGCGGCCCCGCACTCGGCCCACCCGGCGACGGCGCTGCCGGAGGCGCCGCCCCGCCCGAGACGGAACGACCACCGTAAGTGCTCTGCCCGCCGGGCGACTTTCTTGCGTATCCGCGCAACGGCCCGCACTGATTGAACGGTCAGACAGCCGGTCCCTACCGTTCCGGACAGCCGCGACACGGACGCCGTGGCCACCGCTCCCCCGCGCACCACCGCACGGCGGTGCGCACCGTCGACGGACGGCGGAGATCCACGGCACCCGGCTCGAACAGCCGGAAAGGCCAGGCCACGGGGGTGTGGCCTGGCCTTTCCCCAAGCCGCCTGTCGGATTCGAACCGACGACCTACGCATTACAAGCGCCTGCATGGTCGTCCCGGAGGGTGCTGGACGGTGCCACCGGATCTCGTTTCCTCTGATCAGAGGCTCGCGGTCTTGATCGACGTGACGCTTGGTCCAACGTGTGCCACGCCATCCGCTCGGGCATAGCGGCTGAGGACCTCATCCACCCGCTACTCCGAGCTCGTCCGCTCGCCGTCCGGCGTAGTGGTCATGTCGCACCAGCGCGTCCACGAGGAACGGATCATCGAGCGACAGGAACTCTTCAGTCAGCTCTGTGCGGAGCCCACGCTCCTCCGCCTCCAAGGGTGCGAAGGAGTGGTTGGACACAAGACGCACGAGACGTTCGTCCGTCTCGTGCGCATCCCGCACGTGGCCGCACCGTCCAGAGAGTGGAGGCCAGTATCGACGAGCGGCAACGCGTAACCGACGTCGTGGAGGATCGCCGATGCCAGCAGCACGTCGGCCTCTTACTTCGTGAGCGGTGCGAGTAGTCGCCGGCCAAGTAGTGGCCGAGCTGTTCGTGCATGCTCGGGTGGATGTCGAGCTCACCGAGCATGCGGTCGGGAGTGAAAGCGGAAACTGCTGTGATGGAGCCAGCCTCGGGCCGGATTTCCAGCAGGTCCGGACCCGGCAGTCACGAACAGCAACTCCAGAACTCGTTACTCGAATGTGACGGGGCGAGCCCCTGCCCGACGCCCACTACCTCCGCCGTCTGCGCGTTGTTAGTGTGCCAAGAGATCAACTCGGGGAGAACCGGGAGTAGTTGGCAGTGCTGGTCACGGAGCTGAACGCCCCGATGAACGAACCGCGGTACAGAGGCTGACGGGGCCGCCCTCAGGTGCACTCAAGGCTGTCTCCCGTGACGGTCGGCACAGGAATCCTGGCGAGACACCGAAGGAGAGCACAGCCGATGACCAACGGGTCCGCAGAGATACGTCTGGGCACGGGTCAGCGTGGGGGGTCTTCGCCCGCTGCGGCGCCCACGGTCGCATCACGCCTCGACCGTGTCGACGGGCTCCTTGAGTGGTGTCAGGACGCGCTCGACGGGATGCCGTCCCCTCGCTCGCCGGAGCTGCTGCGGTCCCTCGGGCGGCTGCACGTGGTCAACAGTTGGCAGTGGGACGCTGAGGACCGGGTACGGCAGGTTGGGGACGACGAGATTCCCACCGTGAAGCGGGAGATCGACGAACTTAACAGTCTTCGCCATGAACTCATCGAGCACATCGATCGCGTACTGAGCGCCTCATGGCAAGTGGACGACAGCGTGCCTCCCCTCACGGAGTCGATGGGCTCGGCGCTTGACCGACTCTCGGTTCTCAGCCTTCGGATCGCCCAGACCCGGCGGCGGGCCGGCCACGGCGCCGAGGCTGCGGAGCGTATCGAGATCCTGCGTCGTCAGCGTCACGACCTGGTGTGGTCGATCGCGGTTGCGTGCGGGGATCTCGCCTCCGGCAGACGGCGCACGCCTCGGCCCGAGCGCATGAAGCTCTATGGAGAGTCCGAACGGTGAGCGCCTCCCAAGGCACCGGGGCTCACGCTGACGACGGTTCCTTCTCCCGCAGCGACGAGTTCGCGGAATGGTGCGGACGCATGTTCCTCCGCCCGGACGGGGGCAACGCCGAGGTACTTGTGGAGCTCGTGCGGAGCGCCCTCGACGAAGCGCTGAGCTACCAGGGCGCAGGGCCTGTGTACCCACAGGCCGGTCAGGAGGGAGAACGCTCGCTGCTGGGTGAGGGGCGCCTACCGGAGAGCTCCGTCGAAGCGGAGGCGGCTCTCGGCCAGTTACGCGGATGGCTGGCTGGGTCGGTCAAGGTGCATCACCACATGTTCGCCAAGAACATCGTTCCGCCGCCATCGTTCGTCCACCTTGCGGCATGGTGCGCGGTCTCGCTGTTCATGCCGAACGGCGTTACCGGAGAAGACGCGGCACAGACTCTTTCCGCCGAACTGGCGAGCGCTCGGGCGCTGGCGCGGCTGGCGGGATACGACCCCGACCGGGCAGGCGGCCTCTTCACGTTCGGTGGCACTGCGACCAATCTGTACGCGATCAACGTCGGCCTCTCCAAGGCTCAGTCCGGCCACTCCGAGGTGGGCATCGAGCCGGGGGTGGCGGTCGTCGGCTCCTGGCCTGCGCACTACTCGCAGAAGTCCGCGTGCGCCTGGCTCGGGATCGGCACCCGGAACTACATCGCCGCTGCGTCGCTGCCCGACCAGACCACGGACCTGGCGTCGATGGAAGCTGCCTGTCGTGAGGTGCTGGCCCGCGGGCACCGGCTCGCGTGCATCATGGGCGCAGGCGGGACGACCTCCAACATGGCTGTCGACGACTTCGGCCGGATCGCCGCGATGCGGGATCGGCTGGCCGCCGAGTACGAGTTGGACTACACACCCCATGTGCATGCCGATACGGTCATCGGCTGGGCCTACCTCTGCTTCCTCGACTACGACCTGCAGCGCAATCCGCTCGGGTTCACCCCGCCTGTGGTGGCCAAGCTCACACGGCTAGTGGAGCGGTTGAGGACGGTGCGCCACGCGGACTCGTTCGGGACGGACTTCCACAAGACCGGTTTCGCGCCGTACACGTCCAGCATGATCGTCATGCGCGACGGGCGGGACTTTTCACGGCTGCGCCGCGACGGTGGAGTGATGACCCCGTTGTTCCATGACAAGGACGCCTACAATCCCGGGACCTTCACGCTGGAGACGTCCAGGTCGGCTGCAACCATGGTGGCCACCTGGGTGAGCCTGCAGGCCCTGGGCAAGCACGGTATGCGGCGGCTGCTCGGTCATGCGCTGGAGACAGCCGAGGCCCTCCGGCGCCACATCGACGCCTTGGCCGGCCCGGACGCGAAAACCATCAACGAACTCTCCTACGGTCCGGACGTGTTCGTGCGCTGCTACCCGCACAACGATCCCGCAGCCCACGAAGAGAGCTTCGACGACACCGACTCGGTGCGCCGGATAAACCAGTACACATCGGACCTGTTCGCGTGGCTGTCGCATCAGGACCTGCCGGACGCCGAACAGATCGCGGTCAGCAAGACCTCCGCGGCGTTCTACACACCCTCCGGTGAGCCGGTCGTGGCCCTGCGGGTGTACTCCCTGAATCCGTACTTCTCCGCTTCCCACGCCAGGGAGCTGGTCGTGCGGCTGCTTGAGGGCAAGAGACGGTTCGACGCGACGCTTCCGGATGCCGATGCGTACGAGGGAGCCCGATGACCCACCAGCCACGGAACAGCGTTCAGGAGCCGCCCGCGCGCTTTGCCGCCGCGGATCCCCCTGTGCGTGACTGTGTCGAGCTGGCGGCCGGCCTGGCTTACTACGCCCGGAGACAGGGACTGGCCCACGTCGAGGTGAGCGGACCTCCGGTACTCGGGGATCTGATCGAGGAGTTCGGTCTCGATGAGGTGCGCTTCGTCGATGCCCACCAGCGACCAGCAGTGGACATTGAGGCGACGCCGCGGACATGGCGCTGCGGTCAACGCGGGCTGCGGTGTCTCAGCGACCAGCTCGTCGACGCCGCACACGCCCCACCAGGCAGGGTCGCGCCTGCCTCGACACTCGCCGAGGGCACAGTGCTGCGATTCGCGCGGCACAATCGTCTCGGAGATGCGCTGAGCATCGTGACCGGCCTGGAGCACTACTGCCGCGACAACGCCGTGACCTCCGTTGCCGTGACCGGTCCGCCCATCCTCGCCGAGGTGGTAGAGGTGTTCGCGTGCGAGCGGGTGCGCTATGCCCCGCCATCGGACAGGGCGGTCAGTGGGGATGCGATCTTCGCCCGGTCCTCGTGGAGCCTCCCCTGGCTGGATCGGTTCCACCACGCCGTCAGCGATACGTATGCCGGTCGGGTCCGCCACCGCGTAGCGCCCCTCCCCCTCCGTCAGGAACCAGCGCGTCAGGAATGTGAGGACGTGGTGTACTGCCAGTTCGATGCGCGTTCCGGAACACCGCTACCTCTGCGGTCCGCCCACCGCCTTCTCAGCCAGGTCGCCGCCCACGGCGACGTACGCGTTCTCGGCGGCCCCGACACCCAGTACTACCTCGGCCACGATCTGACCTATGTGCGGGCCGAACTTCCCGAGATGGTCGCCCGTCTGCTGTCGTGCCGTCTCTTCGTCGGATGCGACAGCGGCCTGGGACATCTCGCGGGGTGCCTCGGCGTCCCGGGGCTGATCGTGAGCACCGACGACTTCGAGACGACGTGGTCGTTCTTCCGCGATTACCCAAGTTTGAGCGTCATCCCGCTCGCAGCGGCCGAACTGCTCCTGCCGTGAAGCCCCCGACGGAACAGGCAGTCGTCCAGGCGACCAGTCGCTGTCTGCAGCAACAGGCCCTGCGCGCACGCCGGGTTCCGTTGGGCCGCAGTCACTTCGTGTTCAGGGTGGAGTTGGCCTCCGGGGAACGCGTCGTCGCGCGGATCACACGGGCCGACCGTGCCGAGTGCTTCACAGGCTTCGCGTACTGGCGGCGCCAGCTCGCCGGCGTCGGAGTGCCCGTTCCTCGCGTGCTCTCCATGGACCTGACGGGCCTGGTCCTGCCCTGGCCCGTCATGTTCCTCGAACAAGCACCCGGCGATGATCTCTGCAACGTCTATGCCGACCTGACTGCCGCAGAGAAGCGAAGCGTCGCCGACGACCTGCTGGACATGCACCACCGCGTGCGGGGCCTGCCGAGCGGTTCCGGGTTTGGCGGTGTCGCGCACTACCACGACCTGCGCTGCCACGCGCGCTGGTCGGACGTGATGGAGGAGTACTTCACCGGGGCACTCGAACACCTCACGTCCGCGCAGCGGCAGACGCAGGCTGTGGCCCGCATCCGCACCGCTCTCCGCGGGCTGGGCCCCGAGTTGGACCGCGTCGAGCCGCTGCCGTATCTGATCGACGCCACTCACCAGAATGTTCTGGTGGACGGTGGAAGAGTGTCGGCGATCGTCGACCTGGACGAGCTCGGATTCGGCGACGCCCTGTATCCGCTCGGCGCTGCTCGCACTGGCCTACTGGCTCGTGGTCCCGAAGCCGACTGCATCGAGCGGGTCGCCGCACCGCTGTGCGCCGACCCCGTTCGGCGGCGGATGTTCGATCTGTACTCAGCGATCGCAGCCCTCAAGATGCTCGCGCACAGTCCCCTCAGCGTGACCGGCCCGCCCTCGGCTGACAGCAAGCTCGGCTCCCGGCTGTGGGCCCTGCTCGACTCCTTCGCAACGGCCGCAACCCACAAGGAGTAACGCCGTGCCCGGTGCCCTCTACGTGAGCATCGACGACTTCACCCACGAAGGCTTCACCAACGGTCTGTTCCTCCAGGTCCGCGAACTCCTGCAACGCGTCACGGAACGAGGGCTCCCGGCCGGCCTCGCTTGCATCGCCCCACGCAGCGGTTCCGGAAGGGAACGCAAAACCCGCACCGTCCAGGGATGCACCGTCCACGAGGCCTTCGTCAGCGACCCGGGGGAAGCCAACGCATACCGGCGGGCTCTTCAGGATCTGCTGGAGGACCTGGACCCCGAGGTGATCCTGCTCAACTCGTGCGCAGTCCGCCTCAGCGAGGCGCACCACGGAGCGCTGGAAGTAAGTCTTGCAAGCGGTCGGCGGGTGGTCGTGCTCGTGACCGACCAGCTCTACCCCACCGCCGGTGATCACGCCGCAGACGAGGTGCGGCGCTACTACGACCTGATGCGGCAGGCCAGCAGCGTGCACGCAGTCAGCCACACCATCGCCGATGCCCTTCGCCATCAGACCGGTGTGTCAGCACGAGTGCTCCCCAACCTGCTGCCCGAGCGACGAATCCATCATGGCGTCGCGCACAGCGTGGAACACGGGTTCCTCACGTTGATCAACCACCACCCCATCAAGGGCCGACGTGTGTGGGACGCGCTGGTGCGTCAGCGCCCCAACGACACCTACCTTGTCATCGAGACCTGGCCCGATGCCCCGCCCTACACCCCGCCCTCACCGAACGTCCAGGTGGCACCGTTCGCGCCGGACCCCACCACGGTCTACGACAGCACCAGAGTGCTGCTGATACCGTCCCTGGGCCCTGAAGGCATCCCGCGAGTGGCGCTGGAAGCCATGGAATCGGGAGTGCCCGTCGTCGCCCATCGGATCGGCAGTCTGCCCGAACTCGGCGATGCCGTGACGTTTGTCGCCCCGCCACCGATCGACGGCTACGAGCTCGATGAGAACGACGTGCTGTACCCCGTAGTCTCCGCAGACGATCTCGAACGTTCCGCGCGGGATTTCACCCACGCAATCGACGCGATCGATCACAATCGAGCGCTCAGGTCCCATTGCGTGGCCGTCGGCAGGGCCTTCGCGCGTGACTATCGCAAACACAGCGAGGCGGTGACCCGGCGATTGCTCGACACCTGGTTCAGCAACAACCACGCTTCGCCATCCGACTGACGCTGCCCGCCCTGGCCGGCCAGGGCATTGGCTGGAGCCCCTCCGCAAGAGGCCCGCACGCAGGCCAGTGGCCGGTGTCCGTGCCGGCACCGACACGAAGCCTCCAAGAATGACGAGCCCCCTCTCAGCGAGGAGAGGAGGCCCACCATCACGTCTGCGATCCGGAGCTCAGTCTCCCGTGACCTCGATGGCCGCCAGGTTCTTCTTGCCCCGGCGCAGAACCAGCCAGCGTCCGTGCAGCAACTGATCGGCTGTGGCCACCGCGTCCTCCGCGGTCACCTTCACGTTGTTCACGTAGGCACCGCCCTCCTTCACGGTCCGGCGGGCGGCTGACCTGCTTGCCACCAGACCGACCTCGGCGAACAGGTCGGTGATCAGGCCGAGCTCACTCAGCTTCGCGCGCGGCAGCTCCGCTGCCGCGGCGGCCAGCGTCGCCTCGTCCAGAGCGTTGAGCTCACCCTGCCCGAAGAGTGCCTTCGAAGCGGCGATGACTGCGGCGCACTGATCCGCACCGTGCACCAGCGTCGTCAGCTCCTCAGCGAGCGCACGCTGCGCGGTACGGGCATGCGGCCGCTCTCGGGTGACCTCCTCCAGCTCCTCCAATTCCTCACGGGACTTGAAAGAAAGGATGCGCATGTACCGGGAGACGTCCCGGTCGTCCGAGTTCAGCCAGAACTGGTAGAACGCGTACGGCGTGGTCATCTCCGGGTCGAGCCAGATGGCGCCGGCCTCCGACTTGCCGAACTTGGTGCCGTCCGCCTTGGTCATCAGCGGCGTCGCGAGTGCGTGCACCTCGGCCTGCGGTTCCAGGCGGTGGAGCAGGTCCAGTCCGGCCGTGAGGTTGCCCCACTGGTCACTGCCACCCGTCTGCAGAGTGCAGCCGTAGCGCCGGTAAAGCTGGAGGAAGTCCATGGCCTGCAGCAGTTGGTAGCTGAACTCCGTGTAGCTGATGCCCTGCGCAGACTCCAGGCGCTGGGCGACAGAGTCCTTGGTGAGCATCTTGTTCACCCGAAAGTGCTTGCCGATGTCCCGTAGGAACTCGATCGCTGACAAGCCCGCGGTCCAGTCCAGATTGTTGACCATGACCGCCGCGTTGTCGCCCTCGAAAGAGAGGTACCGCTCGACCTGAGCACGCAGCCGGGTCGTCCACTGAGCGATGGACTCCGGATCGTTCAAAGTCCGCTCAGCGGTCGGCCTGGGGTCCCCGATGTAGCCGGTCGCACCGCCCACGAGCGCCAGTGGCCGATGCCCGGCCTGCTGGAGCCGGCTGAGGGTGAGTGCCTGCACGAGATGGCCGACGTGCAGACTGGCCGCAGTTGGGTCGAAGCCGCAGTAAAACGTGACGGGGCCGTCTGCGAGAGCCTTGCGCAAGGCCTGCTCGTCAGTGGACTGGGCAATCAGCCCGCGCCACATGAGCTCGTCCACGATGCCCGTCACGGTCCTGTGTCTCCTACGAGTCGCTGATAAGGGCATCGGTCAGTCTAGCTACCCCATCCCGCGTGAGGTCGCCGCGCTCGACCTGCCGCATGCACGCGTGGAGTGGGTCACGATGGTGATCGTCACCCGTGAGTGCGACCGGCGCTGCAAGCTCCGCC
The DNA here is from genome assembly GCF_026262575.1 of Streptomyces marinisediminis. Classification (GTDB taxonomy): domain Bacteria; phylum Actinomycetota; class Actinomycetes; order Streptomycetales; family Streptomycetaceae; genus Streptomyces; species Streptomyces marinisediminis. The sequence goes on from NZ_JAPKFL010000013.1 coordinate 104,657, forward strand.
CGTCCGAGCGCGCGATGGTCGCACTGGTGTACCTGCGGGACACACCACTCTGGCGAAGATCGCTGCTGGATTCGGGTCAGCGAGTCCCCCGCCCATGCCTACACCAGCGCGGTCGTCAACCTGCTCGCCGCACGTGCACCGGGCCTGCTCAAGACGCTGCGCGAGCACGAACCCGACTTCGTCCTGCTCGACGGCGCTCTCACCGAAGGCGACCGGGTCGGCCACGGCCGGGCCGACTACGCCCACCTGCACCGCCGCCACGGCGTGAACGTGTAGGTCGTCACCGATCCGGACGGTCGGCTGCTGTGGCTCACGCCCGCCCTGCCGGGCCGCCCCCACGACCTGTCCGCCGCCCGCACCCACCGAAGCATCCGGATCTGCGAGCGCCAGGGCGTCCCCATCGTGGCCGATCTCGCGTACCAGGGCGCCGGCCCGTGGCTGACCACGGGCATCAAACGCAAGCCCCTGCAGGTCCCAGGAACGCAGTGCCCCGCTTCGTCCCCGTCGATACGGTCTTCCCACCCATCCTGGCCGTCCTGGAGGAGCGGACGTGACGCAGCGGAAGACGGACGAGCGACCGGGTATCGCCGCCGCCATCGTCATTCACGAGGGTCGTGTGCTCATGGTCCGCCGCCGGGTCAGGGAGGGACAGCTCTCCTGGCAGTTCCCGGCTGGAGAGATCGAGCCGGGCGAGGAGCTCGCGCACGCCGCTGTGCGGGAGACCCAGGAGGAGACCGGACTGACCGTGGCCGCTGTGCAGCTGCTCGGCCAGCGCGTCCACCCGAAGACGGGACGCCTCATGGCGTACACCGCCTGCCGGGTACTGGGCGGTACGGCTCAGGTCGTGGACACCGAAGAGCTGGGCGAGCTCGCCTGGGTTGCCCATGGCGACATCCCGGAGTACGTGCCCTACGGCCTGTTCGAGCCAGTGCAGGAGTACCTCGACGGCGCTCTGGCTTCCTGAGCCGTCCCAGATCGCGGCCGTGGGCCGCCCCCGGGTACTCAGAAGGAGATCGAGGCTCTTACGAGCCTGTCGATCTTGAGGCGAGGCCCCTGTCGACCAGTGCCTGCGAACGAAGGCGTTCACATCGACATCAGGGTCGTGTCCGACACGCTCGGGCACAGCGACACCCGGATCACGCGAGACATCTACCAGAGCGTCCCCCCGCACCTCGGCAAGAGCTCCGCCGAGGCCATGGCCAGGCTCGTCCCGCTCCAGCGCAAGACGGCGGCCGAGGAGGCCGCAAGCAAGACGGAGAAGGCTCGGAAGGAGGCCAAGCGGGCCACAGGCGGGGGGCGCGAAGAAGGGGCGACGGAAGAAGCCCTAGAAGTAGGGCCGGAGCCCCTCCGCTCACGCATCGGTCACGCAAGCACTTCCACGACATCCCGGTCGTGTGCGGCCGCATGCCCCAGGCAGCAGAAAACCCCAGGTCACTGGCTACGTGGCCTGGGGTTCCCCAAAGCCGCCTGTCGGATTCGAACCGACGACCTACGCATTACAAGTGCGGTGCTCTGGCCGGACTGAGCTAAGGCGGCGCGAGGCGCGTCCACTCTACATCCGCGTCCGGAGCGGGCGGCGCCCGGAAGCCGAGCCCGGTCCGTTACCCGCCGAGTACTGACAAACCGCAGGTGACCGGGTTAACGTCGCCGGAACGCCCACGGTCGCGTGGGCCACCACTCCCTTTACTCGGATCGTCCGGCACGTTCCTGCCGGTGAAGGAGACACAACAGCATGGCTACGGTCACGTACGACAAGGCGACCCGGGTGTACCCGGGGACCGACAAGCCCGCCGTCGACGGGCTCGACATCGACATCGAGGACGGCGAGTTCCTCGTGCTCGTCGGCCCCTCCGGGTGCGGGAAGTCCACCTCCCTGCGCATGCTCGCGGGGCTGGAGGACGTCAACGGCGGCGCCATCCGCATCGGTGACCGCGACGTCACCCACCTGCCCCCCAAGGACCGGGACATCGCCATGGTGTTCCAGAACTACGCGCTCTACCCGCACATGACGGTCGCGCAGAACATGGGTTTCGCGCTGAAGATCGCGGGTGTGCCGAAGGCCGAGATCCGCCAGAAGGTGGAGGACGCGGCCAGGATCCTGGACCTCACCGAGTACCTGGAGCGCAAGCCGAAGGCCCTCTCGGGCGGCCAGCGCCAGCGGGTGGCGATGGGCCGCGCGATCGTGCGCGAGCCGCAGGTGTTCCTCATGGACGAGCCGCTGTCGAACCTGGACGCGAAGCTGCGCGTGCAGACCCGCACCCAGATCGCCAGCCTCCAGCGGCGCCTGGGCATCACCACGGTGTACGTGACCCACGACCAGGTCGAGGCCCTGACGATGGGCGACCGGGTGGCCGTGCTGAAGGACGGCCTGCTCCAGCAGGTCGACACGCCGCGGAACATGTACGACCGGCCCGCCAACCTCTTCGTGGCCGGCTTCATCGGCTCGCCCGCGATGAACCTGGTCGACGTGCCGATCACCGACGGCGGCGTGAAGTTCGGCAACAGCGTGGTGCCGGTGGCGCGCGAGGCCGTGGCGAGCGCCGCGGACAAGGGCGACAAGACGGTGACCGTGGGCGTGCGCCCGGAGCACTTCGACCTGGTGGGCGACGGCGACGCCGCTCCGGCCGGGGACGGTCCGGCGGGCCTCGCGGTGACGGTGAACGTCGTCGAGGAGCTGGGCGCGGACGCCTTCGTCTACGGCACCGCGCACCTGGGCGGCGAGGACAAGGAGCTGGTCGTCCGCGTGAACGGGCGCGGCGTGCCGGAGAAGGGCTCGGAGATTCACGTCGTGCCGCGTCCGGGCGAGTCGCACGTGTTCGCGACGTCCTCGGGCGAGCGGCTGAGCGGCTGACCGGTTGAGCGGCTGAGCGGCTGAGCGGTCGGGCGGCCGAACGGAGCAGGCGGTGGGGGCGGGCGCACTCGGGGCGCCCGCCCCCACCGCCTCGCGTCGGCCCGATTGTCGACATCGTCAACCCAGCACCTGCTAAACCCGAAAAGTCTTCACTCATCGGAGTGACACAGCGCCACTGAAACACTACGGCCCGCTACCATCATGGCGGTTGCCCCCTGTGGGGCCTGTTCCGCCCTGGCGTCGCCGGGGACGTTCCGTTGCGAGGAAGACACCAGTGAATCAGGCAGTGCGCCGTATCGGCCGATCTCTCGCCCTCGTCCTTCCGGTCGTCCTGGTCCTTTCCGGGACGCTCGCGGTGGCCAGCGTCCCGTGGTCGGGGGCGCCGCCGAAGTCCCAGGTCCTCACGGCGTCCGCGGAGCGCCCGGCGTCCGCCGCCGAGCCCGGCGGGGAGCGCGCCGCCCACGAGGTGCTGCGCGAGGAACTGGAGGCCGAACTGCGGAACGAGGACCCGGGCGCGGCGCTCACCAGCCTCCAGCGCGCGGTGCGCCAGGACCCGTCGCTGGCCCCGCACTGCGCGGACCTCGCGCGGGCGCTCGGCCACGCGGCCGTGGTGAGGTACGGCTCCGCCGAGCGCGCGCAGGAGTTCTCCCGCCCGGTGTGCGACACCTCCTTCGCCGCGGGCGTGGCCGACTTCCGCTGACCCGCCACCGACGGTGCGCCGGACACCCTCCGGCGCCCGTTACCGTGCGGGGCATGGCAGACGACCCGCGCACCCACCCGACGCAGGCGGTGATCCTGGCCGGTGGCCAGGGGACCCGCCTGCGCCCGTACACCGACGACAAGCCGAAGCCGATGATCGAGATCCCCGGCACGGGGACGCCGATCATCGGCTTCCAGCTCTCCTGGCTGGCGCACGAGGGCGTCACCGACGTCGTCGTCTCCTGCGGCCACCTGGCGTCGGTGCTGGAGGCGTGGCTGGAGTCGGCGGACCTGCCGGTGGTCGGGGAGGGCCCCGGCGCCGGGCCGCTGCGGGTGACGACGGTGGTGGAGGAGGAACCGCTGGGCCGGGGCGGCGGCCTGCGCTTCGCCGCCCGCGCCCTCCCCCGCGCCGACGAGCCCTGGTACGCCACCAACGGCGACATCTGGACGCGCTTCCCGCTGCGCGAGATGGCCGCCTTCCACACCGAGCGCGCCGCGGTCGCCACCCTCGCGCTGGCCCGCCCGCGGCTGCCCTGGGGCGCGGTGCGCACGGACGGCTTCGGCCACGTCGTGGACTTCATCGAGGCCCCGCCGACGACGTACGAGATCAACGCGGGCGTCTACGTCTGCGCGCCGGAGTTCACCGCGCTGCTCCCGGAGCGCGGCGACCACGAGCGCACGACGTTCCCCTCGCTCGCCCGGGACGGCCGCCTCGCGGGCTACCCGCTCCCCCAGGGCGCCTACTGGCGTGCCATCGACACCGCCAAGGACCTCTCCGAAGCCGCGAAGGAACTCGCCACCGCCACGGAGTGAACCCCGACGGGCGAGCCGCCCCGGCGGGCCGCGGCGGCTCGCCCGTTCGCGGAGCACGGCCGAGCGGACCGACCACCGGCCGCCCGGCACCTACCGGGCCGCCACCGGGCCCGCCTGGGAGCCACCGCCCTGCCGACCACCGCCCAGCGGCTCCGGCCGCCGGTCGCCGGGCCGGCCGGACGCGCCACCGGCCGCTCGCCCACCGGCCCACGGCCCGCCGGGGTCGTACGGCGGTCGCGCACGGCGGAGGCCCGGCGGGGGCCGCCGGGCCTCGCGGGAGGGGAGGGGCGTCGCCTAGCCCAACAGGCCGCCCAGGGCGCCGGTGTCGGGGGCGGTTTCGGGTTCCTCGGACTCGGGCTCGCCGCCGGTCGTGCCGCCCGTCGCACCGCCCACGGTGGGTTCGGGGGCGGGGGGCGGCTCCGGGGCGGGGGGCGGCTCGGGGGCCACGGGCGGGGCCTCCGGTACCGGGGGCTGCTGCGGGGCCGGAACGGTCTGGTTCTGCCCCGTCTCCGGCTCCCGGCCGGTGCCCGCCGTCGGTTCGGCGGCCTGCTCGCTGGCGCTGGCGCTGGGCTGGGCGGTGGGCCCCGCGGTGGGCCCGGCCGTGGGCCCGGTCGTCGCCCGCGCGCTGGGCCGGGACGGGTCCTGCGGCAGCGGGGAGCCGGGCAGGTGGTTGCGCAGCGGGCTGCCCGGTTCCGGGACGGTGGTGACCTGCGCGGAGCGGACGGCGCTGCCCAGCAGGGAGCCGACGAGCAGGGTGAGCCCGGCGATGACGGCGGCCAGGACGGCGCCCCGGCGCAGCACGCGGCGGCGCAGGTCGGCCAGCGCGGCGCGCGGACCGAGGCGGCGCCAGGCCTCCCCGGCCAGCCGGGCGTCCAGCGAGTAGACGGGCGCGCCCGCGATGATCAGCGGTGACCAGGCGGCGAGGTAGATGATGTCCGGCGCGTCGTACACCGCGACCGTGCGCCAGCTCACCGTGACCAGCAGGGCGGCCGACAGCAGCGCGCCCAGGGACGCGGCGAGCCGCTGCCACAGCCCGAAGACGGTGAGCACGCCGACGAGGACCTGGAGGAAGGCCACCGTGAGCCCGGCGCCCACGGGGTGGGCGAGGGCCAGGTCGTGCAGCGGGGAGGCGATCGTCCACGGTTGGAGCGAGCTGAGCCAGCTCACCATGGAGCCGCGCTCGCCGCCGTCGAAGTAGACCGGGTCCGTCAGCTTCCCCATGCCGGCGTAGACGGAGATGAAGCCGAGGAAGACGCGCAGCGGCAGCAGCACGACGCCCAGGTTCATGCGGCGGCCGGGGTAGTAGGCGTGCCGTGCCCGGTCCCCGGCGTCCCGCTCCTCGCGGGCGGCGCGCCGCTCGTCGTCGTACCGCTCGTCCCCGTACCGGCCGTCGTGGCCGTCCCCGTGCCGGTCGTCGCCCCGTCCGCCACCGCCGGCCGGGCCGTCGTCGTGCCGGGAGGAGCGCGGGCCGACGACGGGCAGCGGCGCGGTCAGCTCGGCCGCGACGCGCGGCATGACCCGGGTGGCCAGGACGCCCCCGTCCGCGGAGCGTTCTCCCTGCGCCGGGACGGTGCCGAGGCCGCCGGGGCGGACGGCCCGGAGCAGGTCGGCGGCGGCGTCGCCGGGGACGCTGCGCCCGCTCCACACCACCGGCGCGCGCCGCCTGACGGCGGTGGCGGCCCCGGCGGGGGCCGCGGGGGCGGGCAGGGCGGCGACGGAGGCGGGGGAGGCCGCGGCCGGGACGGGCCGGGCGGTGGGGACGGCCGGGACGGGAGCGGTGTCGGCCGACGCGGCGCCGCCCGGGGCGGCGCCCTGCGGCGTCGACGTGGCGAGCTTTACCCGGAAGCTCACGTTGTTGACGATGACCTGGGCCGGGTCGCTCGGCACCTTGACGGAGCTGAGGATCGGCTCGTCGTCGAAGAAGCCGCCCGGGCTTCCCCCGGTGGGCGTGCGGGGAGTTCTGGTGTCCACACTCATCTAACCGAGTGACGGACGCTTAAGACACTGCCTTGACCCCGGCGATCTGTCCGCGCCACGTCAACGGGACCGCCCGAGCGCGCGCTCGACCGGCCGGACGGCGACCGGACCCCACGGCGACCGGACCCCAAGGCGACCGGACCCCAAGGCGACCGGACCCCACGGCGACGGGCCCCACGGGCGGCGGGACCGCGGCGCGGGCCGTCGCACGCGGACCTCCGTGCGCGGTGGGAGCCTGCCCCCCACCCCGCCCGGGAGCCCGCGAGCACGGCGGCCGCGCTCGCGGGCGGTGCGGCTAGCGCCCGGTGCCCGCGCGGCGGCGGGCGGCCTCGTAGAGCGTGATCCCCGCCGCGACACCGGCGTTGAGCGACTCGGCGCCGCCCGGCATCGGGATGCGCACGCGCAGGTCGCACGCCTCGCTCACCAGCCGCGACAGGCCCTTGCCCTCGCTGCCGATGACGACGACGACCGGCCCCTCCAGCAGCTCCAGGTCGTTCACCTCGGCCTCGCCGTCGGCGGTGAGGCCGACGACCATGAGCCCGGCCTTCTGGTAGCCCTGCAGCGCCCGCGTCAGGTTGGTCGCGCGGGCGACGGGGGTGCGCGCGGCGGTGCCGGCGGAGGTCTTCCACGCCCCGGCGGTCATCCCGGCGGCCCGGCGTTCGGGGACGACGACGCCGTGCCCGCCGAAGGCGCTCACGGAGCGGACGACCGCGCCGAGGTTGCGCGGGTCGGTCACCCCGTCGAGGGCGACGATCAGCGGGTCCTCGGCGGCGTCGAACGCGGCCGCGGTCAGGTCGTCGGGGTGGGCGTAGTCGTACGGCGGCACCTGGAGGACCAGGCCCTGGTGGTTGAGGCCGCCGGTGATGCGGTCCAGCTCCGGCCTGGGCGCCTCCAGCAGATGGATGCCGCCGCGGTCGGCGGCGAGCCGGAGGGCGTCGCGCACCCGGTCGTCGCTGTCGATGAACTGCTGGACGTACAGCGTCGTCGCGGGCACGCCGTCGCGCAGCGCCTCGAAGACCGGGTTGCGGCCCACGACCAGCTCCGCGGTGCCCTTCGGCCCGCCCCGGCGCGGCGCGGGCCGTCCGGTGGCGCGGCGGGCGCGCGCCTGCGCGGCGCGCTGCTTGGCGTGGCCCTTGCGCATCTCGGCGGGCGGGGTGGGGCCCCTGCCCTCCAGGCTCCGGCGCCGCTGGCCGCCGCTGCCGACCTGCGCGCCCTTCTTGTTGGACGTGCGGCGGTTGCGCCGCTGGCTGTTCCCGGCCATGGGGAGGGTCCTTCTTTCGAGTGATGCGTGAGGTCGGTGGGGACGCGGGGGCGCGTCAGGGGGAACCGAGTTCCCAGCGCGGGCCCTGCGGGGTGTCCTCGATCACCAGGCCCGCGCGCTTGAGGTCGTCGCGGATGGCGTCGGCGGTGGCGTAGTCCTTGCGGGCACGGGCCGCCTGCCGCTGCTCCAGGACGAGCCGCACGAGGGCGTCGACGGCGCCGTGCAGCTCCGTACCGCTGTCGTGGCCCGCGCCGGCCCACCGGGGGTCGAGCGGGTCGAGCCCGAGGACGCCGAGCATGGCGCGCAGGTCGGCGAGGGCGGTGGCCGTCGCCTCCCGGTCGTCGGCCGTCAGCGCCGCGTTGCCGCGCCGTACGGTGGTGTGCACCACCGCCATGGCCTGCGGCACGCCGAAGTCCTCGTCCATCGCGGCGGCGAACTCGGCCGGCACCTCGGCCGACGGCTCCACCGCGCCGGTGCGCTCGGCGGCGCGGTGCACGAAGCCCTCGATGCGCGCGAAGGCGGTCTCCGCCTCGCGCAGCGCCTCCTCGCTGTACTCGATCGTGGAGCGGTAGTGCGGGGTGCCGAGGTAGTAGCGCAGGACGACGGGCCGCCAGCGCTTGACCATCTCCGAGACCAGCACCGAGTTGCCCAGCGACTTGGACATCTTCTCGCCGCTCATCGTCACCCAGGCGTTGTGCAGCCAGTAGGTCGCGAAGTCGTCGCCGTAGGCGGCGGACTGGGCGATCTCGTTCTCGTGGTGCGGGAAGACGAGGTCGACGCCGCCGCCGTGGATGTCGAACGCCCGGCCGAGGTACTTGTGCGCCATGGCCGAGCACTCCAGGTGCCAGCCGGGGCGGCCCGGGCCCCAGGGGCTGGGCCAACTCGGCTCGCCGGGCTTGGCGGACTTCCACAGCGCGAAGTCGCGCGGGTCGCGCTTGCCGGTCTCGCCCTCGCCGGAGGGCTGCCGCAGGTGGTCCAGGTCCTGGCCGGAGAGCGCCAGGTAGCGGTCGTAGGAGCGGACGTCGAAGTAGACGTTCCCCTCGGCGGCGTAGGCGTGGCCCCGCTCGATGAGCGTGTCCATCATCTCCACCATCTCGGGGATGTGCCCGGTGGCGCGCGGCTCGTACGTCGGCGGCAGGCAGCCGAGCGCGGTGTAGCCGTCGTCGAAGGCCCGCTCGTTCTCGTAGCCGATCGCCCACCACGGGCGGTCCTGCTCGGCGGACTTGGTGATGATCTTGTCGTCGATGTCGGTGACGTTGCGCACGAACGTCACCGCGTAGCCGCGGTAGGCGAACCAGCGGCGCATGACGTCGAAGTTGAGCCCGGAGCGGATGTGCCCGATGTGCGGCGCGGCCTGCACGGTGGCGCCGCACAGGTAGATCGAGACGCAGCCGTCGGTCAGGGGCTGGAAGTCACGGATCTGCCGGGCGCTGGTGTCGTACAGGCGAAGAGTCACCCGTCAAGGGTAGTAGAAGACGGCGGCTGCCCCACGCGATCGGTGCGGGGCGACCGCGCGGGGAGCGCGGGGCCGCCGTCGCGGACGCCCGTGCCGGGGCGGCATGGGCGACCGCCGGTCAGGCCAGGTCGCCCATGCCGACGACGCGCTCGGGCGTGACGCGCACGACGACGCGGTCCGGCTCCTGCGGTGCGCCCGGGTTGAACTCGGCGTACTCCGTGCCGACGTACTTCATCGCCAGCTCGTCGATGAGCTCCTGGCCGCCCTCGGTGGTCATGCTGGCCGTGCCGCGGATCTCGGCGTAGGTGTAGGGCGCGTCGGCGGGCTGCACGACGACGCTGACCCGCGGGTCCCGGCGCAGGTTCTTCTCCTTCTGGCGGCCCAGCGTGGTGGAGAACAGCACGTCCTCGCCGTCCCGCTTGACCCACACCGGGGACACCTGGGGGCGTCCGTCGGGCTGGATGGTGGCGACGGTGATGAAGACCTTGCCGTCGAGGACCTGCTTGAGCTTGTCGGACAGTGCGGCTGCCACTGCGTGCACCTTCCCTCGCGTGGTTGACGCTTCGACGACTACCCGCGCACGGGCCGCGCAAGTCTTACCGGGCGCCCCTCTCGCCCGTCCGGCGCAGTGGCCACCGAACGGACGCGGGGACGCGGGCGTCGCGGGCGCGGGCGCCGGACCGGGCGGCCTACCCGCGCAGCACGAGCGCCGTGGCGACGGCGGCGAGGCCCTCGGCGCGGCCGGTGAGTCCGAGGCCGTCCGTCGTGGTGCCGGAGACGGACACCGGGGCGCCGACCGCCTCGCCCAGCACCGCCTGCGCCTCCGCCCGGCGCCTGCCGATCTTCGGACGGACGCCGATGACCTGGATGGCGACGTTGCCGATGGCCAGGCCCTCCGCGCGCACGATGCGGGCGGCCTCCGCGAGCAGCGTGACCCCGGAGGCCCCGGACCACTCGGGCCGGGCGGTGCCGAAGTGGGCGCCCAGGTCGCCCACCCCGGCGGCCGAGAACAGCGCGTCGCACGCGGCGTGGGCGGCCACGTCGCCGTCGGAGTGCCCGGCGAGTCCGTCGCCGTCGTCCCACAGCAGGCCCGCGCACCACAGGGGGCGACCGGCCGCGAAGGCGTGCACGTCGGTGCCGATGCCGACGAGCGGCACGGCGGGGCGGTCAGTAGCCATCGGCCCTCCGGCGGGCGAGGACGGCCTCGGCGAGCACCAGGTCCAGCGGCCGGGTGACCTTGAAGGCCTCCTCGTGCCCCGGCACGACGACCACCGGCGTGCCCAGCCGCTCGACCAGGCCCGCGTCGTCGGTGGCGCCCTCGCCCTCGCGGGGGAAGGCGGCGTGGGCCTCGGCGAGCACGGCCCGGTCGAAGCCCTGCGGGGTCTGCACCGCGCGCAGCCGGCTCCGCACCGGCGTGCCGGTGACGGGCTCCGGCGCACCGCCCGGCCGCGGCTCGACCTCCTTGACGGTGTCGCTCACCGGCACCGCCGGAACGACGGCGGGCGCGCCCGCGCGCACGGCGGCGGCGACGGCGTCCACGGTGTCGGCCGGCACCAGCGGCCGGGCGGCGTCGTGGACGAGCACGACCTCGACGCCGGCCGGCAGCGCGGCCAGCCCGCGTTGCACGGACTCCTGCCGGGTGGCGCCCCCGGGGACGACGACGACGTCCGCGCCCTGCGCCGCGGGGGCGGCGGGCGGCGGATGGGCGTCGAGCAGGTGGCGGACCTCGGTGGCGGCGTCCGGCGGCGCGACGACGACGACGAGGCCGACGTCGCGGGCGCGGGCCATGGCGCGGACGGCGTGGACGAGCATCGGCGTGCCGCCCAGCGCGCGCAGCGCCTTCGGCGCGCCGGGGCCCAGGCGCACGCCGCGCCCGGCGGCGGGGATGACCGCCGCGGCCCGCGGTCCGCGCGGCGCGGGCCGCTCGTCCGTGGCCGAAATCTGGGCGGGCTGATCGTCGGACATTGGCTGCACGTTCAGGTTTGTGTCCTCATCCGGGATGGGTATGGCCAGAACGTGTCGGACGCGAGGGCGTGACCGGTCCCCTTCCGTGACAACCGGTCGTGCCGCCCACCCGGGCCCGGCACCGTGTGGCGCACCCATCGTGTCGACGTACACGGGTGGCGCCGCGACAGCTCCTCAGCGGCGGTCGACCACGCGGCGGCGGTCGGCCACGCGGCGATGACCGGCCACGCGAGGGCCGCGGCGGAAAGGCCGTCAGCACCCGCGCCGTACGACTGTACGGCCGCTGCCCGGGTGCTGTGGTCCTTCCACCGCGGCGCCTCGCGCGACGCACGGCATCTGGTACGCGGCATCTGGTACGGCGGCAGCTCACACGGCACACGTGACGGCCGTCCGTCCGGTCGCTGACGTTCGTCCGACGGCCGGATGGTGTGTCGGAGCCGCGCGTCACCGCGTCCACGTCGACTCCGGGGCGCCGGACCCGACGCTGCCGGGTGACGCCTCGGTGGCGACGCCCGTTCGTCCACGCCGGCGATGACGTCGGCACCGGCGGTGCACGACCGCGGGCGGTTCACGACCGCGCCGCGCGCGACGCGTTCACCGACCGCACGGCGAGCGCCGTGGGCGGCGGGCCGGGCGTGTGCGCTGCCGTGCGGCCCGGCTCAGGAGGCGAGCACTTCGTCGAGGAGCGCCTCGGCCTTGTCCTCGTTGGTGTTCTCGGCCAGCGCCAGCTCGCTGACCAGGATCTGCCGGGCCTTGGCGAGCATCCGCTTCTCACCGGCGGAGAGGCCCCGCTCGCGCTCACGGCGCCACAGGTCGCGCACGACCTCGGCCACCTTGATGACGTCACCGGAGGCGAGCTTCTCCAGGTTCGCCTTGTAGCGGCGGGACCAGTTGGTGGGCTCCTCGGCGTACGGCGCGCGCAGCACGTCGAACACGCGCTCCAGGCCGTCCTGCCCCACCACATCCCGTACGCCGACCAGCTCGGCGTTTTCCGCCGGCACACGAACTTCGAGGTCGCCCTGGGCGACCTTCAGAACCAAGTAGGTCTTGTCCACGCCTTTGATCTGACGAGTTTCGATGGCCTCGATCAGCGCGGCCCCGTGATGGGGATAGACCACGGTGTCGCCAACCTTGAACGTCATGTGACAGGTACCCCTTCCGTGGCTATCCAGGATAGCACGGGAACGGGTCGCGCTGAATGGCGTTTCCGCAGGTCAGGGCATATCTCGGGGCTTGACAACGGCGCCTATATCGTGCTGCACACCCGTCGCGCAAGCGGGTATTCGCAGGTGAGGGCACCTCTCGCCGGACCGGGAAACATTCTCGGCACCCGCGTGACCGACGTGACACGTGTCGGTTTTGTCCGTTTCTTGATGGCGTGCGCGCTCACCCTTCGCGTACGGCACGAGATCTCCACGGCGTTCCCGGGAACGCATCCGCGAACGGTCCGGAGATCAATTGCCGGTGGCATCGCTCATTCACCGCGAGTTCTCCCCGGGGCCGAATGCGCACCGCGATCTGGCGGGTGATTCCCGCCGCCGCCCGCGCGGACGCGGGCGGCGGCGGGGGCGGGTCGGGTGCGAGCCCGCCACGGGGGGTCGGTACGCTGCCGCTGTCAGACCGCCAGACGCCCCTCACTGCTAGGAGATGCGCCGCCGTGAGCAGCAGCCGCACCAGCCTCCGACGCGGCGCCGTCGCCGCCGCCCTCGCCCTGTCGACCCTCACGCTCGCCGGGTGCGCCGCAGGCGTCGACGCGGCGACCAACCAGATCGTCCCGGACAACGCCTCCGCCAGCGAGGGCGACATCGAGCTGCAGAACGTCACCGTCGTCACCACCGAGGACGGCGAGGGCCCCGCGAGCGTCACCGCGCGGATCTTCAACGGCGGCGGCGAGGACGAGACGCTCCAGGGCATCACCTTCGCCACGGACGGCGGCACGGGGCAGGTCGAACTCTCCCCGGCCGACGGCGGCTCGCTGACCGTGCCGGCCGGCGGCCACCTGATGCTCGGCGGCGAGGGCAACGCGGCGGCCGTCATCCAGGACGCGGGCGAGCGGAACATCACGGACGGCGAGGCCCAGCCGCTGACGTTCGAGCTGAGCGAGACCGGCGACATCCCGATCCGGGCCTTCGTCTACCCGGAGACGCAGCTCACCTACTCCGAGTTCGGCCCGTCGCCCGCCGCGACCTCCCCGGGCGAGACGCCCGAGGGCACGCAGTCCCCGGCGCCGGGCGTGGAGCCGACGGCCGAGGGCAGCACCGAGTCCCCCGCGGCGGGCGAGTCCCCGACGACGGGCGAGACCCCGGCCGCGGGCGAGACCCCGGCGGCGAGCTGAGGCGGACGCCCCCGCGGGCGGCCCGGGTGCTCCGCACCCCGTCGCCCGCGTCCACGGGTGGGCGACGCCCCGACGCAGGCGGCGAGCGGTGCTCCGACGTCGGCGGCGCGCGCGGGCACACCACCGGCCGACCGGCCGGGGCGCCGCGGCCCGGCCGTGAGCGGCCTCCTGGCCCAGCGGCCCGGCCGAAGGGGGCCGCCCCGTGCGACATGCCCGTCGGCTCGCGCACCCGCACCGAGCGGCGGGCCGGTGCTCTCGGCACGCACCGTGCCCGGCTGAGGTGACCCGCTCACGCGCCGGACGGCCGCACGCACATCCCGCATCCGGGGAGCGGCGCGCAAGAGCGCACGGCGGCGCGCGGATGCCGGTGGGCCGCTCGACGGCGTCGTGCCGACCGGCCGTACGCGCGCACCGGCTCCGCGTGCCGGTGGTCTCCGGAGGCGCGCGCCGGGGCCCCGCACGGTCACGGCCGACCGCACGCGCGCCCGGCGTCAACGAGGCGGAGCGGCGTCAGCGCGCGGTGGAGGCGGATACGCCCGTCCGGGTGAGATCGCGGCGCGGGCCGCCGGGGCGGGATCAGGGCTCGAACTTGTAGCCCAGGCCGCGCACCGTGACCAGGTAGCGCGGCGCGCCCGGGTCGGGCTCGATCTTCGCCCGGAGGCGCTTGACGTGGACGTCCAGCGTCTTGGTGTCGCCGACGTAGTCCGCGCCCCAGACCCGGTCGATGAGCTGCATCCGCGTCAGCACGCGGCCCGCGTTGCGCAGCAGCATCTCCAGCAGGTCGAACTCCTTGAGCGGCAGGTCCACCTTGCCGCCGGAGACGGTGACCACGTGGCGGTCGACGTCCATGCGCACGGGCCCGGCCTCCAGCGCGGCCGGGACGGCCTCCTCGGGCTCGCCGCGGCGGCGCAGGACCGCGCGGATGCGGGCGACGAGCTCGCGGGAGGAGAACGGCTTGGTGACGTAGTCGTCGGCCCCTATCTCCAGGCCGACGACCTTGTCGATCTCGCTGTCCTTGGCCGTGACCATGATGACGGGCACGTTGCTCTGGCTGCGGAGCTGGCGGCAGACCTCGGTGCCCGGCAGGCCGGGCAGCATGAGGTCGAGCAGCACGAGGTCGGCGCCGTTGCGCTCGAACTCGTCCAGGCCGTCGGGCCCGGTGGTCGCGACGGCGACCTCGAAGCCCTCCTTGCGCAGCATGTAGGACAGAGCGTCGCTGAACGACTCCTCGTCCTCGACGACGAGCACTCGGGTCACGGGAGGACCTCCGGGGATGCGTGTTGTTCTCTGGGGAGGGTCTCGACGGGGCCCACGCCGTCGGCGTCCTCGCCGCCGTCGGGACCCACGTAGTCGCCGGGTTTCTGCAGCGCGCCGCTGAGCCGGGTGCGGCTGCGGCGGCTCTCCTCCGCCTTGGCGCGGGCGCTGCCGGCCTCGGGGAGACGGAGGGTGAAGGTCGAGCCCTGGCCCTCGGCGCTCCACACGGTGACCTCGCCACCGTGGGAGGCGGCCACGTGCTTGACGATGGCCAGGCCGAGCCCGGTGCCCCCGGTGGCCCGGGAGCGTGCGGGGTCGACGCGGTAGAACCGCTCGAAGATGCGGTCCCGGTCGCGCTCGGAGATGCCGATGCCCTGGTCGGTGACGGCGATTTCGATCATGTCCCCGCCGGACGCGGCCACCCGCCGGGCGGCGACGCCGACGCGGGTGCGCTGCGGGGAGTAGTTGACCGCGTTCTCCACCAGGTTGCCGAGCGCCGCCGCGAGCTGCCCGCGGTGGCCGAAGACGTACAGGTCCTCGCCTCCGCCGGTGGCCATGGTGATCTCCTTGGCGTCCGCGCCCTGGCGGCAGCGGTCGATGGCCTCGCCGACGAGCTCCTCGACGGCGACGGGCTCGGAGTCCTCCATCGGGTCGTCGTTCTGCACCCGGGAGAGGTCGATCAGTTCTTGCACCAGGCTGGTCAGCCGGGTGGCCTCGTGTTCCATGCGGCCGGCGAAGCGCCGGACGGCCTCGGGGTCGTCGCTGGCGTCCAGGACGGCCTCGGAGAGCAGGGAGAGCGCGCCGACCGGCGTCTTGAGCTCGTGGCTGACGTTGGCGACGAAGTCGCGGCGGATCGCCTCGATGCGCCGCGCTTCGGTCAGGTCCTCCACGAGCAGCAGCACCAGCCGGGAGCCGAGCGGGGCGACCCGGGCGGAGACCGCCAGGGCGTCGCCCCTGCCGCGCCGGGCGAGGTCGAGCTCGACCTGCCGTATCTCGCCGTCCCGCCGCGTCTGGCGGGCCATCTGGAGCATCGGCTCCACGGCCAGCCGGCCGCCGCGCACCAGGCCCAGCGCGTACGCCGCCGAGCTGGCCTTGACCACGGCGTCCTCTTCGTCCAGCACGACGGCCGACGAGCGCAGCACCGAGAGCACGGTGTCCACGCCGGGCGGCAGCACCGGTTCGGTGTGCAGCGAGGAACGGCTGGGCCGCGCCTGCTCGCGCTCGCTCCAACGGAACGCGAGGACGGCGATGGCACCGGTGCACACACCGGCGATCGCGGCCACTGCGGCGATCGCCGCGTTCACGTCCATGCCCTCAGACTAAGCGGGCCGGACAGGGCGTCGTCAGGTGCGGCCGCCCGCCTCGGTCACTCGTCCCCCAGAGTTCACCGGCAGGTCGGTGGTGGTTCACTGCCTGTCCCGCATACGCCACGAAAAGCGAACGAAACGGACCGGGCGGGGGGAAGTTGTGAGGCCGAGGTGCGCCACTTCCTCCCGTGTCGCTCAGAATTCATCCGAACGTGGTAGGTCATTCACGTGACGGGGCCGCTCCCGACGCCTTCCCGCCTCAGCGTGGGAGCGTAGGACAGCGGCCGACGCCGGGGCGGCCGACACCCGGCCGCCGGTCGGCGCAGCCGAGAAGCGAGGGAAGGACTGCCATGCGGGACGCGTACCACGAGGAGCTGGATGCGATCGGCGACAGCCTGGTCGAAATGGCCCGGCTCGTCGGTTCCGCCATCGGCCGTGCCACCACGGCCATGCTCGACGCGGACCTGAAGCTCGCCGAGAGCGTCATCGCCAACGACGACAAGGTCGACGACCTGCAGCGGGACCTGGAGAGCAGGGCGATCCAGCTCCTGGCCCGGCAGCAGCCCGTCGCCACCGACCTGCGCATCGTGGTGACGAGCCTGCGGATGAGCGCGGACCTGGAGCGCTCGGGCGACCTCGCCCAGCACGTGGCCAAGGTGGCGCGCCTGCGCTTCCCGGACTCCGCGGTCCCGCACGACCTGCACGCGACCATCCTGGAGATGGGCCAGCTCGCACAGCGGCTGATGGCCAAGGCGACCGAGGTCCTCATCACCAAGGACGTCGAGCTCGCCCTCCAGCTCGAGCAGGACGACGACCGCATGGACGACCTGCACCGCACGCTCTTCCAGCACCTGATGGACCACCGCTGGCAGCACGGCATCGAGACGGCCGTCGACGTGACGCTGCTCGGCCGGTACTACGAGCGCTTCGCCGACCACGCCGTGTCGGTGGCGCGGCGCGTGGTCTACCTGGTGACCGGCGACTACGCCGACGAGCTGGACCCGGCGGCGGCCGCGGCGGCCGCCGAGACGGCCCCGGCGGCGGTGGCCGCGGCCTCCGCCGCCTCCGCGCCCGCCGCCGCGGCGGAGGCGGCGGAGGCGGAGCAGGCCGCCGAGAAGCCGTCGGCCGACTGAGCCGCCGCGCCACCGACGGCCGACCGGTCCGCCGCCTGACGCGGCCGGCCGAGTCGTCGGCCAGCCGGCGCGCGACCGGTGCGCGCCCCGGCCGGTCGGCGCGCCAGCCGGTCGGCGCCTCGGCCGGTCGTCGTGCGGACGGCGCACGCGGGTCGCCGACGTGGCGCGGTTGCTTCCGCGCGCCCTCCGCGCGCCGTTGCCCGGTGGTCCGCGGGCCCGCTTCCCTGGTGCCTACCGTGAACCGGCCCGAGGAGGGAAGCGGTGTTGGCAAAGCTCCGTAAGCACACGTTCGGTCCACTCAGGGCGGCGTTGCTGTCGTGCGGGTGCGGCCCCGGCTGCTCCTGCGGCTGCCAGTCGGGCGGCCCCTGCAACTGCGGCGGAAGCTGCGGCTAGCCGCGACACGTCGCGCCGGGAGCGCCCCGGGCCGGCCCGCCCGGGGCGCCTCCCGCGCCCGTGACCCCGGCGGCGGCCTCCCACGGCCTCCCCCACCGGGTCCCACCCGCCCCGACGTCGTCCCAGCCCGGCCGGGCACGCCTCCGCCCCGCCCGGCCCTGCTCAGGCTCCACCCGGCGGCCCCGCCCGGTGGAGCCGCTCAGCCCCGCGAGCCGCGCGCTGGCCCACCCCGCGGTTCACGTCGGCGGCCGGACCCCGCATGCTGCGGGGCATGGACTCAGCGCTCCTGACGATCGCCCTCCCCGCGGCGCTCGCCGTCATCATGTTCGGGCTCGGCCTGTCCCTCACCGTGCGGGACTTCGTGCGCGTCGCCACCGTGCCCAAGGCCGCCCTCGTCTCCCTGGCGTGCCAGCTCCTGCTGCTGCCGCTGGTCTGCCTGGGGCTCGTGCTCGTCTTCCGCCTGCCGCCGGAGCCGGCCGTCGGCATGATGCTGCTCGCGGCCTCCCCCGGCGGCACCACGGCCAACCTGTTCTCGCACCTCGCGGGCGGTGACGTCGCGCTGAACGTCAGCCTGACCGCCGTCAACTCGGTGATCGCGGTGGTGACGCTGCCCGTCGTCGTCAACCTCTCGGTCGCCCACTTCCTCGGCGACTCCGCCGCCGTGGGGTTGCAGCCGGACAAGATCGTGCAGGTCTTCGCGGTGGTGCTCGTCCCGGTGGCCGCGGGCATGGCGGTCCGCCGCCGCGACCCGGGCCTCAGCGCCCGCGCCGCCTGCCCGGTGAAGCGGGCCTCCGTCGTCGCCCTGGCCGCCGTCGTCACCCTCGCGATGGTGCAGGGCTGGGACGAGGTCACCGAGCACCTGCTCACCGTCGGCACGGTGGCGCTGCTGCTGTGCGCGCTGAGCCTGCTCATCGGCTACTGGGTCCCCAAGGCGGTGGGCGTCACCCGTCCCCAGGCCATCGCCTCGGCCATGGAGATCGGCGTCCACAACAGCGCGCTCGCGATCACGGTCGCCCTGTCCGTCCTGGACAACCCGGCCATCGCCGTCCCCCCGGCCCTCTACGGCGTCGTCATGAACGTCCCCGCCGCCCTCACCGCCTACGCCTTCGCCCGCACCCGCAAGACCCACCCCACCTCCGCCTGACGCCTCGCCGACGGCAGCTCCCCACGCCGCACGGCGGCCGAGCCCCCTCCTCCGGCGTACCGCCACGAGGAGGGGCTCAGCCTTGCCCGACTACTTCTTGCCCTGGTTCTTGACGGCCTCGATGGCGGCCTTGGCGGCCTCCGGGTCGAGGTAGGTGCCGCCGGGGTTGACGGGGTGGAAGGCGTCGTCCAGCTCGTAGAGCAGGGGGATGCCGGTGGGGATGTTGAGGCCGGCGATGTCGGTGTCGGAGACGGTGTCCAGGTGCTTGACGAGGGCGCGCAGGCTGTTGCCGTGCGCGGCGACGAGGACGGTGCGCCCGGTGACGAGGTCGGGGACGACGCCGTCGTACCAGTAGGGCATCATCCGGTGGACGACGTCCTTGAGGCACTCGGTTCGGGGGCGCAGCTCCGGGGGGATCATGGCGTACCGCGGGTCGCCGGCCTGGGACCACTCGGCGCCGTCCTCCAGCACCGGGGGCGGGGTGTCGTAGGAGCGGCGCCAGAGCATGAACTGCTCCTCGCCGAACTCGGCGAGCGTCTGCGCCTTGTCCTTGCCCTGAAGCGCGCCGTAGTGACGCTCGTTCAGCCGCCAGGAGCGGTGGACGGGGACCCAGTGCCGGTCGCAGGCCTCCAGCGCGAGGTTGGCGGTGCGGATGGCCCGCTTCTGCACGGAGGTGTGGACGACGTCGGGGAGGAGACCGGCGTCGGCCAGCAGCTCGCCGCCGCGTACGGCCTCCGTCTCGCCCTTGTCGGTCAGGTTGACGTCCACCCAGCCGGTGAACAGGTTCTTCGCGTTCCACTCGCTCTCGCCGTGGCGGAGCAGGATCAGCTTGTACGTCGCGTCGGCCATGGGGCCAGCCTAATGCGCCGGTCGGAGGTGGCGGCGCGGGTGGGGCGGGGCGCCGCGTGCCGTGTGACGTGCGGAGGGGTCCGCCGACCGGGCAGGCGCACGGGCGGCCCCGGGGCGGGAGAAGGGGCCGTGAGGGAGCCCGCCGAGGAGTGGGCGCGGCGGGTGGCGGCACGGCGGGTGGACGGGCGCGCTCGGCGGGTGGACGGGCGCGGTCGGTGGGGCGGGCGGGCGCGGTCGGTGGGGCGGGCGGCCGGGAGCGGGGTGCCGCTCCCGGCCGCGGGCCCCGGCCGTCAGGACGCGAGCGCCGCCGTGGCCCAGATGTCGCCGATGGCCTCCTCGGTGCGGCGGGCGTGGAACACGGCCTCCTCGGGGTCGTCACCGCGGTCCAGTCCCTCCTGCGCCACCTCCAGGGCCAGGTCGCGCAGGGCGTCGTCGCCGGGGTCGTCGTAGTAGGCGACGAACTCCTCGGGGACGTCGGCTCCCGCCTCGCGCAGCCGGCGGGCCACGGCCGTGCCTCCGGCGAAGTAGACGACCAGGTCGGTGTGGACCGAGAGCGCGGCGGCCGCCTGACCACCGGCGAGGGCCACCCAGGAGAGGGCTCCGTTGAACGCGTAGGCGCCGCGCTCCGCGGGCCAGCGCGCCAGGTCGGCCTGCCGCATGCCCAGGGCGCGGGCGACCGCGTGCAGCTTGGGCGTGGCGTCCTGGACGAGCCGCCCCAGGGTGAGCCAGAGCTCGGCGGCCCGGTCACTGGGGAAGCGGGCGAGCAGGGCGCCGTGGGCGACGCGCTCGGCCGCGTGACACTGCATCTCGATGGCGACCAGACGGCGCAGGTACACGGTGGGGTCACCGCCCCGGGCGACGGTCTCCGGCAGGGGGTTGCCGACGGGGTGCAGGTCCCGGAGGCGTTCGACCTCCGCGGCGGCACGGGTCGCGGCGGGGTGCTGTGGGGTGGTCATGGTGTTCCTTCCCTTCTCTTCGCCGTTCTGCTGGGCGGTGCGGTGCGGTGGTGTGCCGGTGTGCCGGTGTGTCCGGTCAGTGCGCGGGCGCCCGCGCCTCGGGTGGGGGCAGGTAGCCGACGTCCCGGAGGTAGCGCAGGTTGAGGTCGATCAGGTGGGCGTCGACCGGCGGGCACTCGGGCCCGCCCCCGGCCGTCGCGCGCTCGGTGTTGTCCCGGTCGAACCCGGGGAAGGTGCCGGCGAAGTACATCTCCTTGACCGACATCCCGGCGCCGTGCGCGGGCTCGGTGAGCATGGGGACGTACGGGGCCATCGGGTGCTCCGGGTCCTCGGCGGTCCACCGGGCGACGGCCTCCAGCCAGGTGGGGTAGGGCACCGTCTCCACGCGGTAGCCCATGGCGCGCAGCCGCTCGACGAGCAGGTCCAGCCGCGCGTCGCGGGGGTTGGTGATGTGGTAGACCCGGCCGTCCGGCTTCTCGTGCGTGATGACGCGGGTGATGACGTCGGCGGTGTAGTCCACCGGCACGAAGTCCAGCGGGAGCGGTATGTCGGGAGCGAGGCCGCTCTCGGCGATCGTGCGGAACAGCGCGCACATCATCGTGTCGGTGTTCCACACGCCCCGGTCACTGGTGCCGGTGATCTCGTACGGGCGGTGGACGGCCACGGGCAGACCCCGCTTCGCCGCCTCCCCCACCAGGCGTTCGGCCACCCACTTGGTCTCCATGTAGCCCAGGGAGAGCCGGTCGGCGTGGTCGAGCGGAGTGTCCTCGCTGACGTGCCGCACGCCGGCGGTGCCGAACCCGGCGATGACGCCTATCGTCGACACGTGGTGGACGGGCTTGCGGCGGTGGGCCGCGGCCAGTTCCAGCACCGTGCGGGTGCCGCCCACGTTGACCGGGGCCAGCGCCTGGTACGGGTAGGCGAAGTTGACGCTGGTCCCGGAGTGGACGACGAGGTCGCACGCCCGGGCCAGCGCGTCCCAGTCCGCGTCGGCCAGGCCGAAGTGCGGCTCGGCCAGCTCGCCGGGCACGGGGACGATGTGCTCCTCGCACGCCGAGGCGTCCAGGCCGTAGCGGCGCATGCGGGCGGCGATCCGGCGCGCACCCTCCGTGGCGTCCCGGGCCCGGGTGAGACAGTAGACCCGGTCGGCCCCGGCGCGGACGAGCCGGTCGATCAGGTACACGCCCAGGAAGCCGGTGGCACCCGTCAGCAGGACGGTGCCCGGTGGCTCCGCGGTGGCCTCCGGGGCGGTGAACCGCAGGGCGGGGTCGAGGCGCGCCTCGGCCGCGAAGTCCGGCCGGTCCGCCGCGCCGGCCGGCTCCGCCCCGGGGTCGGCCAGCTCCCGGGCCCGGGCGGTGAAGGCGGCGAGGGTGGCGTTGTCCAGCAGGCTGCGGATCAGCTCCGTGCTGCGCTCCGGGTGGATGCCGAAGTGCCGCCGGGTGGCCGCCGCGACCCGGGTGGCCAGCAGCGAGGTGCCGCCCAGGGCGAAGAGGTCGTCGTCCCGGCCCGCCGCGTCGACGCCGAGCAGGTCGCGCCAGATCCGGGCGACGGCCTCCTCCTCGGGCCCACGGGGCGCGTCCCCGCCGGAGTCGGCGGCGTCGTCCCGCTCGGTGAGGAGGGCCAGCAGGCGGTCCCGGTCGACCTTGCCGCTCGTGGTCAGCGGCAGCTCCGCGGTGGCCGCGATCCGGGCGGGCACCATGTAGGCCGGGAGCCGGTCGCGGGCGTGGTCGTGGAGCCGGCGGACGAGCGCCTCGGAGTCCACGTCCGGGTCGCAGGCCACGGCCGCGCCCAGCCGCTCGCCGCCGCCCTCCCCCAGCACGTCGGCCGCCACCTCACGCACTCCGGGGTGGGTGCTCAGCACGGCCTCGACCTCGTCGAGCTCCACCCGGAAGCCGCGCAGTTGCACCTGGCGGTCCCGGCGGCCGAGGAACTCCAGGACGCCGTCCGCGCGCCAGCGCGCCACGTCCCCCGTGCGGTAGAGCCGTCCGTCGGGGTCGTCGCCGAAGCGGTCGGGCAGGAAGCGGTCGGCCGTCTTCTCCGGGGCGTTGAGGTAGCCCAGCGCCACGCCGTCGCCGCCGAGCCACAGCTCGCCCTCCTCTCCGACGGCCGCCAGGCGCCCGTCGGGGCGCACGACGTAGGCGGTGGTGTCGGGCAGCGGCCGTCCGATGGGGACGAGTTCGGCGTGCGGGGCGAGCTCCTCGATGACGTGGCTGACGCTGATTACGGCGTTCTCCGACGGCCCGTACCCGTTGACCAGGTAGCGCGGCCGGCCGTGGTCGAGCACCGCCCGGACGGCCGACGGGCTGAGCGTGTCGCCGCCCGCCATGAGGCACCGCAGCCCGGCGAACATGCCGGGCGCCGCCTGCGCGTGCTGGTGGAACAGGCCCGCGCTGAGCCAGGCCACCGTGATCCCCTGCTCGCGCAGCGTGTCGTCCAGCGCCCCGGTGTCGAGCAGCGCGTCGGGTTCGGGCAGCACCAGGCAGGCGCCGTTGAGCAGGGTGCAGAAGAACTCGTAGCAGGAGACGTCGAAGGCCGGGTTGGTGGTGGCCAGCAGCCGTTCGCCGGGGCCGGGGACCGAGGGGTGGTCGGCCGCGGCGAACCGGACCAGTCCGCGGTGGGTGCAGACCACGCCCTTGGGCGTCCCCGTCGAGCCGGAGGTGTAGACGATGTAGGCGGCGTCGGTCGCCCGGCGCCCGCCGGTCCACCGCGCGTCGCGCGGCGGCAGCGGGTGGTCGGCCGCCTCGTCGGTGGTGACGAGCGCCGAGGAGGCGGGGTCGGGCAGGGTGGCGTCCCGTCGCGCGAGCACGTGGCCGGCCCCGGAGTCCTCCAGCACCATGGCCAGGCGCGCCGAGGGGTGGGCGGGGTCCAGCGGGAGGTAGACGGCGCCGGCTTCGAGGATGCCGAGCGCCGCCACGACGGCCTCCGGGGAGCGCTCCAGGAGCATCGCCACGGTGTCGCCGTCGTCCACGCCCCGGGCGCGCAGGTGGGCCGCCGTCCGGCGCACGCGCTCGTGGAGCTGGTGGTAGGTCCACGAGCCGCCGGGCCAGAGCAGGGCGAGGGCGTCGGGGTCGCGTTCGGCCCGCTCGGCGAAGAGGGTCGGCAGGAGCGCGTCGCGCGGGTAGTCGGTGGCCGTGGCGTTCCACCGCCGGACGCGCTCGGGCACGGCGTGGGCGGGTCGGCTGGTGTGGGGCATGGGGGAGCCTTTCGGTGATCGGGTGTGACGGGGGCGGACCGGCGCGGCGTCGGCGGACCGGCGCGGCGCCGGCGGGGCGGCCGGTCAGCCGGTGAGCAGGACCTTGCCGGTGCGGCCCGGCCGCGCGGCGTGTTCCAGGGCGAGGGCGTAGGAGTCGAGGTCGTAGCGGGCGGCCACCTCCAGGCCCGGGAGCCCGGCGGCCACCGCGGCGACCACGTCCCCGGTCACCCGCCGGACCGCCGGCTCCCCCCGCCGCTCCAGCCGCTCCAGCCGCTCGGGCAGCCAGAACCCGCTCACCCGCGTCCGGTGGAAGATCAGCGCCTCGGGCGGCACGGGCACCGGCCGGCCGGAGAGCAGGCCGTAGGAGACGAACCGTCCGCCGGGGCGCACACCGCGCAGGGCGGCGCCGCCCACGGACCCGCCCACGGCGTCCAGCGCGGCGTCCACCCCGCGGCCCTCCGTGGCCTCCCGGACGCGTTCCGCCAGCTCCGTACCCGTCGGGGCCGGCAGCGGGACGGCGTCCCCGCCCTCCAGCGGGGCGACCTGCTCCGCCCGCCGGACGGCGGCCAGGCAGCGGAGGCCGCGGCGGCGGGCGAGCCGGGCGGTCATGCGGCTGACGGCGGACGCCCCGGCGGTCAGCAGCACCGAGTCGCCCTCCCGGAGCGCGAGGTCGTCCAGCAGGAGGTGGGCGGTGAACGGGTTCACGGTGAGCTGGCAGGCGGCGTCCAGGGGCATGCCCTCGCCCACCGGCAGGACGGCCGCGGCGGGGGCGCAGACGTACTCCTGCCAGGTGCCGTCGGCGGCGACGGCCACCCGGGTGCCGGGCGGCGGCCCCGCCGTACCCGGCCCCAGGGCGTCGACCACCCCGGCGCCCTCGAAGCCGGCGGCGGCGACCGGGGCGCCCCCGCCCGGCCCGTCGGAGCGGGGGGCGAAGGCGGCGCGGCGGCCGTAGCGTCCCTGGACGAACAGCAGGTCGGAGGGGTTGACCGGACGCGCCGTCACGCGTACCCGCACCTGCCCGGGGCCGGGGGCCGGGCACGCCACCTCCGCTCGCCGGAGCACCCGGGCGGGGTCGCCGTGGCGCGCGAACACCAGCGCCCTCACGGCCCGTGCCCCTCTTCGGGCGCGGTGCCGCGCAGCGCCTCGCCGAGCGCGGCGATCGTCGTCCGCCCGGAGTGCACCAGCTTGTTGACCAGGACGTAGGAGGCGTCGCCCGCGTCCAGCGCGGCGACCAGGTGCTCGGCCGCGCCCGCGCCGCCGGAGGCGATCACCGGCAGGCCGCAGGCGCGGGCCACGGCGCCGGTCAGCTCCAGGTCGTACCCGGCGGAGGTGCCCTCCTGGTCCACGCTGTTGGCGAGGACGGCCGCCAGCCCGAGCTCGCCGTACCGGCGTGCCACGTCCGTGGCCTGGAGGCCGGTGCGGGTGTCGCCGCCGTGGACGAGCACGCGCCACCCGCCGCGCCCGTCGGCCGCGCAGTTGAGGACGCCCAGGAGGCGGTGGCCGCCCAGCTCGGTCGCCGCCGAGGCGACGAGGTCGGGCTCCTCGGCCATGCTGGTGCTCACCGAGACCTTGGCCGCGCCCGCCGCGAGCAGCTTCTCGCAGGCCGCGAGCGAGGTCAGGACGCCCTGTTGGACGGAGACCACCGGAGCGAGCCCGGTCTCGTCCAGTTCACGCAGCAGGTCCGGCAGGTAGCCGGTGTCCGCCCACGCGTCGAACACGTCCAGGAAGAGCGTGGTCGCGCCGTCGCGGGCGTAGCTGCGGGCGATCTCGGCGACGTCCCCGGGGTCGGAGAGCCCGGGGTGGCCGGCCGGTTCGGTGGCCCGCCCCTCGGAGACGTCGATGCAGGGGATCACCGCCTCGGGCCGCCGGGGGCCGGGGGCCGTGGGGGGTGTGGTGCCGTGCGTCATCGTTCAGCCGCCTTTCACGTCGTGTCGGAGCCGCCGCAGCCGGTCGGCGCCGGGCGCCAGTCGTTCGGCCACGGCGACGGCGGAGGCCATCGCCGCCTCCTGGGTGTCGATCGGGGTGGTGCAGTGGCCGGCGAGGAGGAGCCCCGGTCGGCCGCGGGGTGCGGCCAGCCGGTGCCGGGCCCGGGTCGCCGCGGGGGTGGGCAGCGCGGTCCGGAAGGTGGCGCGGGCCAGCTCCCGGCGCGGCCGGCCGGCGCGGTGGGTGAGCTGGCTGACGAACAGGTCGGCGCCGAACGAGGGCCCGTACCACGTCGTCGTCTCGCTCCAGCCGTCGTGCACCGCGGTGTTGGTGGTGGACCACGCCGTGCGGTCGGCCGGCATGCCGAACGGGTCGCGGTGCAGCGCGTAGGTCAGGGTCCGGTACGGGACGGCGGCCAGCTCGGCGCGCAGCTCCTCCGCCCCGGCCAGGGGGGTGAGCGCCTCGCGGGCGCGGTCCGCGGGCAGGGCCAGCACCACCGCGTCCACGGCGTGGACGCCGCCGACCGCGTCGAGGAGCGCGAAGCCCTCGCCGTCCGCGGTGACCGCGCGCAGCGGAGCGCCCACCCGCACGGTGGCCGTGCGCAGGTCCCCGGCGAGCGCGTGGACCAGCGCCCCGGTACCGCCGCGCAGGTAGGTGACCTCCGGCGGCTCGTCCTCGCGCGGCTCCGGGCCGGCGAACTGGGCGCCCACGGCCCGCGCGGACAGTCCACGGGCCTCCTGGAGCGTACAGCCGTGGACGGAGGCGGGCAGGGCGTACAGCAGGTCCGCGTGGCCCCGGTCCGGCTCCGGCCACGCCTCGACCAGCTCGCCCAGGGTGACGTCCCAGCCCAGCTCCTCGGCCTGCCAGCGCGCGGCCTCCGCCTGGAACCGGGCCAGGGCCCGCCGCACCGGGCCGTCCGGCGTCACCGGCCGCCCCTCGGCGCCGGGTCCGGCCGGGGAGACCCACGCCGGCTGCGCGTCCCGGGCCCGCGAGAGCGCCCGGGTGGCGGGGGAGGTGACCAGGTCGTCGGCGGTGAGGCCGACCTCGGCGGCCACGTGGCGCCAGACCGGGAAGGAGCCGGGCGCGGTCTCGCGCACTCCGAGGTCCACCCCGTGCGGGTGTCCGCCGCTCCGGACGGACAGCGACTCGGCGTTGCCACCGAGGCGGGGCCGGGCCTCCAGGAGCACGACGTCGTGCCGGCCCTCCAGGAGCCAGGCCAGCGTCAGCCCCGCGAGCCCGCCGCCGGCGATTCCGACGCGCATCGCCGACCCCCTCACCCGGCGGCCGGGGCGGGCGTGCCGACTTCGCTCACCGCGGCCGTCGGGCCGTGGGCGGCGAACCGCCAGAACCCGTCCAGGCTCGCGCGCAGCAGGTCGGCGACGGCCGTCGCCGTCTCCGGCTCGTCACCGTGGCGCAGTCCGTCGTCGACCGCGTCGGCGGCCAGGTCGAGCAGGTCCCGGGGCAGGGGCGCGCGGTAGCAGGCGCGGAACTCCTCCGGGACGTCGGCGCCGGCCGCGTCCAGGAGCCGCACCAGCTCCTGGCACACCGGGAAGTAGGCGGCGAAGTCGGTGTGGATCGCCAGCGCGGCGCCCGCCTGGTCGGCGTGCAGCGCCACCCAGGAGAGCGTGCCGGGGAACGCGAAGGCGTCGAACGTGCCTTCCCGGTAGGGCGCCCCGGCCCGGCGGGTGCCCAGCGCGGCGGCGCACCGCTCCAGCTCCGGGCGGCGGGCCAGCAGGGCCTGGTGGAGCCGGACGAAGAGCTCCCCGGCCGGGTTGCGCGGGAAGCGGGCCAGCAGGGTCGCGTAGGCGACGGTCTCCGCGTGCAGGCACAGCAGGTCGGCCTGGACCAGCCGGCGCAGCGCGTCGGTGTCCACCGGCCCTTTCCTGGCGGCGGCGAGCAGGGCGTTGGGCCGCCGCGCGTGTTTTTCGCGCTGCGCGTGTATCAGGAGATCGGCGCGGCGAGCTGAATGACGCGTCACGGACTACCACCTTCGAAACTCGGGGCGGACAAGCGGAATTCAGGCATGCGCCGGAGAGTTCCCGCCCCTCTTCACCGCACACCGCGAAATCGCCGGTACCTTGGATACAAGTCCCCGGTACCTGCGCCCTATTCGACGCCACGGGCCAGCGGAAACGGGCGGAAATGCGGGCCGCATTCGGCAGTTGTGGCGCGGTGCGGCGGGCGGGCGCGGCGGCGGCGCGGGAGCGGTGCGGGCGGACGGGGCGGTGCGGGCACGGGCAAGACGGTGCGGGCGGACGGGGCGGACCTCCCGCGCGCCGCCCACGCGGCCCGCCTTTCCGGGGGCGGCGAGGGCCGCGCCCGGGCCACGCGTGTGGCCGGGCGGTGCGGAAAGCCACCAGGAGGAACAACGGGGTCGACGGGTTTTCGGGCTCCGGGCGACGCGGTCGGAATGGCCCGTCCTCGACGCTTCGCCGTGGGCGCTCCGGGTAAGACACGGACACACCTCACGACGGCCGGGACCGCGGCGTCACGCGGCGCCGTACGTGATCACGAGGACGGCTCACCGCGTGCGCCGTCGTTTCCGGTGTGCGCGGAAGTGGAGGCACGCGTGTCCGACGAGCAGCGCCGGTTATCCGATTCCGCGAGACCGGAATCGCTGGAAGAACTCCTCGCGGCGGTACGGGAGATCGAGCGGCTCCTGCACGAACTCCTGCGGCTGCTGGAGCGGGGCCGGGACGCGGCCCCGGCGCCGCCCGCGGCCGCCCGCGCCCCGGTCGCCGGGCGCGGCCCCCGGTCCGCCCCTCCCCCGGAGGCACCGGACGGGTCCGACTGGCGCCGGTGTCTGACGCCGCGCGAGAACGAGATCCTCGGGCTCCTGCTGACCGGGGTGTCCAACCGGGCGATCTCCCGGCGGCTGGGCATCACCGAGCGCACGGTGAAGAACAACCTGCACACCGTGTACCGCAAGCTCGGCGTCACCGGACGCGCCGAGACCATCGCGCGCTTCCTCCCCACCACGTCGGACCCCGGCCCGCCGGAGCCACCCGCCCCGCGCCCCGGGGGCCCGCCACCCGGGCCCGGGGGCCCGCCCGAGCCCCCGGGGGCGCACCGCTGACCCGCCCCGGAGGCCCGCCAGGCGCTCCCGCCCGGCCGAGTGGGAGGCCCGCGCCGTGCCGGGGCCGCGCCGTGCCGGGGCCGCACTCCCGCGCCGCCCACGGGGTCCGCCCGGTCGGCGCCGGCGCGGCGTGGGCCGCTGACGCCGGTTCCGGCCCCGGCGATGCGCACCCGCCCGCGGCGGGTCGGTCGTGGGACGTGCGACCTGCGGAGGAGCGAGGGTGGGACCAAATCCGGTCGCGCGAGTGAGGGGCGGCTCGGTAAGGTTCCGCACGTATAACGCTCCTTACAGCGCCGACTCGGGGGTTCGCCGTGCGCACCAGGCCACCACTCAGACCGCTCGACCGCGTCCGCCACTCCGCGCGGCGGGCCGTCGCGGGGCTGCCACCCGCCTTCTGGTGGCTGTGGACCTCCACGCTGGTGAACCGGCTCGGTGCCTTCGTCGCGACGTTCCTCTCCATGTACCTGACCGTCGACCGGGGCTACTCGCCGACGTACGCGGGGCTCGTCGCCGCCCTGCACGGCGCGGGCGGCGCGGTCGCCTCCCTGGGCGGCGGCGTCCTCACCGACCGGCTCGGTCGGCGCCCCACCCTGCTCGTCTCCCAGCTCTCCACGGCCGGTTCGGTGGCGCTGCTCGGCTTCATGGAGCACCCGTTCGCCATCGCCGCCATCGCCTTCCTCGTCGGTGTGGCGAGCAACGCCTCCCGTCCGGCGGTGCAGGCGATGATGGCCGACATCGTCGCCCCCGAGGACCGCATCCGGGCCTTCGCACTGAACTACTGGGCCATCAACCTGGGGTTCGCGATCTCCGCGACCGCCGCCGGGCTCATCGCCCAGTACGGCTACCTGTGGCTCTTTCTGGGCGAGGCGAGCCTGACCCTGGTGTGCGCGGTGCTGGTCTTCGTCAAGCTCCCCGAGTCCCGTCCCGAGCGCGGGCCGCTGACCCCCGGCGGCACCGCCGACCCCCGCGTCACCCTGCGCACCGTGGCGCGCGACGGCCGCTTCATGGGCGTCGTCGCCCTCAGCTTCCTGGTCGCGACGATGTTCATGCAGGCCTACGTCTCGCTGCCGATCGCCATGAGCCTCAGCGGCCTGACCAGCACCGAGTACGGCATCGCCATCGCCGTCAACGGCGTGCTGATCGTGGCGCTGCAGATCCCCGTCACCCGCTTCATCGAGCACCGCGACCCGCGCCGGCTGCTGATCTGCTCCTCGCTGCTGATCGGCTACGGCTTCGGCCTGTCCGCCTTCGCCGACACCCTGGCGCTGTACGCGCTCACCATCCTCGTGTGGACCCTCGGGGAGATCATCAACTCCCCCACGCAGATGGGCCTGGTCGTCCGCCTCTCGCCCCTGCACGGCCGGGGGCGCTACCAGGGCGTGTACGGACTGTCCTGGTCCGTGGCCGCCCTGGTGGCCCCGCTGGCCGGCGGCTGGACGATCGACCGGTTCGGCGCCGACACCCTGTGGACGGCGATGGCCGCCCTCGGCACCCTGACCGCGCTCGGCTACGCCCTGCTCCTGCGCACCACCACCCCGGCGCCGCCGGTACCGAAGCCCGCCGCCCCCGCGCCCCGGGAGCGGCCCGCCACGCCCGAACCGGCGTGACGGCCCACCGCCGGGCACGGGGCCGCCCGGCGGGGCCGCCCGGCGGGGGTCACCGGACCGGGGTCACCACAGGTCGCCGTCGCGCCAGTCGCAGGTGAGGGGCGCGTCGAGGGACAGGGGCGCTGCCCCGGGGAGGACCAGGACCGCGCCGTCCTCCTCCGCGGTGCGCTCGGTGCCGTGCGGGGTGAGGGCGTGGGTGGGGCCGCGCCAGGGCAGCCAACCGCGGGCGGTGTAGAAGGGCAGGCCGTCCTCCGACGCGGCCAGCGCGCCCAGCTCGTAGGCGGCGCCGACCACCCGTTCGAGCTCGGCCATCACCGCCCCCGCCACCCCGCGACGGCGGAACTCCGCGCGGACGGCGACGCCTTCGACGTACCCCGTGCGCAGCGCCCGGCCGGCGTGCAGCAGGCGGCGCTGCACCAGCGCGCCGTGGCCCACGAGCGTCCCGTCGGCGTGGGCGAAGGCGTGCAGGCCGCCCAGGCAGTGCTCCCAGTCGGCGTCCGCGAAGTCGCCGTCGAACGCGTCCACCAGCAACGCGCGTGCCGAGTCCAGCAGTTCCGCGTCGCAGTGCGCGGTGTGCAGCAGCCGTACCTCCACCATGGGCGGCACGGTACAGGGGGACGGCGCTCCGCGGCCCCGCGTCGGCGCGTGATGACCGCGTGTGGGACGCGCCCTGCCCGGTGGGCGCGGGAGGCGCGGTGGAGCGGGGGCGCGGGGGCGCGGGGCTGGGTGGTCACCGGTGGGTGGAGGCGGCGAAGGGGCCCACGGCGTCGGCGGGCGCGGCGAGGTACTCCTCGGCCTGGGCGGCCGCCTGGCGACGGCGGTGGCGCCCGGCGGTGTCGGCGTGCGGCGAGTGGGGCGGGGCGTGCAGGGACAGCCGCCCCTCGGCCGCCAGGGTCTGCACGCGCACGAGGAGCGCGCGCAGGTCCAGGCCGAGTTCCTCCGCCACGAACTGCAGGTCGACGCCGGACTGCCAGCTCCACACCAGCACCGAGTCCATGGAGGACGACCAGGACGACCAGCCCTCGGCCTCCCGGACCGCCTCGGTACGCGGCGCCCCGGCGTACGGCGGCGCACCCTGCGGTTCCCGCGACGGCTCGGCCGACGGCTCCGGTGTGACGAACGGCTGCGCGGGGTGGGACGCCGTGAACGGCTGGGCGGGCGCACCGAAGACCTGCGCGGCCTGCGGCGGGACGAACCCGGGCGCGGACTGCGCCGGCGCCGGGTGGGCCCGCGCCGCCTGCGCCTCGGGGTGCGGGGCACCGGTCGGCGCCCCGAACTCGCCGCGCTGGCGCGGCACGTGGATCTCGGCCTCCGGCGGCTGCCGCACGGGCTCGTGCGGCGTCATTCCGTCGGCCTCGGGCTCCGGCGCGGGGAACGACTCCTCGGCGGGCGGCGGCTGCGGCGCGGGCTTGAGGAGCCCGGAGGCCATGGTGCGCGCGTCCTCCTTGCCGACCGTGCGCCGCGCGACGCGCACCTCGCGCTCGTGCAGGCCCATCAGGTCGGCGACGGCGGAGTCGTTGCCGACGGTGACGGCGAAGGCCGCGAGCATCCTGGTCCGTTCCGCCTGGGCCTCGTCGAGCACCGACTGCGCCTGGCGCACCCGGTCGTCGCTGGCACAGAACGCCTCGGCCAGCACCGTGTTCCTCTCCCACAGCTCACGCGGTTCCACGTGCGCTCCAACGCGCCGCCGCCGCACGGAGAGACGCTTACCGCCCGTACGTCACCCGATGAGCGTCATAGGCATCTGAGCACCATTCATTCGAACTGCCCGGTGGCCCGGGCGCGGGCCGCGGCGGGGCATGCCCGCGCCGGGCGCCGGTCGGCCGGCCCGTCGGCCCCGCCCGCCGTCGCCGCCCCGGGCGCGCTAGCCGGGCCCGGCGTCCTGGCCGGGGCGCGGCCCGCCGTCCGACGCGCCGTCCGACGCGCCGTCCGGCCCGGCGTCCCGCTGCGCGGCGGCGTCCTGCTCACCGGTCAGGCGGCTGAACGCGTCGAGGTTGCGCGTCGACTCCCCGCGCGAGGTGCGCCAGGCGTACTCGCGCTTGATCGCCCCGGCGAAGCCCAGCTCCAGCAGGTGGTTGAAGGAGCCGTCGGCGTTCTCCAGGACGGTGCCCAGCAGGCGGTCGATCTCCTCCGGCGTCGCCGCGCTCAGCGGGAGGCGGCCCACGAGGTAGATGTCACCGAGCTGGTCGATCGCGTAGCTCACCCCGTACAGGCGGGTGTTGCGCTCCAGCAGCCAGCGGTGCACGCCCGCGTGGTTCTCGTCGGGGTTGCGGATGACGAAGGCGTTCACGGACAGTGAGTGAGCGCCGACGATGAGCTGGCAGGTCGTGGACAGCTTCCGGGTGCCCGGGAGCGTGACGACGTAGGTGCCCGGCTTCGGCGACTCCCACTCCAGTTCGGCGTCGGCGAGCGTCTGCTCGATCACAGCGGCGGCGTCAGACATGCAGCGATCGTAGGCGACCGGGCCGGGCCGCGAGCGCGTCGGCGTAGACGTCGGCGGTGTGGCGGGCCGCGGCGGCCCAGCCGAAGGCCCGCGCGTGCTCCGCCGCGGCTTGGCCCATCCGGGTGACGCGCTCGGGCTGGTCGACGAAGCGGCGCAGCGCGCGGGCGTAGTCGACCGGGTCGTGCCCGGCGACGAGGTACCCCGTCACCCCGTCCCGGACGGCGACGGGCAGGCCGCCCACCGCGGCCGCCACGACCGGTGTGCCGGCGGCCTGCGCCTCGATCGCCACCAGCCCGAAGGACTCGTTGTACGACGGCATGACCAGCACGCTGGCCGCCCGGTACCAGTCGGCCAGCGCCTCCTGGTCCAGCGGCGGCCGGAACAGCACGACGTCGGCGATGCCCAGCTTGGCCGCCAGCTTCTGCAACCCCTCCGGCCTGGCCATCCCCGACCCCGAAGGACCGCCGACGACCGGCACCACCAGGCGGCCGCGCAGCTCCGGGTCGCGCTCCAGCAGCACGGCCACCGCGCGCAGCAGCACGTCCGGTGCCTTCAGCGGCTGGATGCGTCCGGCGAAGAGCGGGATCAGCGCGTCCCGCGGCAGCCCCAGCCGGGCCCGGGCAGCGGCGCGCCCGTCGGCGGGCCGGAACCGGGCCAGGTTCACCCCGGGGTGGACGACGGCGGTGCGGGCCGGATCGGCGTCGTAGTACCGGCGCAGCTCCTCGGCCTCCTCGGCGGTGTTGGCCACCAGCCGGTCCGCGGCCCGCACGATCTGGGTCTCGCCGATGACGCGGGCCGCGGGCTCCGGGGTGTCCCCGGCGGCCAGCGCCGCGTTCTTCACCTTGGCCATCGTGTGCATGGCGTGCACCAGCGGCACGCCCCAGCGCTGCGCGGCCAGCCAGCCGACGTGGCCGGAGAGCCAGTAGTGCGAGTGCACCAGGTCGTAGTGGCCGGGCCGGTGCCGGGCCCACTGCTGCATGACGCCGTGCGTGAAGGCGCAGAGCTGCGCGGGCAGCTCCTCCTTCTTCAGCCCCTCGTACGGGCCCGCGTCCACGTGCCGCACGAGCACCCCGGGCGCGAGCTCGACCGTGGGCGGCAGCCCGCCCGTCGTCGCCCGGGTGAAGACCTCCACCTCGGTGCCCAGCTCGGCGAGCTGCCGCGCCAGTTCCACGATGTAGACGTTCATCCCGCCCGCGTCGCCCGTGCCCGGCTGGTGCAGCGGTGAGGTGTGCACGCTGAGCATGGCCACGCGGCGCGCTCTGCGCGGGAGTCCGAGCCGACGTCCGAGCCGCGTGACGTACGCGCTCACGTGTCCTCCCTGCGCCGTGCGGTCCTGCGGTGCCGTTTCCCTGGACGGAACGCCTCCGTCCGCCCCCGTCTTCCCACTTTGCCCAACCGTGACCTGGCCGGTCCGGGGGGGCGGACCCCGTACCCTGGTCCACCGTGCCCGCCCGTCCTCCGGGCCGCCCCGTGGGCACCGTGACCCGCGGGACGACCAACCCGAACCGCCTGCGCCGCATGGACCGCTGGATCGCCGCCGTCCACGGCCCCGCCCTGCGCCGCGCCGAGGCCGCCCCGCTCGCCGTCGACCTCGGCTACGGCGCCGCCCCGTGGACGGCCGTCGAGCTGCTCACCCGGCTGCGCCGGGTCCGCGGCGACGTCCGCGTCACCGGCCTGGAGATCGACCCGGCGCGCGTCGCGGCGGCGCGGCCCTACGCACGCGAGGGGCTGGCCTTCGCCCGCGGCGGCTTCGAGCTCCCGCTGCCCGACCCGCCCCTGCTGGTCCGCGCCGCGAACGTGCTGCGCCAGTACCCGGAGCAGGACGTGCCGGGCGCCTGGTCGCGCCTGTGCGCCCGCCTGGCCCCCGGCGGCCTGCTGGTCGAGGGCACCTGCGACGAGATCGGCCGCCGTCACGTGTGGGTGGCCCTGGGCCCCGAGGGTCCGCGCACCGTCACCTTCGCCGCCCGCCTGGCCACCCTCGCGCGCCCCTCCGAGCTCGCCGAACGCCTGCCCAAAGCGCTCATCCACCACAACGTCCCCGGCCGGCCGGTGCACGCCTTCCTCACCGCGTTCGACGCCGCCTGGGCCGCCGCCGCCCCCTACGCCCCGCTCGGCGCGCGCCAACGCTGGGTGCACACCGCCCGCGCGCTGTCCGCCGACTGGCCGGTCACCGACTCCCCCGCCCGCTGGCGCCACGGCGAACTCACCGTCCGCTGGCCCGCCCTGGCCCCACCCGGCTTCCCGGCGTAGCCACCGCGCCCACGCGGGGCCGGCGCCGAGCCCCCGGGCGGCGGGCTCAGGGCGCGCGGTGCGGGGCCGCGCGGAGGTGGAGGAGCGCGGTGGTCAGGAGGGTGCGGTCGCGGGGGTGGGTGAGGAGGAGGCGGGCGCGGGCGGGCGGGAGCCACGTCATGCGGTCGATCTCCCGCGACGGGGCGAAGGCTCCGTGGCACGCCTGGGCGAGCCAGTAGTCGACGGTCTTCCACCGCTCACCGGTGCGGTAGCGCGCGGTGGGCAGGCGGGGGCCGAGCGCGCAGTGCATGCCGGTCTCCTCGGTCACCTCGCGCACGGCCGCGGCCGCCGCGCTCTCACCGGGGTGGAGCTTGCCCTTGGGGTGCGACCAGTCCGCCCACCTGGGCCGGTGGACGAGGGCGATCTCGACGCCGGTCCCGGCGGCGCCACCCGGCGCCGGACGCCAGAGCACGCAGCCGGCGGCGCGCACCGGCGGCTCAGGGGTGGGCGGGGGCATGGCCGGGGCCGCTCGGGGGGTGCCAGACGCGGCAGAAGGCCAGGCGGGCGGCCTCCACCTCGTGCCGCTGGTCGGCGTGCAGGACGCCGAGCGCGTAGGCGGTGGCCGGTGCGATGCGCGGGGTGCGCCCCGCGGAGGCGGCGGCCGCGGCGGCCTCGGCGGCGGTGCGGTGCCGGTGCAGGTGGCGCGCGGCGGTGCCGAGCACCCCGCTCTCCTCGCCCAGCACCTCCTGCGCGTACCGGAGGTGGCGCAGCAGCAGGCGGACGTGGTGCCAGGCGCCGTCGTAGCGGTCGGCGGAGCCGGTGAGGGTGTGGGCCAGGGCGCCGGGCCCCAGCGGCAGGGCGTCCACGGCGTCGGTCAGGCGGCGGTGGGCGTGCTCCAGGCAGGGCCGCAGGCCGGGCAGCGCGGCGGCGGAGCCGTCCGCGGCGAAGGGAGTGGCGGAGCCGTCCGCGGCGAAAGGGGCGGCGGAGCCGTCCGCGCCGCGCGGGGCGGCGGTGTCGGCGGACGCGGGGGGCTCGGTCGCCAGCGGCACCTCGGAGGCGAGCAGGGCGACGGCGTCGGCGACGGCGTGGAAGCGGCCGGAGCCCAGCGCCTGGAGCGCGGCGGAGTGGGCGCGGGTGCGCAGGAGGGTGAGCTGGCGCTCCAGCAGCGCGCCGGCCCGGGCCGCGCCGACGCCGGGGCGGCCCGGTGTGCCGGAGACGGCGGTGCCCTCGCCCGGTGCCGAGAGCCGGTGCAGTGCGGTGAGCAGGCGGTCCAGGCGGGTGGCGTAGTCGTACTCGCGGCCCAGCAGGTCGCACAGCCAGGTCAGCTCGGTGGCCAGGTGGTCGGCCCAGGCGGGGTCGAGCAGGCGGCGGAAGGTGTGCAGGGTGCCGCTGATGCGCCGGGCGGCGCGGCGCATCAGGCGCACGGCCTCGGCGGCGTCGGCGGCCGTCTCCGCGCTGCCGGCGGTCTCCGCGTGCTGCCGCAGGGCCCGCAGCACCTCTCCGGCCTGGTGGTGCAGGTACCCCGCGAGCACCTCGCCGGCCGTGCCGGCCGGGTGGAAGGGGCCCGGCTGGTGGCGGGGCGGGGGGTCGGCCTCCCCCGCGGCGTGCGGCACGAGTGCGCGCGGGGAGTCGGTGGAGACGGGGGCGCCGCCCGCCGTGAGGTCATGTCGTGGGGCCACGTCGGCGCCTCCGGGCGTCGATGAGCATTTCCTGTACGTTGCGCAGCGGCCGTCCCTCGGCGTTGGTCGCGTGCCGGGTCCAGTCGCCGTCGGGGCCGAGGTGCCAGGAGGCGGTCGCGTCGTCCACGCCGGTCTCCAGCAGCCGGCTGAGGGCCGCCCGGTGGGCGGGGTCGGTGACGCGCACGAGCGCCTCGATGCGCCGGTCGAGGTTGCGGTGCATGAGGTCGGCGCTGCCGAGCCACACCTCGGGGTCGCCCCCGCCGCCGAAGGCGAACACCCGGGAGTGCTCCAGGAACCGGCCGAGCACGGAGCGTACCCGGATGTTCTCGCTCAGCCCCGGCACGCCGGGCCGCAGCGCGCAGATGCCGCGCACCCACAGGTCCACGGGCACCCCGGCGCGGGAGGCCCGGTAGAGGGCGTCGATGACGGCCTCGTCGACGATCGAGTTGACCTTGAAGCGCACGCAGGCGGGCCGGCCGGCGCGGTGGTGGGTGATCTCCTTGGTGATGCGCGAGACCAGCCCGTCCCGCAGGGAGGTGGGCGCGACGAGCAGCCGCCGGTAGGTCTCCCGCCGCGAGTAGCCGGAGAGCCGGTTGAACAGGTCGGACAGGTCCGCGCCGACCTGCGGGTCGGCGGTGAGCAGGCCCAGGTCCTCGTAGAGCCGCGCCGTCTTGGGGTGGTAGTTGCCGGTGCCGACGTGGGCGTAGCGGCGCAGGTGCTCGCCCTCCTGCCGGACGACGAGGGACAGCTTGCAGTGCGTCTTCAGCCCGACGAGGCCGTAGACGACGTGGCAGCCGGCCTCCTCCAGCTTGCGCGCCCACTTGATGTTGGCCTGCTCGTCGAACCGCGCCTTGATCTCGACGAGCACGAGCACCTGCTTGCCGGACTCGGCGGCGTCGATGAGCGCGTCCACGATCGGCGAGTCGCCGGAGGTGCGGTAGAGCGTCTGCTTGATCGCCAGCACGTCCGGGTCGGCGGCCGCCTGCTCCAGAAAGAGCTGTACGGAGGTGGAGAAGGAGTCGTAGGGGTGGTGCAGCAGCACGTCGCGTTCGCGCAGCGCGGCGAAGACGTCGGGCGCGGACGCGGACTCCACCTCGGCCAGATCCCGGTGGGTGCCGGCGATGAACTTCGCGAAGCGCAGCTCGGGCCGCTCGACGCGGCCGACGATCGCCGCCAGCCCGGAGAGGTCCAGCGGGCCGGGCAGCGGGTAGACCTCGGCGTCGGAGACCTTCAGCTCGCGCACCAGCAGGTCCAGCACGTAGGGGTCGATGGACTCCTCGACCTCCAGGCGCACCGGCGGACCGAAGCGGCGCCGCATGAGCTCCTTCTCCAGCGCCTGGAGCAAGTTCTCCGCGTCGTCCTCCTCCACCTCCAGGTCCTCGTTGCGGGTGACCCGGAACATGTGGTGGGCCAGCACGTCCATCCCGGGGAACAGCTCCTCCAGATGGGCGGCTATCACGTCCTCCAGCGGCACGTAGCGCTGCGGGGAGGCCTCCAGGAAGCGGGCCAGCAGCGGCGGCACCTTCACCCGGGCGAAGTGGTTGTGCCCGCTGACCGGGTTGCGCACGACGACGGCCAGGTTGAGCGAGAGCCCGGAGATGTAGGGGAAGGGGTGGGCCGGGTCGACGGCCAGCGGGGTGAGCACGGGGTAGATCTGGTGCCGGAAGAGGGTGAAGAGGCGGGCCTGCTCCGTGTCGGTGAGGTCGCCCCAGCGCACCAGGTGCACGCCCTCGTCGGCGAGCGCGGGTGCGACGTCCTGCTGGTAGCAGGCGGCGTGCCGGGCCATGAGCTCGCGCGAGCGCGTCCAGATCAGCTCCAGCACCTCGCGCGGCTGGAGCCCGGAGGCCGACCGGTTGGCCACGCCGGTGGCGATGCGCCGCTTGAGCCCGGCGACGCGGACCATGAAGAACTCGTCCAGGTTGCTGGCGAAAATCGCCAGGAAGTTGGCCCGCTCCAGCAGCGGCACGTTCGGGTCCTCGGCCAGCTCCAGGACGCGTTCGTTGAACGCCAGCCAACTGCGCTCCCGCTCCAGGAAGCGGTCCCGGGGGAGGTCGTCGCCGGACTCGGCGTCGAGGTCGTAGACGTCCGGCTCGGAGTCGAGGTCCGGGTCGAGCGCGGCGGTCAGCGAGCCGCCGCCCAGGGGCGAGGCGGCCACGGCGCCCGGGCGGGCCGCGGTGAGCGCGCCCACGACCGGCTGGGTCTCGTCGGGGCCGGAGGGCTGGGACGGGGCGGAGTGCGCGGACTGGTCCATTCCCCCATTCTTCCGCCCTCGGCGCACGCCGGGCTCGTCGGCCGACCGGGCCCGGCGTGCGGACGCGGTGGCCGCCTGCGAGACCTCTTCCCCGGCGTGCTGCACCCCGCGATGCTCGCAACCGAGTCTGAATCAGCGGTTACACCCACGTGGCGCGCAGGCGATCCTGCGACTGCGCGCGGGCGGCGGGCTACGTCTCCGTGCGGTACATCAGGTCGACGGCGTGGGTGCGGAAGCCCAGGCGCTCGTAGACGGCGACGGCCGGGGCGTTGTCCGCGTCGACGTAGAGCATCGCGGTGGGCATGCCGCGGACCTCGGCGAGATGGCGCAGCCCGGCGGTGGTCAGGGCGCGGCCGAGGCCGCCGCCCTGGTGCCCGGGGACGACGCCGACGACGTACACCTCGCCGAGCCGCTCGACCTCGTGCACCTTGGTCCAGTGGAAGCCCGTGATCCGCTCGGGCTCGTCGGTCGGGACGGCGAGGAGGAAGCCCGCCGCGTCGAACCAGGGCTCGGCCTTGCGGGCGTCGAGGTCGCGCTGGGTGAGGGAGCCCTGCTCGGGGTGGTGGGCGAAGGCGGCGGCGTTGGCGTCGAGCCAGGCGGCGTCGTCCTTGCCGGGGACGAAGGAGCGCAGGGTGACGCCGTCGGGCAGCGCCGCCGGGGGCAGGGCGTCGGCACGCAGCGGCATCCGCAGTTGGCGCAGCTCGCGGAAGAGGGTGAGCCCGAGGCCCTGGGCGAGATGGCGGGCCGCGGCGTGGCCCCCGTGGGCCCACAGGCGCAGCCGGCGCCCGGAGGCGTGCAGCAGCGCAAGGCCCAGCGCCCGGCCGTAGCCGCGGCCGCGGTGCGCCGGGTGGACGACGAGCTCGCCGGCCGGTGCCTCCACCGGGTCGGCGTCCTCCAGTTGGCCGTAGCCGACGAGTTCGCCGCCGGAGCGCACCAGGAAGTGCGTGACGCCGGCGCGGTACCCGCCGCGGAGTTGGAGCCGCCCCTGCTCGGAGACGGCTGACTGGCCGTCGGCCCGGGCGGCGGTGTCGATGAGCACCAGCGCCTCGCCGACGACGTCCTCGGACACCCGTTCTGTGACCACCACGTCGCTCATGCCGCAGAGCCTACGCCCGCTGTTCGCCACCTCGTGGTCACCGCACGGCCCCTGACACGCTACGCGCGTTGACCGTAGGCTGCCCCTGCTTCGCACGCTCCCTGCTGTCGAACGCTCCGCGAAGGGGACCACCATGCCGAAAGCGCCGCGCGTGCCACGCGCCCCGCTGACGCCGCACCGCCACACACCGGACGGCGCCACGCCGGACGCCGCCACGCCGCACCGCTCGCCCGGGCGCCGCGCACCGCGCCGGTTCGCGCTCACCGCGACGGGCCTGGCCGCCGCCCTCGCCCTGGGGACGGCGGCGCTGCCCTCGGCCGCCCAGGCCGCCCCCGGCCGCGCCGACCACGGGCCCGCCGCCACCGGGCACGCCGACCCCGGGCCCCGCCCCGGGCACGGGCACGGCAACGGCAACGGCAACGGCAACGGCCGGACCGTCGACCTCCAGGTGCTGGCCATCAACGACTTCCACGGCCACCTGGAGCCGCCCACCGGGTCCAGCGGCACCGTCACCCGCGAGCACGCCGACGGCAGCACCGAGTCGGTCCCGGCCGGCGGCGTGGAGTACCTGGCCACCGCGTTGCGCGAGGCGCGCGAGGGGCACCGGCACTCGATCACCGTCGCCCCCGGCGACATCGTGGGCGCGAGCCCGCTGCTGTCCGGGCTCTTCCACGACGAGCCGACGATCGAGGCGATGAACGCGCTCGGCATGGACGTCGTCGGCGTCGGCAAC
Source organism: Streptomyces marinisediminis (assembly GCF_026262575.1). GTDB lineage: Bacteria > Actinomycetota > Actinomycetes > Streptomycetales > Streptomycetaceae > Streptomyces > Streptomyces marinisediminis. The sequence continues at coordinate 145,280 of NZ_JAPKFL010000013.1, forward strand.
CACGAGTTCGACGAGGGCCGGGCGGAGCTGCTGCGGCTCCAGCGCGGCGGCTGCCACCCGGTCGACGGCTGCTACGCCGAGGACCGCACCTTCGCGGGCGCCGACTTCCCCGTGCTGGCCGCCAACGTCGTCGACGAGAAGACCGGCAAGCCGCTGCTGAAGCCGTACACGGTGGTCAAGCAGCGCGGGGTGAAGGTGGGCTTCGTCGGCGTCACGCTGGAGGGCACCGCCGACATCGTCTCCGCCGAGGGCGTCAAGGGGCTGAAGTTCCTGGACGAAGCCGACACGATCAACCGCTACACCCGCGAGCTGCGGCGCCAGGGCGTCAACGCCGTCGTCGCCCTCGTGCACGAGGGCGGCCACCCGGCGAACCCGGCGTACAACGCCGACTGCGCGGCCCCCGGCGGCGGCATCTCGGGGCCGATCACGGACATCGCGGCGCGCACCGACGCGGGCGTGGACGCGCTGGTGACCGGCCACACCCACCAGCCGTACGTGTGCAGCCTGCCCGACCCGGAGGGCAACGACCGGCTGGTCACCTCCGCCGCCTCCTACGGCCGCCTGTTCACCGAGCTCGACATGGTCTACGACCGCGCCCGGCGCGACATCGTGCGCGCCTCGGTGACCGGCACCAACCACGTCGTCCACCGCGAGCGGCCGAAGGCGGCCGACCTCACCGAGCTGATCGCCGGCTGGCAGGAGCTGGCCGCACCCGTCGCGAACCGCCCGATCGGCTACGTCTCCGAGGACATCACCGCGGACCGGACGCTGCCGGAGACGCCGCTGGGCGACCTCGTCGCCGACGCGCAGCTCGCCCACGCCCGCACCCAGGACGAGACCACCGACCTGGCGCTGATGAACCCCGGCGGCATCCGCGCCGACCTCACCCACGCGGCCTCCGGCACCGAGGGCGACGGCGTGGTCACCTACGCCGAGGGCTACACCGTCCAGCCCTTCTCCAACACCGTCAACATCGTCTCCCTCACCGGGGAGCAGCTCCTCGGCGTGCTGCGCGAGCAGGTGAGCGGGGCGAACGCGGCCGCGCCGAAGATCCTCCAGGTCTCGCACGGGTTCACCTACACCCTGGACCTGACCCGCACCGGCGCGGACCGCGTCGTGGCCGGCTCCGTGCGGCTGGACGGCGCGCCCCTGGCGGCCGACCGCACCTACCGGGTGGCCGTCAACTCCTTCCTCGCCGGCGGCGGCGACGGCTTCCCGACGCTGGCCGAGGGCACCGACCCGCTGGTGGGCGGGGACGACCTGCGCGCGCTGGAGGAGTACCTGCGGGCGCACTCCTCCCCCGGCGCCCCGCTGGCGGCCCCGGCGGCGGACCGCGTCACCGTCGTGCGCTGAGCACCGCCCCCGCGCACGGACGCGCCCACCCGCCGGACGCCGGCCGGGTGGGCGCGCCGCCGTGTCACGCCCCGTACGGGCGCTTGGCCCGGGCCTCGGCCAACGCGGACGCCCACCAGTCGAGTTGGCCGAGCATGCCCTTGGCGGCGGCCGCCGCCTCCGCGGCCTCCCGGGGCTGGCCCTGCTCGTCGAAGGCGTTCCAGGCGTGGTGGAAACTCAGCGCGTCGCGCACGGTGACGGCGTGCATCTCCGGGAAGACCTGCCGCAGTTGCTCGGCGGCCCGGATGCCGCCGCCCTGGCCGCCGTAGGAGACCAACCCGACGGGCTTGGCCCGCCACTCCTCGCGGTACCAGTCCACGGCGTTCTTCAGGGCGGCGGGGAAGCTGTGGTTGTACTCCGGGGTGACGACGACGAAGGCGTCCGCCCGCGCCAGCCGCGCGCCAAGCTCCCGCTGGTGGCGCGCCACGTCGGCCGCCGGAGCGCCGCCCCAGCTCGGCATCACCAGCGGCAGCGGGTGGTCGGCCAGGTCGACGACGTCCACGTCGAACGCCCCGTGCTCGCGGGCCTGTTCGGCGAACCAGTGGCTGACGGTGGGGCCGAAGCGGCCCTCGCGGACGCTCCCGGTCAGGACGGCCAGGCGCAGCGCGGTGGTGGACATGGTGACTCCCGTGGTCCGGGCCGGGCCCCTCGCCCGACCGCTGCACCGAGCCTCTGACTTCAACTTAGGTTGAAGTCAAGCTACGGTGACGGACATGACGACACCCTCCTGGAAGGCGCGCGAACTCACCGTCGGAGAAGTGGCCGCCCGCAGCGGCGTGGCCGCCTCCGCCCTGCGCTTCTACGAGCGCAACGGACTCCTGCACAGCCGCCGCACGAGTGGCAACCAACGCCGGTACGCGCGCGACACCCTGCGCCGCGTCGCCTTCATCCGCGCCTCCCAGCGCGTGGGCATCTCGCTGGAGCGCATCCGCGACGTGCTGGACCTGCTGCCGGAGAACCGCACGCCCAGCCGGGCCGACTGGGCCCGCGTCTCCGAGTGCTGGCGCGACGACCTGAACCTGCGCATCAAGCAACTCACCGAGCTGCGCGACGACCTGGACGACTGCATCGGCTGCGGCTGCCTCACCCTGGACCGCTGCGCGCTGGTCAACCCCTGGGACATGGCCGCCGAGGCCGGCCCGGGCTGCCGCGGCTTCACGGCCTGAGCGCCCCCGTCGCGGCGGGCGGCGACAGCCCCGGCGGCCGGACGGCGTCAGCCGCAGCCGCAGCTCCGGCGCACGACGAGGGCGGAGGGGAACTGCCGGAGCCGCTCGCGGCGGGAGCCGGTGGTGCGCACGGTCTCGTCGAGCACCAGGTCCACCGCGGCCCGCGCCATCCCCGGGCGGTCGGAGGCGACCGTGGTCAGCGGCGGGTCCGTCAGCGCCGCCTCCTTCACGTCGTCGAAGCCCGCGACGGCCAGCTCACCGGGCACGTCGAGGCGCAGCTCGCGCGCGGCCCGCAGGACGCCGATGGCCTGGTCGTCCGTCGCGCAGAGGATCGCGGGCGGCCGGTCCGGGCCGGACAGCAGCTTCAGCCCCACCTCGTAGGCGTCGTAGCGGTTGTAGGGTGCCTGGAAGAGCCGCCCCTCGGTGGAGCGGCCCGCCTCGCGCATGGCGCGCCGCCAGCCCTCGACGTGGTCGGTCACCGGGTCCCCGACGACCGGGGTCGTCTCCACGCCGCCCAGGCAGGCGACGTAGGGATGCCCGTGCTCCAGCAGGTGGCGGGTGGCCAGGTGCGCGCCGCCCACGTCGTCGGTCACCACGGCGACGTCCTCGATCGCCTCCGGACGCCGGTGCAGCAGCACCACCCGCGCGTCCCACGCCTCGATCTCGGCCGCCGCGCGCTCGCTGGGGCCCTGGCTGACCAGGATCAGCCCCGAGACCCGCATGCCGAGGAACGCCCGCAGGTAGTGCACCTCGCGCTCGTCGAGGTAGTCGGAGTTGCCGACCAGCACCATCTTGCCGCGCTCGGCGGCCTCCCGTTCGACGGCGTGGGCCATCTCCGCGAAGAACGGCTGCCGGGCGTCGGGGACGATCATCCCTATGAGGTCGGTGCGGCGGGAGGCCATGGCCTGCGCGACGCGGTCCGGCCGGTAGCCGAGCTCCTTGATCGCCGCGAGCACCCGCTCCCGGGTGGCGGGGGCGACCGGTCGGGGTCCGTTGTTGATGACGTAGCTCACGACGGCGGTCGAGGTTCCCGCCAGCCGTGCCACGTCGTCTCGCGTCACCTTCGCCACGGCGGGCAGTCTACGCGGGGGGACGGGCCCCAGGGTCACACGCGGATACCGTTCCCCCGCCACGTCACCACGCCGGGGCCGCCCGGCACACCCGCCGGGCCGCGGGGCGTCGCACCGTGGGCGGCACGAGCAGCGCACGGGCTGGCGGCGTGGGCGCCACTCCGTGGGTGGCGCGGGCGCACGCCGGGCAGCCGACGCACGCGCCGGGCGGACGGGCCGCCCGCCGGGCGGACGGGCCGCGCGCGGACGTGGGCGGTACCGGGCGTCAGCGGCGCCCGGTACCGCCCGCGTCCGCCGCGTCCCTGGCCACCCGCTCGGCCGCCTCGGCGACGCTCTTCTCCCCGGCGGCGCGCTCGGCCACCTCCTCCGGCTTCCCCTGCTTTCCCTGCTTCCCCGGCTTCTCCGGCGTGACGAACCGGTACCCGACGTTGCGGACGGTGCCGATGAGCGACTCGTGCTCCGGGCCGAGCTTGGCCCGCAGCCGCCGCACGTGCACGTCCACGGTCCGGGTGCCGCCGAAGTAGTCGTAGCCCCACACCTCCTGGAGGAGCTGGGCGCGGGTGAACACCCGGCCGGGGTGCTGCGCGAGGTACTTCAGCAGCTCGAACTCCTTGAAGGTGAGGTCGAGCACGCGGCCCTTGAGCTTGGCGCTGTAGGTCGCCTCGTCCACCGAGAGGTCGCCGTTGCGGATCTCCATCGGGCTCTCGTCCACGGTGAGCTGCTGGCGCCCCAGCGCGAGCCGCAGCCGGGCCTCCACCTCGGCGGGGCCCGCGGTGTCCAGCAGCACCTCGTCCACCCCCCACTCGGCGGTGACGGCCGCCAGGCCGCCCTCGGTCACGATCAGCACCAGCGGGCAGCCGGGCCCGGTGGAGCGCAGGAGCTGGCACAGCGAGCGCACCTGCGGCAGCTCGCGCCGCCCGTCGACGAGGATGACGTCGGCCCCCGGCGTGTTGACCAGGGCGGGCCCCTCGGCCGGGGCGACCCGCACGTTGTGCAGCAGCAGCCCGAGCGCGGGCAGCACTTCGGCGGAGGGCTGGAGAGCGTTGGTCAGGAGGAGAAGCGAGCTCATGACGGTGAGTCCTTCCTCGGTCCCATCGAGGGCGGGGGACGGCGCGCTCCCCGCGGTGGGTGAGGGCCGCCCGAAAGCACGAAAGGACCCGGAGGCGACATTGCCCGAGTCCTTACCCGCAGCAGGATAGCCGAGATCCCCCCGCCTCCCCAGTGCGACGTTCACCACGCCCTACCCCGCCGTTCACCCTCCGCCCCGGCGGACGGACCCCGCCGGGAACGGCCGGGCGGCGGGGCGGGCGGGCGGTGGCGGGGAGGGCATGATGGGGGCCACGCACTAGCTCGTCGCGGTGGGAGTCGCTACATGGCCGTACAGGGAACGATCCGCTACTGGGCGGCGGCGAAGGCCGCGGCCGGGGTCGCGGAGGAGGGGTACGAGGCCGGGACGCTGGCCGAGGCCCTGGACGCCGCCCGGACGCGGCACACCGCGCGCCCCGAGTTCGCCCGGGTGCTGCGGCGCTGCTCCTTCCTGGTGGACGGCGACCCGGTCGGCACCCGCCCTCACGAGGCCGTGCGGCTCACGCAGGGCGGCACCGTCGAGGTCCTCCCGCCGTTCGCCGGAGGGGCGCGGTGAGCGCGCCGCACGACCGGCACGACCACGCCCCGCACCAGCACGGCGGGTCGCGGCCGCCGCAGGCGACGCAACCCGCCCCGGGGACGCCGACGGGCGGCCCCGGGGGCCCGGGTGCCGTCCCGCCGCAGCCCGGCCCGGGGCGCGGGCGGGGGCCGGGGCGCCGCCGGGCGGGCCGCTCGGCGCACGGCCCCGGCGGTGTCGCCGAGCGCGTCGGCGACCCGGTCATCCCACCGGGTCCGCTGCCCGCCCTGGGCACCCTCGCGCTGGCGGTGGCGTTCGCCGCCGCCGCCCCCCTGGGCCGGTTCGCGCTCGTCGTGCCGCTCCTGGCGCTCCAGGCGGTGACGGCCGCCGGCTGGTACCGGCTGAACGGCATGTGGCCCGCCCGGCAGGGCATCGCGGCGGCCTTCCTGGCCGGGCTCACCGCCGACGCGGCGCTGCTCGCCGTGGACGCCGGGCACACCGCGACGGCGCTGCTGGGCGTGCTGGGGTTCTGGATGCTGCTGGTGCTGCTGCTCCAGCTCCGCGACCGCGGCGCCCCGGAGGAGCGGCTGTACGCGCTGACCGCGGGCGTCACCGCCACGGTGCTGACCGTGCTGGCGGCCGGGTTCCTGGCCGCCGTGGAACACAGCCCCGAGGTGGTGACGGCCGGCGCCGTCGCCGTGGGCGCGGCCGCCGTGCTGCGGGCGGTGCCGCTGCCCGGGCCGGTGACCGCCGCGCTGGCGCTGGCGGGCGCCGCGGCGGCCGGGCTGGCCGCCGCGGAGCTGGTCGGTGCCGAGGCCGTGCGGTGGGCCGGGCTCCAGGGCGGCGCGGCGGGCGCGGTACTCGGCGCGCTCGCGGGCGGGTGCGCACTGGTCGGCCTGCGCACGGCCAGCTACGACTGGCCCTCGCGCTTCGTGCACCTGACCGCCGGGGTCGCCCTGCCGCTGACCCTGGCCGCCCCGGCCGTCTACGCCCTGGCCCGGCTCGCCGCCTGAACCGGGCCGCCACCGGCCGGGTCACCGCCTGAACCGGCCGGTAGCCGCGCCGTTAGGATCGCGGGAGTCGACCTGGGGGGCCGAAGGCCATGCGCGCACTGCGGATCACACTCATCGTCCTGCTCGTGCTGGGCGGCCTCTTCGTCGGCGTGGACCGGCTCGCGGTGAACTACGCCGAGGGCGAGCTCGCCGACCGGGCCCGGGCAGCGCGCGGCGCGGAGTCCGCCGAGGCGTCCGTGAACGGCTTCCCCTTCCTCACCCAGCTCGCGAGCAAGGAGCTGGAGTCGGTGGACATCACGCTCAGCGGCGTCACCGCCTCCAGCGACGGCCGCACGCTCCAGGTCGACGAGTTCGACGTGCGGGCCCGCGACATCCGGCTCGCCGACGACTTCCGCGGCGGCGTGGCCGCCGAGGCCACCGGGACGGCGTACATCACCTACGACGCGCTCAGCGCGGCGGCCGACGAGGGCGTGACGATCTCCCACGGCGGCGACGCGGCGGCCGACGGGCAGGCGAAGGTCGAGGTCACCGGCCGGGTGCGGGTGCCGCTGCTGGACCGCACGATCGAGGAGTCCACGGTCAGCACGCTCACCGTGGAGAACGGCGACACGATCCGGCTGCACGCCGACGAGGTGCCCGGTTCCTCGATCCCCGGTGTCGAGGAGCTGATCCGCGAGCGGATCGACTACACGCGGCGGATCGACGGGCTGCCCGCCGGCGTGGAGCTGACCGGCGTCGAGGCCACCGAGGACGGCGTCCAGGTCGAGTTCGCCGGGGAGCGGATCGACCTCGCCGGCTGACGCGGCCGGCGGCGCGGGCGCCGGGGCGGACGCACGGACGACCGGACGGCCGGGCGGCCCGGGGAAGGCGTGGGCTCCCCACGGACGGACGGCCCCACGCACGGACGGCCCCGGCCCGGCGCACGGGCGGTCGGGCAGCCCACGGGCGGTCGGGCCCCGCACGCCAGTGCCCGGCGAAGGGCGCGCCGCCAGGGCGCGGCACGGGTGCCCGGGCGCGGCGGAGGCGGCCGGAACGGGCGTGGAAGGGCCCTCGTCCAGCATCCGAGACGTCGCCCCGGGCGACCGCGAGATGCCGGCGCCGCCGCCCCCGAGGGGGAGCGGCGGGGAGCGGCGCGGCACCGGCTCGCGTCCCACCATGCAAACGATCACGTCTCGTCATGCGGAACGTCGGTGACACGCGCGTCCCGCGTCCTTACGATCGACGGCATGACCCGACAGGCGGAACTCACCAAGCGACGGGCAGTCGACCTGTGCCGCGTCGCCGCCATGCTCTGTCGCCCCACCGCCTGACGGCCCGCGCCCGTCGGCCGGCGCACCGGTGCGGCGGGCGCCGTGCCGGCCGACGGGCGCGGGCCGCCCAGCCGCCCGCCACGGCCGACGGCGCCCCGCTCCGTGCCGGTCCGGCGCCGCACGCCACACCGGACGGCGCCGGACGCCCGCCCGGAGGACCCGCCTCCGCGGCGCCCCGCGCGCCCCGCACCGCAGACCACCCGCCGCACGCACCGCACACGCACCGCACCGCACCAACGCCCCGGAGGAGATCCCATGAGCCGCAGTGACGTCCTGGTGGACGCCGACTGGGTCGAGGCCCACATCGACGACCCGAAGGTGGTCGTCGTCGAGGTGGACGAGGACACCTCGGCCTACGACAAGAACCACATCAGGAACGCGATCCGGATCGACTGGAAGCAGGACCTCCAGGACCCGGTGCGCCGCGACTTCATCGACCAGGCCGGGTTCGAGAAGCTGCTGTCCGGGAAGGGCATCGCCAACGACGACACCGTCGTCCTCTACGGCGGCAACAACAACTGGTTCGCCTCCTACGCCTACTGGTACTTCAAGCTGTACGGCCACCAGGACGTGCGCCTGCTGGACGGCGGCCGCAAGAAGTGGGAGCTGGACTCCCGCGACCTGGTCGCCGAGGTCCCGACGCGCCCCGCCACCCAGTACCGGGCCACGCCGCAGAACACCGCGATCCGCGCCTTCCGCGACGACGTCGTCCAGGCCATCGGCGAGCAGAACCTCATCGACGTGCGCTCCCCCGACGAGTTCAGCGGCAAGCTGCTCGCCCCGGCGCACTTGCCGCAGGAGCAGTCGCAGCGCCCCGGCCACGTGCCCAGCGCCCGCAACATCCCGTGGTCGAAGGCGGCCAACGACGACGGCACCTTCAAGACCGACGCGGAGCTGAAGGAGCTGTACGAGGCCGAGGGCGTGGATCTGGCCAAGGACACCATCGCCTACTGCCGCATCGGCGAGCGCTCCGCCCACACCTGGTTCGTCCTGCACGAGCTGCTGGGCCAGGAGAACGTCCGGAACTACGACGGCTCCTGGACGGAGTACGGCTCGCTCATCGGCGTCCCGATCGAGCTCGGCCCCGCCAAGTGACGGCGACCGGCTGACCCCTCTCCCGCTTCTCCCGCTTTCCCGATCCGAAAGAGGACCCTCCATGTGCGGAGCCCAGGCAGGCGGCCCGGACGCCTCCACCATCAAGCCCGGTGAGACCACGATCCAGGGCAACGTGACCCGCGGCGGCGAGCCCGTCACCGGCTACGTGCGCCTGCTGGACTCCTCCGGCGAGTTCACCGCCGAGGTGCCCACCTCCGCGACCGGCCAGTTCCGGTTCTACGCCGCCGAGGGCACCTGGACCGTCCGCGCGCTGGTGCCGGGCGGCACCGCGGACCAGACGGTCGTCGCCCAGCAGGGCGGCGTGGCGGAGGTCGCCATCGCCGTGTGACGCGCTCGCGGTCCGCTGGGGTCGCGCACGGGCCGAGGGCCGCACCGGGTTGGACGCCAGGGTGCGGCCCTCGGCCCGTCGCGCGCCGGAACGCCGCGGGCGGACGCCGGGCGGCGCGGCCGCGGGCGCCCTCCGGCACGCCCCGGCGCGCCGGTGCCTCAGTACACGAGCGCCTGCGTGTTCGGGGCCATCGCCTCCGCGACGAAGACCTGCGCGCCGGCGATGCGGACGCCGTCGAGCACGTCGGCCTCGGAGATGCCCCGGCGCGCCGCGCACTGGGTGCACAGCGTGATGCGGCCCCCGGCCTGGACGCCCGCGATCAGGTCCGGCAGCGGCGCCGCGTGCGGCAGCTCGAACTCCGCGGCGCGGCCCGGCAGCGCGAACCACGCCGACTCACCGGTGAGCCACAGCGAGACCTCCACCCCGCTCGCGGCGGCCACCGCGGCCACCGTGAACGCCTGGGAGCAGCGCTCGGGGGCGTCCGCCCCGGCCGTCACCTTGATCACCAGCTTGCGCGAACCCTCTGCACCGTCTGCCATGGGGCCACGGTAGCCGGGCGGCGGACCTCACAGCGCCGGGGCCCTCCGCGGCGACTAGACTCGGCCCCGGTCGTCCGTCCACCGAGCCGCGCAAGGAGCGCCCCGTGCTTGAGGCATTCTTCATCTCCCTGATGGTCCTGGTCGTCCTCGGGACCGGCGGGTTCGCGCTCCTGGTCGTGAAAAAGCTCTTCGAGGGCCAGCGCTGAGCCCCGGCCCCCACCCGCGCCCACCGCACCGCACCGCACCGCCGAACGAACCAGCGAGCGTCTGACTCCATGATCGAGATCCCGTCCGACCTGCACCCCGACCTCGTCCCCCTCGCCTTCCTGCTCGGCGACTGGACGGGCGCGGGCGTCGCGGACTTCCCCGGCGCCGAGCAGTGCAACTTCGGCCAGGAGGTCTCCTTCCGCCACGACGGCCGCGACTTCCTGGAGTACGTCTCGCACTCCTGGGTCCTGGACGCCGAGGGCCGCAAGGTGCGTCCGCTGGAGACGGAGACCGGCTACTGGCGGATCGGCGAGGGCCGCAAGGTCGAGGTGACCATGGTCCGCGACCAGGGCATCGCCGAGATCTGGTACGGCGAACTGGCCGAGGGCAAGCCGCAGATCGACCTCGCGACCGACGCCGTCGCCCGCCTCGCCTCAGCGGCGGCCTACAGCGGCGGCAAGCGGCTGTACGGCTTCGTCAAAGGCGACCTGATGTGGGTGGGCGAGAAGGCCACCCCGGAGGTGCCCCTGCGGCCCTACATGTCCGCCCAGCTCAAGAAGGTCGTCGACCCGAGCGAGTGGGCGAAGGACCTGAAGGACCTGCCGGACGACGGGATCGCCTTCTTCAAGTAGGCCACCCCGCGCACCCGCCCCGCGCACTCGGCCCGTCCCGCCGTCGCACCGCGCGCCCGGCCCGCCCCGGCGTCGTCGCCCGCCCGCCCGCCGGGGGTGTGTCGGCCCGGCCGCCGGTTCCGGCGGCTGGCAGCCCACCTCGTCCAGCTTAAACGGCCGCCCCCGTCGACTTCGGCGTACCGCGGCGCCGACCGCGGCCGCCTCCCCCGCCCCCGGCCCGGCCACACCGGCGCCCGGCCGGTCCCGGCCCACGGGGTGACCTTCCACCTCCCCCACCGTGGCGGCCGGGTCGTACGGGCCGCGCCGCCCCCGTCCGCCCGGGAGCGGATGCCCGGCCGGAACCGCGTGCCGGCCGCGGCGGGCGGTGGGGCCGCGCGGGAGTCGCACCCTATGGCTGTTCGCCGCCGAACCCCTTCGTGTGCCGCCGCATCCGGGGACGTAACCTCGCGCGCCGCGCGGCGTTGCGCACCTTGTCCGACGTACGAGCCTTCCGTGGCCAGGTGGGGAGCAAGGGGACTGCCGGATGGAGATCGCAGAACACGTCAGCGCGCTGCTGACCCAGAAGTTCGGGGTGGCCGCCGCCGCCGTGCGCCCCGAGGTCCCCCTGCGGCAGCTCCGCATGGACTCCCTGGCGCTGGAGGAGCTGCGGCTGCTCATCGAGGACCGCCTGCGCGTCGACCTGGAGGACGTGGAGCTGACGTCCCGGGACACCGTGGGACAGCTCGTCGCCGCCGTGCGCGACCGGGTGGCGGCGTGAGCGCGGCGCCGGGCTTCGCCGCCGCCGTGACGGGGCTGGGCCTGGTCACGGCCGCCGGGGTCGGCGTCGAGCGCGCGTGGCGGGAGGTGACGACGGCCACCGCGCCGCGCGGAGTGGTGCGTCCGGCGGAGCTGAGCGGCCTGTCCTGCGACTTCTTCTACGCCGTCGACGGCGCGGAGCTGGACACCGACGCGGTGCTGGGCGTGGCCGAGACGCGGCTGATGGACCGTTTCTCCCAACTGGCCGTCGTCGCCGCGCGGGAGGCGGTGGCCGACGCCGGGCTCGACCCCGGAGTGTGGGACGCGGGGCGGGTCGCCGTGGTCATCGGCTCCGCCCACGGCGGGCTGCCGTTCTACGACGCGCAGCAGGCGGCGCTCACCGAGCAGGGCCCGCGCCGGGTCTCGCCCAAGCTGGGCGCCCTGGTCCCGGTCAACGGCGCGGTCAGCGCCGTCTGCCGCGACCTGGGGGCCCGCGGCCCGGGCCTGGCGGTGACGACGGCCTGCTCCTCGGGGACGGACGCCATCGGCACGGCCCGCACGCTGCTGAGCGCCGGGCTGTGCGACGTGGCCGTGGCCGGGGGCGCCGAGTCGGTGTGCGCGCGGCTGCTGATCGCCAGCGCCTGCCGGCTGCGGGCGCTGTCCACGCGCCGCGACGACCCGGCCGCCGCCTGCCGCCCGTTCGACGTCGACCGGGACGGCTTCGTGATCGGGGAGGGCGCCGGGCTGCTCGTCCTGGAGCGCCCCGAGCACGCCCGGGCGCGCGGGGCGCGGGTGCGGGCGCGGGTCCTCGGATACGGGGCGACCAACGACGCGTACGCCCCCGTCGCCCCCGACCCGGAGGGCACCGGTGTCGAGCGGGCGCTGCGGGCCGCGCTGGCCGACGCGGGCGTGTCCCCGTCCGACATCGGCCACGTCAACGCGCACGGCACCTCGACGGTGGTGAACGACCTCGTGGAGAGCTCCGTGCTGCACCGGGTGCTCGGCGACGGTCCGCTGGTGACGTCCACCAAGGCCATGACGGGGCACACGCTGGGCGCGGCGGGCGGCATCGAGACGGCGCTCACGGTGCTCGCGCTGGAGCGCCGGCTCGTCCCCCCGACCGTCAACCTGGACACCCTCGATCCGCTCGTTCCGGTGGAGGTGGTGGCCAAGGCGGCGCGCCCGGCGCGGCTGGAGTACGCGGTGAAGACGTCGCTGGGCTTCGGCGGGCACAACGCCGCCCTCGTGCTGGCGGGCGGCTGAGCCGGGATGGACGCACCACCGCAGGAGACCGTGCGCCGGCTGACCGTGGACGGGCTGTCCTACGCCTACCGCCTGCTGCGGCAGCCCCACCCGCGCACCGAGCCCGTCGTCGTCGTGGGCGGCGCGCTGCAGAGCATGTACGGCTGGCCGCACCTGGAGGACGCCGTCCTGCCCGTCGCCGGCCTCGTCACCGCCGACCTGCCCGGCATGGGGGGCGCGGACCCGCTGCGGCCCGAGCAGGACAGCGAGCTGCTGCGCACCGCCCTCGCCCGCGTCGTCGACGACCTCGGCGCGCCGCGCGTCAACCTCTTCGGGTACTCCTACGGGGCCGCCATCGTCTTCGGCTACGCCCAGCGGCATCCCGGGCGGGTCGCGCGGCTGCTGCTGGGCGGCGTCCCCGCGCACATCAGCGCCGCCCAACTGGCCGACTGGCGCCGGGCCGCCGACCGGCTGGCGGCGGGGCGGGCCGGGGAGTTCGCGGACCTGGCCGCCGCCGGCATGCTGTGCCTGGACCCGTCCCGGCCGGTGCACCGCCGGGCCCTGGCCCACCGGTACGTGCGGCGCTCCCTGCTGCGCGCCGTGACAGGGACGCCGCACGCGATGGCCGTCCTCGACCGGGCGATGCACCGGCGGCTCCCGCTGACGGGCGGGCTGTCCGGCGTGCCGGCGCTGGTGTTCAGCGGCGAGCACGACACCGTCACCTCCCCGGCGCGCCAGCGCGCGTTCGCCGCGACGATCGAGCCGAGCACCTTCCACGTGCTTCCGGAGAGCGACCACTGGGCCGTCCTGGAGCGTCCGCGGGAGATCGCCGAGCTGGTCCGGCACTTCGTGACCGACCGCCCGCCGGACGCCGCCACCTGGCCGGAGCCCGCCGCCGCCCGGTTGGAGCCCGCGGTGCCGCGCCCCCGGCGGCGGAGCGTGACCGAGCCGGCGGGGTGAGCTCGCGGCGGTGATGCGGTCCCCGGGGCCGGAGCCGTCGGGGCCGGTGTGGTCGAAGTACTCGCGGGCGCGCCCGCCCCCCGGCCGAGGGACACGCCACCGCCGGGCCCGGCGGCGTCCCGGCGACGCGTCCCGGCGACGCGGCCCGGCGGCGTCCCGGCGACGCGGCCCGGCGGCGTCCCGGCGACGCGGCCCGGCGGCGTCCCGGCGGCGCGGCCCGGCGGCGCCCTCTGTGGCGCGGCACGAGTGCCGAGAGGGGCGAGGGGCCGCCCGGGGCGGGCGGCCACCGGCCCCGGCGCTCAGCCCAGCTTCGAGACGTCGCGGACGGCGCCCCGGTCCGCGGAGGTGGCCATGGCGGCGTAGGCGCGCAGGGCCTGGCTCACCTTGCGGTCGCGGGACTTCGGCGCGTACACCCCGCCCAGCTCCGCGCGGCGGGCGGCCAGCTCCGCGTCCGGCACCTTGAGCTCGATGCGGCGGTTCGGGATGTCGATGGCGATGCGGTCGCCGTCCCGGACGAGGGCGATGGTGCCGCCGGCTGCCGCCTCGGGGGAGGCGTGGCCGATCGACAGGCCCGAGGTGCCGCCGGAGAAGCGCCCGTCGGTGACCAGCGCGCACTTGGCGCCCAGGCCGCGCCCCTTGAGGAACGCCGTCGGGTAGAGCATCTCCTGCATGCCCGGACCGCCCTTGGGACCCTCGTAGCGGACGACGACGACGTCGCCCTCGGTCACCCGCTTGGTCAGGATCGCGTCGACGGCGTCCTCCTGGGACTCCACGACCACGGCCGGGCCCTCGAAGGTCCAGATGGACTCGTCCACCCCGGCCGTCTTCACCACGCAGCCGTCCTCGGCCAGATTGCCGTAGAGCACGGCCAGGCCGCCGTCGGCGGAGTAGGCGTGGGCGGCGTCGCGGATGCAGCCCCCGGCCGCGTCGGTGTCCAGCGTGTCCCACTGCTCGGACTGGGAGAACGCGGTGGCCGAGCGGACGCAGCCGGGCGCGGCGTAGAACATCTCGGTGGCCTCCGGGGAGGGCGCGCCGCCGCGGATGTCCCACTGCTTGAGCCAGTCGGCCAGCGACGGGCTGTGCACGGCGTGGACGTCCTCGTGCAGGTGCCCGGCGCGCTGGAGCTCGCCCAGGATGGCCGGGATGCCGCCCGCGCGGTGCACGTCCTCCATGTGGTAGCTGCCGTTGGGCGCGACCTTGCAGACGCAGGGCACGCGGCGGGAGACGGCGTCGATGTCGGCCATCGTGAAGTCGAGCCCGGCCTCCTGGGCGGCGGCCAGCAGGTGCAGCACGGTGTTCGTGGAGCCGCCCATGGCGACGTCGAGGGCCATGGCGTTCTCGAACGCGGCGCGCGAGGCGACGGCGCGGGGCAGCACGGTGGCGTCGTCCTCCTCGTAGTAGCGCCGGGCGATGTCCACCACCGTGCGGCCCGCGGCCTCGTACAGCTCCTTGCGGGCGGTGTGGGTGGCCAGCACGGAGCCGTTGCCGGGCAGGGCCAGGCCGAGGGCTTCGGTGAGGCAGTTCATGGAGTTCGCGGTGAACATGCCCGAGCAGGAGCCGCAGGTGGGGCAGGCGGCTTCCTCGATGCGCTCGAGGTCCTCGTCGGAGACGGTGTCGCTGACGGCCTCGGACATGGCGTGCACCAGGTCCAGGTTGGTGCGCACGGTGCCGTCGACCAGCGTCGTCTTGCCGGCCTCCATCGGGCCGCCCGAGACGAAGACGACCGGGATGTCCAGCCGCAGCGCGGCCATCAGCATGCCGGGGGTGATCTTGTCGCAGTTGGAGACGCACACCAGCGCGTCCGCGCAGTGCGCCTCGGTCATGTACTCCACGGAGTCGGCGATCAGGTCCCGGGAGGGCAGGGAGTACAGCATGCCGCCGTGGCCCATGGCGATGCCGTCGTCGACGGCGATGGTGTTGAACTCGCGCGGGATGCCGCCCGCCGCCTTGATCGCCTCGGAGACGATGCGGCCGACGGGCTGGAGGTGGGTGTGCCCGGGCACGAACTCGGTGAAGCTGTTGGCCACGGCGATGATCGGCTTGCCGAAGTCCTCGCGGGCTACGCCGGCGGCGCGCAGGAGGGCGCGGGCGCCCGCCATGTTGCGGCCGTGGGTGACGGTGCGGGACCTCAGCTCGGGCATGGTGCGCTCCCTGGTCTGTGACGGGTGCTTTCCGTGAGTCTTCGAGCGTACGCCGCCGCGCTCATGATCCGGACGTGACCTCCGCATGGTGAGACGCCCGGCGCGGGCGCCCCGGGTCTCGGGGGCGCGGGGCGCGGGGCGTGCCCTGGCGCACCCCGGGCCGTCAGGCGGGCCGGGGGCGTCAGGCGGGCCGGGGCGCGTGCAGGTGGCGCCGGGTGTAGGCGAGCGCCTCGGCGAGATCCGCCTCGCGTTCGGCGGACGACATGGCGCGGCGCGTGTTGACCTCCACCACCACGTGCCCCTCGAACCCCGTCGCCGCCAGGCGGGTCAGCACCTCGGCGCACGGCTGGCTGCCCCGGCCGGGCACCAGGTGCTCGTCCTTCGCCGAGCCGTTGCCGTCGGCGATGTGCACGTGGCCGAGCCGGTCCCCCATCCGGTCCAGCATGGCCAGGGTGTCGGTGCGGGCCGTCGCGGTGTGCGAGAGGTCGATGGTGAAGTGCCGGAAGTCCTCCTCGGTGGGGTCCCAGCCGGGCGCGTACGCCTGCATCTCGCGGTCGCGGTAGCGCCAGGGGAACATGTTCTCCACCGCGAACCGCACGTCCGTCTCGTGCGCCATGCGCCACACGCCCTCGACGAAGGCGCGCGCGTAGGAGCGCTGCCAGCGGAAGGGCGGGTGGACGACGACGGTGTCCGCGCCGAGCCGCTCGGCGGCGGCCCGCGCCCGGGTGAGCTTCGCCCACGGGTCGGTGGACCACACCCGCTGGGTGATCAGCAGGCAGGGCGCGTGCACGGCCAGCACCGGCACGCCGTGCTGGTCGGCCAGGCGGCGCAGGGCCTCGACGTCCTGGCTGACCGGGTCCGTCCACACCATGACCTCGACGCCGTCGTAGCCCAGGCGCCCGGCCATCTCGAACGCGGTCGCCGTCGTCTCCGGGTACACCGACGCCGTCGACAGCGCGACCTTCGGCGGACGCACGCGCTCTCGGCGCGCCCGTGGGTCTGCGATCACGCGCACCAGGGTACGAAACGTCGCGCGGAGGACCCCGTGACGCGTCTCACGCCGAGCGCAGGTGGTCCAGGCGGCGCAGGATCACGCCCTCGCGCAGCGCCCACGGGCAGATCTCCAGCGCGCGGACGCCGAACAGGTCCATCGCCGCCTCCGCGACCAGCGCCCCGGCCACCAGTTGCGGGGCCCGGCCCGCGGAGACGCCGGGCAGCTCGGCGCGCTGCCCGGTGGGCAGGGCGGCGAGCTCGGGCACCCACTCCCGCAGCGCGTCGAGGGGCAGCTCACGCTGCACGTACAGGCCCTCACCGCTGCGCGCGGCCCCGCACAGCCGCGCGAGCTGCTTGAACGTCTTGGACGTCGCCACCGCGTGGTCCGGCGGCCCCAGGCGGCTGAAGGTGCCCACGACCCGGGCGATCCCGGTGCGCACCTCGCGGCGCAGGGCGCGCACGTCCCTCGGGTCCGGCGGGTCGCCGGGCAGGTGGCGGCCGGTGAGGCGGCCCGCGCCGAGCGGCAGCGACACCGCGGCGTCCGGGGCCTCGTCGTCACCGCAGGCGATCTCCAGCGAGCCACCGCCGATGTCGAAGACGAGCAGCCGCCCGGCGGACCAGCCGAACCAGCGGCGGGCGGCCAGGAACGTGAGCCGCGCCTCGTCGGCACCGGAGAGCACCTGGAGCGTGACGCCGGTCTCGGCGGCGACGCGGGCCAGGACGGCGGCCCCGTTGGGCGCCTCGCGCACGGCGGAGGTGGCGAAGGGCAGCAGGTCCTCCACGCCGTTGTCCTCGGCGACCTCCAGCGCCTCGCGGACGGTGGCGACCAGCCGGTCCACGCCGTCGCCGGTGATCGCGCCGTCCGCGTCCAGCAGTTCGGCCAGGCGCAGGTCCGCCTTGTGCGAGAAGGCCGGAAGGGGCCGGGCACCCCCGTGCGCGTCCACCACCAGGAGGTGCACCGTGTTCGAACCCACATCGAGGACACCGAGTCTCATGGGGGAGAACGCTAACGCGCCACGTCGCCGCCGCGTCCCCGGCGGCCCTTACCCTGGGAGGCGTGGGCACGACGAACGCGGCCAAGCCGGGCAAAACCCGGCCGAGCGGGCCGAACACCAACCGGAACGTCGGGGGCGAGGCCCGTCGCGCGGCGGGCGAGGAGGTCGACCTCGACCACGCCCGGGCCTGGGTGGAGTTCCCCGACCCGGCCGACGCCGACCAGTTCTTCCGGTGCGACCTGACCTGGCTCACCTCGCGCTGGGGCTGCGTCTTCGGTCAGGGGTGCCAGGGCATCCAGGCGGGCCGCGCCGGCGACGGCTGCTGCACCCTGGGCGCACACTTCTCCGACGAGGACGACGAGCGCCGCGTCGCCGAGCACGCCGCCCGGCTGACGCCGGACACCTGGCAGTTCCACGACGTCGGCACCCGCACGGGCTGGGTGGAGACCGACGAGGACGGCGAGCGCAAGACGCGGCGCTACGGCGGGGCCTGCGTCTTCAACAACCGGCCCGGCTTCGCCGGCGGCGCCGGGTGCGCGCTGCACCTGCTCGCCCTGCGCGAGGGGCGCGAGCCGCTGGAGACCAAGCCGGACGTCTGCTGGCAGCTCCCGGTCCGGCGCACCTACGACTGGGTGGAGCTGCCCGACGGCGAGCAGCGGCTGCGGGTGTCCATCGGCGAGTACGACCGCCGGGGCTGGGGCTCGGGCGGTCACGACCTGCACTGGTGGTGCACCGGCGCCCCGTCCGCGCACGGCGCCGGGGAGCCGGTGTACGTCTCCTACCGGGCCGAGCTGGTCGAGCTGATGGGCGAGGCGGGCTACGACCGGCTGGTGGAGCTGTGCGAGCGGCGCCTGGCCTCGACGCTGCCACTGCTGGCCCCGCACCCGGCGGACCCGGAACCGGACGGACCGGAACCGGACGGACCGGCGGCGGAGCCGCACGGCTGACGCGCCCGGTCGGCCCGCGCCACCGGCGCTCCCCCGCCGGCGCACGCGCGCCCGGCCCCACGGCACGTGGTGCCGTGGGGCCGGGATCGACACGGTGGGCACGGTGGGCGCGGTGGCCCCCGTCAGCGCACCGGGTGCGTCAGAACTGGAGCGACCAGGCGTCGATCTTGCCGCTGTCGTACCAGTAGTTGTCGGTGACGCGGAGCTTCCAGGTGCCGTTGGCGGCCACGCCGGAGGCGTTGACCGTGTAGGTCTGGTTGATGTTGTCCGCGCTGCCGCCGGCGCCGAAGTCCTTCAGGACGGCCGAGGCGCCGTTCGGGGCGACGATCTCCACCTTCAGGTCACCGATGTAGGTGTGCTTGATGTCGACCGCGACCTTCAGGTCGGACGGGCCGTTGCCGGACATCCCGCTGACGGCGATCGGCGACTCGACGGTGCGGTTGTCGTAGATCGTGACGTCGTTGGTGTTCTCGAAGTAGCCCTCACCCGGCTCCGGGTCGGGCGGGTTGCCCGGGTCGCCCTCGCCCACCTGGAGCAGCTTGTTCGGCGCACCGGTGGGGTTGCTGATCTTGCCGGTGACGGCGGCCGAGTCGAGCGCGGAGCCCACCTGCGTCGGCGAGGCGGACGGGTTCTCCCCGAGCACCAGCGCCGCGGCGCCGGCGACGTGCGGCGAGGCCATCGAGGTGCCGGAGATGGTCCGGGTGGCCGACCTGCTGCCGATCCACGCCGAGGTGATGTCCGAGCCCGGCGCGAAGATGTCCACCACGCTGCCGTAGTTGGAGAACGAGGAGCGCGCGTCGGTCCGCGTGCTCGACGCCACCGTCAGCGCCTGCGACACGCGCGCCGGCGAGTAGTTGGACGCGTTGGCGTTGTCGTTGCCGGCCGCCACCGCGTAGGTGATGCCGGAGGCTATGGAGTTGCGCACGGCCTGGTCGAGCGCGGAGTTCGCGCCGCCGCCCAGGCTCATGTTGGCCACCGACGGACCGCTGGCGTTCTCCGTCACCCACTCGACGCCCGCGATGACGCCGGAGTTGGA
>NZ_JAPKFL010000130.1 GCF_026262575.1 Streptomyces marinisediminis
CGCCGACTCGCTGTTCCGGGTGGGTTGGGTGCCGGTGGAGCCGGTGGTGGGTGCGGTGGGTGAGGTGTCGGTGCTGGATGTGGCTGGGGTGTCCGGTGGCGGTGGTGGTGTGGTGGAGGGTGTGCATGCGCGGGTGGTGGGTGTGCTGGAGCGGGTGCGGGAGTGGCTGGCGGGTGCCGGGGGTGGAAACGCGCGGTTGGTGGTGGTCTCGCGGGGTGCGGTGGATGTGGCGGGTTCGGGGGTGTCGGATCTGGCCGCCGCGGCGGTGTGGGGGCTGGTGCGTGCCGCGCAGTCCGAGCACCCCGACCGGCTGATCCTGGTCGACACCGACACCGACACCG
>NZ_JAPKFL010000131.1 GCF_026262575.1 Streptomyces marinisediminis
GCCCTGCCCCGAGAACAGGAACGCGGTCTCCCCGCCGAACGCGGTGCCGCGCACCAGGCCGTCGGCCGTGTCGCGGCCAAGGGCCAGTTCGCCCAGCGCCGTCACCAGCGTGTCGCGGTCGGGGCCGACCACGACGGCCCGGTGCGGCAGGGCCGCACGGGTCGTGGCCAGCGCGTGGCCCACCCCGGCCAGGTCGGGCGCCGCGCCGCCGGCGGCGTACGCGCGCAGCCGCTCGGCCTGCGCGCGCAGCGCCCCCTCCGTCGCGCCGGACACGGGCCAGCACACCAGCCCCGGGGCCGGGTCGGCGCCGTCCGCGCCGCCGGCCGGTTCGGCCGCGCTG
>NZ_JAPKFL010000132.1 GCF_026262575.1 Streptomyces marinisediminis
GTCCTGGCGACCATGGCCTCGACCTGCTCGTCGGTGATCCTACGCGGCGCCCCCGAACGCGGCCGGTCCACCAGACCCTCCAGCCGGTCCGCGACGAACCTCGAGCGCCACTTCCGCACCGTCTCCCGCGAGATCCCCAGGTCATCCGCGACGCGAGCGTTCGACGCGCCGTCCGCACACGCCAGCACGATCCTCGACCGCAACACCAGCGCCTGCGAAGCGGTCTGCTTGCGCAACCAGCCCCGCAGCACCCGGCGTTCGCGCTCGGACAACTCCAACGACAACGGCTTCGGACCCGGCATCCCCCAACCCTACAACCGCCACTGAACTACCGACTCA
>NZ_JAPKFL010000133.1 GCF_026262575.1 Streptomyces marinisediminis
TATCCGTCGGCCGACGTGCTCGCGGCCCACCTCGCGGACGAACTGGGCGGGGCGGCGCCGGAGCCGGCCGCGGCGCCGGTGCCCGCGAACGGTGCGGCGGTCGACGCGGACGACCCGGTCGTCATCGTCGGCATGGCCTGCCGCTACCCCGGCGGCGTCGCCTCGCCGGAGGACCTGTGGCGGCTGGTGGCCGACGGTGCCGACGGCATCGCCCCGTTCCCCACGGACCGCGGCTGGGACCTGGACGGCCTGTACGGGGCCGCGGGCGGCGGCGACGCCGCGGACCGGGCGGCGGACGACGCCGAGAGGCGTTCGCGGACGCTGGAA
>NZ_JAPKFL010000134.1 GCF_026262575.1 Streptomyces marinisediminis
CGCCCGGGTCGCCCGCTGGGCCGCCGTGCACGGAGCCGGGCACCTGGTCCTCACCAGCCGCCGCGGCCCCGACGCCCCGGGAGCGGCCGACCTGGTCGCGAGCATCGAGGAACTGGGTGCCAGCGCCACTGTCATCGCCTGCGACGCCGCCGACCACACCGCCCTGCACGCCCTCAAGGAACGGCTGGAAGCAGACGGCACCCCCGTCACCACCGTCATCCACGCCGCCGGAGTGGCGTCGGGCGGGTCGACGGACGAGCTCGACGCGGACACGCTGGCGGCGCAGATGGACGCGAAGGTCTCCGGCGCCGCACACCTGGACAG
>NZ_JAPKFL010000135.1 GCF_026262575.1 Streptomyces marinisediminis
CTACAAGGGCGAGGACATCACGCGGCTGTCGGGGCGGGCGCTGAAGGCGGTGCGGCGGAACATCCAGATGGTGTTCCAGGACCCCTACACCTCGCTCAACCCGCGCATGACGGTCGGTGACATCATCGGCGAGCCCTTCGACATCCACCCGGAGGTGGCGCCCAAGGGCGACCGGCGGCGCAGGGTGCGCGAACTGCTGGACGTGGTCGGGCTGAACCCGGAGTACATCAACCGGTACCCGCACCAGTTCTCCGGCGGGCAGCGCCAGCGCATCGGCATCGCCCGCGGCCTCGCGCTCAACCCCGAGGTCATC
>NZ_JAPKFL010000136.1 GCF_026262575.1 Streptomyces marinisediminis
CACCCCACGCCCTCCGCGCTCGCGGAGCACGTGGCCGCCGAGTGCGGCGGGCGGGACGCTCCGGCTCCGGCGGA
The DNA here is from genome assembly GCF_026262575.1 of Streptomyces marinisediminis. Lineage (GTDB taxonomy): Bacteria > Actinomycetota > Actinomycetes > Streptomycetales > Streptomycetaceae > Streptomyces > Streptomyces marinisediminis. The sequence continues at coordinate 75 of NZ_JAPKFL010000136.1, forward strand.
GCGCACCTCCGTCACGGTTGTGGACGCGGAGGACCCGATCGTCATCGTCGGCATGAGCTGCCGCTACCCCGGCGGCGTGTCGGACCCCGGTGAGCTGTGGCGGCTGGTGCGCTCCGGGGAGGACGCGATCTCCCCGCTGCCCACCGACCGCGGCTGGGACACGCGTCGCCTGTTCGAAGACGGCGGCGACGGCCCGGGCACCTCGTACGCGACCGAG
>NZ_JAPKFL010000137.1 GCF_026262575.1 Streptomyces marinisediminis
GTAACCGCACTAGAGGGTTTGACAGATTCCGAGTCAGTTTAGCGGCTGTGCATTTAGCGCTAGAGTCGGGAGGGGTGGGTTGGCTTGAGCAAGAAATTCGCGAGCAGCATGGCTACCTTAGCTTCCAGCAGCCGGATAAAGTGGCTGACGCCTTTCGCCTAGTGAGCGACGTGTCACTCTGGGTGGAAGTGGCCAAACATCTAGGACTTAGGCCCGAGGATGTTAAGCGTCAATTGAAGCTGATCGCTGATCGACGCAATAAAATAGCTCACGAGGCTGACAC
>NZ_JAPKFL010000138.1 GCF_026262575.1 Streptomyces marinisediminis
CCCGAACGCGGCCGGTCCACCAGACCCTCCAACCGGTCCGCGACGAACCTCGAGCGCCACTTCCGCACGGTCTCCCGCGAGATCCCCAGGTCGTCCGCGACCTGCGCGTTCGGTCGGCCCTCGGCGCACGCCAGGACGATTCTCGACCGCAGCGCCAGTGCCTGCGAGGCCGTCCGCTTGCGCAACCAGCCCCGCAGGACACGGCGTTCGTGATCGGACAGCTCCAGCAGCAGCGGCTTCGGACCAGGCATCGCCCCACCCTACAACCGCA
>NZ_JAPKFL010000139.1 GCF_026262575.1 Streptomyces marinisediminis
TGTCTGCCTGCAGTTTCTGAGCCGCTGCACTGCTAGGAGGTGCTTGAGTCTCCCCCGGGAGAGGGAAGGACATAATCACGCTTCCATTCTCCCAAGCTATCTCGTTCTCGCTGATTTGAACTCCACCATCGGTCTTGGCGAGAACATCGTTGATCTCTCGCTGCAGCGACGTCACTTCAGCAGAGGTATCCGCTGCAGTGAGGGTCGTGACACTGAAAACGGCCGCACCAGCACAAGCCAGCACACGGAACATGCGATCCTTCATGACTT